>JBLXGS010000001.1:0-472132 GCA_048381755.1 Roseobacteraceae bacterium
GACCGAGCGCGCGTACATCTCATCGTAGCGCGCCGCGTCGACATGCGCCTTGGCTACAAAATCCTCGGACGGGGGGTGAAGGACGGGTTGCGTCATGATGTCTCCTCCTGTGTTGCCGTGCAGGATGCGTCCACACGCGGCGAATGCAAGAGCGCATCGCCGGAAAACGGGTCACGGATGCGCGCGGGGGCGGGAGGAGAGCGCAATGCGCGGACCCGGGGGGCGTGGTGCCTAGTGGCGCGCGGACCGCTCCCCAATGCGGCCCGCGCGCGTCCCGGCGGGGGTCCCCGACCCACCGGGAATTCGGGGGCCGGGTCAGATCGCGAGGTATTCCGCGCGCAGCTCCTCGTTCGCCAGAACCTCGGCGGCGGTGCCGTCGAAGACGATGGAGCCGGTGTCGAGGATGATCGCCCGGTCCGCCAGTTGCAGCGCGCGCACGGCATTCTGCTCGACGAGGATGGTGGTCATCCCCTGTTCCTTGATGTGGCGCAGGGTCTTCTCGATCTCGTCGACGATGACCGGCGCCAGCCCTTCGTAGGGCTCATCGAGCAGCAGCACCTTGATGTCGCGGGCGAGCGCTCTGGCGATGGCCAGCATCTGCTGCTCGCCGCCCGAAAGGGTCACCCCCTCCTGCTTTCGCCGCTCGCCGAGGCGGGGGAAGAGATCGTAGAGCCGTTCGATCGACCAGCCGATCGGCGGGGCGATCTGCGCCAGTTGCAAGTTCTCCTCGACCGTGAGGCCGGGAATGATCCGCCGGTCCTCGGGCACGAGGCCGAGCCCCGCCGTCGCCGCCTCGTAGGAGGACATCGTGTGCAGCGGCTTGTGGTCGAGCCAGATCTCGCCGCGCTGGACCTGCGGCGAGTTCAGCCGGGCGATGGAGCGCAGCGTGGTTGTCTTGCCCGCGCCGTTGCGGCCGAGCAGGGCGACGATCTCGCCCTCGTGGACATTGAAGTTGATGCCCTGCACGATGTAGCTCTCGCCGTAGTAGGAGTGCATGTCCCACACCGACAGGAAGGCCGGGGCCGTTTCGGCCATATTGGCGTTCTTGGAAAAATCCGGTCTGACGTTCATCTGGTTCTCTCCTTACGCCGCTTCGCCCAGGTAGGCTTCGCGCACCTTCGGGTGGCCCTTGATGTTTTCGGGGCTGTCCTCGACCAGCGGCGTGCCCTGGGCGAGCACGGTGATCCGGTCCGCGAGGCTGAAGACCACGTGCATGTCGTGCTCGATGATCGCCATAGTGATGTCGCGCTTCTCCTTGATCTCCTTGAGCAGGTCGATCGTGTTGTTGGTGTCGGCGCGGGCCATGCCGGCGGTGGGCTCGTCGAGCAGCAAGAGGCGCGGCTCCTGCACGAGACACATGGCCATCTCGAGCCGCCGCTTGTCGCCGCGCGACATCGACGCCGAATGCATGTGCCGCTTGTCGAGCATTTTCACGTCCTCGAGCATGGCCTCGGCGCGGCTGCGCAGCTCGGCCTCGCTGTCGACCGAGCGGAAGGCGTGCAGCCGGTAAGCCCCGTCGCGGCGGGCGAAGAGCGGGATCATCATGTTCTCCATCACCGTCAGATCGCCGAAGATCTCGGGCGTCTGGAACACGCGGGAGATACCCATCTGGTTGATCTCGAAGGGCTTGCGGCCCAGCACCGACTGCCCGTCGAACAGCACCGATCCGGTGTCGGGGATCAGCTTGCCGACAAGGCAGTTGAGCAGGGTCGACTTGCCCGCGCCATTGGGGCCGATGATCGCATGCACGGTGTTCTCGGCGACGCTGAGGTTCACCTCCGACAGGGCCTTGAGCCCGCCGAAGCGCTTGTTGACGTCTTTCACTTCAAGAATGCCCATCTGCGCCTCCTCATTCCGCGGGTTCATGGCTGGCCTTGTTGGCCGCGCCGTTGTCTTGGGACTTGCCGCGCCGCAGCGCCCGGGCGATGCGCTGACCGCCCTCGACCAGCCCGCCGGGCAGGAAGATCACCACCAGCATGAACATCAGGCCCAGCGTCAGGTGCCAGCCCTTGCCGACGAAGGGGTGGACAAGCGTGACGATTAAATTCTCGAGCCCGTCGGGCAGGAAGGCGAACCAGCCATGCAGCACGCCATCGTTGATCTTCGAGAAGATGTTCTCGAAGTACTTGATGAAGCCCGCGCCGAGCACCGGGCCGATCAGCGTGCCGGCACCGCCGAGGATGGTCATCAGCACCACCTCGCCGCTCGCGGTCCACTGCATCCGCTCGGGGCCCGCCAGCGGGTCCATCGAGGCCAGCAGCCCGCCTGCGAGACCCGCGTACATGCCCGAGATCACGAAGACGGCGAGCGTGTAGGGGCGGGCGTTGAGGCCGGTGTAATAGAGCCGCTGCTGGTTCGACTTGATCGCGCGGAGCATCATGCCGAAGGGCGAGCGGAAGATGCGCACCGCCACGTAGAAGGCGAGGATCATGATCGCGGCGCAGAGGTAGTAGCCGACCGAGAAGTTGAAGCTCCATGCACCGATGTCGACGGTGGTGAAGTGCCGCATCTCCAGCCCGAAGAGGTTGGTCACCGGGATGCCGCCGTCGGCGGTGGCCGAGGCGCCGAGGATGCGCGGATCGTCGAGGGTGATCTGCAGACCGGTCTCGCCATTGGTGATCGGGGTGAGCACCGAATAGGCGAGGTTGTAGCTCATCTGCGCGAAGGCCAGCGTCAGGATCGAGAAGTAGATGCCCGAGCGGCGCAGGCTGACGTAGCCGATCACCACGGCAAAGAGCCCGGCCACGATCATCGACAGCAGGATTGCCGGGATGACGTTCATGCTCAGCAGCTTGAACATCCACACCGCGGCGTAGCTGCCGGCCCCGAGAAAGGCCGCGTGGCCGAAGCTCAGGTAGCCTGTGAGTCCGAACAGCAGGTTGAAGCCGATGGCGAAGATGCCGAAGATCACGAAGCGCTGCATCAGGTCGGGATAGCCCGCGTTGAACTGCGCCAGCGAGCTGTTGCCGGGGAAGGGGTTGAGGATGAACGGCGCGCAGAGCGCCAGGATGATCACGACCACGAAGACGGTGGTATCTTTCTTGCCAAGTCCGAACATGGTCTTAGTCCTCCATCACGCCCTTGCGGCCCATGAGGCCCCTCGGACGGGTCAGCAGAATGATGATGGCGACGAGGTAGATGATGATCTGGTCGATGCCGGGAAGGATGGTCTTGATCTCGTTCATCGACGCGAAGCTCTCGAGCACGCCCAGAACGAAGCCCGCCAGAACCGCACCGGGCAGCGAGCCCATGCCGCCGACGACCACCACCACGAAGCTCAGCACGAGGAAGTCCATTCCCATGTGGTAGTTCGGCGAATTGATCGGCGCGTACATCACGCCCGCCAAACCTGCCACGGCGGCGGCGAGGCCGAACATGATGGTGAAGCGGCGGTCGATATTGATGCCCAGCAGGCCCACGGTCTCGCGGTCGGCCATGCCCGCGCGCACCACCATGCCGAAGGTTGTGAACTGCAGGAAGGCGAATACGGCACCGACGATCAGCGCGGCGAAGCCGAAGTAGACGAGGCGCCAGTAGGGGTAGATGATCACGTTGGGATCGAAGCCCAGCAGCACGCCGAAATCGAAGGACCCGCGGAACACGTCTGGCGCGGGCGTCGGGATCGGGTTGGCGCCGTAGAAATACTTGATGATCTCCTGCAGCACGATGGCGAGGCCGAAGGTCACGAGGATCTGGTCGGCGTGCGGGCGGCGGTAGAAATGCTTGATCAGCCCGCGCTCCATGATCACGCCGATGGCGATCATCACCGGGATCGAGAAGAGGATCGCCAACGGCACCGACCAGTCGATGATCGTGGCGCCCGCGGCCTCTCCGAACCAGTCGTTCACGTAGGGCACGTCGACCTTCAGCGGGTTGCCGAGAAAGTCCTTGCGGCTCTCGTCGACCACCTGGTGCGACAGGGTCAGGATGCGGTTGAGCGTGACGGCGCAGAAGGCGCCGATCATGAAGAGCGCGCCATGGGCGAAGTTGACCACCCCGAGCGTGCCGAAGATGAGGGTAAGCCCCAGCGCGATCAGCGCATAGGCCGAGCCCTTGTCGAGCCCGTTCAGGATTTGAAGAATGATTGCGTCCATGTCCCGGCCTTCAGGTCAAAGGAAGTGCGAGCGTTCCCGGCGTGAAGCCGGGAACGCGGGGATGCAGCCAGGCAAACGCGACCTGGCCGGCTCCGGTGAAGGGCTCAGGCGCCCGGGTTGCAGGACCCGAGGTTGCCGCCCGCGAACATCGGGTGATCCGGGGCATATTCCACCTGCGCACGCGGGGTGACCTCGACCACTTCGAGAAGGTCGAACTCGGATTCCGGGTTCTCCTTGCCGCGCACCACCAACACGTCCTTGAAGCACTGGTGATCGTCGGCGCGGTAGAGGGTCGGGCCATTGCCCAGACCGTCGAACTCGAAGCCCTCAAGCGCGGCGCCCACCTCGCAGGGGTTGAACGAACCCGCGCGTTGCACGGCGTCGGCATAGAGCAGGGTCTGCACATAGCAGGTGTGCGCGGCCTGGCTCGGCGGGAAGCCGTACTTGGTGCCGAAGCTCTTCACGAAGGCCTTCGAGCCCTCGTCCTGCAGCGACCAGTGCCAGTTGGTCGAGCCGAAGATGCCCTTGACGTTCTCGCCGGCGCCGCGCGCCATCAGACGCGAGTAGAGCGGAACGACGATCTCGAAGTTCTTGCCGTTCACCTGCTTGTCGCGCAGGCCGAACTGCACGGCGTTGGTGAGCGAGTTCACCATGTTCCCGCCGTAGTGGTTGAGCACCAGAACGTCGGCCCCGGAGTTCAGCACCGGCGCGATGTAGGACGAGAAATCGGTCTGGGCGAGCGGCGTCAGCACGTTGTTGACGGTCTCCCAGCCAAGCGCCTCGGTGGCGGCCTGGATCGACTCCTGCTGGGTCCAGCCCCAGGTGTAGTCGGCGGTCAGGTGATAGGCCTTGCGGTCGTTGCCATACATCTTCGACAGCACCGGGGCGAGCGCCGCGGCGGACATGTAGGCGTTGAAGAAGTGGCGGAAACCGTTCGCCTTCTTGTCCTTGCCGGTGGTGTCGTTGGAGTGCGTCAGGCCGGCCATGAAAATCACGCCCGCCTCCTGGCAGAGGCCCTGCACGGCCACAGCGACGCCCGAGGACGAGCCGCCGGAGATCATCACCGCGCCGTCCTTCTCGATCATCGACTTGGCGCTGGCGCGGGCGGCGTCGGACTTGGTCTGCGTGTCGCCGGTGACATACTCGACCTTCTTGCCGAGGATGCCGGTGCCATCAAGCGTCTTCGAGCTGAAGGTGTTGATCATGCCGCCGTCGCCGCCGCCGTTCAGGTGCTCGACCGCCAGCTCGAAGGCACGCAACTCGTCGGCGCCCTCGTCGGCGTAAGGCCCGGTCTGCGGCACGTTGAAGCCGAGGGTCACGGTGCCGCCGGTGGGCTCGTTGGTGAAGGCGGATGCGGACGAGCTGGTGAAGATCGTCGGCAGGGCGACGCCGGCTCCCGCGACGGCACCCGTTCTCAGCACGCCGCGGCGTGTCAGAGTCGATTTGGACATTGATTTCCTCCCGTTTGAAATCTGCGTCCCCGGGCTCCTCTTCCCGAAGACACAAAACACGTGTCCGTGCAAAATCAGTATCGGACCACGAAAGAAAATCGCGCAACAACTGCTTTTAGGTTAACAATTTTTTTGTCAACAAATGCACAAAGCAATAGGCTAAGCTGTAAAGAAATTTATCTTGCGCCGCAGAAAGGCCTTGAAAGGGTTCAAAAACCATCATGCCCCGCGATACGCTCACAGGAAGCCGGATCCGCGAAAGACGCACGATTCTAGGGCTTAAGCAGGCCGACCTCGCACGGCAGGCGGGAATATCGGCGTCATATCTCAACCTGATCGAGCATAACCGCCGCAGAATCGGTGGCAAATTGCTGCTCGATCTCGCGGAAATTCTCAAGGTCGAACCGTCAATGCTGACGGAGGGGGCCGAGGCGGCGCTGATTGCCTCGCTGCGCGAAGCCGCGAGCACAACCCGCGGCAGCACCGCGGAATTGGACCGGGTCGATGAATTCGCCGGCAGATTTCCCGGATGGGCGCGGCTACTGGCCGAGGCGCGGCTGCGGATCGAGACGCTGGAGCGCAGCGTCGAGACGCTCAGCGACCGGCTTGCGCACGACCCGCAACTGGCCGAGGCGCTGCACGAGATGCTTTCGACCGTCACCGCGATCCGATCAGCCGCATCGATCCTCAACGAGCCCGAGGAGATCGATCCCGACTGGCAGCGCCGCTTCCACCGCAACATCCACGAGGACAGCGCCCGGCTCGCCGAGAGCAGTCGCAGCCTCGTGAGTTACTTGGAGGCCGAGGGCAAGGCGGCGAGCGAGAGCGGCACCCCGCAGGAAGAGGTGACCGCGATCTTCGAGGGCGAGGGGTATCATTTCCCCGCGCTCGAGGCCGGGCAGCCCCCGGAGACGCTCGCGGCGGACCTGGACGCGGATCTTTCCGACAGCGCGCGGGCGCTGCTGGCGCGCGCCCTGCGAACCTACGCCGAGGACGCGGCTATGCTGCCGCTGGACCCGGTGCTGGCCGCGGTCTCCGAGGTGGGCGCCGACCCGCTGGCTCTGGTGCGCCGCTTCGGGTGCGATCCGGCCCGCGCCATGCGGCGGCTGGCTGCGCTTCCGGCGGGGGCACCCTGCGGGCCGGTGGGACTGGCGGTCTGCGACGCCTCGGGCGCGCTGACCTTCCGCAAGCCGCTGCCCGAATTCCCGATCCCGCGCTTCGGGGCCGACTGCCCGCTCTGGCCGTTGTTCCCGGCGCTCAGCCGCCCCATGGCCGTGCTGTCGCGCCGGGTGCAGTTCGCCGGCCGGCAGGGCGGTGCAGTGCGGGCCTTTGCCGTGGCGCAACCCGCCAGCCTGCCGGAGCCGAACCGCGACCCGATCTTCGAGGCGCACATGATGTTCACCCCGGAGGGTCCGGGGCAGGGCGGCGAGGAGACCGAGCAGGTCGGCGTCACCTGCCGCATCTGCGCCCGCGCGGGCTGCCCGGCCCGGCGCGAGCCCTCGCTCTTGGGTGACGCTGCGGAGCGGGGCGGCTGACTGTGGTCTTATTTTGACAGGACGATAAACATTGGCGATAACGGAAAAACACGGGGGAGTTAGCCTCGGCACCGGAAAGGGGAGAGTCCGGGGCCTTGGGGAGAGGGGTGCATGTCCAAACACGTGCTGCTGATCGAGGATGAGCCGAATATCATCGAGGCGATCAGCTTCATCCTGTCGCGCGAAGGGCTGTCGGTGGAAACCCACTCCGACGGCACCACGGCCAATGACAAGCTGCGCGGTGCAAATCCCGATCTGCTGATCCTCGACGTCATGCTGCCCGGCAAGAGCGGCTACGACATCCTGCGCGAGCTGCGCGCCGATCCGGTGACCGCCGAGCTGCCGGTGCTGATGCTGACCGCCCGCGGCCAGACCCGCGACCGCGAGATGGCCGAGCGCGAGGGGGTGAGCGCCTTCATGTCGAAACCCTTCGCCAACAGCGAGATGCTGGAGATGGTGCGGAGCCTGCTGAACGGCGCCCCGAAAGAGGCATGAGCGAGGGGACCCCCCGTCGCGGTACGCCGCCGTTGTTCCTCGAGCGCCAGTCGTACCGGCGCCGGAGGGTGATGGACGGCGCGCGGGTGCTGCCCTTTCTCGGCGCGCTGCTCTGGCTGGTGCCGCTGCTCTGGCAGGAGGATCCGGCCGAGGGGGTGCGCAGCTCGGCGGTGATCGTCTATCTGTTCGGGGTCTGGCTGCTGCTGGTGCTGCTTGCGGGTTTCATCGCCTGGGCGCTGGGGCGGCCCGCGCCCGGAGAACGGCTCGGCGACGGGGGCGAGTGAGATGCTCAACACGCTGGTCGCCGTCTGCATTGCCTACGCGCTGTTTCTCTTTGCCATCGCCTTCGCCGCCGAGCGCATCGCTGCCCATGGACAGGCGCGCTGGTTGCGCTCGCCGGCGGTCTACACCTTGTCGCTGTCGATCTACTGCACCGCCTGGACCTTCTACGGCGCGGTCGGCTCGGCGGTGCGCACCGGCTTCGAGTACCTGGCGATCTACCTCGGCCCGTCGCTGGTGCTGATCGGCTGGTGGTGGATCCTGCGCAAGCTGGTGCGCATCGGCCGCTCGCAGCGCATCACCTCGGTCGCCGACCTCGTCTCGTCGCGCTACGGCAAGTCCAACCTGCTGGCGGTGGGGGTGACCATCCTCGCGGTGATCGGCACCACGCCCTACATCGCGCTGCAACTGCAGTCGGTGACGCTGAGTTTCGAGGCCTTCTCGGCCGGGCAGGTGATCGCTGGAGAGGAAAAGGGCCACACCGCGCTCTGGGTCGCAGCCGGGCTGGCGCTCTTCACGGTGATCTTCGGCACCCGCAACCTCGACGCCAACGAGCGGCACAACGGCGTGGTTATGGCGATCGCGGTCGAGGCGGTGGTGAAGCTCTTCGCGCTGCTCGCCGTCGGGGTCTTCGTGGTCTGGGGGCTGGGCGGAGGGCTGAGCGAGACGCTGGCACGGATCGATGCCTCGGACCTCGGGCACTGGCGTATCGACGGTGGTCGCTGGGCCGGGGTGATGCTGCTCTCGGCGGCCGCCTTCCTCTGCCTGCCGCGCATCTTCCAGGTGCTGGTGGTGGAGAACGACAACGAGACCCACCTGCGCACCGCCAGCTGGGCCTTCCCGCTCTATCTCGGCCTGATGAGCCTCTTCGTGGTGCCGATCGCGGTGATCGGCCTCGACCTGCTGCCTGCGGGGTCGAACCCCGACCTTTTCGTGCTGACGCTGCCGCTGTCGCAAGGGCAGGGCGAACTGGCGGTGCTGTCCTTCCTCGGCGGCTTCAGCTCGGCGACCTCGATGGTCATCGTCGCGGCCATTGCGCTCTCGACCATGGTGTCGAACCATGTGGTGATGCCGCTCTGGCTGCGCTTCGCCGAGCCCGGCGCGACCGTCTCGGGCGACGTGCGCGGCGTTGTGCTGCTGGCCCGCCGCCTGTCGATCATCGGCGTGGTGATGCTGGGCTATCTCTACTACCGCCTTTCGGGCGGCGGCGAGGCGCTTGCGACCATCGGATTCGTCTCCTTTGCCGGCGTGGCGCAGGTGCTGCCGGCGATGCTGGGCGGCATCTTCTGGCGCGGGGCGTCCAAGGCAGGTGCCTTCACCGGGCTGATCCTCGGCTTCGTCGTCTGGAACTACACGCTCTTTCTGCCGTCCTTCGGACCGGGGGTGCTGATGCCCGAAAGCTGGTTCCTGGGCGGCCCGCTCGGCATCGGCTTCCTGCGGCCGCAGGCGATGTTCGGCCTGACGGACATGGACCCGCTGCTGCATGCCTTCTTCTGGTCGATGAGCGTCAACACCGGCGGCTTCATCATCGTCTCTCTGCTCAGTTTCCCGCAGCCGCTGGAGCGCCTGCAGGGCGCGCAGTTCGTCAACGTCTTCGAGCATTCCACCGGCCCGCGCAGCTGGACCGGCAACGTGGCGCAATCCGAGGACCTGATGATCATGGCGCAGCGTATCCTCGGGGCGCGCGACGCGCAGGAGCTGTTCGAGCGCGAAGCCGAGCGGCAGGGCGGGCGCGGCCCGCTACCCGATGTGACGCCGCAGTTCCTCGAGACGCTGGAGCGCGAGCTGGCGGGCTCGGTCGGCGCGGCGACCGCGCATGCCATGGTCGGGCAGATCGTCGGCGGCATGTCGGTTTCGGTCGAGGACCTCATGGCCGTGGCCGACGAGACCGCGCAGATGATGGAATACTCCGCCCGGCTCGAGGCGCAGTCGCAGGAACTGGCGCGCACCGCCGCGCAGCTGCGCGAGGCCAACACCAAGCTGACCCGCCTCTCGGTGCAGAAGGACGCCTTCCTCAGCCAGATCAGCCACGAGCTGCGCACGCCGATGACCTCGATCCGGGCCTTTTCCGAGATTCTGCGCGACACCGCGGGGCTGAGCGCCGAGGAAAAGACCAAATACGCCTCGATCATCCATGACGAGGCGATCCGGCTGACGCGGCTGCTCGACGATCTGCTGGACCTGTCGGTGCTGGAGAACGGGCAGGTGAACCTCAACCTGCGGCAGGGGCTGCTGTCGGACGTGCTCGACCGCGCGGTGGCCGCTGCGGCGGCGGACGAGGCCGGTCGTCGGCTCGACATCCGCCGCGACCGGGCGGCGGAGCAGATCGTGCTGCACACCGATCTCGACCGGCTCAGCCAGGTGTTCATCAACCTCATCGCCAATGCCCGCAAGTATTGCGACGCGCCGCAGCCGCGGCTGGAGATCCGCGTGCGTGCCGGCAACCGGCTGGCCATTGATTTCACCGACAACGGGTCTGGCGTCGCGGTCGAGGCGCAGGATGTGATCTTCGAGAAGTTCAGCCGCGTCAGCGATCAGAAGGCCGGGGGGGCGGGGCTCGGTCTGGCGATCTGCCGGCAGATCGTCACCCGGCTCGGCGGGGACATCACCTACGTGCCTGGGCGCGGCGGTGCCTCTTTCCGGGTGAGCCTGCCCGCCGAACTGGCCATCGCCGCGCAATAAGGCCGGGGTGATCGGCCACGTCTAAAGTCGATGGTAACCAAATCTCGTCAAAGATCGTCAGCGCCACTCTTCGGAAGATTGGGCCGACAGGGACGATGCCAGACGCAGCCGGACAAAGTACGAAACAGGCAGCCGCACAGGCCGCCGGACAGACCGACAGGCAGGATGTGCTGAGCCGCAAGGCCGACGCCGCGCGCCGCGTTTTCGAGGCGCGCGCCATGTCGCCGGCCAAGGCGCTGCGCCGGGCGCTGTCGCGCAGCGCCGACGTGCTGTGGGATCTGGCGCTGGTGGCCAAGGCGGTCGATCAGGAACACCTTGATCAGGACGGTGTGGTGGCGCAGCTTCCGCCCGAGGCGCTGCTGCTGCTGCTCGACGGACCCGAGGGGGTGGTGGGTTTCGTGACGCTAGAGCGCGACCTCGTAGTGGGGCTGACCGAGGTGCAGACCATGTTGCAGGTCACGCAGATGCCCGCCGATCCGCGCCCGTTCACCGCAACCGACGCGGCCATGGCGGCGCCGCTTCTCGACGCCACGCTCGAACGCTTCGCCCGCTTTCTCGAGGACCATCCGCTGCGCCCGCAGATCGAGGGGTTCCGTTTTGGTGCCATGCTCGAGGACGCGCGCGCGGCGGGGATGCTGCTCGATGCACCGGGCTATATGATGTTCCGCACCACGCTCGACCTCGCGCTGGGCCGCCGCCGGGGCGAACTGCGGCTGTTCCTGCCCGAGCGGCCTGGCGCGCGGCGGGCCACGCCACCGGGGCAACCCGGCGCGCACGAGCAGAAGATGGAGCTTCTGCCGGCGCAGATGCAGGCGGTACTGGGCGCGCTACGCTTGCCGCTCGGCAGGGTTCAGGCGCTGCAGCCGGGCGATCTGTTGCCGCTGGCGCCCGAGGTGCTGGAGCGCGTGACGCTCTACGCCGGGCCCGGCACGCCGGTCGCCGGCGGGAGGCTCGGGCAGATGAACGGCATGCGCGCGGTGCGCCTCGCCTGGCCGCGCGGCGCGGGCAGCGGCGAAGCGCAGGGCATGGACAGTGCGTCACCGGTGCCGGCTGCCGCGCCGACTGCGGTCGCCGCAGCGCCCGCCGCGCCGCAGGAGGTCGGATTCGACGAGATGACATCGGGCCTTCCGGATCTTCCGGACCTGCCTGGGCCCGGCTCCGGCGATTTCGATTTCAGCGCGGAGTTCGGCGGTGGCGCCGAGGAGGCTTCCAGCGCTGACGACGAAGGGGGGGGCATGGCGGATTTCGATTTCTCCGCCGCACCTCTCGATGACGATCAATAGCGAGACGCCGGGTGCCGTGCAGGCGCCCGATCCACCCCGAGCTGCGCACCCTTGTCTTTCTCGCTGTCATATCGTGTTACTCTGGCCAGAAATCACGCTGCCTGTTCAGCCGCCGGAGCTGCCCCCATGTCCCTTCCGTCCGATCGCAAGACTCGCGTCACCACCAGCCACTGGGGGGCCTTCGAGGTCACCACCGAGGACGGGCGCATTACGGGCACCGCGCCTTTTGCCGAAGATCCCGAACCCTCGGCGATCCCCGAGATCCTGCCGCAGGCGGTGCATCATCGCAGCCGGGTCGCGCGCCCCTCGATCCGCCGTGGTTGGCTCGAACGCCGTGACCGCAGCGGGCGGGGCAGCGACGACTTTGTCGAGCTGCCCTGGGACGAGGCGCTGGACATCGCCGCTCAGGAGATCGACCGCATCCGCAAGGAGCACGGCAACGAGGCCATCTTCGGCGGCTCCTATGGCTGGTCCTCGGCTGGGCGCTTCCACCACGCGCAGAGCCAGGTGCACCGCTTTCTCAACAGCATCGGCGGCTATGTCGCCTCCTTCGGCAGCTATTCCACCGGCTGCGCGCAGGCGATCATGCCGCATGTCTTCGGCGTGACCTTCCTGCGCTACCTCTACAACGAGCAGGACAGCTGGCAGACCATCGCCGAGAACACCGAGACGCTGGTGATGTTCGGCGGCATCAACAAGAAGAACGCGCAGGTCAGCATGGGGGGCATCACCCGCCACGACACCGGCACCTGGTTCGAGCGCTTCCACGCCAAGGGCATGCGCTGCGTCAACGTCGGCCCGCAGCGCCGCGATGCGCCCGAGGGCTGCGAGTGGCTGCCGGTTCGTCCGGGGTCCGACACAGCGCTGATGCTGGCGCTGGCTTTCGTGCTGGAACAGGAGGGGCTGACGGATCACGCCTTCCTTGACCGCTACACCGTCGGTTTTGAGCGCTTCCGCCCGTACCTCATGGGGGAAAGCGACGGGATGCCCAAGACCCCGGAATGGGCCAGCCCGATCTGCGGCGTCGATCCCGACACCATCCGCGCGCTGGCCCGCCGCATGGCGAGCACCCGCACGCTGATCACAGTCGCCTGGTCGCTGCAGCGTGCCGAGCATGGCGAGCAGCCCTACTGGATGTCGGCGGTGCTGGCGGCGATGCTCGGGCAGATCGGCCTGCCGGGCGGCGGCGTCGGCTACGGATACGGCGCCATCGGCGGCATCGGCAAGTCGATGAAATCGCTACGCGGCATGACCCTCGACCAGTTGCAGAACCCGGTCGGCACCTTCATCCCCGTCGCGCGCATCGCCGACATGCTGGCCAACCCCGGCGAACCTTACGACTTCAACGGCCGCCGCGAGCCTTACCCGGACATTCGCCTCGTCTACTGGGCGGGCGGCAACCCGTTCCACCACCATCAGGACCTCAACCGCCTCTCCGAGGCGTGGAAATGCCCCGAGACGGTGATCGTCAACGAGCCGTGGTGGACCGCCACCGCCAAGCGCGCCGACATCGTCTTCCCGGCCACCACCAGCTTTGAGCGCGAGGACATCGGCCGCACCGACCTCGACGAGTATCTGTTCAACATGCCTGCGATGATCGACCCGGTGGGCGAGGCGCGCGACGACTACGACATCTTTGCCGGGCTCGCCGAACGCATGGGAGACGGGGCACGCTTCACCGAGGGGCGGAGCAGCGGAGAGTGGTTGCGGCATCTCTACGACGGCTACCGCGCGAGCGGCGCGGCCGCGGGTATCGAGGTGCCCTCCTTCGACGATCTGCGCGAGCAGAACTGGGTCAAGCTGCCGATCGTGCAGGAGCCGCCGCTGCCGTCCTTCCTTGCCCGCTTCCGCGCCGACCCCGAAGGCAAGGCGCTGAACACGCCATCCGGGCGGATCGAGGTCTTTTCCGAGACGATCGACAGCTTCGGCTATGCAGATTGCCCCGGCCATCCGGCCTGGCTGGAGCCGAGCGAATGGCTCGGCAAGGCCACGCCGCAGACGCCGCTGCACATGGTTTCGCCGCAGCCCGGCGACAAGCTGCACAGCCAGCTCGAGAGCGCGCTGGCCGATCAGCCCGACGCCCGGCCCGAGCGGCTGTTGATCCATCCCGAGGACGCCCGCCCGCGCGGCATCGCCTCGGGCGATCTGGTGCTGGTGCGCAACGCCCGCGGCGCGGCGCGGGCGCGGGCCATGGTGACCGAGGACATCCGGCTCGGCGTCGTCGCTTTGCCCACCGGCGCCTGGTATGGCGATGCGTCCGAGAACATCGACCCGCATGGCAACCCCAACGTGCTGACGCGCGACAAGGGCACCTCGTCTCTCGGGCAGGGGTCGTCGGCGCATACCACGCTTGTCGAGGTCGGCCCGCTGGGCTGACCGGGACCGGGTTGGTTCACTGACCGATCGGGTCGATCAATAGATCGACCGGCATCGCCGATTTGCGAAAGCGCCGCTTCGGGTTACCTTTCTGTCCAACGCCCCGCAGGCCGGGGCGGCAGACAGGGAGGACCCGATGCGCGCGATTATCCTGACCAACCTCTTCGCCGCGGTGCTCGCCGCGCCGCTCATGGCGCAGCAGGCCGCCGACGCCGTCGCTCCGGAGGCCGCGACCGGAGTCGAGGCCTTCGCCGGGCTCTCCGAAGCCGCGCAGGCGGCGCGTGATGCCAAGAGCGCCGGCGTGCCCACCGAGGCGCAGGACTGGATGGTCGCCGCGGCCAACCCGCTGGCGGTGGAGGCCGGCGCGCGGGTGCTGCGCGAGGGCGGCAGCGCCGCCGACGCGATGGTGGCGGTGCAGGCGGTGCTGGGTCTGGTCGAGCCGCAGAGCTCGGGCCTCGGCGGCGGGGCCTTCCTTGTCTGGTACGACGCAAAGACGCAGGCGCTGACCACGCTCGACGGCCGCGAAACCGCGCCGCTGGCCGCGAAGCCCACCTATTTCCAGGACGACAGCGGCGAGCCGCTGGGCTTCTTCGATGCGGTGGTCGGCGGTCTCTCAGTCGGCACGCCGGGCACGCCGCGCCTGATGGAAGAGGCGCACCGGCGTTGGGGCACCTCCAACTGGTCCGGGCTTTTCGACGAGGCCATCGCGTTGGCCGAGGAAGGCTTCACCGTCTCGCCGCGCCTTGCCGAACTGGTCGCGGGCGATGACGAGCGGCTGCGGCGTTTCCCGGAGACCGAGAGCTATTTCTACCCCGGCGGCACGGCCTTGCAGGCCGGAGATGTCGTCCAGAACCAGCCCTATGCCGACACGCTGCGGGCCATCGCCGCGGAGGGCAGCCGCGCCTTCTACACCGGCGAGATCGCCGAGGATATCGTGCGCACGGTGCGCGAGGCCGAGGGCAACCCCGGCCTGCTGAGCACCGCCGACCTTGCGCTTTACGACGTGATCGAGCGCGCGCCGGTCTGCGTCGAGTATCGCGCGCATGATGTCTGCGGCATGGGGCCGCCCTCGTCGGGGGCGCTGACCGTCGGGCAGATCCTCGGCACACTGGAGCCCTATGACCTTGCCGCGCTCGGCCCGGACAGTGCCGAGGCTTGGCGGCTGATCGGGGATGCTTCGCGGCTCGCCTTCGCCGACCGCGGCCGCTACATGGCCGACAGCGATTTCGTCCCCATGCCGACCGAGGGGCTGGTCGATCCGGCCTACCTGCAGGGCCGCGCGGAGCTGCTCGGCGGCGAGACGGCGCTGACCGAGGTGGCTCCGGGCGATCCCGAATGGGACCACGCCCAGCTCTGGGCGGATGATGGCTCGATCGAGTTCCCCTCGACCTCGCATATCTCCATCGTCGATGCGCAGGGCAACGCCCTGTCGATGACCACCACCATCGAGAACGGCTTCGGCTCGCGGCTCTTCGTGCGGGGCTTTCTGCTCAACAACGAGCTGACCGATTTCAGCTTCAAGACCCATGATGGCGGGACGCCCATCGCCAACCGGATCGAGCCCGGCAAGCGCCCGCGCTCCTCCATGGCGCCCACCATCGTGATGAAGGATGGCGCCCCGGCGATGGTGGTCGGCTCGCCCGGCGGCAGCCGGATCATCGGCTATGTGGCGCAGGCGGTGATCGCGCATCTGGACTGGGGTCTGAACGTTCAGCAGGCGGTGGCGCTGCCGCATGTGCTCAACCGTTTCGGGACCATGGACCTCGAGGCGGGCACCGAGGCCGAGGCGCTGGCCGGTCCGCTGGCGGAGATCGGCTTCGAGACCGAGAGCCGAGATCTCAACTCGGGGCTGCATGCCATCGCGGTGGGCGAGACGCTCATGGGCGGCGCCGATCCCCGCCGCGAGGGGATCGCGCTGGGAGAGTAGGGGGCGCCCGGATTGATCCCGCGCAAGGACGATTTATCCCGCGCGGGGTAATGAAACTTGCGTGACCCGGGGAACTTCGCGCAGAGTTTCCGGGTTGGTCGCCAAAGGCAATCGCAGACGGAGGACGTCATCATGGCCCAGACTGCAACCAAATCGAATGACACGACGAAAGCACCGCTGCCCAGCGACAGCGAAGCGCTGAGCGATCAGATCAAGACCCTGCGCGCCGACGTTGCCTCGCTCGCCGAACTGGTGGGCGACATCGGCAAGCGTCGCGGCGCCGAATACAAGGCCGCCGGCGAAGCCAAGGCACACGAGATGCGCGACCGTGGCGAGCAGGCGATGCGTGATGCAGGCGCCCGTGTGGCCGAACTGGAAGAAAACGCCCGGGGTCAAATCCAGGCCAATCCCTTCCAGGCCATCGGTCTCGCGGCGGCCGTCGGCTTTCTCATCGGATATGTCGGCAGCCGGAGGTAATTACGCTTGTTCGCCCTGTTCGAGGCAAGACTGAGAGCTGGCCTGACACGGGTCGGCCGCACCATAGCCGGGGCGGTTTGCATGACCGTCGCGGCGATCTTTTTTACCATTGCCGGATGGATCGCTCTGGTCGAGGCGCAGGGCGAGCTTGTCGCCGCGCTGATCGTTGGCGGGGTCTATTTCGTGCTCGCGCTGCTGCTCTTCTACCTGCCCGTGCGCCCGCGTCTGCCGGCCGCTCCGGCGACCACGGCGGCGCCTATGACTTCGCTTGTCGAGGCTTTCCTGGCGGGGCGCGCAGCCGGACAGGCCATGCGCAAGGACTGAGCCGATCGGGAGCCGATCACGTTATCGAGGGTCGGTTTTTCGCGAAAATCCGTCAAAAACATGTTGATTTCGAAGCGCCCGCGCCACAGTCTGGCGCGGGTTTATTCTTTTGTAGACAGCCGGACATTGCCCCGGGACGACAACTGTGCCAGAAGTTTTTGTAAGGATATCTGAACGGAAGTGTTTAGCGGATGACCGATTTCGTCACCCTCCGCCGTATGATGGTTGATACGCAGGTTCGTCCCTCGGACGTGACCAAGTTCCCTATCATCGATGCCATGCTGCGGGTCCCGCGCGAGGTTTTCGTGCCGGACGAAGCTGCTGACGCCGCCTATGCAGGGCGCAATATCGACCTTGGTGACGGACGTGTGGTGCTAGACCCGCGCACCTTTGCAAAGATGCTCGATGCGCTCAACGTCGATGGCGACGACCTTGTTCTCGATATCGGCTCGGGCCTCGGCTACAGCGCCGCGGTCATCGCCCGCATCGCCGAAGCGGTGGTCTCGGTCGAGGATGACGCGGAACGCGCCGATGAAGCGCAGCCGCTGCTGATGGAACATGCGGACAACGTGATCCAGCACACCGGCCCGCTCGCCGAGGGCGCGCCGCAGCACGGCCCCTATGATGCGATCGTCATCGAGGGCGGAATCGAGCAGCTCCCCGAGACGATTGACGGGCAGCTCAAGGACGGCGGGCGGATCGCTTGCATTTTCATGGACGGGGCGCTGGGGACGGTGAAGGTCGGCTGGAAGATCGACGGCACCATCACCTGGCGTTTTTCTTTCAACGCCACCGCGCCGGTGCTTGCCGGTTTCAAAAAAGAGGTGGCCTTCGCGCTTTGACCCACAACGGGCGGGTGCGTAGTCAATGGAACGAGAGGGCAGGAAGATGGCGCGTAAAACGCTGACAAGATGGATGACGGGTGTCTGCCTCGCGGCAGGGCTCGCAATGCCTGCGGCGGCGGAAACGCTGGCCGATGCTCTGGCTGGAGCCTACAACACAAGCGGTCTGCTCGAGCAGAACCGCGCGGTGCTGCGGGCCGCGGACGAAGACGTGGCGCAGGCGGTAGCCGCACTGCGTCCGGTGCTGTCCTGGAGCGGGGACATCTCGCGCAACTACGGCGTGACGCGCAGCGCGATCACCGGCAACTACACCGGCTCCGCGACCGACACCGCCTCGATCGGCCTCGTCGCCTCGCTGGTGCTGTTCGACGGCGGCAACAACCGCCTGTCGATCGACGCCGCCAAGGAAGCCGTGCTTGCCACGCGCTCGGGCCTCGTTTCGGTCGAGCAGGACGTGCTCCTGCGCGGCGTCTCGGCCTTCATGGAAGTCCGCCGCGCCATCGAGACCCTCGCCCTGCGCCAGAACAACGTGCGCGTGATCGGTGAAGAACTCCGCGCCGCAGAGGATCGCTTCGAGGTGGGTGAAGTCACCCGCACCGACGTCGCCTCCGCCGAGGCCCGCCTTGCCGCCGCCCGCTCGCTGCTTGCCGCGGCCGAAGGTGCGCTGGCCCAGGCGCGCGAGGAATATCGTGCCTCCGTGGGTCGCCTGCCGGGCAGCCTCCAGTCGCCGAGCAGCCTGCCGCGCATTCCGGCCACCGCCGAGCAGGCGAAGGCCATCGCGCTACGCGACCACCCGGACATCATCCAGGTGCAGCACCAGGTGGCTGCTGCCGAGATCGGCATCGCCATCGCCCAGACGAACATGAGCCCGACCGTGTCGCTTCAGGGCACTTATGGCTACGACGAGAGCTTCGACAGTGAAGCGGGCACCCGCGGTGGCACCGTCGGCCTGAACTTCTCGGGCCCGATCTACCAGGGCGGCCAGCTCAGCTCGATCAAGCGTCAGGCCCACGCAAGCCGTGACCAGAGCCGCGCCGCTCTGCTGCAGCTGACCAAGTCGATCCCGCAGTCCGTCGCCAACGCCTACGCCAACCTGCGCGTCGCGCAGGCGGCCCGCGCGGCTTCGGACGAGCAGGTTCGCGCCGCAACCGTGGCCTTCCGCGGCACCCGCGAAGAGGCGACGCTTGGCGCGCGCACCACGCTGGACGTGCTCGACGCCGAACAGGAACTGCTCGACGCGCGCAACACCCAGATCTCGGCTGTGGTGGACGAGACCATCGCGGCCTACAGCGTGCTTTACACCATGGGCCAGCTGACCACCGAGGATCTGGCGCTCAACGTGCCGCGCTACGACCCGGCCGAGTATTACAACCTGGTGAAGTCCGCTCCGGTCCAGTCCCGTCAGGGCGAAGATCTGAACCGCATCCTGAAGGCAATGGGGAAGCAGTAAGCTTCCCCTAGTCCTTGTTGTCTGGCGGCCCCCGAGACGCTACACTCGGGGGACAGGCAAGAGTGGTACATAAATGTCCGATCCCGTGACCAATGTGGAAATCGAGGACGTTCTCTCCTCTATCCGGAGGTTGGTCTCCGAAGATTCCCGTGAAGACCCCGCTTCGGATGCGCCCGAGGCGGCGCGTTCGGCACCCGCCGGGCGTCTGGTTCTGACCCCGGCGCTGCGCGTGCAGGACGCCGCGCCCCGGAGCCAGGAACCGGCAAGCCCTGAGAGCGACGATTCCGCAACCCATGCCGCGCCGTTCCGGACGCGCCTCGTGCCTTCCGAGGAAGAGCGCGCGGAGGCCGAGCGCAATGATCCGACCACCGGGCGTGCCGCGGAGGCGGAGGAGATCGAAGAGGCGCCCTTCATCGAGGTCGATGACAGCGCCGAGGAACAGGTCACCGAGGCGACGATCGCAGATTTCTTCTCCCTCAAGCTCCGCGAAGTGCCACCGGCTTCTCCGCCAGCCGCTCGCGACGCGCAGGCAGGGGCCGAGCCGAAAGAGGGCAGCCTGGCGCAGAAGATCGCCGAGCTCGAGGAAATGATCGCGCGCAGCACGCATGAGTTCGAGTCGGAAACCGGCGAGGAAGCCCCCGCCGCGATTTTCCGTCACCAGCCCGTCGCGAAGGAGCCCGAGGATCTGGACGCGCCTGCCACGGACGCCAGCATCGCGGAGCCGGGCACGTCAGAGGCCTCCTTTGTCGGCGCGACGGCCGCAGAGGCTCCGGTCACTGAAGTTTCCGAATCCGGCGCTTCCGTTGACGCGCCTCCCGTCGAAGAACTTCCGGTTGCCGCGACTTCGGTGGTCCCGCCCGAAGATGAGGACCCCGAGCTGGCGGTTCGTCCGATGCCTGAGCCCGAGCTCGTCGATGAGCCTTTCATTTTCGGCGCGTCCCCGGACAGGGACCTGGAAGAGGTCGCGACGCAGGCCGAGGCCAGTGCGCAGTTCGCTGGGCTGCAGGAACCTGAAGCCGCTGCCGAAGAGTCGCTGGATACGGTCGAGCCGGAGCCCGCGCCTGCGCGCCGTCCGGTCAAGATCCTGCGCAACCCGGTCTGGCAGCGCAGCCAGAGCAACCTGCGCAGTGACCCACCCGAAGAGTCGCCCGTGCGCGACGCGCCCGTCGCCAGAGCGCAGGAGCCGAAAGGCGCGGCGTCGGGTGACGCGCTTCCGGCAGGCCTCGACGAGGCGCGGCTGCGCCAGCTGGTCGCAGAGGTGGTGCGCGAAGAGCTGCAGGGGGCGCTCGGCGAGAGGGTGACCCGAAATGTCCGCAAGCTGGTGCGGCGCGAGCTTCAGCGCATTCTGACCAGCGAAGAGCTGGACTGACCCTCTGGACTGACGCCGACGTCCCGGAATTTATGACCCGAGCCCCGGAGCCCCTGGCGTCCGGGGCTCGGCGTTTGAGGGGGGTGGCTGCTTTTGGCTCAACTCTTCGTGTTTCGGCGAAAATCAGCCTGCCGAGATGGCGAAAACGCCGAAGGCGCGCCCATTTCGGGGCGCGCCTTCGACTGTCTGGGGGTGGTCCCCCGATGCCGGGATCAAGCGGCTTCGGCTTGTTCCGCGGCTGCAGCTGCGTGACGACGCTCGCTCTCTTCACGCGACAGCGCAACAGAGGTGCGGACACCTTTCGACACGAATTCCATCAGACCGGAGACAACCCGCTCGTTCGGGTCGATACCGGCACAGCTCAGAACTTCACGGCCGTCGCGCGAGCGCGCCCAGCGGGCGATCTGCTCCGGACCATTGCCGTATTTCTTGTCATCGGCGATTGCATCGTCGAGCGCAGCCAGAACAACAGCGGCGAAAAGTTTCCGCGCGCGGTTGCCTTGTTCAGCATGGTAGGCTGTGCTGTCCACGAAATCCTTCATCTTTCGACCTTTTTGATTATTGCTCTTGTGTTTTCTGGCGTGTGCGGCGTTATGGACCATTCCGTTCGATTCGGATACGGCACAAACGCATAGCGTCGTTGCATCTGGTGCATATCTCGGCTTGTGCGGAACGCGAGATATCGTTGTCTTGCACGGGGCGAACCGGCCATATATAGGAGGCCGGAAAATCCCTTCAACCTTACTGTGAAGTTTTCTGACCATGCCCAAGATCAACGGTAACGAGATCCGCCCCGGCAACGTGCTCGAGCATGAAGGCGGCCTGTGGGCGGCGGTTAAGGTCGACCACGTGAAACCCGGCAAGGGCGGTGCCTTTGCCCAGGTCGAGATGAAGAACCTGCGCAACGGCTCCAAGCTGAACGAGCGCTTCCGCTCGGCGGACAAGGTCGAGCGCGTGCGTCTTGAGCAGAAGGACATGCAGTTCCTCTACGAAGACGCCGGCCAGCTGATCTTCATGGACACCGAGACCTACGAGCAGGTGCAGCTCGACGCCGACATCCTCGGCGAGCGTCGCCCCTTCCTGCAGGACGGCATGACGATCGTCGTTGAATTCCACGAGGAAGAGGCGCTGAACGCGACCCTGCCGCAGAAGGTCACCTGCAAGGTCGTCGAGACCGAGCCGGTCGTCAAAGGCCAGACCGCGGCGAACAGCTTCAAGCCCGCTGTTCTGGACAATGGTGTGCGCGTCCTGGTTCCGCCCTTCGTCGGGCAGGACGAGGCGATCATCGTGAACACCGAAACCATGGAATATTCGGAACGCGCATAACCCGCGCGCCGACCACTTACGTCCCCGTGCGATCCGGGGGCGCAGAGTGACAGACAGCAAGAGGGCCTCCGGCGCAAAGCCAAGGAGGCCCTTTTCATGTTTACCCCCTGCGATACCGATGACATTCCCGCGCTGGCCACGATGCTGCGCGGGCTCAACGCGCTTCACGCCGCGCATGTGCCGCACCGTTTCCACGACGAGGCAGGCGCGCCGGAGCTGGAGGCCTTCTTCGCCGAGGCCATGGCCGGTGGCGCGCAGCTGCGGGCCTACCGCCTTCAGGGTGTGCCGCGCGGCTACCTGATGTGGCGTTGGCGGCAAAGCGAGGCCACGGCGCTGGAGCATCCGCAGCGGCGGGCGATGCTCGAACACATCTGGGTCGAGCCGTCATGGCGGCGGCGCGGCGTGGCGCGGCGGCTGATCTCGGGCTTCGAGGCGGAGATCGCGGGGCAGGGGGCAAGCGGTTGGACAACCATGGTCCATGCTTTCAACGCACCGTCTCGGGCGTTGATGACCGGCGCGGGGGCCGTGGGGGCGGTGGAGGTGCTGGAAAAGCGCTTTCAGACGCCGGCCTGAGCGAGAAGCCCGCCGACCATCCCGGCATAGCCGCCGCCGAAGAGCCGCAGGTGCACCAGAGCGGGGAAGAGCTGGTAGACGGGCCGCCTTGCTGTACGGCCCGGCTCCTGTTTGCCATAGCCCTGCCAGAAGGCATCGGGCGGGCTGCCGAAAAGCTCCAGCATGGCAAGGTCCACCTCGGCGTGGCCGTGGTAACAGGCCGGGTCGATGAGCGCCGCCCCGCCGCGCATGAAGAGCGCATTGCCGGTCCAGAGATCGCCGTGCAGCAGCGCTGCGCGCGGGGCTTCGGGCAGCAGCTCGTGCAGGCGGAGACAGAGCGTTTGGACGCGCCCCGCGAGGTTCCTTGGAAGATGAGGAAGAAAGGGGCGCAGCCGTGCCTCGGCCCAGAAGGTTGGCCACTCCGGGCGCGGGGTATTGTCGAGATCGAGCGGGCCGAAGCCATAGCCCTCGCCCCATCCATAGCCGCGCCCGGTGCTGGCATGCAGCCTGCGCAACTCCTGCCCCAGCGCCTGCCAGCCCTCCGGGCTGGCCGCGGTTTCCGGCAGCGCCTCGAGCGCCAGCCAGTCACCGGCCTGCGCCAGCACCTGCGGCGCGCGGGCGCCGCTGGCAGCGATGGCTAGCAACATCCGCGCTTCGGTTGCGACGCGGGCTCCGCGCTTGAGGACCACCTCGCGGCCATCGTCCAGCGTCGCGAGCATGACCTCCGACAGATCGCCGCCGTGCAGCGCTCCTCTGCCGGTGATGCGCGCGCCGAGCGCCGTCTCCAGCGCGGCCCGGCTCAAGAGGTCCGGCGCAGCGTGGCCTCGCCGGCGGTCATCTCGCCCTCCGCCCGGTCGAAGCGCAGAAAGGCAAGGCCGCGTCCGTCCGACTGCGTGTAGAGCGTGCCCGCGGGCTTGCCGCCGGTCTCGACCGGGGTGCCGACGGGCGCGCTGCCGGTTACTTCCACGGGCACCAGCCCCTTGCGCAGCTCGGTCTTGTGCTTCATCCGCGCGACCACTTCCTGGCCGATGAAACAGCCTTTCCGGAAGTCGACGCCGTTGAGCCGATCGAAGCCGGCCTCGAGGATGAAGGTGTCGGGGGTGAGCTCGATGCCGGTTTCGGGCACACAGGCGGCGACGCGGAGGGCGTCCCAATCCGCCTCGTCCCCGGGTTGGCCGTCATAACCTCGCCAGCCCAGCGAAGCATCGCGCGGATCAGCAAAGGCGCCCTCGGGGACGGGGCCGGTGCCGCGGGTGACTGTGATCTCGATGGGCTCGAGCTCGACCTTGGCGCGCAGCTTGTAGAGCGTCAGCGCGCGGGTCAGGTCGGCCGCCAGCGGTTCGGCGACGTCGATCAGGATCGAGCCGTCCGCGCGCGGCACGAGAAAGAAGTCGGCCCGGTACTTGCCCTGCGGTGTCAGCAGCGCGGCGTAGACCAGCCCGTCCTTCAGCTTGCCCAGGTCATTGGTGACGAGGTTTTGCAGGAAGTCGCTGGCCTCGGGGCCGCTGACCCGCAGCACGCTGCGCGGGGTGGCTGTGGTGGCGGTCATGGTGACTCCGTCCGTTATGCGTTGCCCGGAGTATAGGCCCGCCGCGAGGCGGGTTACAGGGGGCGTGGCTCAGACGGTCTGTTCATCCTCGAACTGCATGGCGTGCAGCCGCGCATAGGCCCCGCCAAGCGCGATCAACTCGTCATGCGTGCCTTCCTCGACCACATGGCCGGCATCCATCACGACGATCTTGTCGGCGTTTCGGATGGTCGACAGGCGGTGCGCGATGACCAGCGTGGTCCGACCGACCGAGAGCTTGTCGAGCGCCGCCTGCACCACCTGTTCGGAGGCAGCGTCGAGCGCCGAGGTGGCCTCGTCGAGCAGCAGGATCGGCGTGTCGCGCAGCAGCGCGCGGGCGATGGCGACGCGCTGGCGCTGACCGCCCGAGAGGTTGCTGCCTCGGGAGCCGGCGCGGCTGTCGAGCCCGTCGGGCAGGCGCGGCACGAAGTCCGAGACATGCGCCGCCTCGAGCACCTCGTCGAGCCGTTCGTCGGACACGTCCTCGCGGCCCAGCAGGATGTTCTCACGCAGGCTGTCCTCGAACAGCAGCGCGTCCTGGCTGACCACAGAAAAGAGCCCGCGCAGGTCGGCAAGACGCATGGCATCGGTGCGCACACCGCCGATGGTGACCTCGCCGGCATCCGGATCGACCAGCCGGGTGAGCACGTTGAACACCGTGGACTTGCCCGCGCCGGAGGCCCCGACCAGCGCCGTGGTCTTGCCGGCCTCGGCGGTGAAGGTCGTGCCGCGCAGCACGGCGAACTCGGAGTAGTTCAGTTCGACGTCCCTGAGCACGATCTCGGGGCAGCCCTTCGGTGCCGGGACGGGATGCGGCGGGTCGCGCAGCTCCGGCTCCAGCTCCAGCAGTTCCTTGATCCGCTCGATGGAGGCCGCGGCGATCTGCCATGTGCCGCTGACCGCGCCGAGCCGGCGCAGCGGCTCGAAGGCGAGGCCGATGGCGGTGAAGAAGGCCATGAAATCGCCGACACTCTTTTCGCCGGAGATGATCTGGCCGCCGCCGAGCAGCAGCACGGCGAGGATGCCGATGCCGGACATCACGTCGATCAGCCCAGGAATGGCCGACTGGCCAAGGCTCGAGGCCACCGAGGTGCGGATGCGCTCCCTGGTCAGAGCCTTGTAGCGGTTGGCCTCGTATTTCTCGAGCCGGTTGAGCTTGATCGGCACGATGCCGTGGAAGACCTCGTTGAGACGGGTCGAGAGCCCGGCGGAAATATCGCGCGCGCGGCGGGCATATTTCCGGACGTAGCGCTGCAGCAGCACCGTCGGCGCGATCATCAGCGGCACGCCGACCAGCGCGAGCAGGGTCCAGCGCCAGTCCATGCCGATCGCGACGCCAAAGAGCGAGACCAGGGCGATCACGTCGCGCCCGGTGCCGGTGATCAGGATGCTCCAGACCTTGCTGACGGCGCCCACGTCGCCCTCGATGCGCTGCATCAGGTAGCCGGGCCCGTGCTTCTGGTGAAAGTTGCCGTCGAGCTGCATCAGGTGGGCCAGCAAGTCGTTGCGGATGTCCGCGACGGTCTTCTGCGACACCCGCGTCAGCACAACCTTCTGGATGATGCTGGACAGGGCGCGGATTATGAAGATGGAGAAGATCGCCATGCCGACCCAGGTCAGCGCGGCGCGGCTGCCGCCGACCAGCACGTCGTCGAACATCGGCTTCATCATGTAGCTCAGGAAGCCGAACATCGACCCTTCGAGCATCATGAAGATGAAGGCAATCACGATCTGCCAGCGATAGCGCCAGAGATACCGGCGTCCGAGCCAGAAGAGCAGATTGCCTTCCTGCTTCATGCCAGAGCTCATGCCACCTCTTCTACCGGGCGTCGGGCGTCGAAACCGGCCTGCACGGTCTTGGAGTTATACTCGTCGCGCACCCAATCCTCGAAGGCAATCGGCGCGCGGCGATTGCGCGCCGCATAGGTGTCGAGGATGTACCCCTGGATGCCGGTCTTGGTGAACTCGAGGTGGGCGTATTTCAGGCCCATCTGCTTGCGCGCCTTTTCGACCGGCACGCCCTCGAAGACCATCAGGTAGACGGCGGAGGCAAAGCCGGCGCGGTCGGCGCCCGACTTGCAGTGGAACATCATCGGCTTCTCGGCCGCGCGCATCGTGTCGATGAGATGCGTGATGCGCTCGGCGCTCGGTGCCATGCGCGCCCAGAGCTTGGCATGCTCCAGCGTCAGGCCGAGCTGTTCGCAGCTCTCCTTCTCGAAGAGATAGTGCGAGTATTTCTCTTCGCCGCGCAGGGTGATGACCGTCTTGATGCCCATCTTGGCATATTTCTCGAACCGCGCGTGGGTCGGCTGGTTCGAGCGCCAGACGCCGGGGGCGATCTGCCAGAAATTGTGCCAGAAGAGACGCAGGAAGGCGTGGTCGAAGACATTGTAATGCAGCTTCGACAGCATCCGGGTGCGGGGCGTCGAGATGTCCTTGCCGAAGGATCGGCGGAACCGCCGCTCCGCGGTCTCGATCTTGTCCCAGAGCTTGATCAGCATGCGTCACTTCCTGTGCCTGTCGCGCGGCGGTTTACGGGCTGTGGCGCGTGCTGGCAAGCGCCGTGCCCTCTGCGCGTCAAAGACCGGCCCTGCACGCATGGCATGGCCCGCCGCTGGCCGAGGGAGATTGACCTCGACGCAACCGCGGTTAGGTTGGCCCTCGCCCCGGAATTTCAAGGGGTGCTTTCGGAGTTTTCGCATGTCTCTCGCCCATGGTCGCCCCTATCTGGCCATTCCCGGTCCTTCCGTCATGCCCGACGCGGTGCTGCGCGCCATGCACCGCGCCTCGCCCAATATCTACGAAGGGGCGATCGTCGAGATGGTGGCCGGGCTGATCCCGGATCTGCGCTACGTGGCGCAGACCGCGGCGGCCAAGGTTGCGATCTACATCGCCAACGGTCACGGTGCCTGGGAGGCGGCGCTGGTGAACGTTGTGGGCGAGGGCGACAAGGTGCTGGTGCCGGCGACCGGGCGTTTCGCGCATGGCTGGGCGGAGATGGCGCGCGGTCTCGGTGCCGAGGTCGAGCTGATCGAGTTCGGCACGAAATCCACCTACGACCCGGCGCTGGTGGCCGAGGCGCTGCGCAACGACAAGGACCGCAAGATCAAGGCGGTTCTGGCCAGCCATGTCGATACCGCCACCTCGATCCGCAATGACCTAGCCAGCCTGCGGGCCGCCATGGACAGCACCGGCCACCCGGCGCTGCTGATGGCCGATTGCGTCGCCTCGCTGGGCGTCGAGGAATTCCGAATGGACGACTGGGGCGTCGACATCATGGTGACCGGCTCGCAAAAGGGCCTGATGGTGCCGCCGGGGCTGGGCTTCGTCTTCTTCAACGAGAAGGCCGAGGCGCGCCGCGCCGAGATGACCCGCGTCTCGCGCTACTGGGACTGGGTGCCGCGCGGCAAGCCAGACTTCTTTTACGAATACTTCGGCGGCACCGCCCCGACGCATCACCTCTACGGTCTGCGCGCCGCGCTCGACATGATCCGCGAAGAGGGCATCGAGCAGATCTGGCACCGCCACGCGGTGCTCGCCCGCACCATCTGGGCCGCCGCAGAGGCCTGGGGGCAGGGCGGGCCGCTGACGCTCAACGTCGCCGACCGCGAACTGCGCAGCCACGCGGTGACCGCGCTGCGGCTTGGCGCACCCTATGGCGCGCAGCTGCGCAAGTGGTGCGAAACCGAGGCGGGCGTGACGCTCGGCATCGGGCTCGGGATGGCCGAGCCGGAGGATCCCATGGGCACCGGCTTCTTCCGCATCGGACACATGGGGCACGTGAATACCCATATGATCCTCGGCCTGCTCGGCGTGCTCGAAGCCGGCTTCCTGTCGCTGGGCATCCCGCATGGTCAGGGTGCGCTCACCGCGGCGGCGGCGGAGATCGCCAAGGGCTGACCTACCCTGTAGCCGTGCGCCCGGTCATGCGCCGGGCGCTTGCCGCGGCTCAGCTCCGAGGTGGGCTTTCATGCGGGCCATTGCGGCGATGGTCGATGATGGTGATCACGTGGTTGATCGCCACCGCAACGATCACCACCGGACCGAGCCCGTAGCCGATCCACAGCAGCAGGAAGACGAAGAAGATCACCACGAAAAGCAGCACGAGATTGGCGCTGAAGAAATCCGGCCGTGGCGGTTCGGAAGGGTATGCCATGATGCGATCCTCAGACGGGCTGAAAGACGGACTGAAACAGACGGCGGGCTCAGTGGGCAAGCTCACTGGGTAAGCTCAGTGGGCAAGCGCCGCCATGGGTCTTGAAATGACTCAAGGATAGCGCTCCCCGGCCCGGGGTCACGCATCAGGCTGATCAAAACTGTTTTCCAAAACCTTTCCCGCCGGTCTGCCTGCGCAGGCCCGCGGAAAATTTGTGCATCTGACCGAAGTGCGGGCTCAGCCGGCGCTTTCGCGGGCCTCTGCCAGTGCGCCGGGCAGCGCCTCTTCCAGCGCGTCGAGATCGGCCTCGGTGCCCGCGCCGATGCGGATGCAGCGGTTCTGCGGCGCCACGAAGGGCATGCGCACGAAGACCCCGCGCTTGCTCAGCCCCTCCAGCACCGCCTTGGCCAATGCCCCGTCGCCGCCGCAGTCCACCGCGACGAAATTGGTCGCCGAGGGCAGGGCGGAAAGCCCGTTCGCCTGCGCGATGGCGGCGATGCGGCCGCGCGCGGCGGCAACCTTCTCGACGGTCTGCTCGAGCCAGTCGCGGTCCTGCAGCCCCGCAAGGGCCCCGGCCTGCGCCGTGCGGTTCATACCGAAATGGTTGCGGATCTTGTCGAAGGCGCGAATGAGCGGCGCCGCGGCCAGCGCGTAGCCGACGCGCGCACCCGCCATGCCATAAGCCTTCGAGAACGTGCGGAAGCGGATCACCCGCGGATCCTCGATGTCGATCTCCGACCCGATTTCCGGCGCAGTGCCGTCGGGGGCAAACTCCACATAGGCCTCGTCGAGCACCAGCAGCGTCCCCTCGGGCACGTTGTCGAGCTGCGCCGCGATCTCGGCGCCCTGCTTCCACGAGCCCATCGGGTTGTCGGGATTGGCGAAGTAGACGAGCTTGGCATCCACTTCGGCGGCCCTGGCCAGCAGCGCGGGCAGATCCTCGGCATCTTCCGCGTAAGGCACCTTGTGCAGCACCCCGCCGAAGCCCGCGACATGGTAGTTGAACGTGGGGTAGGCGCCGTCGGAGGTCACCACCGCGTCGCCCTGCGCCACGACCAGCCGCACCAGATAGCCCAGCAGCCCGTCGATGCCTTCGCCGACCATCACGTTCTCGGGCGAAATGCCGTGATGCGCGGCAATGGCGTTGCGCAGGTCATAGCTGGTCGAGTCGCCGTATTTCCAGATCTCGGCGGCCTCGCGCTGCATGGCCTCGATCGCGCGGGGCGAGGGGCCGAAGACGTTCTCGTTGGCGCCGATGCGGGCGCGGAAGGGCGCGCCACGCTCGCGCTCCTGCGTTTCCGGGCCGACGAAGGGCACGGTCTCGGGGAGGGAGGCGACAAGCGGGGTGTAGCGAGGTCCAGTCATGGCGGAGATATGCCGCAGCGGCAAAGCTCTGGCAATAGGGCGATAGCAGCAGCGGGACGGGCGCGGCCGAGCTGGCGGCCCCGCCGTTTCGCGCCGCGTTAACGTTACGGCAACGGTGCGATCACGCGGCTCTGTCACAAGGGGGCACCCCGCAGCCCAGCTGCAGCATCATCAGCCCCGGAGGACATCATGCCCCGCCCCATTGCCACCCGAAGCCCCCTGTCCATGCGCCTGCCGTTCTGGCGCTGGCTCAAGGACTTTCTGATCCGCGAGGACCGCAAGTACCGCGAGGCGCGCCGCTACGACGCGCTCGACGCCGCCGCGCGCCGCGACATGGGGCTGCCGCCCCGGGTCGAGCCGCCGCGCCTGCCGAGAGACGGGTGGTGAGCCTCGGTCACGCATGGGTGGTCGCTTGGCGGGTCGGGCAGTTCGGACGCCCTGCGGCCCCGCCGCGCCCCAAACGGCGGCGCGGTAACAGCCCCGTAGGACAGGGCGGCGAGGGATTGACCCCGCCGGGGCTTGCGGTCAGGTTCGCGCGCGACACGCTGACCCGGAAAGAGTGCCCATGGCCCGTACCCCGCCACCTTTTGCCCCCTTCGAATGGATGATCGCCTGGCGCTACCTGCGCGCCCGGCGCGCGGAGGGCGGCGTCAGCGTGATGACCTGGATCAGCCTCATCGGCATCACCCTCGCGGTCTTCGCGCTGATCGCCACGCTGTCGGTGCGCTCGGGATTTCGGGCCGAATTTGTCGATACCATTCTGGGCTCAAACGCCCATGTGACCGTCTATTCCTCCGCCCGCGTCGATGAGCAGGGGCGCACGCAGCGCACCTTCGAGGATTACACCGAGCGCGCGCAGGCGGTGGCAGAGCTGCCCGGCGTCGAGCGCGCTGCGCCGCTGGTCAAGGGTCAGGTCATGGCCAACGCCAATGGCCGCAATGCCGGGGTCGAGGTCTTCGGCATCTCGGCAGAAGACCTGCAGGGCATCCGCCGCGTGGTCGATCCCGAAACCGGCTACGGCGATCTGGCCCGCTTCGGCGAGGGCATCGCGCTCGGCTCGGGCGTGGCGCGCGAGCTGGGTGTCGATGTGGGCGATCAGGTGAAACTCATCTCTCCCGACGGGGTGAAGACCGCCTTCGGCGTCTCGCCGCGGGTCAAGGCCTACGAGGTGGTCTGGGTGTTCACCGCCGGACGCTACGACATCGACCGCACCCGCGCCTACATGCCCTTCGAGGAAGCGCAGCTCTACTTCAACCGCGAGGGCGCGGCGGACGAGCTGGAGGTGATGGTGGACGACCCCGAGCAGGTCGACGCCATGGCCCCTGCCATCCAGCAGGCCGCCGGGCAGGGCGCGCTGGTCTGGACCTGGCAGGATGCGTCGGGCGGCTTCCTGCGCGCGCTCGAGGTCGAGGACAACGTGATGTTCGTGATCCTCTCGGTGCTGGTGCTGATCGCCACGATGAACATCGTCTCGGGGCTCATCATGCTGGTGAAGAACAAGGGCCGCGACATCGGCATCCTGCGCACCATGGGGCTCACCGAGGGTTCGGTGCTGCGGGTCTTTTTCATCTGCGGCGCCTTCACCGGGGTCATCGGCACGCTGCTCGGGGTGATCCTCGGCTGCCTCTTCGCCATCTACATCGACCCGATCTTCTCCTTCGTGAACTACGTCGCCGGCGGCGGCGTCTGGGACCCGGCGGTGCGCGGCATCTACGCGCTGCCCGCCAAGCTGCAGTGGGGCGACGTCTTTGCCGCCATGGCCCTGTCGCTCGGCCTCAGCTTCATCGTGACCATCTTTCCCGCGCGCCGCGCCGCGCGCATGAACCCCGTGGAGGCGCTGCGCTATGAGTGATCCCGTCCTGCGCCTGTCGGGCATCGAGAAATTCTACAACCGCGGCAAGCCGAACGAGGTGCAGGTGCTGCGCGGCGCCGAGCTGGAGGTGAAGCGCGGCGAGGTGGTGGCGCTGGTCGCCCCCTCGGGCGCCGGCAAGTCGACGCTGCTGCACATCGCCGGGCTGCTGGACACCGCCGATGCGGGCGAGGTGGCGATCGCCGGCGAGGTTCTGGGCGGCAAGTCCGACCGCCGCCGCACCATCGTGCGCCGGCAGGAGGTGGGCTTTGTCTACCAGTTCCACCACCTGCTGCCCGAGTTCACCGCGCTCGAGAACATCACCCTGCCGCAGCTCGCCAACGGCGTGCCGCCGAAAGAGGCCACGGCGCGGGCGCGCGATCTGCTTGCCTCTGTCGAACTCGAGGGCCGCGCGGCGCATCGTCCGGCGGCCATGTCCGGCGGCGAGCAGCAGCGCGTCGCCTTCTGCCGCGCCATGGCCAATGCGCCGAAGCTGCTGCTGGCGGATGAACCCACGGGCAACCTCGACCCGACGACCTCGGACCGGGTGTTCGGCGCGCTTATGACGCTGGTGCGCGAGACCGGGCTCTCGGCGCTCATCGCCACGCACAACCTCGAACTGGCGGGCCGCATGGACCGGCAGGTCGAACTGCGCGAGGGGCAGCTCGTTCCGCTCTGAGCGGGGCCCCATCAATGCGAGGGTAAGACCCCGGCGGGGTCGCGCGCTTGCCCGATTTTCGTCAAACTCCGGGGGCAGGGTCCGGCTGAACCAGCCGCTGACCCTCCCTCCCGGAGCCTTCCATGCCGCTCGAACTTCTCGTCGCCCTGACGGCGCTCCTGCCGTTTGCCGTGGCCGCCTTTCCCTTCGACAGGGGCGCTGTCGATGACGAGGCGGACGACGGGGAGGGGCATGAGGACGAGGAGACGGACGGCAGCGAGGACGTGATCCTGCCGGTGGAGGACGGGGCCCCGGACGACGATACATCCGGCGGCACCGATGGCGATGACACGATCACCGGCAGCGAGATCGGCGACACGCTCGTCGGCGGCGCCGGGGATGACGTGCTCTCCGGGCTCGCAGGGTCCGACAGCATCGAGGGTGGCTCCGGCGCGGATTACGCCGAGGGCGGCAGCGGCAACGACACGATCACCGGCGGCAGCGGCGAGGACACGCTGATGGGCGGCTCCGGCAACGATCTGCTCTGGGGGTCGGACGAGACCGGCGACGATGGCGAAGGCGACCTTTTGGTCGGCGGCACCGGCGACGACACGCTGATGCTGGGGCACGGCGATCTGGGGCTTGGCGGCGAGGGGGCGGACCGCTTCGTTCTCGCCGATGGCGCGGTGATCGAGGATTTCGACGAGGCCGAGGACATGGTCGTCTTCACCTACGACGGAGAGGTGCCGCCCGAGATTGCCTCGCAGGTCGCCGGCCCCTCCGGCCTCGTGGTGACGCTGGACGATGGCGCCTCGGTCACGCTGGTCGGGCGCAGCGATCCGATAACCTCGTCCAACTACGCCTTCGTCCGCGACTCCTCCGCCTGAAGCGCCCCAGCTGAACCGCGAGCCGGCCCGTCGGCTCAGCGCTGCGCGAGGAAGACGCCCGCCGCCATCATTGCAAGGCCGAGCCCGCGCTGCGCGCTGATCGGCGCGGCGCGCACACCGAAAAGCCCGAAGTGGTCGATCGCCGCGGCGCTGATCAACTGGCCCAGCAGCACGAAGAACACCGCCCGCCCGACGCCGAAGGTCGGAGCGACATAGGTGATGCTCAGCACGTAGAAGGCGACGAAGAGCCCCGCGAGAAACAGGTGTTTCGGCGCGTCCACCGCGCGTGCGATGGGGCGGGCATCGAGCGAGAAAAGCACGATCAGGCTGGCGCTGAGCGCCACGCAGAAGAGGATCACCGCGGCTGCGGCGGGCGAGCCCAGCCAGCCCCCGAGCCGCGAATTGAGCGCGGCGAGCACGGGGATGCCGATCCCGGCGGCGAGCATGATCAGGGCTTGGCTTGGCATCTGCGGACTCCGTCTTCGCTGTCGGGCGGACACTGGCGCGTGCCGCGCCGATTGTCACCCGCTGAAAACGTCGCGCCGATCCGGGCTTGATCCATGCGCTTCGGCGGGCGACACAGGAGAAAACGGGACCGGAGAGCCGTGCGGGAAAGCCGGCTCCGGGCCCGCGGGACAAGTTGAGGGAAGACAGGCGATGAACGGAACGATGAAAGGCGGCATCTGGGCGATCTCCGCGGCGGGGCTGCTGGCCCTCGGGGCCTGCATGGAGGCGGCGATGCCGGAACCGGCGGACGGGCGCGCGCTCTTCATGGAGTATTGCGCCTCCTGCCATGGCACCACGGCGGTCGGCAACGGGCCGATGGCGGCGGACCTCGGGGTCACCCCCGCCGATCTTACCCATATCGCCGCGCGCCGGGGCGGGGAGTTTCCGCGCGCCGAGGTGCTGTCGATGATCGACGGCTACGCGCGCTCGGACATGTCGGGGCCGGGCATGCCGGAATTCGGCGAGCTGCTGAAGGGCGACGAGGTGCCGCTCGACACCGGTGACGGCATCCTGACGCCGACCCCCCGCAAGATGGTGGCGCTGTTGGAATACCTTGAATCGATCCAGGTGACCGAGTGAGACCAACGTCCTTCGAAGGACGTTGCAAAAGCCTTCGAAGGCTTTTGGTGCGCGCCATGGCGGCTCGGTGATCCTCGGTCTGCACCACCTGCAGCTCGCCATGCCCGAGGGCGGCGAGGCGGCGGCGCGGGCGTTCTACAGCGGTGTGCTGGGCCTGCGCGAGCTGGACAAGCCCGAGTCATTGCGTGGGCGTGGCGGCTGCTGGTTCGCCGGGCCGGGGGTCGAACTGCACCTCGGCGTCGAGACGCCCTTCGCCCCGGCGCGCAAGGCGCATCCGGCCTTTCGCGTCGCCGACCTCACGCAGAGCGTCGCGCAGCTGGAAGCGCAGGGCATAGCCTGTCGCCGCGACGTCGATCTGCCAGCCTTCCGTCGGGTCTTCGTTGCGGATCCTTTCGGCAACCGCATCGAGCTTCTGGAGCTGCGTCAGCCCGCGCCCACCGCCTTGCGCGCCATGTCCCAGTAGAGCGCGGCGACCTCCTCCTCGGACAGCCGCCCGCCCTCGCGGTACCAGGTGTTCACCCCGGTGAGCATGCCGATGAGCGCGAAGGCGGCGATCCGAGTGTCGGGCACCGACAGCTGCCCCGCCGCCTGGCCGTCGCGCAGAATCTGCTCGAGCATCCCCTCGTAGCGACCGCGCAGCGCCTCGATCTGCACGAAGTTCTCCGGCTCGAGGTTGCGCAGCTCCATGTAGGAGATGAAGATCGATTCCGCACGCCGCAGGGTGAAGCGGATGTGGAAGCGCACGAAGGCCTCAAGCCGCGCCAGCGGATCGGCCGGCTGCGGCGTGGCCTCCCAGGTCTCCAGCAACTCGTCCATGTGCCCCTTGAGCAGCGAGAAGAGCAGCGCCTGCTTGTCGGGAATGTAGTTGTAGAGTGCCCCGGCCTGCACGCCGACCTCCGACGCGATGCGGCGCATCGAGACGGCGGCATAGCCGTGCTTGGCAAAGAGCCGCAGCGCCGCCTCGCGGATCCGCGGCCCGGTGATGTCGGAATGCGATCCTGCAGTACGGGCCATGCTCCCTGTTTATCTGAACGCGCGTTCAGATCAAGCCGGCGCGCGCGCCGCCCTTGCCCTGACGCGGCGCTTGCGGCAAGACAGGCACAGTCTGCCGCGCAAGCGGCGCGTCACAGCGATCCGAAAGACCCCATGCGCCTCGTGCTCCTGACTTTCCTTGCCCTGACCGCGGGCTGCACGAACTTTCCGGAGTTCGACGGCGCGCAGAGCCCGGGCGTGGCCACCGCGCCCTGGCCGAGGCTGGTGCCGCTGGACGGGCTGGTCCGCGCCGAAACACCGGTGCGCACCCAGCCGGAGATGGCCGAGGATCTCGACAGTCGCGCCGAGGCGCTGCGCCGCCGCGCCGAGACCCTGCAGGGATCGGTGGTCGACAGCACGGCGCGCGACCGGATGGACGGCGGCGTCGCCTTTCCCGAGATCCCGGACGCGTAAAGCCCTCCGGCAACAGCGCCGCGTCAGCGGCCCTCGAGCGCCTTTCCGCGACGTTGCACCCGCCCGTCGATACGGCTAAGGCAACACCGACCAAATCACATGAAGACACCGGAAAAGAAGGAACCCGCATATGTCTGAACCTCTGCGCCTGGGGATTGCGGGCCTTGGCACTGTCGGTGCCGGCGTCGTCAAGATCGTGCAGCAGAAGGCGGAGCTGCTCGAGGCCCGCTCCGGCCGCAGGATCGTCATCTCGGCGGTCTCGGCGCGCAACCGTGACAAGGACCGCGGCGTCTCGCTCGCGGATTACGCCTGGGAGGACGATCCCGTGGCGCTGGCCAAGCGCGACGACGTCGATGTGCTGGTCGAGCTGATGGGCGGCTCCGATGGCCCCGCCAAGGCCGCGACCGAGGCGGCGCTGAAGGCCGGCAAGGACGTGGTCACCGCCAACAAGGCGCTGCTCGCCCACCATGGCCAGGCGCTGGCCGAACTGGCCGAGAGCACCGGCGCGGTGCTGCGCTTCGAGGCGGCCGTGGCCGGGGGCATCCCGGTGATCAAGGCGCTGACCGAGGGTCTTTCCGCCAACCGCATCACCCGCGTCATGGGCGTGATGAACGGCACCTGCAACTATATCCTGACGCGCATGGAGACCGGTGGCCTGTCCTATCAGGAGGCCTTTGCCGAGGCCGACGGGCTCGGCTATCTCGAGGCCGACCCCGAGCTCGACGTGGGCGGCATCGACGCCGGTCATAAGCTCTCGCTGCTCTCGTCCATCGCTTATGGCACGCAAGTCGCCTTCGACGAGGTCGAGCTGGAAGGCATCGGCCGTGTGTCGATCGAGGACATCCGCCAGGCCGCCGACATGGGCTACCGCATCAAGCTGCTGGGCGTCTGCCGGATGACCGAGCGCGGGCTCGAGCAGTCGATGGCCCCGAGCCTGGTGCCGGCCGTCTCGCCGCTCGGCCAGCTCGAGGGCGGCACCAACATGGTGGTGATCGAGGGTGACGAGGTCGGTCAGATCGTGCTGCGCGGTGCCGGTGCCGGCGAGGGCCCAACCGCGTCGGCGGTGATGGGCGACGTCATGGACGTGGCGCGCGGCACCCGGCTGTCGACCTTCGGTGCCCCGGCGTCGAGCCTGACCAAGCCGGTGGCGACCAAGGCCACGACCCCGGCCCCCTACTACCTGCGCATGGCGCTGGCCGACCGGCCGGGCGCTCTGGCCAAGGTGGCTGCCGCGCTCGGCGAAGCGGGGGTCTCGATCAACCGCCTGCGGCAATACGGTCAGAGCCCGACCGCCGACACCGCCCCGGTGCTGATCGTCACCCACAAGACCACCCGCGACGCGCTCGATTCGGCGCTGGCGGCCATGGCGGACACCGGCGTGGTGCATGGCACCCCCGTCGCGCTGCGGATCGAGGCGGTCTGAGCCTGCTTTGACACTCGGCTGACATCTGACCGTCTCCGCGCTGTCATGCGCGGAGCGGTTAGCGCGAGCGGCCTTGCCCTTCTCGGACCGGGCGCGGTACACCCTTCCTAAGCGTAAATTTTTTCAAGGAAGACCTCATGTCTGCTCCCGTCGATTTCAATGACCGCATGCTTTCGCTCGGGCTTGCCCGTGTTGCCGAACAAGCCGCCATCGCTTCTGCCAGCCTGATCGGCCGCGGCGACGAGAAGGCCGCGGACCAGGCGGCGGTCAACGCCATGCGCGAGCAGCTGAACCTGCTGGACATCGCCGGCGTGGTGGTGATCGGCGAGGGCGAGCGCGACGAGGCACCGATGCTCTACATCGGCGAGGAAGTGGGCACCGGCAACGGTCCGGGCGTGGACATCGCGCTCGACCCGCTGGAAGGCACCACGCTGACCGCCAAGGACATGCCCAACGCGCTGACCGTGATCGCCATGGGCCCGCGCGGCTCGATGCTGCACGCGCCCGACGTCTACATGGACAAGCTGGCGATCGGCCCGGGCTTTGCCGAGGGTGTGGTGACGCTCGACATGAGCCCCTCCGAGCGTGTCGCGGCGCTGGCGGCGGCCAAGGGCTGCGCGATGACCGACATCACCGTCTGCATCCTCGAGCGCCCGCGCCACGAGGAGCTGATCGCCGAGGTCCGCGCCACCGGCGCCGGCATCCGGCTGATCACCGACGGCGACGTTGCGGGCGTCATGCACTGCGCCGAGCCCGAGATCACCGGCATCGACATGTACATGGGCTCCGGCGGCGCCCCGGAGGGCGTGCTCGCCGCCGCCGCGCTGAAATGCATGGGCGGCCAGATGTACGGCCGACTGCTGTTCCGCAACGACGACGAGCGCGGCCGCGCCGCCAAGGCGGGCATCACCGATCTCGACAAGATCTACGCCCGCGACGAGCTGGTCACCGCCGACGTGATCTTTGCCGCCACCGGCGTGACCAACGGCTCGATCCTCTCGGGCATCAAGCGCTCGCCGGGCTGGATCGAGACCGAGACCATCCTGATGCGCTCGAAGACCGGCTCGGTGCGCCGCGTGCAGTACCGCAACCCCTTCGAGGGCTGATCGCGGGTCGGCTTGCGCCGGATCTGCGTATTTGGAAAGGGAAGAAGGGGCTCGCGATCGCGGGCCCCTTCTTCTCTTTCGACGCGCACTGCCGGCGCGCTCCTGTCGCGCCGCCGGTCACGTGCCGGACCGCCAACCGGGCCCGTCGCCCCTGTTTGCAGCGGCGCTCGTGGGCCCCGAAGGCAATGGCGTTCCCGTAAACGACCGCCGGTCGGAGGGACGACGCGCCCACCCGGAAAGCCTGATCCCGCCGCTTCTTCTCTTCAAAAATACGCAAATCCTGCCCTCACCACCCGCGCGGCGCCGGTCCGGCGTGCCCCGTTCCGTTCCGCGCCGTTTCGCGCTAGGAGGAAGCGGAATTCGGGCAGAGAGAAGAAACGCGAGGGGCGCATGAGCTATCTGGGTGTGGAGCGGTCGCTGAGCGGGCGGCGCTGGGTCGGTCCCGCGGTCGAGGTCGAGCGGCAGGCCGAGGCGCTGGCGCAGGCCACCCACCTGCCGCGCCCGCTCTGCGCGGTGCTGGCGCGGCTCGGCGTGCCGGGCGAAGAGGTGCCGGGCTTTCTCGATCCCAAGCTACGCGACCTGATGCCCGACCCGCGCTCCATGCGCGACATGGAGAAGGCCTCGGGGCGCATCCTGCAGGCGGTGCAGCGGCGCGAGCGCATCGCCATCTTTGCCGATTACGACGTCGACGGCGGCAGCTCGGCGGCGCTGCTCATCGACTGGTTGCGGCAGCTCGGGCTCGAGGCGACGCTCTACGTGCCTGACCGCATCGACGAGGGCTACGGCCCGAACGTGCCCGCGATGCAGCAGCTCGCCAGCGCGCACGACCTGATCATCTGCGTCGACTGCGGCACACTCTCGCATGAGCCCATCGCCGCGGCAAAGGGCGCCGACGTCGTGGTGCTCGATCACCACCTCGGGGGCGAGACGCTGCCCGACTGCGTGGCGGTGGTGAATCCCAACCGGCAGGACGAGGACGGCGCGCTGGCGCATCTCTGCGCTGCCGCGGTGGTCTTCATGGTGCTTGTCGACTGCGGGCGGCTGATGCGCGAGGCGGGCACGCCCGGGCCCAACCTCATGTCGCTGCTCGATCTGGTGGCGCTGGCCACCGTCGCCGACGTGGCGCCGCTGCGCGGGGTCAACCGCGCTTTCGTGCGCTCGGGCCTGCAGGTCATGGCGCGGCGCGAACGGCCCGGTCTCGTGGCGCTCTCGGACGTGGCGCGGCTCGACACGGCGCCCTCGGCCTATCATCTCGGCTACGTGCTGGGGCCGCGGATCAACGCTGGCGGGCGGATCGGCCAGGCCGACCTTGGCGCGCGGCTGCTCGCCACCCGCGACCGTCACGAGGCCGAGGCGCTGGCCGAGCGGCTCGACAAGCTAAATTCCGAGCGCCGCGAGGTCGAGGAGGCGGTGCGCGCCTCTGCCATCGCGCAGGCCGAGGAGCGGGGCCTCGACGCGCCGTTGGTCTGGGCGGCGGGCGAGGGCTGGCATCCGGGCGTGGTGGGCATCGTCGCTTCGCGCCTCAAGGAGATGACAAACCGACCCTCCATCGTCATCGGCTTCGACGGCGGCGAGGGCAAGGGTTCGGGCCGTTCGGTCTCGGGGATCGATCTGGGCGCGAGCATCCAGAAGCTCGCCTCCGAGGGGCTGCTGATCAAGGGCGGCGGCCACAAGATGGCGGCGGGGCTCACCGTGGCCGAGGACAAGCTGGAGCCCGCCATGGCGCGGCTGGCGGAGCTTCTCGCCAAGCAGGGTGCGGGGCAGGGCGGCGCGGCGGACCTGCGGCTCGACGGGCTGATGATGCCGGGGGTGGCCAACACCGACCTCTGCGACCGCATGGAACAGGCCGGGCCCTTTGGTGCCGGAGCGCCGGGCCCGCGCTTTGCCATGCCCGACGCGCAGATTCTCTTTGCCAAGGAGGTCGGCACCGGCCACCTGAAGATCACCGCCGGGGACGGGCTGGGCGCGAAGATCGACGCCATCTGCTTCGGCGCCTTCGACACGCCGATGGGGCAGGCGCTGAGCCAGCACAAGGGCGCTCGATTCCACCTCGCCGGGCGCTTCGAGATCAACGAGTGGAACGGGCGGCGCTCGGTGCAGATGCGGCTGGAGGATGCCGCGCCTGCCGCTGGGTAAGCAATTCTCGGCGGGAATTATCCATCATTATCAGTGATTTGAGGAAAAGTCACGGATGGGTGAAAAAACCGCAAAATTCCGCTTGCAAGGGGTCTGAGCTTTGACTAGAACGCCCCTCACCAGCCGGCACGGCCCGTTCGTCTATCGGTTAGGACGCCAGGTTTTCAACCTGGAAAGAGGGGTTCGATTCCCCTACGGGCTGCCACTGGTTTTGTTTTTGTCCCCGCGGGGAAGGGCAAAATCGGGGTCAGAGACCGGGTCAGCTGGGGTTCATGAGGTTCGCAACAGCCTCTCCATCGGGTCGAGAGTTTCGGTGGTCGCGTTGCAATGGCCCGTTCGTCTATCGGTTAGGACGCCAGGTTTTCAACCTGGAAAGAGGGGTTCGATTCCCCTACGGGCTGCCATTTCTCCCAGCATAGCATGAACCAGACCGCCAAGGGCGCGCGACGATCGCGGGCCTTTTTCGCGTTTCCGGCGCAGTTTTCGCGCGGACGAAAGCCGCTGTCCCCGCAGGGACAAGGGGCTGTTTCTTGTGTGCTCAGGACGGCACCTTGTGCCGCCGGCGCACGCTGCCGGGGCGGCCGGGCAGGGCGAGGCGCGCGTCGTTGCGGGCCTGTTTCGAGATCACCTTGCCCTTGGAGATCACGCAGAGCCGGTCGGGCCGCAGCCGCAGCGCCTCGATCGGGTCGCCCGCGTCGAGCACCACCAGCGAGGCCATGTTGCCGACCGAGAGCCCGTAGCCGTCGAGATGCAGGATCCGGGCGTTCTCCTCGGTCACCATGGTGAAGCAGCGGGCCATTTCCTGCGGCGAGGTCATCTGCGCCACGTGCAGCCCCATGAAGGCCACGTCGAGCATGTCTCCGGTGCCGAGCGAATACCACGGGTCGCGCACGCAGTCCTGTCCCCAGCCGACGCGGATGCCCATGGCCTGCATCTCCTTCACGCGAGTCAGGCCCCGGCGCTTGGGGTAGCTGTCGTGCCGCCCCTGCAGGGTGATGTTGATCAGCGGATTGGGGATGGCGGAGATTTCGGCCTCCGCGATCAGCGGCAGTAACTTGGACACGTAATAGTTGTCCATGGAGTGCATCGAGGTCAGGTGGCTCCCCGCCACGCGGCCCTGCAGACCGAGCCGCTGGGTCTCGTAAGCGAGCGCCTCTATGTGGCGCGACATGGGGTCGTCGGTCTCGTCGCAGTGGATGTCGACCAGCAGGCCGCGCTCGGCGGCGATCTCGCAGAGTGCCTTCAGCGAGGTCGCGCCATCCGCCATGGTGCGTTCGAAATGGGGGATGCCGCCGACGACGCCGACGCCCATGTCGAGCGCGCGGATCAGGTTCTCGCGCCCCGTGGGCGTGCGCAGGAAGCCGTCCTGCGGAAAGGCGACGAGCTGCAGGTCGAGGTAGGGTTTCACCTTCTGCTGCACCTCCAGCATCGCCGTCACGGTGTTGAGGTGATCGGGGGTGGTGTCGACGTGGCTGCGGATCGCCAGAAGGCCCAGAGAGACTGCCCAGTCGCAATACTCCAGCGCTCGCGCGACCATCTCGTCGACGGTTGCCTCTTCGCGCAACTCGCCCCAGAGGTCGATGCCCTCGAGCAGCGTGCCAGAGGCGTTGATCCGCGGCGTGCCGTAGCTGAGCGTGGCGTCCATGTGGAAATGCGGATCGACGAAGGGCGGCGACACGAGGTCACCCGTGGCGTCGATCGTCTCGCCTGCGTCGGAGCCCGCAAGATCGCCGATAGCGGCGATGCGATCCTTGGTGATGCCGATGTCGGCGATGGTCCCGTCCGGCAGGGTGCCGCCGGTGACGAGGATGTCGAAGCTGGCCATTCAGCGCTCTCCGCGGTTGAAGGGGGTCATCAGCGCTGCGGGCACTTCGGCCCGGCGCGACATGAGGATAAGCGCGAGGATCGACAGCACGTAGGGGATCATCAGGAAGACCTGATAGGGCACGAGCTGTCCCATGGGCGTCTGCTGCAGGCGGATCTGCAGCGCGTCGAAGCCGGCGAAGAGCAGCGCACCGAGCAGCGCCTTGCCAGGCTTCCACGCACCGAAGACCACCAGCGCAATGCAGATCCAGCCGCGGCCGTTGACCATCTCGAAGAAGAAGGACGAGAAGGCCGACATGGTGAGGAAGGCGCCGCCGACGGCCATCAGGCCGGAGCCGACGATCACAGCACCCATGCGGATCGCGGCGACCGAAAGCCCCTGCGCCTCGACCGCCTGCGGGTTCTCTCCGGCGGCGCGCACCGCAAGGCCCAGCGGCGTGCGGTAGAGCACCAGCGCCACCAGCGCGGCGCAGGCGAAACCGGCCCAGGTCAGCGCGGTCTGCGAGAAGAGCGCCTGCCCGAGCCAGGGGAGGTCCGACAGCACCGGGATGTGCAGCGGCTGGAAAGGGTCGATGCGCGGCGGGCTGGTGACCTCCGGCAGGGCGAGGCGGTAGGCGTAATAGGCCGACGACGTGGCCAGCATGGTGATACCGAGGCCGACCACATGCTGCGAGAGGCCAAAGGGCACGGTGAGCAGCGCATGGAGGGCACCGAAGGCCATGCCCGCCAGCAGCGCGACCAGAACGCCGGGCCAGAGGCCAAGCCCCGCGTAGACCGCCATCCAGCCCGCGAAGGCGCCGAAGACCATGATCCCCTCGATGCCGAGATTGAGTACGCCCGCGCGCTCGCAGATCAGCTCTCCGAGCGTGGCGAAGATCAGCGGCGAGGCGATGCGCAGCACGGCGGCCCAGAAGCTGGCGGAGATGAGAATGTCGATGATCTCGGTCATCCGCGCACCACCCGGACTTTCGTGAGCAGAATCGCCAGCACCATGAACAGGAGCGCCGTGGCGAGCAGGATGTCGGCGATATAGGTCGGCACCCCCGCGGCGCGCGACATGCTGTCGGCGCCGACGAAGACCCCGGCCACGAAGAGCGCCGAGACGACGACCCCCAGCGGATGCAGCAGCGCCAGCATCGCAACGACGATGCCGGTATAGCCGAAACCGGGCGAGAGATCGGCGGTGAGGTTGCCCTTCAGTCCCGCGACCTCGGAGAAGCCCGCGAGCGCCGCGAGCCCGCCGGAGATCAGCGCGGTCTTCACCAGGACCCGACCCACCGGGATGCCCGCGAACCGTGCCGCCTCTGCGTTGAGGCCGGTGGCGCGGATCTCGTAGCCGAGGGTGGTGCGGGTCTGCATGAGCCACACGGCCAGCGCCGAGATCAGCGCCAGCCCGAAGCCCCAGTGCAGCCGGAGCCCTTCGACAAGGCGCGGCAGGCGCGCGTCGCGCGGCAGGGCGGGGGACTTGGGCCAGCCCATGCCCATCGGGTCCTTCAGTGGGCCCTCGAGCAGGTAGGAGATGAAGAGCGCCATGATGAAATTGATCAACAAGGTGGTGACCACCTCGTCGACGCCGAGGCGGGTCTTCAGCAGCACCGGGCCGAGCAGCACCAGCGCGCCTGCAAGCACGGCGCCGAGCGCCATCAGCGGCAGGGCGAGCGGGCCGGGCAGGCCGAGCTGCGTGCCGATGACCACGGTGACCAGCGCCCCCGCGTAGAGCTGCGCCTCGGCGCCGATGTTCCAAAGGCGCGCGCGGAAGGCGACCGAGATGGCGAGGCCGGTGAAAATGAGCGGCGTCGCGCGGTTGAGCGTCTCCAGCAGCGCGAACTTCGAGCCCGCGGCACCGCGGGCGATCAGGCCCAGCGTGGCGAGCGGGTCGGCCCCGGCGATGAGCGCCAGCCCCATGGCGACCAGCACCGTGGCGCCGAGCGCCAGCGCGGGCAGGCCCAGGGTTCGCGCCGGCGAGGGGGCGGTGATCGGATCAAGGCGCATGGTCGGCTCTTGTGGGCTGTGCCTCTGCCTCGGCTTTGCTGCGGGCGGAGGGGGCGGGATATGCGTATTTGGAAAGAGAAGAAGGGCGAAGGCGGCGCGGGGTGGCGACGCCGGGCTCGGGGAGGGATGCCGGGAGGCTCATCGGACGATCTTCGTGACGCGTGTCAGGCCGCATCGTCGAACCCCTGTCCGGCCATCCATTGGCCCAGCTCGGCCGGGGTCTTGCTGCCGCGCGGGAATTCCGGCGAGAGGCGGCCCTCGCAGATCACCCGCACCACGTCAGACAGCGTCAGCACCTCGTCGAGATCCTCGGAGATCAGCAGCACCGCGGCACCGGCGTCGCGGGCGGCGATGAGTCGCTCCTGCACGTAGGTGACCGCGCCAATGTCGAGGCCGCGCACCGGCTGGTTGGCGAGGATGATCATCGGCTGCGCCTCGAGCACTCGGCCGAGGATCAGCTTTTGCATGTTGCCGCCCGAGAGCAGGCGAATGCGGGTCTCGGGGCCGGGGCAACGGACATCGTAGGTCTCGATGATCTGCGCGGCGGCGCGGCGCGCGGCGGACCAGTCCATCCAGCCCGATGTCGCGATGGGGGGCTGCGCGTAACGTTCCAGCACGGCGTTCTCGGTGAGGGTGAAATCGGCGATGGTGCCGGTCTTGTGGCGATCCTCGGGAATGCGCCCGATGCGGGCCTTGAGGGCGTCGCGCGGCGACCAGCTGGTGACCGTTTCGCCGGCCAAGCCCATCATTCCGGCGCTGGGGGCCTCGAGCCCCGACAGCAGGTCGGCGAGCGCCCCCTGACCATTGCCGGAGACGCCGGCGAGGCCGAGGATCTGCCCGGCCTTCAGTTCGAGGTCGACGCCGCGGAGCCCGGTGCGGTTGCCGCGCGCGGGGGTCGAGACCTTCTCGAGCTTCAGCAATGCGGCGCCGGGGCGGGCTTCGGCGGGAGCAGGGGGCGTGATCTCGGCGCCGACCATCAGTTCGGCGAGTTGGTGGCGGTCGGTCTCGGCGGTGGCGACCTCGCCGACAAGCCTGCCGTGGCGCAGCACCAGAACGCGAGAGGAGGCCGCCATGACCTCGTGCAGCTTGTGCGAGATGAAGATCACCGAGAGCCCCTGCGCCACCGCCTTGCGCAGCGTCTCGAAGAGCGCGTCGCTTTCCTGCGGGGTGAGCACGGCGGTGGGCTCGTCTAGGATGAGGATACGGGCGTCGCGGTAGAGGGCCTTCAGGATCTCGACCCGCTGCCGCTCGCCCACCGAGAGCGTCGCGACGCGGGCATCGGGATGCACGGCGAGGCCGAAGTCGCGCGAGAGCTGCTGCACGCGCTGCCGGGCGGCGCCGCGACCGAGGCCGGGGCGCCAGAGCGGCGCGGTGCCGAGCAGGATGTTCTCCAGCACGGTCATGTTGTCGGCGAGGGTGAAATGCTGGTGCACCATGCCCACGCCCGCCGCCAGCGCCGCGCCGGGAAGGCCGGGCGGCAGGGGCTGGCCGAAGACCTCCACCGTGCCTTCGTCGGCGGTGTAATGGCCGAAGAGGATGTTCATCAGGGTGGTCTTGCCGGCGCCGTTCTCGCCCAAGAGCGCCACGACCTCGCCGCGCGCCAGCTTGAAGCTGATGGCGTCGTTGGCGGTCAGCGCGCCGAAGCGCTTGGTGATGCCGGAAAGGCGCAGGACCACGTCCTGCGCCTCCTTGGTCTCGGTCATTGCCGGTTCCTCACCCGAGTCCTCACGAGGACTTGGGCTCTTCGTCGTTGATCTCGACGGTGAAGGAGCCGTCCTTGATCGCCGCTTCCTTCGCCGCCACCATGTCGAGCGCCTCTTGCGGGACCTTGCCCTCGAAGGTGCCGAGCGGGGCGAGCGAGCAGCCACCTTCCTTCATGAAGCTGTAGGTGCCGTAGTTCTCGGCCGAGAAGCTGCCATCGCCGACCTTGGCCAGCGCCGCTGCCAGCGTCGGGCCGAAGTCCCAGAGCGCCGAGGCGACCACGGTCTCGGGGTAGTCGGCCTGCGTGTCGATGACGTTTCCGATCGCCAGTACGCCCTTTTCCTGCGCCGCGTCGGAGACGCCGAAGCGTTCGGCATAGAGCATGTCGGCGCCGCTTTCGATCATCGCGAAGGCGGTTTCCTTGGCCTTGGGCGGGTCGAACCAGGAACCGATGAAGCTGACCTGGAAGGTGGCCTCGGGCTTCACTTCCTTCACGCCCGCCATGAAGGCATGCATCAGGCGGTTCACCTCGGGGATCGGGAAGCCGCCGACCATGCCGATATTGCCGGTCTCGCTCATCGCGCCGGCGATGATGCCCGACAGATACGAGGCGTCCTGGATGTAATTGTCGAAAACGCCGAGGTTCGGGTAGGCCTCGTCGGGCATGAAGCTCGAGCCCATGAGGAAGGCAGTCTCGGGGTAGTCGAGAACCACCTCGCGGGCCTCCTGCTCGACGCCGAAGATCTCGCCGATGATCAGCTGCGCGCCGCTTTCCGCATATTCACGCATGACGCGGGGATAGTCGGTGTTGGCGGTGTTCTCGGAGTAGGTGTAGGTGATCAGCCCCGCGGCTTTGGCGGCCTCGGCGGCGACGTGGATGCGGCTCACCCATTGCTGTTCCACCGGCACCGTGTAGATGCCCGCCACGCTGATCGGCTCCTGCGCCATCAGCTTGCCCGCGAAGCCGGTGCTCGCAAGCGCCGTGAGCGCGCCGGTGCTCTTCAGCAGTCCGCGCCGGGTCAGCATCCCGGCCGATTTGTCGATTGCCATCCGTCTGTCCTTTTCCATCCCTGTGGGTGTTTTGTGAATTTTTTACCAAGCGGTAAGGAATGCGGCGATTCGAGGCAATTGCCGTTGCGGGAAGGTCGGGAAAATTCGCCTATCCGCTGTGCGCTGGGCAGAGGTTTGCCCAGCGAGTGAGCAGCTGTGCCGCGGCGAGTGAACAGCTGTGCCGGGCGGCGTTTGATGCGCAATTCTTGCGGGAAAGTGTTTGAAAGGGATCGCTTTGGTTGGTCGTGGGGTTCGTTGCGGGGCGCAGGGGGCTCTGCCCCCGTCCGCTGGGGCGGACTCCCCCGGGATATTTGTGACATGCGGAAGGGGGGATCGTCGCGCTGCGGGCGGCGTTGGCGCGAACAGGCTTGTCACCGGGCGGGGCGGCGGCGCACCCTAGGATCGGGGGGAGCCCGCAGGGCGCCGGAGGGGTGCCGGAAAGGAGTGCGCATGAGTCTCTTTGCCGATCTTCTCAGCACCATCTTTGACCGCCGTGCCGATGCGGCGCCGCGGCTGCGGCGCGACCCGCGGGCGTTGCCGGAACTGGTGCGCGAGCTGCTGGAGGTGCGCAGCGAAAGCGTCGCCGCGACGCTGGCGCGGCACGTGTTGCAGCGCTATGACGGCATGTCGGCCTCCGAGAAGCTCGAGGCCTTTCGCGGGCTGGCGGCATTGAACGTCGATGCCGAGGCGGTGCGCGCGGCGCTGGACGCCTACGAGGCGGCGCCGTCGGGCCGGAGCTACCGCGCCTTCATGTCGGCCTCCGAGCCGCCGCGCGCCGAGCTGCTGCGCCGGCTCAACATGGTGCCCGGGGCGACCGAGCGGCTGGTGCGGATGCGTGCCGACCTCTTGCGGCAGGGCCGGGGCGAGCCCGAGCTGGAGGCGCTCGACGAGGATTTCCGGCATCTGTTCAAGAGCTGGTTCAACCGCGGCTTCCTGGTGCTGCGCCCGATCAGCTGGGAGAGCCCGGCGCATGTGCTGGAGAAGATCATCGCCTACGAGGCGGTGCATGCGATCCGCAGTTGGGACGACCTGCGGCGCCGGCTCGCGCCGCCCGACCGGCGCTGCTTTGCCTTCTTCCATCCGGCGATGCCGGACGAGCCGCTGATCTTCGTCGAGGTGGCGCTGACCCGCGGTGTGCCGAGCTCGATCCAGGCGCTGCTGGAGGAAGAGCGCGCGCCGCTGGAGGTGGCCAGCGCCGATACCGCGGTGTTCTACTCGATCTCAAACTGCCAGCCGGGGCTGGGGGGGATTTCCTTCGGCAACTCGCTGATCAAGCAGGTCGCCGCGGATCTCGCCAGCGCGCTGCCGGGGCTGAAGACCTTCGTGACGCTCTCGCCGATCCCGGGGCTGGTGCGCTGGCTGGAGGAGCAGGGGGTGACCTTTGATCCGCAGGACGCCAAGCGGATGAGCCAGCTGGCGGCGCATTACCTGCTCACCGCCAAGTGGAGCGACGGGCGGCCGCGCGATGCGGTGGCGCGCTTCCACCTGGGCAACGGCGCGATGGTGCATGCGGTTCACGCGGGGGCGGACACCTCGGAGAACGGCCAGCGGCAGTCGGGCGGGGTGATGGTCAACTACCTCTACGACCTCGGGCGGGTCGAGCAATATCACGACCGGTTTGCCGCGAGCGGGGAGGTGGTGGCGGCATCCTCGGTCAGGTCGCTGTCGGCAGGGCGGGAGAAGGCGCAGGCGTGACGTCTGCCTTGAAGCTCCGAACGAATCCGGGAATAATTCTCTGAATAGAGATTCCCGGAGTTTCCTCATGTCCGATCCCGCAGCTGCGATCAGCACCGCGCCCGAAGATTCCACGACCCTCTCGGCCCGCCTTGCCCGGCGGCTCGCCGCGCTGCGCGCCGGGGCCGGGCTGACGCTGGATCAGCTGGCCGAGCGCAGCGGCATCTCGCGCGCCGCGCTGTCGCGCTTCGAAAAGGCCGAGACCAGCCCCACCGCCGAGGTGCTGGGCAAGCTCTGCCTTGCCTACGGGCTGAGCATGTCGCGGCTGATGGCCATGGTGGAGGAAGGCTTCACCGCGCATGTGCCCGCCGCCGACCAGCCCGAATGGGTGGACGAGGCGACCGGCTTCACCCGGCGCGTCGTCTCGCCCGCCGCCAGCGGGCTGGCCGCCGAGGTGCTGCAGTGCACGCTGCAGCCGGGGGCCGAGATTTCCTATGACGCCTCGCCCGTGCCGGGGCTGGAGCACCACCTGCACCTGCTCGGAGGCAAACTGCGGGTCGAGGTCGAGGGGGTGCCGCACGAGCTCGCCGCTGGCGATACGCTGCGCTATCGGCTGGAGGGGGCGACGCGCTTCACGGCGCTCAGCAAGAAGAAACCGGCGCTCTACGTGCTGGTGCTGGTGACGCCATGATCCGCGAGGTGCCCGCATCCGGGATCCGCGATCACCTGCGGGATCTGGCGGATATCCTGACCGCCTGCGTGGCGGATGGGGCCAGCGTCGGCTTCGTCATGCCTTTCGGTGCGGCGGAGGCGCTGCGCTTCTGGGAAGGGTTGCTTCCCGAAATCGAGAGCGGCGAGCGCATTCTCTTCGGCGCTTTCGAGGGTGAACGGATGGTCGGCACGGTCTCGCTGACGCTGGCGGGCATGCCGAACCAGACGCACCGGGCGGAGATCTCAAAGATGCTGGTGCACCCGGAGTTCCGCCGCCGCGGGCTGGCGCGGGAATTGGTCGAGGCGTTGCTGGTCCGGGCCGGGGGGCTCGGGCGGGATCTGATCACGCTGGATACGCGCACCGGCGACGCGGCGCAGCACCTATATGCGTCCTGCGGGTTCCTGCCGGCGGGGGAAATTCCGGAGTATGCGCTGGCGCCGGAAGGCACGGCGCGGCGCGATGCGACGCTGTTCATGTACCGGCTGGGGGCGCGCGCGGCGTGAGCCCTGCCTTGGGGCGGGCTGGCGCTTTGCCACCTTCTTGCAACGCTCGAAGTTCGTACGGATTTGGCCGGGATAGAGTGCTGAAATCACCCGTTGCGGCGCAAGCTCACGTACCGGCGCTTGCCGGGCTATCGTAGGTTTGCGTCAGCAGTTCGGCACGTTCACCGCGAGTCCGCCGAGCGAGGTCTCCTTGTACTCGTGCCCCATGTCGCGGCCGGTCTGGCGCATGGTCTCGATGCAGGCATCGAGCGAGACGAGGTGGGTGCCGTCGCCGCGCATCGAGAGCGAGGCGGCGGAGACCGCCTTGATCGCGCCGAGGCCGTTGCGCTCGATGCAGGGCACCTGCACGAGACCCTTCACCGGATCGCAGGTCATGCCGAGGTGATGCTCGAGCGCGATCTCGGCGGCATTCTCGATCTGCGCAGGCGTTCCGCCGAGCACGGCGCAGAGACCGGCGGCGGCCATCGCCGAGGCGCTGCCGACCTCGGCCTGACACCCCGCCTCGGCGCCGGAGATCGAGGCGTTGTACTTCACCAGCCCGCCGATTGCGGCGGCAGTGAGCAGGAACTCGGGGATGCGCGAGGGGGTCGCGCCGGGCACGAAATCGAGCCAGTAGCGCAGCACGGCGGGCAGCACGCCTGCCGCGCCATTGGTCGGCGCGGTGACTACCTGGCCGCCAGCGGCGTTTTCCTCGTTCACCGCCATGGCGTAGCAGCTCATCCAGTCGTTGATCACATGCGGCGCGGTCAGGTTGCGGCCACGCTCGGCGACAAGCTGGTCGTAGATGTTGCCGGCGCGGCGCTTCACGTTCAGCCCGCCGGGCAGGATGCCAGCACCGGAAAGGCCACGGTCGAGGCAGCCCATCATCACTTCCGACAGGCGCAGCAGCCCGGCGTCGAGCTCGGCGGCAGGGCGGCGCGACAGCTCGTTGCGGCGCTTCATCTCGGCGATGGTCAGGCCCGACTTCTCGGCCATGTCGAGCATCTCGGCGGCGCTCTTGAACGGGTAGGGCACGGCGGGGCCGTGGTCCTTGTCCTCGCCCGAGGTCAGCTCGTCCTCGGTCAGGACGAAGCCGCCGCCGACTGAATAGTAGGTCTCCTGCAGGATCACGTCGCCCTGTGCGTCGGTGGCCATCAGGATCATGCCGTTGGCATGGCCGGGCAGCGTGCGGTCGTAGTCGAAGCGCAGGTCGGTCTTCGGAGAGAACTTCAGCGGCGCAAGGCCCTCGGGGTGGACCATGCCGGTGGCGTCGATCTCGGCCAGCGCGGCCTCGGCGGCCTCGGCGTCGTAGCTCTCGGGCTCGAAACCGGCGAGACCGAGAATGGTGGCGCGGTCGGTGGCATGGCCGACGCCGGTGAAGGCCAGCGAGCCGTGCAGCGAGCCGCGGAGTCCGGCGGCGGCGAAGGGGGCATTGCGCAGCCGGTCGAGGAAACGCGCCGCGGCGACCATCGGCCCCATGGTATGCGAGGAGGACGGACCGATGCCGACCTTGAACATCTCGAACACGGAAAGAAACATTGCGGCCTCGACTCTGCGCTGTGGTTGCGCCGGACCCTAGCCTCTGTCGCCACCGGATCACATGAAGAATTGCGGCATTTCATCGAAGGAAAACGCTGCGGCGGCGTGGGACTTTTGCCTATCGCTGGCGCACGCGAAGATCCTATAAGCGCCGCGACATCCGAAAAAGGGGAATCGCAGCGATGACCGCAGAGCTCTCGCCGACCGATATTGCAAAATTCGTGGCCTCCCGCCGCGCCGCCGATTTCGTCGAGGACGGCATGCGTGTCGGTCTCGGCACCGGCTCCACCGCCGCCTGGCTGGTGAAATACCTTGGCCGCCGGGTGCGCGACGAAGGACTGAAGATCCGCGCCGTGCCGACCTCGACCCGCACCGCAGAGCTGGCGCGGCAGGTGGGCATCGAGGTGATCAGCCTCGACGAGGCGGGCTGGCTCGACCTGACAATCGACGGCGCCGACGAGTTCGATCCCCAGCTCAACCTGATCAAGGGGGGCGGCGGCGCGCACCTGCAGGAGAAGGTCGTGGCCTCCGCCTCGGACCAGATGATCGTCATCGCCGATGCGGCCAAGGACGTGGCGACGCTGGGGGCCTTCCCGCTGCCACTGGAAGTGCTGCGCTTCGGCGGGGCCTCGACCCGCACGCTGGTCGAGCGCGTGCTGGCGGAGATGGACGTCGATGGTCGCGAGACCTCGCTGCGTATGGCCGGCGACGCGCCCTTCATCACCGATGAGGGCAACCACGTGCTGGACCTGCACCTGAAGCGCATCGGCGACGCGAAGGCGCTGTCGCTGGCGCTGAACCAGATCCCCGGCGTGGTCGAGAACGGGCTGTTCCTCGGCATCTGCGACAAGGTGGTGATCGGCTTCGAAGACGGCCGGGCCGAGCTGCGCGGCGGTGCGAGCGGCGAGGTCAGCGTGACCGAGGTCGATCTGGCGGAAGCGGCGGGGCTGTAACGGCGCTGCTGGCCGGGAAAGATCAGAGGCCGCCCGTTCGGGCGGCCTTTCTCATTGAAGACCAGCGCAACACTCCGGCACGGAATCAAGGCCGCAGGCCGCCGGGCGAGCGCCGGGGCACGATGTTCGACTGCCCGGCGGACCTGGCCAGGATAAAGCGCGCACCTCAGGCGTCGCAGCGCCACCCCACGGGCCGGCGCTCGCCCGGCGGCCTGTTCATCTCTCGCGCCTCTCCCGATGCCATCCCGGCCCGCCGCCTCTGGCCTTCCGTAGCGGCCTGTGGTCTACCTCTCGCCCGACAGACTATGAGGCGAGCCATGAGCGATTTTGACTACGATCTTTTTGTCATCGGCGGCGGGTCCGGTGGCGTCCGGGCGGCGCGCGTGGCCGCCGGCGAGGCCGGGGCAAAGGTGGCGCTGGCCGAGGAAGACCGCTACGGCGGCACCTGCGTCATCCGCGGCTGCGTGCCCAAGAAGCTGATGGTTTTCGCGTCCGAATACGGCACCGTTGCCGAGGACGCCAAGGGCTACGGCTGGGACATCGAGGCGGGCAGCTTCGACTGGGGCAACTTCCAGCAGCGGCTGAATGCGGAGCTCGACCGGCTCGAGGGCATCTACCGCAACCTGCTGAAGAACTCCGGGGTGACCTCCTATGACGCCCGGGCCAAGGTGAAGGACGCGCATACGGTCGAGCTGTCGACCGGCGAGACGATCACCGCAAAGCACATCCTCATCGCCACCGGCGGACGGCCGGTGCGCCCGGAGATCCCCAACGCCGAGCTGGGGCTGGTGTCGGATGACATCTTCCACCTCGAGACCCTGCCGAAATCGGTGCTGATCGTCGGCGGCGGCTACATCGCCTGCGAATTTGCATGCATTCTCAACGGCCTCGGCGTCGAGGTGACGCAATATTACCGCGGCGCACAGGTCCTGCGCGGCTTCGACGAGCAGGCCCGCGGGCTCATCGCCGAGAGCATGATCGAGAACGGCGTGCATCTGCATTGCGGCACCGACATCGTCGAGATGCGCCGCGCGACCGCCGAGGATCTCGAGGGCAAGGCCGCGACGGGCGTCTCCATGGGGGCCTCGATGCAGGAGATGCTGGCCGACCACAGCGGCGGCCAGCCGGGCGAAGGGCCTATTTTCGTCAAGGGCACCAATGGCGACGTGAAGGTCTACGATCAGGTCTTCTTTGCCACCGGCCGTGCGCCGAACACCGACGACATGGGTCTCGAGGAGGCCGGTGTGAAGCTCGGCCGCAAGGGCGAGATCGTGGTCGATGAATACAGCGCCACCGAGGTGCCCTCGATCTACGCCATCGGCGACGTCACCGACCGCGTGAACCTCACCCCTGTGGCGATCCGCGAGGGCATGGCCTTCGTCGAGACCGTGTTCAAGAACAACCCCACCAAGGTCGATCACGAGCTGATCCCCTCGGCGGTGTTCACCCAGCCCGAGTTCGGCACCATCGGCCTGTCTGAAGAAGAGGCGGCCGAGCAGGAGCCGATCGAGGTCTACGCGACCTCTTTCCGGCCGATGCAGACGGCCTTTGCCGGGCGCCCGGACCGTGTGATGATGAAGCTCGTGGTCTCCAAGGAGAGCCGCAAGGTGCTGGGTTGCCACATCGTGGCACCGAATGCCGGCGAGATGATCCAGCTGGCCGGGATTGCGGTAAAGATGGGCGCGACCAAGGAAGATTTCGATCGCACCGTGGCGGTGCACCCCACCATGGCCGAAGAGATGGTCACCATGCGGAACCCTGTGCGCAGCGCTTGAATCTGCGGGCTTAATGCACAGGTAGGGGAGACACGGACAAGTGAGTGAGAGGGAAGGAACCTAATGGCAGGACACGGCGGCGGCCCCTGGGGCGGCGGTGGCAATCAAGGCGGAGGCCGGCCCCCGAGCGGTGGCGGCGGCGGAAACGGGGGCAAGCGCCCCGAGGATCCGCAGATCCCCGAGATTGACGAGCTGATGAAGAAGGGTCAGGAGCGTCTGCGCGTGCTTATGGGCGGACGCGGCGGGTCTGGTGGCAACACCGGCGGCACCGGCGGCGGCTCGGGCGGGCCGAAGTTCAACCGCGGCACCGTGGCGATCGCCGCGCTGGCGGCGATCGGCGTCTGGGCGTGGATGAGCTTCTACACCGTGCGCCCCGAGGAACAGTCGGTGGAGCTCTTCCTCGGCAAGTACTCCTCGACCGGCAATCCCGGTCTGAACTTCGCACCCTGGCCCTTTGTGACGCATGAGGTGGTCAACGTGACCTCCGAGCGCACCGAGACCATCGGCAATGGCCGCGACCCGGCGGACAGCCTGATGCTGACCACCGACGCGAACATCGTCGACATCGAGTTCCAGGTGGTCTGGAACATCAACGATCCGGCGAAGCTGCTGTTCAACATTCGCGACCCGCAACTGACCGTCCAGGCGGTGTCGGAAGCGGTGATGCGCGAGATCATCGCGGCGAGCAACCTCGCGCCGATCCTCAACCGCGACCGCGGCATCATCGCCGACACCGCGCGCGAGCAGATCCAGGCAACGCTCGACGAATACGAGAGCGGCATCAACATCGTGCGGATCAACCTCGACACGGCCGACCCGCCCCGCGAGGTGATCGACGCCTTCCGCGAGGTGCAGGCCGCCGAGCAGGAGCGCGACCGTCTCGAACGCCAGGCCGACGCCTACGCCAACCGCGTGGTCGCCGAGGCCCGCGGTAGCGCCGCGCAGATCCGCGAGCAGGCCGAAGGCTATCGCGCCCGCGTGGTCAACGAGGCGCTGGGTGAAGCCAGCCGCTTCTCGGCCGTGCGCGAGGAATACGCCAAGGCCCCCGAGGTCACCCGCCGCCGTCTCTACCTCGAGACGATGGAAAAGGTCCTGGGCAACGTCGACAAGACCATCCTCGACGAGGGTCTGACCGGCGAGGGCGGAGTCGTGCCCTACCTGCCGCTGAACGAGCTGAACCGCAGCCGAACCACCACCGAGGGAGGCAACTGACATGCGCAAATCGACCTATTTGCTGCCCGTCGTCGTCGTCCTGGCAGTCATCGCGCTTTCGTCGATCTTCGTCGTCGACGAACGCGAGAAGGCGCTGGTGATGCAGTTCGGCCAGATCAAGTCCGTCAAGGAAGAGCCGGGCCTCGCGTTCAAGATCCCGCTGATCCAGGAAGTGGTGAAATACGACGACCGCATCCTGTCGCTGGACACCGAGACCATCGAGGTCACGCCGTCGGATGACCGCCGCCTCGTGGTGGACGCCTTCGCCCGCTATCGCATCGCCGATGTGGTGCGGTTCCGCCAGGCCGTCGGCGTGGGCGGGCTGCGCACCGCCGAGGACCGCCTGTCGGGCATCCTCAACGCGCAGATCCGCGAAGTGCTGGGTGCCGATCAGGTCACCTCGGACGTGATCCTCTCGACGGATCGCCGCGGGCTGACCAACCGCATCCGTGACCAGTCCCGCCAGCAGGCGCTGTCGCTGGGTCTCGACGTGGTGGACGTGCGTCTGAAGCAGACCAACCTGCCGACGCAGAACCTCGACGCGACCTTCGCCCGGATGCGCGCAGAGCGCGAACGCGAGGCCGCAGACGAGATTGCCCGTGGTAACGAGGCCGCGCAGCGCGTCCGCGCGCTGGCCGACCGGACCGTGGTCGAGACGCAGTCGGAAGCCAACCGCGATGGCGACATCATCCGCGGTGAGGCCGACGCCGAGCGCAACGGCATCTTCGCCGAGGCCTATGGCGCGGACCCCGAGTTCTTCGCCTTCTACCGGTCGCTGCAGGCCTACGAGACATCGCTCGCAACGGGCAATTCCTCGATGGTCATGACGCCGCAGGGCGAGTTCTTCGAGTACTTCAAGTCGCAGGGCGAAGTCGGTACCCCGGTGCCGTCCCCCGCGACCCAGAGTGCAGAGCCTGCGGCCACCGGCACCGCGACCGAGTGAGCGGGACCGACATACTGACGGGGATCGCTCTGGTCCTCGTGATCGAGGGGCTGGTGTACGCACTGGCCCCTTCGCTTGTCGAGCGGATGCTCGAGGCGCTGCGCCAGATGCCGCTGGAGACGCGCCGGACGCTGGGCCTCGTGACCGTTGTTACAGGTGTTCTGCTGCTCTGGATCGCCAAGCGGTTCGCCGGCTGAGCTGGTATTCCGCGCGGTGCGGGCGCGCGCGCTGCCGCTGTCTTGCATTTCTGCATGGGTGATCTTTCACTGGCATGTCACATGCGCTTGAAAGCTTGAAACCTTTTCTTTCGTGGCCCCGGTTAGGTCCTATGTTACGCTTGTTCATGAGGAGGCGGCCTTGCCGCGCGGGGGGCCGCGCGCCAGCCGCCGAACAGAAGGAGTTCCCTGTGAAACCAGAAAAACGTTCAATGACGGAAGGGGCGAACCCGGTGCGGCTGTTCTGGCTGGCCACGGTTTCGGCGTTCATGATCGTCTCGCAGTCGGTCATGGCGCAGGCGCAGAGCGCGCCGTCCAGCTTCTCGTCGCTCGCCGAGCGCGTGAGCCCCTCGGTGGTGAACATCACCACCTCGACCATGGTCGCCGGCCGCACCGGTCCGCAGGGGATCGTGCCCGAAGGCTCGCCCTTCGAAGATTTCTTCCGCGAATTCCAGGGCCCGAACGGCGGCCCCGAGGGGGATCGTCCGCGCCGCTCCTCGGCGCTCGGCTCGGGCTTCGTGGTGTCGGAGGACGGCTATATCGTCACCAACAACCACGTCATCGAAGGCGCCGACGAGATCACCATCGAGTTCTTCTCCGGCAAGGAGTTGGACGCGGAACTGGTGGGCACCGACCCCAACACCGACATCGCGCTGCTGAAGGTCGAGGCCGAAGAGCCGCTGCCCTTCGTGAAGTTCGGCAACTCGGACGACTCCAAGGTCGGCGATTGGGTGATGGCGATGGGCAACCCGCTCGGCCAGGGCTTCTCGGTCTCGGCGGGTATCGTTTCGGCGCGCAACCGGGCGCTCTCGGGCACCTATGACGATTACATCCAGACCGACGCGGCGATCAACCGCGGCAACTCGGGCGGCCCGCTGTTCAACATGAACGGCGACGTCATCGGGGTGAACACCGCGATCCTTTCGCCCAATGGCGGCTCGATCGGCATCGGCTTCTCGATGGCCTCAAACGTGGTGACCAAGGTTGTCGACCAGCTCAAGCAGTACGGCGAGACCCGCCGCGGCTGGCTGGGCGTGCGCATCCAGGACGTGACCCCGGACATGGCCGAGGCGCTGGGTCTGGACGTCGCCGAAGGCGCCATGGTCTCGGACGTGCCGGACGGTCCGGCGATGGATGCCGGCATGAAGTCGGGTGACGTGATCGTCTCCTTCGACGGCAAGCCGGTCACCGACACCCGCCAGCTGGTCCGCATCGTCGGCAACACCGAGGTCGGCAAATCGGTTCGCGTGGTGGTCAACCGCAACGGCAACACCGAGACGCTGCTCGTCACCCTCGGCCGCCGCGAGGAAACCGCCCAGACCGTGCCCGCCTCGCAGGAGCAGGGCACGCCCGAGGCGCCGGCAACCCGCGACCTGATGGGCCTCACGCTCTCGCCGCTCACCGCCGAGCTGCGCGCCGAGCTGGGCCTCGCGGATACCGCCAAGGGTCTGGCCGTCACCGACGTCGATCCCGCCGCGGAAGCCTACGAGAAGGGCCTGCGCAGCGGCGACGTGATCACCGAGGCCGGCCAGGCGGAAGTGCTGAGCATCGAGGACCTCGAGGACAAGATCGCCGAGGCCAAGGATGCCGGCCGCAAGTCGCTGCTGCTGCTGGTGCGCCGCGGCGGTGATCCGCGCTTCGTGGCTCTGACCATCGAAGATAACTGAACCAAGCGGTTCCACAGGACCGACTCATGAAATCGGGGCGGGGGAAACCCTCGCCCCTTTTTCGTACCGCCGCTTTTCGTACCCCTCCTGCCTAGTTGCTCCTTGGCTTCATTGTTCCCGAAATACGCACGTTCCGCCCGCCGGACCTTTGCCGCCTGCGTATTTGTCGAACAATGAAGGGGTCAGGGCAGCACGCGGCGCAGACCTGCCTGTACCTTCAGTAGCGCCGGCAGGTAGTCCTGCGCCAGCTCCTCGGGCTCTGCCTGCATCGCCGGCAGCCCGGTGTTCAGCGCCGCGACGACCTGGCCATGCGCATTGTAGAGCGGCACGGCGATCGAGCGCAGCCCCATCTCCACCTCCTGATCGATGATCGCATAGCCCTGATCGCGGGTCTGCGCGATGCGCGCGGCGATCTCCGCCGGGTCGGTCAGCGCGAGCGGCGTGCGCGGGGTGAGGTCGGACCGCTCGAGCAGGGCGCGCATCTCCGGCTCGGGCAGGGCGGCGAGCAGCACCCGGCCCATCGAGGTGCAATGGGCGGGCAGGCGCGAGCCGGGCATCAGGCCGATGCTCATGACTTTGCGCTGCGCGGCGCGGGCGAGGTAGACGATCTCGGTCTCGTCAAGGATCGACACCGAGCTCGACTGGTGGATCTGTTCCGACAACTGGTCGAGCCAGGGCTGCACCAGCTGCGGCAGGGGCAGCGCGGCCAGCGCCCCCATGCCGAGGCGCAGGATACGCGGGGTAAGCTGGAAGAACTTGCCGTCGTAATCGGCATAGCCCAGCCGGTGCAGGGTCAGCAGGCAGCGCCGCGCGGTGGCGCGGTCGAGCCCCGTCGACTCGGCCACCTGAGCGATCGACAGCCGCGGCGTCTCTGCACGGAAGCACTCGATCACCTGCAGGCCCTTGGCGAGAGAGGCGATGAAATCGGTTGGTTTGTTCAACATGCGCACAGCCTCTCGCGGGATGTGAACAAATGTCAATATGCGCACGAAATTCGTGGCTCCTGTTACGCCCAAGTCATATTTCAGGCGCCGAGGGCGACACGCGCCCACAGGAGGATTTTCATGGACAAGACCATCGCCAGCGCCGCGGAGGCCGTTTCGGCCATTCCCGACGGCGCGACCGTGATGATCGGCGGCTTCGGCGGCTCCGGCGCGCCGATCGAGCTGATCCACGCGCTGATCGACCACGGCGCCAAGGACCTGACCGTCGTCAACAACAACGCCGGCAACGGCCACGTCGGCCTTGCCGCGCTGATCGAGCAGAAGCGGGTGAAGAAGCTGATCTGCTCCTTCCCGCGTTCGGCCGACCCGCGGGTCTTCACCGAGGCCTACCTCGCCGGAGAGATCGAGCTTGAGATCGTGCCGCAGGGCACGCTCGCCGAGCGTATCCGGGCAGGTGGTGCGGGCATCCCCGCCTTCTACACCGCCACGAGCTACGGGACCGAGCTGGCCGAGGGGAAACCCACCGAAGAGTTCGAGGGCAAGCACTACGTCCGCGAGCGCTGGCTCAAGGCCGACTTCGCGCTGATCAAGGCCGAGCTGGCCGATCCGCATGGCAACCTGACCTACCGGATGGCGGCGCGCAACTTCAACCCGGTGATGGCGATGGCCGCGACCCACACCATCGCGCAGGCCTCAAAGATCGTCCCGCTGGGCGGCATCGATCCCGAGCATGTCATCACCCCGGGCATCTTCGTCGGCTCGGTGGTCGAGGTGGCAAAGCCCGCACAGGAAGAAGAGCTGAACCGGGCGGAGGCCGTCTACCCATGAGCGATACTGCAAGCGATACCATGATCGACATTTCCGGCATCAAGCTGAGCAACGCCCAGATCGCCTGGCGCGCGGCGCAGGACATCGAGGATGGCGCCTACGTCAACCTCGGCATCGGCTTCCCCGAGATGGTCGCCAAGTTCCAGCCTGAGGGCAAGCAGGCGATCTTCCACACCGAGAACGGCGTGCTGGACTTCGGCGAGGCGCCGAAGCCGGGCGAGGAAGACTGGGACTGCATCAACGCCGGCAAGAAGGCGATCACCATTAAGCCGGGCACCGCCTTCTTCCACCACGCCGACAGCTTCGCCATGGTGCGCGGCGGCCATCTCGACGTGGCCATCCTCGGCGCCTACGAGATCGCGCAGAACGGCGACCTCGCCAATTGGTCCACCGGCAAGGGCGGCGTGCCTGCCGTCGGCGGCGCGATGGATCTGGTGCAGAGCGCCAAGCGCGTGGCGGTGCTGACCGACCATGTCACCAAGAAGGGCGATCCCAAGCTCGTGGCCAGCTGCTCGCTGCCGTTGACCGGCGTGGGCTGCGTGACGCGTATCTACACCTCGCTGGCGGTGGTGGACGTGGAGGGCGGCAAGTTCGTCCTGCGCGAGAAGATCCCCGCCATTTCCTTCGACGAGCTGCAGGCCCTCACCGGTGCCCCGCTGCATGTCGAGGGCGAGGTTGCCGACCTTGTCTGCCCGGAGCTCTGAGATGACCGACGCCTATATCTGTTCCTACATCCGCACGCCGATCGGCCGCTTCGGCGGCGCGCTTTCGCAGGTGCGCGCGGATGATCTCGGGGCCATCCCGCTGAAGGCGCTGATGGCCAAGCACGACATCGACTGGTCGGCGGTGGACGAGGTCTACTTCGGCTGCGCCAACCAGGCGGGCGAAGACAACCGCAACGTCGCACGTATGTCGGCGCTGCTGGCCGGTCTGCCGGTGACGGTGCCGGGCACCACGCTCAACCGGCTCTGCGGCTCGGGCATGGATGCGATCATCGCGGCGGCGCGGGCCATCAAGGCGGGCGAGATCGAGCTGGCCATCGCGGGCGGCGTCGAAAGCATGAGCCGCGCGCCCTTCGTCATGCCGAAGGCCAGCTCGGCCTTCTCGCGCAATGCCGAGATCTACGACACCACCATCGGCTGGCGCTTCGTCAACAAGCTGATGAAGGCGCAATACGGCGTCGATAGCATGCCCGAGACCGGCGAGAACGTGGCCGAGCAGTTCGGCATCAGCCGCGAGGATCAGGACGCTTTTGCCATGCGGTCGCAGGAGAAGGCGGCGGCGGCGCAGGCCAACGGCCGCCTTGCGCAGGAGATCACCCCGGTGACCATCCCGCAGCGCAAGGGCGATCCGCTGGTGGTGGAAACCGACGAGCACCCGCGCCAGACTTCGCTGGAGAAGCTCGCCAAGCTGCCGACGCCGTTCCGCGAGGGCGGCTCGGTGACGGCGGGCAACGCCTCGGGCGTGAACGACGGGGCCGCGGCGCTGATCGTCGCCTCGGAAGCGGCGGTGAAGGCGCATGGGCTGACCCCGATCGCGCGCATCGTCGGCGGGGCCACCGCAGGCGTCGAACCGCGCATCATGGGCTTTGGCCCGGCACCGGCCTCGAAGAAGCTGATGGCGCGGCTTGGTCTGACGCAGGACGCCTTCGATGTGATCGAGCTGAACGAGGCTTTCGCGTCGCAGGGCATCGCGACGCTGCGCGATCTGGGCATTGCCGATGACGACCCACGGGTGAACCCCAACGGCGGCGCCATCGCGCTCGGCCACCCGCTCGGCATGTCCGGCGCGCGCATCACCGGCACCGCCGCGCTGGAGCTGAAGCCCGGCCAGAAGGCGCTGGCCACCATGTGCATCGGCGTCGGCCAGGGCATCGCGATCGCGCTCGAAGGCGCGTAACAAAGGCCGCGCTCGAGGGTGCGTGAGACGCGCGATCTTCGGTCGAGAGGTTTGGCGAGGGGCGGGGGGAAACCTCCGCCCCTCGTTTTTCATGCGCAGGCTTTCGCGGGTCGGCGCGTCGCGCCTCTTGCATCGCCGGGCTTGCATTGCGAAGCTCGGTAAAAGCCGGGCACAGATCCGGAGAGCAGTTTCAGAAAACGGACCCAGCCATGAACATCACCGGGACACTCACCGGCACCCTCGGCGCGGCGGCGCTTGTCCTGACCGCGGGACCCGCGCTGGCAGACGGCACCTTCGTGCAGATCGAGCAGGCGAAGAGCACCTCCGGCGCGGTTCTGGCGGTGAACCGGGATCGCCTGACCTATGGCGGCGTCGTCAGCCACTGGGACGGTGGCTCCTCGGTCGTCGCCAGCGCGCTCTACGGTTTCGATACGCCCTTCGGCGCGAGCTTCAAGGTCGGCCCTGCTCTGGGCGGGGTCTTCAAGGACGGCGAGGAAGACGACTACGAGCTGGGCCTGCGCGCCTCGCTGGACCGCTGGACAGCGACCTCATGGGGCTCGTTCTACTATCTCGCCGAGGTTAACAGCATCGACAACAGCTGGTTCCTGCTGGCCTCCACGGGGTGGGGCGACACGGGCTTCAACACCGAACTCTCGACCGGCGGCAGCGACAGTTACAGCGACACGACGCTGGCGGTGAGCAAGCAGTACGACGGGCCGGTGAGCCTGCGTGTCGGCTACCGCTTCGAGTCCGAAGAGTATTTCATCGGCTTCTCTATCAACACCTTCTGACCCTCTCCCCTGCGAGCCGGGCGTTCAGCCCGGCAGGCCGAAGCTGATACGCCGGGCGATATCGGCGATCACCGCCGATGTCCGGGTGCTCACCACGCCGGGGGCATCGCCCTCGGCGTAGAAGCGCACGAAGAGCGCCTCGCGCTGCGCGTCGGTCGGCACCAGCTGCAGGCGCGCGCCGTCGGTGGTCGGGGCGATGACATAGGCCTCGATATCGCCGACGTCGGGCAGATGCAGGACGCCCTGGGTCTGCTGCGGGTAGCGGTTGCCGCGCAGTCGCGCAGTGTCGAGCGTCAGCGAAGACAGCCAGAGTTCGTCGGTCTTGCCGTCCGCGCTGAAGGTGATCCGCTCGGGCTTGTCGGCCATATGCGATTCCGAGCGGGGCAGCTCGACGCAGGTGAAGCAGGTCACGGAGAGCACCATCATGTTGTAGAGCGTCCAGAACAGGATCACCCACTTGCCGTCGCCAGCATCATTCATCGCGAAGTTGTCGTTGACGATGCCGATGCAAAGCCCGACCACGCTGAGGATGAGCGCCGTCGCGAAGGGCGCCATCAGCCGCCATTGCACCACCACCCGCGAGCGGTCGCCGCCCTTGGCGGTCACCGAGAACTTGTGCCCCTTGGGGCGGAACAGCCCGGTGTAGGCGGCGCGGGTGATCGGGATCGCGCCGATCAACTGGCTGACGTCGTGGAACACCGGGATCATCAGTCCGCGCGACAGCAGGTTCATCACCATGGTGACCCAGACGTAATAGGGGCCGAAGTAGATCAGAACATCGGCGAGCCGCGCGTCGACGACGGTGATCCCGAAGAACCAGTAGAGCAAAGGGAAAACGATCGCGGCGATGCGGAAGGGAAAACTGGTGGCCCAGAAGAACACCGAGTCGATCACGCTCCAGCGGTCGCGTAGGCGCAGGTTCGTCTTGCTGAACGGACCCACGGAGGACCGGGCGATCTGCATCAGCCCGAGGCACCAGCGCGCGCGCTGGGTGATATATTCCTTGAGCCCCTCGGGGGCGAGCCCCTCGGTCAGCGGCTCGTTGAGGTAGACCGTGCGCCAGCCGATGTTCTGCAGCGCGATGGTGAGCATGAAGTCCTCGGTGATGCTCTCGGTGGGGAAGCCGCCCAGCTCGCGCACCGCGTCCCAGCGGATGATCGACGAGGTGCCGCAGCAGATCGCGATGCCCCAGGCATCGCGCGAGGCCTGCATGTGGTCGAAGAAGAAGCGCTGCTCGTCGGGGTAGGAGGCGCTGAGCCCGAGGTTGTGCTGGATCGGGTCGGCGTTGAAGAAGTGCTGCGGGGTCTGCACGAGGCCGACACTGGGGTCGTGGAACAGCGCCAGGCAGCGCGACAGGAACCCCCGGTGCGGCACGAAGTCGGCGTCGAGCACGGCAAAGAAGTCCGGCGGCTCGGCGTCCTCGGCCAACCGGTCGAGCGCGTGGTTGATATTGCCCGCCTTCGAGCCCTTGTTGTCGGGACGCCGCATGTAGCGCACGTTCTGCTCGGCGCAGTAGTCGCGCAGCCAGTCGCGGCGGCTGTCGTCGAGAACGAGGATCTCCTTGTTCTTGTGGCGCAGCGACTTGGCGCCGACGATGGTGCGCTCGAGGATATCTCGGTCCTCGTTGTAGGTGGCGATCATCACCGCGACCTTCGGTTCCTTCTCGCCCCACCAGTGCGCATGCTCCTCGACCTCGTCGCTGCGCTGCTTGAAGCGCGCCAGGAGGACGAAGGCGCTGAGCGAGCCGATCAGCGTCAGCAGCTCCAGCGCGTAGAGCATGTAGCTCAGTGCCGCGTCGACGGTCAGGCCGAAGGGCGCGAGCGTCTCGGTGCCGCGCCACCAGGCGTAGCGCGCGGCAAAGATGAAGGCGGCCGCGAAAAGGATCGCGCGGTCGCGGGTGCGGGTCGGGTCGACAACGAACGGCAGCACCAGCCCGATGCCCGCCACCAGCAGCAGGTAGGCGCCGCTCGAACCCAGCTCTCCGAGGTGCGGGAAGGGGGCCACGTCAGTCGAACCAGCCGCGGAACAGATCCAGCGGGCGGCCGTCGAAGAAGGCACGCCCGGTGCGGCCCACGGCGCAGCCGATCTCGGCGTCGGCGTTCAGATCCGGAACGAGCAGCGTGACGTCGTAGCGTTCCAGGTGCTTCTCGCTGGGCGCGATGGCGAGGTTGGCGTAGACCGTGCGCGCGCCGCTGCCAGCCAATCGGCCGACGGTGGCGGGGTAGAGCTTGGACTGGCCGGTGAAGCGGAAGCTGGCATCCTGGCCGACGCTCAGCGTGTTGAAGACCCGTTCGGTGACCGACAGGGTGACGATGCTCTGGCCGCAATCGACCAGCCGCAGCACGGGGTCGCCGCGCTGCACGTCGATCGTATCGGCCTGCAGCACCTCCCAATAGAGCATCTCCGTGGAGGGGGTGCGCAGTTCGACGCGCGAGTTGAGGCCGATTGTCTGGCGCGCGCGGGCGATGCGGCGCTCGAGCGCAGCCCGGCGGGCGCTGGCCTCCGAACGTGCCGAGCCAAGTTGGGCGATCTCCGCGTCGAGCTGGATGCGGCGCTGCTCGGAGAAAGGAGCATCGTTGTAACCGTCGCCGAGGAAGACACCGCGCTGCAGCGCGTCGAGCGCGATCTGCAACGTCTGCACCCTCTCGCGGGCATGAGACAAGGCGAGGTCGCGGGTGTTCGGCTCGCCGGGGCGGCGGCTTTGCTCGACCTGCACGGCATCCGCCAGGCCGGTCGCGGCGGTGTCGGCTTCGCCACTTTCCAGCAGTTCGACCCGGACCTTCGCCTCGGCAAGCTCGGCCTCCAACTCCTCGCTGCGTGCGTCGGTGAAGGCGGCGGTGCGCTGCGCCAGCGCGTCCCGCGACTTGCTGAGCGCCGCGATCGCGCTCTGCAGGCGCAAGTTCTCGGCGTCGACCGAGTCGAGCTCGAGTTGAAGGTCATTGAGGCGGGTGGAGTCGGCACGCGGGTCGCTGATCGTCGCGAGCAGCTCGTCCTGCGCGAGCCGGCCGCCGAGCGCATGGCCCTGCAGCTCGATCTCGCCGGCAATGGGGCTGCGCAGTGTCACCACGGGAGCGTTGACGACTGCATTGGCGCTGGCCGCGGTCATCTGCTCCCCGACGATCACCCAGAGCGTCAGGAGAATGGCGGCTATCCCGATGATAAGGCGGGTGTATTTCATGTCCTGCTCGCGTTTTTATGCCTGTTTCACAGGGCATTACATCGCAGGCCCTCGCGAGGTGCAAGCCGATGATCGGCTCGTATTTCGCAAGGGCGGTTCCGCAGGGTCTATCAAGTGCTATTGTGGCCAGATCAGGGCTTTTCGCAGTATCCCTGTTCACGTTTTGCCAGACCGGCGAGAAGTTGCAGGGTGGCGGGATAGTAGCTCTGCGCGGAATCGCGGGCCTGCACCGCCGGGATGGTGTCACAGCGAGCCAGCGAGGCGATTGCCCGGTAGCCGGCGTAGTCCGATACGTCGCGGACACGGCCGGTGGCATCGGCGCTCACCACGACCTTGCCGGGTGCGCCGCTGCTGTCGAACTGGGCGAGCATCTTGGTCACCGCCGGATTCCGGCTGCGGCGGGACCACGCAAGATAGAGCGGCACCCGCAGGGCATCGTAGCTCGATCGCAGCGCATGCTCCTGCGGCGGCGCGAAGCCTTCGGCGGTCACGTCGATCCAATCCGGGATGACCGGTTCACGCGACAGCTCGGCGAGGAGCGTTTCGCCATGGTCCGCGGCGCGGATCAGCCGTTCGTCCTCGGCGGCGATGCCCAGCTCGCGCAGCGCGCGGGGCATGATGTAGGAGGGGTTGAACAGCACCCGCTCGGGCGTTTCGCGGGATTCCGCGCCGGGTTTGAGCAGAAGCTCCTCGGGCGCGCGCGGATCGGGCGCGAGACAGAGATCGGCGATGTCCCGCGCGATGGCGATCGCCTTGTCGCGGTAGCTCCACCAGCCGCTGTCGCGGGCGGCGCGTAGCAGGGCCCAGGCGCGGAAAAGATCGCCGTCGGTGGCATTGTGCCAGTCTTCGATATTGTCGCGGCGGCGCGGCACCCATTGCCAGGCCATGAGAGTGTCATGCCGGATCGCCAGGTTGTGGTCGGTCCACTCCTCGATGTGGCGGAAAGTCCGTTCGTCGCCATAAGCCTGCGCCAGAAGCAAGCCGTAACCCTGGCCCTCGGAATGGCTGGTGGCGTTTTGCAGATCGTCGACGACACGCCCGTCCGGCTGGACGAAGCGCGCGCGCCAGAAGCGCCAGCACTGCCCGCCGTCCAGTGTCGCGGCCTGGGCGGACAGAGGTGCCGCGGCCATCGCAGCCGCACCAGCGAGCATGTGGCGTCTTGTGATCACTCGATAGTCGCCTTTCGTCATATGTCGGCTCTCGGATCGCGTTTGCAGGATAATTACGTGCCCCGGTGGCCTTTTCCAAAGGTTACGCGAGCGTCATCCGAAAGTTTCTACTCTTGCGTGAGGCTAATGCGCAACGCCCTGATCTCCGGGAATTGGTCCCCTTTTGTTCGTACATATATGATTTCGGATCGCCCGTTTTGCGGGCGGTGGTGCATGAAGTGAGTGTTTTTTGCGCAGATCTTGGCAATTTCCGCGCCGAAGATTTCAGCCGCCCGGTGACCGGCTGCACAAGCCCGGGAGCTCACGTCAAATTGTCTGAGGACCGGCAGAACGGAATGGCCGGCCGAACAACAGGTAAATCTCGGAGGTTCCAATGCTTCGTCTGAAAGCAGGCATCGCGGCGCTCGCCGTTGCTGCCACCATGGCCGGTGCCGCGATGGCGCAGGGCACGCTGCGCATCGGCATGACCGCGGCCGACATCCCCCTCACCACCGGTCAGACCGACCAGGGCGGCGAGGGCATGCGTTTCATGGGCTACACGGTCTACGACTCGCTGATCGAATGGGATCTGACCAGCGCCGACAAGCCGTCGGTCCTGATCCCGGGTCTTGCCACCGAATGGTCGGTGGATCCCGAAGACAACACCAAGTGGACCTTCAAGCTGCGCGAAGGCGTCACCTTCCATGACGGCGCGCCCTTCACCGCTGCCGACGTGGTCTGGAACCTCGACAAGATCCTCGACGAGAGCTCCGAGCAGTACGACCCGCGCCAGTCGGCGCAGGGCAAGTCGCGCATTCCGGCGGTGGCGTCCTATTCCGCGGTAGACGACTACACGCTCGAGATCGTCACCAAGGAACCTGACGCCACGCTGCCCTACCAGATGACCTGGATCCTCATGTCGTCCAAGGCGAACTGGGAGGCCATGGACAAGGACTGGGAAAAGGTCGCGGGCAGCCCCTCGGGCACCGGACCGTGGAAGCTGGAGACCTTCGTGCCGCGCGAGCGCGCCGAGCTGGTGCCCTTCGATGCCTATTGGGACGAGACCCGCGTGCCGCAGCTCGACAAGATGGTGCTGATCCCGCTGCCCGAGCCCAACGCCCGTTCGGCGGCGCTGCTGTCCGGTCAGGTGGACTGGATCGAGGCTCCGGCGCCCGACACCATCCCGGCGATGGAAGGCAACGGCTTTGTCATCTCCTCGAACGCCTACCCGCACAACTGGACCTGGCACCTGTCGCGCCTCGAGGGCTCGCCTTGGAACGACATCCGCGTGCGCAAGGCGGCCAACCTCGCCATCGACCGCGAAGGTATGGCACCGCTGCTTGGTGGGCTGATGGTTCCGGCCAAGGGCTTCCTGCCGCCGAGCTCGCAATGGTTCGGTGAGCCCTCGTTCGACATCTCCTATGATCTCGACGCCGCCAAGGCGCTGATGGAAGAGGCCGGCTACGGCCCCGATAACCACCTTGCGGTCAAGGCGCTGATCTCGCCGTCGGGTTCGGGCCAGATGCTGCCGCTGCCGATGAACGAATACGTCCAGCAGAGCCTTGCGGAGATCTGGATCGACGTCGAATTCTCGGTCGTCGAGTGGAACCAGATGATCAACCTGTGGCGCGCCGGCGCGGCCGATCCGTCGGTCGATGGTGCGATGTCGGTGAACTTCACATACTTCCTGCAGGACCCGTTCACCGGCCTGATCCGTCACCTCGACTGCAACCTGATCGCGCCCAACGGCACCAACTGGGGCCACTATTGCGACGATGAGATGCAGGCGCTGTTCTCGGAGATCAAGAACACCTTCGATCCCGAGGCGCAGGACGCTGTGATGCGCAAGACGCATGAGAAATACGTCGATGACGCGCTGTTCCTCATGGTCACCCACGACGTCGCACCGCGCGCCATGGCGCCGAAGGTGAAGGGCTTCGTTCAGGCGCAGAACTGGTACCAGAACTTCTCGTCGATCACCATCGAAGAGTAAGCCCCGCAAGGGTTTCTCCCCGCCGCGCGCGTCGCGGCGGGGATCACTTCAAGCCAGGGACCGCAACCCGTGCTCAGCTACTTCTTCCGTCGCCTCATCCTCGTGCTGCCCGTGGCCTTCGGGGTGTCGGTCATCTGTTTCATGCTGGTGCAGATCGCCCCGGGCGATCCGCTCACCGCGATCATGCCCATCGACGCCACCGCCGAAGAGCAGGCCGCCATGCGCGCCGCCTACGGCCTCGACAAGCCGCTGCCCGTTCAATACGCCATCTGGGTCGGCAACCTGATTCAGGGCGACATGGGCAAGTCCATCGCCACCGGCCGCCCGGTCGCGCAGGAGGTCTTCGGCGCGGTTCAGAACTCGCTGCTGCTGGCCGCGAGCGCCGCGGTCATCGCCTTTCCGATCGGCATTTTCCTCGGCTTCCTCGCCGGCTATTTCCGCGACACGCTGCTGGATCGCGCGGTCACCGCGCTGTCGATCACCGGTGTGTCGGTGCCCAATTACTGGCTCGGCATCGTGCTGGTCATCATCTTTTCCGTGAACCTCGGCTGGCTGCCCTCGATGGGGGCGGGGCCGGGCGGCTCGCAGAGCTGGGCCTGGGACTGGCTGCACGTCCGCCATCTGATCCTGCCCGCCGTGACGCTGGCCGTGGTGCCCATCGGCATCGTCGCGCGCACCGTGCGCGCGCTGGCCGGGGACATCCTGACGATGGACTTCGTGCAGGCGCTCTACGCCAAGGGCATGAGCCGCGGCGACGTGCTGCGCCACGTGGCGCGCAACGCCGCCGCCACCGCACTGTCGGTCATGGGGCTGCAGCTGGGCTACCTGCTGGGCGGCTCGATCCTGATCGAGACCGTGTTCAACTGGCCGGGCTCGGGCTTCCTGCTGTCCAACGCCATCTTCCAGCGCGACCTGCCGCTCTTGCAGGGCACGATCCTGATCCTCGCCCTGTTCTTCGTGGCGATGAACCTCATCGTCGACGTGGCGCAGGCCGCGATCGATCCGCGCATCAAGAGGACCTGACCCATGACGCTTGCTGAATCCGACACCATGCAGGGCGCCAAGGTCGAGAAGCCGCAGGGCTACTGGTCCGGCGTGGGATCGCGCGTGGTGCGCGACCCGGTCTCGATGATCTGCCTTGGCGTGGTGCTGCTGCTGATCCTCTCGGCGCTCTTCGCGCCCTACCTCGGCCTGCCCGACCCCTACAAGGGCTCGATGATCGCCCGCCTGAAGCCGCTCGGCACCGAGGGTCATCTGCTGGGCACCGACGAGCAGGGGCGGGACATGCTGGCACGCCTGATCTACGGCGGCCGCCTGACGCTGTTCATTGGCCTGATGCCGGTGGTCTTTGCCTTCTTCATCGGCTCGGCGCTCGGCATCGTCGCCGGCTACGTCGGCGGCATGACCAACACCATCATCATGCGGATCGTGGATGTCTTCTTCGCCTTCCCCTCGGTGCTGCTGGCCATCGCCATCTCGGGCGCGCTGGGAGCGGGGATCGTCAACAGCCTCGTGTCGCTGACCATCGTCTTCATCCCGCCGATCACCCGCGTCGCCGAGGCGGTCACCTCGGGCGTGCGGGCGCTCGACTATATCGACGCCGCGCGGGCCACCGGTGCCAATGCCTGGACGGTGATCCGCGTGCATGTGATCGGCAACGTGCTCTCGCCGATCTTCGTCTATGCCACCTCGCTGACCTCGGTGTGCATGATCCTCGCCGCGGGCCTGTCGTTCCTCGGCATCGGTGTGCGTCCGCCCGAGCCCGAGTGGGGCCTGATGCTGAACACGCTGCGCTCGGCCATCTACATCAACCCGTGGCTCTCGGCGCTGCCGGGGGTGATGATCTTTATCACTTCGCTCTGCCTCAACCTGCTGAGCGACGGACTGAGGAGCGCGATGAATGTCCGCGACTGACCTGTCACCGAGCATGAAACCCAAGACCGCCGCCCCAGAGAGCCGCGACAAGGGCGGCCCGGCGCAGCCGCTGGTGATCGTCCGCGACCTGCAGAAGCACTTCCCGGTGCGCGGCGGCGTGCTCGGCCGCACGCAGGCGGTGGTGCAGGCGGTGGACGGCGTGTCCTTCGAGGTGAAGAAGGGCGAGACGCTGGGCATCGTCGGCGAATCCGGCTGCGGCAAGTCCACCACCGCGCGGCTGCTCATCGGACTCATCGAGAGGGACAAGGGCGAGATCATCTTCGACGGTCAGGGGCTGGGCGAGCGTCTGTCGCTGAAGGATCTGCGCAAGGACGTGCAGATGGTCTTCCAGGACAGCTACGCCTCGCTCAACCCGCGGCTGACCATTGAGGACTCGGTGGCTTTCGGCGCGAAGGTGCAGGGGCTCGACGATCCCAATGGCCGGGCGCGCAGCCTGATGGCGCGCGTCGGGCTCGATCCCGACCGTTTTGCCCACCGCTACCCGCACGAGCTCTCGGGCGGCCAGCGCCAGCGGGTGAACATCGCCCGCGCGCTCGCCATGTCGCCGCGGCTTGTGGTGCTCGACGAGGCCGTCTCGGCGCTCGACAAGTCGGTAGAGGCGCAGGTGCTGAACCTGCTGTCCGACCTCCGCAAGGAGTTCGGCCTCACGTACATCTTCATCAGCCACGACCTGAACGTGGTGCGCTACATCTCTGACCGCATCCTGGTGATGTATCTCGGCGAGGTGGTCGAGGTCGCGCCGGTCGACAGCATCTGGCGCGAGCAGGCGCATCCCTATACGCGCTCGCTGTTCTCGGCGATGCCCTCGATGGATCCCGACAACCGCACGCAGGAGCCGCCGCTGGCGGGTGATCCGCCGAACCCGATCGACCCGCCCAAGGGCTGCCGCTTCCACACCCGCTGCCGCTTTGCCAGCGAAGTCTGCAAGACCAAGGTGCCGAAGCTGATGGGCCTTCCGGGCAACGCCGATCACCTTGCGGCCTGCCATCTTCACGATGCGACCTCGGGTCATCCGAAAGCCGGGCAGGGGGTGCCGCAATGATCTTCACGGGACGCTGCACGCAAACCAAGCGCGAGGTCTTCTGGACCGCCGCGCGCACCACCCCCACGGCCGCACCGAATGCGGAGGACGGCAAATGACCAAGCTGCTCGACATCCAGAACCTCACGCTGCGCTTCAAGGGCAAGCGCACGGTCCACGCGATCAACGACGTCTCGCTGAGCATGGAGCAGGGCGAGACGCTGGCGCTCTTGGGCGAGTCCGGCTCGGGCAAATCGGTGACGCTGAAGGCGTTGCTGGGCCTGCTGCCGCCCAAACGCACCGAGATCGAGGGCAAGATCGAGGTCAACGGCACCGACGTGCTGAGCCTTTCCGGCAAGAAGCTGCAGAAGTACCGCGGCGGCGAGGTTTCGATGGTCTTCCAGGAACCGGCGCTGGCGCTCGACCCGGTCTATACCGTCGGCCACCAGATCGCCGAGTCCGTCATGCGCCACAAGGGCGTCAGCAAGGCCGACGCCATGTCGACCGCGCTCGACATGCTCGACCGGGTGCGCATCCCTTCGGCCAACCGCCGTCTGCACAACTACCCGCACGAGCTTTCTGGCGGGATGCGCCAGCGGGTGATGATCGCCCTCGCGCTGGCCTGCCGTCCGCGCCTGCTGCTCGCCGACGAGCCGACCACGGCGCTTGATGCCACGGTGCAGATCCAGATCCTGCTGCTGCTGCGCGAACTGCAGAAGGAGTTCGGCATGGGGGTGATCTTCGTCACCCATGACATTGGCGTGGCGGTGGAAATCTCCGAGCGCGTGGCGGTGATGTACGCCGGGCAGATCGTCGAGGAGGGAACAACCTCCGAGATCATCAAGTCGGCAAAGCACCCCTACACCCAAGGCCTGCTGGCCGCGAACCTGCACGATGTGGAGCGCGGCGCGCGGCTCAACGCCATCCCCGGCGCGCCGCCCTCTTTGGAGACCAAGCCAGACAGCTGCTCCTTCGCGCCGCGCTGTGCCCATGCCACCGCCGAGTGCCGGGCCGCGCTGCCGCCGGTCTTTACCCCCGCGCCGCGCCGCCGCGTCGCCTGCGTGAAGGCCGAGCCTGCCGTGGCGGCGGAGTGACAGGAACGCCATGCTGATCGAGCACGACCCCTACCGCTGCTTAATGCCCTATGAGGCGGTGCCTGTGGACAGCGCCGCGGAGGGTCCGCTGGCGGGGCTCACGCTGGCGGTGAAGGACATCTTCGACGTCGCGGGCTACCGCACCGGCTCGGGCTGCCCGCTGCGGCTGGCGGCAAGCCCCATCCACGGCAGGACCGCCCCCGCCGCGCAGAAGCTGCTGGATGCGGGCGCGCGGTTCGTCGGCAAGACCCATACCGACGAGCTGGCCTGGTCGATGTACGGGATGAACGTGCATTTCGGCACGCCGGTGAACCCGGCCGCGCCGGATCGCATGCCCGGCGGCTCCTCCTCGGGCTCAGCCGTGGCGGTGGCCGGCGGGCTGGCGGATATCGCCATCGGCTCGGACACCGGTGGCTCGGTGCGTGCCCCGGCGAGCTATTGCGGTATCTGGGGTATCCGCCCGACCCACGGGCGCATCTCGCTCGACGGCGCGCAGCCATTGGCGTCAAGCTACGACACCTGCGGGCTTTTCGCCCGCGACGGCGAGACCCTGCTGCGCGCTATGGCGGTGCTGCTGGACGGTGAAACCGCGCCTCTGCCCGACGCGCCCGACTTCCTGCGCCCGCTGGACATGCTGGCACAGCTCGGACCCGAGGCGCTTTCGGTCTGGGAGGCCCGCTTCGGCGATCTGCCGGCGCGGGAGGTCAGCATCTACCCGGAGGGGGTGGAGGCCGTCTACGACGCCTTCCTGCGCACCATCGGCGCCGACGCTCGCGACTGGGTGCTGCCGTACATCCGCCAAAGCGGCATGCCGCTGGCGCGGGGCATTGATCAGCGCGCCGCGGCCGCCGAGGCGCTGACCGAGGCCGAGATCGCCGGGGGGCAGGCGGCGCGGCGCGCCTTCACCGCGCATGTCGAGGCGCTTCTGGGGCCATCCGGGGTGATCCTCGCACCGGTGGTGCATGACGCGCCCTTCAAACTCGACCCGCCGCTCGAAGTCTTCGATCGCTTCCGCCACGATTGCTCGCGGCTGCTCTGCGTCGCGGGGCTCGCGGGGCTGCCGCAGGTGGTCTTTCCTGCCGGGACGGTGGAAGGTGCGCCCTTCGGGCTGTCGTTGATAGGTCCGAGGGGTTCGGACCTCTCGCTGCTGGCGCTGGCCTGCCGGATCGTTGCGGACAGCCGGGTTCCGGCCTGAGGCGGCGACCTGACGGAGGACAAATGGACAAGATCGAAAGCAAACTTGCCGAGATGGGGTTGGCGCTGCCGCCCTCGGCACCATCGCGGGCGCTGTTTCTGCCAGGCAAGATCAGCGGCAATCTGCTGTTCCTCTCGGGGCAGATCTGCGAGTGGGAAGGGGTGCCCAAGTACTTCGGCCCGGTGCCCCACGGCTTCGACGTGAAGACCGGGCAGGACGCCGCGCGCATGTGCGCGCTCAACCTGCTCTATTCGATCAAGGCGGTGGCCGGCTCGCTCGAGCGGGTGACCAGCGTCGTGCGGCTCGGCGGCTTCGTCGCGGCGCCGCCGGGCTACGGCGACGGGCCGATGATCGTGAACGGCGCCTCGCAGCTCTTCATCGACCTCTGGGGCGATGCCGGACGCCACGCGCGCACCGCGGTCAACGTCGCATCGCTGCCCGCCAACGCGCTGGTCGAGATCGAGGCGACGGTCGAGCTTGGCTGACAGCGACACTGCTCCCCGCGTCCTGCTGATGAACCCCAACAGCAACGCCGACACGACCCGCGCCATGTGCGCGATCGCCGGGCGCGTGCTGCCACGGGTGAGCGGCTGGACCGCGCCTGCGGGCTCGCCGCTGATCACCACGCCCGAGGCGCTGGCGGACGCGGCCGAGCACGTGGCTGACGCGGACGTAGGGCCGGAGTTCGCGGGGGTCATCGTCTCGGCTTTCGGCGATCCGGGACAGGAGGCGCTGGCGGCGCGTTTGCGGGTTCCCGTAGTCGGGATCGGCGGCGCGGCAGCGCGCGCCGCGGGTCAGGGTGGCCGCGCCTTTGCGGTGATCACCCACACGCCTGCCTTGGAAACAAGCATCGACACATTGATGAACAATTCCGGCGCGCAGGGACGATATCTTGGAACTTACCTCGCCGCGGGCGATCCGGTTTCCCTGTCGGCAGATCCGGAAAAACTCGACGCCGCATTGCTTTGCGCGGCGAAGCTCGCGCACCGGGATGGCGCCGAGGCGGTGATTGTCGGGGGTGGGCCGCTGGGTGAGGCGGCAGATCGACTCACCGATCACGTGCCCTGCATTCTTATTTCGCCTATTTTACTGGCGGCAGTTGAAATGCGAGCGAAACTCCGCTTGCCAAGCGTCTGAAACTGCGGCAATCCGCCAGTGGATTGCCTTCGAAAGCGCCGCATGCGCGGAGATTCGGCAGAGTTTCGCCGCTGCGCAGCAAAAGCCCGCTTTTGAAGGGAACCCCTAAGAGTACGGGGTGTTGTCTTTCCTGTACTCGATATCACATTTCCGGCCAGTACCACCCCTTGGAGCAGACATTTGCGGAAGTTTCCGACCCTTAGTCCTGTTGTGTCCGGACGCGCGTTCGTGGCGCGTCAAAATCGACGCCAGTTCCTGGCTCAACTCGCCGGCTCCGCCGCAGTTCCGGCGTTGCTGAGTGCAGCGCCTCTTGCAGCTCAGGAGGCGACCGAAGAAGCCGTGGGCGCAGCGGCCGAAGACTCGACCCAGACCCAGAGCACGCCCTTTTCCTTTGATATCCTGTCGGCGCAGATGGCCGAGGCCGCGAAATCCGCGCCGAAGGAGCCGGAGCAGGTCGAGGGTTTCCTCGCCGAGCTCGACTACGACGGCTACCAGCGCATCCGTTTCGACCCGGACAAGGCCCGCTGGGCGGACCTGCCGGACGACACCTTCAAGCTGCATGCTTTCCACCTCGGCTGGCTGTTCAAGCAGCCCGTGCGCCTGCACGAAGTGGTCAACGGCGAGTCGCGGCTGATGCATTTCTCGACCTCGGATTTCGACTATTCCTCGGTCGAGACCCCGATCCCCGAGAACACCGAGATGCCTGGCGTCGCCGGCTTCCGGCTGCACAATCCGCTGAACCGCGCCGACACTTTCGACGAGCTGGTTGCCTTCCTTGGCGCCAGCTACTTCCGCGCGCTCGGACGCGACAACACCTACGGGCTCAGCGCCCGCGGGCTGGCGGTGAACACTGGCCTCTCCGGGGCCGAGGAATTCCCGCGTTTCAACGAGTTCTGGCTCGAACGTCCGGGACCGGGAGCCGAGCACATGACGGTCTACGCCGCGCTCGGCAGCGCCTCGGTGACCGGGGCCTACCGCTTCGTGATCCGCCCCGGCGAGGACACGCAGATCGAGGTGACCGCACGGCTCTTCCTGCGCAACGACATCCAGCAGCTCGGCATCGCGCCGCTGACCTCGATGTTCCTCTTCGGCGGGCCCGACATGGGCGATTTCGACGATTTCCGCCCGGCGGTGCACGACAGCGAGGCGCTGGTGCTGACCACCCAGGGCGGCGAGACCTTCTTCCGCCCGCTGAACAATCCGCCGCGGCTGGCCAGCTCGTATTTCGGCGCGCTCAGCCCTGTACGCTTTGGCCTCGTGCAGCGGACGCGCGAGTTCGAGCACTACCTCGATGCGCAGGCCCATTACGAGAAGCGCCCGACGCTCATGGTGGAGCCCATCGGCGACTGGGGCGAGGGCTCGGTGCGGCTGGTCGAGATCCCGTCGGATCTCGAGGCCAACGACAATATCGTGGCATTCTGGATCCCCAAGGCCGAGACCAAGGCCGGGGATGCGCTGGAGTTTTCCTATCGCCTGCACTGGGGCATGACCCCGCAGGGCGACGGGGCCGTTGACCGGGCTCGCGTGGTGCGCACGCGGGTAGGCCGGGGCGGCGTATCGGGGGTCGAGCAGGACACCGATCGGCGGAAATTCGTCATCGACTTCGAAGGCGGCACTTTGGGGGAACTTCCCGCGAGCGCCGAAGTTGAACCACAAGTGAGTGCCGCAAACGGCGAGATTGCCGAAGCGGTTGTGAGCCGGATCTCGGGAACCGAGACATGGCGCCTCGTGCTCGAAGTCTCCGCGCCGAACGGCGCTGTGGCCGAGCTCAAGGCCGGGCTCAAAGGGTATGGTCGTATGCTTACCGAAACCTGGACTTATCAATGGGTGAAGGAATGAATGCTGAACCGATGAAGGAACAGGACGTGGCCGCTGCGCGCGCAATCGAGATGCCGCATTGGGCCCCGCCCGAAGCACCGATGGACATGCCGCGTCAGGAAGTCGAGGCACCGCGCGCAGCGCGCGTGTCGCTCGGCGATCTTGTCATGCGCATCCTTATGCCGGGCCAGCGCGCCTGAGGACTGACCTGAGGACCTGAAAATGCCCGTTCTGCCTCGTCCCGACCGCAAGACGGTCGCCACCCGCGTTTTCGCGGCCATCTTCGCGCTCGTTGCTGCCGGCACTGCCACCGGGCTCTTGCTGGAGGTGGCGCTGCAGGATGGGGTCGAGCCGTTCGACTTCGTTCGGGCGGGGCTCATCCTCGTGACCACCGCCTGGCTGGCCTGGGGGGCGGCTCTGGCGCTCTCCGGGCTTGCACCGATGCGTCGCCGCCGGGCGGTCGATTTGCAGATGCCGCAGCCCCGGACGGTGGTTCTGGTGCCGATCTGCAACGAGGACCCGGTCGCGACCTTCGCGCGCATCGCGGCGATGGATCGCTCGATCATCGCCGCCGGGGTCACGGCGGATGTGGCGATCCTGTCGGACACGCGTGACGAAGCCAATGCCGAGCAGGAGCGCCGCACCTTTGCCCGGCTGCTCGAGGAGACCGGCGGGCAGGGCCGCATCTTTTACCGCCGCCGCGAGGATAATCGCGGTCGCAAGGCCGGCAATATCGAGGATTTCTTCCGCCGTTCCGGTGGCGCCTACGAGCTTGCCGTGATCCTCGATGCCGACAGCCTGATGGAAGGCGCGGCGATCCGGCAGATGATCGCACGCATGCAGGACGACACACAGATCGGCCTGCTGCAAACGCTGCCCCGCATTGTCGGCGGGCGCAGCTTCTTTGGTCGCGCTATGCAGTTTGCCGCGGCCTTTCACGGACCGGTCTTCACCCGGGGCCTTGCCCGCATGCAGGGCGCGACGGGACCGTTCTGGGGGCACAACGCCATCGTCCGCGTGAGTGCCTTCGCCGAAAGCTGCGGCCTGCCGGAACTGCAGGGCAAGCCGCCCTTTGGCGGGCACATCCTCAGCCATGACTACGTCGAAGCGGCGCTGCTGGCACGCGCCGGGTGGAAGGTCGAAGTCGATGCCAGCATCGACGGCTCCTTCGAAGAGGGCCCCGAGAACCTGCTCTCCTTCGCCAAGCGCGACCGCCGCTGGTGCCAGGGCAACCTGCAGCACATCCGGCTGCTGTTCGCGCCCGGCCTCGCACCCTGGAGCCGCTTCGTCTTCGTGCTGGGGATCTTCTCCTACCTCGTGTCGCTGCTCTGGTTCGGTTTCCTCGTGGCCTCTGTGATCGCTGCCGTGACCGCACCGCCGCCGGACTATTTCCCCGAGCCGCACCTGCTGTTCCCGGTCTTCCCGAGCGACCGGACCAAGGAGATGATCGCGTTGATGATCGGCATCTTCGGCCTGCTCATCATGCCCAAGTTCGCCATCCTGCTCGAAAGCGTGCTGACCGGCCGGGTCGGCGGTTTCGGCGGCGCGGCGCGCGCCTTCTGGTCGGTGATCACCGAGGTGCTGCTGACCTCGCTCATCGCTCCGCTGATGCTGATGTACCAGACCAAGGCGGTGCTGCAGGTGCTCTCGGGCCGCGACGGCGGCTGGCCGTCGAGCCAGCGCGGCGAGGGACAGCTGAGCCTCGTGCAGGGTGTCCGCGCCGGACTGTGGATCACTGCCACCGGTGCCGTGGCACTGGCGGTCACCGCCTGGCTGTCGCCCGACCTCGTGCCCTGGCTGTTGCCGGTCTGCCTGCCGATGCTGTTTGCGCCGGTTCTGATCTCCTGGAGTTCGCGTCCCCTGACCCACAAGCTTTTCATCACCCCCGACGAGCTGTCTCCGTCGCCCGTCGTCAGCGCCTATCGCGACATCCACGCGCGCTGGAGCGGCGTGCCGCAGGCGCCGCTGCCGGAGCCCGGCGCAGGACGGGGGGCGCAACATGCAGCAGCCTGAACACAAGCTCGTCTCCTTCCCGGGCACCAAGCCGCCCTCGAAGCCGCCGGCCGTGAAGCGGCCGCGCGACCCGCGCATCGACGCCTTCCGCGGGCTGGCGCTGATCATGATCTTCATCGATCACGTGCCGGGGAACCCCTACGAGTACCTGACGATCCGCAATTTCACCCACTCGGATGCGGCGGAGGCGTTCTTCATCATGTCCGGCCTCGCCGCCGCGCTGGCCTATTCCGGTCGGCTGACCCCCGAGGCCCGGGCCGAGCACGGGCTGATGAACGGCGTGCTGCCCATGTGGAAGCGCAGCTGGACACTCTATCTCGCGCATATCTTCATGACGGTCTGGGCGATCGCCATCTTTTCGGCGGCGGCGGGGATCTACAATCTCCCGGAGCTGCTCGAGACGATCAACCTGCGGCAGGTCTTCGGCAACCCCGAGGAGTCGCTCTTCGGGATCGCCGCGCTGACCCACCAGCTGGGCTACGTGAACATCCTGCCGGCCTATTCGGTGCTGCTGTTCTTTGCGCCCGTCATGCTGCTGCTGGGGCTGTGGAAGCCAAAGGCGCTGCTCTGGACCGCGCTGGCGGTCTGGATGGCGGCGGGCCTGTGGCGGCTCAACCTGCCGAACTTCCCCAACCCGGGCGGCTGGTTCTTCAACCCGATCAGCTGGGAGCTGCTCTTTGCCATCGGCATGCTCACCGGGCTTGCCATGCGCCGGGGCGAGCGTTTCGTGCCGGTCTCGCGGCCGCTGTTCTGGACCTGCCTCGGCTTCTGCGTGCTGGTGCTGGCGTGGAAATTCATCCCCGAGTTCGGTGCGGTGATCAACCACCAGATGGCGCGGCTCTACCAGGCGGGCATCCCGTTCCACCTGACCACCCATGACAAGACCTTCGTGGCGCTGCCGCGGCTGCTGAACATTCTTGCGCTGGCCTATGTGTTGTCGTGCCTGCCTTCGGTGACGCGCTTCTGCGCCGGCAAATACGCCGCGCCGCTGCGGCTTCTGGGGCAGCAGGGACTGCTGGTGTTCTGCACCGGCACCGTCGTGGCGCTGGCCTTCCAGGTGATCATGGCGGGCAACCCGCTGTCGGTCTGGATGGGCTGGGGCCTGCCGCCGCTGGGCATCGTCATCATGCTGGTGATCGCCTGGATGGCGCAGACGCGCAAACCGGCGCGGCGCGAGGCACAGGCGCAGGGCGGCGTGGTGGCCAAGCCGGAAAAGCGCCGGGTCAGCTGATATAGCTAGAAAAAATCTGGGAGAGGGTGCGCGCGAGCGTGCCCTCTTTTCGCGCGCCGTTCGGACAATTCCGGGCATCTCACGAAAAGGTCAGAGAAATTTCAAGGATTGCTGCGGCGGAACGTCACCTTTGCTGCGTATCAAGTGCTCGCGCGGGCGCTGTTTGTCCGGGCGTCCGACGTAAGGAGAAATACATGGCGTCTCGCCGAACAGCCCGGACCGTCCGTGTCCTTGCCGCAGCCGTTGCGCTGACCCTTTCACAGACGCCGATGCTCTTGGCGCAGCAGCCAGGCACCGGTGCCGCGCGCGAGGTCGGGGTGGTGACACTCGAGACCGCCGACGTGCCCTATTCGGTGACCCTCCCGGGGCGCTCGACGGCTTTCGAGGAGGTAGCGATCCGGCCGCGTGTCGCGGGGGTGATTTCGGAGATCCTCTATGAGCCGGGCAGCGATGTGCAGAAAGGTGACGTGCTGTTCCGCATCGATGGCGACACCTACCAGGCCGACGTCGATGCCGCCGAGGCGGATGTGGCGGGGGCCGAGGCGGCGCTGCGCAGCGCCGAAACCACCTTGTCGCGCTACGAGAAGCTGGTGGGCACCGGGGTGACGGCCGCCGACGTGGACACCGCCACGGTCGACGTGATGCAGGCCAAGGCGACGCTGAGCGCCGCGAAAGCGGCGCTGGAACTGGCCAAACTCGACCTCGAGCGCACCGAGATCATCAGCCCGATCGACGGCATCGCCCTGCTGCCCGAGGTCTCGGTCGGCGATCTGGTCACCGCCAACCAAAGCGATGAACTGACCACCGTCACCCGTATCGATCCGATCTACGTCGACGTGCAGGAATCCATCACCCGCATCCAGCAGACCCGTGATCGGCTCGACCAGGGATCGCTCACCCGCGGCGACCGGATCGAGGCCGAGCTCGAGCTGGAAACCGGCAGGATGTTCGAGGGGCAGGGCACCTTCGTCTCGCCGCCGGTCAGCGTGTCCACCACGACCGGCACCTCGGTTGTCCGGCTGTGCTTCGACAACCCGCGGCGCGGCATCCTGCCCGGGCAATTCCTGCGGGTGAAGCTGACCTTCGGCACCACCCCCTCGATCCTGGTGCCCCAGGGGGCCACCTCGCGCGCCTCGGACGGCACGCTAACCGCGTTCGTCTACACCGGCGGCAAGGCCGAGAAGCGCACGCTCTCTTCGCAGGGAAGCTACGACAATGCCTGGATCGTGACCGAGGGCGTCGAGGCCGGCGAGCAGCTCATCGTCGACGGGCTGCGCAACCTGCAGAGCGGTGCCGCGGTGAGCCCGGTCGAGGTGACGATCTCTGAGACCGGCGTGGTGACCCGCGCCGACGGCTCGCCCGAGAGCTTTGGCGGGGCTCCCTCATCCGGGGACGCGGCGGGGAACGAGGACTGACGTCATGGGAAATTTCTTTATTGCGCGCCCGGTCTTCGCCTGGGTGCTGGCGATCCTCACCATGCTGGCCGGGGCGATGGCCGTGGTCACCCTTCCGGTCAGCCAGTACCCCGATATCGCACCGACCACCGTGCGGGTCTCGGCGACCTACACCGGCGCCACCGCCGAGGCGGTGCAGAACTCGGTGACGCGCGAGATCGAGGACGCGATGACCGGCCTCGATGGCATGCTCTACATGACCTCCAGCTCCTCGCAGGGGCGGTCCTCCATCGAGATCACCTTCGACGAGAGCGTGGACCCGGTCGATGCGCAGAACGAAGTGCAGTCCAAGGTCAGCCAGATCGAACAGCGTCTGCCGTCGGCGGTGCAGAGCCAGGGGGTCAGCGTCTCGCGCTCGTCCTCGTCGATCCTGATGGTCGGGGCGCTGGTCGACACGACCGGCACCTACAGCACGCTCGAGCTGGGGGATATCATGTCCACCACCGTCGAGGGGCCGATCGAGCGCACCGAGGGCGTTGGCGGCGTGCAGAGCTTCGGTTCGGGCTATGCCATGCGCATATGGCTCGATCCGTTGTCGCTGGCGCGCTACCAGCTCACCGCCTCGGACGTGGTGAGCGCGGTCTCGGCGCAGAACTCCACCGTCTCGGTCGGCTCTCTGGGCGAGCAGCCGACCACGCAGGGTCAGCAGTTCACCGCCACGATCACCGCGCAGAGCCAGCTGACGACTGTCGAGGAATTCGACTCCATTCTGCTGCGCTCGTCCGAAGCGGGCGGCGTGGTCCGTCTGGGCGACGTGGCGCGGGTCGAGATCGGGCAGGAAAGCTACGGCTCCGACTCGCGGTTCAATGGGCTCAATTCCTCCGGCTTCGGGGTCAATCTCGAGACTGGGGCCAATGCGGTGGACACCGCCGCGGCGGTGCGGGCGCAGCTCGACAAGCTGAGCGCCGCGCTGCCCGACGGGGTGGAGTTCCGCACCGCCTATGACACCTCGCCCTTCGTCGAGCTGTCGATCGAGCAGGTCTACCACACGCTCTTCGAGGCGGTGGTGCTGGTGCTCGCCGTTCTGCTGATCTTCCTGCAGAGCTGGCGCGCCACGCTGGTGCCGCTGATGGCCGTGCCGGTGGTGTTGCTCGGCACCTTCGGCGTGCTGATGGTGGCGGGCTATTCGATCAACACGCTGACCATGTTCGCCATGGTGCTGGCCATCGGCCTGCTGGTCGATGACGCCATCGTGGTGGTCGAGAACGTCGAGCGCCTGATGGAGGAAGAGAAGCTTTCGGCGCTGGAGGCGACGAAGCGCTCGATGGGCCAGATCACCAGCGCGCTGGTCGGCATCAACGTGGTGCTGGCGGCGGTCTTCCTGCCGATGGCTTTCTTCGGCGGCTCCACCGGAGTGATCTACCGGCAGTTCTCGATCACCATGGTCGCTGCGATGGCGCTCTCTCTGGTCATGGCGATCATCCTCTCGCCGCCGATGTCGGCGCGGCTGCTGAAGCCCGCGCACGGTCCGGCGAAATTTCCCCCGGCGCGCTGGTTCAACAGCGGGCTTGCCAAGGTCACCGAGGGCTATGGCCGTGCGGTGGACTGGTCGCTGAAGATGCCTGCGCTGGTGCTGCTGGTGCTGGCAGGCGCGCTCGGCGGGGCGTGGATGGTCAACGAGCGGCTGACCTCGTCCTTCATCCCGGCCGAGGACCAGGGCGTGCTGATGACGATGATCAACCTCACCGAGGGCGCGACCACGCAGCAGACCCTGGCGACGCTCGAGCAGGTCGAGGACTACCTGCTGAATGAGGAGGGCGATGCGGTGGAAAGCACCTTCGCCTCGCTCGGTTTCGGCTTCAGCGGCTCGGGGCAGAACCAGGCCATGGTCTTCGTCAAGCTGCGTGATTTCGAGGTGCGTGAGGGCCATCCCGAGCTTTCGGCGAGCGCCGTCGCGGCGCGGGCCACCGCCGCCTTCGCCTCCAGCCGCGCCGGGCAGATCATGGTGATGCAGCCGCCCGCCATTCGCGGTCTCGGCAACACCGGCGGCTTTTCCTTCTACCTGGTCGACCAAGCCGGCAACGGCATCGAGGCGCTGCAGGACGCGGCGGACGCGCTCGAAGCGGAGGCTGCCAGCCGCCCCGAGATCGCCAACGTCCGCGTCTCGGGCACTGAGGACGAGAGCGCGCTGCGCATCTCCATCGACCGCGAGAAGGCGGAAAGCTTCGGCCTCACCCTGTCGGAGATCAACTCGATGCTCTCGGTGATCTTCTCGGGCAGCGAGGTGAACGACTTCATCCTCGGCTCCGAGCTGCGGCCGGTCATCGTGCAGGCCGATGCGGCGCACCGCATGCAGCCCGAGAACATCATGGATTGGTACGCCAAGAACTCGGACGGCGAGATGGTGCCCTTCTCGGCCTTCATGAAGACCGAGTGGGAGCCCGTCGCGCCGCGGCTGCAACGCTATTCGGCGACGCAGGCAATCGAGGTCTCGGGCTCGCCGGGCGCCGATGTCAGCTCGGGCGTGGCGATGGAGGTCATGCAGGAACTGGTCGAGGGCATGGACGGGGGCTACGGGCTGGCCTGGACCGGGCTTTCGTACCAGGAGCAGCAATCGGGCGCGCAGGCACCGCTGCTCTATGCGATCTCGGGCCTCGTGGTCTTCCTCGCGCTGGCGGCACTCTACGAGAGCTGGGCGATCCCCTTCTCGGTGATGCTGTCGGTGCCGGTGGGCCTCTTTGGCGCGCTGCTGGCGGCCTATTGGTTCGGCCAGTCGAACGACGTCTACTTCAAGGTCGGCATCCTGACGACCATCGGCCTCGCGGCGCGCAACGCGATCCTGATCGTCGAGTTTGCCGAGGACCTGCGGCGGCAGGGGCGGAGCATTGCGCAGGCGGCCAAGGAGGCGGCGCAGCTGCGGCTGCGGCCGATCCTGATGACCGCGCTGACCTTCATCCTCGGGGTGGTACCGCTGGCCACCGCCAGCGGGGCGGGGGCGGCGGCGCAGAACGCCATCGGCACCGGGGTGATCGGCGGGATGCTCGCCTCGACCGTCATCGGCATCTTCCTCGTTCCGGGCTTCTACGTGCTGGTCATGCGGCTGGTCCGCCGGGTGAAGGGCGGCAAGGCTACGGCCTGACGTTTCGCCGCGCGATCATATCCGCTAGCAAGACCCCGGGGCGTTCCGCGTCCCGGGGTTTTGCTTGGGAGGGATTGCCTTGCGGATCATGTCACTCAATGCCTGGGGCGGAACGCTGCATGGCCCGTTGCTGCGCTATCTGGCGCAGGAGGCGCCCGAGGTGCTCTGCCTGCAGGAGGTGATCCACAGCCCCGAGGCATCAAAACCCGACCTCACCTACCGCGACGGAGACCACGTGCTGCCGCAGCGCGCGAACCTGTTCTCCGAGGTGGCCGCCGCGCTGCCCGAACATGTGGCGATCTTCTGCCCGGCGGCGCAGGGGATGCTCTGGGACGGCGAGACGCCGGTGCCCTCGCGCTGGGGGCTGGCGAGCTTCGTTCACCGGTCGCTGCCGATCATCGGACAGGCGCAGGGCTTCGTGCACAAGGGCTACGAGCCGGACGGCTTCGGCGAGCACCCCCGTTCGCGCAGCGCCCATGCCCTGCGGGTTTTCGACTACGCGCGGGGCAGGGCAGTGAGCATCGCGCAGATGCACGGGCTGCGCGATCTGCGCGGCAAGGTGGACACGCCCGAACGCGCGGCGCAGGCACGGCGCTTCCTTGCGCTGCTCAAGCAGGTGGCCGAGCCGGGTGACCTGCGCGTCGCCTGCGGCGATTTCAACGTCGAGCCGGGCAGCGAGACGCTGCGTCTGATGGCAGAGGCCGGAATGACCGAATTGGTGATCGCGGGCAATTTCGAGGGCACCCGCAGTGCGCGTTACACCAAGCCGGGCAAATTCGCGGACTACATGGCGGTCAGCGACGCTGCGGCGGTGCGCGGCTTCACCGTGGTGCGCGCGCCCGAGGTGTCGGATCACTGTCCGCTGCTTCTGGACCTCTAGCCCTCAGGCGATCTTGCCGAGCAGCCTGATCAGGGTCTGCTGTTCGCGCTTGTTCAGCGGGTCGAGCACGTCGGCGCTGACCTCTATGGCTGCATCTGTCGCGCTGTCGACCAACGCCACTCCCTCGGGGGTGAGCGAGACGAGGTGCCGGCGACGGTCCGTGGGATCGCGCTCGGTGCGCAGCAGCCCGCGGGCGCTCAGACGGTCGACCACGCCCTTGGTCGTCGCCCCGTCCATCGCCACCGAGCGTCCGAGCATGTTCTGCGACATCGGCCCGTTCTCGGCCAGCCGGTGCAGGATGGAAAACTGCATCGGTGTCAGGGCGCCGTCGATCTTGTCCGAGAAGATCGTGCAATTGCGCTGGTAGGCCTTGCGCAGCAGGAAGCCGACCTGCTCGTGCAGCAGGTATCCATGGTCTTCGCTGGTGCGAGCTTTGGGCGTGTTGTCCAAGGTGGGCGCTCCTTTCCCCCCACAGGTAGGGCGCAGAGCGGCACATCGCAACGACGATGTGGCGCTACTTGGCGTCAACCCTAGACCGAGAGATAGGCATCCCGGACTTCCGGCTGTTTTTCGAGCAGCGCGAAGCTGCCGTCGAACTTCTTCTGCCCGCTCTCGAGAATGATCGCCCGGTCGGCGACGGCGCGCGCGAAATGCAGGTTCTGCTCCGAGATCAGCACGGTCAGCCCCTCGGCCTTGAGCGTGAGGATACTGCGCGCCATCTGCTCGACGATCACCGGGGCGATGCCCTCGGAGGGCTCGTCGAGCAGCAGCAGCGCGGGATTTCCCATCAGCGTGCGGGCGATGCTGAGCATCTGCTGCTCGCCGCCCGACATGTGCTTGCCGCGGTTGTTGCGCCGCTCAGCGAGGTTGGGGAACAGCTCGAAGAGCTGCGCGACGGTCCAGTGCGGCGCGCCCTCGCGCGGTGGCTGGCGACCGACCTCGAGGTTCTCCAGCACCGTCAGGTCGGAAAAGATGCGCCGGTCCTCGGGCACGTAGCCGAGACCCGCCTTGGCGGTGCGATAGGCGGGCAGGCCGATCAGCTCGCGGCCCTCGAAACTCACTGACCCCGCCCGGGGAGGCACCAGCTGCATCACCGATTTCATCGTCGTCGACTTGCCCGCGCCGTTGCGCCCGAGCAGGGCGACCACCTCGCCGCGCTCCACGGAAAAACTCAGCCCGTCCAGGATATGCGCCTTGCCGTAGAAGCTGTGGATCGCCGAAACCTCAAGCATCGGACGCCTCCTTGAAGAGTGTTCCGCCGCCCAGGTAGACTTCCTGCACGCGGGGATCGCGGCGCACCTCCTCGGCGCTGCCATCGGCGATCAGCGCGCCGCGGTTCAGCACCATGATGTGATGCGCATGGGCAAAGACCACGTCCATGTCGTGCTCGGTGAACAGCACCGACAGTCCCTGTTCGCGCACGACGTCCGCCACCAGCTGCATGAGTTCGATCCGCGCCGAGGGAGCCATGCCCGCCGTCGGCTCATCCATCAGCAGCAGGCGCGGGCGGTGGCAGAGCGCGATGGCCAGCTCGAGCCGCTTGAGATCGCCGTAGGCCAGAACCGAACAGGGGCGGTCGGCCTGATCATCGAGGGAGACGGTGCGCAGGAACTCCAGCGCCTCGTCGCGGTAGAGCTTCCACGCGCGCGGCCCGAAGGTGAAGATGCGCCGGTGGTGACTGATCAGCGCCATCTGCACGTTCTCGATCACGCTCATCGAGCGGTAGGTGCCGGTGATCTGGAACGTGCGCCCGACACCCATGCGCCAGATCTCGCGCGGCGGCCTGCCGGTGATCCGTGTGCCTTCGAGGTGGACCTCGCCGCTGCTGGGCTTCAGTTGCCCGGTCAGCATGTTGAAGCAGGTGGACTTGCCGGCGCCGTTCGGACCGATCAGGGCCTTCAGCTCTCCCTGCCGGACGGAGAAGCTGACGCCGTCCACGGCGAGGAAGCCGTCGTAGCTCTTGCGCAGATTGTCGGCGCGGAGGATCTCGGTCATCGCGCGGTGTCCTCCGATGCCGGGCGCCAGCGCTGCCAGAGCCGGTGCAGCGTGCCCACGATCCCCTCGGGCATCAGGATTACCACGGCGATGATCACCAGCCCCAGCAGCAGCCGCCAGTATTCCAGCCGGGTCAGCCAATGCTCGACCGAGGTCATGAAGCTGGCACCGACCACGCCGCCGGCCAGCGTCTTCACCCCGCCGAGGAAGACCACGATCAGCGCGTCGAAGCTCTTGGCGATCTCCAGCTCTGTGGGAAAGACCGACCCTTTGGAGAAGACGAAGAGCCCGCCCGCGAGCCCGGCCATGGCCCCGGCCAGCGCAAAGGCGACGAGCTGCACGCGCTTGACGTCAATGCCCATCGCCTCGGCCTGTCGCGGGCTGTCGCGCCCGGCGCGCAGGGCGTAGCCGAAGGGCGATTGGATCACATGCCGCAGAGTGAGGATGCCGCCGACGCCGAGCGCTAGCGTGAAGTAGTAGTAGGGCACGGTGGCGTTGAGCCAGTCCGCGGGCCAGATGTTTATCAACCCGTCATCGCCGCGCGTCACGCTGCGCCACTGGAAGGCGAGCGACCAGACGAGTTGGCTGAAAGCCAGTGTCAGCATGGCGAAATAGACCCCCGAAAGGCGGATGCAGAACCAGCCGATCCCCAGCGCCAGCAGCCCCGCGGCAAGCGGCGCGAATAGAAAGGCGAGCTCCATCGGCGTCTGCGTGTGAAAGACCAGCAATGCCGCCGCATAGGCGCCGCCGCCGAAGAAGGCGGCATGGCCGAAGCTCACCAGCCCGCCCGTGCCGAGGATGAAGTGCAGGGAGGCGGCGAAAAGGGCGAAGACAACGATGTCGATCACCAGCACCATCAGGAAGGTGTCGGCAAAGGCCGGAAGCGCGGCGAGCAGCGCCAGCAGCAGCGCGGTCAGCGCCACGCCGAGCGGGCCGTAGGGACGGATCGGCGTCTCGGGGGCACCGACCTGCCCGTGCTCGCCCGCCACCTCTTCGCGGCCCAGCAGGCCGTAGGGCCGGACGATCAGCACAAGGGCCATCACCACGAACATCAGCACCAGCGTCGATTGCGGCAGGTAGGTCACGCCAAAGACGTTCAGCACCGAGATCAGAACGGAGGCTACGAAGGCGCCGGGCAGCGAGCCCATGCCGCCGATCACCACCACGACGAAGACCGCGCCGATGATGTTGAAGTCCATCAGAAGGTCCGCGCCGCCCGTCGGCAGTTGCAGCGCGCCGCCCCAGCCCGCCAGCGCCGAACCGAGCGCGAAGACCCCGGTGAAGAGCCAGGCCTGGTTGACTCCGAGCGCCCCGACCATCTCGCGGTCCTGCGTCGCGGCGCGCACGAGGATGCCGAGCCGGGTGCGGGTGATCAGGTACCAAAGGGCCAGCAGGATGAAGGGGGTGATGGCGATCAGCACGATATCGTACTTGGGCACCGGCTCTCCGAAGATGCGCCAGACGCCGCGCAGCCCCGGCGCGCGCGGCCCCAAACGGTCCTCGGCGCCCCAGATCATCAGCGCGAGATCCTGGATCACCAGGATCACCCCGAAGGTGGCGACCAGCTGGAACAGCTCGGGCGCGCGGTAGATGCGCCGCAGCACCACGATTTCGACCAGCGCGCCGATGAGGCCCACGGCCAGCCCGGTCAGCACGATCGCGCCCCAGAACCCGAGATGTCCGGGCAGCACCTCCATCAGCGTGACGCCGATGAAGGCGCCGAGCATGTAGAAGGAGCCATGCGCGAAGTTGACGATCCGCGTGACGCCGAAGATCAGCGACAGCCCCGAGGCGACGAGAAACAGCGCCGCGGCATTGGCAAGGCCGGTCAGAAACTGGGCGAAGAGGAAGGCCATGGCGGGGGCTCGGTTGGCCGGGGAGACAGGGGCGCTGCCCCTCTTGGCCTTGCGGCCAATTCACCCCGGCGTAGTTGGGGAACAATGAAAGGGGGGGAGCCAGCTATGCCTCCCCCCACGCACCGATTACTCGGCGGGGCGCATCTCGCGGATCTCGTCGTCCGAGGGCATGTAGGGCATGGGCTCCTTGTACTCCCAGTCCACCATCACGCCTTCACCCGCGTCGTTGAGCGCCGTGGTGCCGACGAAGGCGCCCAGCGTCGACTGGTTGTCGATCGCACGGTAGCGCAGCGGGCCGACGGGGGTGTCCGGGATCTCGAGGTCCTCGAAGGCGGCGCGGATCGCTTCGGTCTCGGTGCTGCCCGCCTTCTCGATGGCTGCGGCGACGGACAGGCCGGTCAGGTAGCCGACGTTGCTGCCGTTCTTCGGGGTCTCGCCGAACATCTCCTCGTAGGCCGCGACGAAGGCGCCGCCGGGGGTGCCCTCGGCAAAGTCGTACCAGGGGTAGCCGGTGACGAACCAGCCCTCGGGGGCCTCGTCGCCGAGCGGCTCGAAATACTCCGGCTCGCCGGTCAGCAGCCCGTAGACGTCACGCCCGTCGAAGAGGCCGCGGTCGGTGCCCTGGCGCACGAGCTTGGCCAGATCGGTGCCGAAGGTAACGTTGTAGATCGCGTCGGGCTTGGCGCGCTCCAGCGCCTGTGCCTCGGCACCGGCATCAATGTTGAACAGCGGCGGCCATTGCTCGGCGACGAATTCGACCTCGGGCTTGAGGCGCTTGAGGTTGGCCTTGAAGGCCGCGACCGCCTCGGTGCCATAGGCGTAGTTCGGAGCGATGGTGGCATAGCGGATGGCGTCGGTGGTGGCGGCCTTCTCGGCCAGCATCGCCGCCTGCACCCAGGTCGAGGTGCGCAGGCGGAAGGTATAGGGATTGCCCGAGCCCCAGACCAGCGTGTCGGCCAGCGGTTCGGAGGCGAGGTAGACGTAGTGCTTCTCGGCGGCGAAGGAGCTGATCGCGAGGCCGACGTTGCTGAGGATCGTGCCGGTCAGCATCACCGCGCCGTCGCGGGTCATCAGCTCTTCGGCGATGCGGACCGCCTCGGCGGGATCGCCCTGGTCGTCGCGGAAGATGAACTCCAGCGGACGGCCGAGCACGCCGCCGGTCTCGTTGATTTCCGAGACGGCCAGTTCGATGCCCTTGCGATAGGGCTCGGCAAAGGCCGCCATCCGTTTGAAATGGTTAATCTCCCCGATCAGGATCGGCGCCTTTCCGTCGTCCTGGGCAAGAACGGTGGCCGGGGTCAGGGCGGTGGCTGCGGCAAGTGCCAGGACGGTACGTCGAAGCAAGGTCATTGCGGTCGGGTCTCCTCGTTGGTGGGGGCAAGCGTCCCCACGCGCCAGTCATACGTCCATACGCCCGGGCTTACAAAGGTGCCTTTGGTTCTGGCAGGCGGCATTTCTCGTGTTGCCCGTACCATGGCCGCACTGCTGGGGCGCACCGCACCTCTCCGGGGCTCGCGTGGAAAGACAGGCTGTCGGTGCCGGGCGTTGCGTGAAGGGGCGCTTGGCGCTAGGACTGCGCGCCAAAGCGCGCCAAAAAGCGACCGCGCGAGCCTTAGGAGAGACGATCATGACGCGAGCCTTCATTTTCCCCGGCCAGGGGGCGCAGACCATCGGCATGGGCAAGGCACTGGCCGAGGCCTACCCCGAGGCGAAAGCCGTCTTCGACGAGGTCGACGCGGCGCTGGGCGAGAGCCTCTCGTCTTTGATCTGGGAGGGCGACATCGAGACGCTCACCCTGACCGAGAACGCCCAGCCTGCGCTGATGGCAACGTCGCTTGCGGCCATGCGCGCGCTCGAGGCCGAGGGCATCGAGATCGGGGCCGCCAGCTTCGTCGCCGGCCACTCGCTGGGCGAATACTCGGCGCTGACCGCCGCCGGTGCGCTGAGCGTCGGTGACGCAGCCAAGCTGCTGCGCACCCGTGGCAAGGCCATGCAGCAGGCGGTGCCGGTGGGTGAGGGCGCCATGGCAGCGCTGCTCGGCCTCGACCTGGCGACCGCTCGTGCCGTGGCCGAGGAGGCCGCGCAGGGCGAGGTTTGCGCCGCGGCCAATGACAACGACCCGTCGCAAGTGGTGATCTCGGGCAGTAAGGGCGCGGTCGAGCGGGCGCTCGACATCGCCAAGGAGAAGGGCGCCAAACGCGCGTTGCTGCTGCCGGTGAGCGCGCCCTTCCATTGCGCGCTGATGGCTCCCGCCGCTGAGGTCATGGACGGTGCGCTGGCCGAGGTCGAGATCAAGGCGCCGAGCGTGCCGCTGGTCGCCAACGTGATCGCCGAGGCGGTCACCGATCCCGCCCGCATCCGCGAACTGCTGGTCGAGCAAGTGACCGGTTCGGTGCGCTGGCGCGAGTCGGTGGAATACATGGTGGCGCAGGGCGTCACCGAGTTTTGGGAAATCGGCGCGGGCAAGGCTCTTTCGGGGATGGTCAAGCGCATCGAGCGCAGCGCCACCCTGCGCAACGTCGGCGCCCCCGACGACGTGAAGGCAGCACTCGAGGCGGTCTGAGCCGCGCCTTCGCGATGCTAGCGTGACGAGGGGCGGTGCCATCCGGTGCCGCCCTTCGCGTCTCGAGGGGCGCAGCACGCCTTTCATTGTTCCGAAAATACGCAATCCGGCTTTTCCGCCCGCGCCGCGCGGTGTGAGAAGCCCGACCTTGACGCCCCGCCCGACTCGCCGCAGTGTGCCCGCACTCACCCGGGGGGTCCCGACAAGGGGCTGAGATTCTGCTGGCGTCCGCGCAGCGCAGTGACCCGACGAACCTGATCCAGTTCATACTGGCGTAGGGATGGTGCACTGGCGTTGCCGGGGGCTCTGGGTCCCGGATATGCGGATAGGACAAGCGGGGCGCACCCGCGCCTTGCCCGCAGCGGCGTCACCCCATTCACGCACCGGAACTGGGTCTCCACCGCTTCGAGCTTGGAGGCTCCGACCGATGAAAGACCTTACTCCAACAGTCACCTGCGGGCCGCTGCCTGCGTCGCGCCGCGTCTGGCACGAAGGCACGCTCCACCCGCAGATCCGCGTGCCGATGCGCGAGATTGACCTGCACCCGTCCGCCGGCGAGCCGCCGGTGACCGTCTACGACAGCTCCGGCCCCTATACCGATCCCGCCGCCGAGATCGCCATCGACCGTGGGTTGCCGCGCCTGCGCGAGCGTTGGATCGACGCCCGCGCCGACACCGAGAGCTACGAGGGTCGGCATGTGAAGCCCGAGGACAACGGCTTTGCCGAGGGCGCGCGTCTTGTGCCCGAGTTCCCCGTCCGCCATGCGCCGCGCCGGGGCAGGGACGGCAAGCCGGTCACCCAGCTGGCCTATGCCCGCGCCGGCATCGTCACTCCGGAGATGGAATTCGTCGCCATCCGCGAGAACCTCGGTCGCAAAGCCGCGAAGGCCAAGCTTGTCCGAGACGGGCAGGATTGGGGCGCATCCATCCCCGATCACGTCACGCCGGAATTCGTGCGAGACGAGATTGCCCGGGGCCGCGCGATCATTCCCGCCAACATCAACCACGCCGAGCTTGAGCCGATGATCATCGGCCGCAACTTCCTGGTGAAGATCAACGCCAATATCGGCAACTCCGCGGTGACCTCCTCGATGGCCGAGGAAGTGGAAAAGATGGTCTGGGCGACGCGCTGGGGCGCCGACACGGTCATGGACTTGTCGACCGGGCGCAACATCCACAACATTCGCGACTGGATCCTGCGCAACTCGCCGGTGCCCATCGGCACGGTGCCGCTCTACCAGGCGCTGGAAAAGGTCGGCGGCATCGCCGAGGACCTGACGTGGGAGGTGTTCCGCGACACGCTGATCGAGCAGGCCGAGCAGGGGGTGGACTACTTCACCATTCACGCGGGCGTGCGGCTGCACATGATCCCGATGACCGTGAACAGGGTAACGGGGATCGTCAGCCGGGGCGGCTCGATCATGGCCAAATGGTGCCTGCACCACCACCGCGAGAGCTTCCTCTACGAACATTTCGAGGAGATCTGCGAGATCGCCCGCGCCTATGACGTGTCCTTCTCGCTGGGTGACGGTCTGCGTCCCGGCTCCATCGCCGACGCCAACGATCAGGCGCAGTTCGCCGAGCTCGAGACGCTGGGCGAGCTGACGCAGGTGGCGTGGAAGCACGATTGCCAGGTGATGATCGAGGGGCCGGGCCATGTGGCCATGCACAAGATCAAGGCCAACATGGACAAGCAGCTCGAGACCTGCGGCGAGGCACCGTTCTACACGCTCGGGCCGCTCACCACGGATATCGCGCCGGGCTATGATCACATCACCAGCGGCATCGGGGCTGCGATGATCGGCTGGTTCGGCACGGCGATGCTTTGCTACGTGACGCCGAAAGAGCATCTTGGCCTGCCTGACCGCGACGATGTGAAGGTGGGGGTGATCACCTACAAGATCGCCGCCCATGCCGCCGATCTCGCCAAGGGCCACCCGGCGGCGCAGATCCGCGACGACGCGCTCTCCCGCGCCCGCTTCGAGTTCCGCTGGGAGGATCAGTTCAACCTCGCGCTCGATCCCGACACGGCGCGGTCCATGCACGACGAGACCCTGCCCAAGGAGGCGCATAAGGTGGCGCATTTCTGTTCGATGTGCGGGCCGAAGTTCTGCTCGATGCGGATCAGCCACGACATCCGCGCCGAGGCCCAGAAGGAGGGCATGGCGAAGATGGCCGAGAAGTTCCGCGAAGGCGGAGAGCTCTACCTGCCGCTGAAGGAGGACGAGGCATGACCTCTGGCGCCTTGTTGAAGGAGCTGCGCCAGACCAATCCGCTGGTGCAATGCATCACCAACTACGTGGCGATGAACATCGCCGCCAACGTGCTTCTGGCGGCGGGGGCCTCCCCGGCCATGGTCTCCGACGCCGAGGAGGCCGGCGAGTTCGCCGGCCTCGCCCATGCGCTGACGGTGAATATCGGCACATTGTCCGGTCCCTTCGTCGAGGGGATGCGGGCCGCCATCGCCGGGGCGCAGGCGGCGGGCAAGCCCTGGGTGCTCGACCCGGTGGCCTGTCAGGCGACCGGGCTGCGGCGACGGGTGTCGGCGGAGTTGCTGGCGCTGCAGCCGACGGTGGTTCGCGGCAATGCCTCGGAGATCCTGTCGCTGGCCGGCGAAGCCAGCCGTGGGCAGGGCGTCGACGGGCGCGACGGGGTGGAGGCGGCCGAAGCGGCCGCCCGCACGCTGGCGCGGCGGACCGGCGGTGTGGTGGCGGTGACCGGGGAGGTGGATTTCGTCACCGATGGCATCCGCGCCGTGCGGATCGGTGGTGGCTCGCCCTGGATGCCGCTGAACACCGCGCTTGGCTGTTCGCTCACCTGTCTTTGTGGCGCTTACGTGGGGCTGGGCGGCGATCCCTTCGAGGCCACGGTTGCGGCGCTCTCGCATTATGCCGTGGCGGGCAGCCACGCGCACAAGGGGGCAACCGGGCCGGGCAGTTTTGCGCCGCGTTTTCTCGACGCGTTGCACATGCTGACGCCCGAGGCGCTGGACGCCAGGGCCGAGCTGCGCGTGCTGGAAGATGCGGCATGAGGCGCTTTGACCTGTCGGTCTACCTGGTGCTCGATCCCGGCCTTTGCGCCGGGATCGGCATGGTCGAGACGGCGCGGCTGGCGGTGCGCGGCGGCGCCACCATGGTGCAGCTGCGCGACAAGCGGGGCGGCACCGCGCGGAGGATCGAGACCGGGCGGGCGCTGAAGGCGGCGCTGGCGGGGTCGGGCGCGCTTTTGATCATCAACGACGACGTGGAGGCGGCACGGCAGATCGCTGCCGACGGGCTGCACGTGGGGCAGGGCGACATGTCCCCCGCCGAGGCGCGGGTGCTGGTCGGGCCGGAGATGCTGCTGGGCCTCTCGGTGGAAAGCCCCGAACTTGCGCGGGCGGTCGATCCCGGCGTCGTCGATTATGTCGGGGCGGGGCCGGTCTTTGCCACGCCGACCAAGCCGGACCACAGGCAGCCCGTGGGCTGGGAGGGCCTCGCGGCGCAGGTGGCGGTGAGCCCGGTGCCGGCGGTGGCGATCGGCGGGCTGAAAGCCCCTCACGCGGCACAGGCAAAGGCGGCGGGCGCGCAGGGCGTGGCGGTGGTCTCGGCGATCTGCGGCCAGTCCGACCCCGCGGCGGCAGCGCGGCGGATCGCCCGCGCCTGGGGGGAAGCCTAGCACCATATCCCGTGATCATGGCGCGGCGGGGGCGTCGTCCGCGGCCCTCAGCGCGCCCTGCAGCGCGCGCTTGTCTCGCCCAATGCCGCTGGCTGCGCCGTCACGGCATCGGGGGCCGGGCGCAGGTCACTGCCGCTTCTCACCACCGGATCACATACGCTGCACCGCAGACTGTCGAAGTGCCGTATCTTTGTCGGCAGGATCCGATCCCCTTGCTGGCCGCTGAGGCGAGGGGGGCCGCGGAGACGGTGCGGGCGGGCAGGGGTGTTCCGATGCGCACGAGCGCACTGCCCGGACAGGAGAGAGCCGGGGGCGCTGCCCCCGGGCCCCCGGGATATTTGGAACATATGGAAGACGGGCGGAGGCGCGGTGGTTTGCGCCTCTCACGCCACCTTCAGGCGCCCCAGGTCTTGCGCAGAACGCGCAGCCAGTTGCCGTGGCAGAGTTTTTCCATCAGCGGCGCGTCGATGCCATGGGCAGTCATTGCCGCACGCAGGTTGGGCAACCCGGCGATGTCAGTGATCCCCTCGGGAACCGTCGCACCGTCGAAATCCGAGCCGAAGCCGACCCGGTCCTCGCCGAGCTTCCCGATCAGGTGATCGAGGTGACGCAGCACCTCGTCGAGGCTGCACGAAGGGTCCATCCGCCCGTCCGGGCGCAGGAAGGCCGTGGCGAAGTTGATCCCGACCATGCCGTCGCTCTCGGCGATCATCGCCAGCTGGCGGTCGGTGAGATTGCGGGCGTGGGTGGTCACCGCATGGGCGTTGGAATGGGTGGCGACCAGTGGCGCGTCCGAAAGCGCGGCAACATCGTCCACGCCCTTCTCGTTGAGGTGCGACAGGTCGATCATCACCTTGAGCGCATTGCATTCCCTGACCAGCCTCTTGCCGGCCTCGCTGAGACCCTCGCCGATATCGGGGGTCGCGGGGTAGCGGAAGGGCACGCCGTTGCCGAAGATCGTCGGGCGCGACCAGACCGGCCCCAGCGAGCGCAGCCCGCGGGCGTGCAGCGCGTGCAGCTCCTCGAGGTCGGGGCCGATCGCCTCGGCACCCTCGAGGTGCAGCACGGCGGCCATCTTCGGCCCGCCAAGCGCGGCCTCGATTTCCGCTGCGGTGGTGCAGGGGGTGATGGCGCCTGCGGCCGCCAGCGCCTCGAAGGCCTCGACCCCGCGCCAGGTGGTGTCCAGCGCCTCGGGCTGGGAGATCATCTCGGGCAGGGGCAGGTCGTATTGCGGCAGGCTCATCGCCTCCATGCTGTCGCCGGAGGTGGCGGGGCTCGGCACGAAGATCGCGAAGAAGCCGCCGCCAAAGCCGCCCGCCTGCGCGCGCGGCAGGTCGATGTGGCCGCTGCCGAGACCGTTGGTCACGCCGCTCGCGGTGACCGCGCCGCCCAGCAGGCGCAGCAGCAGATCGTTGTGGCCGTCGAAGATGGGCGGGGTGGTCGCAAGCGTCATGAGAGGTCTTTCGATGAGGGAACGGGCGGGGGTCAGTTGAGCAGGTAGCCGAGCACGAGCACCCAGGCCGACAGCAGCAGGAGCATGCACAGCATGTAGCCGCCGTTCCAGCGCAGACCGACATGGCGGGCGCTGACGTTGCCGAAACTGCCGACCAGCAGCGTCGTGGCGGTGAAGGGCGAGCTGATGCCACCGAGCGCCCAGCCGGCGGTGATCGAAACCACGATGACCTCGGGCGGCACGCCCAGCTGGTCGGCATGGGGCACCAGCGGCGCGATCAGCGTGACCGCGAGAATGGGGTTCATGCCAAGCTGGCCCAGCAGCGGGATGATCCAGACGAAGCTGACCAGGACCAGCGCCGGCGGCAGATCCTCCGGGTGAAAGCCCGAGGCCTTGACCAACGGCGCCAGCAACGGCGCACCCACGGTGCCGATGAAGCCCGCCATCATCAGCAGCGTGACCTCGCCGCGGTAGGCGGGCAGCTCGCGGAAGACGAAGCCGGCGGCGCGCTCGGCCAGGGGGGCGCCGCCTTCGCGGCGCTGCAGCAGCGCCCAGATGGTGGCCATGATCGGCACAACAAGAAGGACGATCGCGATGATCCGCAGCCCGGTAAGCGATTGCAGGATCAGCACCGACACCACGAGCAGGCCGAGCAGCACCAGCAGCGGGGTCATCAATGCCCAGCTGCCCTCGGGGGCGGCGCGCGGGGCGGGCGGATGCGAGAGTTTCGGCTTGAAGAGCGTGTCGAGCGCCCAGCCTGTGAGGGTGATCAGCGCCGAGGTGCCGAGCGCCGGCAGCACCACCGAGCCCCAGCTGGTGCCGGGGATCAGCGCGGTGGTGATCGCCACGGAGAAGGACATCGGCGACCAGGGCAGCGAGGCGACGAAGCCGCGCTGGATCGCCAGCAGCATGCGGCGGGTGCGGTGGCTGCGGATCTCGGCGTCAGGTTCGTCCTGCGCCGCGGCGGTGGCGAGGCTGCCGAGCAGCGCGATGGCGCCATAGTTGAGCAGCAGCGCAAAGGCCTGCCCGCCGAGGGTCAGCGCAAGATAGCGCCGGCCGGGCGGCTGCAGCGCCAGGAAGTTGCCCGCGGCGCGGATCGAGGAGGCCTGTTGCGCGGCGCTGCGTAGCGTGGCGAGCGCGGCGAAGAAGGCGGCAATGAAGGCGGCGGAATGGAAGGCGTCGAGCAGCACGCTTTGCCAATCGGCAACCCGCCAGACCAGCGCTAGTCCGAGCAGAACCGCCGTGGCGACGAAGAGCCGCCGGCCGGGGGCGACCTGAAGCGTCAGAAGACCCACCAGCAGGGTGACAGCCGGCACCACCAGCCAGTCGAGTGGGCCGGTGAGATGCCATTCCTGGACGATCACCAGGCAGGTGATGAGCACCATCAGCAGGCCGGTCAGGCGGGTGATCGAAGTGGGGGCGACGGGAGGTGTCGTTGGCACGGTGCGGATTCCAGTCTCGTGCGGGCTTTTGTACGGACATAGACCACCCTTGATGACCAAGGGCAATGCCCCAAGGGCAGCCGCCGCGCGCGATCTTCACGCGGGCGTAGCGCAATGGGCGCAGCCAAATGCGCGAAATTCGGGCGTAATCCATGACCAGACCTGGAGATTTCGCCCTCTGAACCGCCTGTCACCAAAGCTTCACCGAAATGACACGGAACCGAATCCCCTGCGTCACAGCCTCGATACGGTCGGGGGTGACAAGCCGCCTCGGACAGTCTGGGGGAACCATGCTCACCGTCGAACATCTGACGAAGCGCTTCGGCGCGAACACCGCCGTGGACAACGCGAGCTTCACGGTCGACCGCCCGATGATGATCGGGATCATCGGCCGCTCCGGCGCCGGCAAGTCGACCTTCCTGCGGATGATGAACCGGCTCACCGATGCCACCGAGGGCAGGCTGATCTTCGAGGGCCGCGACGTGCTGCAGCTCAAGGGTGCGGAAAAGCGCGGCTGGCAGTCCGATTGCGCGATGATTTTCCAGCAGTTCAACCTGGTGCCGCGCATGGACGTGGTGTCGAACGTGCTGCATGGAACGCTTGCCCGGCGCAACACGCTGGCCACGATGTTCAACCTCTACCCGCGCGAGGACATCCACCGCGCCATCGACATTCTCGAGCGGCTCGGCATCGCCGCCCATGCGGCCAAGCGCGCCGAGGCGCTCTCGGGCGGGCAGCAGCAGCGCGTCGCCATCGCCCGGGCGCTGATGCAGGACCCCAAGGTGGTGCTCGCCGACGAGCCCATCGCCTCGCTCGATCCGATGAACGCCCAGCTGGTCATGGACGACCTGCGGCGCATCCACGACGAGGATGGGCGCATGGTCATCGCCAACCTGCACACGCTGGATACCGCGCGGCGCTACTGCGACCGGGTCATCGGCATGCGCGACGGGCGCATCGTCTTCGACGGCACTCCGGCGCAGCTGACCACCGGCGTGGCGCGCGACATCTACGGCGCGGGGGCCGATTTTTCGGAGAACGCCACCTCCACCGAGATCCGCGACCCCGTGGTCGCGGCGGAAATCCGGGCTGCGGAAGTCGCGGTCTGATCAACCGGGCCCATCGGGACGGGCCCAAATCCTGAAATGAGGGACAGAAGATGAAGAAACTGATCGCAGCCGCTCTGGCCAGCACCGTGCTCGTGGGCGCCGCCCAGGCACAGGAGATCACCGAATTCCGCCTCGGCATCCTCGGCGGCGAGAACGCCCAGGACCGCATGACCTCGAACCAGTGCTTCGCCGACAAGATCGCCGAAGCGCTCGGCGTCGAGGTGAAGGTCTTCACCCCCGCCGACTACAACGGCGTGATGCAGGGCCTGCTCGGCGGCACCATCGACGCGGCCTGGATGGGCGCTTCCTCCTATGCCGGCACCTATATCGCCGACCCCGAAGCGGTCGAGCCGGTTCTGGTCAAGCAGAACCTCGACGGCTCGATCGGTTACTATTCGATCGGGTTTGCCCGCGCCGACAGCGGCATCACCTCGCTCGACGACCTGAAGGGCAAGAACTTCGGCTTCGGTGATCCGAACTCGACCTCGGGCTACCTGATCCCCTCGATCGAGATCGCGGCGGCCGGCTACGACATGACCCCGGGCACCTACTTCGGCGATGTCGTCTTCACCGGCGGCCACGAGCAGACCATCGTCGCGGTCAACAACGGCGACGTCGACGGCGGCGTGACCTGGGCCGACGGCCAGGGCAACTGGGAAGACGGCTACAACTCTGGCGCGCTGCGCAAGGCCGTGGATGCGGGCCTGGTCGACATGAACGACCTGGTGCAAATCTGGCAGTCGAACATCATCCCCGAAGGCCCCTTCGTGATCCGCAAGGCGCTGCCGCAGGACGTCAAGGACGCCGTCACCGAGCTGACCGCCAACCTCTGGGAAGAAGATGCCGACTGCGCCTACGGCGTGGCGGCGGGCGACGCCAAGGACTTCATCCCGGTGACCCACGCCGAATACGAGTCGATCGTCGCGGCACGCCGCTCGAAGATCAACTGATCGCACGATCCGAGGGGACCCCGCCGATGCGCGGGGTCCCTTTTCGTTTACCGGAAGGCCGGGGCCCGATGAGGCCGCCGCAGATCGCGGCGATGCGCATCGGCCGGCCTGCCGCCCGCAGGACGTTTCGATGACCCAGACCCCCGACGCCCCCCACGATCCGCGCGGCCACTACATGGCCCTGATGGCGCAGAGGCGCCTCTACGGCGGGTTGACCCTTGCGCTGTTCGCGCTGCTGATGATCTCCGGCTTCATGCTGGCCGACGAGCGCAACGCGGGCGGCTTCTGGAGCGGACTGCCGCAGATTTTCGACTTCCCCGCCGACGTGATCGCCGACACGCTGCCCAAGCTCGACCGGCTGCCCGGCCACTTGGTGCGCTACTTCCCGGCGCTGGTCGAGACGATCAACATCGCCGCGGTCTCGACGCTGCTCGGCGCTGCTGGGGCCATCGTGCTGTCGCTGCTCTCGACCCGCGGGCTGGCGCGCTGGCCGCGGCTGATCCCGGTGTTCCGCCGCTTCATGGACATCCTGCGCGCCGTACCCGAGATCGTCGTGGCGCTGGTGCTGATCTTCGTGCTGGGCGGCGGGCCCGTGCCCGCCATGCTGGCGATCGCGCTGCACACCGCAGGCGCGCTCGGCAAGCTCTTCTCCGAGGTCAACGAGAACGCCGACCTCAAGCCGGTCGAGGGGCTCTCCTCGGTCGGAGCCACCTGGCTGCAGCGCATGTGGCTGGGCGTGGTGCCGCAGGTCTCGCCCAACTACTTCAGCTACGCGTTGCTGCGCTTCGAGATCAATATCCGTGCCTCCGCCATCCTCGGCTTCGTTGGGGCAGGGGGCATCGGCTACGAGCTGCGCAACGCCATGGCTTGGGGCAAGGGCCGCTTCGACGAGGCGGCGGCGATCTTCCTGCTGCTTTTCCTGACCATCGTCGTCTTCGACCAGCTTTCGAGCCATGTGCGCAATGCCATGATTTCCTCCAAGAAAGGAGGCCACTGAGATGGCCGACGCCGCGCTCTACGCCTCTGCCGACCGGGTCTTCCGCCGCAAGAAGATCCTCGCCTTCGGCCTGCCTGCCGTGATCCTCGCCTACCTGGCCTACATCTTCTTCGCCTTCGACCTGCCGGGGCTGGCCGAGCGGGCGCGCTGGGACAACGCCCGCACGCTGCTCGCCGACACCTGGAGCTACAAGACCCATGTCACCCGAGACAACCGCGGTGGCGGTGTCGCGGTGGCCATAGAGGGCGAGCGCAAGGGCGAATACCCCGAGGGCACCACGCCCGACTGGGTGGCTCCGCAGGACGACGGCGCGGTGCGCGTCGCGCTGAAAGGCGGGCAGGACGTTGTGCTGCTGCCCGGCAACGGGTTCCGCTGGGAGGTGCCGGGCTACGGTCTGATCGAGGCCCGTCTAGAGGGCCGCGACATTGTCAGCAACCTGCCCGAAGACGGTCTGCCGGAGTGGATCTCCGCCTCTTCCTCGCGCCTGCAGGTCACGACCGACGGCGCGCGTGTCTCGCTGACCCGCTCGAAGACCGAGCTCTTCCGCTATTTCCCCGGCTGGGAGCTGTTCTTCTTCACCCTCGACAGCCCCTATCACGGCCACGGGTTCGGCGAGATCCTCCTCGGGGCGCAGATCGACCCCGCGCGCGGCAATCTCGCGGGGGCCTGGCAGGACTTCTGGGGCAATGCGATGTGGCGTCACAGCGACGTCGCCTGGGCGCTTTTCGAGACCCTGCTCATGGCCTTTCTCGGCACCATGGGCGCAGCGCTGGTCGCGCTGCCGCTGGCGTTCCTCTCGGCCAGGAACTTCGCGCCGCTCATGGCGCTGCGCTTCGGCGTGCGCCGGGTCTTCGATTTCCTGCGCGGGGTGGACGGGCTGATCTGGACCATCGTGCTCAGCCGCGCCTTCGGCCCGGGGCCGATGACCGGCGCGCTGGCGATCCTGCTCACCGACACCGGCTCCTTCGGCAAGCTGTTTTCCGAGGCGCTGGAGAACGTCGACGGCAAGCAGATCGAGGGCGTGGCTTCGACCGGGGCCAAGCCGCTGCAGCGCTACCGCTTCGGGGTGATCCCGCAGGTGGTGCCGGTGCTGGTCAGCCAGGTGCTCTACTTCCTGGAGTCCAACACGCGCTCGGCGACCATCATCGGCGCGATCACCGGCGGCGGCATCGGCCTGCTGCTGACCCAGGCGATGATCACCCAGAAGGACTGGGAAGAGGTGACCTACTACATCATCCTGGTGATCCTGATGGTCATGTCGATGGACAGCGCTTCGGGCTGGCTGCGCCGCAAGCTGATCAAGGGGAACTGACATGCCACGTCTTGGACAGGAGCCCTTCCTGCACCCCGAGTGCGAGATCACCAATTCCGAGCTCGGCAGCTATGTCGAGATCGGGCGCGGCTCGCGGCTGAACCGTGTCGAGATGGGGGACTATTCCTACTGCGACCGCTACGCCGATCTGGCCAATGCCACCGTGGGCAAGTTCGCCAATATCGCCAGCTTCACCCGCATAGGGCCGACCGATCACCCGATGGGAAACGCCTCGTTGCACCACTTCCTCTACCGGTCCGAGGACTACTGGGACGATGCAGGTCTCGATGAGGACTTCTTCGCCGCGCGCCACGCGCGCCGCGCTGTCATAGGCCATGACACATGGATCGGCCACGGCGCAGTGGTGCGCCCGGAAGTGACCATCGGGCATGGTGCGGTCGTCGCCTCCTCGGCGGTGGTGACCAAGGACGTGGCGCCTTACACGGTCGTCGCCGGGGTTCCGGCGACGCCGCTGCGTTCGCGCTTTGCACCGGAACTGGCCGAGCGGATGATGGCGCTGGCCTGGTGGGACTGGCCGCACCAGCTGCTGCGCGCCCGGCTTGCTGATTTCCGGTCGATGTCGGCGGAGGCCTTCGTCGAGAAATACGAGGGCGCTTCGGCGGTAGCGGCCACGACCGAAGAGGCCTGACAGCCTCTGTCTGACAGTTCCCGTGTGACAGTTCGCGTATGACAGCCTCCATGTGACACATGCGGCCAGCCCGGCTTTTGTCCGGACGAAGGAAGCAAAGCCCCCGCTTTTCGCGCAATGAAACGGGCCTGAGTGGGCCGGGATCGCCATCAAGCCGAGGCCGCATGCCGGGGCGCGTCGGACGCGGCCTGCTCCGCTCCGGACCAGGTCTCGGAGCGACTGCCAAGGGTGAAGCGGCCGACGTTCTGACGCAGCCCCTGCGCGGCGGTGCGCAGGTCCGAACTGGCGGCGGAGGTCTGTTCGAACATGGCGGCGTTCTTCTGCGTGGTCATGTCCAGCTCGCTCACCGCGCTGTTGAGTTCCGACAGGCCGGTGGATTGCTCGCGCGCCGACTCGGCGATGGCTGTCACCCGGTCAGCAATCGTGCGGATCGCCTCGATGATCTCCTTGAGCGCGCCTCCGGTTCGCCCGACCAGTCGCACGCCGTTCTGCACATGGTCTGTCGAGGCGGTGATCTGCGCGTTGATCTCGCTCGCCGCCTCGGAGCATCGCTGCGCCAGCAGCCGGACCTCGGAAGCCACCACCGCGAAGCCGAGCCCGGCATCGCCGGCGCGCGCGGCCTCGACCCCGGCATTCAGCGCCAAGAGGTTGGTCTGGAAGGCGATGTCGTCGATCACCTTGATATTGCCGGAAATCTGCTGGAAAGACGCTTCGATGACGCCGATCGCCTCGATCGTCTCGCGCACCACTTCGCCGCTGGCCTGCGCGTCCTCGCGGGCCTTGCCAACAAGCCCGTCCACATCCGCCGCGTTCTTGGCGGACTCGGAGACAGAGGCGGTGAGCTGATCGAGCGCGGCGGCGGTCTCTTCGACCGTGGCTGCCTGACGTTCGGTGCGCTGTCCCAGCTCCTCGGAGGCCTGGGCGATGTGATCGACGTCATGGTTGATCGACGCGGCGCTTTGCGACACGTCGATCATCGCCTGCTGCAGCCGATCCGTGGCGCGGTTGAAATCGCTGCGCAACTGCGCGTAATCCTCGGGAAATTCCTGCGCTATGGTGCTGCCGAGATCACCCTCTGCAAGCCGGGAGAGCGCGGTCTGCAGCGCCTCGACCACCTCTGCCTGCGCGTGCTGCATGGCGGCCCGGGCGCTGGCGCCGGACTGCAGATCATCGCGGCTCTGCAGCAGGTCGTGGCGCAGTGCGTCAAGCGCACGGGAGATGCGGCCGATCTCGTCACCTCGTTTCTGGGCCGGGATTTCGCTTTCGTAGTTCCCGGCAGCCACCCCGCCAACAGCGGCAGCGATGCGGCCCAGGGGGCGGGCCATGTTGCGCGCGGACAGTCCGGCGACCAGGAACGCGACCACGAGTGCCGGAATCGCGGCCCGGGCGAGCTTGGCCAGCAGGGCACGCGGACCGGCGGCGATCACTTCGGAGGGTTCCGCCGCGAGCAGCGCCCAGGTGGTGCCATCCGCCGCGTCGGGGGCGCCGAGGCGCACCGGCTCGAAGGCGGCGGTGATGCTCTCGCCGCTGGGGAGGGTGAGCTCGGTGACGCCCTCTTCGCCGCCAAGGGCCGCGGTGAACGCAGGGTTCTCGGGCGCGGTGGTCGCGAGCGCACCGCTTTGCCCGGCAAGCCCGCTTGTGCTGCGGCGGGTGAAGTCGGGCCCGACCAGCGCCAGCCGGGTGGTGGGGGTCAGTGCAGAGGGCATGGCGAGAATTGCCGCGACCTCCGCCTCGTCGAGTTCGAAAGCAAGGGCGGCGACCGTGTCCCCCCACTCGTTGGCCAGCGGCAGGGCCAGGAACCCCGCAACCGCGCCATCGAGCGCGGCTTCCTCGGCGAAATCGCCGAAACCGAAGCTGGCACCCTCGGCGAGGGCCCCCCGGACCGCCCGACCCAGGGCGCCGCCGTCCTCGTCCAGCTTCGTGGCGAAATTGCCCTGCTTGCGGACGGAATAGATCACCTCGCCTTCGGCGGACACGATCAGCAGATCGGCGATGTCGACCGCCTCGACCTGGCTGCGCATCGCCGCGTGGAACTTCTTGTGAAAGAGCGAGTAGGCGGTGGTTTCGCTGGCCTCGTCGAGGGCCTTGCGGGCATCGGGGGGATTCGGGTTTTCGTCGATGTAGCTTCGACGGAGCTCGGCATTGGCCTCCGGGCCGAGGCCGCGATAGGCGCTAAGGAAACTCGTGGTCGCCTCGACCGTCTGCGGTTCGTCGGCGAACTCGCCGAGCGCCTCGAGCTTTTCATCGAACCAGTCCTCGAGCAGCGCGGCGCGGGTATCGGCCACGGCTGAGAGGCGGAAGGATACCTCCCGCGTCAGCTGGTTGAACGAAACATCGTAGGCGATGGCGCCGGCGACGCCGAGACAGCCGAGTGCGATGGCGATCATCAGGGCAGGCAGCTTGATGGCGACAGAGAGGCTGCGCAGGCGGGGCATGGCGAGTTCCTGTAACTGCTGGCGGGGATGGGGCGAGACGCCCGCGGTCGGCTCCAGTTCAAACACGAAAGGCTGAACAAGCGCCTAACCGGGGCAGGGCGACGGCGGGTCGGGGAAGGTCACTCCCCCAGTACGAATGGGCCGGTCACGCGCGCGGCATTGCTGCTGTCGATGAGCAGGCAGTCGAAGAACTGCACCTCGCGGCTCTCGCGCGGTGTTCCGGTGCGGATGTAGTGATCGGCCTGCCGCACGGCTTCGGCGGCGAAGATCGCCACCGGCTGCAGCACCGTGTAGGCGAGCTCGCCGGAGAGCACCGCGGCCACCGCGTCGGGCGAGCCGTCGAAGCCGCCGACGGTGACCGTGTCCAGCCGCCCGGCTTCCTTGAGCGCGGCCACTGCACCAAGCGCCATCTCGTCGTTGCCGGCGAGGATGCGCGGTGATCAGCGGGCGCTCCGCGAGTAGCCTGCGGGTCTGTTCGTAGCCCTGGTCGCGGCTCCAGTCGGCGGCGACGGCGCCCACCCGGCTCAGGCCCTGTTCGGCACCGACAACCGCCGCGTAGCCGCGGGAGCGGATCTCGGCGTTCGGGTCCGTGGAGGCGCCGAGAAGTTCGATGTAGGAGCCATGCGCGCCCATGTCCTCGAGCCAGCGCCGCGCCCCGAGTTCCGCCCCCTGCGCGTTGTTCGACAGCAGTTGCGCGATGGCGAGGCCGGGCTGCGCCAGCCCGGCGTTGACAATGAAGACGGGAACCCCCGCCGCCTTGGCCCGCTGGATCGCGACGGCGGAGTCCGTGGCATTCGCCGGATCGAGGATGATCGCATCGACCCCGGCGGCAACGGCGCTGTCGACATGGGTGCCTTCGATCAGCGGATCGCCTCCATGCGCGGCGATGACGGCCTTGTAGCCCAGCTCGGTGGCGGTCGCCTTTGCGACCTCGCCCTCGGCGGCCCAATAGGGGTTCTCGGGGTCGTTGACGATGATGCTGATCCGGCCCTCGGCGCGCGCCTGCGCCGCGCCCAGCAGCACAAGACAAAGGGCTGCCGCTAGCAGGGCGGGCAACCAGCAGGCAGGCATCCGTGTCGGGCTCGCTTGGTTGCGCATGGGCATCTCTCCTCTGGCCATGGCGGTCCGCGGACCGGGTGGCGGGGTCTTACGACAGGAGAGTTGAACATCCGCTTAAGGTGCACCGGCGTCGCAATGCTTGCAGTCGCGAGGGCCTGGGGTGAGCTACTCCGCCGCCATGCGCTGGCCCTGCATGGCCGAGACCAGCCGGGCCCCGGCCTCTCCGGCGAGATAGGTCAGCCGGCCGCCACAGACCGTCGCCTCGATGGCGCGGGTCTCTGCGTCGATCACCACGAAATCCGCACGCTTGCCGTGATCGAGACTGCCGCGGTCCACCAGCCCCATGATCTCGGCCGGGGTGGTGGAGATCATCGCCCAGGCTTCGGGCAGGCTGCGCAGCCCCTTGTCGACCAGTGTCCAGGCCGCTTCCGCGAGGCAGGGGTAGTGGTAGTCCGAGACCAGCGCGTCGCAGAGGTCGGCGGCGATCAGATGCTGGGCCGAGACATTGCCCGCCTGGCTGCGCCCGCGCACCACGTTGGGCGCGCCCATGAGCACCGGGTCGTTGAAGGCGCGGGCGAGCTTGGCGGCGCTGACCGTGGTCGGGAACTCGGCAATGCGGGCACCGATCAGCCGGTAGTACTCGCGGGTGTCGCCGTCGGGGTCGTCGTGGCTGCCGTAGCGAATGTCGTGGGCGTCGAAGCTCTCGGCCAGCGCGCAAAGGTGGCGCGGCACGTCGCGCGATCGGGCGCGCGCCTCGCGCAGCCGGGCGACGAAGGCGGTGGGGGTCTCGCCGGCGCGCTCGGCCCAGAGGGCAAGCCGGTGCGGGTCGCGATCGGCGACGTCGAGCGCCTCGGGCAGATGATCGTTGAACACCACGTAATCGATCCCGTGCCTGAGCACCGCCGCCAGCATCCGCTCGCGGGTCTCGGGCATGTGGGTCTCGCAGCGGATCTGCAGGCGCAGGTCGGTGTGGGCGCGGGGCCGGTAGGCGATGAGGGCGGCCATCACCTCTTCGGCGAAATCGGGGCTGCGCATGCCGCCCTCCCAGCTCCAGCACTGCGCCAGCCAGGCGGTGGTGACGCCGTGGGCAGCGGCCTCGCGGTCGGTCCAGCGCAGCCCCGCCATGATCGGGAAGGGGGCCGAGGGGCGCGGCGCGATATGGCGCTCGAAGGCGTCGCCGTGCAGATCGATGATGCCGGGCAGTACGAGGTAGCCCGAGAGGTCGACCTCGGGCAGCGGCCCCTTGCTGATCACGCCCTCCTCGATCACCAGCGAACGCTGCTGAAGCGCGCCGTCGCGCAAGATGGACGCGCCGGTGAGGCGCAGGGGGGGAAGTAGCGCAGTCATGTTCGTTACCCGCCGTGGCTGCTCTGGGGTTTCGCGCGGTTCTACCCCGGGTCTGTGTCATGGGCATGACGTGGCGGATGACAGGGGCGTTATGCTGTAGGATTTGTCTCCTCATGGTTGATCGTCAGAGCGACGCGGTCGCCTGCGAACCACGTGTGGCCCTGTTCCACCGGGGCACCGTCCGGCCCGAGGTTGAGCGACGACGAGCGCAGCAGCGGCTCGCCCTCGCGCAGATTGAGATGCAACGCCTGGGTAGCCGAGGCGGGCTCGGCAGTGAGACGGGTCTGGGCACGGGTGTAGTCCGGGACGCCGTGGCGGCGCAGCGCCTCTGTGACCGAGTTGACCTCGCGCAGGGTGTCGTCCAGCCCGGGCAGCCGGGTGATCGGAAAGATCGAGACGAAATGCGCCATGGGCACGCCGCCAGCCAGCGAGATGCCCTCGAGCACCAGCACCGGTTCGCCGGGCACCAGTTGAAGCGCCTCGGCCTCAACCTCGTCCGCGGGACGGGTCTCCATGCGCAGCTGGCGGCGGTCGGGCAGGCGGCCCGAGGCGCGGACGTTCTGGCTGAAGCGCGTGCGTCCGCCGATCGGGTAGTCCATCGGGGCCATGCGCACGAAGACCCCGGCGCCGCGCCGCGAATGGGTGAGGCCTCGGTCGCCCAGATCCTTCAGCGCGTGGCGCACCGTGTGGCGGTTGACGCCGAAACGGGTGGCCAGCTCGGCCTCGGTCGGGAGCTTGTCGCCGGGGCGGTAGTGCCCGCGCGAGATCTCGTCTTCTAGCGTGGTGGCGATGGCGTGCCAGACCGGAGAGCGGGCGGGAGAACGGGGCATGTTGGAACCTCTGTCACCGAAACTTCATGCAATGAGGCCTTGCCCGACTCGGGGCCTGCGGCGTATCACATGTCTAGTTGTATAGTTATCTAGACAAATCGGCAAGGTGTCCAGATGGAAACTCCTGAACAGGAAATCACCGCGCGGCAGGGCTGGATGGGCCTGCTGGCGCGGGCGCCGGCGGATCGGCTGGTGGCGCTGCTCGATGGGGCGGAATTGCCCGGCTTCGACTGGCTGCGCGTGCCCGAGACCGGTGGCGTCATGGTGCGGGGCCGCATGGGCGGCACCGGCGCGCCCTTCAACCTCGGCGAGATGACCGTGACCCGCTGCGCGCTGCGGCTCGAGAGTGGCGAGGTGGGTCATGCTCATGTGCAGGGCCGCAATCGCACCCATGCCGAGCGCGCGGCGCTGGTTGACGCGCTGATGCAGGGTCCGCGGGCCGAGGAGATCCAGACGTCGGTTCTGGCGCCTCTGGCCTCGGAAGAAGCGGCGCGGCGCGAAGGCCGGGCGGCGAAGGCAGCGGCGACGAAGGTGGACTTCTTCACCATGGTGCGGGGGGAATAATGCGGGACGATAGACTGAATGGCGACGTGCTGACGGGCGGCTTTGCCGACGCCCCGGTGCAGGCGGCGCGGGCCTTCCGCGCAGCGCTGGAAGCCATGGCGCGGCCGGGCAAGATCGAGACGGTCGCGGGTGCCGAGGCGCCGGGGATTTCCACCGCGGCGGCGGTGCTGCTGCTGACGCTCTGCGACCGCGAGACGCCGATTCACCTGGCCCCGGGCTGCGACAGTGATGCGCTGAAGCGCTGGATCGCCTTCCACATCGGCGCGCCGGTGGTGGCCGCCGAAGAGGCGATGTTCGCGCTCGGCAGCTGGCAGGCGCTGAAGCCGCTCGACCGCTACCGGATCGGCACCGCCGAATACCCCGACCGCTCGGTGACGCTGATCGTCGAGGTGGCGGCGCTGGAGAGTGCGGGCATGAAGCTCACCGGCCCCGGCATCGAGACCGAGGCGGCGCTGAGCCTGCCCGAGGTCGAGGCCTTCGCGCGCAATGGTCTGCTCTTCCCGCTGGGATGGGATTGCTACTTCACCTGCGACGACAAGTTGGCGGCGCTGCCGCGGACAACCAAAGTGGAGGCGCTCTGATGTATGTGGCTGTGAAAGGCGGCGAGCGCGCGATCGACGCGGCGCATGAGTGGCTGGCCGAGGAACGGCGCGGCGACGCCGCCGTGCCCGAGCTGACCGTGCCGCAGATCCGCGAGCAGATGGCGCTGGCGGTGAACCGGGTGATGGCCGAGGGCTCGCTCTACGATCCCGATCTCGCGGCGCTGGCGATCAAGCAGGCGCGCGGTGATCTGATCGAGGCAATCTTCCTCATCCGTGCCTACCGCACGACTCTGCCGCGGCTCGGCCATTCCGCGCCGGTGGACACCACCGCGATGCGCTGCGACCGCCGCATCAGCGCGACATTCAAGGACGTGCCGGGCGGGCAGGTGCTGGGGCCGACCTTCGACTACACGCACCGTTTGCTGGATTTCGCACTTGAAGCCGAGGGCGAGGCGCCGCGAGCCCGCGAGGCCGAACCGCGCCGCGAGGTGACGCCACGGGTGACCGAGTTCCTGAATAAGGACGGGCTGATCCAGAACGAGCCGCGCACCGACGCGACGCCGCCCGACATGACCCGCGAGCCGATGGAATACCCCGCCGGCCGCCCGCTGCGGCTGCAGGCGCTGACCCGTGGCGACGAGGGATTCGTGCTGGGCATGGCCTATTCCACCCAGCGCGGCTACGGTCGCAACCACCCCTTCGTCGGGGAACTCCGCATCGGTGCGGTCGAGGTGGAGATGGAGGTGCCAGAGCTGGGTTTCCCGGTCTGCATCGGAGAGCTGACGCTCACCGAATGCGAGACGGTCAACCAGTTCGCCGGGTCCAAGCTTGAGCCAGCGCAATTCACCCGCGGCTACGGGCTGGTGTTCGGCCAGACCGAGCGCAAGGCGATCTCCATGGCGCTGGTCGATCGGGCGCTGCGCTGGGAGGAGCTGGGCGAGGAGAACATCGGCGCCCCGGCGCAGGACGAGGAGTTCGTTCTCGCCCATTCCGACAATATTCAGGGGACAGGCTTCCTCGAACATATCAAGCTTCCGCACTACGTGGATTTCCAGTCCGAGCTGGAACTGGTTCGCAAGATGCGGGCAGAGGCTCTGGGCACAGCAAAATTCAAGGAGGCTGCGGAATGAGCAAGGGCTATCACGGGGCGAAACTGCCCGAACTGGGCAAGGGTCAGGACTGGTACTGCGCATTGGTCGAGGTGGTCCGCATGCCAGGCACGCCCTGTCCCTTCTTCGGCGACGACGAAGAGGGTGGTGACGAGGACGCGGTGCTGGCGGTGCTGTGGATTTGCCTGTCGGCCAATTCCCCGGCCGAGGTCGAAGTGCAACTGACCGAGCACGTGGCGGAATGCGGCGGCGTGGCGAGCAGCATCGAGGACGTCAAGCTGATCTCGGCCCCCTCTGATCTGCCGCTCGACGAGGACGGCGCGCCCGACGAGGGGCTGCTGGAAGCCTTCAGCGATCCAGATCTGGGCGACGAGATCGTCTGGGGCGAAATCTATCTCTTCGGCGAGGAGCCAGAGTCATGACCGATCAGGCCTACAACTTCGCTTATCTCGACGAGCAGACCAAGCGGATGATCCGCCGCGCGCTGCTCAAGGCGCTGGCGGTGCCGGGCTATCAGGTGCCCTTTGCCAGCCGCGAGATGCCGATGCCCTACGGCTGGGGAACGGGGGGCGTGCAGGTGACTGCCGCCTGCCTCACCCCCGAAGACCGGCTCAAGGTCATCGATCAGGGCGCCGACGACACCACCAATGCCGTCTCGATCCGCAAGTTCTTCGAGCGCACCGCCGAGGTCGAGACAACCGAGCACACGGCCGAGGCGACGGTCATCCAGACCCGCCACCGCATCCCCGAGCAGGTGCTCGAAGAGGGGCAGATCCTCGTCTACCAGGTGCCGATCCCCGAGCCGCTGCGCTTCCTTGAGCCGCGCGAGACCGAGACCCGCAAGATGCACGCGCTGGAAGAATACGGGCTGATGCACGTCAAACTCTACGAGGACATCGCTCATAACGGTGCAATCTCCACCGCCTATGCCTACCCGGTGAAGGTCGAGGGGCGCTACGTGATGGACCCCTCGCCGATCCCCAAGTTCGACAACCCCAAGCTCGAGAGCGCGGCGATCCAGCTCTTCGGCGCGGGCCGCGAGCAGCGCATCTACGCGCTGCCGCCGCACACCAAGGTGGTCAGCCTCGATTTCGAGGACCACCCCTTCGAGGCGAGCAAGGCCGACCACGCCTGCGATCTCTGCGGCTGCGGCACCAGCTACCTCGACGAGGTGATCACCGACGACGCGGGCGGGCGGATGTTCGTCTGTTCCGACACCGACTTCTGCGCCTCGCGGCAGGCCGACGGTCACCGTGGCGCGCTCTCCCCGCAGGAGGAATACGCATGACCCCGCTGCTCTCCGTCCAGGGCGTCACAAAGCACTACGGCGCGCGGCTCGGCTGCGGCGACGTGAATTTCGACCTCTGGCCCGGCGAGGTCATGGGCATCGTCGGCGAGAGCGGCTCTGGCAAGTCGACGCTGCTGTCGTGCCTGTCGGGCCAGTTGGCCCCCGACGCGGGCAAGGTGGTCTTCGATACCCGCGCCGAAGGGCCACGCGACGTGCTCACCATGTCCGAGCCCGAGCGGCGGATGCTGGCGCGCACCGATTGGGCCTTCGTGCATCAGAACGCCCGCGACGGGCTGCGCATGGGCGTCTCGGCGGGCGGCAACGTCGGCGAACGGCTGATGGCCGTGGGCGCACGCAACTACGCCGATATCCGCGCGCAGGCGATCGACTGGCTGGGCCGGGTGGAGATCTCGGATGACCGCGTCGACGACCGACCGCGTGCCTTCTCGGGGGGGATGCAGCAGCGCCTGCAGATCGCCCGCAACCTCGTCACCGGTCCGCGTCTGGTGTTCATGGACGAGCCGACCGGCGGGCTTGATGTGTCGGTGCAGGCGCGTCTTCTGGACCTCTTGCGCGGGCTGGTGCGCGAGATGGGGCTCTCGGCGGTGATCGTCACCCATGACCTCGCTGTGGTGCGGCTGCTCGCCGACCGGCTGATGGTGATGAAGGGGGGGCAGGTGGTCGAGACCGGCCTCACCGACCAGGTGCTCGACGACCCGCAGCATGGCTACACCCAGCTGCTGGTGTCGAGCGTGTTGCAGGTATGAGCGGCGCCGGGCCCCTGGCGTGGGCGGGTTTTGCGTATTTGGAAAGAGAAGAAGGACGGAAGCGATGATCCGGATCTCGGACGTGTCGAAGAGCTTCGTGCTGCACAACCAGGGCAGCGCGGTGATCCCGGTGATGGAGGGCGCTTCGCTCTCGGTGGCGCCCGGGGAATGCGTGGCGCTGGTGGGCAACTCGGGTGCGGGCAAGTCCACGCTGATGCGGATGATCTACGGCAACTACCTTGCCGGGGCAGGGCGCATTCTGGTGGGCGATGTGGACGTCGCGCGGGCCGAACCGCGCGAGATCCTGACGCTGCGCCGCGAGGTCCTCGGCTATGTCAGCCAGTTCCTGCGCGTGGTGCCGCGGGTGCCGACGCTGGAGGTGGTGGCCGAGCCGGTGCTGGCCGCGGGCGGCAGCGCTGCCGAGGGCGAAGCGCGGGCGCGCGAACTTCTGGCGCGGCTCAACATCCCCGAGCGGCTCTGGAGCCTCTCGCCCACAACCTTCTCGGGCGGCGAGCAGCAGCGGGTCAATATTGCGCGCGGTTTCGCCCATGGCTTCCCGGCGCTGCTGCTGGACGAGCCGACAGCGTCTCTGGATGCCACCAACCGCGCAGTTGTGCTGGCGCTGATCGAAGAGGCCAAGGCGCGCGGCGCGGCGATCATCGGCATCTTCCACGACGCCGAGGCCCGGGAACGGGTCTGCGACCGCGAGATCGATGTCAGCGGCTTCACCCCGGCGCGGGCGGCATGAGCGGCACCGAAAGCAGGGCTCCGGTCCTTGCCCTCGTCGGCCCCTCCGGGGTGGGCAAGGACAGCCTGCTCGCCGAGGTGGCGCCGCGCGTGCCCGGCCTGCATGTGGTGCAGCGGGTGATCACCCGCGCGCCGGACGCGGGCGGCGAGCCCTGCCTTGCAGTAACGCTGGGGGAATTTGAGCGGATGCGGGAGGCGGGCGATTTCGCCCTGCACTGGGGGGCGCATGATCTGCGCTACGGCATCCGTTGGTCCGAGCTGGCACCGCGCGCGGCGGGCCGTCCGGTGGTGTTCAACGGCTCGCGCGGGGCGCTGGAGCAGGCCGCGGAATTGCTGCCCGAGCTCGAGGTGCTGCATGTCACCGCGCGGCCCGAGGTGCTGGCGGAGCGGCTGGCGGCGCGCGGGCGCGAGAGCACGGCACAGATCGCGGCGCGGCTGGCGCGCGCGGCGCTGCCGCTTCCGGGCGGGCTCAAGGTGCATGAGATCGACAATTCCGGGCCGCTGGAGATCGCCGCGGCCCGGCTGGTGGCGCTGCTTCAGCCGGTGAGGGCGTAGCGGTGCAGCAGGTGGAAACGTCCGTCCTCGGCTTCTCCGAAGAGACAGAGGTCGGGCACCTCAAAGGGCTGCGGCAACAGTGGTGCGAGGACCGGTTGCAGTACCTCGGCGACCTTCTCGGCCTCGCCGAAGGCCAGCTTGCCGGTGAGGGTGAGGTGGAATTTGAACTCCGCCATCACGTAGGGGTAGCCCCAGCGCGCGAGGTTGTCTTCCTGCGCCGGGCTCAGGCGGGCGCGGCGGCGGCGCTCCAGTTCCGCCTCGCTGGGCGGGGCGCGGTGGGGGTCGAGCGCCTCGACCACTTCCGCGGCAAGACGCGCCAGCGGCGCGGCGTTGCCCTCGATGGTCAGCGCAAGAAAGCTGCCGATGCGCGTGAGCGCGAGGCCGGGCAAGCCAACCGGGGCAAGACGCGCCGCCAGCGCCGAGAGGTCCTCGTGCAGCGCATCGACGGGGCCGGTGAGCCGCATGGGCGGCTTCAGCGTGCCGTGGAACCCGTATTTGCGCGGGGTCTCGGTGATCTCGGCGACCGGGCGCGGCAGGCCGGGCAGCGCCGGATGCGGCACGAGGCAGCCGCCAGCCGGGTCCCAGCCCAGCCATGCGGCGGCGAACTCGGCCAACGGCCCCGGGCGCGGGGCGTAATAGATGGCGTATCGGGAATAATTTTGCATGGCGCGCTTCATGACAGCGTCATGTCACAGATGCATGACGGCGCAAAGAGCGCCGAGAGAAAGAGGTAGAGACATGGCACGGACCATCCTGAGCAACGCGCGGATCGTGCTCGAGAACGAGGTGATCGCCGGCACGCTGGTGATGCACGAAGGGCGGATCGAGGCGGTCGATCCCGGCAGCACCACCGTGGCGGGGGCGGAGGACTGCGAGGGCGATCTGCTGATCCCCGGGCTGATCGAGCTGCACACCGACAATCTCGAGCGCCACATGCAGCCGCGCCCGAAGGTGAACTGGCCGCATGCGGCGGCGATCCTCGCGCATGACGCCGAGCTTGCCTCCTGCGGCATCACCACGGTGTTCGACGCCATGCGGGTTGGCTCGGTGGTGACCGACGGCAAGTCGAAATACGGCAAATACGCGCGGGCGCTGGCGGGGGAGCTGCTCGAGGCGCGGGGCCGCGAGATGCTGAAGATCAGCCATTTCCTGCACCTGCGGGCCGAGACCTGCTCGGAGACGCTGCTCGAGGAACTGGCGGAATTCGGTGCGGCAGACCGCGTGGGGATCCTGTCGCTGATGGACCACACGCCGGGGCAGCGGCAGTTCCGCGACATCGAGAAGTACCGCGACTACATGTGCGGCAAGCACGGGCTTTCCGCGGATGACTTCGACGCGCATGTCGGCCATCTGACGCGGCTGCGCGGCGAGCTTGGAGAGGCCCATGAGGCGGGGGCGGTCGCGGCGGCGCGGCGCCTCGGCGCGGTGCTGGCGAGCCACGACGACACGACCGCCGCGCATGTGGCGGTGAGCAAGGGGCACGGCGTGCGGCTTGCGGAATTCCCGACCACGGTCGAGGCGGCGCGGGCCTGCAAGGAGGTTGGCATCGCTGTCATGATGGGGGCGCCCAATCTCATACGCGGCGGCTCGCATTCGGGCAATGTGGCGGCGGAGGAACTGGCGCGGCTCGACCTGCTGGACATCGTGTCGTCGGACTACGTGCCGGCGGCGCTGATGGGCGCGGCCTTCCTGCTCGCCGATCTCTGGGACGACCTGCCGCGCGGCATCGCCACGGTGAGCCGCGCGCCCGCCGCTGCCTCGGGGCTGGATGACCGGGGCCGTCTGGCGCCGGGCCTGTTCGCCGACGTGGTCCGGGTGAAGCGCATCGAGGGCCAGCCCTGCCTGCGCGGTGTCTGGAGCCATGGACGCCGCGTGGCTTGACGCACGGGATAGGCGTATTTGAAAAGAGAAGAAGGACCGGGAGCACGCCAGGTCCTTCTTCTCTTCGGAAAATACGCCGGGGGTGAGGCGCGCAGCGACGAGGGGGCAGCGCCCCCTCAACGGCCGCGCGAATGGCGCAACGCATGAAAAAAGGGGCCCAGCGGGGCCCCTTCTTGTTCAGCTACGGTGCAGCCGGGATCAGCCGTCGTAATCCACCTCTTCGACCAGCCGCAGCGCAGCGCCGCGCTGCTCGGCGAGGGTCATCAGGTTGGTGTCGTCGGCGGTGAAGCTGCCCCAGCCCTTGACCAGGTCGTCGGCCTCGGTGCCCGGCGCGATCGGGTACTCGTAGTTGGCGTGGGCGTAGATCTCCTGCGCCTCGGGCGAGGTCAGGTATTCCATCATCTTCAGCGCGTTCTCGCGGTTCGGCGCGGATTTCGTCATCGCGACGCCCGAGATGTTCACATGGGTGCCGCCGTTCTCGAAGGCCGGGAAGAGCACGTTGACCGAGTCGGCCCATTCCACCTGCTCGGGGTCACTGAGCATCTGGCCCATGTAGTAGGTGTTGCCGAGGCTGATGTCGCATTCGCCGGCCCAGATCGCCTTGACCTGCGCGCGGTCGTTGCCTTGCGGGCGGCGGGCGAGGTTGTCCTTCAGCCCCTGCAGCCACTCCTTGGCATATTCCTCGCCGTGGTGGTGGATCATCGCCGCAACCAGCGCGACGTTGTAGTCATGGGTGCCCGAACGGGTGCAGATGCGGCCCTTCCATTTCGGGTCGGCGAGATCCTCATAGGTGGTGATCTCCGACGGATCGACGCGGTCCTTCGAGGCGTAGACGATGCGTGCGCGCGTGGTCAGGCCGAACCATTGCGCGTCGGGATCGCGGTATTGCGCCGGCACGTTCTCTTCCAGCACGGCGCTTTCCACCGGCTGGGTCACGCCCGCCTGCACGGCGGCGGCAAGCCGCGAGATGTCCACGGTGAAGATGAGATCGGCGGGCGAGCGGTCGCCTTCGGCGACGAGGCGTTCTTCGAGACCCTTGTCGATATAGGCGACATTCACCTCGATGCCGGTGGCTTCGGTGAAGGCGTCGGTCAGCGGCTGCAGCAGCTCGGGCTGACGGTAGGAGTAGAGGTTCACCTCTTCGGCCAGTGCGGGTGCGGCAGTGGCAATCAGGGCGAGGGCGGTTCCGAGACGCAGCATCAATATCCTCCGGTCATGCTTGTCGGTTTTGGCTAGTCGCTGGAAGCCAGTTACCCGAGTGAAATTATCAGATCAATGCCCTATCGGAAAGATCAGGAATTGGCGTCGGGCTGCGTCCCACTGGCACGGGCGGGGAAAGCGGCGGATTTCAGGGCCTTTTCTTCGGCTTTGGCCTCGTCCCAGAGCGCGTCCATCTCGGCCAGATTGCTGTCCTCGGGGCGCTTGCCCTGCGCTTCCAGCGCGGTCTCGATGGACTTGAAGCGGCGGGTGAACTTGGCATTGGCCCGGCGCAGCGCCTGCTCGGGGTCGATCTTCATGTGGCGGGCGAGGTTGGCCATGACGAAGAGAAGGTCGCCGAATTCCTCTTCGGCGTGATCGGGGTCGGTGGCCTCGCGCAGCTCCTGCGTCTCCTCGATCAGCTTGTCCATCACCTCGTCGGTCGACGGCCAGTCGAAGCCGACGCGCGCGGCGCGGTTCTGCAGCTTCACCGCGCGCAGTAGCGCCGGGAGGCCCAGGGCCACGCCGTCCAGCACGCCCTTTTCCGCCTTGGCGGCGCGTTCGGCGGCCTTGATCTTTTCCCAGTCGGCTGTCTGCTGCTCGGGGGACTTCTCGTTGCTTTCGTCGCCGAAGACATGCGGGTGGCGGGTGACCATCTTGTCGGACATGGTGTTGGCCACGTCATCGAAGCTGAACAGGCCGCGCTCCTCGGCCATCTGCGCGTGGAAGACCGACTGGAACAGCAGGTCGCCCAGCTCGCCCTTGAGCTCGGCCCAGGCCTCGCGCTCGATGGCGTCGGCGACCTCGTAGGCTTCCTCGATCGTGTAGGGGGCGATGGTGCCGAAGTCCTGTTCCAGATCCCAGGGGCAGCCGGTCTCGGGGTGTCGCAGGCGGCGCATGATTTCCAGCAGACGGGGCATGCCGCCCTTGGGATCGTGGATCAGGTCGTCACGCGGATCGAGGGTCATGGACATCTCCGGTAAATCGGTATTTGACCTTTTCCTGCTTCAAAGACCTTCAGGAGTCCACCCATGCCCATCGTGAACCGGATCGCGGATTACGCCGACGAGATGCGCGCCTGGCGCCGTCATCTGCACCAGAACCCCGAGCTGAGCCTCGACTGCCACGAGACGGCGAAATTCGTCGTGGCGCGGCTGCGCGAGTTCGGGATCACGGAGATCCACGAGGGCATCGCCCAATCCGGTGTCGTGGCGATCATCGAGGGGCAGGGCGAGGGTCCGGTGACCGGCCTGCGCGCCGACATGGACGCGCTGCCGATGGATGAGGAGACCGACGCGGAGCACGCCAGCCTCGTGCCCGGCAAGATGCACGCCTGCGGCCACGACGGGCACACCACCATGCTGCTGGGCGCGGCGAAATACCTGTCGGAGACGCGCAACTTCGCGGGCAAGGTGGCGCTGATCTTCCAGCCCGCCGAGGAGACCATCGGCGGCGGCCGGATCATGGTCGAAGAGGGCATCATGGACCGCTTCGGCATTTCCGAGGTCTATGCCATCCACACCGACCCCTCGCTGCCGCTCGGCACCATGGCGACCACCCGCGGGCCGATCATGGCGGCGGTGGACGACTTCGAGCTGGTGCTGACCGGCAAGGGCGGCCACGCGGCGCATCCCGACCTCTGCATCGACCCTGTGCCCTGCGCGCTGGCGATCGGGCAGGCGCTGCTGTCGGTGCCGTCGCGCAATGCCGACCCGCTGAAATCGCTGGTGGTGTCGCTGACGACGGTACAGGGCGGCTCGGCCACCAACGTGATCCCCGAGACCATGCGACTGGCGGGCACGATCCGCAGCTTCGATCCCGAGATCCGCGCCATGGCCGAGCGCCGCCTGCGCGAGATCGTCGACGGTCAGGCCATGGCCTATGGCGTCAGCGCGGCGCTGGATTTCCAGCCGAACTATCCGCCGACCGTCAACCACGCCGCGCAGACAGAGTTCGCGGTGAAGGTGGCGACGGGCGTGGTGCCAGAGGTGCTGGACGAGATCGCGCCGTCGATGGGAGCCGAGGATTTCTCCTACATGCTAGAGGCGCGGCCGGGGGCGTTTTGCTACCTCGGGCAGGGCATCGGCCCGTCGGTGCACCATCCGAAGTTCGACTTCAACGATGAGGCGGCACCGCTTGGCGCCTCCTATTTCGTGAAACTCATCGAGACTCGGCAACCCTTGCGGGCGTAAAGCTTTTCGGTCTTCATTGCGGGCAAGACGCGACCCCGGCCATCCCGGCCGGGGAGAGACCCGAAAGAAAACCCCGCATGCCCGTCATCAATTCCATCGCCGCCGACGCCGAGACGCTGAAGGCTTGGCGCCGTCACCTGCACCAGCATCCCGAGCTGCAGTACGATTGCCACGAGACGGCGAAATTCGTGGTCGGGAAGCTGAGGGATTTCGGCATCACCGAGATCCACGAAGGCATCGCCCAGTCCGGCGTGGTGGCGATCATCGAGGGGCGCGGGGCGGGCCGCACCATCGGGCTGCGCGCTGACATGGACGCGCTGCCGATGGAGGACCTGTCTGGCACCGACTACGCCTCGACCGTGCCGGGCGTGGCGCATACCTGCGGCCATGACGGCCACACCACCATGCTGCTTGCCGCCGCCAAGTATCTTGCCGAGACGCGCAATTTCGCCGGTCGCGTGGCGCTGATCTTCCAGCCCGCCGAAGAGGGCGGGGCCGGGGCCAAGGCGATGATCGACGAGGGGATCATGGACCGCTTCGATGTGTCCGAGGTCTACGGCATGCACAATGCGCCGGGCGATGCGCAGGGGCATTTCCTGACCACCGCCGGCCCGCTACAGGCCTCGGCCGACGAGTTCCGCATCGACATCACCGGCAAGGGCGGCCACGGCGCCTCGCCGCAGGATTGCATCGACCCGATCCCGGCGGGGGCGGCGATCGTGCAGGCGATGCAGACCATCGTCAGCCGTAACGTCAACGCGCTCGACCGGCTGGTGGTCTCGGTGACCGAGTTCCATGCCGGGACCAGCCACAACATCATTCCCGGAACCGCCTATCTCACCGGCACCGTGCGCTGCTTCTCGACCGAGACGCGCGATCTGGCAGAGCGGCGCATTCGCGAGATCGTCGAGGCGCAGGCGCAGGTCTACGGCTGCACCGCCGAGCTGACCTACGACCGGGGCTACCCGGTCACCGTGAATCACCCCGAGCAGGCGGCCTTTGCCGCAAAGGTGGCGCGCGAGGTCGTGGGCGCGGACAAGGTGGTGGACGATTGCGATCCGATCATGCCCGCCGAGGACTTTTCCTACATGCTCGAAGCGCGGCCCGGGGCCTATCTCTTCCTCGGGCAGGGGGACACCTTCGGCTGCCACCACCCGAAATACGACTTCAACGACGAGATCGCGCCGATCGGCGCCAGCTTCTTCGCGCGGCTGATCGAGACCGCGCTGCCGCTGCAGGAGTGAGCGCATGGCCCTCGAGGACGCCAAGACCCAGATCGACCACGCCTTCACCCGCGCCGAACTGAAGGGGCCGAGTTTCGAGAACGTCTTCGGGGGCGCCGCCTCCTTCCTGCGCCGTCGCTACACCAAGGACCTCTCGGGTGCCGACATCGCGGTGACCGGCGTGCCCTTCGACCAGGCGGTGACCAACCGCACCGGCACGCGCTTCGGGCCGCGAGCGATCCGCGAGGCCTCGCTGCTGCAGCCCTGCGATGCGCCCTACGGCTGGGGCTATGACGTGCTGTCGGAGTTCGCCATCGCCGATTACGGCGATCTGGCCTTCGATTACGCCAATGTGCCCGCCTTTCCAGGCACGCTAGAGGCGCATATCGCGGGCATTCTCGCGACGGACACCGCGACCGTGACTCTGGGCGGTGACCATTCGATCACCCTGCCGATCCTCAAGGCCCATGCCGCCAAATACGGTCCGCTCTCGGTGATCCAGTTCGACGCACATACCGACACCTGGGCGGACGACGATTTCGGCCGGATCGACCACGGCACCTTCATGTACAAGGCGGTGAAGCTGGGGTTGGTGGACCCGCGCCGCTCCGTGCAGATCGGCATCCGCACCGACAACCCCGACACGCTGGGCTTCAACATCATCGACGCGCGCGAGCTGCACCGGATCGGGCCGGAGGCGGCGGCGGCCAAGGCGCGAGAGATCGTGCGCGGCCATCCGGTCTATCTGACCTTCGACATAGACGCGCTCGACCCGGCCTTCGCGCCGGGCACCGGCACGCCGGTCTGGGGTGGGCTTTCGAGCCATCAGGCGGCGGTCTGCCTGCGTGAGCTGGCGGGGATCAACATGGTCGGCGGCGACGTCGTCGAGGTCTCGCCGCCCTTCGACATGACCGGCGCGACGGCCATCGCCGGTGCGCATGTGGCGACCGAACTGCTGTGCCTCTGGGGCTGGACCCGCCGTTGACGCGATGGGCACAATCCCGCGAGCGGCGCGCGAGCCGCTTTGATCGCGCGCGGTATTTGTGAAATCAGGAACCATCCGCCGCCCCGGGCGCGGCGGGCGGAGAGAGATGAAAGGAACGCGTGGTGCGCATGATATTCTGGATTGTGCTTCTGCTGGTGGTCGCCGGTCTGGCCTGGATACGTCTGGCGCCGTCGGACCCCGCCGTCTGGAACGTCGATCCGCAGGTGAGCGCCGATCAGGACCTTGCCAGCGGCGTGCGCCGGCGCATCCCGGGCGGCGAGGAGACCTTCGAGACGCTGCACCGCATCATCCTCGAGAGCCCGCGCACCGAGGTGCTGGCGGGCAGCCCCGCCGACGGGCGTGCGACCTATGTCTCGCGCTCGAAATGGATGGGTTTTCCCGATTACACCACGGTGCAGCAGGATGACGGCCAACTCGGGCTCTATGCCCGCCAGCGGTTCGGTCAGTCGGATATGGGCGTGAACAAGGCCCGGGTCGATGACTGGCTCAGCAAGCTGGCCGCCCGGCAGAACTGAGCCAGAACCGAAGGGCGCAAGGTCCTTCGAAGGACCTTGCAAATCTCTTCGAAGAGATTTGGGTGCTCACTCCGCCGCGTAGCGCGGGGCGTTCTTCTCGAAGGGTGCCAGCTGTTCGGCCAGAGCCTCGCCAAAGGCGGGGCGGGCGGTGCAGCGCGCAAGATAATCCTCCAGTTTCGGGAATTGCGCGACGATCTGCGTGTGCCGGAGCCCGCGCAGCACCGTCGCCATCAGCAGATCGGCCACTGTGAACCGCTCGGCGACCAGCCATTGACCGCCCTCCATCGCCGCCTGCAACTGTCCCAGACGACGCTCGACCCCCTTGCGGATCTCGCGCTCCATAATCTCGGCGGCCTCCTTGTCGACGGCAAGCCGGGTCATCTGCTGATACATGGTGATCGGCGGCTCTATCGTGTTGAGCGCGGCGAAGACCCAGCTCAGGGTGCGGTCACGGCTGGCCCGGTCGGGTGGTAGCAAAGCGTCGCCGCCGGCCTCGGCAACGCGCCAGAGGATCGCGCCGCTCTCGAACATCGGTGTCTGGGCCGCGGTCAGCACCGGCACCTGGCCGAAGGGCTGGCGGGCGAGGTGTGCCGGCTCGCCCTGCGTGCCCATGGCCAGCAGTTCGACCTCGTAGGGCAGGTCGGCTTCCTTCAGGGCCCAGCGGACGCGGAGATCGCGCACGAGCCCCTGGGCGAAGGGCGGGACCCAGTCAAAGGCGGTGACGGTGAGCGGGGTGCCGGTCAATGTCTCGGTCATGAAGGCGGACCTTTCGGAATGTCTGAGAGGAAATGAAAAGGTTGATATCAACCTTTCTGGCTCGCGTCAAACCCGTGAACCGCGGGCAGGCGGCGGCTGGCCGATCCCCGCTCTTGACCGCCGCGCGGCAATCGGGAAAGGAGGTCGGCATGATCCCCGCAGACCGCCTTCACCAGATCCGTGACCGTTTCGAGTATGTCCAGGCCTGCATGGCCGAAGGCCGTGGCGATATCGCCGCGCTGGGACGGGAGTATGCAGAGCTCAAGCCGGTGGTCGACCAGATCGCCGAATGGGAGGCGCTGCAGTCCGACCTCGCCGAGGCCGAGGAGATGCTGGCCGACCCCGAGATGAAGGCGCTGGCCGAGGAGGAGCTGCCGCAGCTGCGCGCGCGCCTGCCCGAGGCCGAGCACGCATTGCAACTCGCGCTGCTGCCGCGCGATGCCGCCGATGCCCGCCCGGCGATCCTCGAGATCCGTCCCGGCACCGGCGGCGACGAGGCGGCGCTTTTCGCGGGCGATCTCGCCCGCATGTACCAGCGCTACGCCGAGACCCGCGGCTGGCGCTGGGAGGTGATCGAGGAGCAGATGTCCGAGCTGGGTGGCATCAAGGAACTCGTGGCGCGGATAGAGGGCGAGAACGTCTTTGCCCGGCTGAAGTTCGAAAGCGGCGTGCACCGCGTGCAGCGCGTGCCCGAGACCGAGAGCGGCGGGCGCATCCACACCTCTGCGGCAACGGTGGCAGTGCTGCCAGAGGCCGAGGCGGTGGACATCGAGATCAATGCAAACGACATCCGCATCGACACCATGCGCAGCTCGGGGGCGGGGGGGCAGCACGTCAACACCACCGATTCCGCCGTGCGCATCACCCACATCCCGACCGGCCTCGTGGTGACCTCTTCGGAGAAGTCCCAGCACCGCAACCGCGAGATCGCGATGAACGTGCTGCGCGCCCGGCTCTACGACATGGAACGGCAGAAGGCCGCCGACAGCCGCGCCTCGGACCGCAAGGCGCAGGTTGGTTCGGGCGACCGCTCTGAGCGCATCCGCACCTACAACTTCCCGCAGGGCCGGATGACCGATCACCGCATCGGGCTGACGCTCTACCGGCTTGAGGCGATCCTCGGCGGCGATCTCGACGAGATCATCGACGCGCTGACCGCCGACGCGCAAGCGGCACTGCTGGCGGAACTGGCATGACCACCGGCTCGGCACTGCTCGCCCGCGCCACGGCGCGGCTCGTCGAGGCCGGGGTGGCCGATCCCGGGCGCGACGCCCGGCGGCTGCTGGCGCATGTGCTGAAGGTACCGCCGGGGCGGCTGACGCTGTTCCTGCCCGAGCCGATCGCGCCCGAGCATGCGGTGATCTTCGACGCGCTGATCGACCGCCGCGCCGCGCGCGTGCCGGTCTCGCACCTGATCGGGCGGCGGCAGTTCTATGGCCGGGAGTTCCTCGTCACCCCCGAGGTGCTCGACCCGCGCCCCGAGACCGAGATCCTGATCGAGGCGGCGCTCTCCGGCCCGTTCACCCGCGTGCTGGACCTCGGCACCGGGTCGGGCTGCATCCTGCTGACCCTGCTCGCCGAGCGCGAAGGGGCGACCGGGATCGGCACGGACCTCAGCGACAAGGCGCTCGAGGTGGCCTTCTGGAACCGAAACGCATTGCAGCTCGAGCCGCGCGCAGCGCTGGCGCAGGGCAACTGGTGGGGCGCGCTGGGGCAGGCCCCCGAGCGCTTCGATCTCATCGTGTCGAACCCGCCCTACATCGCCCTGTCGGAAATGCCGGGCCTCTCGCCCGAGGTGCGCGACCACGAGCCGCGCATGGCGCTGACCGACGAGGGCGACGGGCTTGCGGCCTATCGTGCGATCACGGCGCAGGCCGCGGCACATCTGTTGCCCGGCGGACGGTTGCTGGTCGAGATCGGACCGGCCCAGGGGGCGGATGTGGCGGCGCTCTTCGCGGCGGCGGGGCTGCGCGACGTGGCGGTGATCGCCGATCTCGACGGGCGCGACAGGGTGGTCAGCGGGCGACTTGAAGCGCTTTGAGCCGCTAAATTGACCCGCTCTTCGGGAAATCGACAGATTTCGGACGATTTTTCTCTTGTCAGGCCGGTCCACAAATGATTAGCAGGAGGGGTCGGAGCGGTGGATGCCTCACAGCGGTCCCGCTCGACGTTAACCCGACATTGGAGTGATCACGGTCAAGACCGCGCCGAACAGGTGCAGCGCCGAGATCACAGGGACAGTCAGACACAAGGCTGATAGCAGACAAGATGCGATCCTCGAAATCCCGCTCGCGGTCGAAGAATAACCGCAACCGCAATACTCTTGGGAACGTCGTCAACCGCGTGTTCGACAGTTCGGGCCCGGAGGGCAAGGTGCGCGGCACGCCGCAGCAGATCATCGACAAGTACAACCAGCTTGCCCGCGACGCGGCGCTCGGCAACGACCGCGTCGCCGCCGAGAACTTCCAGCAGCACGCCGAGCACTACATGCGCCTGCTCTCGGAAGCGCAGAAAGAGGCCGACCAGCGCCGCGAGCAGCAGGAACGCGAGAACCGCGAGCGCCAGGCGCAGCGCGACCGCGATCGGTCCGACCGCGACCAGAATCGTGACCAGGGCCGTAACGACGGTGGCAATCAGGGTGGCAATCACGGTGGCGGTCAGCAGGGCGGCGGCCAGCAGTCCGAGGCGAGCTACGAGCAACCCCAGCCCAAGCCGCAGGCGGAGGCGGAACAGTCCGGCCTGCCGGGCCTCGGCGATCAGCCGGACATTCTGGGCGGCGGCAGCGACGACGAGGACGACAGCGGTCTCGTCGAAACGCCGGAGAGCCGCGCGGAAAGCACGCCCAAGGCAGCACCCAAGCCGCGGCCCCGTCGCAGCAAGAAGCCCGAAGCCAGCGAGTCCACGGCCGAGGCCGGTGCCGATGCGCAACCCGCCGAGAAGCCCAAGCGCCCGCGCAAGCCGCGCAAGAAGCCCGAGGAGGCCGCCAGCGACGGTGGCTCCGCGCCGGACGCCGCCGAGTGATCCGGGGCTGATGGCCTCCATGACAGAGATTGCAAAGGCCCCGCCGCATGGACGGGGCCTTTTGCTTGCCCGTGGCGGGGCAGGGAGATGCGGATGACCCTGCACGTGGCGCTGCTGCGCGGGCTGAACGTCGGCGGGGCGAATGCGCTTCCGATGGTCGCACTGCGCGCTCTGTGCGAGGGGCTTGGCTGGCGAGACGTGCAGAGCCATCTTGCCTCGGGCAACCTGATCTTCGAGGCGGAGGGCGCGCCCGCCGTGCTGGCCAAGGCGCTGCAGGAGGCACTTGCCGCGCGGGGTCTCGCCGTGCCGGTGCTTGTCCTGCCGCCCGATGAGATCCGCCGTGCCGTCGCCGACTGCCCCTTCGCTCCCGCCGCGTCGAAGCTCGTGCATGCTGCCTTCCTTTTCGGTCCGGCGAAGCTCGATCTGGAGACTTTCGAGCGCTTCGCCGCCCCCGGTGACCAGATCGCCGAAGAACGCGGTATCTTCTGGCTGCACACCCCCGCCGGTTTCGGGCGCTCGAAGCTGGCAGCCCGGCTCGAGGCCATCGCCGGCGCGCCGCTGACCGCGCGCAACCTGTCGTCGCTCGGCAAGCTCGTGCATTTGCTGGACGCAAGGGAACAGACGCGCTAGAAGCAGCTCATGACCCTGCGCATCACCACCCTGATTTGCTGCATTACCTGCTGATTTCTTCGGCGGGCCGGTCTTCTATTCCAATCGAGAGACGAAGTTGCTAATCCCGCCGCGACCGCCGCGAAGGAGCGCGACATGACCATCTCGCTGACCAACTCGAAGACCCGCCGCAAGGAGGTCTTCACGCCGATCGATCCCAGCAATGTCCGGATGTATGTCTGCGGGCCGACGGTCTATGACCGCGCGCACCTCGGCAACGCCCGCCCGGCCATCGTCTTTGACGTGCTGGCGCGGCTGCTGCGGCATGTCTACGGGCCCGATCACGTGACCTACGTGCGCAACTTCACCGACGTCGACGACAAGATCAACGCCACCGCGCAGGGGCGCAAGGCGGCGGGCGATCCGCGCAGCCTCGAGGAACTGATCGCCGAGCGCACCGAGGAAACCATCGGCTGGTACCTGCAGGACATGGGCGCGGTCGGGGTCGCCGAGCCCGATCACATGCCGCGCGCCACGCAGTTCATTGCCCAGATGATCGCGATGATCGAGGGGTTGATCACGGATGGCCACGCCTACGAGGCCGAGGGCCACGTGCTCTTCGCTGTCGAGAGCTACAAGAATTACGGCGCGCTCTCGGGGCGCTCGGTCGATGACATGATCGCCGGGGCGCGGGTCGAGGTGGCGCCTTACAAGCGCAACCCGATGGATTTCGTGCTTTGGAAGCCCTCGGCGGACGATCTGCCGGGCTGGGACAGCCCGTGGGGTCGGGGCCGTCCGGGCTGGCACATCGAATGCTCGGCCATGGCCTACGATCTGCTGGGCGAGAGCTTCGACATCCACGGCGGCGGCAACGACCTGATGTTCCCGCACCACGAGAACGAGATCGCCCAGAGCTGCTGCGCCCATCCGCATGGGGAGTTCGCCAAGGTCTGGCTGCACAACGAGATGCTGCAGGTCGAGGGCAAGAAGATGTCCAAGTCGCTGGGCAACTTCTTCACCGTGCGCGATCTGCTGGACGGGCATGACGGCATGCCCGCCGTGCCGGGCGAGGTGATCCGCTTCGTGATGTTGTCGACGCACTACCGCAAGCCGATGGACTGGACCGCCGAGAAGGCGGCGCAGGCCGAGGCGACGCTCCGTAGATGGCGGAGGATCACAGAAGGTGTGAAGCCCGGCACCCCAAGTGAAATCGAAATTTCGCCGCTTAAGGACGATTTGAATACCGCTGGCGTGATCGCACGACTTCGTGCGATGGCAGCAGCCATTGAGAAAGGCGTGGATACGCCAGAAGGCCCGGTTTCGGCGGAAGATTTTCTAGCGTCGGCGCAGTTGCTGGGCCTGCTCACGCCGGAGTTGGGCGACTGGATCAGCGCCGGCCCCGACCTTTCCGGCCTTGCCGACCACCTCGCGAGCGTCCGTGCCAAGGCCATGGAGACCAAGGATTTCTCCGAGGTCGACCGGCTCAAGACCGCGCTGATCGAAGCCGGGGTCGAGGTGCGCATGTCCAAGGCGGGCGTCGAGCTTCTGCCCGGCGCGGGCTTCGATGCGGCCAAGCTGGAGGGGCTGGTGTGACCTGTCTCATGCAGAGCGGAGGGCCGCGCCTGACCCTGGGTGGGCGCTTCGCAACACTTCTGTTGAGCGATTTATCTCGCCAGTCCGAACTGCGGAAGAACGCCTTGGAGCGTCGCGCATGCGCCCTCCCGGGGGGAGGCTTGGGCGCGGGCCGGGCTGGTCGCCCGGGCCAAGGCTCGTGCGGGGATCGCAACGCCAAGACACGGAAAGGAGGGGCGTGATGGGGAAGGACCGTCTCTACATCTACGACACAACTCTGCGTGACGGGCAGCAGACGCAGGGCGTGCAATTCTCCACCGCCGAGAAGCACCGCATCGTTGCGGCGCTGGACGCGCTGGGGGTCGATTACATCGAGGGTGGCTGGCCCGGTGCCAACCCCACCGACAGCGCCTTCTTCGACGAGGTGGGCCAGACCCGCGCCACGATGACCGCCTTCGGCATGACAAAGCGGGCCGGGCGGTCGGCGGCCAATGACGATGTGCTGGCGGCGGTGCTCAACGCCGCGACGCCCTCGGTCTGCCTCGTCGGCAAGACCCACGAGTTCCACGTCACCACCGCGCTCGGCATCACGCTGGAGGAGAACCTCGAGGCGATTTCCTCGTCGATCGCCCATTGCGTCTCGCAGCAGCGCGAGACGCTGTTCGACGCGGAACACTTCTTCGACGGCTACAAGGCCAACCCCGGCTACGCGCTGGACTGCGTGAAGGCCGCGCTGGACAATGGCGCGCGCTGGGTCGTGCTTTGCGACACCAACGGCGGCACGCTGCCCGAGGAAGTGGGGCGCATCGTGCGCGAGGTGATCGCCGCGGGCGTGCCGGGCGAGAAGCTCGGCATCCACACCCACAATGACACCGAAAACGCCGTGGGCTGCACGTTGGCGGCGATCGACGCGGGCGTGCGGCAGTTGCAGGGCACGCTCAATGGTCTGGGCGAGCGCTGCGGCAACGCCAATCTCACCACGCTGATCCCGGTGCTGCTGCTCAAGGAGCCCTATGCCAGCCGCTACGAGACCGGAGTGAGCCCGGAAGCGGTGGAAGGCATCACGCAGGTCAGCCGGATGCTCGACGAGATCCTGAACCGCGTGCCGATGCGGCAGGCAGCCTTTGTCGGCAGTTCGGCCTTTGCCCACAAGGCGGGACTGCACGCCAGCGCGATCCTCAAGGATCCCACGACCTACGAGCACATCGAGCCGGGGCTGGTGGGTAACCGCCGGGTCATCCCGATGTCGAACCAGGCCGGTCAATCGAACCTGCGCCGCCGCCTTGCCGAGGCGGGGCTGGAGGTCGAGAAGGGCGATCCGGCGCTGGGGCGCATCCTCGAACGGATCAAGGCGCAGGAGGCCGAGGGCTACACCTACGACACCGCGCAGGCGAGCTTCGAGCTGCTCGCGCGCGACGAGCTGGGACTGCTGCCCGAGTTCTTCGAGGTGAAGCGCTACCGCGTCACAATCGAGCGGCGGAAGAACAAGTACGATCAGATGGTCTCGCTCTCCGAGGCCGTGGTGGTGGTGAAGATCGACGGTGAGAAGAAACTCTCGGTCTCCGACAGTCTCGACACCGAGGGGCACGACCGCGGCCCGGTCAACGCGCTGTCGAAGGCGCTGGCCAAGGATCTCGGGCCGTATCAGTCGATGATCGACGACATGCGGCTGGTGGACTTCAAGGTGCGTATCACCCAGGGCGGCACCGAGGCGGTGACCCGCGTGATCATCGACAGCGAGGATGGCTCGGGGCGGCGCTGGCAAACCGTCGGCGTCAGCGCCAACATCGTCGACGCCTCCTTCGAGGCGCTGCTCGATGCGGTACGCTGGAAGCTGATCCGCGATTGCAACGGGGTGGCCCGTGCAGCTCAGTGACGACCTGATCGCCTGCGCCGGGCTGATCGAGCGCGGCGATCCAGATCGCTTTGCCGCCGCCATGGCCGCACCGCCGCAGGCGCGGCGCGTGCTCTTTCCGCTCTATGCGTTCAACCTCGAGGTCGCCCGCGCGCCCTGGGTGACGCAGGAGACGATGATCGCCGAGATGCGCCTGCAATGGTGGCGCGACGCGCTCGAAGAGATCGCCAAGGGCGGCGAGGTGCGGCGGCACGAAGTGGTCACGCCGCTGTCGCAGGTTCTGGGCCGCGATACGGCGGCGCGGCTCGACCCGCTGGTCGGCGCGCGGCGCTGGGACATCTACCGGGATCCTTTCGAGGACGAAGATCACCTGACCCGCTACATCGAGGAGACCTCGGGGCTGCTTTTGCTCGCCGCAGGTCGGGCGCTTGGCGGGATGAACGAAGAAGTCGCGCTGGACGCGGGCTATGCCTTTGGCCTCGCGGCCTTCCTTCGCGCGGTGCCGGAGCTGGAAAGCAAGGGGCGGGTGCCGCTGCTCGACGGTCGGCCCGAGGGCGTGGCGGCGCTGGCCCGCGGTGGGCTGGAGCGGCTGCAAAAGGCACGCAGGGGCTTCAGCGCGCTGCCGAAGGCGTCCCGCCCGGCGCTGCTTGCCGGATGGCAGGCAGGGCCGCTGCTCGCGCTGGCGGCGAAGGAGCCGCAGCGGGTGGCCGAGGGAGCCCTGGAGCTTTCCGAGTTCTCGAAGCGCGCGCGGCTGATGAAGGCGGGGTTCACCGGGCGGGTCTGACGCGCCGCTCCGCCCACGCGCCGCGATGTGCTATGATGCGGGTGTGGAGGGAAGACCATGACCCCTCTTGCGATCACCCTGGCCGTCTTTGCGTCGGCCGCCGCGGCGCATGACTGGTACGAGCCGGTGTGCTGCAGCGGCAGGGACTGCGTCCCGATCCGCGCCAGCGCCGTCGTGACGGACGGGGGCTGGCTCGTGACGCTCGCGCCCGAAGACCATCCGATGCTCAACGTGGGGGCCGAGTATTTCGTGCCCTATGAGGACTTCAGAGTACGGCCCTCGCAGGATGACCGCTTCCACGTCTGCATCAGCAACGTCGAGCGCTATCTGCTCTGCCTCTACGTGCCGGAGGGCAAGGGGTGAGAGGCGCAACTCTCTTGGAAGAGAGTTGCAAATTCCTTCGAAGGAATTTGGCTCATTCCGCCGGCTGCTCGACCGGCCGCAGCATCAGCCAGATCAGCGCGCCGCCGGCAAGCACGAGGAAGGGCACCATCGCCATGATAACGGCGTTCCAGCCCTCCTGCGGTGTGCCGCCCGAGCAGTTCATCAGCCCGCCCGAGGCGAGCGAGCCAAAGGTCACCCCGCCAAAGACCAGCAGATCGTTGAGCCCCTGCATCCGGCCGCGCTCCTCGGCGGTATGCGCGCCGGACAGCATGGTGGTCGCGCCGATGAAGCCGAAGTTCCAGCCGATCCCCAGCAGCACCAGGGCGATGAAGAAATTCTCCAGCTCGACCCCGGTCATCGCCACGGCGCCCGCGCCGGCGAGGATGAAGAGGCCGAGTCCCATGACCTTCTCGACGCCGAAACGGTTGATGATCTGGCCGGTGAAGAACGACGGCGCGAACATCGCCAGCACGTGGGCGCTGACCACATTGGCGGCGTCCGAGGTCTCGTAGCCGCAGCCCACCACCGCCAGCGGGGTCGAGGTCATCACGAGGTTCATCAGCGCATAGCTCACCATGCCGCAGATCACCGCCACGGCGATGCGCGGGGTGGTGATCAGCTGCCAGCGGGTGCGGCCGTAGTCGCTGCCGGGGGCGGGGGCCGGGGGCTTGGGGATGTCGAGGAAGAGGAACAGCAGCGCGCCCACGAGGTTGATGGCGATCACCGTGGCATAGGTGCCGAAGAAGGGGATCACATAGGCATCGGCGGTGAGCTTGACCAACTGCGGGCCGATCAGCGCCGAGGCCAGGCCGCCCGCCATCACGTAGGAGATCGCCTTGGGGCGGAACTCGGGGCTGGCGGTGTCGGCGGCGGCGAAGCGGTAGAACCCCTGCGCCGACATGTAGAGCCCGGTCAGCAGGCTGCCGAGCAGGAAGATCGGGAAGGATTGCAGGTAGAGCCCCGTTGCACCGACGATGCCCCCGAGCGTGCCGCCGAACGTGCCGAGGAAGAACCCCGCGCGGCGGCCGAAGCGCTGCATGAAGGCCGAGACCGGGGTGGCCGAGAGCATGGAGCCCAGCACGATCAGCGAGATCGGCAGCGTGGCGAAGCACGGGTTCGGTGCCAGCGACTGCCCGGCGAGCCCGCCGATGGTGAAGATCATCGGCATCTGCGCGCCGAGGAAGGCCTGCGCGAGAACCAGAACGGTGACATTGCGCCGGGCGCGGGACTCTGTTGTGCTGTGCATGCGCAATCGGTAGGGCGGGCTGCGGGGGAGTACAAGAGGCCACGGCTGCGGCCTGACGCCGCTCGGCGTCTGTCGCGGGGGGCTGGAAGTTGCGTATTTGGAGAGCAATGAAGGGCAGGAATGCAATGGACATCCGGGAGCAGGAAGAGAGTGTCGGGCGGATCATCCACTCGGATGCCTGCGTGGCGGAAGGATGCGGATGGCTCGCGGAGGCCGAGCCGCGCTTTGCCCATGCGCTCGAGCTGACCGGCCCGCTGCCGCTGCGGCGGCGCGAGGACGGTTTCGGGCAGCTTCTGTCGGCCATCGTCAGCCAGCAGGTCAGCGTTGCCTCGGCGCGGGCGATCTGGGCGCGGCTCGAGGCGGCGGGGATGATCTCCCCCGAGGCGATCCTGAGAACCGATCTCGAGGGGCTGCGGGCGCTCGGCCTGTCGCGGCAGAAGGCCACCTACGCGCAGGCGCTGGCCGCCGAGGGCATCGACTTCGACGCGCTGCGCGACGCCCCGACACCGGTGGTGGTCGAGAGGCTGACGGCGGTGAAGGGCATCGGCGTCTGGACCGCCGAGATCTATGCCATGTTCTCGCTCGGCCACGCGGATGTCTTCGCGCCGGGGGACCTGGCGCTGCAGGAGGCGGCGCGGCTGCTCTTCGAACTCGACGAACGGCCCAAGGAGCGGGCGTTGCGGCAGATGGCGGAGGCCTGGAGCCCCTGGCGGGCTGTTGCGGCGCGCGCGCTCTGGGCCTACTACCATGTGCGCAAGCAAAGAGAAGGTATTGCATGACCCGCGTTCTTCAGGCCGGCCGCAAGGGCCCCGCATCGGGCGAGACCCGTTCCTGCGTCGTCTTCCTGCACGGCTATGGCGCCAATGGCGCCGACCTGCTGGGCCTCGCCGATCCGCTGGCCGAGCACCTGCCCGACACGATGTTCGTCGCCCCCGACGCGCCGGAGGACTGCGCCGGCTCGCCGATGGGCTTCCAGTGGTTCCCGATCCCCTGGATCGACGGCTCGTCCGAAGAGGAGGCGATGCAGGGCATGGCGCGCGCGGTCGAGGATCTGAACGCCTTTCTCGACGCGCTGATGGTCGACGAGGATCTGCTGCCCGAGCAGGTGGCGCTCTTCGGCTTCTCGCAGGGTTCGATGATGTCGCTGCACGTCGCGCCGAGGCGCGAGGACGAGGTCGCGGGGGTCGTGGCCTTTTCCGGACGGCTGGTCTCGCCCGAGCTGCTCGCCGACGAGGTGGTGAGCCGCCCGCCGGTGCTTCTGGTGCATGGCGACCAGGACGAGGTGGTGCCGCCGGAATCGCTTCCCGCCGCCGCCGAGGCGCTGCAGGGCGCGGGCTGGAAAGAGGTCTACGCCCATGTGATGAAGGGCACCGGCCACGGCATCGACCCCGAGGGGCTCGGCGTGGCGCTGGCCTTCCTGCGCGACAAGTGCGGGTTCTAGGTCGCGCCCTGCGCGACCGGCGCGTGTAGCGGGTCCGCGCTGCGGACCTGCGGGCGCGCGAGCGATCGGAGGTCGGCGCGGGGCAAGGCGCGCCGGCTGGCATCAGGCTCCGCTACGCCCAGAGTTTCGGCTCGGCCAGCTCCACGGAATTCCCCGCCGGGTCGCGGAAATAGATCGAACGGGCGCCGTTCGGCCAGGTGAAGTCGGCCTCGATCGCCACGCCGGCCTCCTGCAGCCGCCTGCGCCAGCGCTCCAGCGCCTCGCCGGGCATGGCGAGGCACACGTGCCCGGGTCCCCGCGCGCCATGGCTCGGGACGGGCAGGGCGGGGTTGCGCGGCGGCTTCTCGGTTTCCTCGGGGTTGAAGATCAGCAGCACGCCGGTGCCGACGCGGTAGAACACGTGGCGGCTGTCGACGCGGGAGATTTTCTCGAGCCCCATGATGCCGCCGTAGAAGACTTCGGCGGCATCGAGATCGGGGCAGTAGAGCGCGGCTTCGAGGAGAAAGTCGGGCGCGGTGGCGTCGGGCAGGGGCAGATCACTCATGTGAGAAGACTAGCCGATGCCGCGCCTTGGTGTCATGCTCATGTCATGAGCATCACCTATCCACAGGGGCATCAGGGCATATAGCGAGGCTTGTCAGAGGCTTTCCGCGATATATAGTGGTCTTGTAGCTGGGGCGGGTGGTCCCGTTCTGGTGCCCTTACGAGCAGACAGAGCGGGGGACGACTCACTCATGGACGGCGACTTCAGGACACATTTCGTACGAGAGCCCTCGGCGCTCCGCCAACATCCGGCGCTGGTGCTGAACGCGGATTACCGCCCGCTCTCCTACTACCCACTGTCGCTCTGGCCATGGCAGGAAGCGGTGAAGGCGGCGTTCCTCGACAGGGTGGATATCATCGCCGAATACGACGACGTGGTCCGAAGCCCCTCGATGGTGCTGAGGATACCCAGTGTGGTCGTTCTGAAAGACTATGTAAAACCGAGAAAGCGCGTGGCCTTCACGCGCTTTAATCTTTTCTTGAGGGACCAGTTCCGCTGCCAGTACTGCGGCAGCAAGGGGGATCTGACCTTCGACCATGTGGTGCCGCGCGCCTCGGGCGGCATCACCAGCTGGGAGAACGTGGTGGCGGCCTGCTCTCCATGCAACCTGCGCAAGGGCTCGAAGAGTCTGCGCCGGGCCGGCATGTCGCTCTACCGCGCACCGCGCCAGCCCACGGCAGGGGAGCTGCTCGACGTCGGGCGCAAGTTCCCGCCCAACCATCTGCACGACAGCTGGCTGGACTTCCTCTACTGGGATGCCGAGCTGGAGGCCTGACGCGGCCCGGAACGATCCCCGGCACGTCCCGTAGGTAGCGCCAAAGCGCATTCCCCGCGAGGAGTGGCGGGGCGGAACAGGAAAGGCAGCGGTGAAGGCGAGCTAGCGGCAGTGGATGGCAGGCACAAAAACGCCGGGCGGATGCCCGGCGTCGTTGTCTCTGGCTCTGAACTTTCGGCTCAGCCCGCAGTCGGTTCCGGGGCAGCGGCGGGGGCCGGTGCGGTCTTGCCTTTGCCGGTCGAGAGCGGATCGTCGGCGCGCTGCACCGAACCCTCGAAATGGGCGCCGGACTCGATCGCGATGGTCTTGTGGATGATGTCACCCTCGACGCGGGCGGTGGCGGTCAGGCGGACCTTAAGGCCACGCACGCGGCCGACGATGCGGCCGTTGATCACCACGTCATCGGCAACGATCTCACCCTTGATGGTGGCGGACTCGCCGACGGTCAGCAGGTGGGCGCGGATGTCACCCTCGATGGTGCCTTCGACCTGGATGTCGCCGGTGGTCTTGATGTTGCCCGTGATGTGCAGATCGCTCGACAGGACCGAAGCCGGCGGTTTGGCCTTCGGTGCGGTCGGTTTGAACTCGGTCGACCGGGGCGCATCGGAAACAGCGGGTTTCGCCGCGGTATCCTCGGCCTTGGGCCCGGGTTCATTGATCTTGCTCTTAGAAAACATCGTTAGCAGCCTTGATGTAGATCATGGGATTGACGGGTTCCCCACCAACGCGCACTTCATAGTGCAGGTGCGTGCCGGTCGACCGTCCTGTATTTCCCATAGCACCAACCTGCTGTCCGCGCGAGACCCTTTGGCCGACCTTCACGTTGATTTTGGACATGTGGGCGTAACGCGTCTCGATCCCGAACTCGTGCTGGACCTTCACCAGACGTCCGTAGCCCGACATCCAGCCCGCGTGGGTGACCACGCCATCGGCGGTGGCATAGATTGCCGTTCCGTGCGGGGCGGCGAAATCGGTGCCGGCGTGCAGGCGGCCCCAGCGGCGGCCGAAGCCCGAGGTGAAGCGGAAGGGATCCTTCAGCGGCACCGAGAAGGGGGCCTTCTCGGCGGCGATGCGGTACATGTTCAGCTTGTCCATCTCGCCGAGGATACGGTTGGCGCGCTCGGCATCGGCAGAGGGTTCCTCGCCGCGGGTGCTGAAGGTCAGCGGGGTGAGCGGGCCGCCCTGGCCGGAATAGCCCTTGCGCACCTGCTTGATCAGGCTGTCGGGGTTCATGCCGGCGGCCTTGAACATCTTGTCCAGCGGCTCGACCGAGATGGTCATCGCGTCCTCGAGCTGGCGGAAGATGATGTCGTTCTGTTCCTCGCGCAGCCGCAGTTCGGTGGCGATCTCGTCGGCGCGCACAAGTGCGTTCTGCGCATCGGCGACGACCTGATCGCGCTCGGCGGCGGTGCGGGCGAGCATGTCGGACAGCAGGTCGACCGTGCCGTCGCCGTCGGTCGTGGCCGCGGCCAGAGCGGTGCCGCCGTTGGCCACCTGCGCTTCGAGCGCGGCGAGCCGGTCGCTGGCGTCTTCGCGCTGCTTCATCGCAGTGCCGAGGGTCGACTGGATGACGTCGATGCCGGTTTCCAGCTCGCGGCGGCGGGTTTCGCTGTCGAGCAGCTGGGACTGCATCTCGGAGACCTGGGCAAGGGCGGTGTTGAACCGGTCCTGCGCGGCTTTCGCTTCGGCGGCGCGAATGTCGCGCTCGCGGGACAATTCGTTGAGACGCTGCTGGTAAGTGGTCTGGTCGCGACGGGACTGTTCGCGGAAGTTGCCGGCGCTGATGCTGTCCATCAGCAGGATCGAGGTGGCGACGATGGTCCAGCCCACGGTCAGCGCGATGCCCAGCGTCGCGATCGCCTGTGTGCCGGAGCGGAGGCGGATGAACCGCGTGTCGCTGTCCGATCTTAGAAAGAGCCGTCGTTCCGGAAAGTAGCGCTCAAGAAGCGCGTGCCATTTTATCGCGAGCCGCGTGCGCACGTGTCTGTCCCTTGTTCCGTCCCAATACCGGCGCAGGTCCCCTAGTCCCGAGCCTGCAAAGGGACTAACAGACCCCCCCGAAATCGCAACAATTTTGGGCTTGCGATTCGTTGCGGAAAGCGGAAGCGCGCGCAAACGGCGAAAACTCGCCGATCTCAGATACTTCTTTAGGATAGTTTTTGCCCGATTTCGCGGCGCATCGTGATCGGTGGATGACGCCACGGCATCCGGGCCGCCGTGCGGCGGCCCAAGCTTGGAAGTTGCCGTGACTGTGGGCAACGGTCTTCGACGGACCTGCAATTCCGTTCAAAGCGAGGTGGCCCGGCTCAGAGCTCCTTGGCCGCGGCGAGCACCTCCTCGGCATGGCCGGGCACCTTCACCTTGCGCCATTCGCGCGCAATGCGGCCTTCGCCGTCGATCAGGAAAGTGCTCCGCTCGATGCCCATGAAGGTCTTGCCGTACATCTTCTTTTCCTTCCACGCGCCGAAGGCGGTGCAGGTCTGCGCGGTCTCGTCCGACAGCAGCGGCACGGTGAGCGCCTTCTTGCGCATGAACTTGTCGTGGCTTTCCAGCGAGTCCGCCGAGATGCCGAAGACCTTCACGCCGAGCGCCTCGAATTCGGGCAAAAGCCGGGTGAAATCCTGGTTTTCCACCGTGCAGCCCGAGGTGTCGTCGCGCGGGTAGAAGAAGAGCACGACCTTTTCGGGGCGCAGGGCGGACAGGGTGATCTCTCCGCCGCCGGTGACGGGAAGGGTGAAATCGGGGGCCATGTCTGACATCGTGCATCTCCTTTGGGCGGTTCGCTTTACCGGGTTCTTGGGCTAGAACCCGATGTAGGACAATAGCCAGATGAGAGCGCGCTGCCAGTGACCGCGAGCCCGACCCAGAAGAAACGACGCTCGAGACGCCGCCGCGTCGTGATCTGGGGGTGTGGCTGCGGGCTGGGGGCGCTGCTGCTGGTGGCGCTGATGATCGGCGGCGGCATCTGGTACGCGATGGGCCGTTCGGTCTCAGCACCGGACTGGCTGCGCAGCACGATCGAGGCGCGGATCGCCGAGGCGCTGCCCGGCACCGAGGTGGATTTCGGCGACCTGCGGCTTCGATTGCAGCCCGACGGGTTGGCGCGGGTCGCGCTGACCGATGTCGAACTGCGCGGCACGGACGGCACGCCGATGCTCTCGCTCGGTCTGCTCGAGGCAGGGCTGGCGCCGACCAAGCTGCTGCGCGGAGAGTATGAGCTGCGCGTGGCGCGGGTCTCGGGGGTGCAGCTGACGGCGCGCCGCGATGCCGAGGGGCGCCTGACGATGGGGTTCGACGAACTCTTCGGCTCGGGCGCGGCAGCCCCCGATATTCCGACGCTCATGGCGCAGATCGACAGGCTCGCCGCGGACCCGCGGCTTACCGGGCTGCGCTCGGTCGAGGCCGATGCGCTGACCCTGCGCTACGAGGACGCGCGGGCGGGGCGCGCCTGGACCGTCGATGGCGGCCGCATCGGGTTGCGCCGCGCTGGTGGCGCCCTGGCGCTGTCGGGAGATGTGGCGCTGCTTGGGCGCGGTGACGTGCCGGCGACCTTGTCCTTCAACGCCGAGAGCCCGATCGGCAGCGGGTCGGCCAGCTTCGGCGTGTCGCTGGGCAGTCTCGACGCGCAGGACATCGCCTCTCAGGGGCCGGCGCTGGCATGGCTCAACGGCTTGCGCGCGCCGATTTCCGGGGCACTGCGCGGCGCGATCACGGGTGCCGGCGATCTCGGCGAGCTTTCCGCCACCCTGCAGATCGGCTCCGGTGTCCTGCAGCCACGCGCGGATACGCAGCCGATCCCCTTCGAGGAGGCGCGCACCTATTTCTCTTTCAATCCGGCGAGTGCGACGCTCACCTTCGACGAGATCTCGGTCAAGAGCGCCATCGGAACCGTGGTCTCGGACGGGCGCGCGGTGCTCGAGGGCCTGTCCCGGGGGATGCCGGACGCGATGGTCGGCCAGTTCCGCTTTTCCCGGCTGGAGGCCGATCCAGAAGGGTTCTTCGAGGACAAGCTCCGGCTTGCCGGGGCCGAGACCGACTGGCGTCTGAGTTTCGATCCTTTCCGCTTCGAACTGGGGCGGCTGCGGGTGACCGACCCGGCGCTGCCGCTGCGGGCCAGCGGCACGCTTGCGGCGGAGGAGGGCGGCTGGCGCTTCGCGCTCGACGCTCAGCTCGACACGCTGAGCCCGGAGACCCTGCTGGACTACTGGCCGCCTTCGGCCGGCGACAAGGCGCGCGACTGGGTCGAGAAGAACATCTACGCGGGCACCTTCCACGACGTGAAGGCGGCGCTGCGGCTGGAACCGGGCGGCCGCCTCGTGCCCTACCTTCAGAGCCGTTTCACCGGGGTCGAGCTGACCTATTCGCGCACCCTGCCGCGGCTCTACGAGGGCGTGGGGCAGCTTACCTTCCTGCGCAACCGACTGGCCGTGACGCTGGACAGCGGCGAGGTCCGGCCCGGACAGGGCGGCGTGCTGCAGGGCAAGGGTTCAAGCTTCGTCATCCCCGACCTGACCGAGCGGCCGATGACCGGCGAGGTGATGGTGCGTGCCACCGGCAGCCTCGAGGCGGCGCTCTCCTACCTCGACGCCAAACCGCTCGAGGTGATGAAGAAGGCCAACAAGCCGGTGGCGCTCGGCAGTGGCGAGGTCGCGGCGGACGTTCGCATCGTGACGCCTCTCAAGAAGGGTATTCAGCGTGAGGAGATCACGGTGATCGCCGATGGTACGGTCACCGGGGTGGAAAGCGCGGAGATCGTGCCGGGCAAGGTGCTCACGGCGGACAAGCTCCTTGTTGCGGTGGACGACACCGGGGTGAGCGTCAGCGGCCAGGGCGATCTTTCGGGGGTCCCCTTCGACGGGGCATGGACGCAGTCCTTCACCCCCGACACGCCGGGCAGGGTCGAAGGCGAGGTGGTGCTCTCCGAGGCAGTCTCCCAGGCGCTGGGGATCGGCCTGCCCAAGGGGACTTTTTCGGGGGAGGGTCGCGGCAGGGTCGACATCACGCTGGCGCATGGCCAGCCGCCGCGTCTGGAGCTGACCTCGGACATGGCGGGGCTGGGGGTGTCACTGCCGCAGCTCGGCTGGCGGCTGTCGCAGGGCGGCACCGGCTCGCTGAAGGTTGGCGCCACGCTGGGCTCGCCGGTCGCGGTCGACACGCTGGCGCTCAGCGCGCCGGGGCTGACGGCGCAGGGGTCGGTGTCGCTCAACGCCGATGGCACGCTCGGCCGGCTGTCGCTGCCGGTTTTGCGCGCGGGCGGCTGGCTCGACGGCGAGGCGGTGCTGACCGGGCGCGGGCGCAATGCCGCCCCGGCCATGCGGATCGTCGGCAATGCGCTCGATATGCGCGGCCTGCCACTCGGTGGCGCGAGCGGCAGCGGCAGCGGCGGGCCCATCGAGGTGGCGGTCAACCGGCTGCAGGTCACCGACAAGATCGCGATCAGCAACTTCCAGGGCCAGTTCGACACCCGGCGCGGGATCAACGGCACCTTCACCGGCGCTGTCGGCGGGCGCGCCCCGGTGCGCGGCGATGTTGTGCCGCAAAACGGCGGCACGGCGATCCGCATCCGCGCCCGCGATGCCGGCGACGTGCTGAAGGGCGCGGGCGTGATGAAGAACATCCAAGACGGCACCTTCGATCTGACGCTGGTGCCGGTGAAGGGCAAGAGCGGCGAATACGACGGCCTGCTGAAGATCGGCGGCACCCGGATGCAGAAGAACCCGGCGGTGGTGCAGTTGCTCGACGGCATCAGCGTGGTCGGCATCATCGACCAGCTGAACGGCCCGGGCATCTTCTTTTCCGAGGTCGAGGCGCGGTTTCGCATGACGCCGCAGCAAATCATCCTCACCCGCTCCAGCGCCATCGGCCCCTCCATGGGCATCTCGATGGACGGTTATGCCAACCTCGCCACCGGCATGATGGACATGCAAGGCGTGCTCTCGCCGATCTACGTGATCAACGGCATCGGCCAGCTCTTCTCGCGCAAGGGCGAGGGGCTGATCGGCTTCAACTTCAACCTGCGCGGCCCGGTGGCCGATCCGGGGGTCAGTGTGAACCCGCTTTCGGTCTTCACTCCGGGTATGTTCCGTGACATTTTCCGCCGCCCACCCCCGCAGGTGAGCCAGTAGCGCGCCAGCCCCTCACAAAGCCCTCCAAGAGTTCCCAAGACCCCATGCAGCTTTCCGATTTCGACTTCCCTCTGCCCGAGGACCTCATCGCCACGCGCCCGGCGCACCCACGCTCCTCGGCGCGGCTGCTGGTGGCCGAGGGCGAGACGATCACCGACGCCATCGTGCGCGATCTGACGGACTGGCTGCGCCCCGGCGACCGGCTGGTGCTGAATGACACCAAGGTGATCCCGGCGCGTCTTTCAGGCCTGCGTCACCGCTCCAGCGCGCAGGGCGAGACCGAGGCGCGGATCGAGATCACCTTGCTGGAGCCGCGTCCGGGCGGGCTTTGGGCCGCGCTGGTCAAACCACTGAAGAAGCTGCGCGAGGGCGAGACAGTGGTGCTGTCCGAGCGGCTTTCAGCCACGCTCGAAGCGCGCGAGGAGGGGCAGGGCCTTTTCCGCTTCAACCTGACCGGCGAGGATTTCGACGCCGCGCTGGCAGAGGCCGGGGCGATGCCGCTGCCGCCCTATATCGCCGCCAAGCGCGCGGCCGACGAGCAGGACAAGGAAGACTACCAGACCGTCTGGGCGCGGACCTCGGGCGCGGTCGCGGCCCCCACCGCCTCGCTGCATTTCGACGAGGCGCTGCTGGCGGCGCTGACGGCGCGGGGCGTGGAGTTCACCCATGTGACGCTGCACGTCGGCGCGGGCACCTTCCTGCCGGTGAAGGTCGATGACGTGACCACCCACAAGATGCACGGCGAATGGGGCGAGGTGACCGAAGCTGCCGCCGCCGAGATCGCCGCCACCAAGGCGGCCGGCGGCCGGGTGATCCCCGTGGGCACCACGGCGCTGCGGTTGATCGAGACCGCCGCCCGCGGGACCGGCGCGATCGCGCCCTGGACCGGCGTGACCGACATCTTCATCTACCCCGGCTTCCAATTCCACGTCGCCGATGCGCTGATGACCAACTTCCACCTGCCCAAGTCGACGCTGATGATGCTGGTCGCGGCCTTCATGGGCAAGGCGCGCATGGACCGCGTCTATGCCCATGCGCTGGCCGAGCGCTATCGCTTCTTCTCCTACGGCGACGCCTCGCTGCTGATCCCCTGAGCCGAGGACGAGCGACCTGCCGCCGCTTCAGGGCAGTTTAACCCTCAGCTGCCTATGCCGGTGCGGGACCTGTGCATGTTTTCGCGCCATTTTATAAATCTTCTTGCGCCGAACGCGCGAGGCAGGCAGGGCAGGGCCAAGGGCGGAATCGACGCTTCGTGACGCTGCGACATTCGAACGGAACGACGGACAAGGGATCTGAGCGATGGGCGAGGTTCTGAAACACTCCTGGGCGCTGCTGCTCGGGGTCATGCTGCTGATGGTCGGCAACGGTCTGCAGGGCTCGCTGCTCGGCGTGCGCGGCGGCAGCGCCGGCTTCTCGGCCTTCTCGATGTCCGTGGTCATGTCCGGCTATTTCGCCGGCTTCCTGCTTGCATCGCGCATGACGCCGGGGATGATCCGCCGCGTCGGCCACGTGCGGGTCTTCGCCGCGCTCGGCTCGTTCATCTCGGCGGTGCTGATCCTTTATCCGGCCTTCCCGCATCCGATCATCTGGACCATCGAGCGGATGATCATCGGCTTCTGCTATTGCGGCGTCTACGTCACCGCAGAAAGCTGGCTGAACAACGCCTCGTCGAACGAGAACCGGGGGCAGGCGCTCTCGGCCTACATGATCGTGCAGATGTTCGGCATCATCGCGGCGCAGATGCTGCTGCTGGTGCCCGACCCCTCGGGCTTCCTGCTCTTCGTGATCCCCTCGGTGCTGGTGTCCATCGCTTTCGCGCCCATTCTGCTGTCGATCACCCCGACCCCGGCCTTCGATACCACCCGCCCGATGAGCCTGCGCGAGCTCTACACCGTCTCGCCGCTGGGCATGGTGGGCATGTTCCTGCTGGGTGGGGTCTTCGCCTCGCAGTTCGGCATGGCGGCGGTCTACGGCTCCGAAGCCGGGCTGAGCCTTCCCCAGATCTCGACCTTCGTCGCGGCCTTCTACGTCGGCGCGCTAGTCACCCAGTACCCGCTGGGCTGGCTGTCGGACCGCATGGACCGCCGCATGCTTGTGGTGATCGTGGCGATGGTCGGCGGTCTTGCGGCTGCGGCGGCGGTCTCGCTGTCGGGACATTTCACCGTGCTGCTGGCCGCGGCCTTCTTGGTCGGTGGCGCGTCGAACCCGCTCTACTCGATCCTCATCGCCCATACCAACGACTACCTCGGCACCGACCGCATGGCGGCGGGCTCGGCTGGGCTGCTGTTCATCAACGGCCTCGGCGCCATCGCCGGCCCGCTGATCTCGGGCTACGCGATGCAGACCATGGGGCCGGGTGGCTTCTTCGTGCTGATCGCCGCGCTGATGCTGGGGCTTACCGTCTATGCCGGCTGGCGCATGACCCGGCGCCCGGCGCCGGAGTCGGATGATGCCGCCAGTGTCACCGCCGTGGGCCCTGTGTCCTCGCCCGTCGCGGTCGAACTGGCGCAGGAAGTGGCCATCGAGGCGCAGGAGGCCGCCGAGGCCGAAGCCGAGCAAGCGGCGCGGCTCGACGTTGATAGCGATCCCATCGCGCGACGGATGCCTAAATTTTGGTCGTTGCGCAAATGAAGCAGGGTTTGTCGCAATTGACAGAATTTGTGACTTCGCCTTGCCGCATGGGCGAATGTAAACTTTGAGTGACAGCGGAGCGGCACGTAAGGATGGAACTATGAAAGCCCCCGAGGACATTCTGGCATTCTGGCTCGACGAAACCGGGCCCGATCAATGGTACAAGGCGGATGAGGCGCTGGACGCCGAGATCCGTTCCCGGTTCGAGGAGACCTGGGACGCGGCGATGGAGGGACGGTTCGGCCTCTGGCTCACCTATCCCAGCGGATCCCTGGCTTACATTCTCCTGCTCGACCAGTTCTCCCGCAACATGTTCCGTGACACGGCCAAGGCCTTCGTCGCGGACGAGATCGCCCTCGCGGCGGCCAAGCAGGCGATCTGGCGCGGCTGGGACTTGAGGATCGACGAGCCGGCGCGGCAGTTCTTCTACATGCCGCTGATGCACTCCGAGAACCTCTGCGACCAGGAACGCTGCATCCGACTGATGAAGGAGCGGCTGCCTGAGACCGGCGCCAGCAACCTGCTGCACGCCCGCGCCCACCGCGAGGTGATCCGCGACTACGGTCGCTTCCCGACCCGCAACGCGGCGCTGTCGCGCCCCAGCACCACCCCCGAGAGCGGTTACCTGCAGGGCGGCGGCTACGGTGAGGTGCTGCGCAAGCTGCAGGCGGATCAGGCGGCCTGACCTCTGCCACAATAGGTTTTTCAGGGCCCGCGCGATGCGATCGCGCGGGCCTTTTTGCGTTCCCGATCTCCGGTTTCCCGCAGCGGGTTGCGCATTCGGCCCCGGACCGTCACCTTGCTCTCAGCCCGGCAGTGCCCTAGCTGCCCATGGGGAAGGCGATCTTTCGCGGGTGGCGTTGAAGCCCCCTGGGAGATGGTTTAATATCAAACTAGTTTGACTCGGCGGGAGAGAGCCATGGCTTCGCAAAGCTTCGACATGATCGTCATCGGTGCCGGACCCGGGGGCTATGTCGCCGCCATCCGCGGCGCGCAGCTCGGCCTGAAGGTGGCCGTGGTGGAGCGCGAGCACATGGGCGGCATCTGCCTCAACTGGGGCTGCATTCCGACCAAGGCGCTGCTGCGCAGCTCGGAGATCTACCACTACATGGAGCGCGCCAAGGAATACGGGCTGACCGCCGAGAAGATCGGCTACGATCTCGATGCGGTGGTCAAGCGCTCGCGCGGCGTGGCCAAGCAGCTGAACTCCGGCGTCACCCACCTGCTGAAGAAGAACAAGATCACCGCGATCATGGGTGAGGCGACCATCCCCGCCAAGGGCAAGGTCACGGTCAAGACCGACAAGGGCACCGAGGAGCTGACCGCGAAGAACATCGTCATCGCGACCGGCGCGCGCGCGCGTGAGCTTCCCGGCCTCGAGGCCGACGGCGACTGCGTCTGGACCTACAAGCACGCGCTGGTGCCGAGCCGCATGCCCAAGAAGCTGCTGGTCATCGGCTCGGGCGCCATCGGCATCGAGTTCGCCAGCTTCTACAACACGCTCGGCGCCGATACGACGGTGGTCGAGGTGATGGACCGCATCCTGCCGGTGGAGGACGAGGAGATCTCGAAATTCGCCAAGAAGCAGTTCGAGAAGCAGGGCATGACCATCCGCGAGAAGACCATGGTCAAGCAGCTCGACCGCGCCAAGGGCAAGGTCACCGCGCATATCGAGCAGAACGGCAAGGCCACCAAGGAAGAGTTCGACACGGTGATCTCGGCGGTCGGCATCGTCGGCAACACCGAGGGGCTGGGCCTCGAGGCGCTCGGCGTGAAGGTCGAGCGCACCCATGTGGTGGTGGACAAGCACTGCCGTACCGGCATCGAGGGTGTCTACGCCATCGGCGACATCGCCGGCGCACCCTGGCTGGCGCACAAGGCATCGCATGAAGGCGTCATGGTGGCCGAGCTTATCGCGGGCGGGCACCCGCACGCAGTCGAGCCCTCGTCTATCGCCGGCTGCACCTATTGCCACCCGCAGATCGCCTCGGTCGGCCTGACCGAGGCCAAGGCCAAGGAAGCCGGCTACAAAATCAAGGTCGGCCGTTTCCCCTTCATCGGCAACGGCAAGGCGATCGCGCTCGGCGAGCAGGAAGGCATGGTCAAGACGATCTTCGACGAGAAGACCGGCGAGCTTCTCGGCGCGCACATGGTCGGCGCGGAAGTCACCGAGCTGATCCAGGGCTACGTGGTGGGCCGCCAGCTCGAGACCACCGAAGAGGATCTGATGAACACCGTCTTCCCGCACCCGACGCTGTCGGAGATGATGCACGAGAGCGTGCTCGACGCCTGGGATCGCGCGATCCACTTCTGAGATCGCCATAGGTGCGGAAACACGAAGGGGCGCCCGCGAGGCGCCCTTTTTTCATGGCTGCGAAGGCGCCGGCCGGAAGAGCAGGGGGCTCTGCCCCCGCCCGCTGGCGCGGACTCCCCCGGGATATTTGGACCATATGGAAGGGCAGGACTCGCCCGCTTCCACATGGTCCAAATATCCCGGGGGTGAATTCGCCGCAGGCGAAGAGGGGGCAGCGCCCCCTTTCAAGATTTCAGTGAGAGAGCCGCGCGAGGAAGGCCTCGACCTTCGGTGCGAGCCAGTCCCAGAGCTTCGGTGCGCCGCTCTTGATCTTCGGCGCCATCTTCTTCTCGAAGACCGGCCAGTTGACCTTGTAGTCGACCCAGGAACCGCCTTGCGTGACGAGGTTCATATTGGGCGGCTGGAAGCGGTCCACCGACTTGGCGAAGCGCGCATCGGGGGTCTCGTTGGCCTCGAACTCGTCCCAGAGGGCGCGCAGCGAGGCGCCCTGGTCGGCCGGCAGCAGGCCGAAGAGCCGGTCGGCGGCGGCGGATTCCTCGGCCTCCTTGGCGGCCTCGTCGACCTCGCCGAAGAACGGGTTGTCGCCGGCGTCGATCTCCACGAGGTCGTGCAGCAGCAGCATCTTGATGACCCGCTCGATGGTCACCCCCTCCGGGGCATGCTCGCCCAGCACAAGCGCGAAGAGCGCCAGGTGCCAGCTGTGCTCGGCGGAGTTCTCGAAGCGCGCGCCGTCCGAGGTCTTGGTGGCGCGGGTCACGGCGGAGAGGCGGCCTGCCTCGATGAGAAAGGCCATCTGTGCGTCGAGGCGGTCAGTGCTCATGTTCCGGAGGTCCCGGTCTCGTCGATGCCGCCAGCAGCCTTTGCGGCGTTCAGCCGCTCGACGAGGAAGGCCCGCGCCCGGCGCTCGGCGAGCCGCACGCGCACCGAGGTGAGATAGGCCTCTTCAAGGGTGGTGGAGGAGGCGCCGATGACCTTGGCGACCTCCATGAAGAAGCGGTCGTCCCCGGTGAGCTTCATCACCTTGAACGTGTCCTCGGCCAGCTTGTCGGCAAGCTCGTTGGTCAGGCTCATGGGCGCTCCTCTTGGTCGCATGGTCTTGGGGTGTGGTGTCTTCGGGCGTGGTCGTCGTGTGCGGTCTGCCGGCCCCTGGGGTGCGGCGGAAATGCAGAGGCCGGCGCGGGGCCGGCCTCGGGGTCTTCGATCAGCGCGTGGTCTCGGTCAGGCGCCGCTTCACGTAGCCGGTGACGCTGTCGATCATCGTCTCCATGTGCGGCTCTTCGAAGAAGTGCCCGGCACCTTCCACCTGGTCGTGGGTGATGGTGATACCCTTCTGCTCCTTGAGCTTGTTCACCAGCGTCGTGGTGTCCGCGGGCGGCGCCACGCGGTCATTGGTGCCGTTGATGATCAGCCCCGAGGAGGGGCAGGGGGCGAGGAAGGAGAAATCGTACATGTTCGCCGGCGGCGAGACCGAGACGAAGCCGGTGATCTCGGGGCGGCGCATCAGCAGCTGCATGCCGATCCAGGCGCCGAAGGAGAACCCGGCGACCCAGCAGTGCTTGGAGTTGTTGTTCATCGACTGCAGGTAATCGAGCGCCGAGGCGGCGTCCGAAAGCTCGCCGATGCCCTGGTCGTATTCGCCCTGGCTGCGCCCCACGCCACGGAAGTTGAACCGCAGCACGGTGAATCCCATGTTGTAGAAGGCGTAGTGAAGGTTATAGACGACCTTGTTGTTCATCGTCCCGCCGAACTGCGGATGCGGATGCAGGACGATGGCAATGGGGGCGTCGTTGTCTTTCTGCGGATGATAGCGGCCTTCGAGGCGGCCTTCGGGTCCGGGAAAAATGACCTCGGGCATCGGGCGGAAGTGCTCCTGATCGGTGTGCGCGAAATTGTTGACGAAATTTCTGCGGCACTTTAGAACGTTTCTAAATCCCGTGCGGGCACGGGAGAGGGCTTGATTGCAGATATGCAATTGCCCGGTCAAGGTCAATCGGTTGGGCGCGATCGCGTCCGGGAGGCACGCGTGAAGCTGAGCACCAAGGGACGTTACGCGATGGTCGCGCTGGTCGATATCGCCCTGCAGCCCGAGGGTGACCTCGTGACGCTCGGCGATATCTCGAAGCGTCAGGACATTTCTCTGCCCTATCTCGAGCAGCTCTTCGTCAAGTTGCGGCGCGCGGGTCTGGTGGCCTCGGTCCGTGGTCCCGGTGGCGGCTACCGCCTGGCGCGCACGCCCGACGAAATCCGCGTGGTCGATATCCTCGGGGCGGTCGACGAGACGGTGGACGCGATGCACAAGGGGGCGGGTGCCTCGGGGGGGGCCTCGGGCAGCCGCGCGCAGTCGCTGTCGAACCGGCTCTGGCAGTCGCTCTCGGCGCATGTCTACGTCTACCTGCACCAGGCGCGGCTCTCGGATGTGGTCGGCAACGCGCTGGCGCCCTGTCCGGCTGTGCCCTCGCTCTTCGATGTGGTCGACGAGCAGGACGAGGTGCCGGCGGTTCAGGTGGGTGCGGCCGAGGTCTGAAGCGGGTCCGCCCGGGCGGCGGGCTGCGTATTTGTGGAACAATGAAAGAGGGGCGGCGTGACGCGGGCCTATCTCGACTGGAATGCCACGGCGCCGCTGCGCGCCGAGGCGCGCGACGCGATGATCGCGGCGATGGACGTGGTGGGGAACCCTTCGTCGGTGCATGCCGAGGGGCGCGCCGCCAAGAGCCTGATGGAGACGGCGCGGGCACAGGTCGCCTCGGCGCTTGGGGCCGACGGGGCCGATGTGGTCTTTGTCTCGGGGGCCACAGAGGCCGCGGCGCTGGCCTGCGCCGGGCGCGGGCTGCATGGTGCCGACATCGAGCATGACGCCATGGCGGCCTGGCTCACCTGCGATCTGCCGGTGGACGGGCAGGGGCGGGTGACCGTAAGCGATCCGGCGGTGACTGCCCTTCAGGCGGCGAATTCCGAGACCGGCGTCGTGCAGGAGCTGCCGCAGGGGCTGGCCGTGGTCGATGCCACGCAGGTCTTCGGCAAGCTCCCTTTCGCCTTCAACTGGTCCGGCGCGCAGATGGCCATCGTCTCGGCGCACAAGCTGGGCGGGCCGAAGGGAATCGGGGCGCTGGTGATGAGGCGCGGCACCGATCTGCCGCCTCAGATGAAAGGCGGCGGCCAGGAGATGGGCCGGCGGGCCGGCACCGAGAACCTGGTCGGCATAGCGGGATTTGGCGCAGCCGCAGAGGCAGCCGCGCGTGATCTGGCCGATGACGTATGGACAGGAATCGAAAAACTTAGAACAATTCTAGAAAACGCTATTGCGGCTGCCGCTCCAGAGACTATTTTTGTCGGGAATGGTGCGCCGCGCCTGCCGAACACCTCCTGCTTCGCCCTGCCGGGCTGGAAGGGAGAGACGCAGGTGATGCAGATGGACCTCGCCGGTTTCGCGATCTCGGCGGGATCGGCCTGTTCCAGCGGCAAGGTCCGCGCCTCCCGCGTGCTGCGGGCAATGGGATTTGACGACGACGTGGCCGGCAGCGCGATCCGCGTGAGCCTGGGCCCGACGACACGGGAAGAGGACGTGCTGCGCTTCGCCGAGGCCTGGGCACGTCAGTATCGGAAGAAATACGCGCCGGCCTCCTGAGGCCACGCGCGTCACCGGAAACGCAGGGCAGCCCGCATGGTGCGCCCCGGGACGACAGGAGATAAAGGCTGATGGCAGCTTTTGACAACATCACCGTGAAGGAAGGTGTCGAGCAGGAGACCGTGGACGCGGTCGAGGCCGTCTCGACCTACAAGTACGGCTGGGACACCGACATCGAGATGGAATACGCGCCGATGGGCCTCAATGAGGACATCGTGCGTCTGATTTCGTCGAAGAACGAAGAGCCCGAGTGGATGACCGAATGGCGCCTCGAGGCCTACCGCCGCTGGCTGCAGAAGGAAGAGCCTACCTGGGCGATGGTCGACTATCCCAAGATGGACTTCCAGAAGCAGTATTACTATGCGCGCCCCAAGAGCATGGAGACCAAGCCCAAGTCGCTGGACGAGGTCGATCCCAAGCTGCTGGCGACCTATGAAAAGCTCGGCATCCCGCTCAAGGAGCAGATGATCCTCGCAGGTGTCGAGGGCGCCGAGAACGCCGCCCCTGCCGACGCGGGCAAGGATGCCGTCTCGGAGCTGTCCGAGACCGCAAGCTCGGGCCGCAAGGTCGCCGTCGACGCGGTCTTCGACTCCGTCTCGGTGGGCACCACCTTCCAGAAGGAGCTGGAGAAGGCGGGCGTGATCTTCTGCTCGATCTCCGAGGCCATCAAGAAGCACCCCGAGCTGGTCAAGAAGTACCTTGGCTCCGTCGTGCCGGTGTCGGACAACTTCTACGCCACGCTGAACTCGGCGGTCTTCTCGGACGGCTCCTTCGTCTACGTGCCGCCGGGCGTGCGCTGCCCGATGGAGCTGTCGACCTATTTCCGCATCAACGCCGAGAACACCGGCCAGTTCGAGCGTACGCTGATCATCGCGGACAAGGGCTCCTACGTGTCCTACCTCGAGGGCTGCACCGCGCCGAAGCGTGACACCGCGCAGCTGCACGCGGCGGTGGTGGAGATCATCATCGAGGAAGACGCCGAGGTGAAATACTCGACCGTCCAGAACTGGTTCCCCGGCGACGAGGACGGCAAGGGCGGCATCTACAACTTCGTCACCAAGCGGGCCGACTGCCGTGGCGACCGCGCCAAGGTGATGTGGACCCAGGTCGAGACCGGCTCGGCCGTGACCTGGAAGTACCCGTCGTGCATCCTGCGCGGCAACGAGAGCCAGGGCGAATTCTACTCGATCGCCATCGCCAACAACCACCAGCAGGCCGACACCGGCACCAAGATGATCCACCTTGGCAAGAACACCAAGAGCCGGATCGTCTCGAAGGGCATCTCGGCAGGCGTGGCGCAGAACACCTATCGCGGTCTCGTGTCGATGCACCCGAAGGCGAAGAACTCGCGCAACTACACGCAGTGCGACAGCCTGCTGATCGGTGACAAGTGCGGGGCCCACACGGTTCCCTACATCGAGGTGAAGAACAACTCCTCGCGCGTCGAGCACGAGGCGACCACCTCGAAGGTGGACGACGACCAGCTCTTCTACTGCCGCCAGCGCGGCATGGACGAGGAAGAGGCGGTGGCCCTGGTGGTCAACGGCTTCTGCAAGGAAGTGCTGCAGGCGCTGCCCATGGAGTTCGCCATGGAAGCCCAGCAGCTCGTCGCCATCTCGCTCGAAGGCTCGGTGGGCTAAGGCCCGCCGAAGGGGAGACGCCGGATGCTGCAACAGCTGGTACTCGACTCCGCCGGGGCGGCCATCGGGATCTTTCTCGGTGTGCTGATCGGTCTGGGCATGCGCAAGCGCAAGGGCAACACCGAGGGGCTGCTGGCCAATTCGGTGATGCTTACCGCGAGCGCGGCCGCCGGGCTGGCGCTGATCGTCATGATGGCGTTCCAGTACTTCCTGGGCTGAGGGCCGGCAGATGATCGTCACCACCACCCCGAACGTCGAAGGCCACCGCATCACGTCCTACAAGGGCGTGGTCGTGGGCGAGGCGATCATGGGGGCCAACGTGGTGCGCGATCTCTTCGCCCGGGTCACCGACGTCATCGGCGGGCGCTCCGGCGCCTACGAGGCGAAGCTGCAGGATGCCCGCGACGTGGCGATGCGCGAGCTCAAGGAGCGCGCGATCGCGCTCGGGGCAAACGCGGTGGTCGGTGCCGATCTCGACTACGAGGTGGTGGGCGACTCGATGCTTATGGTCTCGGTATCGGGCACGGCCGTGGTGATCACGCCATGACCGAGCTGCTGACCCGGCCCGAGCTGACCCTGCCCGAGGCGGAGGTGGCGCTGCTGCGCGCGGAATACCAGCGTGCGGAGGTGATCCTCGAATACGGCTCGGGCGGCTCGACCGTTCTGGCCGGCGAGATGCCCGGCAAGACCGTCTTCTCGGTCGAGTCGGACAGGGACTGGGCGCAGATGATGCGCCGCTGGTTCACCGAGACCCCGCCTGCCGAGGGGACCGAGGTGGACATCATCTGGTCCGACATCGGGCCGACCAAGGAATGGGGCCACCCGGTCGACGAGATCGAGTGGCGCAGCTTCCCGGAGTACCCGCTGAAGGTCTGGGAACTGCCCGAGTTTCGCCAGCCCGACGTGGTGCTGGTGGATGGCCGCTTTCGCGAGGGCTGCGCGCTTGCCGCCGCCTTCAGGGCTGAGAAACCGCTGGTGCTGCTCTTCGACGACTACGCGCCGCGGAAACATTATCACAAGGTCGAGCACTGGCTCGGCCGACCGCAAATGACCGGCCGCATGGCCCGGTTCGAGATCGTCCCTCAGGCCTTCCCGGTGAAGGATCTGCTGCGGATCATGAAACTGACCGTGCGGCCCTGACCGCACCCCCAAGGAGGGAAACCTATGCTGGAAATCAAGAACCTTCAGGTGAAGCTGGAAGAAGAGGACAAGCAGATCCTCAAGGGTGTGGACCTGACCGTGGAGCCGGGCAAGGTGCACGCGATCATGGGCCCGAACGGCTCGGGCAAGTCCACGCTGTCCTATGTGCTCTCGGGCAAGGACGGCTACGAGGTCACCGGCGGCGAGGCGCTGCTGGAAGGCGAGGACATCCTCGAGATGGAGCCCGAAGAGCGCGCCGCGGCGGGGCTTTTCCTGGCGTTCCAGTACCCGGTGGAAATCCCCGGCGTCGGCAACATGACCTTCCTGCGCACCGCGGTGAACGCACAGCGCAAGGCGCGCGGCCAGGAAGAAATGTCCTCGACCGAGTTCCTCAAGGTCGTTCGCGAGAAGGCCAAGTCGCTGAAGATCGACGCCGAGATGCTCAAGCGCCCGGTCAACGTCGGCTTCTCCGGCGGTGAGAAGAAGCGCAACGAGATCCTGCAGATGGCGATGCTCGAGCCGAAGATGTGCATCCTCGACGAGACCGACTCCGGCCTCGACGTCGACGCCATGAAGCTGGTCGCCGATGGCGTGAACGCGCTGCGCGGCGAAGGCCGTTCCTTCCTCGTGATCACCCACTACCAGCGCCTGCTCGACCACATCAAACCGGACGTGGTGCACATCATGTCGAACGGCCGCATCATCAAGACCGGCGGCCCCGAGCTGGCGCTCGAGGTCGAGCACAACGGCTACGCAGACCTGATCGAGGAGCAGGCGTAATGGCACTTCCCCAAGTCAAGCAGACCGCGACCGACGCGCGTCTGGCCGCGCTCAGCCTGCCCGAGGGCGGCTGGTCGCGTCCGGCCCGCGAGGCGGCGCTGGCGCGCGTGCAGGCCATGGGCCTGCCCGGGGCCCGCGACGAGTACTGGAAATACACCCGTCCCGACACGCTGACCGCTGTCGAGGCCCCCTCGGCCGCCGTGCTCAACGTCACCGACGAAGCGCCGGTCTTCGGCGAGCGCGACCGCCTCAAGGTGGTCTTCGTCGACGGTGTGTTCAGCGCCGAGCACTCCGATGACCTGGCCCTCGAAGGGCTGACCATCGAGCGCCTGTCGGAAGCCTCGGACATCCATTGGGCCAAGGACCTCTATGGCACGCTGGAAGCAAACGGCCAGAGCCCGGTCGAGCGCCCGCTCGCCGCGCTCAACACCGCCTTCGCGACCGACGGCCTGCTGATCCGCGTGACCGGCAAGGTCGCCAAGCCGCTGCACCTGCTCTATCGCCACGAGGACGACTCCTCGGACGCGATCCTGCACCACGTGGTGAAGGTCGAAGAGGGCGGCGACGTGACGGTGCTGGAATCCGGTCCCGCCGCAGCGCGCTTCAACAAGGTGATGGAAGTGGACGTCGCCGACGGTGCCGGCTTCCACCACATCCGGGTTCAGGGCCGTGACCACGAGCGCCGCGCCGCGACGCATATCTTCGGCCGCCTCGGCACCGAGAGCACCTTCAAGACCTTCACCCTCACGGTGAACGGCGTGCTGACCCGCAACGAGTGCGTGCTCGAGCTGACCGGCGACGACGCAGTGTGCCACGTCGCGGGCGCCTGCATGGGCGACGGTGACTTCCACCACGACGACACGGTGTTCATCACCCACGACGCGGTGAACTGCGAAAGCCGCCAGGTGTTCAAGAAGGTGCTGCGCAATGGCGCCACCGGCGTCTTCCAGGGCAAGATCCTGGTCAAGCCCGACGCGCAGAAGACCGACGGCTACCAGATCAGCCAGTCGCTGCTTCTGGACGATGACAGCCAGTTCCTCGCCAAGCCGGAACTCGAGATCTACGCCGACGACGTGGCCTGCTCGCACGGCTCCACCTCGGGCGCGATCGACGAGGACGGCCTGTTCTACCTGCGCGCCCGCGGCGTGCCGCGCGGCATCGCCGAGGATCTGCTGACCATCGCCTTCATCGCCGAGGCGGTGCAGGAGGTCGAGGACGAAGGCATCCAGGAAGAGATCAACGAGTTGGTCGCGGCCTGGCTGGGCCGTCGCCGCGGCTGATGTCGCTCTCGCGCGAGATCGTCGCCACCTACCGGGGGCCAGGCGCGGTGATGCGCCGCCTGCTGTCGCAGGGCCCCCGCGAGGACCGGGCGCTGATGTTCGTCATGGCAGCCTGCGCGATGTTCTTCGTCGCGCAGATGCCGGCGCTCGCGCGGCAGGCGCATCTCGAGGGCAGCGAGCTCAACCCGCTCATGGGCGCCTCGCTGCTCGCCTGCATGGTGATCCTGCCGCTTGCGCTCTACGTGCTGGCGGCGCTGAGCCACCTGGTGGCAAAGCTCTTCCGCGGCCGTGGCACCGGCTACGGCGCACGGCTGGCGCTCTTCTGGGCGCTGGTTGCGGCCAGCCCGCTGCTGCTGCTCAACGGGCTTGTGGCGGGGTTCGTGGGGCAGGGCGTGCAGCTCTCGCTCGTCGGGCTGCTGTGGTTCCTGGTGTTCCTGTGGTTCTGGGTCAGTTCGCTGAGGGTGGCCGAATGGCCAGCCGACCAGATGGCCGAACGGCCCGCCGCATGACCGTGGCGGGTTTTCTGTCTCTGGCCTGGCAGACCCTGGTCGCGCCGCGCGAGGTGGCGCGGATGCTGCTCGGCCTGCAGCTGTCGCGCGAGGTGCTGCTGACCGGCTTCGGCCTCGTGGTGGTGCTGAACGCGCTGATCGTCGGCTTGATGCAGATGGGCGGCGAGCTGGCGGCGATGGGCGGGCTGATGCCGGTCTCGATGGGGCTGCTGCTGGCGGTGATGCTGGCTGGGACCATCGGGGCGCTGACCTGGGCCGGACGCAGCTTCGGCGGTACGGCCCGGCTCGAAGAGGTGGCGGTGCTGCTGATCTGGCTGCAGGGTTTGCGCGCGGTGGCGCAGGTCGGTGTGGCGCTGGTCGGGGCCGTCTCGGGCGGGCTGGCGGTGTTGCTGGTGCTGGCCGCGCTGCTCGCGGGGCTGTGGATCCTCGTGTGCTTTATCGACGAGGCGCATGGGTTCGGCAGCCCTTTAAAGGCACTTCTGGTGCTGATACTCGCGACCGCGGTGCTGGTCGCGGCGCTGATGATGATCGTCTCCCTGATGGGAGTAGGCCCGAACGGGATGGCTAGCTATGTATGACGTGCAGAAAATCCGCGAAGACTTTCCGATCCTCGCCCGCGAGGTGAACGGCAAGCCGCTGACCTATCTCGACAATGGTGCCTCGGCGCAGAAGCCGCAGGTGGTGATCGACGCTGTGACCCGCGGCTATGCCGAGGAATATTCCAACGTGCACCGCGGGCTGCACTACCTGTCGAACCTCGCCACCGAGAAATACGAGGGCGTGCGCGGAACCATTGCGCGCTTCCTCGGCGCGAAGGACGAGGAAGAGGTGGTCTTCACCAACGGCTCGACCATGGGCATCAACCTCGTCGCCTACGGCTGGGCCATGCAGCGCATGCAGGCCGGCGACGAGATCATCCTGTCGGTGATGGAGCACCACGCCAATATCGTGCCCTGGCACTTCCTGCGCGAGCGGCAGGGCGTGGTGATCAAATGGGTCGACGTTGACGCCAGCGGCGCTCTCGACCCGCAGGCGGTGCTCGATGCGATCACCCCGAAGACCAAGCTGATCGCCGTCACGCAGGTGTCGAACGTGCTGGGCACGGTGGTCGACATCAAGGCGATCGCCGCGGGCGCGCGTGAGAAGGGCGTGCCGGTGCTGGTCGATGGCTCGCAGGGCGCCGTGCACATGCCGGTCGATGTCGAGGATCTCGGCTGCGACTTCTACGCCATCACCGGCCACAAGCTCTACGGCCCTTCGGGCTCCGGCGCGATCTGGATCCGCAAGGAACGCCAGACCGAGATGCAGCCCTTCATGGGCGGCGGCGACATGATCCGCGAGGTCCACAAGGACGGCATCACCTATGCCGAGCCGCCGATGAAGTTCGAGGCCGGCACTCCCGGCATCGTGCAGCAGATCGGGCTTGGCGTGGCGCTGGAGTACATGATGGGCCTCGGCATGGAGAACATCGCCGCGCATGAGGCCAAACTCGCGAAATATGCCGCCTCGAAGCTGCAGGGGCTGAACTGGCTCAACGTGCAGGGCACGACGCCCGGCAAGGCGGCGATCTTTTCCTTCACGCTCGACGGCGCGGCGCATGCGCATGACATCTCGACGATCCTCGACAAGAAGGGCGTCGCGGTGCGCGCGGGCCACCATTGCGCCGGGCCGCTGATGGATCACCTCGGCGTCTCGGCCACCTGCCGGGCGTCCTTCGGGCTCTACAACACCGAGGCCGAGGTCGACACGCTGGTCGAGGCGCTGGAGCTGGCGCACGAGCTCTTCGCCTGAACCGTTGCCCTTGGTTGCGCCCGGCGGAGCTGCCGGGCCTGCGTATTTGGAAAGAGAAGAAGCCCCGGGGTCGCGCAGACCTCCGGGGCTTTTCCATTCAGCGCTTCCACATGGTTCAAATATCCCGGGGGAGTCCGCGAAGCGGACGGGGGCAGGGCCCCCTCTGCCTGGGACCGGGGCGCCGTTTACTCCACCGTCACCGATTTCGCGAGGTTGCGCGGCTGGTCGACGTCGGTGCCCTTGGCGATGGCGGCGTGATAGGCCAGAAGCTGCGCCGGCAGCGCGTAAAGCAACGGCGCAAGGCGCTCGTCGACCTCGGGCAGGGTGATGCTCTGCCAGATGCCGTCCCCGGCCTCCTCGATCCCACGCGCGTCGGAGATCAGGCAGACCTTGCCGCCGCGCGCCATCACCTCCTGCATGTTCGACACGGTCTTGTCGAAGAGCCCGTCGCGGGGGGCCATGACGATCACCGGCACCGACTTGTCGATGAGCGCGATCGGCCCGTGCTTCAGTTCTCCGCTCGCATAGGCCTCGGCGTGGATATAGCTGATCTCCTTGAGCTTCAGCGCGCCTTCGAGGGCCAGCGGATACATCATGCCGCGGCCGAGGAAGAGCACGTCGCGCGCCTCGGCGATCTGCCGCGCGGCGCTGGCGATGGTCTCGTCACGGTCGAGCGCGGCGTTGAACAGGCCGGGCAGGGCGCGCAGCTGCGCCAGCAGCTCGGACTTCTCGGCGGAGGCCATGCGCCCGCGCGCCTCGGCGGCTTTGATGGCGAGCAGCAGCAGCACGTTGAGCTGGCAGGTGAAGGCCTTGGTCGAGGCGACGCCCACTTCGACGCCGGCGTGGATCGGCAGCGCCAGATCGCTCTCGCGCGCGATGGTCGAGGTCTCGACATTGACCACCGAGACGATCCTGTCGGCCCGACCGGCGCAGTAGCGCAGCGCCGCGAGGGTGTCGGCGGTCTCGCCCGACTGGCTGACAAAGAGCGCCACGGTGCCCTTGGTCACGGGGGGCTCGCGGTAGCGGAATTCCGAGGCGATATCCACCTCGACCGGGATACGCGCCAGCTTCTCGAACCAGTACTTGGCGGTCAGGCAGGCGTAATAGGCGGTGCCGCAGGCAACCAGCACCAGCCGGTCGACCTCGGCGAAGTCCAGCCCGGGAGCAGGCAGCACGATCTCGTCGCCCTTGAGGTAGGCGCCGAGCGCCTCGGCCAGCACGGTCGGCTGCTGGGCGATCTCCTTGGCCATGAAGTGCTTGTAGCCGGCCTTGTCGACCTGCGTCTGGTCGAGGCGTACCTGCTTGATCTCGCGCTCCACCGGCGTGCCGGTCTCGTCGAAGATCTCGGCGCCGGCGCGGGTCACCACGGCCCAGTCGCCTTCCTCAAGGTAGGTGATGCGGTCGGTCATCGGGGCGAGGGCGATGGCGTCGCTGCCCACGAACATTTCGCCCGAGCCATGGCCGATGGCCAGCGGCGAGCCCTTGCGGGCGGCGACGATGAGGTCCTCCTCGCCATCGAAGAGGAAGGCGAGGGCGAAGGCGCCCTCAAGCCGTCCCAGCGCCTTCGAGGCCGCCTCGACTGGGCTCAGGCCAGTGCCGAGGTAGTGCGAGACCAGCATGGCGACGGTCTCGGTGTCGGTGTCGGTCTCGGGGGCGAGGCCGGCGCGGGCAAGTTCCTCGCGCAGCTCGCGGAAGTTCTCGATGATGCCGTTGTGCACGACCGAGACCTTGCCCGCCCGGTGCGGGTGGGCGTTGCGCTCGGTGGGGGCGCCATGGGTGGCCCAGCGGGTGTGACCGATCCCAGCCTTGCCCGCCAGCGGCTCGTGCACCAGCAAATCCTGCAGGTTCACCAGCTTGCCGACGGCGCGGCGACGGTCGAGCTTGCCGTTCTGCACGGTGGCGATGCCCGCGCTGTCATAGCCGCGGTACTCGAGACGCTTGAGCGCCTCGACCAGCATGGGGGCAACCTCGTGCTTGCCCAGAACGCCGACGATTCCGCACATGTGCTTATTCTCCCTTGGCGTCTTTGGGGGCGGTTTTCTGCGCCGCTTTCTTGGCCTTCAGCATGTCGCGAAGGCGAGTCGCGAAGCCCGGCTTGGTCACCTGTTTCGTGCGTCCCAGCGCCAGCGCGCCAGCGGGCACGTCCTCGGTCACCACCGAGCCGGAGCCTGTCATCGCGCCGTCGCCGACGGTGACCGGGGCGACCAGCATGGTGTCGGAGCCGATGAAGGCGTTCTTGCCGATGGTGGTGCGGTGCTTGAAGAAGCCGTCGTAATTGCAGGTGACGGTGCCGGCGCCGATGTTGGTCCGCTCGCCGATGTCGGCATCGCCGATATAGGTGAGGTGGTTGGCCTTCACGCCCTCCGCCAGATAGGCGTTCTTTACCTCGACGAAGTTGCCCACGTGCACCTCCTCGGCCAGCTCGGCGCCGGGGCGAAGGCGGGCATAGGGGCCGACGATGGCGCCGCGGCTGACGTGGCAGCCCTCGAGATGGCTGAAGGCGCGGATGCGGGCGCCGGTCTCGACGGTCACGCCGGGGCCGAAGACCACGTTGGGTTCGATCTCGGCGTCGCGGCCAATGTAGGTGTCCCAGGCGAAGAAGACGGTGTCGGGGGCGGTCATCAGCACGCCCTCGTCCAGCAGTTCGGCGCGTTTGCGGGCCTGGAAGGCGGCCTCGGCGGCGCGCAGCTCGGCGCGGGAGTTGATGCCCAGCGTCTCGGCTTCATCGCAGCGCACGACACCCGCCGAAAGGCCTCGCGACCGGGCGATCTCGACGATGTCGGTGAGATAGTATTCACCCGAGGCGTTGTCGTTGCCCACGGCATCGATCAGATCGAAAAGCGTCTTGCTGCCGGCGCAGACCACGCCCGAGTTGCACAGGGTGATGGCGCGCTCGGCGTCGGAGGCATCCTTGAACTCGACGATCCGCTCCAGCGCGTCGCCCTGAGTAACCAGCCGGCCGTAGCGGCCCGGATCGGCGGCTTCGAAGCCAAGAATCACGACGTCGTGCTGCGCGCGCGCCTCTCGCATCGCCTCCAGCGTCTCCTCGGAGATGAAGGGCGTGTCGCCGTAGAGCACCAGCGCGTCGCCGTCGAAGCCGTCCAGCACGGGTTTCGCCTGCGCCACGGCATGGGCGGTACCGAGCTGCTCGGACTGGATCACCACCTGCGCCTCGGGGGCGAAGTCGGCGGTGGAGGCGGTGACCTCCTCGGCGCCATGCCCGGCGACCACCACCGAGCGCGAGGGCTCCAGCGCCTGGCCGGCGCGCAGCGCATGCCACAGCAGCGGGGCCTGGCCGAGGCGGTGCAGCACCTTGGGGAGGTCGGAGTCCATCCGGGTGCCCTTGCCCGCGGCAAGGAGGATCAGCGCGATGCTCATGCGGTTTCCTGTTTGTCTTCTGCCTGCGCCCGTTTTATCCGCTTGGGGCAGGGGGGCAAGGTGCCCCATGTCACGTTGGATTTCAGCCTGTGACAGGGCGGGGCGAAAGGGACAAGCAGAATGCGCACGGTGGTCTTCGATCTCGACGGCACGCTTGCCGACACCAGCGGCGACCTGATCGCCGCCGCCAACGCCTGTTTCGAAGGCATGGGGCTAGAGGTGCGGCTCGATCCGCAGGCCGACGCCGGGATCGCGGTGAAGGGCGGACGGGCGATGCTGACTGCCGGGCTGGAGCGTGCCGAGGCGTTCTCCGAGGAGCTGATCGCGCGCTGGTACCCCGAGCTGCTGACGGTCTACGGCGAGGCGATCGACCGCTACACCCGCTTCTACCCCGGCGCGCTCGAGGCGGTCGCGGGGCTGCGCGAGGCGGGCTACAAGGTCAGCATCTGCACCAACAAGCCCGAGGGGCTGGCTGAAACGCTGATGCAGCGCATGGGCGCGCGGGCGCATTTCGATGCGCTGATCGGCGCCGACACCCTGCCTGTGCGCAAGCCCGACGCCGCGCCCTACGTCGCTGCCGTGGAGCGCGCCGGTGGACAGGTCTCGCAGAGCCTTCTTGTCGGAGACACCGCGACCGACCGCAACACTGCGCGGGCTGCGGGCGTGCCCTGCATCCTCGTCGGCTTCGGCCCCGATGGCGAGGCGGTCTCGGCGCTGGAGCCCGAGGCGATGATCGGCCATTTCGACGAGCTGGCCGGGGCGGTGGCGCGGCTCATCGGCTGAGCCGGGCGACCCTTGCCGGTATCCCGCGCAGCAGCTTCGGCAGCTTGCGGGCGACCCGCAGCGGCATTCCCAGTGCGTGACGTCGTTTCGCCCGTCGGATCCTTGTGACCTCCGCCTGCGCGGCGGCCCGCTCGCGGGCGTATTCGGTGTCGGGCTGACGCGCCTTGCGCATTGGCTGCAAAAGCACCTGCATGAGCGTCCTCCTTCTGATATTGAAAGGTGTACCTCGCCTGACTCCAGTATGTTTGGGTAAGTGGCGGGCCGTTAGCCGCGAAGATGCGAAGGAGACTTTCAGAAATGAAAACCACTCCCAGCCTCGACGACATCGCGCTGTTCCTTGCGGTGGCCGACGCGGGCACGCTTGCGGGGGCGGCAAAGCGCAGCGGGGCGAGCCAGCCCACCCTCAGCCGCCGCATGACCGAGCTCGAGCGACAGCTCGGCCAGCAGCTCTTCCAGCGCGGTGCACAGCGCTACGGGCTCACGTCGGAGGGCCGTCAGCTGGCCGAGGAGATGCGCGGATTGCGCGAGGTTTCTGCCCGGCTCGGGCGCTGGCGGCAGGGCGCTGCCGGGCCGGTGCGCGTGCGGATCACCGCCGGGCTCTGGACCTCGCGCTTCCTCGCACGCGGGCTGGCGGGGGTCTGGTCGCCGGAGGCACCGTGGCTGTCGGAGTTCACCGCCTCCAACGCCGATCTCGACATTGCCCGCCGCGCCGCCGACATCGGCGTGCGCAACCGCCGGCCCGAGCAGCCCTGGCTTGCGGGCCGCCGCACCCGGCGGCTGGCCTATGCCGCCTACGGACGGGACGCGCAGGTGCAGGGCTACGTGACTCTGCCGCCCGGTGCCGCAACCACACCCTCGGAACGCTGGCTGCGCGAAACCCACCCGGACGAGATCGTCACCCATGCATCCGACGCGCGGCTGGCGCTCGATATGGCGCTGGCGGGGGTCGCCCGCATCGTCATGCCCTGTTTCGCCGGTGACACGGAGCCCGGCCTCCTGCGCCTGTCGGACCCCATCGAGACGCTCTGCCACGACGAATGGCTCGTCGCCCACCACGAGGCCCGCCATGACCCGCCGGTGCGCGCCGCGCTCGAGGCCTGCCACGCGCTGCTGACCGCGCCGGACCGGGCGGGCACATCCGCGTGATCCGTTCCGCATTGACCGCGGGGCGGTGCGGGCGCATCAATGCCCCATGACCGAGACGCCCATGATCGACAGCTTCGCGCCGGAACGGTTCACCGGCAGCTTCACCCAGCAGGAGCCGATCCCCGAGGCAGGGATCGCCGCGGCGCTGGAGGTGCTGCGCCATGGCCGGCTGCACCGCTACAACACCGCCGCCGGCGAGACCGCCGAGACCGCGCTGCTCGAGCAGGAGTTCGCCGCCTTCACCGGCGCGCGGTACTGCGTCGCCGTGGCCTCGGGCGGCTATGCGCTCGGCTGCGCCCTGCGTGCGCTCGAGGTGCAGCCCGGCGACAAGGTGCTGACCAATGCCTTCACCCTCGCGCCGGTGCCGGGGGCGATCGCCGCCCTGGGCGCGGTGCCGGTCTTCGTCGGCGTGACCGAGGATCTGGTGATCGACCTCGACGATCTCGCCGCCAAGCTGCCGCAGGCGCGGGTGCTCATGCTCAGCCATATGCGCGGGCACCTGTGCGACATGGACCGCCTGATGGCGCTCTGCGACGCCGCCGGGGTGCAGGTGATCGAGGATTGCGCCCATACCATGGGGGCATCCTGGAACGGCACGCCCTCGGGGCGGCATGGGTCGATCGGCTGCTACTCGACGCAGACCTACAAGCACATGAACTCGGGCGAAGGCGGCTTTCTGGTCACCGATGACGAGGATCTCGCCGCGCGCGCGGTGATGCTCTCGGGCAGCTACATGCTCTACGAGCGCCATCTTGCTGCGCCCGGGCCGGAGGTCTTCGAGCGGGTGAAATACCTCACTCCCAATGTCTCGGGCCGGATGGACAACCTGCGCGCCGCGCTGCTGCGCCCGCAACTTGCCGATCTGCCGGCGCAGATCGCGCGCTGGAACGACCGCTACCGGGTGGTCGAGGACGGTCTGCGGGGCACCCCCGGCCTGACGGTGATCGACCGCCCTGCGCCCGAGCGGTTCGTCGGCTCCTCGATCCAGGCGCTGCTGCTGGACTGGACGCCCGGGGCGATCGGCGAGGTGCTTTCCCGCTGCGCCGCGCGCGGCGTCGAGCTGAAGTGGTTCGGGGGGCAGGAACCCGTGGCCTTTACCTCGCGTTACGACAGCTGGCGCTACGCCCCGTCCGAGCCGATGCCCGCCACCGACCGCATCCTGACCGGCATTCTCGACATGCGCCTGCCGCTGACCTTCAGCCTCGAGGATTGCGCGCTCATCGCCCGCATCATCCGCGCCGAGGTCTCGGCGGTTTACCAACAGGAAAACTGAGCGCAGGGGCGGAGCCACCGCCCTAGGCCGCAACCCAGACGCGGAGGAGCGTTTGTCATGACCGACAGCACGACCGATCCGAAAGCCGCGAGCATCCGCGATTTCGACGCCATCCCAGAAACCGCGCTTGCCTGGCACCGCGAGGGCCGCAGGGCCGCGCTGGCCACGGTGATCCAGACCTGGGGCTCCGCCCCGCGCCGCACCGGCGCGCAGCTTGCCATATCCGGTGACGGCGAGATCGAGGGCTCGGTCTCGGGTGGCTGCGTCGAGGGGGCGGTGATCGTCGAGGCGCTTGAGGCGCTGGACGAGGGCAAGTCCCGCGAATTGGAGTTCGGCGTCTCGGACGATGATGCCTTCGCCGTTGGCCTGGCCTGCGGCGGCACGATCCGTGTGCTCGTCGAGCCGGTGGGCACGGCGCTGCCCGAGGCGCTGCTGGCCGAGCTCTGCGAGGCCCGCGCCGCCCGCACCCCGGTGGCCTACGTCGTCGACCTCGACAGCCAGGCGCGCGCGCTTGCCTACGACGGGCACAAGACGGCCTTCCGCATGGACCGCTCGGGCTTCGCCGAGGAGAGCCGGACCTTCGTCGCCATCCACAATCCGCCGCTGCGGCTGCTGGTGGTCGGCGCGGTGCATATCGCGCAGGCGCTGCTGCCCATGGCGCGCATCGCCGGCTACGATCCGGTGCTGATCGACCCGCGCGGGGCCTTCGGCTCCGAGGCGCGCTTTCCCGGGGAGACCATCCTCGACGATTGGCCGGACGAGGCGGTGACGAAACTGGGCCTCGACACCCGCACCGCGCTGGTGCTGCTGACCCACGACCCCAAGCTCGACGACCCGGCGATCGAGGCGGCGCTGCGCTCGAAGGTGTTCTACATCGGCGCGCTCGGCTCCACCCGCACCCATGCCAAGCGCGTGGCGCGGCTCTCGGAGACGGGCTTCACCGAGGCCGAGATCGGGCTGATCCACGGCCCCATCGGGCTCGACATCGGCGCCTCGGGTCCGGCGGAGATCGCCGTGTCGATCCTTGCCGAGATGACCCGCGTGCTGAGGAAGGGCGCATGAAATTCGGCCCCGTGGCGCTGGCCGATGCCGAGGGCGCGGTGCTGGCCCATTCGGTCGCGGTGCCCGGCGCGAAGCTGAAGAAGGGCCATGTGCTGACCGGCGCGGACCTCGCGAAGCTGCGCGAGGCTGGCCTCGTCGAGGTCATCGTTGCGCGGCTCGGGGCCGGCGACGTGCCGGAGGATCAGGCGGCGCAGCGGCTGGCCGAGGCGCTGCTGCCCGATCCCGCCGGCGCGCAGCTGCGCATCGGCCCGGCGACCACCGGACGGGTCAACCTGCACGCGCTCGCACCCGGTGTGCTGGAGGTGGACGCGGAGCGTATCAATGCCGTCAACGCGGTGCATCCGATGATCACCGTGGCGACGCTGCGCCCCTGGCAGCGCTGCGCGCCCCGCGCCATGGTGGCGACGGTCAAGATCATCTCCTACGCGGTGCCTGAGGCGGCGCTGGAGGCCGCCTGCGCTGCTGCGCGCGGCGGTGCGCTGCGCCTGCACGCGCCGGTGGCGAAGACCGCCACGCTGATCGAGACCGAGGTGGGCGGCGATCCGGGTGACAAGGGCCGTCGCGCCACCCGGGCGCGCCTCGACCGCTTCGGCACCGAGCTCGGGCCGCGCGTGCTGGTCCCGCACCGGACCGAGCCGCTGGCCGAGGCAATCCGCAAGGCATCGGGCGACATCCTCCTCATCCTCACCGGCTCGGCCACCTCGGATCTGCACGACGTTGCCCCCGAGGCGCTGCGCGCGGCGGGCGGCGAGGTCAGCCATTTCGGCATGCCGGTCGATCCGGGCAACCTGCTGTTCTACGGATATCTCGGCGACCGCCCGGTCATCGGCCTGCCGGGATGTGCCCGTTCTCCGGCGATCAACGGGGCCGACTGGGTGCTCGAGCGGCTGATCTGCGGCCGCCAGGTCGCCCCGGCCGAGATCGCGGCGATGGGCGTCGGCGGCCTGCTCAAGGAGCCGCCCTCGCGCCCGCGCCCGCGCGAGGCGTAGGACGCGCCGGCAGCCTCCACCCGGCAGCTTCCACATGGTCGAAATATCCCGGGGGAGGCCGCCGCAGGCGGACGGGGGCAGCGCCCCCTCCAACGCCGCCGAGGGGCGCTGCCGGCGATGAAGGTGCCGCCAAAAGCAAAACCCGCCGGCGGCAGCGCGGCGGGTTTTCCCTCGGCGAATCCCCGGAAGGGATCCTCGGATGGTGCTTACTTGGTGATCGGACCGATCATCATGACCATCTGGCGGCCTTCCATCTTGGGCATGTTCTCGACCTTGCCCACTTCCTTGACGTCCTCGGAGACGCGCTCGAGCAGCTCGCGGCCGAGGTTCTGGTGTGCCATCTCGCGGCCCCGGAAGCGCAGGGTGATCTTCACCTTGTCGCCGCCTTCGAGGAACTTCAGCACGTTGCGCATCTTGACGTCGTAGTCGTGCGTGTCGGTGCCGGGGCGGAACTTGACTTCCTTGACCTCGATGGTCTTCTGCTTCTTCCGCGCTTCGCTCTCACGCTTCTGCTGTTCGTACTTGAACTTGCCGAAGTCCATGATCTTGCAGACGGGCGGCTTGGCGTTGGGCGAGATCTCGACGAGGTCGAGACCGGCTTCCTCGGCCATCTCCATCGCGCGGGCAGGGGTCTGCACACCGAGGTTTTCACCTTCGGCGCCGATCAGGCGGATTTCGGGAGCCCGGATGCGATCGTTGACGCGGGGGCCGGTGTCGCGCGTCGGGGGCGCGTTGTGAGGTCTGCGAGCTATGGTTTTCGTCCTTTGTTGCCGTGTCTCGTAGGCGCGCAAAGTAGTGCTGCGGGCGAGGTGTTTCAAGCGACAATTGGCCGAAACCATGGCCTGGCGGGCCTCAACCCGCTCATCCCGCGTGCGTTTGGCCGCCGATGACCCGAGGGCCGGATGATCGTGGCACTCTGGGTGCCTATCTCACACCGACGCGACACTCACGCGAGACTGGAGGGATCCGAGATGAGAAAACCGATTCTGATCGTGGTGGCCATCGTGCTGCTGGGCTTCTTGCTGCTTGGCATGCGCGGGGGCGAGGATGGCGGCATTCCCGTCGGCGAGCCGGAGACCGGCGCCGTGGAAGAGAGCATGGACGCCACCGGCGCAGGGGCCGAGGACGCCGCCGAGAGCGCCGGCGATGCGCTCGAGCAGGCTGCAGACGAGGCCGCTGCGGCGGGCCGCGAGGCCATGGACAGCGCCGGCGAGGCTGCGGGCAACGCCATGGACGCGATTTCCGAGGCAGCCGACAAGGCGGCGGAGACCGTGCAGGGGGCCGCTGACACCGTGTCGGACGCGGCGAAGGAGGTGATGGACGCGGGCAGCGAGGCGGCCTCCGACGCGGGGGATGAGCTTCGCGATGCCGCGGATACGGCCATGGCGTCGGCAGACAGCGCGATGGACAGCGCCCAGAGTTCGACCGGGGCGGCGCTGGAGAACGCCGGCGATACGGCCGCCGATGTGGCGCAGATGTCCGAGGCGCAGCTGCGCGAGCTCTTTACCGTGGACGGCTTCGACTACGACAAGGCAGTGACCTATATCGAACAGTCCGACCTTGGCTTTGCGGCCAAGGAGGCGACGAAGTCGGCGTTGGCTTCGGTGCGCGACGCGCCCGACCAGCTGGCCCCGGTGCTCGAAGAGGCGCGCGAACGGCTCGGCCTCTGAGCAACGCGCGAGCTGATACGAAATTTTGTGCCCGTGCCGAGATTTTTTCGGCGCGGGCTTGATCCGTTCGCGCTAATCTCCCGTATGCGTATCGCGGGAGCCATTTAGGGAGAGCTGGGCCATGGGAAATCTAGGGGCGGAACTGCTGTATCGCCGGGTGCCGATCATTCTGACGTTGGGCGCGCTTTGCTTTGTCGGCTGCGTTCTGTCCGGGTGGTTGTTCGGGCTGGAGCTTCTGGTCCGGGGCAGCGCCGATCGCGCCGCCATGGTCCCGAGCACGGCGATCAGCGTCGCGCTGCTGTTCTCGGGGGCCGCGTTCTATCTGCGGCCGGACCGGATGCGCGGGGCTGTGATCACCTGCGCGGGGCTTGCTGCCGCCGTCGCGCTCACCAACTCCATCGTCATCCCGCTGGACGGCACGGGGCTGGACGTCTTTGTCGAGACCCGAGCCCCGACGGACCGCATGTCGCCGGGCACCATCACCGGGCTGCTGATCGCGGCCTTCGGGCTGGCGAGCCTCTGCAGCGCCCGCCTGCGTGGTTTCGAGGCGCCGATGCTGACGGCCGTTGCGGGGCTGACCGGAATTCTGTCGGTCATCGTGGTGCATGATTTCGATCTCGGCGCACCGCTGGCCCTTCCGTTCGTCGAGGCCATGTCGATCTACACGGCGCTGAGCCTGCTGACCTTCTACGTGGTACTGCTGCTGATCGCGCTGGCTCCGTCGCATGCGCCACGCGTCTCGATGCTGAGCCTCGGGGATTGACCCGGGGATCGATCCGGGGCTGAGGACTGCCGCCACAACAAAGCCAAAAGCCCCGGCACTGCCGGGGCTTTTTCGTTGTCGCATTGCTGCCTGGGGCAGGGCGCTCCTCAGTCGAGGAAGGCCTTTTCCACCACGTAGTGCTTGGGATCCGAGTTGGCGCCCTCTTCGAGCCCGTAGTCCTCGAACATCTGCTTGAGCTCGAGGTTGAAGGCGAGGTTGCCGCAGATCATCGCGCGGTCGGTCTCGGGGTTCAGCGGCGCCACGCCGAGATCGGCAAAGGCTTCGCCCGAGCGCATCAGGTCGGTGATGCGGCCCATCTTCGGGCTCTCTTCGCGGGTGGTCGTCGGGTAGTACTTGATCTTCTTCCAGAAGCCCTCGCCGATCAGCTCGTTCAGCAGCTCGTCGGTCTTCAGGCTTTCGATCAGCGCGGCGCCATACTCCAGCTCGCCCGCCTCGCGGCAGGTGTGGGTGATGATCACCTCGTCGTAATCCTCGTAGGTCTGCGGCTCGCGCAGCAGCGAGGCGAAGGGCGCGAAGCCGGTGCCGGTGGCGAAGAACCACAGGCGCTTGCCGGGCAGCAGCGCGTCATGCACCAGCGTGCCGACGGGTTTGGGCCGCAGGATCAGCTCGTCGCCGGGCTGGATGTGCTGCAGCTTCGAGGTGAGCGGGCCGTCCTGCACCTTGATCGAGTAGAACTCCAGCTCCTCGTCCCAGGAGGGCGAGGCGATGGAATAGGCGCGCAGCAGCGGCTTCTGCTTGCCGGTCTTGGGGTCCGGATCGCCCATCAGGCCGATCATCACGAACTCGCCCGAGCGGAAGCGCAGGCTGGCGGGGCGGGTGACGCGGAAGGAGAACAGCCGGTCGGTCCAGTGCTTCACGTAGGTGATCGTCTGGGCGTCGGGAAGCACCATCTTCTTCGGCGCATCGGCTTTCGCTGCGGTGGCTTCGTTCACGGGTTTCATCTCTGTCATGATGTCTCTCGCCGGCGCGGGGCCGGTCCCTTGGCTATATCTTCGATGCAGGTCAGGGGAAAGGCGTCTTAGCCGCGCACCCGCGACTGGTAGTCGTGCTTCTGCCAGTTGGCGCGGAATTTCCACTCGTCCTCGGGCTGGCGGGCGGCCAGCTCGTCGGAGATCTCGACCTCGTCGAAGCCCGAGCGGCGGGCCATGGCGTATTGGTCCGAGATCACGTGGCCTGCGGCGCGCAGCGTGCCGGTATAGCCGCGCAGGCGCAGCAGGCGTGCGAGGGTGAAACCGCGCCCGTCGGCGAAGCTCGGGAAGGCGATGCGCACGTGCACGGCATTGTGCGGCACCTCCAGCGCGGCGGGGTCGGTGTCGGAGGGCAGGTCCAGCACGGGGGCGTCCTGAGCTTCCCAGGTGTCGGGGCCGAAGCCCTCGTCGGTCACGATGACGGTCATTGGCTCTGTCCTTCTCTCACGGCCTGGCCATTCACGAAATGGATGCCGCATTCAACCTTGTCTTCGCCGCGCCAGCGTCCGGCGCGGGGGTCCTCTCCGGGCGCCACCTTGCTGGTGCAGGGCGCGCAGCCGATCGACGGGTAGCCTTGCGCCACCAGCGGGTGCCGGGGCAGGCGGTTCTCGTCCATGTAGGCGCCGATGTCCTCGGGCGCCCAATGCGCCATCGGGTTCACCTTGATGCGCCCGGTTTCCTCTTCGAGCTCGAAGAACTCGAGGCTTGCCCGGGTCTTCGACTGGTAACGCTTGCGCCCGGTGATCCAGCCGTCGAAGCCGGCGAGGGCCTGCTCCAGCGGGAAGGTCTTGCGCAGGGCGCAGCAGGCGTCCTGGTCCGAGAAGCGCAGCGCGCCGTAGGGATCGCGCGATTGCAGCAGCGCTTCGTCGGTGCGGATCACCCGCACGTCCGACAGGCGCAGCCGCTCGGAGACCTCGAGCTGGTATTCCAGCGTCTCGGCGAAGAGCAGCCGCGTGTCGATGAACAGCACCGGAGTCGTCCGGTCCACCACCGCCACGAGGTGCAGCAGCGCCACCGATTCCGCCCCGAAGGACGAGACCATGGCGATGCGCCCCGCCTCGGGATCCCGCAGGGCCCCTTCCAGCACCGCGGTCGCGCCGTGGTGCCGGTAGCGCGCATTGAGCGCGTCGACCCGGGCGCGCAGCTCTGCCAGCTCGTCGGGCAGCAGAGCTTTCGCGCCTGTCTCGGGCGTGTTGGGAGGAAGCTGGAGGGTCATCGCCTCAGGCTGCCTCAGCGTTCTTCTTCTCGGATTCGTAGAGCGCTTCCTTGAAGGGCGCCATGCCGAGCCGGCGATAGGCCTGCAGGAAGGTCTCGTCGGCGCTCTCGCGCTGCTCGACGTAGGCATCGACGAGCCGCTCGATGGCGGGCACGATCTCTTCGTAGGAGAAGCCCGGACCGGTGCGCTCGCCGAGCGCGGCGGTCTCGGTGGCATCGCCGCCGAGGGTGATCTGGTAGGTCTCGACGCCGCCGCGATCCAGCCCGAGGATGCCGATATGGCCCACGTGGTGGTGGCCGCAGGCGTTGATGCAGCCCGAGATCTTGATCTTCAAGTCGCCGATTTCGTGCTCGGTCTTGAGCTCGTCGAAGCGGGTGGCGATCTGCGTGGCGATCGGGATCGAGCGGGCGGTGGCCAGCGCGCAGTAATCCATGCCGGGGCAGGCGATGATATCCGAGATCTTGCCGATGTTGGCGGTGGCAAGCCCGTGCGCCTTCAGGATCTGGTGCAGCTGCGGCAGGTCCGACTTGTGGACGTGCGGCAGGATCACGTTTTGCTCGTGCGAGATGCGCAGCTCGTCATGGCCGAAGCGCTCGGCGAGATCCGCCAGCACGCGCATCTGGTCGGCGGAGGCGTCGCCCGGGGTCTGGCCATGCGCCTTCAGCGAGACCTGCACGATGGCATAGCCCGGCGCCTTGTGCTCGGCGAGGTTGGTGTCGGCCCAGGAACGGAACACAGGATCGGCGTCATAGGCCGCAGTGAAGTCATCGTCGGGCGCATTGCGGAAGGCGGGCGCGGCGAAGCTCTCCTTGATCTCGGCGAAGAGATCGAGGTCGGCGCCGTTGAAGGCGGCCTTGGTCTCGGCGAAACGCTCGGTCACGAGGCGCTGGATCTCCTCGATGCCATGCTCGTGCACGGTGATCTTGATGCGCGCCTTGTACTTGTTGTCGCGGCGGCCGAGCAGGTTCCAGACCGAGACGGTGGCCTCGACGAAGGGCAGCAGGTCTTCCTGCGCTACGAAGTCCGACAGCACCTTGCCGATCATCGGGGTGCGGCCGAGGCCGCCACCGACGAGCACGCGGTAGCCCTGCTTGCCGTCTTGCTCGACGATCTCGATGCCGATGTCATGCGCCTTGATCACCGCGCGGTCGTTCGGCGCGCCGGTGACGGCGATCTTGAACTTGCGCGGCAGGAACTGGAACTCGGGGTGGTCGGTCGACCACTGGCGCAGCAGCTCGGCCACCGGGCGCGGGTCGGCGATCTCGTCGGCGGCGGCACCGGCGAAATGGTCCGCGGTCACGTTGCGGATGGTGTTGCCCGAGGTCTGGATGGCGTGCAGGTTCACCTCGGCGAGCGCGTCGAGCATGTCCGGCACATCCGAGAGCTTCGGCCAGTTGTACTGGATGTTCTGGCGGGTGGTGAAATGGCCGTAGCCCTTGTCCCACTTCTCGGCCAGCAGCGCGAGCTGGCGCATCTGCGCGCTCGACAGGGTGCCATAGGGGATCGCCACGCGCAGCATGTAGGCGTGCAGCTGCAGGTAGAGACCGTTCATCAGGCGCAGCGGCTTGAACTCGTCTTCGGTGAGGTTGCCGGCGATGCGGCGCTCGACCTGGCCCCGGAACTGGCGGTTGCGTTCCTGGATGAAGGCGGTGTCGAACTCGGTATAGCGGTACATCTGGGTCTCCTGCGTCTGGCCTGGTCGCTGCGTGGGGAAGGGCGCCGGATCAGGCGTCGGCTTCGGCCTGCTTGCCGTGGAAATAGTTCGAGGGGCCGGTGCGGCGGAAATCCTCGCGGAAGTGGGTCGGCTCGGCGCCTTCGGCACCCAGCTTGACGTCCGCGAGGTAGACACCGACAGTCTCGGCGGGGCGCGCCTGCGCGTCCAGAAGGCGCATCTGCGCGATCGCCTCGTCGGTGATCACCTCGGCCTTGGAGAGATCGCGCACCCAGCTGTCATCGGCTGCGAGATAGATCACGTCGCCTTCGATCAGCGCGTTGGCGGTGACGACCTTGGGCGTGAAGGGCTTCGGCATCGGGATACACTCCGGGAGGGGGTTCGTTGCCGCTCAATATAGAATTTTGTCCCCCCTTGCGGCTAGGGGAGCCGAAATATAAGGACATGTGTTCCGTCCTGTGGTTAAGGATGGTGCAGACGTTCCAACGCAGGCGAAAGGGCGGAACAGCCATGGCGATCGACGAGACCGACCGGAAAATCCTTCTGGAACTGCAGGAGGACGCGGGCCGTTCGCTGGACGAGATCGCCCGTGCCGTGGGGTCATCCAAGACCCCGGTGTGGAATCGCATCCGCAAGATGCGCGAGGCCGGGATCATCGGCCCGCAGGTGGTGATCCCTGATCCCGAGAAGCTGGGCTTCGAGGCCTGTTTCTTCGTGCTGATCCGCACGTCTGAGCACGAGGCCGACTGGCAGGCGAAATTCCTCAAAGCGCTGCGCGAGCGGCCCGAGGTCATGGAGGCGCATCGCCTCGCCGGAGAAATCGACTACATCCTTAAGGTGCGGGTGAAGAACGCCCGCGCCTATGATGTCTTCTACCAGGCGCTCATCTCCGAGGTGAAGGTCTACAACGTGACCGCGCTGCTCTCGATGGAAGAGATCAAGAACACCAACGCGCTGCCGCTCTGAGGAGGGCCCGATGACCGACACGCCCGAACCGCCGAAGCCGCAGGTCTCGATCACCTATTGCACCGGCTGCAACTGGCTCCTGCGCGCCGGCTGGATGGCGCAGGAGCTGCTGCAGACCTTCGGGCAGGACCTTGGCGGGGTGACGCTGGTGCCCGGCTACGGCGGCGTCTACGAGATCTCGGTAGACGGCGTTCTGCTCTGGGAGCGCAAGCGCGACGGCGGTTTTCCCGAGCCCAAGGTCATCAAGCAGCGCCTGCGCGACGTCATTGCGCCGGAGCGCGATCTTGGTCATTCCGACCGCGGTTCATGAAGTTTTTCCGATAAGCGTGACCTTGCGCTGCGCTGTGCTAGGTTCCGCTCCAGAACGCCCGAAGGGGCAGAAAGAGGAGACCCAAGAGATGATCAACAAGAGCGGATCGGCGAACTGGCAGGGCGGGCTGAAGGACGGGACGGGCACCGTCTCGACCGAGTCCGGCGTGCTGGACAAGCAGAACTACGGCTTCAACAAGCGCTTCGGCGACGAGGCGGGCACCAACCCCGAGGAGCTGATCGCCGCGGCCCATGCCAGCTGCTTCTCGATGGCGCTGAGCAATATCCTCGGCGACTACGACCTGAAGGCCGAGGACATCTCCACGGTCGCCACGGTGACGCTGGAGCAGGTCGATGGCGGCTTCGCGGTGACCAAGAGCCACCTCAAGATGACCGCCGTGATCCCCGGTGCCAGCGAGGAGACCTTCCTCGAGGCGGCGAACAAGGCCAAGGCGGGGTGCCCGATCTCCAAGCTGCTCAATGCCGAGATCACCATGGACGCCACCCTGGCCTGACCCGGCGCAGGACCGTCAGCATGTCGAAGGGCGCTTCCGGAAAAGGGAGCGCCCTTTGCGCATGGTCCCGCGCGCAGGGGGGGGCGCGCGCAGGTGTCCGGGCACAGGGGCCTTCGCACATGGGGCGGCGCGCGGTGGCAGAGTTGCAAGGCGAGGGGCCAGCCCCTCGCGCTCCCCGGGATATTTACGACATATGGAAGGAGGGCGGCGTCTGATTTTCCACATGGGCCAAATATCCCCGCCGGAGGCAGGCCGTTGCGCGCGGGCAGCGGCGGCGTGGGACAAGCGCACTACGCATGGAAAAAAAGCCGCCCCGAGGGGCGGCTCTTTCGTGTCCGATTGTCGTGTCGGGCTGTGCCGGCCTCAGCTGGCGCGGCGCTGCTCGAAACTGAGGGCAATGAACTCGGGCATGTGATCGCCCATGCCAACCACGGTGTTCTCGCGCTCGCCCTTGCGGCCGCGGCCGCGCGGCTTGTCGGAGTGGCGCGGCGCGCGCTCGGGCTTTTCGGCAGCCTCGGGTGCGGGTGCGGGTGCGGCGACGGGCGCCTCGGTGACGACCTCCGTCTTGGGCGCGGCGTCGGCCTTGGGGGCCGCATCGCTGCGCTCGGAGCGGCGCGAGCGCGAGCGGCTGCGCTTGGCGGGCTTTTCCTCGTCCTGTTCGATCGGCGAGTCCGAGACGGGCGTGCCGCGGAGCGGCGGGTCGATGCGCGGGATTTCCTTCTGGATCAGCGCCTCGATGGCCTCGAAGTTCTTTTCATCCTTGGGCACGACGATGGTGAAGGCCTTGCCCTGGCGCCCGGCGCGGCCGGTGCGGCCGATGCGGTGCACGTAATCTTCGGCGTGGCTGGGCACATCGAAGTTGAACACGTGGCTGACCGAGGGCACGTCGAGGCCGCGCGCGGCCACATCCGAGGCAATCAGCAGGCGGAGCGAGCCGTCGCGGAAGCCGTCGAGCGTCTTCATGCGCTGCGACTGGTCGAGGTCGCCGTGGATCGGCGCGGCGTTGTAGCCGTACTTCTTCAGCGACTTGGCGACGATGTCCACGTCCACCTTGCGGTTGCAGAAGATGATCGCGTTGGTGCAGGCATCGCCTTCCTTGTCGATCAGCGCGCGCAGCACGTTGCGCTTCTCGGAACCTTCGCGGTCCTTGCGCGACGCCTTGTAGAAGACCGCGCCCTGCTCGATGGTCTCGGAGGCGGTGGCCTGGCGCGCGACCTCGACCCGCTCGGGGGCCGAGAGGAAGGTGTTGGTGATGCGCTCGATCTCCGGGGCCATGGTGGCCGAGAAGAACAGCGTTTGGCGGGTGAAGGGGGTCAGCGAGAAGATCCGCTCGATGTCGGGAATGAAGCCCATGTCGAGCATGCGGTCGGCCTCGTCGACCACCATGATCTGCACGCCGGTGAGCAGCAGCTTGCCGCGCTCGAAATGGTCCAGCAGGCGGCCCGGGGTGGCGATCAGCACGTCCACGCCCTTGTCGATCAGCTGCTCCTGCTCCTTGAACGAGACGCCGCCGATCAGCAGCGCCTTGGTCAGCTTCAGGTGCTTGGTGTAGACGTCGAAATTCTCGGCGACCTGCGCCGCGAGTTCGCGCGTCGGGCAGAGCACCAGGCTGCGCGGCATGCGTGCCCGGGCGCGGCCACGCGCCAGCAGGGTGATCATCGGCAGCGTGAAGGACGCGGTCTTGCCGGTGCCGGTCTGGGCGATGCCCAGCACGTCGCGGCCCTCGAGCGCGGGGGGGATGGCGCCGGCCTGGATCGGGGTGGGCGTCTCGTAGCCCGCCTCTTCGATGGCTTTCAGCACCTTTGGGTTCAGGTTCAGGTCGGTAAACTTGGTCATGTAGGTCCGATGCAATGCGGACTCTGAAACGTGGCCCGCGCGTCTGAGGAAGGGCCCGGATGGCCCGAAAAAGCCGCCCGAGGGCAGCCATGATGCGGGCTTGTACCGGAATCAGGCGGGAAAGGTCAATCTATAGGGAGTTTTGGCCGTAAAAACGGCAGTTTCGGCCGGTTCTGAGGCTCCGGGGACACGGAATCGTGACGTTTGAAGGGGCGGAACTGCATGAATCTTCCGCAGAGTCTTCGGCAGCGGCAGGGACTCAGCGCTGCCGCCGGGCCATGAAGGCCAGCCGTTCGAAGAGATGCACGTCCTGCTCGTTCTTCAGCAGCGCGCCATGCAGTTTCGGCAGCGCGTCGGCGCCATCGCGGCGCAGGTCGGCGGCGTCGAGGTCCTCCGCCAGCAGCAGCTTCAGCCAGTCCAGCACCTCGGAGGTCGAGGGCTTCTTCTTCAGCCCCGGCTGCTCGCGCAACTCGTAGAACTGGGTCAGCGCCTCGGTCAGCAGGGCGGGCTTGATGCCGGGGTGGTGTACCTCGACGATGCGGCGCAGGGTCTCTTCGTCGGGGAAACGGATGTAATGGAAGAAGCAGCGGCGCAGGAAGGCGTCGGGCAGTTCCTTCTCGTTGTTCGAGGTGATGATGACGATCGGCCGCTGGCGTGCCTGTATCGTCGCGCCGGTCTCGTAGACGTGGAACTCCATGCGGTCGAGTTCCTGCAGCAGGTCGTTGGGAAACTCGATGTCCGCTTTGTCGATCTCGTCGATCAGCAGCACCACCTTGCCCTCGGCCTCGAAGGCCTGCCAGAGCTTGCCCTTGCGGATGTAGTTGCCGACGTCGTGCACACGCTCCTCGCCGAGCTGGCTGTCGCGCAGCCGGCTGACCGCGTCGTATTCGTACAGCCCCTGCTGGGCGCGGGTGGTGGATTTGATCGACCATTCGATCATCGGCAGGCCGAGCGCCTGCGATACCTGCCGCGCCAGTTCGGTCTTGCCGGTGCCGGGCTCGCCCTTGACCAGAAGCGGGCGCTCGAGGGTGATCGCCGCGTTGACCGCCATGGTCAGATCCTCGGTGGCCACATAGGCCTCGGTCCCTTGGAAGTTCAGGATCTCAGGCTTGGTCATCGGGTCCTCCTCGCTGCGCTCCCCGAAGGGATAGAGGGCCGCAAAGCCCGCTTCAAGCGGGCTTTCAGGGCACTCGCGCAGGGCTCTGTCATGCGGTGGTTACAAAAGAGGCACCTGCCGAAGATTCGTTCGCAGCCTATCCCATTGTGTAGTGACATCGCTGGGTGGGTGGGATAACAGCAGCCTCGCAAGGGGTGCCGGTTCCGGTCAGGATTTCCTCGCCGGACACCGGTTTTGAAGAGGGAGCAGAAATGAAGCCCGAAACTTTTCTGCCCGACGATTACCGTCCGGCCGAAGACGAACCTTTCATGAACGAGCGTCAGACGGAGTACTTCCGCCGCAAGCTGCTCGCATGGAAAAACGACATTCTCGCCGAGAGCCGCGATACGATCGAGGCGCTGCAGGAAGCCACCCGGAACATTCCCGACGTGACAGACCGTGCCAGCGAAGAGACCGACCGCGCGCTCGAATTGCGTACCCGCGACCGTCAGCGAAAGCTGGTGGCCAAGATCGACTCGGCACTGCGCCGGATCGAGCAGGGCGAGTACGGCTATTGCGAAGTGACCGGGGAGCCGATCAGCCTCAAGCGGCTGGACGCGCGTCCGATCGCCACCATGAGCCTCGAGGCGCAGGAGCGTCACGAGCGCCGCGAGAAGGTGCATCGCGACGACTGAGCCCGGGGCGATCCGGCCAAGGCCGGGCCGCAAAGGCTTGACAAGACAGGACGCCGGGGCCATTGGCTCCGGCGTTTTCCTTTTTCGCCTTTAGCGGGAGCGGCGGGGTGCCGGGCAAGTCAGTCACGATCATCGGAGGCGGCATCGGCGGCTTTGCCGCGGCGCTCGCGCTGCGTGCGCGTGGCTTCGAGGTGCGCGTGCTGGAGCAGGCCGAGGCGATCTCGGAGGTCGGCGCAGGGCTGCAGATCAGCCCCAATGGCCTGCGGGTGCTCGCAGCGCTCGGGCTGGCTGACGGTCTGCGCGCCGGGGCCTGCCGGGCGCAAGCGGTCTCGTTGCGCGACCACCGCCGGGGGACCGAGGTGCTGCGGCTCGATCTGGGTCGTCTGCCCGAGGGCGACGAATATCATTTCGTGCATCGTGCCGACCTGATCGGGCTGCTGTCGCAGGCGGCGCGCGATGCAGGGGTGCAGGTGCGACTGTTGCAGAAGGTGGCTGCCGTGCACCCGGGCGCGCCGGTGCGGCTGGAGATGGCCAACGGCGACTCCTGTTCGGCAGACCTGGTGATCGGCGCCGACGGGCTGCACTCGGTGCTGCGCGGCGCGCTCAACGGCGTGGTCGCGCCCTTCTTCACCGGGCAGGTCGCCTGGCGGGCCGTGGTGCCCAATCTCGTCGGCCAGCCGCCGGAAGCTCGGGTTCACATGGGGCCGGGGCGGCATCTGGTGAGCTACCCGCTGCGCGGCGGTCAGATGGTCAACCTCGTGGCGGTCGAGGAGCGTCGCGGCTGGACCGAGGAGGGCTGGTCGCGTTTCGACGATCCGGCCAACCTGCGCGCTGCTTTCGCAGGTTTCGGAGGCGACGTGCCGCAGCTTCTGGCGGCGGTGGATCGCCCGGGCCTCTGGGGTCTGTTCCGCCACCCGGTGGCGCGGCGCTGGCATGGCGAGGGCGTGGCGATCCTCGGCGATGCGGCGCATCCCACGCTGCCCTTCATGGCGCAGGGTGCGAACATGGCGCTGGAGGACGCCTGGGTACTGGCGGCCTGCCTGTCGTCCATCGGTGACCGCGACGCGGCGCTGGCGCGCTACCAGGAGCTGCGCCGCGAACGCTGCGTGAAGGTGGTCGAGGCGGCCAACGGCAACGCCTGGAAATACCATCTAAAGAATCCGCTGGTGCGCGGCGTCGCACATTTCGGCATGGGCATGCTCGGGCGCATGGCGCCGGACCGGATGCTGGGGCAGTTCGACTGGATCTACGGCTACGATGCGACGCAGGTCGCCTGAGCGCTCAGTTCTCGGACCAGCTAACCTCTGTGCCGTAGAGCGGCACCGTCGACATCGACACCTTGGCTGAGCCTTCGGTCAGCTCGGCGGCATGCGCGAGGTAGATCAAGGTCTCGTTGCTCTCATCGTAGATGCGCTTCACCCGCAGCGATTTGAGGATGATCGAACGCGAGGTGCGGAAGACATCTTCGCCGTCTTTGTCCCGGTCGATGTCGCCGATCACGATCGGTCCGGTCTGGCGGCAGGAAATCGAGGCGTTCGACGGGTCCTCGAACCAGTTGCCCTTGGACAGCCGGTCCAGAATGCCGCGGTCGAAATAGGCGATGTGGCAGGTCACTCCCTGCACCTTGGGGTCGGCAATGGCGTCGATCTCGATGTCATTGCCGACCCAGTCCACACCCACCTCGCCGACCTGCTCCGCGAGCGTCATCGAGGGCAGCAGGCACAGCAGGGCGAGGAGGGCGGGTTTCATGGCGAGTCTCCGGATGGCGATCAGAACACCACCCGACCATGCTCGCCCACGTCGGGCGTGTCATCCGTCATTTGCGCCTTGGCGATCTCGTAGAGGAAGCTGGCGCCGCCGTTGCTGACCCAGACCTCGCCCTCCTTGGGGGTCATCTTGACCAGCTGGACCGAGTCGTCGTCACGCCCGTCCTTGAACCAGGCGCCGGCCACAACGCTCCAGATCTCGTCGAGCTTCTTGTCGTCGTTCGTCAGCTCGGCGGTACCGAAGACATTGGCGTAGAGATGCGCCTTGGGGTCGGCGATGTGGAAACTCACTTCGCCGCCGCTCTTGGCCGCGCGGGCGGCCGCCGAGCCCTTGGCGGTGATGAACCAGATCGCGTTTTCCTCCTTGTCGGCGTGGGGCGCCATCGGCACCGGGCGCTCGCCGTCCGCCGCCAGCAGGCCGGCGCGCACGTCCTTCAGCTGTTTCCAGAAATCGTGCTTGAGGTCGGTCATGTGATCCTTGGGCATGTCGTCTCTCCTTTTCTGTCTGTCATCGGCTCAACGCTCGCGCCGCCCGGCTGTTCCTCGCGGTCACGGCAGGGTGACATGCCTTTGCTGTTGACGTCCGGCGGGCCGCGCGCTTAGATATGAACAAGTGTTCAATAACTGCCAGGGGAGGGGCGGTTTGGATGTTCAATGCGGTCATGACCTTTGATCTGGGTGAAGACGTGGGTGCGCTGCGCGAGATGGTGCATCGCTGGGCGCAGGAGCGGGTCAAGCCGATGGCGGCGCAGGTCGACCGGGACAATGCGTTCCCCAACGAGCTGTGGCGCGAGATGGGTGAACTCGGTCTTCTGGGTATCACCGTGCCCGAGGAGTTCGGCGGCGCCGGCATGGGCTATCTGGCGCATGTGGTGGCGGTCGAGGAGATCGCCCGCGCCTCGGCCTCGGTTTCGCTGTCCTACGGCGCGCACTCCAATCTCTGCGTCAATCAGATCAAGCTGAACGGCTCGCCGGAGCAAAAGGCGAAATATCTGCCCGGGCTGATCTCGGGCGATCATGTCGGCGCGCTTGCCATGTCCGAGCCGAACGCGGGCTCCGACGTGGTCAGCATGAAGCTGCGCGCCGAGAAGAAGAACGACCGCTTCATCCTCAACGGCAACAAGTACTGGATCACCAACGGGCCGGACGCAGACACCCTGGTGGTCTACGCCAAGACCGACCCCGACGCCGGGTCGAAGGGTATCACCGCCTTCCTCATCGAGAAGAGCATGACCGGCTTCTCGACCTCGCAGCATTTCGACAAGCTCGGAATGCGCGGCTCGAACACCGCCGAGCTGATCTTCGACGACGTGGAAGTGTCTTTCGAGAACATCCTCGGCGAAGAGGGCAAGGGCGTGCGCGTGCTGATGTCGGGGCTCGACTACGAGCGCGTGGTGCTCGCGGGCATCGGCACCGGCATCATGGCCGCCTGCCTTGACGAGATCATGCCCTACATGGCCGAGCGCAAGCAGTTCGGCCAGCCTATCGGGAACTTCCAGCTCATGCAGGGCAAGATCGCCGACATGTACACGGCGATGAACTCGGCCCGCGCCTATGTCTACGAGGTCGCCAAGGCCTGCGACCGCGGCGACGTGACCCGTCAGGACGCCGCGGCCTGCTGCCTCTACGCCTCCGAACAGGCGATGGTGCAGGCGCATCAGGCGGTGCAGGCGATGGGCGGGGCTGGCTTCCTCGCGGATGCGCCGGTGGCGCGGCTCTTCCGCGATGCCAAGCTGATGGAGATCGGCGCGGGAACGTCGGAGATCCGCCGCATGCTGGTGGGCCGCGAGTTGATGAACGCGATGAGCTGAAGATGCTGTCCCGGTCGCTCTGGTATGCCCCCGCACTCGCGCTTCTCGCGCTGGTGGCGCTGGCGGCCTACCGGGCCGGGATGCAGGCGGCGGAGCTGACGGAAACCGAGGCCATCGAGGCCGCCGCCACGCTCTATGTCGAGACCGGCCCGGAGGGGGCGGAGATTAGCGATTGCACGGGGCGCCCCGCGGAGGCGCCGGTCTGGATCGTGGTGACCTGCGCGCGGGAGGATCTGGCGCATGTCTACGAGATGGACCGGCTGGGGCGTATCCTTCACGCGCGGGTCAGGAGGGGACCGCAGACATGAATCCGATGCTGCCCGAGGGCACCTACGACGAAATGCGGGCGCGCTTCGACTGGCGTTTTCCGCAGCGGCTGAACATGGCGGCGCAGGTCTGCGACGACTGGGCAGTGCTGGAGCCCGAGCGGGTCGCCATTCTCGATCATGGACGCGGGGCCGTGACCTATGGCGCGCTGGCCTTGCTGTCGCGGCGGGTGCAGGCAGCGCTGGAGGCGCGCGGCGTGGCGCGCGGCGACCGGGTGGGCGTGCTGCTCTCGCAATCGCCGCTCTGCGCCGCCGCCCATATCGCCGCCTGGCGGATGGGGGCAATTTCCGTACCGCTGTTCAAGCTCTTCCGCGAGGATGCACTGCGCTCGCGGCTCGGCGACAGCGGGGCGAAGGTGGTCGTCACCGACGGCGAGGGGGCGGCGATGCTGGCGCCTTTCGAGCTGGAGGTGATCACCGACCTGCCGGCGGAGCCCTCCATCAGCCCGATCGCGGACACCGGCCCCGAGGACCCGGCGATCATCATCTACACCAGCGGCACCACCGGCAAGCCCAAGGGCGCGTTGCACGGGCATCGGGTGCTCATGGGTCACCTGCCGGGTGTCGAGATGAGTCACGACCGTCTTGGCCAGCCGGGCGACGTGCTCTGGACCCCGGCGGACTGGGCGTGGATCGGCGGGCTCTTCGACGTGGCCATGCCCGCTCTTGCCCTCGGCGTGCCGGTGGTGGCCGCGCGCATGGCCAAGTTCGAGGTCATGGAATGCGCGAATATTTGCGCGGAACACTATGTCCGTAATGTATTTTTCCCTCCTACCGCTCTGCGCATGCTGAAGGCGGCGGATGCAGGAATCGCGAACCTGCGCTCGGTCGCAAGCGGTGGCGAGCCGCTCGGGGCCGAGATGCTGGCCTGGGGCCGCGCGGCGTTCGGCCTGACAATCAACGAGTTCTACGGCCAGACCGAATGCAACATGGTGGCGAGCTCCGCCGGTACGATCTTCGATCCGCGCCCGGGCTGCATCGGCAAGCCGGTGCCCGGACACGAGATCGCGGTGATCGACGATACGGGTGCGCCCACGGACGGCGAGGGCGACGTCGCGATCCGCCGGGGCTCTGGTTCTATGCTCTTGGAATACTGGAAAAACCCGCAGGCTACCGCCGAGAAGTTCCGCGGCGACTGGCTGCTCACAGGCGACCGCGGCACCTGGGAGGGCGATTACCTTCGCTTCCTTGGACGCGAGGATGACGTGATCTCCTCTGCCGGCTACCGCATCGGCCCGGCGGAGATCGAAGACTGTTTGATCACCCATCCGGCGGTCCTGACCGTCGGTGTGGTCGGCAAGCCCGACCCGCTCCGCACCGAGATCGTCAAGGCATACGTCGTGCTCAAAGAGGGCGTCGAGGCGGATGCGGACACGTTGAAGTCTTGGGTGAAGGACAGGCTTGCAACATATTCATGCCCAAGAGAAATATCATTTCTTGAGGCGCTTCCGATGACGGTCACCGGCAAGGTGATCCGCAAGGAACTGAAGGCCCGTGCCACGGCTGAGGCCGAACACGAGGCAGAGCGCGCAAGGGTTCAGGAGGACACATGAAACTGCAATCTCAGGCCATCCCGTCCTCCGAGACGTTCAAGGCCAATCGCTCGGGTCATCTCGAGGCGCTGCGGGTCATTGATGAGGCCGCCGCACAGGCGGCAGCGGGCGGCGGGCAGAAGGCCCGCGAGCGCCATGTCTTGCGCGGCAAGATGCTGCCCCGCGAGCGCGTCGCGAACCTGCTTGATCCGGGCACGCCCTTCCTCGAGATCGGTGCCACCGCGGCGCACGGCATGTACGAGGGTGCCGCGCCCTGTGCCGGGGTGATCGCCGGCATCGGCCGGGTCATGGGCCGCGAGGTCATGGTGGTCTGCAACGACGCCACGGTGAAGGGCGGCACCTACTACCCGCTGACCGTCAAGAAGCACCTGCGCGCTCAGGAGATCGCCGAGGAGAACCATCTGCCCTGCGTCTACCTCGTCGACAGCGGCGGGGCGAACCTGCCCAATCAGGACGAGGTCTTCCCCGACCGCGACCACTTCGGGCGCATCTTCTACAACCAGGCGCGGATGAGCGCCAAGAACATCCCGCAGATCGCCGTGGTGATGGGCTCCTGCACGGCGGGCGGCGCCTATGTGCCCGCGATGTCGGACGTGACGATCATCGTGAAGGAGCAGGGCACGATCTTTCTCGCCGGCCCGCCGCTGGTGAAAGCGGCGACGGGCGAGGTGGTCAGCGCCGAGGATCTTGGTGGCGGCGACGTGCACACAAGGCTCTCTGGCGTGGCCGACTACCTTGCCGAGGACGACGCCCACGCGCTTGCGCTTGCACGGCGCGCGGTGGGCGGGCTCAACCGGGTGAAGCCGGCGGGGGTGGAATGGCAATCGCCCGAGGCACCTGCCTACGACCCCGAGGAGATCCTCGGTGTGGTGCCGGCCGATCTGCGCACCCCCTATGACATCCGCGAGGTCATCGCACGGCTGGTCGACGGCTCGCGTTTCGACGAGTTCAAGCCGCGCTACGGCGAGACGCTGGTCACCGGTTTTTCGCATGTCGAGGGCTGCCCGGTGGGGATCATCGCCAACAACGGCGTGCTCTTCTCCGAGGCGGCGCAGAAGGGCGCGCATTTCGTCGAGCTCTGCTCGCAGCGCGGCATTCCGCTGGTCTTCCTGCAGAACATCACCGGCTTCATGGTCGGGCGGAAGTACGAGAACGAGGGCATCGCCCGGCACGGTGCCAAGATGGTCACCGCCGTGGCGACCACCAACGTGCCGAAGATCACAATGCTCGTCGGCGGCTCCTTTGGGGCGGGCAACTACGGCATGGCGGGGCGGGCGTATCAGCCGCGGTTCCTCTGGAGCTGGCCCAACAGCCGTATCTCGGTGATGGGCGGCGCGCAGGCGGCAGGGGTGCTGGCCACCGTGAAGCGCGACGCCATCGAGCGCGCGGGCGGCAGCTGGTCCGAGGCGGAAGAGGCCGCCTTCAAGCAGCCGACCATCGACATGTTCGAGGAGCAGTCGCACCCGCTCTATGCCTCGGCCCGACTGTGGGACGACGGCTGCGTGGACCCGCGCAAGTCCCGCGCCGTGCTGGCGCTTTCGCTGAGCGCGGCGCTGAACGCGCCGATCGAGGAGACACGCTTTGGCGTGTTCCGGATGTGATGGGCGGGGTCTGCGAGAGAGCGGGTGCTGCCCCCGAGGGCCACGGGCCCGCAATCAGGGATATTTGGGGCTCTGCCCCCGCGGGCCACGGGCGCGCAAGTTGGGATGCAGGGGGCTATGCCCCCGTCGCCTGCAGCGACTCCCCCGGGAAATTTTTGTCTAGACGAAGCCGGGACGGGCTTGGAGGGCGCGATGTTTGATACTTTGCTGATTGCCAACCGGGGCGAGATCGCCTGCAGGGTGATGCGCAGCGCGCGGGCGCTGGGGCTGCGGACGGTGGCCGTCTACTCCGAGGCCGACGCGGGCGCGCGGCATGTGGCCGAGGCCGATCTGGCCGTCTGCATCGGCGGCGCGGCCCCTTCGGAGAGCTACCTGAAGGGCGAGCGCATCATCGAGGCGGCGCTGGCGACCGGCGCGGGAGCGATCCACCCGGGCTACGGCTTCCTGTCGGAGAACCCGGAGTTCGTCGAGGCGGTGGAGGCGGCGGGGCTGATCTTTGTCGGCCCCTCGGCCCCGGCGATCCGCGCCATGGGCCTCAAGGACGCGGCCAAGCGGCTGATGGACGAGGCGGGCGTGCCGGTGGTGCCGGGCTATCTCGGCGAGGACCAGGATCCGGCGCGGCTGGCCCGCGAGGCCGAGGCCATCGGCTATCCGGTGCTGATCAAGGCCGTGGCGGGCGGCGGCGGCAAGGGCATGCGGCTGGTCGAGGCGGCGGCGGACTTCCCGGCGGCGCTCGAAGGCGCCAAGGCCGAGGCGCGCGGTGCCTTCGGCAACGAGGCAGTGCTGATCGAGAAGTTCATCACCGCGCCGAGGCACATCGAGGTGCAGGTTTTCGGGGATGGCGAGAAGGCCGTGCACCTTTTCGAACGCGACTGCTCGTTGCAGCGGCGGCACCAGAAGGTGATCGAGGAGGCCCCCGCGCCGGGCATGGGCGAGGAGATGCGCGCCGCGATGGGCGCGGCGGCGGTCCGTGCCGCCGAGGCGATCGGCTACAAGGGCGCGGGCACGGTGGAGTTCATCGTCGACGGCTCGGACGGGCTGCGGCCCGACGGTTTCTGGTTCATGGAGATGAACACCCGCCTGCAGGTCGAGCACCCGGTGACCGAGGCGATCACCGGCGTGGACCTCGTCGAATGGCAGCTGCGCGTGGCGGGCGGCGAGCCGCTGCCGCTGGCGCAGGAGGAGCTGACGATCACCGGCCATGCCTTCGAGGCGCGGCTCTATGCCGAGGACGTCCCGGCGGGCTTCCTGCCCGCGACCGGACGTCTGGCGCATCTCGATTTTCCCGGCGACGTGCGGGCCGACAGCGGCGTGCGCTCGGGCGACGTGATCTCTCCGCATTACGATCCGATGATCTCCAAGCTGATCGTGCACGGGCCGACCCGCGCCGTGGCGCTGCGCCGGATGGCGCAGGGGCTGCGGCACACGCGGGTGGCGGGCACGGTGACCAACCTTGCCTTTCTCGGCGCCTTGGCGGAGCACGCCGGTTTTGCCGCGGCCGAGGTCGACACCGGGCTGATCGGGCGCGACCTGGACGCGCTGGTCTCGGTGCCGGAGCTGGCGCCGCAGGTGGTGGCCGAGGCGGCGCTGGTGCTGGCGGGACTCGACGGCGCCGCGGGCTGGGAGACCGGCTTCACCCTCTGGGCGCCGCTCGCGCGCTCGGTGCTGCTGCGCCGAGGCACCGAGGAGCTGCCCTGCGTGCTGCGGGTGAAGGGGCCGGACCTTGTCGAGATCGATGTGCCGGGCGCGACGGTGCTGGCGGCGCGCGCGCAGGGGCGCTGGGGCTTCGACGGGCGGCCCGCCGCCGGTCACTTCCGCGAGGACGGCCATGTCACGGTCTTCGCCCACTACGGGCTGCGCTTCGATCTCGTCGAGCCGCTGGACCGCGCCGCCGAGGCGGGTGCGGGCGGCAATCTTGTCGAGGCGCCGATGCCGGGCAAGGTGGTGGCGGTCTTTGCCGAGCCGGGGGCGCAGGTCGCCGCGGGCGACCGGCTGGCGCTGCTCGAGGCGATGAAGATGGAGCACACGCTGCGGGCCGCGCGCGACGGCATCGTCGCCGAGGTGCTGGTCGAGGCGGGCGCGCAGGTCGAGGCCGGGGCGGCGCTGATCCGACTGGAGGAGGAAGAGGCATGATCCGGCTCCACCACGTGCCGCAGTCGCGCTCGATGCGCGTGCTGTGGCTGCTGGAGGAGCTGGGGCTGCCCTATGAGTTGGTCACGGAGGCGTTCGACAGGTCGCTGCGGCGTGAGGACTATCTGGCGCGCTCGCCCGCGGGCCGGGTGCCGGCGCTGGAGATCGGCGGCGAGACCATGTTCGAGTCGGGGGCCATCCTGGAATACCTCTGCGAGCTCTACCCGGAGAAGGGATTTGGCCGCACGCGGGGGGATGCCGAGCGGCGCGATTACCTCGTCTGGCTGCATTTCGCCGAGACCATGAGCCACCACTGCGCCGCGCTCACGCAGCAGCACCTGATGCTGCGCGAGGACAGCATGCGCTCGCCGGTCATCATGCAGCTGGAGGCGGCGCGGCTGGGCAAGTGCTACGAGGCGATCGAGGCGCGGCTGGCGCAGAGCGGCGAGCACCTGCTGCAGGGCTTCTCGGCGGTGGACATTGCGGTGGGCCAGGCGGTCTATATCGGGCGGCACTTCCGCGCCACCGAGGGGCTGGCGCGGCTCGGGGAGTGGTACGATCGGATCATCGCGCGGGAGGCTTTCCTGCGATCGTTGCCGGGTGCGGACGCGAGGCTCTACACGCGGGAGTTCTACCCGGCCTGGCCGATGCCGGAGGCCTGAGCGGTGTTGCGTCTCCGGCAAGCGCCGGGCCGTGCGTATTTGGAAAGAGAAGAAGCGGCGGGGGAGAGGGTGCGCCATGGGCGAGTTTGTCGAGATTTTCGAGGTCGGGCCGCGGGACGGGCTGCAGAACGAGGCGCGGCTGATTCCGGCGGCCGAGAAGATCGCGCTGGTCGACTGCCTCAGCCGGGCCGGCTTCCGGCGCATCGAATGCGCCAGTTTCGTCAGCCCGAAGTGGGTGCCGCAAATGGCGACCTCCGGCGAAGTCATGGCCGGGATCGCCCGCGCGCCGGGCGTCTCCTACGCAGCGCTGACGCCGAACATGAAGGGGTTCGAGGCGGCGCTGGCGGCCAGGGTCGACGAGGTGGCGATCTTCGGGTCGGCCTCAGAGGGGTTCAGCCGCGCCAATATCAACGCCTCCATTGCCGAGAGCCTCGAGCGGTTCCGGCCGGTGGCCGAGGCGGCCCATGCGGCGGGTGTGCCGGTGCGGGGCTATGTCTCCTGCGTTGTCGAGTGCCCCTATGACGGGGCCGTGGCACCGGAGCAGGTGGCGCGGGTGGCCCGGGCGCTGCACCACATGGGATGCTACGAGATCTCGCTCGGCGATACCATCGGCCGGGCGGTGCCGGAGGCCATCACCGCGATGCTCGAGGCGGTGACCGAGGTTGTGCCCGCGCGGCAGCTTGCCGGGCATTTCCACGACACCGGCGGGCGGGCGCTCGACAACGTCGAGGCGGCGCTGGCCATGGGGCTGCGGGTTTTCGATGCGGCGGTGGGGGGGCTCGGTGGTTGCCCCTATGCGCCCGGGGCGGCGGGCAATGTCGCGACGGAGGCCGTGGCGGACAGGCTGGCGGCGCTCGGCTACGAGACCGGGCTCGATCGGGCGGTGCTGGACGAGGCGGCTGCCATGGCGCGGAAGATGCGGGCGGGCTGAGTGGCGGTTCTGGTGATCCTGTCGGGCCTGCCGGGGGTCGGCAAGAGCGCCGTGGCAAGGGCACTGGCGGCGCGGAGCGGGGCGCTTTGGCTGCGCATCGACGCCATCGAGCAAGCGATGCGAGCCTCGCATATGGCGGTCTCCGACCTTGCCGATGGCGGCTATGCCGCGGCGCGGGCGGTGGCGCGGGGCGCGCTGGCGCAGGGCTTGGACGTGATCGCCGACTGCGTGAACCCCTGGCCGCTGACCCGCGCAGGCTGGGAAGAGGCCGGCACCGGGCACCGGTCGCTGCGTGTAGAGCTTTTCTGTTCGGACCCGGCGGAACACCGGCGGCGGGTCGAGACACGCGAAGCGGACATCGAGGGGCTTGCCCTGCCGGACTGGGCGGCGGTGCAGGCGCGGGATTACCGGCCTTGGCCGGAGGCTGAGCTGCGCATCGACACGGCGACGCAGGGGATCGAGGAGGCCGCGTCGCGGATCGCGGCGGCAATGGAGGGATGAGATGGCATTGATCGAGACGCGCATCGACGCGCGCGGCGTGGCGGAGCTGGTGCTCAACCGCCCCGAGAAGCACAACGCGCTTTCGGCGCAGATGATGACCGAGCTGGTCGCGGCGGCCGAAGCGCTGGCCGCGGACGAGAGCGTCCGGGTGGTGGTTCTCGCGGCCGAGGGGACGAGCTTCTGCGCCGGGGGCGATCTGGCGTGGATGCGTGAGCAGTTCGAGATGGATGGCGACACCCGGCGCCGCGAGTCGCGGCGCATCGCCGAGGCGCTCGGCGCGCTCGCGGCGCTGCCGCAGCCGCTGATTGGCAGGGTGCAGGGCAATGCCTTCGGCGGCGGCATGGGGCTGATCTCGGTCTGCGACGTTGTCGTGGGGGTGGAGGGCGCGAAATTCGGCTTCACCGAGACCCGGCTCGGCCTGCTGCCCGCCAATATCGGCCCCTATGTGATCGCCCGCATGGGCGGAACGAAGGCGCGGGCGGTCTTCATGAGTGCGCGCCTCTTCGGCGCGGAGGAGGCGCAATCGCTCGACCTGCTGAACCGCGTCGTCGCGCCGGAGGCGCTGGATGCGGCGGTGGCGGAGGAGGTCGCCCCCTATCTCACGTGTGCGCCGGGGGCGGTGCGCGAGAGCAAGGCGCTGCTGAACGCGCTGGCGGGGCAGGTGACGCCGGCGCAGGTGGACATGGCGATCGACGCGCTGGCCGCGCGCTGGGAGACCGCAGAGGCGCAGGAGGGCATCGCCGCCTTCTTCGACAAGCGCCCGGCGCCCTGGGCCGCACCGAAACCCGAGTAGGCGCGTGCGATGGCGGTGCAGCTGGCGCATCTCTACGTCACGCTCTGCCTCGCGCGCCTCTTCTTTCATCTGGCGCTGATCCTCGGCGCGCCGCTGGCGCGGTGCGCTCCGGGCGGCGGGCCGGAGGGCAGGGCGGGCGCCGGTGGCAAGGCGCTGTCGGCGCTCGCCAGTCTCGTCCTGCTGATACAGGCATCGGCGATGCTGGTGGTGGCCGGGTTCCCGGGAGCCGAGGGGCTCGCCTACAACGATATGGCGACTTGGATCGCCGTCGGGTTGCCGGTCGCGGGACTGGGGCTCGGCCTGCTTTCCCATGCGGACGTCGACAAATGGCTCTGGCGGCCTCTCGATCTCGTGATGGTGGCGCTTTCTTTGGCAGTCCTAAGTGCCTGAGTCTGCGGGTCCGCGCAGAATGTATGCAACGGTCGACAGAAAAAATGTCGAAACATCAGGGATTACCCTGCGGAATGTGGGGTATCTCATTGAAGTGAAGGCGTTTTCATCATTTGTGAATATCTTGGGCGGTTGTTGACCCGGCACGCACTCGGCGATAAGTCACTCACAGCAAGGCAACAAAGCCATGGTCTCCGCGCCGCTCAGCGGTGCGCCTCGCAAAGGAGCCACATCGTGGACGAGATGCTGCGGGAATATCTTCCCATCCTCGTTTTTCTCGCCGTCGCCGTCGGCCTCGGTCTCGTGCTCATCCTGGCGGCCGTCGTGCTGGCCGTGCGCAGCCCTGACCCGGAAAAAGTGTCGGCCTATGAATGCGGGTTCAACGCCTTCGACGACGCGCGGATGAAGTTCGACGTCCGGTTCTACCTGGTCTCGATCCTCTTCATCATCTTCGACCTCGAGATCGCCTTCCTCTTCCCCTGGGCCACCGCCTTCAAGGATGTGAGCATGGTCGGCTTCTGGTCGATGATGGCCTTCCTCGCGGTGCTGACCGCGGGCTTTGCCTACGAATGGAAGAAAGGGGCGCTCGAATGGGAGTGATGACCGGGCTCAACACCGCCGGTGGCGACCGCGAGGTCGCGACGCAGGCGCTGAACCGCGAGCTGCAGGACAAGGGCTTCCTGCTGACCTCCGTCGATGACGTGATCAACTGGGCGCGCACCGGCTCTCTGCACTGGATGACCTTCGGTCTGGCCTGCTGCGCCGTCGAGATGATGCAGACCTCGATGCCGCGCTACGACCTCGAGCGCTTCGGCACCGCGCCGCGCGCCTCGCCGCGCCAGTCGGACCTGATGATTGTCGCCGGCACGCTGACCAACAAGATGGCCCCGGCGCTGCGCAAGGTCTACGACCAGATGCCCGAGCCGCGCTACGTGATCTCGATGGGATCCTGCGCCAACGGCGGCGGCTACTATCACTACAGCTATTCCGTGGTGCGCGGCTGCGACCGCGTGGTGCCGGTGGACGTCTACGTCCCGGGCTGCCCGCCGACCGCCGAGGCGCTGCTCTACGGGCTGATGGCCCTGCAGAAGAAAATCCGCCGCACCGGCACGATCGTGCGCTGAGCGCGGGAGGAGGAGCAATGACGCAAGCACTGAACGAGCTGGGCGGACACATCGAGGTCAAGCGCCCCGATTGCGTGATCGCCTGGGACGTCACCCATGGCGAGCTGAACGTGGACGTGGCCCCGGCGAACATCGCCGGGCTGGTGGAGTTTCTCCGCAGTGACCCGACCTGCCGCTTCTCGTCGCTGGTGGACATCACCGCGGTCGACTACCCGAACCGTCCCAAGCGTTTCGACGTGGTCTACCACTTCCTGTCGATGTACCAGAACCACCGCATCCGGCTGCGCGTCTCGGTGCGCGAGGACGAGATCGTGCCCTCGATCACCTCGGTGCACCCCTCGGCCAACTGGCTGGAGCGCGAGGTCTTCGACATGTTCGGCATCCTGTTCTCGGGCCACCCGGACCTGCGCCGCATCCTCACCGACTACGGCTTCCGCGGTCACCCGCTGCGCAAGGACTTCCCGACCACGGGCTATGTCGAGGTGCGCTACGACGAAGAGCTCAAGCGCGTCGTCTACGAGCCGGTGAAGCTGGTGCAGGAATACCGCCAGTTCGATTTCATGTCGCCCTGGGAAGGGGCGCAATACGTGCTGCCCGGCGATGAAAAGGCCGAGGAGGGGGCGAAGTGATGGACGGCTCCAAAGGTTTCGAAGACGCCCTGTCGGGCGAGCAGAAGATCCGCAACTTCAACATCAACTTCGGCCCGCAGCACCCGGCGGCGCACGGCGTGCTGCGCCTGGTGCTCGAGCTTGACGGCGAGATCGTCGAGCGTTGCGATCCGCACATCGGCCTGCTGCACCGCGGCACCGAGAAGCTGATGGAGAGCCGCACCTACCTGCAGAACCTGCCGTATTTCGACCGGCTCGATTACGTCGGCACGATGAACCAGGAACACGCCTGGGTGCTGGCGATCGAAAAGCTCTGCAACGTCGAGGTGCCGCGCCGCGCCCAGCTGATCCGCGTGCTCTACTGCGAGATCGGGCGCATCCTGAACCACCTGCTGAACGTCACCACGCAGGCCATGGACGTGGGCGCGCTGACGCCGCCGCTCTGGGGCTTCGAGGAGCGCGAGAAGCTGATGGTCTTCTACGAGCGGGCCTGCGGCGCACGTCTGCACGCGGCCTACTTCCGCCCCGGCGGCGTCCACCAGGACCTGCCGCCCGAGCTGATCGACGACATCGCCGAATGGTGCGCGCAGTTCCCGGCCCGCCTGCAGGACATCGACGACCTGCTGACCGAGAACCGCATCTTCAAGCAGCGCAATGCCGACATCGGCGTTGTCACCGAGCAGGACATCCAGGAGCACGGCTTCTCGGGCGTCATGGTGCGCGGGTCGGGCCTTGCATGGGACCTGCGCCGCGCGCAGCCCTACGAGTGCTACGACGAGTTCGAGTTCCAGATCCCGGTCGGCAAGAACGGCGACTGCTACGACCGCTACCTCGTCCGCATGGCCGAGATGCGCGAGAGCGTGAAGATCATGGTGCAGGCCTGCGAGAAGCTGAAGCTGCCGGAGAACCAGGGAGACGTGCTGTCGCGCGGCAAGATCACCCCGCCGAAGCGCTCGGAGATGAAGACCTCGATGGAGGCGCTCATCCACCACTTCAAGCTCTACACCGAGGGCTTCCACGTCCCCGCGGGCGAGGTTTACGCCTGCGTCGAGGCGCCCAAGGGCGAGTTCGGCGTGTATCTGGTCGCCGACGGCAGCAACAAGCCCTACCGCGCCAAGCTGCGCGCGCCGGGCTTCCTGCACCTGCAGGCGATGGACTATTTGTGCAAGGGCCACCAGCTGGCCGACGTCGCGGCGATCCTCGGCTCGCTCGACATCGTGTTCGGGGAGGTTGACCGATGATGATACGTATTTCCACCGCGCTGGCCGCGCTTGGCCTGCTGACCGCCTGCGCCATGCCGCCCAAGGGCACCGACGAGCAGGACCTGATTGCCTGGGATGACGCGGTGACTTCGATCGGCTGCGAGCTGATCTCTGAAAGCGACTACCAGCCGGTCGAGCTGCAGAGCGGACTGAGCCGCGACCAGGTGCAGAAGATCGCCTCCTACAAGGTCAAGACCGAACAGGCGGTGAGGACCGAGACCGGCGGGGTGCGTCTTGTAACCGGCAGCTGCGCGCCCGTGAGCGATCCCGTCGTCGAGCCGATGGCTGACGCTGAGACCGCCGAGACAGCGGCGGGCTGACAGATTAGAGAGCGGCGGGGCACCGGCCCCGTCCCAACGCCGCGGCGGCGTCCCGCCCCCGGCCAATGACATGAACCGAAGGTCCGTTTGCCCATGCTGCGCCGTCTTCATCACGAACAGCCCGAGAGCTTCGCTTTCACGCCCGCCAACATGGACTGGGCGGAGGCGCAGATCAGCAAGTATCCCGAGGGCCGTCAGGCCAGCGCCGTCATCCCGCTGCTGTGGCGGGCGCAGGAGCAGGAGGGCTGGCTGAGCCGCCCGGCCATCGAATACGTCGCCGACATGCTGGGCATGGCTCACATCCGCGCGCTCGAGGTGGCGACCTTCTATTTCATGTTCCAGCTGCAACCGGTGGGCTCGGTGGCGCACGTGCAGATCTGCGGCACCACCTCGTGCATGATCTGCGGCGCGGGCGAGCTGATGGAGGTCTGCAAGGCCAAGATCGCCGCCAAGCCGCATGAGGTCTCGGCGGACGGCAAGTTCTCCTGGGAAGAGGTCGAGTGCCTCGGGGCCTGCTCGAACGCGCCCATGGCGCAGATCGGCAAGGATTACTACGAGGACCTGACCGGCGAGAAGCTGGCCGAGATCCTCGACGCCATGGCATCCGGCAACGTGCCGACGCCCGGTCCGCAGAACGGCCGCTTCGGCTCCGAGCCGCTGGGCGGCCCGTTTGTGCTGACCGAGGGTGCGGGCGAGGGCGAGACGCTCAACGCCTCCGTCGCGCTGGCAAGCGAGATCGGCGACACCATCAAGCGCATCGACGGCACCGAGGTGCCGCTGCGCGCACCCTGGCGCGACCGCTCGAACGAGAAGGGCGATGCCACGCCCGACACCCATTCGCCGAAGCTGTCCGAGGGCGAACCCGCCGACGAGACCGGCATCGACAAGCGCGAAGCCCCGGTGACCCCGGCGGCCGAGGTGAAATCCGACCCGGAGCCCGCGGAGCCGCAACCGCTCAGTGAGGGCCGCAAGCCCGAGACCCTGAGCGCGCCGCGCGAGGGCGGGGCGGACGACCTCAAGATGATCAAGGGCGTCGGCCCCAAGCTCGAGGGGCTTTTGCACAGCCTCGGTTTCTTTCACTTCTCGCAGATCGCCTCCTGGTCCGAGGACGAGCTGGCCTGGGTGGATGCCAACCTCGAAGGTTTCAAGGGGCGCGCCTCGCGTGACGCGTGGGTTGCCCAGGCCAAGACCCTGGCCGAAGGTGGCGAGACGGAGTTCTCGACCCGCGTGGAAAAGGGCGAGGTCTACGACGACGATTGACCCAATGACATAACGAGGGAGTGAGAGATGACAGACATGACGATGCAGGACGGGTGCGCACGCAAGTGCTGGATAGCAGCGGCCGTGATCGGCTTCGTCGTCATTCTGTTCGCCCTCGGGGGACACAAGGGATTTCTGGCGGCGCTGCTGCTTGGTCTTCTCGCCACGGGTCTTCTGGGGTCGCTCTTCACTTGGCTCTCCTGCGCGCCGGTACCGAAGCTGGCGGAACGATCGCCGATCTCGCAGCTGACACCCTCGGTCGAGGGCGAGGTGCCGTCGGTCCCGGATCATGCGCCGGCAGCCCCGGCACCGCTGATGTCCGAGCCTGCGCCGGTGGTGGAAGATACGCCCGCTCCGGCGGCTGAGGAGACGCCCGCGGCGGCACCCGCAGAGGCACCCAAGGCGGCGCCGGTCGCGCCTGCGGAGGAAAAGACCGTCCCGGCTGCGGCAGGGGCGGAGGACGAGGGGGGCTCGCAGCCCGAAGCGCTGGCACAGCCGCGCTCCGGCGAGGCGGACAACCTGAAGGAAATCAAGGGCGTGGGGCCCAAGCTCGAACAGCTGCTGCACGAGCTCGGCATCTACCATTTCGACCAGATCGCGGGCTGGAGCCCTGCGGAGGTCGCATGGATGGATCAGAACCTGAAAGGGTTCCGCGGCCGGGTCTCGCGCGATGACTGGATCGGGCAGGCCAAGGTACTGGCGGCGGGCGGGGAGACCGAGTTCTCGAAGCGCGTCGAGGATGGCGAGGTCTACTGACCCGCCGAGGGAATGAAGCTGCCGCCGGGGCCACCCGGCGGCGCGCGAACGAGGAACCGGACCGAAGATGAACGGACAGGACCAGCAGGGACGACAAGGGCGGATCATCGCGCTTGTCATCGCCGGAACCGGCCTTGCCTGGATCGCGGTCACGGTGGCCGGAGAGATGCTGGGCTGGACCCAGCGCACGAGGGCCCTTTTCGACCTTGCCGCACTGGCCGGGTTCGGATGGGCGATGTGGATGATTTACGGGCTCTGGCGGTCACGCCGGACAGACAAGGACTGAGCGATGCTGAAGGACGAAGATCGGATCTTTACCAATCTCTACGGCATGCATGACCGCTCCCTCGCCGGGGCGAAGAAGCGTGGCCACTGGGACGGCACGGCCGGCATCATCGCCAAGGGCCGCGACTGGATCATCGACGAGATGAAGGCTTCGGGCCTGCGCGGCCGGGGCGGGGCGGGTTTCCCGACCGGTCTCAAGTGGTCCTTCATGCCCAAGGAAAGCGACGGTCGCCCGGCCTACCTGGTGATCAACGCCGATGAATCCGAGCCCGCGACCTGCAAGGACCGCGAAATCATGCGCCACGATCCGCACACGCTGATCGAGGGCGCGCTGATCGCCTCCTTCGCGATGAACGCGCATGCGAGCTACATCTACATCCGCGGCGAATACATCCGCGAGCGCGAGGCGCTGCAGGCGGCGATCGACGAGTGCTATGACGCCGGGCTTCTGGGCAAGAACGCCGCCGGCTCGGGCTGGGATTTCGATCTCTACCTGCACCACGGCGCCGGCGCCTACATCTGCGGCGAAGAAACCGCGCTGCTCGAAAGCCTCGAGGGCAAGAAGGGCATGCCGCGGATGAAGCCGCCGTTCCCGGCGGGCTCGGGCCTCTACGGCTGCCCGACCACGGTGAACAACGTGGAATCCATCGCCGTCGCCCCGACCATCCTGCGCCGCGGCGCGACCTGGTTCTCCTCCTTCGGGCGGCAGAACAACGCGGGCACCAAGCTCTTCGCCCTGACCGGCCACGTGAACACGCCCTGCGTCTTCGAGGAGCAGATGTCGCTGCCCGTGCGCGAACTGATCGAGAAGCACGGCGGCGGCATCCGCGGCGGCTGGGACAATCTCAAGGCGATCATCCCCGGCGGTGCCTCCTGCCCGATCCTGCCCAAGGACAAGCTCGAGGACGCCATCATGGACTTCGACTGGATGCGTCAGAACCAGTCGTCCTTCGGCACCGGCTGCATGATCGTCATGGATCAGAACACCGACGTGATCAAAGCCGTCTGGCGCCTGTCGAAGTTCTTCAAGCACGAGAGCTGCGGCCAGTGCACGCCGTGCCGCGAGGGCACGGGCTGGATGATGCGGGTGATGGACCGCCTGGTGAGCGGAGACGCGGAGGTCGAGGAGATCGACATGCTGCTCAACGTCACCAAGCAGGTCGAGGGCCACACCATCTGCGCGCTCGGCGACGCGGCGGCCTGGCCGATCCAGGGCCTGATCCGTCACTTCCGCGAGGAGATCGAGGACCGGATCAAGGCCAAGCGCACCGGGCGCATGGGCGCCATGGCGGCCGAGTGATCCGATGCGGGTGATGATGGTACGCAGTGGTTTCGGTCTGGTGGCGGCGCTCGCAATGGCGGGCTGCGCGGCCACGCCCTCGTCGGGCGTCGGCGGCGGATTTTCCGGCGGCTCGGTCGCGGGGCGCTGGGAGCAGCGCGTGGTGACCATCTCGATGGCCGAGCGCATCGCCGACGCCTGCCATGACGAGGGCATCTACCTTGCCCCGTCGCGTTGGGGCGGGGCGGTGCACCGCGCGACCGAGGAAATGGCGGCAGAGGGCACCGACCGGAGCGCGCTCGAGGCCGCCTTCCAGGCCCAGGACTTCGGCGCGCTGTCGGTGCAGATCGACCGGCAACTTGCCAGCAAGGGCGTCGTGCCGGGCCAGCCGCAAAGCCTGTGCCGTGTCGGCGCAGAAGAAATCGCAGCGGGGTCCGATCTGGGCCAGACGCTGAAGAAGGGATGACCATGGGACTGAACACGCCAATGCTTTGCCGCACCGGCGCGATGCTGGCGCTTGCCGCGCTGCTTGCGGCCTGCGGGGCGAGCAAGGACGATCCCGAGTTCGGCGGCCTGCAGTTCCGCGGGTCGGCGAAGGCGGTCGGTGACGACCGGGCGAATTTCGCGGCCACCATCAGCAACGCGGTGCGCGCGCCCTCTGCGGCCGTCGATGCCGGGTTCTACGAGGGCACCAAGTACTGCATCAACTACCTCGGCACCTCGGACATCGCATGGGCGGTCGACCCCGAGGCGATGCGCGCGCAGCCGCGCCTGTCGGGCAAGGATCTCGTGATGCGGGGGCGCTGCGTGGAATGAGTGGGAGCGCGCTCATATTGGTGGGATTTCCGGGCGGTTATTGCATAGCCGCCGGTCGGACCCCCACATCCCTTGGCGAGGGAGTCCGCCTGTCGGCGGGGTCCGTATTGCGCCAGTGGAGTAAAGATATGAGCAAGCTGAGAACCACCGTCCTCGCCGCAACGCTGGGTCTGGTCGCGCTGCCCGGAGCCGTGATGGCCAAGCCGCCGCTCGGCGAGGTGCGCGAGATCCATGATGGGCTGATGGCCGTCGGCATCGCCGATGAAATCCGCAACCGCTGCGACAATATCGGCGCGCGGATGCTGACCGCCATGGGCTATCTGAACACGCTGAAGAACCGGGCGCGCGCGCTCGGCTACAGCGACGAGGAAATCGAGGATTACGTCACCTCGAAGGCCGAGAAGAAGAAGATGCGCGCCGATGGCGAGGCCTATCTGGCCGCGCGCGGCGTCTCCGCGAAAGACACGGCGGCCCTGTGCCGCGTCGGCCGCGAGGAAATTGCACGGGGCAGCGCCATCGGCGCGCTCCTGAGGGAGAAATGATGCGACACGCGACGTGCATATCCCCCAGCGCCCTGCCGCAGGCGGCGGGAGCGTCGCGTGTGTCACCAGTCATGGGAAGATGCCAATGACCAACCTTCGTAAGATCATCATCGACGGCACCGAGATCGAGGTGGACGGGGCGATGACCCTGATCCAGGCCTGTGAGGAAGCCGGCATCGAGGTGCCGCGCTTCTGCTACCACGAGCGCCTGTCCATCGCCGGCAACTGCCGCATGTGCCTTGTGGAGGTGGTCGGCGGCCCGCCCAAGCCCGCCGCCTCCTGCGCGATGCAGGTGCGCGACCTGCGGCCCGGCCCCGAGGGCCAGCCGCCGGTCGTGAAGACCAACTCGCCGATGGTCAAGAAGGCCCGCGAGGGGGTGATGGAGTTCCTGCTCATCAACCACCCGCTCGACTGCCCGATCTGCGACCAGGGCGGCGAATGCGACCTTCAGGACCAGGCGATGGCCTATGGCGTCGATTTCTCGCGCTTCCGCGAGGCGAAGCGCGCGGTCGAGGATCTCGATCTCGGTCCGCTGGTCGAGACCCATATGACCCGCTGCATCTCCTGCACCCGCTGCGTGCGTTTCACCACCGAGGTGGCGGGGCTGACACAGATGGGCCAGACCGGGCGCGGCGAGGATGCCGAGATCACCTCGTACCTCAACCAGACGCTCGACTCGAACCTACAGGGCAATATCATCGACCTCTGCCCCGTGGGCGCGCTGGTCTCGAAACCCTATGCCTTTACCGCCCGTCCGTGGGAGCTGACCAAGACCGAGTCCATCGACGTGATGGATGCGCTTGGTTCGAACATCCGCGTCGACACCAAGGGCCGTGAAGTCATGCGCTTCCTGCCGCGGAACAATGACGGCGTGAACGAGGAATGGCTGTCGGACAAGAGCCGCTTCGTCTGGGACGGTCTGCGCCGCCAGCGTCTCGACCGGCCCTATGTCCGCAAGGACGGCAAGCTGAAGCCCGCCACCTGGCCCGAGGCGCTCGCCGCCGTGGGGTCGGCGCTGAAGGGCGCCAAGAAAGTGGCCGGCCTTGTCGGTGATCTGGTTCCGGTCGAGGCAGCCTTCTCGCTCAAGCAACTGGTCGAAGGGCTCGGCGGCTCGGTCGAATGCCGCACCGATGGCGCGCGACTGCCGGTGGGCAACCGCTCGGCCTATGTGGGCAACGTGGCGATCGAGGAGATCGACACCGCCAAGGAGATCGTGCTGATCGGCACAAACCCGCGCGACGAGGCGCCGGTGCTGAACGCGCGCATCCGCAAGGCCTGGATCGCTGGCGCCGAGGTCAAGCTGATCGGCGAGGCCGCCGACCTGACCTATGACGTGACGCACCTCGGCGCTGATCGCGCGGCCCTGGCCGATGCGAAGGTTTCCGAAGATGCCATCGTGATCGTGGGGCAGGGCGCCCTGCGGGAAGCGGACGGTCTGGCGGTTCTGGCCGCGGCCCAGGCGCTCACCGGCAAGCTGCTTTTGCTGCACACCGCCGCTGCCCGTGTTGGCGCGCTCGACGTGGGCGCGGTGACCGAGGGCGGTCTGGAGGCGGCCACCAAGGACGCCGACGTGATCTTCAACCTCGGCGCCGACGAGATCGAGATCGAGGCGGGCGCCTTCGTGATCTACCAGGGCTCGCACGGCGATCGGGGCGCGCACCGCGCCGATGTCATCCTGCCGGGTGCCGCCTACACCGAGGAGAACGGCCTCTTCGTCAACACCGAGGGCCGGCCGCAGCTCGCCTTCCGCGCCGGGTTTGCTCCGGGCGAGGCGAAGGAGAACTGGGCGATCCTGCGGGCGCTTTCGGCCGAGGTCGGCCAGACCCTGCCGTGGGACAGCCTCGCGCAGCTTCGCCAGGCGCTGGTCGCCGCGGTGCCGCACCTGGCGCAGATCGACATGGTGCCGGAGAACGAGTGGGTGGCGCTGGAGACCGACAAGCTGGGCGATGCGTCGTTCCGCAATGCGGTCAAGGACTTCTGGCTGACCAACCCGATCGCCCGCGCCTCGGTGCTGATGGCCGAGCTTTCGGCAAACGCAAAGGCGCGCCGCGAGGCGCCCATGGCAGCCGAGTGATCCATGCCCGCGCGGATATCCCTCTCACTGGCGGCACTGGCCGCGCTCTGTGCCTGCGAGCAGCCCTCGCAGGACAAAGCGCCGTTCGTGCCGGCCTACGAGGGGATCGAAACGCGGCTGCTGGACGGCGATCTGGTGAACTTCCTCGTGGCCATGCGCGGTGCGCGCGGCTCGGAGGATGTAGAGAACTACGCAGATTGCGCCGCGGCGCAATATGCGCTGATCCGGGGCTACGGATTTGCGCGACATCTGCGGACGAATGTATCGGAAGAGGGTGGCCTCTGGCGCGGAGATGCTGTTTACACCATCTCGGCGGCGCTGCCCCGCGGGCTCAAGACGATCGACGCGGAAGTCGTCGCGTCAGCCTGCGCCGAGAACGGAATACCGATGGTGTGAGGGACACTTGATGGCAGACTTCTTCGCGACCCCCTTCGGCATCTTCATCCTTGTGCTCGCGCAAACCCTTGCGGTCGTGGCCTTCGTGATGATCTCGCTGTTGTTCCTGGTCTACGGCGACCGCAAGATCTGGGCCGCCGTCCAGATGCGGCGCGGCCCCAACGTCGTGGGGGTGTTCGGCATTCTCCAGTCGGTGGCGGACGCTCTGAAATACATCCTCAAGGAAGTGGTGATCCCGGCGGGCTCTGACAAGGCCGTCTTCCTGCTGGCGCCGATTATTTCCTTCGTCTGCGCGATGATCGCCTGGGCGGCGATCCCGTTCAACGACGGCTGGGTGCTGGCGGACATCAACGTGGCGATCCTCTACGTGATGGCGATCAGCTCGCTCGAGGTCTACGGCGTGATCATGGGGGGCTGGGCGTCCAACTCGAAGTACCCGTTCCTCGGCTCGCTCCGCTCGGCGGCGCAGATGATCTCCTACGAGGTGTCGATCGGTCTGATCATCATCGGCGTGATCATCTCCACCGGCTCGATGAACTTCGGCGACATCGTGCGCGCCCAGGACGGCAGCTTCGGCTTCTTCAACTGGTACTGGCTGCCGCACTTCCCGATGGTCTTCCTGTTCTTCATCTCGGCGCTGGCCGAGACCAACCGCCCGCCGTTCGACCTTCCCGAAGCGGAATCCGAACTGGTGGCCGGCTACCAGGTGGAATATTCCTCGACGCCCTTCCTGCTGTTCATGGCAGGTGAATACATCGCGATCTTCCTGATGTGCGCGCTGACCTCGCTGCTGTTCTTCGGCGGCTGGCTGTCGCCGATCCCCGGCCTGCCCGACGGCGTGCTGTGGATGGTCGCGAAGATGGCGTTCTTCTTCTTCATCTTCGCGATGGTGAAGGCGATCACCCCGCGCTACCGCTACGATCAGCTGATGCGCCTTGGCTGGAAGGTGTTCCTGCCGTTCAGCCTGTTCTGGGTGGTCTTCGTGTCCTTCGCGGCGAAATTCGGATGGTTCTGGGGCGTCTTCGCCCGTTGGACCACGGGAGGTTAAGCAACCATGGCATCGATCGACTACGGCCGGGCAGCCAAGTATTTCCTGCTGGCGGACTTCATCAAGGGCTTCCAGCTGGGCCTGCGCTATTTCTTTGCGCCCAAGCCCACGCTGAACTACCCGCACGAGAAGGGCTACCTGTCTCCGCGCTTCCGCGGCGAGCACGCGCTGCGCCGCTATCCCAACGGCGAAGAGCGCTGCATCGCCTGCAAGCTCTGCGAGGCAATTTGCCCGGCGCAGGCCATCACCATCGACGCCGAGCCGCGGGACGACGGCAGCCGCCGCACCACGCGCTACGACATCGACATGACGAAGTGCATCTACTGCGGCTTCTGCCAGGAAGCCTGCCCGGTGGACGCGATCGTCGAGGGGCCGAACTTCGAGTTCTCGACCGAGACCCGCGAGGAGCTTTTCTACGACAAGGAGAAGCTGCTGGCGAACGGCGAGCGCTGGGAGGCCGAGATCGCCCGCAACCTCGAACTCGACGCCCCCTACCGCTGACACCCGACGCATCAAAGGACACCATGACCGCCACCGCCGCCATCACCCTCCGCCAAGCCCTCCGCGCCGACGCGCGGGGCCGGGAAGGGTGCGCGCTGAAAGGAGTGCGGTCATGACCGATCCGAAGATGCCCTTCGACAAGACGCCCTTCGAGCTGATGATGACCCAGGCGCAGGAGATGGCGAAAGCCTTCAACCCCGCGCTGGAGAGCTTCGCGCCGAAAGAGTTCGAGAAGCTCTGGCCGACCATGCCCAAGGACATCATGGAGTTCTGGTTCGGCAAGGGCATGTCGAAGGACGGGCTCGACGCCAAGACCCGGCTGCTGCTGACGCTGGCCGGGCTGACCATGCAGGGCGCACAGGCCGACACGCCGGTGCGCATGACCGTGCGCCACCTCATGGAGGCCGGCGCGACGAAAGACGAGATCGCCGAGACCATCGCCCATATGTCGATGTTCGCCGGCATACCCGCCATGACCCGCGCCATGGAGCTTGCGCGCGAGGTGATGGAAGACAACAAGGATGACGCAAAATGACCGTGTTCGCCTTCTACCTCTTTTCGCTCTGCGCCATCGTGGGCGGGCTGTTCACGGTGATCGCCCGCAACCCGGTGCACTCGGTGCTCTGGCTGATCCTCGCCTTCCTCAGCTCGGCGGGGCTCTTCGTCCTGCTGGGCGCGGAATTCGTCGCGATGCTGCTGGTCATCGTCTACGTCGGCGCCGTGGCGGTGCTCTTCCTCTTCGTGGTGATGATGCTCGACGTCGATTTCGCCGAGCTGCGTGCGGGAATGGCGAAATACATGCCGCTGGCGCTGCTCATCGGCGTGGTCATCCTGATGCAGCTCGGCATGGCCTTCGGCGGCTGGCAGGCCTCGCAACTTGCGTCGAGCCAGCTCTCGGCCCCGACGCCCGCGCCCGAGGAGATGCAGAACACCGTGGCGCTCGGCGTGCTGCTTTATGACCGCTACTTCCTGCTGTTCCAGCTCGCTGGCCTGATCCTGCTGGTCGCAATGATCGGGGCGATCGTGCTGACGCTTCGCCATCGCACCAACGTCAAGCGCCAGAACGTGCTGCACCAGATGTGGCGCGACCCGGCCAAGGCGCTGGAGATGAAGGACGTGAAGCCCGGGCAGGGGCTCTGAAATCAGACCGCCGTGCCGCCCGGGAGGGGCAGGCGCGGCGGGCAACGGGATATGACGCGGACCCACCCGGAAAAGGGCCGCGAGGGACTAGAAGGATCGGGGCAGAGACCCGGAGGGATGCATGATCGGACTTGAACATTACCTGACGGTGGCGGCCGTGCTGTTCGTCATCGGGATTTTCGGGATCTTCCTCAATCGGAAGAACGTGATCATCCTGCTGATGTCGATCGAGCTCATCCTGCTCTCGGTCAACATCAACTTCGTCGCCTTCTCGTCCTTCCTGGGCGATCTCGCGGGGCAGGTCTTCACGCTCTTCGTGCTGACCGTGGCCGCCGCCGAGGCGGCCATCGGCCTCGCGATCCTCGTCTGCTTCTTCCGCAACCGCGGCTCCATCGCCGTGGAAGACGTCAACGTGATGAAAGGCTGACCGCCCATGGAGACGATCATTCTCTTTGCCCCGCTGCTCGGGGCCGTGCTGGCGGGTTTCGGCTGGCGCTTCATCGGCGAGAAGGGGGCCATGTGGGTGACCACGGGCCTGCTGTTCCTGGCCTGCCTGCTGTCGTGGATCGTGTTCCTCTTCCTCGGCGAGGCAGAGACCATACCGTTGTTCCGCTTCATCGAGTCCGGCTCGCTGAGCACCGAATGGGCGATCCGCTCGGACCGCCTGACGGCGATCATGCTGATCGTGGTCACCACGGTTTCAGCGCTCGTGCACCTCTACAGCTTCGGCTACATGGCGCATGACCCGCAGTTCAAGGAAGGCGAGAGCTACAAGCCGCGCTTCTTCGCCTACCTGTCCTTCTTCACCTTCGCGATGCTCGCGCTGGTGACCTCGGACAACCTGGTGCAGATGTTCTTCGGCTGGGAAGGCGTGGGCGTCGCGTCCTATCTGCTGATCGGGTTCTACTACAAGAAACCCTCGGCGGGCGCAGCGGCAATGAAGGCCTTCATCGTGAACCGCGTGGGCGACTTCGGTTTCCTGCTCGGCATCCTGGGCCTCTTCTTCCTCACCGACTCGATCCGCTTCGACGACATCTTCGCGGCGGCGCCGCAACTGGCGGAAACGCAGCTCACCTTCCTCTGGACCGACTGGAACGCCGCGAACCTGCTGGCCTTCCTGCTCTTCGTCGGCGCGATGGGCAAATCGGCGCAGCTCTTGCTGCACACCTGGCTGCCCGACGCGATGGAAGGCCCGACCCCGGTGTCGGCGCTGATCCACGCCGCGACCATGGTCACCGCCGGCGTTTTCCTCGTCTGTCGCATGTCGCCGCTGATGGAATACGCGCCCGAGGCGATGGCCTTCGTCACCTTCCTCGGCGCCACCACCGCCTTCTTCGCGGCGACGGTCGGCCTCGTGCAGAACGACATCAAGCGCGTGATCGCCTATTCGACCTGCTCGCAGCTCGGCTACATGTTCGTGGCGGCGGGCGTCGGCGTCTACTCGGCGGCGATGTTCCACCTGCTGACCCACGCCTTCTTCAAGGCGATGCTGTTCCTCGGCGCCGGCTCGGTGATCCATGCGATGCACCACGAGCAGGACATGCGGAACTACGGCGGTCTGCGCGGCAAGATCCCCTACACCTTCTGGGCGATGATGATCGGCACGCTGGCGATCACCGGCGTCGGCATCCCGCTGACCCACATCGGCTTTGCAGGCTTCCTGTCGAAGGACGCGATCATCGAGAGCGCCTGGGCCGGCACCTCGGGCGGCTACGCCTTCTGGATGCTGGTCATCGCGGCGCTGTTCACCTCTTTCTACTCCTGGCGCCTGATTTTCCTGACCTTCTACGGCCGTCCGCGCGGCGACAAGCACACGCATGAGCATGCGCATGAGAGCCCCAAGGTCATGACCATTCCGCTGGCGGTCCTCGCCGTGGGCGCGGTCTTTGCCGGGATGGTCTTCTACGGCCCGTTCTTCGGCGACCACAACAAGGTCAACAGCTTCTTCGGCATCCCCGCGCATCACGCGGAAGCCTCGGAAGAGGGCCATGGTGAAGCTGGGGGCGAAGAGCACGCGGCTGCCACCGAGGAGCACGGCGAAGAGACCGCCGTCGCGACCGAGGAGCATGGTGCCGAAGCGACCGAAGCCGCGGCCGAGGAAGGCCGCGCCGAGGCAGCGACGCATGTCGCGACCGGCATGGCCCCCGAGGGCGCGATCTTCATGGGCCCCGACAACCACGTCATGGACGAGGCGCACCACGCGCCGGTCTGGGTCAAGGTCTCGCCGTTCTTCGCCATGCTGATCGGCTTCGGCGTTGCCTATCTCTTCTACATCGTGAACCCGGCCTTGCCGAAACGCCTCGCAGAGAACCAGCGTCCGCTGTACCTGTTCCTGCTGAACAAGTGGTATTTCGACGAGATTTACGACTTCATCTTCGTGCAGCCGGCCAAGAAGATCGGGCGCTTCTTCTGGAAGCGGGGTGACGGCAATGTCATCGACGGTTCGATCAACGGCGTGGCGATGGGGATCATCCCCTTCTTCACCAAGCTCGCGGGCCGCGCCCAGTCCGGCTACATCTTCACCTACGCCTTCGCCATGGTGATCGGCATCGCCGTTCTTGTCACCTGGATGTCGATCCTCGGAGGGGCTCACTAATGGCCAACCTTCTCTCCATCGTCACCTTCCTGCCCGCGCTGGCGGCGCTGATCCTCGCGCTGTTCCTGCGCGGTGGCGACGCCGCGGCCGACCGGAACGCCAAGTGGCTCGCGATGATCGCGACCTCGGCGACCTTCGTGATCTCGCTGTTCATCCTGTTCCAGTTCGACCCGGCCAACACCGGCTTCCAGATGGTCGAAGAGGGCAGCTGGATCATGGGGCTCAAGTACAAGATGGGCGTCGACGGCATCTCGGTGCTCTTCGTGATGCTCACCACCTTCATGATGCCGCTGACCATCCTCGCCTCCTGGGGCGTCAAGACCCGGGTCAAGGAATACATGATCGCCTTCCTGCTGCTGGAAACGCTGATGCTCGGCGTGTTCATGGCGCTGGACCTAGTGCTCTTCTACCTGTTCTTCGAGGCGGGCCTCATTCCGATGTTCCTGATCATCGGCATCTGGGGCGGCAAGGAACGCATCTACGCGTCCTTCAAGTTCTTCCTCTACACCTTCCTCGGCTCGGTGCTGATGCTGGTGGCGATCGTTGCGATGTATGCCGATGCTGGCACGCTCGACATCCCCACGTTGCTCACGCATGAGTTCTCGACGGCGGGCTTCTCGGTGCTCGGCATCCACATCGTCGGCGGCTTGCAGACCATGCTCTGGCTGGCTTTCTTTGCCTCCTTCGCGGTGAAGATGCCGATGTGGCCGGTGCACACCTGGCTGCCCGACGCGCACGTGCAGGCGCCGACGGCGGGCTCGGTGGTGCTGGCGGCGATCCTGCTGAAGATGGGCGGCTACGGCTTCCTGCGCTTCTCGCTGCCGATGTTCCCCGTGGGCTCGGAAGTGCTGGCGCCGCTGGTCTTCTGGATGTCGGCCATCGCCATCGTCTACACCTCGCTCGTCGCGCTGGTGCAGGAAGACATGAAGAAGCTCATCGCCTATTCGTCTGTCGCCCACATGGGCTACGTGACGCTGGGCATCTTCTCGGCCAACCAGCAGGGCGTCGACGGCGCGATCTTCCAGATGATCAGCCACGGCTTCGTCTCGGGCGCGCTCTTCCTCTGCGTCGGCGTCATCTACGACCGCATGCACACCCGTGAGATCGACGCCTACGGCGGCCTCGTGAACCGCATGCCGGCCTATGCGCTGATCTTCATGTTCTTCACCATGGCCAACGTCGGCCTGCCGGGGACCTCGGGCTTCATCGGTGAATTCCTGACCATGATGGGCATCTTCCAGGTCAACACCTGGGTCGCCGCCGTGGCCGCGACCGGGGTGATCCTCTCGGCGGCCTATGCGCTCTGGCTTTACCGCCGCGTGGTGTTCGGGGATCTCATCAAGGAGAGCCTGAAGACCATTCAGGACATGAACACCCGCGAGCGCTGGACCTTCGCGCCGCTGGTCGTGATGACCCTCTGGCTCGGGGTCTACCCCGCCGCCGCGCTTGACATCATCGGCCCGTCGGTCGAGGCGCTGGTCAACCACTATGATACGGCCGTGGCGGCCGCCGATCTCGGCGGCAGCACCGTGGCCGAAGCGAACCACTGAGGGGGCGAGGCATGATCTCGGCTGATCTGAACACCATCCTTCCGGAGCTGCTGCTGTCGGTCTACGCCATGCTGGCGCTGCTCGGCGCGGTCTACACCGGCAAGGACAAGCTCGCCCCGGCGCTGGTCTGGCTTACCGCCGCGGTGATGGCGATCCTCGCGCTGTGGATCGGCACCGCCGGTTCCGGCACCACCCCGGCCTTCCATGGCATGTTCATCGACGACGCCTTCTCGCGCTTCGCCAAGGTGGTGATCCTCGTCGCCGCGGCCTGCGTGCTGGTGATGGGCCTCGGCTTCATGCAGAAGACCAAGATGCTGAAGTTCGAGTACCCGGTGCTCGTGGCGCTCTCGACCGTCGGCATGATGGTCATGGTCTCGTCGGGCGATCTGATGACTCTCTACATGGGGCTCGAGCTGATGTCGCTGGCGCTCTACGTGGTCGCCTCGCTGCGCCGCGACAGCGAGATGTCCACCGAGGCGGGCCTGAAGTATTTCGTGCTGGGCGCGCTTTCGTCGGGCATGCTGCTCTACGGCGCCTCGCTGACCTACGGCTTTGCCGGCACGACGCTCTTTTCGGGCATCATCAACGCTGCGTCCGAGGGTCACCTGTCGCTCGGCCTGCTGATCGGCCTGGTGCTGATGATCTCGGGCTTCTCGTTCAAGGTCTCCGCGGTGCCGTTCCACATGTGGACGCCGGACGTCTACCAGGGCGCGCCGACCCCGGTCACCGCTTTCTTCGCCACTGCGCCGAAGGTCGCCGCCATGGCGCTCTTCGCCCGGGTGATGCATGACGCCTTCGGCGGGGCCGTGGCGGACTGGAGCCAGGTGGTCGCGCTGATCGCGGTGCTGTCAATGTTCCTCGGCTCGATCGCCGCCATCGGTCAGACCAACATCAAGCGCCTGATGGCCTATTCCTCGATCGCCCACATGGGCTACGCGCTGATCGGCCTTGCCGCCGGCACCGAGGCAGGCGTGCAGGCGATGCTGATCTACATGGTCATCTACGTGACGATGAATGTCGGCACCTTCGCCTTCATCATGTCGATGAGCAAGGACGGCCAGCCGGTCACCGACATTCGCGCGCTCGGAATGTATTCCAAGCGCGAGCCGGGCCGGGCGCTGGCCATGCTGGTGCTGCTGTTCAGCCTCGCCGGCGTGCCGCCGCTGCTCGGCTTCTTCGCCAAGCTGGGCGTCTGGCAGGCTGCCATCGCGCAGGACATGGTCTGGCTCGTCGTGGCCTCGGCCATCGCCTCGGCCATCGGTGCCTTCTACTACCTGCGGATCGTCTTCTACATGTACTTCGGCGAGGACCGCGAGGACGCGCTCGACGCTGGCGGCTCGCCGATCCTCTGGGGCTTCCTGGCGGTCTCGGCCTTCGTCATGGTCGCGGGGGTGGTGAACCTCTTCGGCATCGAGGGCGCGGCGGCCGCCGCGGCAGCGACGCTTGTCAACTGAGGTCCGCCTCGGGTAGGAGCCTGCATGTGACGCGCCCCTGGCGCGTCACTTTTTTTCGCCCTCGGCGAAACCGCCTCCGGCGGGCGTATTTTCGGAACAATGAAAGGGCAGGGCATGTGGCCTGAAGGCTATGGGCGGCGCGTGTTGGCGGAGGTGGACAGCACCAATGCCGAGGCGGCGCGGATCGTGCCGGGCCTGACCGGCCCCGAGTGGATACTTGGCCTGACCCAGGTGGCCGGGCGCGGCCGTCGCGGACGGCCCTGGACCATGCCCGCGGGAAACTTTGCCGGGACGCTGGTGCTGCCGGTGTCGGAGCCGCCGCAGGTCGTGGCCTTGCGCAGCTTCGTCGCCTCGCTGGCGCTCTACGAGGCGTTTGTCGCCGTCACTGGCCGGTCGGACATGCTGGCGCTGAAATGGCCCAACGACGTGCTGGTCAATGGCGGCAAGGTGGCCGGCATCCTGCTGGAAAGCCTCGGCCGTCACGCCGGACGCGACTGGCTGGCGATCGGCATGGGGGTGAACCTCGCAGGTGCGCCGGATGTGGGCGAGGTCGAGCCCGGCGCGCTGCGCCCGGTCTCGCTCATGTCCGAGGCCGGGGTGCGGGTGACCCCGGAGGAGTTCCTCGCGGTGCTTGCGTCCGCCTACGCGCGGGAGGAAGCCCGTTTCGTCGCACTGGGATTTGCCGGGCTGCGCGATGCCTGGCTGTCGCGCGCGGCGCGGCTCGGTGCGGTGATCACCGCGCGGACCGGGCGCCATGAATTTACCGGCACCTTCGAAACGGTGGACGATGCCGGCAATCTTGTCTTAAGGACAGCCAGCGGCCGGCAGGCGATTGCCGCGGCAGACGTGTTTTTCTGAGGGGGCGGCCCATGCTTCTGGCCATCGACTGCGGCAACACCAATACCGTGTTCTCGATCTGGGACGGGGAGCGCTTCCTCGCGACCTGGCGCACCTCGACCGAGCACCAGCGCACCGCCGACCAATATTACGTCTGGCTCTCGACGCTGATGGAGTTCCAGAAGATCGAGGCCGAGATCACCGACGTGATCGTCTCCTCGACCGTGCCGCGCGTGGTGTTCAACCTGCGTGTGCTGGCGGATCGCTATTTCAACACCCGAGCCATGGTGGTAGGCAAGCCCGAATGCGCGCTTCCCGTGGATGTGCGGGTGGATATCGGCACCAACGTGGGGCCGGACCGGCTGGTGAACACGGTGGCGGGCTATGATCTTTACGGCGGCGATCTCATCGTCGTCGATTTCGGCACCGCGACAACCTTCGACGTGGTGGCACAGGACGGCGCCTACGAGGGCGGGGTGATCGCACCGGGCGTCAACCTCAGCCTCGAGGCGCTGCACCAGGCTGCCGCCGCGCTGCCGCATGTGGACATCACCAAGCCACAGCGCGTGGTCGGAACAAACACCGTCGCCTGCATGCAGTCAGGCGTTTTCTGGGGCTATGTCGGCCTCGTCCGTGAAATCTGCGCGCGCATCAAGGCCGAACGTGACCGGCCGATGCGCGTCATCTCAACCGGTGGGCTGGCACCGCTTTTCCAGCAATCCGAAGACCTCTTCGACGACTGGCGGGAGGATTTGACCATGCATGGTCTCACCGTCATCCACGCATACAATCTTGGCAGGAGCCAAAGCACATGAGCAGTGAACGCATCATTTATCTTCCCCTCGGGGGTGCCGGCGAGATCGGCATGAACGCCTATGTCTACGGCTACGGCAAGCCGGGCGAGGAACGTCTGATCCTCGTCGACATCGGCGTTGCCTTCCCCGACATGGACACGACGCCCGGCGTCGACATCATCTTTGCCGACATCAGCTGGCTGAAGGAAAACCGCGAGCGGCTCGAGGCGGTGTTCATCACCCACGCCCACGAGGACCACGTCGGCGCCATCGGCCATTGCTTCGAGGACCTCGGCGTGCCGGTCTACGCGCGCGCCTTCACCGCCAATATCGCCCGCGGCAAGCTGGCGGAATACGGCCATTCGCCCGAGACCGTCACCACCGTCTCGCCCTGGCCCGAGACCATCAAGGCCGGGCCCTTCACCGTCGGCTTCCTGCCGATCTCGCACTCGATCCCGGAAAGCTCGGGGCTGGTCATCGACACCCCCGGCGGGCGGCTGGTGCACACCGGCGATTTCAAGCTCGACCCGAATCCGGTGGTGGGCGAGGCCTTCGATCCCGAGCTCTGGGCCGAGGTCTCGAAGGATGGCGTCAAGGCGCTGATCTGCGACTCGACGAACGTCTTCTCGCAGCACCCCGGTCGCAGCGAGATCACCGTCGGCCCCGAGATCGAGACGCTGATCGCCAGCGCCCCGCAGATGGTCGTCGCCACCACCTTCGCCTCGAACGTGGCGCGGGTGAAGACGCTGGCCGAGGCAGGCGAGCGGGCCGGGCGCTCGATCTGCCTGCTCGGCCGCGCGATGCGCCGGATGATCGAGGCGGCGATCGAGACCGGCGTGGTGACCTCCTTCCCGAAGGTCATCTCTCCCGAGGATGCCACGCAGATCCCGCGCGAGAACGTCATGCTGATCGTCACCGGTTCGCAGGGCGAGCGCCGGGCGGCCTCGGCGCAGCTGGCGCGTGGCAAGTACAACGGCATCGAGCTGAAGGAGGGCGATCTGTTCCTCTTCTCGTCGAAAACCATCCCGGGCAACGAGAAGGGCGTGATCCACATCATGAACTCGCTGTCGGAAAAGGGCGTGGACATCGTCGATGACGACGGCGGCAAGTACCACGTCTCGGGTCACGCCAACCGCCCCGACCTCGAGCGCATGCAGGACATCGTCAACCCGCAGATCGTCGTTCCGATGCACGGCGAGCACCGCCACCTGCGCGAGCACATGAAGCTCGCCGAGGGCCGGGGCCGCGCCGGGGTGCTGGCGATCAACGGCACCATGGTGGACCTCTCGGGCAACCAGCCCACCGTGGCGGGCTATGTCGAGAGCGGCCGCACCTACCTCGACGGATCGGTGCAGATCGGCGCGCTCGACGGCATCGTGCGCGATCGTATCCGCATGGCGCTGAACGGCCACGTGGTAGTGACGGTGATCCTCGATGAGGAAGACGAGCCGCTCGGCGAGCCCTGGTGCGAACTCAAGGGCCTGCCGGAACTGGGCCGCTCCAACGCGCCGCTGGTGGATATTCTTGAAGAGGACCTCAGCCAGTTCCTCGGCCGCGCCGGCGAGAAGACCCTGACCGACGACGACAAGCTCGAGGAAGGCATGCGCCGCATCGTGCGCAACTCGGCGGTCAACGAGATCGGCAAGAAGCCCGAGGTGACGGTGGTGATCAGCCGCCTGTCGTGATCGGACCTTCGGCGGCCCCTCGGGATCGACGGAACAAAGGCGCGCCGCGAAAGCGGCGCGCCTTTTCATTTGTGCGACGAGAGCCGGGCGAGGGCTTTCCCATGGGGTCGCAGTCGCCCGGCGGCTTCGTCTTGATCCCGGGCCTGATCAGCGCGTGATCTTCAGCGCTTCGAGGCCGTGGAAATGATAGAGGTCCGCGTATTTCGGCGTTCCTGCCAGCTGCATCCCCTTGAGCCGTGCGAAGAGCATCGGCAGGGCCGTCACCAGCTCCAGCCGCGCCAGCGGCGCGCCGACGCAGAAATGCAGCCCGCCGCCGAAGCTGGTGTTGGTCGCCACCGGGCGCGTCGGGTCGAACCGCGCGGGATCGGCCCAGACGGCCGGGTCGCGGTTCGCCGCGCCCAGCATCAGCGCCACCTGCTCGCCGCGTTTGAAGGTATGGCCATAGGCCTCGACCTCCTCGTAGGCGTAGCGCGTGAACATGTGCAGCGGCGGATCGAAGCGCAGCACCTCCTCAACCACCGGCGCGGCGTTCTCCTCGGTGATGGTCACGCCTTGTTCCAGCAGCGTCTTGATGCCGTTGCCCATCGTGTGCACCGTCGCCTCGTGCCCGGCGTTGAGCAGCAGGATGCAGGTGGTGATCAACTCGTCTGTCGAGAGCTTCTCGCCGCCTTCCTCCGCCGCGATGAGATGCGACAACAGATCGTCCCCGGGGCTCTTGCGGCGCTCGTTCACGTAGCCGCGCAGGAAGTCCGAGAACTCGGTGGCAGCCGTGGCCGCCGCCACCTCCATCTCCATGTCGCGCCGCGCCTGGTACATGCCGACCATGTCCGCGGACCAGCGCAGCAGCTGCGGCGCCATCTCCTCGGGCACGCCGAGCAGGCGCGCGATGACGATCACCGGAATCGGCTGGCAGAAGGCGGGAAGCAGATCGATCTCGCCGCTCTCGGGCATGTCGTCGATCAGCCGCTGCGCCAGCGCGGCGATCTCCGGCCCCAGCGCGGCGATGCGGCGCGAGGTGAAGGCGCGCAGCACCAGCCCGCGCAGCCGGGTGTGCCGCGGTGGCTCCAACTCCAGCATGGAATGCGCCTCGACGGCGTAGAAGGGCGCCTGGTGGGCCGGGATCTCGGGGGCCATCTCCGGCGGCACCTCGCGGCCGAAGCGGCGGTCCTTCAGCAGCGCCGAGACGGCGCGCTGCGACACGGCGCAGGGCAAACCGTAGTCATCCCAGTAGGCAAGGTCGCCGGTGGCGCGCATCTCGTCGTAGAACGGGTAGGGATTCTGCACGAAGGCGGGGTCGGTCGGGGAGCGTGAAAAGTGGTGCATGGGTCTCATCGTGGTCATGGCGCAAGCCTAGGCCACGCGCGCGCTTTCTTGGCAAGGGCGCTCTTGCTATGACAGGCCATGAGCTGGGACCTGCTGACCCGGAGCCGCGCCCTCTGGCTGGCGCTGACGCTCGCCTTCCTGGCCGCGCTGTCGGGCAGCGTGTGGCATTACGGCTACCTGCAGGCGCTGGGGCCGCTGGCGGCGCGCGGGCAGAGCGATCTCGATCTCGCCTCGGACCGGCTGGTCAGCCAGCTGCAGCGATTCCGCGAGTTCGCCGTGCTCACCGCCCGCCACCCGGCGCTGGAGGCTTTGCTCGAGGGCGGGCCGCGCGCGCCGGCGGACGAGATGCTGCTGGGCGCCGCCGACCGGACCGGCGCGGTGAGCGCCTTCTACGTTGCCGGATCGGGCGAGGTGTTGGCCAGCTCCGGCCCGCTGGTGCCGGAGAACGTTGCCCGCAGTGCCTATTTTCGCCGCGCCCTGACCGGGGCGCTTGGCGTTGCCCATGGCGAGGGGCCGGGGGATGCGGATCGCGCCTTCTTCTTCGCCGCGCCGAGTTTCGCGGCCTCGGGCGAGGTGCGCGGCGCGCTCGTGGTGGTGGTCGATGCGGCGGTGCTGGAGCGCGACTGGCGCGGCTCGCTGCCCGCGGTCTTCTTCCTCGACGAGAGCGGCACGGTCTTCGTCACCAACCGCACCGAGCTGCTCGGCTGGCGGCGCGAGGGTGACGGCGCCATGGTGTCGCCCGGCGGGCAGCGGCGCGATACGGAAACGACCGAGCTCGATACCTACACGATCCTGTCGCAGAACTGGTCGCCCTACATTCCCGCCCGCGCCCTGCGCCGCAGCGTCGATCTGCCGGTGATCGGCATGACCGGCGTGCTGCTGATCGACGTCCGCCCGGCCCGGCGCTACGCGCTGCTGCAAGCGGCGGCAGTGGGGGCAGGGGCGCTGTTCTTCCTCGCGCTGCTGTGGTTCGCCGTCGAGCGGCGGCAGGCGCTGGCGGCGATCAACCTCGACCTGGAGGAGCGGGTCTCAGCCCGCACCCGCGATCTCGAGGAGGCCAACCTTGCGCTGCGCCGCGAGGTGGTCGAGCGGCAGGAGGCCGAGGCCGCGCTGAAGCGCGCGCAGGCCGAGCTGGTTCAGGCCTCCAAGCTCACGGCGCTCGGCAAGATGAGCGCCGGGATCAGCCACGAGCTGAACCAGCCGCTGATGGCGATCCGCTCGTTTGCCGAGAACGGCGCGGCCTTCCTCGAACGCGGCAAGCCAGAGCGCGCGGCCGAGAACCTCGGGCGGATCAGCGACATGGCGGGCCGCATGGGACGGATCATCAAGAACCTGCGGGCCTTCGCCAAAGCCGAGCCGGGCCCGGCGCATCGCATCGGGTTGGCTGCGGTGGTCGAACAGGCGCTGGAACTGATGCAGCGCAAGATCGAGAAGACCGGTGCCACAGTCGACTGGCAGCGCCCCGATCGGCCCGCCATCGTCATGGGCGGCGAGGTGCGGCTGAGTCAGGTGGTGGTCAACCTGATCTCCAACGCGCTGGAGGCGATGGAGGGGCAGGACGTCCGGCGCCTCACCCTGCGGATGATGCATGACGATGCGGCGGGCACGGTGCGGCTGACCATCCGCGACAGCGGCACCGGCATTCGCGAACCTGACCGCATCTTCGATCCCTTTTACTCGACCAAGGAGGTCGGCCCGGAAGAAGGTATGGGGCTCGGCCTCTCGATCTCTTACGGGATTGTCGAGGGCTTCGGCGGCAAGCTGCGGGGCGAGAACATGCCCGGCGGTGGCGCGCAATTCACGCTCGACCTGCGGCAGGCGGGGCAGGAGATCACACAGGTGGAGAAGAGCGCATGACACGGCGGGTGCTTCTGGTGGACGATGACGCGGCGGTGCGCGAGGCGCTCGGCCAGACGCTGGAGCTGGCCGATCTCGACGCGGTGACCGCGGGGAGTTTCGTCGAGTGCAAGGAGCTGATCGAGCCGGGCTTCGACGGGGTTGTCGTCTCGGACATCCGCATGCCGGGGCGCGACGGCTTCCACCTGCTCGACTATGCCCACCGGCAAGACCCCGAGCTGCCGGTGATCCTGCTGACCGGCGAGGGCGACATTCCCATGGCCGTGCGGGCGATGGCGGCGGGGGCCTTCGACTTCCTCGAGAAGCCCTGCGCGCCGGGTGATCTGACCGCTGTGGTCGAGCGCGCGCTGCGCACCCGCACGCTGGTGCTGGAGAACCGTCGGCTGAAGGCGGAGCTGGAGACCGGCGATGCCGCGGCGCGCATGCTCTTCGGCATCTCGCGCAAGGCCGATGGGCTGCGCGCGCGCTGCCGGGTGGCGGCCCGGGCGGGGACCGACGTGCTGATCACCGGCGCGCCGGGCTCGGGCATCTCCAAGGTCGCCGAAGTTGTCCACCTGTGCTCGAACCGCTCCAAGGGGCCGTTCGAAAAGCGCTCGGCCGCGGGGCTGGACCGGGCGGCACTGGGTGAGTTCTGGCGCGGCTGCGCGGCGGGGACGGTGTTTCTCGACGAGATTTGTCAGCTGCCGAAGGACAGCCAGTTAGCGCTGATCGACCTGCTGGAGGAGGGTGGCGCGCGGCTCGTCGCGGGCACGGTGCGCGATCTGGCGAAAGAGGTAGAAAGCGGGGCCTTCTCGGCCGAGCTCTTCTATCGGCTCGAAGTCATGCAGATCCACATTCCGGCGCTGGCCGAACGTCCCGAGGACATCCCGGTGCTGTTCCGCCACTACGTGGCGCAGGCCGCCGAGCAGGCCGGATTGGAGCCGCCGGAGATCACCGAGGAGGTGGTCTCGACGCTCATCGCGCGCGACTGGCCGGGCAACACGCGCGCGCTGATGTCGGCGGCGATGCGCTTTGCGCTGGGGCTGGGCGAGAGCGAGGACAGCGGCGAGGGGCTGGGGCTGACCGAGCGCATGGCGCAGGTGGAACGCTCGCTGCTGGTCGAGGCGCTCAAGCGCACTGGCGGGCAGGCAAGCGCCGCCGCGCAGGCACTGAAGCTGCCGCGCAAGACCTTCTACGACAAGCTGGCGAAATACGGCATTCGCGCCGAGGACTATCGCTGAGCGGCGATTCCGGCCGCGTGCCCCGTTTTCGGGCGGTATGAAAACTGTGCGGATTTCCGCACATGTCTTACCGTCACCCGTGCGGAAAATCGCACATGGCACTTTGCGCATGTCGGGACTTGCGTGTCGGAATTGGTGTATGTAATTGAAATAAATTAGGACATTAAATTTTCACGCTTCCCTCGCAAAAATGTTGCGCGAAATTCCGCCGGGATATTTCTTCATCTCCAGAGCGGCCGCGATGGGGAGCACCGGGGCCGCCGAGGACGGAAAACGGAAGTTCCGGGAGGATACCATGAAGAAGTTTCTGATGACCGCCGCCGCGGTGACCGCACTCGTGTCCGGCACCCAGGCCGCAACCGCTGCCTGCGACGATGGCGAAATCGTCGTCAAGTTCAGCCACGTTACCAACACCGACAAACATCCCAAGGGCATCGCGGCGCAGCTGTTCGCCGACCGCGTGAACGAGGAGATGGACGGCAAGGCCTGTGTCGAGGTCTTCCCGAACTCGACCCTCTACAACGATGACCAGGTGCTCGAGGCGATGCTGAACGGCGACGTGCAGATGGCCGCACCGTCGCTGTCGAAGTTCGAGCAGTTCACCAAGGTGTTCCGCATCTTCGACCTGCCGTTCATGTTCAAGAACATGGAAGCCGTGGACGCGTTCCAGAACTCGGACATCGGCCAGGACATGAAGGAGTCCATGGTGCGCCGTGGCCTGCTCGGGCTTGGCTTTTGGCACAATGGCCTGACCCAGTTCTCGGCCAACAAGCCGCTGATCTCGCCTGAGGACGCCAAGGGCCTGAAGTTCCGCGTGCAGCCCTCCGAGGTGCTGAAGGCGAACATGGAGCAGCTCGGCGCCTCGCCGCAGCCGATGGCCTTCTCCGAGGTCTACGGCGCGCTGCAGACCGGCGTGGTCGACGGCCAGGAGAACACCTGGTCCAACATCTACGGCCAGAAGTTCTTCGAGGTGCAGGACGGCACCACCGAGACCAACCACGGCGTGCTCGACTACATGGTCGTCACCTCGGTCGACTGGTGGGAGAGCCTGCCCGAGGACGTGCGCATGCAGATGGGCCAGATCCTCGATGAGGTGACCTCGACCCGCAACGCCGCGATCGCCGAGGTCGATGCCGACAACCGTCAGGCGATCCTCGACGCCGGCGGCGTGATCCGCGAACTGACGCCCGAGCAGCGCCAGGCCTGGGTCGACGCGATGAAGCCGGTCTGGGAGCGCTTCGAGAGCGAGGTCGGCGCCGACAACATCGCCGCCGCGCAGGAGTTCAACGCGCAGTTCTGATCTGGCGCCGTTGATTTCGGCCCGGTCCTGCGCAGCGCGGGGCCGGGCCTTTTCACACCCGAACACTCATCTTGGGGCAACCCATCCGGCATAGCGGGGGACAAGATGTCCAATACCATGCACGGCGGCTCGGCACTGGGCCGCTTCGTCAACGAGCTTGAGGAAACGGCGATCGCGGTGATCCTCGGGCTGATGACGCTCCTCACCTTCGTCAACGTCGTCCTGCGCTACGGGTTCAACACCGGGGTGATCTGGGGGCTCGAGGCGGTGACCTTCCTCTTTGCCTGGCTGGTGCTCTTCGGGGTGAGCTACGCGGTGAAGGTCACCGCGCACCTCGGCGTCGACGCAGTGACCAGCCTGCTGCCACCGACCCTGCGCCGCACCCTCGCGCTTGTCGCAGCCGTGCTCTGCATCTTCTACGCCTTCCTGCTGCTGAAGGGCGCCTGGGACTACTGGGCCAACTTCGCCAACCTGCCGCAGACCACCGGCCGCTGGTTCCCCACCGGCTTCGAGGAGATGAAGCGCACCTCTTACCGCTCCTGGTACGAGGTCGTCGATATCCCGATGCCCGACTGGCTGCGTTTCATCGAGCCCTGGATCAACGAGGGCGAGCACTACGAAAAACTGCCGCGCTTCATCCCCTACGCGATGCTGCCCTTCGGCATGGCGCTGCTGCTGTTCCGCTTCGTCCAGGCTGGCGTGCACATCTGGACCGGCAAGCAGGACAGCCTGATCGTCAGCCACGAAGCCGAAGACGCCGTCGATGACGTCGCCCACATGAACCGCGAGGACTGAGTCCTATGGAAGTCTTTCTCCTTTTCGTCTGCATCATCGGTCTGATGCTGATCGGCCTGCCCATCGCGGTCTCGCTGGGCCTGTCGTCGATCATCTTCCTGCTGGCGCTGTCGGACACCTCGCTGGCCTCCGTGGCACAGTCGATGTTCCAGGCCATGGCCGGGCACTACACGCTGCTCGCCATCCCCTTCTTCATCCTCGCCTCCTCCTTCATGTCGACGGGCGGCGTGGCGCGGCGGATCATCCGCTTCTCGATCTCGCTTGTCGGCCATTTCCACGGCGGCCTCGCCATCGCCGGGGTCTTCGCCTGCATGCTCTTCGCGGCGCTCTCGGGCTCGTCGCCGGCGACCGTGGTGGCCATCGGCTCGATCGTCATCGCCGGCATGCGGCAGGTGGGCTATTCCAAGGACTTCGCGGCAGGCGTGATCGCCAACGCCGGCACCCTGGGCATTCTCATTCCGCCGTCGATCGTGATGGTCGTCTACGCCTCGGCGACCGATGTCTCGGTGGGCCGGATGTTCCTGGCGGGCGTGATCCCGGGCCTCATGGCGGGCACCATGCTGATGATCACCATCTACGCCATCGCCCGCATCCGCGGCCTGCCCAAGGGCGAGTGGATGGGCTGGGGCGAGGCGATCCGCTCGGGCCGCGAGGCGGCATGGGGTCTGTTCCTCATCGTCATCATCCTTGGCGGCATCTATGGCGGCATCTTCACCCCGACCGAGGCGGCGGCGGTGGCGGCGGTCTACGCCTTCTTCATCGCCAACTTCGTCTATCGGGACATGGGCCCGCTGGCGGGCAAGGACGGGGCACCGAACCTGCCGCTGATCAAGAAGCCGATCGCCCTGATCACCGCCTTCTTCCACCGCGACACGCGCGACACGCTCTTCGAGGCGGGCAAGCTGACGATCACGCTGATGTTCATCATCGCCAACGCGCTGATCCTCAAGCACGTGCTGACCGACGAGCAAATCCCGCAGCAGATCGCCGCGGCCATGCTCGACGCGGGCTTCGGCCCGGTGATCTTCCTGGTGATCGTCAACGTGATCCTGCTGATCGGCGGCCAGTTCATGGAGCCCTCGGGCCTTCTGGTGATCGTCGCGCCGCTGCTCTTCCCGATCGCCATCGAGCTCGGCATCGATCCGATCCACCTCGGCATCATCATGGTGGTCAACATGGAAATCGGCATGATCACCCCGCCGGTCGGCCTGAACCTCTTCGTCACCTCGGGCGTTGCGGGGATGCCGATGATGCGGGTGGTGAAGGCGGCGCTGCCCTTCCTCGCGGTGCTCTTCGTCTTCCTGATCATGGTGACCTACATCCCATGGCTCTCGACCTGGCTGCCGACCACCTTCATGGGGCCGGAGATCATCACCAGGTGATCCGGTAGAGGATGACGGACACTCCGAAAGCGCGGCGCCCCAAAAGGGCGCCGCGTTTGCGTTCGGGGCAGCGGGCCCCACAGGCTAGCGGATGGAGAGCGTCAGCTTGAACGGCGCCGGCGCGGACTTGCGGAACATCTGGAATACCAGCAGTTCGTAGCTTCGGGCTTGCGTGGTCCTGGAATAGTCGCTCTGGCAATCCACCACGTCGGGGATCGTGACGCACATCGTATCGGGACCGTCGAGGGTGATCCGTGCGGTCTGCCCCGCGCCGCTGGCGAAGGCATAGCAGGTGCCGTCGTTGCCAGCCTCGCCGGTCACCGTGCCGGAACTCGCGCCCTGTGCGAAGCGTATCTCGCGGCAGGACTGCGCCTGCGACGGGCTGGTGGGAAAGAGGTAGGGTAAGAGCGCAAGCAGCGCGGCAATGCGGCGGGTCATGGAAAACTCCTTTGGGCGAATGCGAGGCGGCAGAAACAAGGTTTGAAATATGCCGCAAGGATGCGCCGCGCCCGCGCCTCCCGCAAGTGCGCCGCCGCGCGCCGAACGCCGGGGCAGGCGGGAAGGCAGGGGCCAACAAAAAAGCAGGGAACGGTGCGCCGCCCCCTGCTTCTTCTCTTTTCAAATACGCAAATCCTGCCGGTTCAGCTTGCGCCAAGCGCCTCGATGATCGGGACGAAATCACCCGCCTTGAGGCTGGCGCCGCCCACAAGCGCGCCGTCGACATTGGACACGGCGAAGATCTCCCCGGCATTGCCGGGCTTGACCGAACCGCCATAGAGCAGGCGCACCGAGCGGCCGACGCCTTCGCCGAAACGCCGTTCGAGCTTGGCGCGCATGAAGTCATGCACCTCGCCGATCTGGTCGGTGGTGGGCACCTTGCCGGTGCCGATGGCCCAGATCGGCTCGTAGGCGACCACGAGGTTGTGGCCGGTCGCGCCGTCGGGGATCGAGCCGGCGAGCTGGCCGGCGATGATGTCGAGCGTGTTGGAGGCCTCGCGTTCGGCGAGGCTCTCGCCGACGCAGACCACGGCGCTCAGCCCGGCATCCCAAGCGGCGCGCGTCTTGTTGCGCACGTCCTCGTCGGTCTCGCCATGGTCGGTGCGACGCTCGGAATGGCCGAGGATCACGTAGCTGGCGCCCGCGTCCTTGAGCATCTCTGCCGAGATGTCGCCGGTATGGGCGCCTGAGGTCTTGGCGTGGCAGTCCTGGCCACCGATGGCGATGTCGCCGGCCGCTGCGACCGCCTGCGACACCAGCGTGGCGGGCGGGCAGATCAGCACCTCGGCCGCGCCGCCGGCGGCGCCGGACATGGCCTCGAGCTCGTCCAGCGCGGCGGCCAGCCCGTTCATCTTCCAGTTTCCGGCGGCAAGTTTCCTGCGCATCGTCGCTCCTCTCTTTGCTGTACGCGCGTATCATCGCGGCGCAGCCGTCAGCGTCAAGCTCGGTTGCGCAATCAAGGAGATAGGGCTCGACCCCGCCTAGGGGAGACCCGGCTGCGGCTTAGTCCGAGGTGCGACGCTCGGCTTCGAGTTCCTCGATGTCCTTGAACTTGATCGACTCGCCGCAACCGCAGGCGTCGGTGACATTGGGGTTGTTGAATTTGAACCCCGATTCCAGCAGCGAGGTGTGATAGTCGATCTCTGTGCCGAAGAGGAACATCTGCGCCATCGGCGCGATCAGCACCCGCGCGCCGTCCTGCTCCACGACCTCGTCGTTGGCCTCCGCCTCGTCGACGAAGTCCATGGTGTATTCCATGCCGGCGCAGCCGCCCTTCTTGACGCCGATGCGCAGGCCTGCGCGACCGTCGCGCTCCATCAGCTTGCGCACCTGCGTGACCGCGGCGGGCGTGATGGTGACTGCCTGTTTTCCGGGAATGCCGAACATTCGCATCTCCTATGAGCTTTGTCAGGAATTTAAGGCTCTGCCGCGCGGGAAACAAGGGGTGGTCAGCGTCGCCGCGGCGCTTGACAGCCCGGCGGGCGGAGAAGATAGCCGGAAGCCCCGGCAGCGACAGGCAGGTAAGGCATATGATCGAAACCGAACGCACCCGGATCGGCCCGGTGGTCGAAAGCGATGCCGCCGCGCTGCGGTCCTACTACCTGCGCAACGCTTCGCATCTGGCGCCCTGGGAGCCGCGGCGCCCCGAGGGGTATCACGAGGTCGCGGAGTGGCAGGCGCGGGTGCAGGGCTACCTCGCCGAGGCGGTCGAGGGGCGGGCCTACCGTTTCGTCGCGCGGCTCCGGGGCGAGGCGCCGATTCTCGCCGTCGCGAATTTCACCAATGTCGTGCGCGGGCCGTTCCTCGCCTGCATGCTGGGCTACTCGCTGGATAATGCACATGAGGGCAGGGGACTGATGCACGAGGTGCTCTCTGCGGTGATCCCCTGGCTGGAGGAAGAGGCCGGGCTGCACCGGATCATGGCCAACCACCTCCCCGAGAACACCCGCAGCGCGGCGCTTCTGGCGCGGCTGGGGTTCGAGGTCGAGGGGCGGGCGCGCGACTACCTGCAGATCGGCGGGCGCTGGCGCGACCACGTGCTGACGGCGCGGATCAACGACGCTCCGGCACCCTGAGCGACTGGGCTCAGGCGGCCTCGGCAGGGGGCTGGTCGGGGAAGATCGGCTGCGCCGCGCTGTCCAGTTCCTGCGCCGCTTCAAGCAGGCGCTCGCGGGCCTCGCATTCCAGCGACCAGGCGACGTTGGGGTCGGGGCACGGAATGAGGAACAGCACCTCCTGTCCGAAGACGTCGTGCTGCGACACGTAAACCCCGCGCGATTCGGGGCGGTCGGCAAGCCCTTCCATGTCGTCGAGAATCTCCTCGTAGCGCCGGCGCAGCTTGTCGACCTTCGCGTTGTGCGACAGGCGCAGGACGACTTCGCGGATCAGGAAATGCTCCTGCATGGTCCAGTTCTCGAACGGCTCGGCGACAAAGTCGACCACCGGCACCACCAGCCTTTGCCCGGTCCAGACGCGCAGCTGCACATAGGTGAAATGAATGCGCTCGACCGAACACAGGTGCCCCTTGAACAACACCTTGTCGCCGATCCGCGCCGACTGGTTCAGGGCGATCTGCATCGAGGCCATGATGTTGGTCAGCACGTTCCGGCCAGCGTAAGCGAGGATGATGGTCGCAGTCCCGGCCGAGGCGAGCAGCGAGATGCCGAGCGAGCGCATCACGCTGGCCTCGCTGATCACGATTCCCGCGCCGACCAGCACGACCAGCACGATTACCGCGCGCCGCGCCGCCGAGACCCGCGTCGCGATATTGCGCCGCTGCTCCTGGCCCTCGCCCATTTCGGCCAGTTCGTCGCCGTCGAACTTCACCAGCCGGTTGAGGATCACGTCGGCGACGTTGATCACCAGCCAGAGCACCGTCGCGACGAAGCCGAGGATGATAAGCGGCGAGAGAATCGTGTCGATTCGCCCGGAAAATACGAAGACATGTCTCGTGAGCAGCGACATGGAGGCGCTGACCACCGCCAGCGTCACCGGACCGCGCAGAGCGACCAGCATGGAGTAGGGTGCATCGCGTAGCGTCCGGTTCAGCCCGCGCGACATCAGCCCGTTCACGAAGACACCGATCACGCCGGTGAGAATCAGCACCATCGGCAGCGCCACCACCTCCCACCAGCGCAGCCCCCAGAAGGCCCGCTCGCGCAGCGGCGCGGGCAGCGCCTCCTCGAGCTTTGTCGGTCCAAAGGCATCGGCGAGCGCGGGCAGCGCCTGCACGGTCTGGCGCGAGACCAGCCAGACCGGCTCGCCGGTGGCGGGCTTCACGCGATTGATGCGGATCGGCACGGGGCGGTCGCCCAGCTTCACGTACCACAAAAGAAGCGAGCGGCGCGGCTCGCCGGCCATGGGCGAATCCTTGGTCCGGGCGTCGACGCCATCGGGACGGTCGCGCAGGTCATACCAGTCGATCATGATCTTGCGGTCCATGAGCGTGGCGAATTGGCGCGCCCTCTCCGGTCCCAGCTCGGCCTGTTCCCCGGGCTCGATGCTGGACAGATCGAGCAGATGCGCCGCGCCCTCCCAGTCCTCGGCGTCGGCGCGGAAGAGGAAGCTCTCCAGGGCCGCTCGGGGAGTGGTCCGGTCGATGTTCTGTGGAGCGGAGCCGAGGCCGGGGTTGACCATCTCGACCTCGTACCAACGGTCGAGCGCCTCGTTCTGCGCGCGCGCCGATACGGGCAGCGACAACAGCAGCGCAAGCAGCGCCAGCGACAGGAGGCGGGTCAGCATGATCATCGCCGCTCAACTCCCGGCGCGGCGTGCGGGTTCCCTCGCGCAGAGAGGCGGGGCCTCCGCAGGCATGGATCGGCGGGATTCGGGCGCATCAACGAAAAAGCGCGCCACGAGGGCGCGCTTTGCTCGGGTCGGGGCGGTGGCCGACTGGTTTACATGAAGCCCAGCTCGAGCCGCGCCTCGTCGGACATCATGTCCATGCCCCAGGGCGGATCGAAGACCATGTCCACGTCCACGTCCTTGACGCCCGGCACGGAGGCGATGGCGTCCTGCACCCAGCCCGGCATCTCGCCGGCCACGGGGCAGCCGGGGGCGGTCAGGGTCATGATCACCTTCACCTCGCCCTCACCGGCGATCTCGACGGTATAGATCAGGCCGAGGTCGTAGATGTTCACCGGGATCTCCGGGTCGAACACGGTGCGGCAGGCCTCGACGACCGAATCGTAGAGCGGGTGATCGGTGCTGGAGGGCGCGATCAGCGGGGCGCCTTCGAGCGGTGCGTCGGTCATGGCGGGTCCTTCCTCGGGGTTCCTGAGCGAAGATATAGGAAAAGCGCGCGCCGGGGTAAAGGGCAGCGCTGCGTCGCGCGCGCGCTCAAATCGCCGCTTGTCCGCCCGTTGGCCTTCTCATTCCGGCCCGCCCAGATGTTCGGCGCACCATCGCTCTACCTCGTCTAGCCGCCCCCGCGCCACCGGCACCGTGCCGCCCCCCTGCAGCAGCACGACCGGCCGGCCGTCCTGGCGCCCGAGGCCCTTGATCGCCCGGCGCGCCACCCACCAGGACCTGTGGGTCTGGACGCCGTCCCCGGGCGCGGTCTGCGCCAGCACATCCGCAAGCCGGCTGCGCAGGGTCAGGGAGTCGCTTGCCAGCGCGGCGCAGACATGGTGCTGGCGGGCCTCGAGATAGATCAGCTCGCCGAGGGGCACGGGCTGCGCCCCGATGAGCAGAACGCGGCTTTCCGGGGCGCTGCCGCCCAGGGCGGCCTCCGGCACCGGCGGAACCTCCGGAGCCTCTTCCGGGGTGAACACGAACCTCATGAAGATGGTCTCGAACATCACCGCGATGACCAGAAGGTAGAACATGTTCGACAACAGCTGCGGGGCGATCGCGGCGCCAAGGCCGCGCACCAGGACATGGTCGACCAAGAGCAGGGTGGGGCCGAGCGCGAGGAAGGATATGACGGGCCAGTAGACCGGCAACCGCGGCAGGCGGCGGCGCAGCGCCGCGATGCCGAGCATCAGCAAGACCTGGCTGCCGAAATAGCTGCCGAGCCCGAACACCCAGGCGGAGAGGTAGGCGGCGCGCGGCAGATGTGCGGAGACTGCCACGGGATCCGCGGCCAGCAGCACAATCAGAACCGGGACGAGGTACCACCAAGTCTGCCTGTAGGTGTATTGTGACGCCAAGAGCGCCACGCTGAGATGGAGCCGCCGCCCGGTCAAATCGATCAGCCCGAGATCCTGAGCCAGAAGTGCCTTCAAACCGTACCGCTCGCGTATGTTACTGCAATCACCTGATCTTTCTGCAGGTCAGGGCTGGGATGCACAAGGGCACGCCGGTCATTTTGGCGGGCCATGCCGCCGTGTTGCTGCGGTGCCGCTGGCGCAGGTGATCGCCAAAAAAGTCTTTTTCTGGGCGTGGATCGTGCTATCTTGATGCTGATCCGCGTCAGGCGGCTTTGCTGCCGTGGTCGCAAGACCCGCTCCAGCGAATTCACCTACGAATTCAGGTGCGGGTCGCATTGTCGAGACACCGGATGGGGTGGGAGAGAGAGGACGCCTCCCCGGAAGGCCGGCACATCGGGCAGGGGTGCCCGAATGAAGGATACGAAGGTTGCGAGGCGTCATGCCTCCGGCGCGTGCCACCAGGTCATGCCATCTGGCGGTGTCTTGTGCCGGAATCCTTCGATCTCCTTCGATGCCGGAAAGACGCGAGATCGTGTGAATAGGGGGTAGGGTAATGATTCATTCAGTTGACGATACCGTTGTCGATGACAGCGCTTTCCGGAACGTGATCGAGATCGCACATCAGATGCAGGGCAGCAGCGCCGTTTCCGAGCTCCTGCGCCTGTCCGCCGCGCTGCTCGAACATTGTGCCTACGAGTTGGCGCGCAGCGATACCCGCGGGCAGGTCTCGCGGATCATCCTTATTTCGGCGGAATTGGAGCGCATGGCGCGGGACGCGGCGGTGCAGTGAGCTGCGTGTTGGCTGCACTGCCCGCGGAATCTCTCGCGTAAGGCTTTGAAAGGCATGCGAAAAGACCAATAATTCCAGGTCCTTTCGGGGATCGGATCGACCTTGGGACCGGTTTTTCCGGGCCCTGCAGAAAAATCCGCAACTGCCCCTAGGAAAGCGCTTGACGGGGTCCGGCCCCCCGCCTAAAAGCGCCCCACGTTCGGGACACAGTCCAGACGGTAGCGAGCGGTTGTAGCTCAGTTGGTTAGAGTACCGGCCTGTCACGCCGGGGGTCGCGGGTTCGAGCCCCGTCAACCGCGCCACCGCTACCTTGGATTGATGACCGGCAGAAAAGCGCGGTTGTAGCTCAGTTGGTTAGAGTACCGGCCTGTCACGCCGGGGGTCGCGGGTTCGAGCCCCGTCAACCGCGCCATTTTCTTCGGAACGCAGACGCCTCGCAGCCCTCGGGCCGCGCGGCGTTTCTGCTTTCTGGGGACCCGCCATGGGCACCGCGCCGTCGCTTGCGTTTCCACATGGTTGAAATATCCCGGGGGAGTCGCGCGCAGCGCGGCGGGGGCAGCGCCCCCATGACGCCGGGCCCGCAACTTGAGCCGCGCGTCGAGTCGCGCTAAACCGCGCCGCAACCGCACTGAATTCGCGCCGCGTCGTCACCCAGCCGGAAAGCCCGACCATGAAATTCCTCGATCTTTGCAAGGTCTACATCCGATCCGGCCAGGGCGGCAAAGGCTGCACCTCCTTCCGCCGCGAGAAGTTCATCGAATACGGCGGGCCCGACGGTGGCGATGGCGGCCGGGGCGGTGACGTCTGGGCCGAGGCGGTGGACGGGCTCAACACGCTCATCGACTTCCGCTACCAGCAGCACTTCTTCGCCGGCAACGGCGTGCCCGGCATGGGACGTCAGCGCACCGGCGCCGACGGCGACGACATCGTGCTGCGCGTGCCGGTGGGCACCGAGATCCTCGACGAGGACGAGGAGACGGTGATCGCCGATCTCACCGAGCTCGGCCAGCGGGTAATGCTTGCCAAGGGCGGCAACGGCGGCTGGGGTAACCTGCACTTCAAGACCTCCACCAACCAGGCCCCGCGCCGCGCCAACCCCGGTCAGCCGGGCGTCGAGCGCACCATCTGGCTGCGGCTGAAGCTGATCGCCGACGTCGGCCTTCTGGGCCTGCCCAACGCCGGCAAGTCGACCTTCCTCGCAGCGACGTCCAACGCGCGCCCGAAGATCGCCGACTACCCGTTCACCACGCTGCACCCGAACCTCGGCGTCGTCGGCGTGGATGGCAAGGAGTTCGTCGTCGCCGACATTCCCGGCCTGATCGAGGGCGCGCACGAAGGCCGCGGTCTTGGTGATCTCTTCCTCGGCCACGTCGAGCGCTGCGCCGTGCTGCTGCACCTCGTCGACGGCACCTCGGGCACGCTGCTCGAGGATTGGCAGACGATCATTACCGAGATCGAGGCTTACGGCGAGGGCCTTGCCGACAAGCCGCGGGTCACCGTGCTCAACAAGATCGATGCGCTGGACGACGAGGAGCGGGCCTTCCTGAAAGAAGAACTCGAGGCCACGACCGGCGGCAAGGTCATGCTCATGTCCGGCGCGGCGGGCGAGGGGGTGACCGAGGTCCTGCGTGCGCTGCGCGCCCACATCGACGACAAGCGCCTGCGCGAGGCGCCCGAGGAAGACACCACATGGCGACCCTGAGCGAGGCGCGCCGCCTCGTCGTAAAGATCGGCTCGGCCCTGCTGGTCGACAAGCAGACCGGCGCGCTGCGCCAGGACTGGCTGAACTCCATGGCCGCCGACGTGGCCCGCGTGAAGGCGCGCGGCGCTGACGTGGTGCTGGTCTCCTCGGGCTCGATCGCGCTGGGGCGCGGCATCCTCAAACTGCCGCCGGTGGCGCTGCCGCTCGAGCAGAGCCAGGCTGCCGCCGCCGTCGGGCAGATCCGCCTCGCTCGCGCCTGGGAAGAGGCGCTCGCCCCGCACGGGATCACCACGGCGCAGGTGCTGGTGACGCTGGAGGATTCCGCCTCGCGCCGCCGCTATCTCAATTCCCGCGCCACGATGGAAACGCTGCTCGGCTTCAGTGCCGTGCCCATCGTGAACGAGAATGACACTGTCGCCACCGACGAGATCCGCTACGGTGACAACGACCGGCTGGCGGCGCAGGTCGCGGTCACCGTGGGGGCTGACCAGCTGATCCTGCTGTCCGATGTCGACGGGTTCTACACCGCCAACCCGGCGCAGGATCCGAAGGCCCGGCGCTACGACGTCATCCATCAGATCACCCCGGAGATCGAGGCCATGGCCGGCGACGCCGGCTCGGGCCTGTCGAAGGGCGGGATGAAGACCAAGCTCATGGCCGCCAAGACCGCCACCGGCGCGGGTTGCGCCATGGCGATCACCGAAGGTTCGGTGCTGAATCCGCTCACCGCGCTTGAAGAGGGGGCGAACGCCACCTGGTTCACCCCGCAGATGGATCCGCATGCGGCGCGCAAGGGCTGGATCCTTGCGATGAAGCCCTGCGGCGTGCTGACCGTGGACGCGGGCGCCGCCGCGGCGCTGGCGCAGGGCCGCTCGCTGCTGCCGGTCGGGGTGACGCGCGCCGAGGGGGCCTTCGGACGCGGCGATCCGGTGATGATCCGTGACGCCGAGGGCCGCGCGCTGGGGCAGGGGCTGACCCGCTACACCGCCGAGGAAGCGCAGGCAATCATCGGCCACCACAGCTCGGAGATCGAGCAGGTGCTGGGCTATCCCGGCCGCGCCGTGCTGATCCACCGCGACGACATGGCGCTCTGAGCGCGCCTGCCCGGCGCCGCAAGTGCGGCGGGCGAAAAGGGCGTATTTGGAAAGAGAAGAAGGGCGCAGACCTGCCTGCCGCTTCTTCTCTTTGAAAATACGCATGGCCCGCCTCCGGCCATCGCCGCGACGCGCCGGGACAGTGCGCAATCGGCTCTGTATCCCCCAAGGTCACGGCGCTATAAGAAGGCTCCAAACCCCAAACCTAGGGTAAAGAGCGATGAAAGACGTTACAGACATCCACGCGACCATGATCGACCTCGGCCAGCGCGCCAAGGCCGCTGCCGCGGAACTCGCCTTTACCCCGCCAGAGCGAAAGACCGAGGCGCTGGAGGCGGCGGCGGACGCCGTCTGGGCGCGCCGCGCCGAGATCCTCGCCGCCAATGAACAGGACATGCAGTTCGGTCGGGACAAGGGTCTCAGCGAGGCGATGATGGATCGCCTGCTGCTCACCGAGGAGCGCCTGCAGGGCGTCGTCGACGGGCTGCGCGCGATTGCCGCGCAACGCGACCCGGTGGGCGAGGTGATCACCGAGTGGGACCGGCCCAGTGGCCTGCAGATCAAGCGCGTGCGCACGCCGCTCGGCGTCATCGGGGTGATCTACGAATCCCGTCCGAACGTCACCGCCGATGCCGGGGCGCTCTGCCTCAAGTCGGGCAATGCGGTGATCCTGCGCGGCGGCTCCGAGAGCTTCCACAGCTCCTCGGCGATCCATGCCTGCCTCGTCGACGGGCTGCGCAAGGCGGGCCTGCCTGAAGATGCGATCCAGCTGGTGCCGACGCGCGAGCGTGCCGCGGTGCAGGAGCTGCTGACCATGACCGACTATGTCGACGTCATCGTGCCGCGCGGCGGCAAGGGGCTCGTCGGCCTCGTGCAGCGCGAGGCGCGCGTGCCGGTTTTTGCCCATCTCGAGGGCATCGTGCACATCTACATCGACCGCGCCGCCGATCCGGTGACCGCGCTGAAGGTGGTGCTCAACGCCAAGACCCGGCGCACCGGCATCTGCGGTGCAGCCGAATGCCTGCTCATCCACCGCGAGGCGATGGACACCGTCGGGCAGGGCGTGATCCGCGCGCTGCTCGATGCCGGGGTCGAGGTCCGCGGCGACGCGGGCCTGCAGCAGATCGACGGCGTCGTGCCGGCCACCGAGGACGACTGGGGCCGCGAGTACCTCGACAAGATCATCGCCGCCAAGGTGGTCGCCGACGAGGATGACGCCATCGCGCACATCCGGCGCTACGGCTCGCAGCACACCGACTGCATCCTGTCGCAGGACGAGGCGGCGGTCGACAAGTTCATCCAGCGCGTCGACAGTGCCATCGTCATGGTCAATTCCTCGACCCAGTTCGCCGATGGCGGCGAGTTCGGCATGGGGGCGGAGATCGGCATCGCCACCGGCAAGATGCACGCCCGCGGCCCGGTGGGCGCCGAGCAGCTGACCAGCTTCAAGTACGTGGTGCGCTCGGATGGCGCGGTGCGCGGCTGACCTCAGAAGATCTCGATCGTGACCGCGGCCTCGCCCGTGGTCGCGGCGATGCTGCGCCCGCGCATCTCGGCGAGGGCGGCGAAGATCGGAAAATGCACCTGCGCGCCCGACAGGGCGGGCAGCTTGCCTGGCCGTGCCAGCAGCGCCCAGACCGCCGGATCGCAGGCGATGCGCTTGCCGGTCCCGGTGATCCGCCAACCATTTTCCAGCTCCTCGACGGCGATCTGCCCGCCCATCGGCAGGGCGCTTTCGCAGCAGAGCACCGCCAGCAGCGCGAGCTGCACCTCGGGGCGCGGGGCATCGCTCTGGCGCCGCCAGTCGCAGCTCAGCCGTCCGCCCTGGCAATAGTCACGCAGCAGGCGGCCGGCCTCGGAGGCGCCGATCATCTGTTCGCCTTCCGCGTGACCGAAGGCGACGCGGAACAGGCTGATACGTGCCCGCGCTGCGCTGCAGCTCTCGTTGATCAGGGCAAGTTCCGGCGTGTCCAGCGGGCTGCCGGAAAGCGTCAGAAGCTCGAGTCCGTTGGCGATGGCGCCGATCGGGCTGACCAGGTCGTGGCAGAGGCGCGAGGCTACCAGCGTCGCGAGTTTGGCGTTAAGCTGTTGCATCAAAGCCTCGTGGAAAGGGGATGGATATGAGCGATATCAACGCCTTGCTGGAGCCGGGAATGCTGGTTGAGCATCCCGACAGACCGGATTGGGGGATCGGGCAGGTGCAATCCAATATCGGCGGCCGTGTGACTGTCAACTTCAGGGAGCAGGGAAAGGTCGTGGTCGATGGTGAACGCGTGTCCCTCCTGCCGGTGTTCGACACATAGGCTTAGGGCGCAGTCGTTTACGAATGGTTAACCAAGCTTTCGGAAATCACCGCGGTGGGGGCGAGGCGGACCCGGCGCCAGGAAAAGCTGTTTTCCTTTGTGCAATGCCGCATTAGAACCTCGGCAAGCAGCAGAGGGCGGCCATGGCGCTGGACGACAGGAACTTGACGGTGCGACTGGCGCGCACGCAGGAGGAGATCGCGGCGGCGCAGCGCCTGCGCTACGAGGTCTTCGTTGACGAGCTTGGCGGCGGCGGCGCGCTGGTGGACCACGAGAACCGGCTCGAGCGCGACCGCTTCGATCCATTCTTCGACCATCTGCTTCTGACCGATGCCCGCAAGGGCGGCGCGGTAGTGGGGGTCTACCGGCTGTTGCGCGACGACCAGGCGCAGGCCGCGGGGCAGTTCTACTCCGAGGACGAGTATGACCTGGAGAAGCTGCGCGCCAGCGATCGCCGCCTGCTGGAACTGGGACGGTCCTGCCTGCATCCCGACTATCGCGGCGGGCCGGGGGTCATGCTGATGTGGCAGGCGCTGTCGGACTACGTCGCCGAGCATGGCGTCGAGATCCTTTTCGGCACCGCCTCCTTCCACGGCACCGATGTGCAGGCGCTGGCGCATCCGCTGTCGCAGCTGCACGCGCGCCACCTCGCGCCCGAGGGGCTGCGCGTGCGCAGCCGGGTTTTCCAGCCGATGGACCTGCTGCCCGAGGACCAGATCGACCGCCGCCGCGCCATGGTCGAGACGCCGGCGCTAATCAAGGGCTACCTGCGGCTCGGTGGCATGGTGGGCGAGGGCGCCTTTGTCGATCACGCCTTCAATACCACCGACGTCTGCCTCGTCATGGATACCCGGCGGCTGAACGAACAGGCCGCGGCGCGGGTCCGGCGGGGGCGCGGGTGAGCGAGCCGACCGGCGGCGACGGTCCGGCGGGCCCGACCTGGCGCGGGGCCGAGCCGCCGGAGATCGCGCTCGGCTGGGCCGACTACCTTCGGGCGACGGCGCGAGGGTTACTCATCGTGCTCCTGCTGCTTTGCGGAATCGTCGTGAAACTGCTGGTGCTGCTGATCGAGCGGGTGTTCCGGAGGGGGCGTCGGGTCTGGTCTCCGGTGGTGACGCAGGTCGTCTGCCGGCTGGTCTTCGTCATTCTCGGGATGCGTCACGTGGCGCAGGGGCCGCGCATGTCCGGGCCGGGGGCCTATGTGGCCAACCATTCCTCGTGGCTCGACATCTTCACGCTCAACGCGCGGCGCAACGTGCTCTTCGTGTCGAAGGCCGAGGTGGCGGGCTGGCCGGGCATCGGCCTGCTGGCGAAGCTCACGGGCACGGTCTTCATCAACCGCGATCGGCGCGAGGCACGGGCGCAGCCGAGGGTCATCGAGGCGCGGCTTCTGGCGGGCGACCGTTTGCTGTTCTTCCCGGAAGGCACGTCAACCGACGGAAGGCGCATTCTTCCTTTTAAAACAACGCTTTTCGAGGCGTTTCTGTCAAGTGACCTGAAGTCGGACCTGCAGGTTCAGCCGGTCACCGTCAGCTACCACGCGCCGCGTGGCGCGGACCCGGCCTTCTATGGCTGGTGGGGCGACATGGCGCTGGGGCCGCATCTGCTGCGGGTACTGGGCGCGCGTCGCCAGGGACATGTGGAAGTGGTCTACCACGATCCGCTGCGGGTCGCGTATTTCGCCAACCGCAAGGCGTTGGCGCGGGCGGCGGAAGCGCGGCTCAGGTCCGCGCATCCGTCCGAAGGTGTTGTCTGAGTGTCCGTCCGTAACGCGCTGAAAGATCAGCCCATTGCGGCGACCAGGGACTTCAGCGTGGCGGCGGGATCTTCGGTGTTCCAGATCTCTTCGCCGATGGAGATGAAGTCGGACACCGGGGCAAGCTTCGCCATCAGCTCCGGGGTCAGCCCGCCCTCGGCCACCACCGGCACCTCGATCATCTGCGACCACCATTCGAAGATCTCGAAATCGGCCAGCGTGCCGTCGCCGAGTGCCTCGCCGCTGAGCGGGCCGAAGGCGACGTAATCCGCCCCCGCCTCGCCGGCGACCATGCCGTCATGGCGCGAGCTGCCGCAGAAGGCGCCGACGATGGCGTCGGGACCGAGGTCCTTACGCGCGGCGCGCACCGAGCGCGAGCCGTCGGTCAGGTGCACGCCGTCGAGCCCGAGGCGCTGCGCCAGCACCACGTGGGTGTCGATCACCAGCGCGATGTCGTAGCGATGCGCCAGCTCGCGCACCACGTCCGCGGCGCGCAGCAGCCGGTCCTCGTCGCGGGTGGCGAGCGAAAGCCGCATGCAGGCGATCTCGGCGGCATCGAGTACCGAAGAGAGCTTGTCCGGGAAGCTCGAGAGGTCGAACTCCGGCGGGGTGACAAGATAGAGCTGAGGCTGGTCTGCTTCGGCCATGGCGCGGCTCCTGACGTGAGAATTGCGCTCCTATATCGTGCCTATAGGGCGCACGGAAGGGGGCAGCGTCATTTCGGTGGCAGGCCGCGGACGAAGCTCAGGGCAAGTTCGGTGAGCCGGGCGCGGGTGCCGTCGTCGGCCATGGCCTCGGGGGTGGCCTCGACGTAGCCGCCCATGCGCCGCCCGCCCATGATCGCGGGGCCGACATCCGCGAGCGTTGCCGCCTCGTCCTGCGCTTCCTTGCCGACCCGGTAGAGCCCGCCCTCGGCCCGCACGCCGCAGATCATGTTGCCGTCGAGCAGGAAACACAGCGCGCCGAACATGCGTTTCTCGCTCAGACCGGGCAATGGGCCGAGGTCATCACGGACGGTCTCGGCGAGGCCTTCGTCGTAGCTCATGCGTCCCTCCGGTGCTGCGCCCAGCTTAGCCCTCGGAGGCCTCCGGCGGGGATATTTTTGCCATGTGGAAGCGCAGGGCGTTCAGTGCCGGGGGAAGGCGTAGCGGAAGACGTCGTTGGGATAGGCTTCTTCGCCGATGCGGAAGTAGGTCCGGCCGATCCGCTCGAAACCCTGCGCCTGGTAAAAGGCGATGGCGGGGGTATTCTCGGAGTTGGTTGCCAGCCAGACGGAGGGTGCATCGAGCGCCAGCGCCGCGCCGAGACCGGCCTGCAGCAGGTTGCGACCGATGCCGTGGCCCTTGTGGCGGGGCTGCACGTAGAGCGTGGTGATCTCTGTATCCGAGCAGCCGGGCAGCGGGCCGGGCGCGCCCTGCGAGAGCCGCAGGAAGCCGTCGATTCCCTCGTCGTTCTGGCTGACGATGAAACGCTCGGCGGGCAGCGCCAGCCAGCGCTCGAAGTTCGCCCGGGTGAAGGTATCCAGCGCATAGTCGGCGAACGCCGCCGTCACGCCGCGGCGGATATAGGTGCCGAGCCAGACCTCGATCGAGAGGGCGGCAAGGGCGGAGGCATCTTCGGGGCGGGCGTCTCTGAGGGTCATCGGGACTCCGGTTATCGGCTCTCGTCCCTCTTGGCAGTCGCGGCGCTGCGCAGCAAGCTCTTGGGGCGGGGCGCGACAAATCGGGGCGGGGACCTGTCGCTTTCTTGCTCTTCGCGCCGCACGGGACTATGCGGAAGCCGGATTTACGGAGTTTGTCATGCCGAGCGAGACGAGGCAGCCCGCATTCGTGCTGGTGCGGCCGCAGATGGGCGAGAATATCGGGGCCGCGTCGCGGGCCATGTGGAATTTCGGGCTGGACCGGATGCGTCTGGTGAGCCCGCGCGACGGCTGGCCGAACCCGTCGGCCGTGGCCATGGCCTCGGGCGCCGGGCGGTTGCTGGACGAGGCGCAGCTGGTCGAGACCACGGCGCAGGCGGTCGAGGATTGCGATCTGGTGTTTGCCACCACGGCGCGGATGCGCGGGCTCACCAAGCCGGTCTATTCGCCCGAGCAGGCGATGAAGGAGGCGGCAGAGCGCATCGCGCAGGGCGGCAAGGTCGCGGTCATGTTCGGCCCCGAGCGCGCCGGTCTGGAAAACTCCGACGTGGCTCTGGCCAATGCGCTGATCAACGTGCCGGTGAACCCCGAGTTCCCCTCGCTCAACCTCGCGCAATGCGTGCTGCTCTGCGCCTATGAATGGCAGCGGGCGTCCTCGGAGATCGAGGCGCTGCGGGTCGAGATGGCAGGGGCCGAATGGGCCAGCGGCATCGAGGTCGAGAAGCTCGCCGAGCACTACGAGGAGCGGCTCACCGAGGCGGGGTTCTTCTTCCCCGAGCACAAGGCCGAGAGCATGAAGCTCACGCTGCGCAATCTCTGGAGCCGTATGCCGCTCACGCGTGAGGACGTGAAGACCCTGCACGGGGTGATGCGCCAGATGGTGCGCTGGAAAGAGCGCGGCTGACCCGCGCAGGTTGCTTGAAGGCGGCTTGATGGGGCGCAGGCGCGCGCCTATCGTCGCCGCGACGGATGTAGGAGAAGACCATGGCCGGAAACCGCAAGCTCTTTGAAGAGGTTGGGGCGGAGACCCCGAAGGCCGCCCCGGCGGGCGGCATGATCGATAAGGGGCGCGGCGGCGCGCGCGGCGCGATCCGGGTCTGGTTGATGCTGCTCTTCGTGCTGGTGATGGCGATGATCGTGGTCGGCGGGCTGACCCGGCTGACGGACAGCGGCCTGTCGATCACCGAATGGAAACCGCTGCACGGCGCCATCCCGCCGCTGAGCGAGGCCGAGTGGCAGGAAGAATTCACCCTCTACCAGCAGATCCCGCAATACGAGCTGATCAACAAGGGCATGACCCTCTCGGAGTTCAAGGGCATCTACTGGTGGGAATGGGGCCACCGGCAGCTCGGCCGGGTGATCGGCCTGGTCTGGGCGCTCGGCTTCCTCGTCTTCCTCGTGGCACGGCAAATTCCGACAGGCTGGACCGGCCGGCTGCTGCTTCTGGGCGCGCTTGGCGGGCTGCAGGGGGCCGTGGGCTGGTGGATGGTCTCCTCGGGGCTCGTGGGCGAGATGATCGCCGTGGCCTCCTACCGGCTGGCGACGCACCTTGGTCTCGCCTTCATCATCCTCGGTTTCATCGCCTGGGACATCTTCCTGCTGGGTCGGCAGGAGCGGGACCTGATGCAGGCCCGTCGCCTGCGCGAGCCGAAGCTCTTTTCCATGTCGACCGGACTGCTGCATGCCGCCTTCCTGCAAATCCTTCTGGGCGCGCTGGTGGCGGGGATCGACGCGGGCCGTTCGTTCACCGACTGGCCGCTGATGGCAGGCGGCTTCTTCCCGCCGCAGCCCTTTGATCTGGTGCCGGTCTGGCGCAATTTCTTCGAAGACCCGGGCCTCGTGCAGTTCATGCACCGCATGATGGGCTATCTGGTATTCATCTTCGGCGTGGTGGTCTGGCTGCGCGGCCGCAAGTCGGCCAATGCCGACACGCGCTTCCGCTACAACGCGGTCATGGCGATCCTCTGCGTGCAGGTGGTGCTGGGCATCGCCACGGTGCTCTACATCGCGCCCTGGCATATCGCCATCACCCACCAGCTCGGGGCCGTGGTGCTCTGGGTGCTGATCCTGCGCGCGCGGTTCGGCGCGCAGTTCCCGAAAACCCAATCGATCCGTGAGGCCCGCTGAGATGAGTGCATTTGATGATCTGATGGCGTTCCAGCGCGAGACCGGGGCGCTGGCGCAGGTGGCCGGACGCCTTGGCTGGGACCAGGAGACCACCATGCCGCATGGCGCGGCGGACCAGCGCTCGGAAGAGATCGCGGCGCTGGAGAGCGTGCTGCACGCCCGCCGCACCGATCCGCGCGTCGGCGAGTGGCTTGCGGCGATCGACGCCGGGGCGCTTGACGAGGTGGGGCAGGCGCAGCTGCGGCACATCACGCGCAGCTTCACCCGCGCGGGCCGTGTGCCGGGCAAGCTGGCGGCGGATCTGGCGCGGCTGACCAGCCGGGCGCATCGCATCTGGGCCGAGGCGCGCGCCGACGACAATTTTGCCGCCTTCGCGCCGGTGCTTCGCGACGTCGTTGCGCTGAAGCGCGAGGAGGGGGCGGCGCTGGCGGCTGGCGGTGACGTCTATGACGCGCTGCTCGACGACTACGAGCCCGGCGCCACGGCGCAGCAACTCTCTGACATGTTCGGCGCGCTGCGCCCGCGTCTCGTGGCCCTGCGGCAGGCAATTCTCGAGCGACCGGCGCCGAAGCCGCTCAGCGGTACCTATGACGACGCCGCGCAGATGGCCCTGTCGCAGAAGCTGGCCGAGACTTTCGGCTACGACATGTCCCGGGGGCGGCTCGACAAGGCAGTGCATCCGTTCAGTTCGGGCAGCGGAGATGACGTGCGGATCACCACGCGGACCAATCCGCTCGATCCCTTCAACTGCATCTACTCGACCATTCACGAGACCGGCCACGCCGCCTATGAGCAGGCCATCGCCCCGGCCTATCGCTTCACTCCGCTCGGTGAGGGCGTGTCGATGGGCGTGCATGAAAGCCAGAGCCGCATCTACGAGAACCAGCTGGGACGCTCGCGCGCCTTCACCGGCTGGTTGCACGGGCAGATGCAGGCGCAGTTCGGCGACCTGGGGCTGGATCCCGAGGCGTTCTACGCGAGCGTCAACTCGGTGCAGAACAATTACATCCGGACCGAGTCTGACGAGGTGCAGTACAACTTGCACGTGCTGCTGCGTTTCGACCTGGAGCGCGCGCTGATCGCCGGCGACCTGGCCGTCGATGATCTCGAGGCGGCGTGGAACGAGCGCTTCGCGGCGGACTTCGGCTTTGCCGTGGACAAGGCCTCTGACGGGGTTCTGCAGGATGTGCACTGGTCCGCGGGTCTGTTCGGCTACTTCCCGACCTACAGCCTCGGCAACGTCTACGCCGGCTGCCTGAACAAGGCGCTGCGGCAGGCCGTGCCCGATCTCGATGCGCAGATGGCGGCGGGCGAGCTTGGCGCGGCGACCGGCTGGCTGCGCGAGAACGTGCAGCGCCACGGCGGGCTGTACACCCCGCGCGAGGTGATCGAGCGGGCCTGCGGCTTTGCGCCCTCGGAGGCCCCGCTGCTGGAGTATCTCGAGGCCAAGTTCGGCGATCTATACGGGCTCTGACCAGCGTTCGCACACAACGGAAAAAGCGGCCCCTCGGGGCCGCTTTTGGTTTTCCGTGAGTGGTGATCCTTGGAGGTGATCCTTGGATCAGGCGGCTTCCGGCAGGGGAACCGCGTTCACACTGAACCTGCCGCCGCCGAAAATGATCAGGGGAAGGGCCAGCAGAGCGACGAGCGCGGAGCCGAGCGTCGGCATGTGCGCCAAGGCGTCGTGGCTCGGCAAAACGAAGTCATGAGCGAAGTAGAGCGCGAACCCGACCAGCGCCACGGTGCGTGTGGCGACGCCGAGGATCAGCCAGATGCCGATGGAGGACAGGGTGACGCAGAACAACGATGTCGCGAGGCCAGGCATTGTGACTGCGAAGGCGCCGATGAGAGCCGGGTCATTGGTAAAGATGTGAAGCGCGACGGTATGGCCCAGTATGGAGGCCAGAATTATACGCAATGCACATTGAACAGAAGGAATTAAGCCAACCATAGTCTTGCTCTCATGGTCCGGAATCAAATGGTCCGGTTGTTTACATATTCGTAGTGTTACATTTGATCGTCACAAAACCAAGCAAGAATTCTTCAACGCTAACTTTGCGTAAACTACTCTACAGATCGTCTCCCCCACGCTCCGGTTGCCCTTCAAATCTTTCGAAACACTGAATAATCCAGTCGACAGCCCGGCGCATGCCGGAGTCGGAGCGGCGGCTTTCGTGATAGAAGAGCCAACATTCCAACGTCTCGGGAGCGATGTCGGCGTGCAGCGGTTCTAGGCCGGGAGTTTTGCGGGCAAGGAGGTCCGGAAGCGGCCCGGACATTTGCGTGCTCTGCATGAGCGCGTGCAGGGCGATGAAGTTGTCCACCCGGATTTTCGGTTCCTTCCCGAAGGCATCATAGGCTTGCCGCAGGATGCGCGAGCGGCTCGGGGTGACGTTCAGCCCGGCCCATTCTCCGTCCGGCTGGGAGTTGACGAACCGGTAGGGGCGAAAGCTCATCTTGCCAGCCTTGCGGGCCACGATCCGGCCCTGGTCGGGGCGGCCAAACTGAACCACCAGATCGTTCTCGCCGAGGCCTTCGCGCTGCCGGCGCTCGGTCACGGTCAGCTGGACTCCGGGCAACAGGCCCGCCTGCGGGCCGAGGCTGGGAAACAGCACCAGGGAGGCAATGATCGGCGAAGCCCCGAGGCTCAGCGTCACCGTGTCGACGTCGAGCCCGACGCCATGGTTGTTGAGGGTGGACTTGAGCTGACCGTCGAAGTTCTGCGCGACATTGATCAGTTCGCGCACCGCCTCAGACGGTCGCCAGCCGTCCGCGGTTTTCACGAAGGCCGGAACGCCGAGCGTCTCCGACAGGCGTTCGATCCGGCGGGAAACAGTCGCGGTGTTGGTCCCGAGGAGCTTGGCTGCGGCGGTCATCGTGCCGGTCTTGGACAGTGCGACAAGGAACCGGAGGTCGTCCCAATTGTTCATGGTATCTAATGTAACTCGGAATTCTGGGTCGGCTGAGCACGCGGCCGTCTACCTGAGATTGTGCGGACGTAGAGCTGCGCTCTTATTGGTGGTGCATGATTAATCTAGGACATTGCTTCAAGCGTGCAAGGTTGCGACCCCGAGAGATTTGTCGTGTTTTGTGTCAGATTGACGCTTAGGAAAGACAGACGCCGCGTCCCAAGGGAAACGCGGCGTCTGAAAGGCAGGAACTCGCCGAAAATGACGGTGCCGGTAAGCCGGGCCCCGCCGAAGCGGGGCCGGTGGTCTCAGCCGAAGAACTCGGCGAAGCTGCCACGGTAGGCGGCGGCAAGCTCCGAGAGCGGCGCTTCACTGCTGCCGAAGCGCACTGTGTCGCCGCTGAATTTGCCAACCGTGGTCAGCGTCACGCCGGCAGCGGACGCCGCGGTCATCAGTGCCTCGGCGGCGTCGAAGTTGCAGGCGATCAGGTAGCGGCCCTGATCTTCGCCGAAGAGGGTCGGGGTGTCCGCGGCGTCGAGCTGAACGCCGACGCCCGAGGCCTCGGCCATCTCGAAGGCGGCCATGGCAAGTCCGCCGTCCGACAGATCGCAGCAGCTGCGGATCCAGTCGCGGTTGGCGAGGATGAACTCGCCGTTGCGCCGCTCGGCCTCGAGATCAACCGCCGGGGCGTCGCCCTCCTCGCGGTTGAACACCTCTGCGAGCAGGGCGGACTGGCCGAGGTGGCCGGCGGTGTCGCCGACCAGCAGCGCCACGTGACCTTCGCGGGCGTAGCCGAGGATCGGCTCTTCGCCGGCGGCGATCAGGCCGACCGCGCCGATGGTCGGCGTCGGCAGGATCGGCTCGCCGTCGGTCTCGTTGTAGAGCGAGACGTTGCCCGAGACGATCGGCGTGTCGAGCGCGAGGCAAGCCGCGCCGATGCCGTCGATGGCACCGACGAACTGACCCATGATCTCGGGCTTCTCGGGGTTGCCGAAGTTCATGTTGTCGGTGGTCGCCAGCGGGCGGGCACCCACGGAGACGAGGTTGCGATAGGCTTCCGCCACGGCCTGCTTGCCGCCCTCGACCGGGTTGGCGCGCACGTAGCGCGGCGTCACGTCCGAGGTGAAGGCCAGCTTCTTGTCGGTGCCGTGCACGCGGATCACGCCGGCGCCGAAGCCGGGGATGCGCACGGTGTCGGCCATGACCTGGCTGTCGTACTGCTCGTAGACCCATTCGCGCGAGCAGTAGTTCGGCGAGGAGACCAGCGCTTTCAGACCGTCGATCGGATCGACGCCCGGCACATCGGCCAGCGGCTCGGCGGCGGGCGTGGGGACCCAGGGGCGGTCATATTCGGGCGCGGTGCCCGAGAGCGCCTTGAGCGGCAGGTCGGCCTTCACTTCACCGTTCAGCACGATGAGGAAGCGGTCCTCGGCGATGGTTTCGCCGACGATGGCGAAATCGAGGTCCCACTTGTCGAAGACGGCCTTGGCCTCGGCTTCCTTCGCCGGGTCGAGCACCATGAGCATGCGCTCCTGGCTCTCCGAGAGCATCATCTCGTAGGCGGTCATGTTCTTTTCGCGCACCGGCACCTTCTCGAGGTCGAGGCGCACGCCGAGGTTGCCCTTGTCGCCCATTTCCACGGCCGAGCAGGTCAGGCCCGCAGCGCCCATGTCCTGGATCGAGATCACCGCGCCGGTCTGCATCAGCTCGAGCGTGGCTTCCATCAGGCGCTTTTCGGTGAACGGGTCGCCGACCTGGACGGTGGGGCGCTTCTCCTCGATGGTCTCGTCGAATTCCGCCGAGGCCATGGTCGCGCCGCCAACGCCGTCACGGCCGGTCTTGGCGCCGAGGTAGACCACCGGGCGGCCGACGCCCGAGGCGGCGGAATAGAAGATGGCGTCGGTGTCCGCGAGGCCCGCCGCGAAGGCGTTCACCAGGCAGTTGCCGTTGTAGGCGGGGTGGAAGCGAACTTCGCCGCCGACGGTCGGAACGCCGAAGCAGTTGCCGTAGCCGCCGACACCCTCGACCACGCCGTGCACCAGCTGGCGGGTCTTGTGGTGGTCCTTCTCGCCGAAGGACAATGCGTTCATCGCCGCGATCGGGCGCGCACCCATGGTGAAGACGTCGCGCAGGATGCCGCCCACGCCCGTCGCCGCGCCCTGGTAGGGCTCGATGTAGGAGGGGTGGTTGTGGCTTTCCATCTTGAAGATGACGGCCTGACCATCGCCGATATCGACGACGCCGGCGTTCTCGCCCGGGCCGCAGATGACCTGCGGGCCCTTGGTCGGCAGCTTGCGCAGGTGGATCTTCGAGCTCTTGTAGGAGCAGTGCTCGTTCCACATGGCCGAGAAGATCCCCAGCTCCGTGAACGTCGGCTCGCGGCCGATGATTTGCAGGATCCGCTCGTATTCATCGGGTTTGATCCCGTGGGCGGCAATGAGCTCTTCGGTGATGGACGGTTCCTGCATCCTGACTCCCCTTAGCGTGGTTGGTGCGCTCTTTAAGGCAAGGGCGGCAAAGGGGGAAGAGGGGTCAAGGCCTTCGGGCGGTCACAAGGTTCATTCTTGCAGGCACTTTGGCCCCTTCTGGCGTCTCATAGGGGGCAAAGGCCTCATGAATGTCATTCTGAATGCCTTGCGCCTGCGCCTCGGTGGCGCCCTTGTCGCGCATGTGCCGCACGGCGGGGCCGATGCGCGTGGCGAGATCGGCAGCCTTCATGCCCGCGGGCAGCCGCAGTTCGGCTTCCACCGTCTCTATAGATATGTCGGAAAACCCCGCGCGGGAGAGAATGCCGCGCACCCGCTCCGGATCGCGAAAGGCCATTGGGCCGGGAGCATCGGGATCGCCGGGGGCGGGCGGGCCGAGGTGATCCACCGCGGCCTTCATCGGCAGATCGAACCATGGGTTCTCGTCGATTCCGCGCCAGCAGACGAATGCCAGACGCCCGCCGGGCTTCAGGAACTGCAGGATATTGGCGAAGGCCGCGCCCGGATCGTCGAAGAACATCACGCCCATGCGGGACAGGCACAGGTCCACGGGGGCCTGCGGTCGCCAGACCTGCGCGTCGGCGTGGATGAAGTCGGGACGGATGCCGTCCAGCGCCTCGGCGCGGGCGCGGGCCACCTCGAGCAGCGAGGTCGAGACGTCGATGCCGGTCACATGTCCCTCGGGGGCCACCGCCTCGGCGAGCGCCAGCGTCGTCGCACCGGCCCCGCAGCCAAGATCGAGGACCTGCTCGCCGGGCTGCGCCGCGGCGCGGGCGAGGACCAATTCGGAGAGATGCGCATGTAGCGTATCGAGTTCCTCCCGCATGGCGACCCAGTTGAGGCCGGGTCCTTCGGTCCAGAAGGTCTGCTGCGCCGCGTTGCCCGGGGAAATCTCATCCGCTGCCATCTCGTCCTCCCTGATCTTCGCGAAGGGTAGCGCAAGACGCGGTCCCGCCGAAGCAACCTGTTGCGATTCGGCAAAAAAAAGGCCGAGCACAAAGCTCGGCCGAAGTCCAACAGGGAGGTTGAAGATGATGCGCACTAGGGCGCTTCAAGCTTCGTGTGCTGAATATGTGATCAGTCTTGAGTCGATCAAGGGAAGAAACGGCCTCAATCGGACATTGCTGCCATGCACTGTTTGCATGGCGCCTGATTTTTGGGCGCCGTCAGTCGGCGCCCATCGCTTTCAACTGCCGCCGATGGGCGAAGATCTCGTCCTGCACGAAGTCGCGGAAGGCGGTTACCCGCTTGGAATGACGCAATTCTTCGGGGTAGGCGAGGAAAACGGGCACCTCGTTGCTCTCCACGTCGGGGAGCACCCGGACCACATGCGGGAAATCCTCGATGATGTAGTCGGGCAGCACGCCGATGCCGAGATTGGCGATCACCGCCTGCAGAACCCCGAAGTAGTTGTTCACCGTGAGACCCGTGCGGATGTCATAGGTGAGCAACTTCTGCACCAGCGCCTTGCCCGAGAGCACCTGCGCGGAGTTGGGATTCTGGCAGATCAGCCGGTGCGACGAGAGATCCTCGAGCGACTCGGGCAGGCCATTCGCCTCGAGGTATGCAGGCGAGGCATACATACGCATGCGGATCGACATCAGCCGCTTGCGGATCAGGTCCGCCTGGCTGGGTTCCTTCATGCGGATCGCCACGTCGGCCTCGCGCATCGGCAGGTCGAGCACGCGCTCTTCGAGCATGAGGTCGATCTTCAGGTCCGGGTACTTCTCGTAGAGCTTGGTCAGGCGCGGGGCCAGCCAGAGCACACCGAAGCCGTGGGTCGTGGTGACCTTCAGTTCGCCGAAGACCTCTTCCTCGCTGTCACGGATCCGCGCGGTGGCGCTGTCGATGCGCTTCACCATCGAGGCGGTGGCGTCGAACAGCAGTTCCCCCTGCTCGGTGAGAATCAGTCCCCGGGCGTGACGGTGGAAAAGAGTGGTATCGAGCGCCTCCTCCAGCGCACGAATCTGCCGCGAGACCGCGGATTGCGACAGATGCAGCGCATCTCCCGCATGAGTCAGGCTGCCCGCATCTGCGACAGCGTGAAAGATCCTGAGCTTATCCCAATCCATGGCGGCATCTTATTCAACTTTGGCGCCCTGTATACGACAGGAACGATTAACGGAAACACATCTTACCCGAGTGTGGGAAAATAACGAAAATTTCCCTATCCGGGTCAGCATGTGTGACCTATCATGGGGCACGGCTGCAAGCACTATGAGCGATGGGAGGCGCGCATGAGCAAGCAAGCAATTTCCCTGCAGGACAGGTTCGATCTAAGCAAGAGTCCGGTCCTTTTGAATGGGACACAGGCGCTGGTTCGCCTGATGCTGATGCAAAAAGAGCGCGATCGCGCCGCCGGGCTGAACACGGCCGGCTATGTAACAGGCTACCGCGGCTCGCCGCTGGGCGCCGTCGACATCCAGATGAAGCGCGCTGGAAAGCTGCTCGTCGAAAACGACATCCGTTTCCAGGAGGGTCTGAACGAGGACCTGGCCGCGACCGCCCTCTGGGGTGCGCAGCAGGCCGAGCTGCGCGGCGAGGGCAAGTACGACGGGGTCTTCGGCCTATGGTACGGCAAGGGCCCCGGCGTCGATCGCTCCGGCGACGTGATGCGCCACGCCAACATGGCGGGCACCTCGACCCACGGCGGCGTGCTCATGGCCATGGGCGACGATCACACCGGTGAAAGCTCGACGGTGCTGCACCAGTCCGAATGGGCGCTGGTCGATGCCTATATGCCCGTGGTCTCGCCCGCCGGCGTGCAGGAGGTGCTGGACTTCGGCATCTACGGCTTCGCCCTGTCGCGCTTCTCCGGCCTCTGGGTCGGTCTGAAGACGATGAAGGACACGGTCGAGGCCACCGCCGTCGTCGACGGCCGCCCGGACCGTATGTCGCTGGTCACCCCGGAGTTCCTGATGCCCGAGGGCGGGCTGAACATCCGGCTCGGCGACACGCCGCACCTTCAGGAAGCGCGGATGATCGACTTCAAGCGCTTCGCGGCCGAGGAATTTTCCCACGCCAACAAGATGGACAGGCGCGTCTGGGGCAAGCCCGGCGCCAAGATCGGCCTTGTCGCGGCGGGCAAGAACTGGCTCGACCTGCAGCACGCCATGTCACTCCTGAACATCGACGAGGCTGAGGCCGAGCGTCTGGGGATCACCACCTACAAGGTGGGCCAGACCTTCCCGCTAGACATGAAGGGCTTCCACGACTGGGCCGAGGGGCTCGATCTGATCGTCATCGTCGAGGAAAAGCGCAAGCTGATCGAGGTGCAGGTCAAGGAGGCGATCTTCGACGATCGTCGCGGTCGCCGCGTCTACGGCTGGTACAAGGGCGGGGCGGGCGGCATGCACCGCGAAGAGCTCTTCCCGACTCGCGGCGCGCTCGATCCGGTGTGGATCGCGCAGAAGCTCGGCGAGATCTTCGTCGAGGAAGGCCGCGGCACCGACGGCATCAAGGCCGGACTGACCGCGCTCGACGAGGCGCGCAAGGCCGACAACGCCCCCGACCTCGCGGCACGGCTGCCCTATTTCTGTTCAGGCTGTCCGCACAACACCTCCACCAAGCTGCCCGAAGGCTCGCGCGCCTACGCCGGGATCGGCTGCCATTACATGGTGCAGTGGATGGACCGCGAGACCACCGGCTTCACCCACATGGGCGGCGAGGGGGTCAACTGGGTCGGCGAGGCGCCCTTCTCCAAGCGCAGCCACGTCTTCCAGAACCTCGGCGACGGCACCTACAACCACTCCGGCTCGCTGGCGATCCGCGCCGCGCTCGCCGCGGGCACCAACATCACCTACAAGGTCCTCTACAATGACGCGGTTGCCATGACCGGCGGTCAGCCCAACGAGGGCGGGCTGACGGCGGATCGCATCGCGCGCGAGCTGAAGGCCATGGGTGTGGAGCACCTGGCGGTGGTCTACGACGAGAAGGAAGAGGTGGACTTCGACCTCTTCCCCGGTGGCATCGAAAAGTTCGAGCGCGCCGAAATGGAGGCCGTGCAGAAGCGCTTCGAGAAGATCGGCGGCGTTTCGGTCATCCTCTATATCCAGACCTGCGCGGCTGAAAAACGCCGCCGCCGCAAGAAGGGCGCCTTCCCGGAGCCGGACAAGCGGGTGTTCATCAACACCGACGTCTGCGAGGGCTGCGGCGATTGCGGCGTGCAGTCGAACTGCGTGTCCATCGTGCCCGCCGAGACGGAGCTTGGCCGCAAGCGCGCCATCGACCAGTCGAGCTGCAACAAGGACTACTCCTGCCTCAAGGGTTTCTGCCCCTCTTTCGTCACGCTCAAGGGCGCGAAGATGCGCAAGGGCGAAACCACCGACCTCGACCTGCCGCATCTGCCGCAGCCGCAGCTACCCGTGATCGAGAAGACCCACAACGTGGTGATCACCGGCGTCGGAGGCACGGGTGTCGTCACGGTTGGCGCGGTGCTGGCGCAGGCGGCACAGATCGCCGGCATGGGCGCGGGCATGATGGAGATGGCCGGGCTCGCCCAGAAGGGCGGTGCGGTGCACATCCACCTGCGACTGGCCAAGCGCCCCGAGGACATTTCGGCGGTGCGCGTGGCCACCGGCGAGGCCGACGCGCTGATCGGCGGCGACCTGGTGGTCAGCGCCGGGGCGAAGACCCTCGGCCTCACCAAGCGCGGCCGCACCGGCGCGGTGGTCAACGGCCATGAGATCATCACCGGCGAGTTCACCCGCGACACCGAATTCCAGCTTCCCTTCGACCAGCTGCGCGTGGCGCTGGAGGCGCGGATGCAGGGCCGGCTGGCGATCTTCGACGCCACCGAACTGGCGCGGATCACCATGGGCGACTCGATCTTCTCGAACATGATGATCCTCGGCGCAGCATGGCAGCAGGGACTCCTTCCGCTGCCGCATGATGCCATCGAGGAGGCGATCCGCCTCAACGGCGCGGCGGTGGAACGCAACCTGCGCGCCTTCGAGATCGGCCGTTGGGCAGTGCTCCATCCCGTCGAGGCGGCAGCCCTGAGCGCGCCCAAGGTGGTGGAGAAACCCAAATCTCTCGACGAGAAGATCGCCTTCCGTGCCGATCACCTCGCGGTCTACCAGAACAAGCGGCTGGCGAAGAAATACCGCGGTTTGGTCGAGCCGATCACCGACCCGCGCCTGCGCGAGGCGGTGGCGAAGGGCTATCACAAGCTGCTCGCCTACAAGGACGAGTACGAGGTGGCCCGCATGCATCTCGAGACGCGGAAGAAGGCCGAAGAGACCTTCGAACCCGGCTTCGAGATGAGCTTCCACCTCGCCCCGCCGATGCTGGCGAAAGAGGGCTCGGACGGGCGGCCGGTCAAGAAGACCTACGGCGAGTCGATGCTGAGAACCTTTGGTCTTCTGGCCCGGCTCAAGTGGCTGCGCGGCACGGTGCTCGACCCCTTCGCCCGCACGGCGGAGCGGAAGATGGAGCGCGCCCTCATCGGGCAGTACGAGCGCGACATGGCCGATGTGCTGCCCAAGGTCACGCCCGAGACCCTCGATGCGATCGTGGCGCTGGCCGAGCTGCCGCTGCGCATCCGTGGCTACGGCCCGGTGAAGGAAGCCAACGAGCGCGAGGCGGCCAAGCGCCGCGAGGAGCTGCTGGCGATCATCCGCGCGGGGGGCGCGCCGCTGGCGCAAGCTGCGGAATGATCTTCCCGGGCGAGGCGGAAAAAGTGCCGCCTCGCCCCTTCCTCTAGACCCAAATATCCCGGGGGCGCAGGGGGCAGCGCCCCCGCCTTTTTGCTGCCTCTTCGCCGCAATCCGGGAACGTCGAACGATGTCGTGAGCCCGCGGCAAGGCACAATGGACCTCCAAAGCAAAGCGCCGTAAGACCTTTGCCCAAGGCTTCCGCGGCGTGAGTCGCTGCGGTGCCAGCGAGAAAGACCGGGCAGAGATCCCGGCAAGGAGGGCAGAGAATGGCGGTTGGTGTGTTCGATTCCGGGCTTGGCGGGCTCACGGTCCTCGACGCCGTGGCCAAGCGGCTGCCCGAGGTGCCCTTTGTCTATTACGCCGACAGCAACCACGCACCCTATGGCGTGCGCGACGCCGAGGACATCTACAAGCTGACCGTCGACGCGGTGAATGCGCTGTGGGATGCCGGCTGCGACCTCGTGATCCTCGCCTGCAACACCGCCTCGGCGGCGGCGCTGCGGCGCATGCAGGAGGGCGGGCTGCCCAAGGGCAAGCGCGTGCTCGGCGTCTTCGTGCCGCTGATCGAGGCGCTGACCGAACGGCAATGGGGCGACAACTCGCCGCCGCGCGAGGTGGCTGTGCAGCACGTGGCACTCTTTGCCACGCCGGCCACCGTGCGCTCCCGCGCCTTCCAGCGCGAGCTGGCCTTCCGGGCCATCGGCGTCGACGTCGAGGCGCAGGCCTGCGGCGGGCTGGTGGATGCCATCGAGGAAGGCGACATGATCCTCGCCGAGGCGCTGGTGCGCAGCCATGTCGAGGCGCTGAAGCGCAAGATGCCCGAGCCGCAGGCGGCGATCCTCGGCTGCACCCATTACCCGCTGATGCAGGAAGTCTTCCAGGAGGCGCTGGGGCCGGAGGTGAAGGTCTATTCGCAGGCCAACCTCGTGGCCTCCTCGCTCGCCGACTACCTGGAGCGCCATCCGGACATGTACGGGCCGGGCAAGGAAAGCCGCTTCCTGACCACGGGCGATCCGCGCAAGGTCTCGGTCCATGCCACGCAGTTCCTGAAACGGTCCCTGACCTTCGAGGCGGCCTGACATCGCCGCAGGCGCGTCAGGCGGGGGCGCTGCTCCCGCACCTCGGGGATATTTTCCTCCAGACGAAGGAAAAAGGCCGCGGCGCGGTGACGCAATTTGATTTGGTGCGGTTCTTTCGGGCACGTAAGATGCCATATAGGGAGAACGGCATTCGTGCTTGGGAGAGCAAGATGGGTCTCAAATCGCTGAAGAAGCAGCGGCGCATCCAGATCGTGGCGCTGGCCGCGGTGGCGCTGGTCGTCTCGACCGGGCTGATCGGCTACGCCATGCGCGACGGCATCAACTTCTTCCGCTCGCCGAGCCAGGTGGTCGAGGCGCCGCCTTCGCCGAGTGAGACCTTCCGCATCGGCGGGCTGGTCGAGGAAGGATCGCTGGTCCGCGGCCAGGGGCACGAGATCAGCTTCTCGGTGACCGACGGCGGCGCTTCCGTGCCGGTTGTCTTCGAAGGGGTGCTGCCCGATCTCTTCGACGAGAACCAGGGCATGGTCGGCACTGGCCGCTATGTCGACGGCGTGTTCCGTGCCAGCGAGATCCTTGCCAAGCACGACGAGACCTACATGCCCAAGGAGGTCATCGACGCGCTGAAGGAGCAGGGCGTCTACGAGGACCCCAACGCCGGGAGCTGACCGGTGCAAGGGCCGCAGACGCAGGGCGTGCCGCTGGCGCGCCCTTTGTGTTGGCGGTTTGCAGCGGGTGCAACCGGGCTGCCCGCATCTGGCGGGGGACAGCGCCGCCGGTCCCCGCTAGTTTGGGCCATCGAACCGCGCGAGAGCTGAGGACCGAATATGACGATCAACGACATGGACGATCTTGCCGGGCTGAAGGACATCGGCCGCATCGTCGCCAATACCCTGCAGGGCATGGCAAAGGCGATCGAGCCGGGAATGACCACGCGCGAGCTCGACGCGATCGGGCGCGAGATGCTCGAGCGCGAAGGCGCCGAATCCGCACCGGAGACGACTTACAGCTTCCCCGGGGCCACCTGCATCAGCATCAACGAAGAGATCGCCCATGGCATCCCGGGCCCCCGGGTCATCAAGCGCGGCGATCTGGTGAACATCGACGTCTCGGCGTCGAAGAACGGCATCTTCGCCGACACCGGCGCGACCTTCCGGGTCGATCCGGTGAAATCGCCACTCGACCGGCTTTGCCGCGACGGCAAGAAGGCGATGCAGATCGGCATCTCGCAGGTCGGCGCCGACCGGCCACTCGCGGGCATCGGTAATGCCATCGGGCGTTTCGCCGGCGAGAAGGGCTATACGCTGATCCGCAATCTCGCGAGCCATGGCGTCGGCCATTCGCTGCACGAATACCCCGAGGAAATTCCCACCTGGCCGGTGCGCGGCGAGCGCCGCCGGATCACCAAGGGGCTGGTGCTGACCGTCGAGCCCTTCCTGTCCATGGGCGGGCTCTGGGCCAGCGAGGGCGAAGATGGCTGGACGCTCTACAGCGAGCCCTGCGCGCCGGTCGTGCAATACGAGCACACGGTGGTGGCGACCGAGAGCGGCGCCCTCGTGGTCACCCAGCCGGGCTGACCCTGCGGCTCAGGGACGGCGTTCGAAGAAGCGCAGATGCGGCAGCGCCTGCTCGGGGATCGGCTGGTAGGGGCCGCGTTCCGCAAACCCGAGCTTGGCATAGAGGTGGCAGGCGGCGCCCAGCGTCTTCATCGTGTCGAGCCGCATCTGCGGCACGCCGGCGGAGCGGGCGCGGGTTGCCAGCTCTTCCACCAGCAGTCCGGCGAGCCCGTGGCCGCGTGCTTCGGGGGCGACATAGACCCGCTTGATTTCGGTGCTGCCGTCGGGCAGCCGCTGCGACATGGCGCAGCCGACGGGCGCGCCGTCGAGGTCTGCCAGCAGCACGGCGTCATGCTTGCCGGGCAGGGCGTCCAGCAGGTCAGAATAGGCGGGATCGGGGTAGAAGAGGTCCACCAGCGCCGGGGCGGCGGGATGGTGGCTGCGCAGGTCCTCGCGGTAGGCGAGGCAGAGCTGGCGCACGGCGGCGAAGTTTTCGGGACTCGCCGCCGTGCGGATGGTGATCTCGGCCACGGTCGGCATCGCCGACTGGATCAGGCGTTGGCTTCGCGGATCTTCTCGGCGGCGTCCTTGTCGTAGGTCACGCCGCTGGTTTCGAACAGCGTGTCGAGCTCGCCCGAGAGGGTCATCTCGGTGACGATGTCGCAGCCGCCGACGAATTCGCCCTTGATGTAGAGCTGCGGGATCGTCGGCCAGTCCGAGTAATCCTTGATGCCCTGGCGGATGGCGTCATCGGCCAGCACGTTCACGTCGAGGTAGTCGACGCCCATGTAGTTGAGCACGCCCGCGACGCGGCTGGAGAAGCCACATTGCGGCATGGTCTTGGTGCCCTTCATGAAGAGCACCACGTCGTTCGCCTTCACCGTTTCTTCGATCTGGGTGGTCGCGTCGGTCGTCATCTCTGTCTCCTGTCTGCGCGCGCCCCTTGCGGTTTGGCCGGGCGCGGCGTGGATGTCTGTGTCTGGTCCGGTGGTCTTACTCGGGGGCCTTGGTGGTGAGCGCCAGCGCGTGCAGCTCGCCGTGGTTGCCGTCCATCTTGCCCTTCAGCGCGGCGTAGACGGCGCGCTGCTGCTGGACGCGGTTCTGGCCGCGGAAGCTCTCGTCGATGACCTCTGCGGCGTAGTGATTGCCGTCTCCGGCAAGGTCGGTAATGGTGATCTTGGCCTCGGGGAAGGCGGCGCGGATGAGCTGTTCGATCTCCGTCGCTTCTATTGCCATGTGGGCGGACTCCGCTGTCAGACTGTTCTACTCAGATGTAAGACGGGCGCCGCGCGGGTGCAAGCGCGGGCCTGTGGCTTGGCATGGGGGTGTGGCGGCGCGGGAAGGAGCGGCTCAGATATCCAGCTCGACCCAGACCGGCACGTGGTCCGACGGCTTGTCGCGGCCGCGGATGTCTCGGTCGATGCCGCAATCCACCATCAGATCGGCGCAGGAGGGGGTCATCAGCACGTGGTCGATGCGGATGCCGTTGTTCCGCTGCCACGCCCCGGCCTGGTAATCCCAGAAGGAATAGTGCCCCGGCCCCTGTACGCGGGCGCGGAAGGCCTCGGTGAAGCCGAGGTTGAGAATGCGGCGGAAGGCGTCGCGGCTCTGCTGCAGATAGAGCGCGTCCTTCTCCCAGGCCTGCGGTTTGGCGGCGTCCTCGGCCTGCGGGATGATGTTGTAGTCGCCCGCCATCAGGGCAGGGGTCTCATCGGCCAGCAGCTGCTGTGCGCGGGCGTGCAGGCGGTCCATCCAATCCAGCTTGTAGCCGTATTTGCCATCGCGGATCGGCTGACCCTCGGCGTCGAACTCCACCGGGTTGCCGTTGGGCAGGTAGAGCCCGCAGAGGCGCACCGCCTCCTTCTCGCCCACGACCGTCGCCTCGATCCAGCGCGCCTGCTCGTCGCTGTCGTCGCCGGGAAGGCCGCGGCTGACATCCTCGAGCGGGTGCTTGGAGAGGATCGCCACGCCGTTGAAGCTCTTCATGCCGTGGGTTTCGACGTTGTAGCCGCGCTCCTCGAAAAGCTCGCGCGGGAAGGCCTCGTCGACCGATTTGATCTCCTGCAGCAGCGCGACATCGGGCTGCGCCTCGTCGAGCCAGTCCCCGAGCGCGCCGACGCGCGCCTTGATGCCGTTGATGTTGAAGGTGGCGATCTTCATCTGGTGCCCTCCGGAAGTTGCGCCAGCTATCGCGCAAAGCCGGCAGAGGGACAAGTCCGGCTGTCCGGATTCCCCGGCGATTCGGGAGAGTCGCGCTGCGATTCGGGGCCAATTCGCGGCTTTGGCTGACGCGAAGGAAACTATCCCCAGAAAAAATCTTTCTGTGGGGAAGCGAGATTGTCGCCGAGGGCGTGTGAATTGTAAGTTATTGTTTCTGTGAAAAACTCCTGTATTAATCTACCTTAACAAGAAACCATATTGCCCGAAGCACGCATCGCAAGAAACCCTGAAGCACGTTTCTCGTGCCAATCCAACCAGGGAGCTCTTCCATGACTGCTCAACTCAAGCAAACCGTGACCGAAGCAACTCAGGCATACGTCGAACAGGACCTGTTCACCGGCGAGGGCTGCGCCATGTTCACCTCGGGCGCCGCGCCCTTCGGGAGCGAAACGCTGCTCGGCCACGGGGCGGAGATGTTCACCTCCGGGGCGGCGCCCGCGGGGGCCGAGATCGCCGCGGGCGAGGGTGCCGCGCTCTTCACTTCGGGGGCCGGGCCGGTGACCTCCGCGGGCGAGGCCGTGGGGCTCTTCACCTCGGGCGCCGCCCCGCGCGGCTCGGAGATCGGTGCGGGCGACGCAACGGCGCTCTTCACCTCGGGCGCCTGACGCCCCGACGTGCGGGCTGGCACCGCTGCGGTGCCCGCCTGTCCCCCCCGGCGCATGTCGCGCGCGGCCCGCTATCCCGGACCCGTGACCCGCGCCCCGCCTCTTTTCCGCTCTTCCGCGCGCAGAAAGGCCCCTCGCATGTCCAATATCGTCGCTTTTCGCCCGGCTCCCCGCGTTGCCGCCCCGAACGATCGCATCGCGGCGCTGATCGCCTGTTTCGCGCATCACCGCCGCCACGAGGAGGACGTCTTCTGGCTCAAGGAAAACGCGGAACTGCTGAACATCCTCGAATGCGTCGGAGCGAAAGCGCGGGGCTGGGTCCGCCCTAAGGCGCTGCTGCCGCATGCGGAGTTCTACGCCTCCGCCGAGGAGCGGCTGGCCTTTTTCCCGCAGTACTATCGCTTCCTGCTGTCCATGGTGCTCGACCTCGAAGACCTGGGAATGCCCGGTGATGCCGGTGGACGCATGGCCGAAACCGTCCGTTCCTCGGGACTGCCCAGGGCCGAGCTTTCGGATCTGCAACGCATGGAGGCGCGGCGTCTGCTGGCGCGGCGCGGCGTCGAGGGCCGCGCGGACCCCGGCCTGGAAGACCGGCTGCGCGCCTTTTGCGCCCGGCCCGGCACCTTTGCGCTGCCCAACAAGAAGGCGGCCTACGAGCTGACGCATATCGTCTTCTACCTCAGCGAATACGGGCGCCGCGATCCGGGGCTGGGACAAGAGGCGCTGACCAGTCTTCAGTTCACCGGCCACCTTGCTTTTCTCGAGCAGAATTCCGACCTGCTGGCCGAGGTCTGCATCGCGCTGCATTACTCCGGGCAGGCGGCGCCCTCGCTCTGGACCCGCTGGCTGGGTCGCGAGGCTGATCTCTTCAGGGTCGAGCAGACCGCGCGGGGACCGCTGCAGGACGGCTACCATGACTTCCTCGTCTGCAACTGGCAGCTCGCGGCTGCAGGCGAAGAGCCTTTCCTCAAGGCGTTTGAACCGGGGACGATACGTTTTGAAAGGGCGCAGGGGCGCGTTGCCCCGCTGCGCGAGCTGTCACGGGCGCTGCTCGCGATGAAGGGCAGGCGCTGCGCCGACTGGTCGGTGATGCGCCGCCGCATGGATGGGAAGCTGCCGCCCATGGTTCTCGATCTGCTCGATGCCATGGCCCGCGAGACGGCGCAGTTCGACGCCTTCTTCGAAGGCTTCGCCCGGGCGGGCCGGGCGTGAGGGGGGCGCTCACCGGCGCGGCGCTGGTTGCGCTCTACACCGCGCTGATCGCCGCGGCAGACGGGATCACCAAGTTGATCGCAACCGGCTATGCCGCGCCGCAGTTCTTTGCCCTGTCCTCCGGGATGGTCCTGGCCTTCTCGCTCGGTGCGGCACTGAGACAGGGGCCGCCGCGCGCGGCGCTTGGCGTGGCGAGCCGGGGGATCATGGCGCTGCGCGCGCTATTGACCGTGCTCGCCGCTGTCGGCTTCTTCCAGGCATTCCGCCTGCTGCCCTTCGCCGATGTCTTCCTATTCATCGGGCTGATGCCGCTCATTGCCGCGGCGCTCTCGGGCGCAGCCCTGGGCGAGCCGGTGCGTCCCGCCGCCTGGCTGGCATTGGGGGCAGGGGCCTGCGGCATCCTCTTCCTGATGCCCGAGGGCCGGGCAGGACTGGACGCGGGGCACCTATGGGCGCTGCTGGCCGCGGTGTCGGGGACCGGCTCGATGGTGGCTGCCCGCGCCATCGCCCGGCGCGAGCGCAAGCCGCTGGCGCAGGTCTTCTGGCCCAACCTCGCGCTGGCGCTGGTCATGGGCGTGGCGCTGCCCTTCGTCTGGCAACCGATGCCGCTCGTCGACTGGCTCTGGGTGGCGGGCTACGCGCTCTTCCTCTTCGGTGCGCGCTATGTCTCGGTCGAGGCCCTGCGCCTCCTGCCGGCCTACGTGGCGACGCCGCTGATGAACCTGCAGTTCGTCTGGATGGTGGGCATCGGCTTCTTCGGCTTCGGCGAGCTGCCGGGCCCTGGCGCCATTCTCGGCGCGGCGCTGGTGATCGGCTCGGGGCTGTGGCTGGTGGCCGACGAGGCGCTGCCGGGGCAAAGAGTGCGGCGCGTGTAGGCCTCACGCGGGCCTGTCCGGAAGCAGGGCCGAGGCTCGCCGGGCCAACGCCTGCCGGTCCCGGCGGGCGCATTGGCACCTCCGCAGGATGCGCACGCATTCTGCTGAAGTGGAAGCAACCGAACGCTGAACTCACCCTTGGCAGCGTCACCCCGAGGGCAGGCGCTCACCGGCTCGCACCGCACTGACCGATCGGGTCTCTCAGCAGCACCTCATGGCCCAACGCTTTTCGCGGGCGGCTTATGGACAGGGGCGGGATGGGGATATACACCCGTCCGGAACCCGCAGACGAGGCGCAAGAGAACACCCATGCCCACGCTGAACGACATTCGCTCGACGTTTCTGAACTACTTCGCCAAGCAGGGCCACGAGATCGTGCCCTCGAGCCCGCTTGTCCCCCGCAACGACCCCACGCTGATGTTCACCAACTCCGGGATGGTGCAGTTCAAGAACTGCTTCACCGGGGTGGAGAACCGCGACTACAAGCGCGCCACGACCGCACAGAAATGCGTGCGCGCCGGTGGTAAGCACAACGACCTCGACAACGTGGGCTACACCGCGCGGCACCACACCTTCTTCGAGATGCTCGGCAACTTCTCCTTCGGGGACTACTTCAAGGCCGAGGCGATCCCCTTTGCCTGGGAACTGGTGACCAAGCACTTCGACATCTCGCCGGAGCGTCTCTACACCACCGTCTATCACACCGATGACGAGGCCTTCGAGCTGTGGAAGAAGATCGGCGTGCCGGAAAGCCGGATCATCCGCATCGCCACCTCGGACAACTTCTGGCAGATGGGGCCGACCGGCCCCTGCGGCCCCTGCACCGAGATCTTCTTCGACCACGGCGAGAAATTCTGGGGTGGCCCTCCGGGCTCGCCCGAGGAGGACGGCGACCGCTTCATCGAGATCTGGAACGTCGTTTTCATGCAGAACGAGCAGTTCGAGGACGGCTCGATGCGCGCGCTCGACATGCAGTCGATCGACACCGGCATGGGCATCGAGCGGGTCGCGGCGCTGCTGCAGGGCACCAATGACAACTACGGCACCGACCTGATGCGCGCGCTGATCGAGGCGTCGGCCGACGCCACCAGCAGCGATCCGGACGGTCCCGGCAAGACCCACCACCGGGTGATCGCCGACCACCTGCGCTCGACCTCCTTCCTGATCGCTGACGGCGTCATGCCCTCGAACGACGGCCGCGGCTACGTGCTGCGCCGGATCATGCGCCGGGCCATGCGCCACGCGCATATGCTGGGCTCCAAGGATCCGGTCATGCACCGTCTGGTGCCTGCTCTGGTCCGCCAGATGGGTGCGGCCTATCCCGAACTGCACCGCGCGCAGGCGCTGATCGAGGAGACGCTGAAGCTGGAGGAAACCCGCTTCAAGCAGACGCTCGACCGCGGCCTCAAGCTGCTCGACGACGAATTGGTCGGTCTCGGCGAGGGCGCCAAGCTGCCCGGCGAGGCGGCCTTCAAGCTCTACGACACCTATGGCTTCCCGCTCGACCTGACGCAGGACGCCCTGCGCGAGCGTGGCCGCGAGGTCGATACCGAGGGCTTCGACAAGTCCATGGCCGAGCAGAAGGCCAAGGCCCGTGCGGCCTGGTCCGGCTCGGGCGAGGCTGCGGATCTCACCCTCTGGTACGACATCGCCGAAGAGAAGGGCGCGACGGACTTCCTCGGCTATGATGCCGAGACCGCCGAGGGTCAGATCCTCGCGCTGGTCAAGGACGGTGCCGCGGTCGACAAGCTGGCGGAAGGCGAAAGCGGCTGGGTCGTGCTGAACCAGACGCCCTTCTACGGCGAGAGCGGCGGCCAGGTCGGCGACAAGGGCTGGCTGCGCCGGCTCGAGGACGAGGACGATCAGGCCGAAGTCACCGATGCGCAGAAGCTGGCGGGCGGCAAGCTCACCGGCCACATGGTCACGGTGAAATCGGGCACATTCGCCAAGGGCGATACGGTGGCGGTCGAGGTTGATCACAAACGCCGCGGCAAGATCCGCGCCAACCACTCGGCGACCCACCTGCTGCACGAGGCGCTGCGCCGCGCGCTGGGCGATCACGTCGCGCAGCGCGGCTCGCTGAACGCGCCCGACCGCCTGCGCTTCGATTTCTCGCACACCAAGGCGCTGAGCGCCGAGGAGATCGCGCAGGTCGAAACCGAGGTGAACGCCTTCATCCGCCAGAACTCGGCGGTGAGCACCCGCATCATGACCCCCGACGACGCCCGCGCGCTCGGCGCACAGGCGCTCTTCGGCGAGAAATACGGCGACGAGGTGCGCGTGGTGTCGATGGGCACGCTCTCGGGCTCGGGCAAGGGCTCGGACGGTCAGACCTATTCGCTCGAACTCTGCGGCGGCACCCATGTCGCGCAGACCGGTGACATCGGCATGTTTGCCCTGACCTCGGAATCCGCGTCTTCTGCCGGCGTGCGCCGCATCGAGGCACTGACCGGCGAGGCCGCCATGGCCGCGCTGCGCGGCCGCGACAAGGCGCTCTCGGGTATCGAGGGGCTTCTGAAGGTCACCGGCGAAGAGGCGGTCACCCGTGTCTCCGCGCTGCTCGACGAGCGCCGCAAGCTCGAGAACGAGGTCGCCCAGTTGCGCCGCGATCTCGCCATGGCCGGCGGTGCCGGGCAGGGCGGCGGTGCCGAAGCCCGCGAGGTGAACGGCATGAAGTTCGTCGGACAGGTGCTCTCGGGCGTCTCCGGCAAGGACCTGCCGCCGCTGATCGACGAGCACAAGTCGCGTCTCGGCTCGGGCGTGGTGCTGCTGATCGCCGACACCGGGGACAAGGTGGCCGTGGCTGCCGGCGTCACCGAGGACCTCAAGGCCACCGTCTCGGCGGTGGATGTGGTCAAGGCGGCGGTGGCGGCGCTCGGAGGCAAGGGCGGGGGTGGCCGTCCCGATCTTGCGCAGGGCGGCGCCAAGGACGCCAGCGAGGCCGGGGCGGCCATCGCGGCGGCCGAGGCGGTGCTGGCAGGCTGATCACAGGCTTAGGGAGGAGCTTATGACCGCTTATATCATCGCCCGCATTGAGGTCACCGACCCCGAGGAATATGCCGTCTATGCCGGCCAAACCGTTGCGCTCGCCGAGGAATTCGGCGGGCGCTTTCTCGTGAAGGGCGGCCCGCAAGCCTTTGTCGAAGGCGAGGGACCGGGCCGGCACGTGGTGGTGGAATTCCCCAGCCGCGTCGCCGCCGAACGTTGGTACAACTCGCCCGAGTACCAGCGCATCCTGCCCATCGCGCAACGCGCCTCGACGCGCGATCTCGTCATCGTGGAAGGACTCTGATGCCCGCTCTCTGGATCGCCCATGTCACCGTCTCCGACGAAGAGGCCTACGGCAAATACGCCAAGCTCGCCGGTCCCGCGATTGCCAAGCACGGCGGCGCCTTCATCGCCCGCGGCGGCCGATACGTGCAGCTCGAGGGCAAGGATCGGCCGCGCAATGTCGTGGCGAAATTCCCCTCGGTCGAGGCCGCCGAGGCCTGCTACCATTCGCCCGAGTACCAAGAGGCGCTGAGCTACGCGCGCGGCGCGTCGGAGCGCGAGCTGCTGATCGTCGAAACCAGCGAGTGAAAAGCTCCGGTGAGCCGGGGAGCCTGAAGGTCCTGCTGGCAACACATCACGCGCCGGGCCGGCTCGACTGGATCGGCCTGCGCGCGGCCCGGCTCGCGCCACTGCGCGCCGTCCGTGAGGCGGCGATCACCGTTTCGGGGCTGGAGGGCGATCATGGCCGCCCCGGCAAGCGCGCTGTCACCTTGATCCAGGCCGAACATTTGCCTGTCATCGCGGCGCTCTGCGGTCTCGAAGACCTGGCCCCCGAGGTGCTGCGCCGCAACCTTGTCATTTCCGGCATCAACCTCTCGACCCTGCGCGGGCAGGAAATCGTCCTTGGCGAGGCGCGCCTGCGCCTCACCACGGTCTGCGCGCCATGCTCGCGGATGGAGACGGCGCTGGGGTCGGGTGGCTACAATGCCATGCGCGGCCACGGCGGCTGGTGCGCCGAGGTGGTCCACCCCGGTGCGATCCGTGTCGGCGACAGGCTGACGCCCGCCTGAGTGTCAGCCGTCCGCGGCGGCGGCGCTGATCTCGTCCAGCATGTCCGCCGCCTCGCGGGTCAGCGCCTGGATGTCGACGCGGGTCAGTTCGCCGTCCCGCTTGTGCACCGCGCCGTCGATCATCACGAAGGAGACGTCCTCGGGCTCGGCGGCGTGGGTCAGCAGGAAGTCCATGCTGCCCGAGGGCCGGGTGTTGAGGCTCTGCGTGTCGACCGCGATGAGGTCGGCCGGGCCGCCTACCTGCAGAACGCCGACGCCTTCGGGCGCCTGCACCGACTCCGCGCCCTGACGGCTTGCCCAGTCGAAGACCGTCGCGTCCCTCAGGCTCTGCTGGCTTTCGGAGAAGCCGTCGCCGAGATCGGCGGTGAGGCGCATGACCTCGAACATGTTGATCTGCCCGGCGAGCACCGTGTTGTCGACCGAGATCGCCATGTCGAGGCCCGCCTCCTGCATCAGCGCCGGATTAGGCACGCCGTAGCCCACCTCCATCTCGGTCCAGGGCGAAATGATCAGCGGGCTGCCGTTCTGCGCCAGCGTCTCGAGGTCGGCGCGCGGGGCCGAGGTCATGTGAACCACGTGGATGTCCTCGCCCAGCATGCCCTCGGCCGCCAGCGCCTGCGCATTGTGCTGGCCGGCGGCATCGTGGCTGCCGCCCATGTGGAAGGTCACCGGCAGGCCGAGCTCACGCGCCGCGGCGATTTCCTTCTGCCAGATCTCCGGCTCCGACCGGTCCGGCCCGCGCAGCGAGACGCCGAGGTCGATCCTGCCGTCCGGCCAGTCCGCGGCGGTCGCGCGCAGATCCTCGAGGTCCATCATCTCGCCCCTGCCGGCGGTCTGCGGGTAGCCGTAGCTGAAGCGCCCTCGAACGCCGCTGTCGCGCATCGCGGCGATCTCGGCGTCGGCATGCGCCGGCGAGGCGGTGTTGTGGGCCCAGTTGTTCACCCAGGTGATGCCCGAGTTCACCGCCAGCGCCATGCCCAGCTCGACCGAGAGCGCCGAGGCCTCGGGCGTCCAGACCTTGGCGAGCGGCCCCATGGTTTCCGAGAAGCCGCCGGCGTCGGAGCGCGCCATGCCGCGGGCGATCGAGTTCCACATGTGCCAGTGGCCATCGACGAGACCCGGGGCAACCACATGGCCCGAAAGGTCGATCACCTCGGCGCCCTCGGCGGACAGGTCCGGGCCGATCTCGGCAATCCGCCCCCCCTCCACGAGAATGTCCAGGGCCTGCGGCTCGGTCCAGCCGCCCTGCATGGTGACGACCTCGGCGCCGGTGAGAAGGCGGCGATCGTCATCCTGCGCGAGCGCGTCGATCGGGAGAAGCGCGGGCAGCGAGGCGCCAAGCGCGAGCAACGTGGGGCGGGTCATGCAATGTCCTTTCAAGGGGAAGGGTTGGGCGTTCTGCGTCTCAAGGCGGACCTAGCGTAAAGAGTTGCGCCGCCTCACGCGCTTGTCAGACCGTCCCAGCTCACCTGACCGGGCAGCCAGCAAAGCAACCTGCGCACCCAGCAAAGAAAAGAGCGATCCCCGAAAGGACCGCTCTGCATTTTCTTCTCTTTGAAAATACGCCGGGGGGTGCGGGGGCTGGCCCCCGCAACTCCCACCGCCGCTTACTGGCTCCTGGCCATCCGCTTGCGCTCGTGCGGGTCGAGGTAGCGCTTGCGCAGGCGGATCGCGTTCGGGGTGACCTCCACCAACTCGTCGTCGTTGATGTAGGCGATGGCCTCTTCAAGCGACAGGGTGATCGGCGTGGTCAGGCGCACCGCTTCGTCGGTACCCGAGGCGCGCACGTTGGTCAGCTTCTTGCCCTTCAGCGGGTTCACTTCCAGGTCGTTGTCACGGCTGTGTTCGCCGATGATCATGCCCTGGTAGACCGGTGCCTGCGCCCCGAGGAACATCTTGCCGCGGTCTTCGAGGTTCCACAGCGCGTAGGCCACGGCCTCGCCGTTCTCCATCGAGATCAGCACACCGGCGCGGCGGCCTTCGATCGGGCCCTTGTGCGCGGTCCAGCCGTGGAACACGCGGTTCAGAACGCCGGTGCCGCGGGTGTCGGTGAGGAATTCGCCGTGGTAGCCGATCAGGCCGCGCGAGGGCACGTGGCCGACGATGCGGGTCTTGCCGGCGCCGGCGGGCTTCATCTCGACGAGCTCGCCCTTGCGCGGGCCGGTGAGCTTTTCGATGACCGCGCCGGTGTACTCGTCATCCACGTCGATGGTGACTTCCTCGACCGGCTCCATGCGGGTGCCGTCTTCTTCCTTCATGATCACCTGCGGGCGCGAGATCGACAGCTCGAAGCCCTCGCGGCGCATGTTCTCGATGAGAACGCCCATCTGCAGTTCGCCGCGGCCGGACACCTCGAAGGCCTCGCCGCCCGGGGTGTCGGCGATCTTGATCGCCACGTTGCCCTCGGCTTCCTTCATCAGGCGCTCGCGGATGACGCGCGACTGCACCTTCTTGCCGTCACGCCCCGCAAGCGGGCTGTCGTTGATGCCGAAGGTCACGGTGATGGTGGGCGGATCGATCGGCTGGGCGTCGAGCGGCTCATCCACGGCGAGCGCGCAGATGGTGTCGGCCACGGTCGCCTTGGTCATGCCGGCGAGCGAGACGATGTCGCCCGCGAGGCCCTCGTCGATGTCCGCCTGCGCGAGGCCGCGGAAGGCCTGCACGCGGGTGACGCGGAACTGTTCGATCTTCTGGCCGACGCGGCTGATCGCCTGCACGGTCTGGCCGACCTTGACCCGGCCGGTCTCGATGCGGCCGGTCAGCAGGCGGCCGACGAAGGGGTCGCTGCCCAGCGTGGTCGCCAGCATGCGGAAGTCTTCGTCCTGGTGCTTGATCTGCTTCGGCGCCGGCACGTGGTTGACGATCAGGTTGAACAGCGCGTCGAGGTTCTTGCGCGGGCCGTCAAGCTCGGCGTCGGCCCAGCCGTTGCGGCCCGAGGCGTACATGTGCGGGAAGTCCAGCTGGTCTTCGTCCGCGCCGAGCGAGGCGAAGAGGTCGAAGCATTCGTCGAGCGCGCGGTCGGGCTCGGCATCGGGCTTGTCGACCTTGTTCAGCACCACGATCGGACGCAGGCCGAGGGCCAGCGCCTTGGAGGTCACGAACTTGGTCTGCGGCATCGGGCCTTCGGCCGCGTCCACCAGCAGCACCACGCCGTCGACCATGCTCAGGATGCGCTCGACCTCGCCGCCGAAGTCGGCGTGGCCGGGGGTGTCGACGATGTTGATGCGGGTGTTCTTCCACTCGACCGAGGTCGGCTTGGCGAAGATGGTGATGCCACGCTCGCGCTCGAGATCGTTGCTGTCCATGGCGCGCTCGGCCACGGCCTGGTTCTCGCGGAACGCGCCGGACTGTTTGAGCAGCTCGTCCACCAGGGTGGTCTTGCCATGGTCAACGTGTGCGATGATCGCGATATTGCGCAGGTCCATAGGAATGCCTTTGAAGGGAGGTTTGCGCGCGGGTTAGCCGGGGAAGGGGGAAATTGCCAGCACTTAATGCGGCGAGGCCCCGGAAAACAGGTGAATCACGAGGATCCCGGCCACAATCAGTCCCATTCCGAGGACTGCCGCAAGGTCCAGCTTCTGTCCGAAGGCGACGAGGCCGATCAGCGAGATGAAGACGATCCCCAGCCCGGACCACATCGCGTAGGCCAGACCCACCGGCATGGCGCGCAGCACGATCGACAGCAGGTAGAAGGCCGCGGCATAGGAGACGACGACGACCGCCGAGGGCAGCGGCCGGGTGAACTGCTGGCTCGCCTGCAGCGCGGCGGTGCCGATGGTTTCGGCCAGGACGGCGAGGGCGAGGGTGAGGTAGGGCATGACGGACTCCGGCGACAGGTACCTCCTTCTGGACCGGCGGGGCAGCCGCTGCAAGCAGGCGCGCGCGACACGGCGCGGTCGCCCCACGGCGCCGCCGAAAATCGCTGCGCCTTAACTTCGCGTGAGGAAATCGCCGCTAGACGAGGGCGCAAGACCCAATCGCGGAGGTGTCCCATGTCAAACCGTCGCCCGTCAGCTCGCCGTCGCCCGCCAGAAGATGGTTGCTCGTCAAAACGGGGCCGCCGCATGCGCTCCGCCGGGCTCGTCCTTGCCACGGCGCTTTGTGTGCTCGCGGCCCCGGACGCCCGCGCCGAGGCTCTGTCGCCGCCGCTTCAGGCGGTCGTGACCCAGTACATGCAGCCGCTGCTCGACGATCCCGCGGTGATTGCCGCGGTGCGGGCCCAGAACGCGGAAACTGCCGGCTACGACGATGCCAAGATCGCAGGGCTCGACGCCCTGTGGAAGTCGGAGATCGGCGCGTCCGAGATTCCGACCATCTCCAAGGTCTGGGGCAATGCCATCGCCGACACGCTGCGCGCGCAGGTGGAGGCGTCGGGCGGGCTGATCCACGAAATCCTGCTGATGGATTCGCGCGGGCTGAACGTCGCGGTGTCGCATCTGACCTCGGACTACTGGCAGGGGGACGAGGACAAGTATCTCGACACCTATCCGCATGGGACCGGGGCAACCCATCTCGGCGCGGTCGAGTTCGACGAATCGAGCCAGGTCTACATGCAGCAGCTGTCGATGACCGTCAGCGATCCGCAGAGCGGCGAGCCGCTGGGGGCGCTGACCGTAGGGCTCGATGCGGAGATGCTGCCATGAAGCTGCGGATGCCCCGGCTGCGCGCTGCGGCCCCGCATGGACCGGCGCGGCGGCGCCTCTCGGCCTCGATCTTCGTGAGGATGTCCGGGCTGGTGATCGCATCGATGCTGGTGATCGCCTCGCTGCTGGCCTGGCAGGCTTGGCGGCTCAGCGACAAGGTGACCCAGGCGGGGATTGCCGGCATGGCGCGGCAATCGGTGAACGCGGCGGCGGCGACCTTGCTGCCGGCGCTGCGCTTTCGCGACGAGGCGCGCACCACCGCGCTGCTCGAGGAGCAATTGTCCAACGGCGAAGCCGATCTCGTCGGCGGTCTCGTGCTCGGCGCCGGGGGAGAGGTTCTGGCCCGTGTCGGGGACCTTGGCGCGCAGCAGGACGAGCTGGCCGCAGTTGCGCAGGAGGCCCTGTCAAAGGGGACGCGCGCAGGCTCGGCCAGCGGTTACCTCACCGCCGAGGCGGTGGTGCTGCAGGGGCAGGACGAGCCGCTCGGCGCGGTCGCGATGGCCTGGACGGACAGCGCACTCAAACAGGTCATCGAGCGCGACAAAACGATCATGCTGGTCAGTGCCCTAGGCGGCCTCACGACGATGCTGCTGCTGGTCGTGGTCTGGCTGCGCCGGCTGGTGCTCCGCCCGCTGACCGAGCTGCAGGCGGCCATGGCGCGGGTGGCGGCGGGCGACTACGATGTCGATCTGCCGATGCAGGCGCGCCGGGACGAGTTCGGCGAGCTGGGGCGGCACCTCGCGGACCTGACCGCGACGCTGGCGCGCGGGCGCGAGGCGCAGGAGGCGCGGGGCCGTGCGCATGAGGCGCAGAACCGCGTGGTCCGCCACCTCAGCGACGCGCTCGACGCGCTGGCGGCGGGTTCGCTGCGCCACGTGATCGCCGAGGAATTCCCCGACGAATACGAGGAACTGCGCGGCAACTACAACCGCGCGGTCGAGAGCCTGCGGGCCACCATGACCGAGGTGAACTCCGGCGCGCTCAATATCCACAGCAGTGCCGAGGAAATCGCCCGCGCCTCCGACGACCTGTCGCGGCGCACCGAGACCCAGGCCGCCACGCTCGAGCAGACCGCCGCCGCGCTCGAGGAGATGCTGTCCCGGGTCCGCGAGGCGGCGCAATCGGCCCGGGACGCCGAGGGCAGCGTGCAGACCGCCTCGAAACTCGCGGATCAGAACGGCGAGGTCATGCGCTCGGCGATCGAGGCCATGGGTGGCATCGAGCGCAGCTCGCAACAGATCAACGAGATCATCGGGGTGATCGACGACATTGCCTTTCAGACCAACCTCCTGGCGCTCAACGCCGGGGTCGAGGCGGCGCGCGCCGGGGCCTCGGGCAAGGGATTTGCCGTGGTGGCCTCCGAGTTGCGCGCGCTGGCGCAGCGCAGCTCTGACGCGGCGCAGCAGATCAAGACGCTGATCAGCGGCTCGGCCGACCGCGTCCGCGACGGGGTGGAACTCGTCGAACGCTCGGGCGAGGCCCTGGGCGAAGTGGTCGCCCAGGTGAGCCAAATCGCGACCTTGGTGACCAGTATCGCCGGGGTCGCTGCCGAACAAGCGCAGGGCCTGAACGAGATCAACGTCGGGGTCAGCAATCTTGACCGGGTCACGCAGCAGAACGCCGCCATGGTCGAGCAGAGCACCGCGGCGGCACATATGCTGCGGGGCGACGCGGGGCGGCTCTCGGACCTGATGCGCGGCTTCAACGTCGGGGAGGCCGCGGCGGCAAAACCGCCCGGCGCGAGCGCCGCTGCCTGACGTTGCGGGGTGGAGTGCACGGCCGGTGACATGGTCACGCATAGGCAAGTGCAAGGCTTAATGCCTCGACCGCGGATCAGCGGCCTCTTCCGGCTGGTGCTCAGTGGCTGCTCTGCCGTTGGGCCTCAGGCTCTGGCGTCGATGGCTGCGGCAACCACCGCGACGAAATCCGCCTCGTCACGCACCGTGGCCATGTCAGAGGCCTCGACCGTCACGCCCCAATTGCGCGCCATCTCCTCGTAGCGCGGCTGGCGATGGGCGAGCGCCTGCGCGTAGGTCCAGCGGATGAAGTCGTCCGGATCGACGGCGGTCTCGGAGATGCCCTTTTCATCGAGGTAGCGTGTCCAGGCCGCTTCGAGGAACTCGGGCTGGTAGGCCATGGGCTTGGGCGCGCGGTCGAAGCGCCGGATCAGCTCTTCGGTGTGCGCCTCGCTGCCGCGGATCCAGACCATCAGCGCCTGCCGCGACAACTCGCCCAGGATCGGGTCGCGCGGATCCCCGGCGTTCACCCATTCGCAGATCGACCCACCGGTGTCGCAGACGAAATGCGGGTAGCCATAGAGCTGTTGCGCGCGCTCGATGAAATATCCCGTATCCAGCAGCGCCTGTTCCTCGGCGCGTCGGAACTGGTCCTGGCGGATGCGGTAGCTGTCCATTGCCATGCCGCCCTTGGCCGGGTCGCCCGGCTTGCCAAGGTAGGTGGAGACCGGGGTGAGATTCTCGAAGGTGATGTTGGAGCCGATGTAGATCGAGTCCGACAGCAGAAGCTCACGCAGGAAGGGGTTCTTCATCGCCTCGGCCTTGGCATTGTCGGCGATGTATTCGCCCATGTAGCGCGTGCCGATGCGGTAATCGATCGAGTAGTGGAACCAGTCGCCGGACTGCCGCAGCATCGACGAGACATGGGTCTTGCCGAGTCCCGACATGGCAAACAGCACCACGTGCCTGCGCGCGGCTTCGCGCCAGTCGGCGGCGGTTTCATACAGCATGGATCGGCTCCTGGTTCGTCTGTCCCGACAGGTACTTGCGCCCGCGCCCGGCGTCAAACCCTGCTGTCACCCCTGCGGCCGGTCCCGGCGGTGCCCGCGCGGCTCATCCTGCGGATGGCCGGGCGGCGCGGGTCTCGCGCAGGATGTTGGCGTAATTGGCGGCAAAGATCAGCGCCGCGCCCAGCAGCACCCAGGGATCCAGCGGCTCGGCATAGAGAAGCATGCCGACGATGGCGATGACCGGAAGGCGGGTGAAGTCGATGGGCATGACCACCGAGGCAGGAGCGAGGCCGAGCGCGGTGGTCAGGCAGTAGTGCGCGCAGAGCCCGGCAACGCCGATGACGATCACCCCGGGCACCGCCTCGGCCGAGGGCAGCGCGATGTCGCCGTCGAAGCCGGCGCAGACCAGGCCCATGACCGCCTGCGTCAGCGTCAGCCAGAACAGGATGCACAAGGTGCTGTCGGTGCGGGTGAGCTTGCGGGTGAAGATCGCCGAGCCGGCAAAGCCGATGGCCGCGCCCGCAGCGGCGAAAAGGCCGGGCGAGAGCGTCTCGGGCGAGGGGCGGGTGACGATCAGGATGCCGAGGAAGCCGACCAGCGCGGCGAGGCTGCGCGTCCATGTCAGCCGTTCTCCCAGCACCAGCGTCGCCAGCAGCATCGCCCAGATCGGGCCGGTGAACTCCAGCGCGAAGACCTGCGCCAGCGGGATGACCGTGATCGCGTAGAACCACAGGTTCTGCCCGGTGAAGTGGCTGATGTTGCGGATGATATGGGTGCCGATGTGGCGCGTTGCGACGGTCCGGCGCTTGCCGGTCAGCGTCACGATGCTGCTGATGATCACGACGCCGAGCAGCGAGCGGTAGAGCATGATCTCGAAGGTGTCGAGGCCGGAGCTGACGTAGCGCCCGGCCACCGCCATGGCGCTGAACGAGACAATCGAGCCGAGCATCCAGAGCGCGGCCCGCGGCACGGCGCCGGGGGCGGTCCCGGGAGCAACCTGAGCGCTCACAGGTCGGCCACGTCGTAGTCGCGTGGCAGGTCGCCGGTGATCCGGAACCAGGCGCTGGCGCGGGTGCGGGTCTGATGCGCGTCGAAGGCGGCGCGGCTCTGGAAGAGCTCCGAGACCTCGAAGACCCCGTCCTCGGTCTCGCGCAATTCGAAGTAGAGACAGCCGGCCTCGGCGCGGGTCAGGCGGATATGTTCGTCCATCGCCGCGCGCACCTCGTCGCAACGCTCGGGCGGTGCGGTCATGCGGCCGGTCAGCTGCACGGCGCTCATGTCGCGCTCCGGGTCGGTTGGTGCCGGGAAAAATTGTACTTGGGCGAACGCTGCGGCTGCACGAAAACTCTGGTCGTCATAGGGGGTCCTCTCCGCTGCGGACACTGGCGCGCGGATCCGGCAGGGGCAAGGGGCAATCGCCCGAGTGCGGCGCGAGGGGCGGCGCGATGTGCTCTCCGTGTCCTTGGCTCGTAAGAATGCGGCGTGGGCGCAAACAAAAGGGGCCGGGTTTCCCCGGCCCCGAATGTCACGGCGCGATCATTCCCACTCGATCGTGCCCGGGGGCTTCGAGGTGATGTCGTAGGTGCAGCGGTTGATGCCCTTCACCTCGTTGATGATCCGCGTCGCGGTCTCGCCGAGGAACTCGTGGCTGAAGGGATAGTAATCCGCCGTCATGCCGTCGACCGAGGTCACCGCACGCAGGGCGCAGGCGTAGTCGTAGGTGCGGCCGTCGCCCATCACGCCCACGGTGCGGACCGGCAGGATCGCCACGAAGGCCTGCCAGATCTCGTCGTAGAGACCGTGCTTGCGGATCTGGTCGATGTAGACCGCATCCGCCTTGCGCAGGATATCGAGCTTCTCGCGGGTGATCTCGCCGGGGCAGCGGATCGCCAGACCCGGGCCGGGGAAGGGGTGGCGGCCGATGAAGCTGGCCGGCAGGCCGAGCTCGTGACCCAGCGCGCGCACCTCGTCCTTGAAGAGCTCGCGCAGCGGCTCGACCAGCTTGAGGCCCATCTTCTCCGGCAGGCCGCCGACGTTGTGGTGCGACTTGATGGTGACCGAGGGGCCCCCCGAGAAGCTGACGCTCTCGATCACGTCGGGGTAGAGCGTGCCCTGCGCGAGGAAGGTCGCGTCCTCGATCTGGTCGGCGTATTTCTGGAACACGTCGATGAACAGCTTGCCGATGATCTTGCGCTTCGTCTCGGGGTCGGAAACGCCCTCGAGCTCGCCAAGGAACAGGTCCTGCTCCTGCGCGTGGATCACCGAGAGGTTCATGTGATCGCGGAACATCGCCACGACCTCGTCCGCCTCGTTCAGGCGCAGCAGGCCATGGTCGACGAAGACGCAGGTCAGCTGCTCGCCGATTGCCTCGTGCAGCAGCGCCGCGGTGACCGAGCTGTCGACACCGCCCGAAAGCGCGCAGATGACCTTGGACTCGCCCACCTGTTCGCGGATCTTGCGCACCGCTTCCTCGCGGTAGGCGTCCATCGTCCAGTCGCCGGTGAAGCCGGCTTCCTTGACGAAGTTCTCGTACAGGGTCTTGCCGTTCGGGGTGTGGTGCACCTCCGGGTGGAACTGCACGGCGTAGAACTTGCGGTTCACGTCGGCGGTGATCGCGAAGGGCGCGCCGGGGGAGGTCGCGTAGACCTCGAAGCCGGGGGCGATTTCCGAGACGTGGTCGCCGTGGCTCATCCACACCTGTTCGCGGCCGGTGCCGTCGAGGAACCAGCCTGCCAGCAGGTCGAGGCGGTCTTCCTTGGGCGTCACATAGGCGCGGCCGAATTCGGCGGTGTGGCTCTGGCCGGCTTCGACCTTGCCGCCGAGGTCGTGCATCATGACCTGCTGGCCATAGCAGATGCCGAGGATCGGAACGCCGAGCTCGTAGGCGGATTTGGGCGGGCGAGGCGAGCCCTCGCGCGTCACGCTGTCGGGGCCACCGGAGAAGACGATGGCCTTGGGGGCGAAGTCCTTCAGGAACGCATCTGTGACGTTCTGATAGGGGTGGATTTCGCAGTAGACGTTCAGCTCACGCAGGCGCCGCGCGATGAGCTGCGTCACCTGGCTACCGAAGTCGATGATAAGGAGGCGATCATGCTGGGTCATGCGGCTGCTTTAGGCGGGCCGCGCCTCGCGCGCAAGAGGCTGGGTGCCGGGCGGACGCAATTGCCGCGCCCGGCTTGCCGCCCGGCTTGTGCCGAAGCGCAGGCTCAGTCGATCTGGCTGAGCAGGGACGGGGCGGTGACAAGCCGGCGCACGCCATGGCTGTGGCTTTCCTCGAAGACATTGCCCATGGCGGCCCAGGCATCCAGCGACGAGATGTCGAGCCGGGCGCAGCGCGGACGCACCGACCATGTGACCTGCAGCGGCGAGCAGGTCTGCTGGTCGTAGCTGGGCCCGGTGGTGGAGCCGCGGAACACCACCGGCGCGCCGGTGCCGGTCGGCAGCGCGCGGGCCTGATGGCGACCCTGGCGCATGGTGCCGAGGTAGATGAAATCCCGGAAGTCGAGCGCGTTGGGGTCGTTGACCACCAAGAAGACCTGCGCCTCCACCCGCAACTCCGGGTTCGAGCAGCTGTCGGACAGGCAGGCGCCGAGCCCCGGGCCGGGTGTTACGTCGCAGGACGTATGGACCCAATGCACCTCGATCGTATCGCCGGGTTCCACGCCCTCGAACCGGGCGGGGCCTCCCTGCGGGCGCGACAGTTTGGCGGCGCTCAGCGAGGCCGAGCCGGCGCATTTGAAGCCGCCGTTCTCTTCGGGGCCGGCGTAGATCGAGAAGCCGGGGCCGAGGTGCTCGGCATTGGTGTGGGTGTGGATGTTGCACAGGTTCATCTCATCCGGCGGCGGGGCCAGCCCGAAAGAGACGGAGTTGCTGCCGTAGGCATTGCCGATGTCGCGCGGTGTCTGCGGGCCGAAGCCCTGGCAGAGCGCGCCGGCCTCGGGAGCCGGGGCATGGCTGTCGGCGCTCGCCTGGACGGCGGTTGCATGGCCGGTGTCGCCATGCGTGGGCGCCGCCGCGCCATGATCCGAAGTGCCATGATCCGATGCGGCGGCGGGCTCCGCGGGGGGATAGGTCACCTTGCTTTCGGCCAGTGCCGGCAGCGCAAGGTGGGGCGCGCAGGCCGCTGCGAGGAGGAGTGTGGTTGCGAGCGGTTTCAAGGGAACTCTCCTTCGTTATGGAGCCATTGGGTCGCCGGCAGTGCGGGGGGCGTCCTGAAGCCACGTATCCGTGCAGTGACTTTTCCCGTGGGCCCGGGTGACTGCTGACTGCGATCTGGTGCCGGCGGTGCGATCCTGCAGCGCAGGTCTGAATCCACGATTAATTCGCCCCGGCAGGGCGCGGGTCAGTAGATCGCGTCGGGCAGAGAGAGCCCCTGTTCGCGCCGTGCCCTGCGGTCGACCGAGAGGGACCAGAGCGCCAGCGCGGCGAAACCACCCGCGTAGATCGCCCCTCCGAGCGCCATCGCCTCGCCGGGGATCGCGCCGACCGAGGCGCGTTGCATCGCCTGCTCGAAGCTCTGGACCGTGCTGGGATGCACGGTGATCTTGCCGACGAAGGCCAGCAGCTGGATCAGCATGATCCACAGGTAGCTGCGCCGGATGCGCCGCCCCATGGCGTGCAGGTACGAAATGCCGAACTCGGGATGCGCGTAGTCCTGCTGCAGGGCGATGGCCCAGCCCGGCTGCGCTGGCGTCCGCTTTCCGAGGATCGGGCCGTAGAAATTCACCTCCATGCTGCGAAAGCGCTCGCGCCAGAGGTCGCAGTAGCGGTAGCGCCGTGCCTCGAGGGTGAGAAAGAACAGGTTCGAGATGCCCACCAGCACCAGCGGAAGGGGAGAGGCATCCGGCGCGGCATAGGCAATGGAGAGCGCGACGCCCAGCGTCACCACCGCCCAGTTGGTTGTCGTGTCCAGACGGGTGCGCCAGACGGTGCAACGGTGAACCTCGCTGCGGTAGAGATGCGCCAGCGCACCGATTTCGGCGCCGTCGAGCGGCCGGCCTCTGATTTCAAGCTGCGTGTCCTTCATCTGATCCCCCGGTCTGCCGATCACGGCCACCCACCCGGAAAAAGATTTCTAGCCGATACATGTTAAGGGGGCGTTTCCTCGTCTGCGGGGCGCGGCATGTCGCATTTGGCCGCGAGGCGGCGCAAACTCGTCTCTGGTCACCCGGAGGCTGGGCTACTACTGATCGGGCATGCGAAGGAACGGGAGAGGCGCCATGTCTGAGACGGAAACGCGGAAACGGACACGCAGCGGCGGCGGCGCAGCGCGGCGCGCGGCGCGCGGCTCGGCCCGGATGGAGACGGCCCGTTTCATCGAGCGCAACATCCCCAACTTCGAGCTGCTGACCGAAGAGGCGCTGGAGATGATCGAGGCCGGTGCCGAGACGGTGCTGGAAGAGATCGGCGTCAACTTCGTCAACAATCCCTGTGCGTTGGCGCTGTGGAAGGAAGCAGGGGCCGAGATCGAGGGCGAGCGCGTGCGGATCCCGCGCGGTCTGGCGCGGGAGCTTTGCAGCCATGCGCCCTCGCGCATCACCCAGCACGCCCGCAACCCCGAACGCAGCGTCGAGATTGGCGGTCGCTCGCTGGTGCTGGCGCCGGTCTACGGACCGCCCTTCGTGCAAGACGCCGAGAACGGGCGGCGCTACGGCACGATCGAGGATTTCCGCAATTTCGTGAAGCTTGGCCAGATGTCGCGCTGGCTGCACCATTCGGGGGGCACGGTCTGCGAGCCTACCGACCTGCCGGTGAACAAGCGCCACCTCGACATGCTGCACGCGCACATGACCCTGTCCGACAAGCCTTTCATGGGCTCGGTGACCGAGCCGAGCCGGGCGCAGGACAGCGTGGAAATGTGCGGCATCCTCTTCGGCGAGGAGTTCGTGCAGCAGAACACGGTGATGACCTCGCTGATCAACATCAACTCGCCGCTGACTTTCGACGATACGATGATGGGCGCGCTCGAGGTCTATGCGCGCAACAATCAGGCCTGCATCGTCTCGCCCTTCATCGTCGGCGGCGCGATGGCGCCGGTCTCGGTAGCCGGCACGCTGACCCAGGTGCTGGCCGAGGCCATGGCGGGCATCGCCTACGCGCAGTTGGTGCGCAAGGGCGCGCCGGTGATCTTCGGGGCCTTCGTCACCTCGATCGACATGAACTCCGGCGCGCCCACCTTCGGCACGCCCGAGGCCTCACAGATCAGCTACGGCGTCGGCCAGCTCGCGCGGCGGCTCGGGCTGCCCTACCGCTCGGCGGGCGGCTTCTGCGGCTCGAAACTGCCGGATGCGCAGGCCGGCTACGAGAGCGCCAATTCGCTTAACATGGGGCTGCAGGCGGGGGTGAACTTCATGCTGCATGCCTGCGGTTGGCTCGAGGGCGGGCTGGTGGCCTCCTACGAGAAATTCGTGATGGATGCCGATCAACTCGGTGCGCTGCACAAGATGGCGCAGGGGGTTACCGTCGACGAGACGACACAGGCGCTGGGCGCGATCCGCGAGGTGGGGCCGGGCGGGCACTACCTTGGCTGCGCCCACACGCAGGAGAACTTCAAGACCGCCTTCTGGCGCTCCGAGCTGTTCGACTACAAGCCCTTCGAGACATGGTCCGAGGAGGGGGCGCGCGATACCATGCAACTCGCATCGGCGCGGGTGAAGGCGCTGCTCGACAGCTACGAGCAGCCCTCGATGGACCCGGGCGTGGCTGAGGCGCTGGCCGATTACGTGGCGCGCAAGAAGGCCGCGGTGCCCGACGCCTTCCTCTGAGCCGACGCGCAGGGCATCAGGCCGCCGCCTGAAGCGCGCGGGCCTCGCCGATGATCGCCGCCAGCACCTCCACGTGCCGCGCCGCCGAGTAGCTTGCGGCGCGGGCCAGTCGCCCCGCGTCGATCTCGGCTTCCAACTCCATCAGCCGCACCAGCGCCGCGCCATGGCGCGCGGGACCGGGCGCGCCAAGCAGCCGCGGCAGATGCGCGTCGCGCCGGTAGTCCACCGCGCCGTAGCGCGCTGCGCGGACCAGAAGGCGCGGTCGGCGCAGCGCGCCGAGAAGGCTCTGGATGTCCTGCATCGATCGTCTCCCATGCGATAAAACAGGCAGACAGACTGGCACAGGATCCGGGGATGTTGCCGCCGCGAGAGATGCTGCGCGCGCGGGCTTAACCGATGTTTATAATTTGTGGATAAGTCTTGTAAATTACGAAAAAGATTAACTTTTAGATAACTTCGAGGCGAGCAGTTTTCAGGTTCACTTTCGTAAATCCTGCGCAAGCAGGGGGTTAACCTAGGGGACTTGTTCAATGATCCGATGCCACGAACTTGCCAAGAAGTCCGGCCTTCCGACGTGGGTGCCAGAGATGGCCCGTCTCTACCTTGCGCACACCGAGGAGGGGCAGGGCATCCGCGCGCTGGCGCGGTCGGCAGGGTGCCATGCGTCGACCGTCCTGCGCCAGGTGCGGCGGATGGAGACGCTGCGCGACGATCCGCTTGTGGATGAGGCGCTGCGCAGGCTGGGGGCCGGGCATCCGGCCACGGCCAAGCTTTCCGAGGAGGTCGCCAGGATGAAGCAGACGCATCAAGCCCCCGGGGCGAAGGAGGCGACGCCGGACGCGGCCACGCTGGCGCGCGAGGCGCGCCGCGTGCTGCGGCGCCTGTGCGAAAGCGGCGCCGTGCTGGCGGTGGCGGCGGAAATGGACAAGGCGGTGGTGGTCCGTGACACCGGCGAGGGCGGCTCGGCCCGCACGGCCGTGGTCGCGGCGCCGGTCGCCGAGGCCATGGCGCTCAAGGGATGGATCCGCTGCGACGCGCCGGGCCGCATCTCGCGCTATCGCATCACCCCTGCGGGGCGGAGCGCGCTCGGTCTGCTGCTGGCCGAGCAGGAGAGCCGGCTGCGCGGCTTCGCCGAGGCGCAGGCGGGGTTCGACAGTGGCCGCGAGGCCGAGGTGGCATTGGCCGAGGAGGAGGCCGACCCGCGCGGCCGTCGTCGCTACGCGGTGTCGGAAAGCCCGCTGGCCGCGCTTGCCCGGCGGCGCGACCGGGATGGTCGGCGCTTTCTGGACGATGCCCTGGTGCGCGCCGGCGAGCGGCTCCGCGAGGACTTTGAACTGGCGCAGATGGGCCAGCGCACGACGCAGAACTGGGATCACTTTCTGACCGCCGGCGTGAAGCCGGGGTCGGCGGACCTGTCGCCGCAGGGCGCCGAGGCGGCACGGGCGCGGTTCACCGGGGCGCTGCGCGACCTGGGTCCGGGACTCGGCGACGTGGCGCTGCGCTGCTGCTGCTACCTCGAGGGGCTGGAGGAGACCGAACGCAACATGGGCTGGGCGGCGCGCTCGGGCAAGGTGGTGCTGCGCATCGCCCTGCAGCGGCTGCGGCGGCACTACGAGGCGATGGAAGCCTCGGGCGGCGGGCTGATCGGCTAAGGTCTCGCGCGCCCCCGCCGATCACCGCGGGGGCGCTGTTGCGCCCGAGGCGCAGTCTCTATGCATTTCTGCAATGATGACGTTGTTCTCATGAAAATCTGCTCCGCCGTGCGACAACCTCTTTGGTTGTGAAGGGTTAAACCGGGGGGCGTCGTGAGCCGCAGGGATATCGTCATCTGGGTGATCTTGCTGGATGCCCTCTGGCTGGGCGCCATGTTGCAGCCCGACTGGATTTCCTGGGTTGTCGCGCTGAATGCGTCGGTGACCTTCGGCGCCTATGCATTGGTGCGCTTCGTGATCGACAGGCGAGCGCGGTCTCGCGTCGCCGAGACCCAGGTCAGCGGCGATCCAACCCGTCCGATCCGCTTCCCGGTTTCACGGCGGATCATGCGCAGCCTAGGCTGGGCCCTTTGGGGGATGGGCTTTGCAGGCTTCGTTCTGATCGGGATCGAGGGGGTGGCAAACACCGAACTCAAAATGGTGCTTGCGACGTTCCTCTTGTGCCCGATGGGGCTGTTCTTTCTCAAGGGCGGCAGAAACGTGCGTGAGATCGAGGTCAATGGACAGGAAGTCCGTTTCCTCCCGGTGGGCGCCGCGGTGCCGCTTGGCGAGGTGGCGACGCTCAGACCCGCACAGGCGGGCAAAGCTGCAAGCCTGATAGAACTGGACATGAAAGCCCCGCGCGGTCGCTACATTCCCGGCGCGATCCTTCAGTGGAAAACCGGCTGCAAGCTCAATGTCGTGGGCTGCGATGCCGCGGCGGTGCGCGCGGCCCTGGAGCAGCGGGTGTCCGGCCGCTAGACCGCCGCAAAAGAAGAAGGGGCGGGGCCAATGGCGCCGCCCCTTCCGCATCGCGGTCCGTGAGTGGATTATTCGGCCGCACGCACCGGGGTATCGCCCGTCACGGGAATCCCCGGGTAGTCGTCGATATTGCCGCTCTCGAGATCGCTGGCCGCCTTCTTCACACCGGCGAGGTAGTCGGGGTGGACGCGCTCCAGGACCGCGTACCAGCGCTCGCGCACGCTGTCCGACACCGGCGCCATGGCGCGCGCCATGTTGAGGTGCAGGCGCTTGCGCTCGTCATCGCCGAGCACCTCCTTGTAGAGCGCCCGCGGCTGGACGTAGTCGGCATCCTTGTCCTCTTGCGCATAGCGGTCGGCATCGCCCGAGACCTTCAGCGGCGGTTCCATCACCGATGGGTCGGCCTTGGCCGATTCCTCGTATTGGTTCGGCTCGTAATAGGCGTCCGGATGGCCGGTCTGCTGCGGGAAGAAGCGCATCGAGCCGTCCTTGTGGTAGTTGTGGACCGGGCATTTCGGCGCGTTGGCCGGCAGCGCCTCGTAATGCGTGCCGAGACGGTAGCGGTGCGCGTCAGCATAGGCGAAGACCCGGCCCTGCAGCATCTTGTCCGGCGAGAAGCCGATGCCCGGCACCTTGTTAGATGGCGAGAAGGCGGCGTTCTCGATCATCTGGAAGTAGTTGTCCGGGTTCTTGTTGAACTCGAGCATGCCCACGGGGATCAGCGGGAAATCCTTGTGCGACCAGACCTTGGTCAGATCGAAGGGATTGAAGTCGAGCTCGGCGGCCTGTTCCTCGGGCATCACCTGGATGTTCAGCTCCCACTTCGGGAAGTTGCCCTCGTCGATCGCGTTGTAGAGGTCTTCCTGGTAGCTCTCGCGGGTCTCGCCGACGATCTTCTCGGCCTGCTCGTTGGTGTAGTTCTTGATCGGCTGCTGGCAGCGGAAGTGGAACTTCACCCAGAAGCGCTCGCCCTTGTCGTTCCACATCGAGAAGGTGTGCGAGCCGTAGCCGTGCATGTGCATCGGGTTTTGCGGAATGCCGCGATCCGACATGAGGATGGTGACCTGGTGCACCGACTCGGGCTGCCCGGCCCAGAAGTCGAACATCGCCTCGGGCGAGCGCAGGTTGGTCTTGGGGTGGCGCTTCTGCGTGCGGATGAAGTCGGGGAACTTGTAGGCGTCGCGGATGAAGAAGATGGGGGTGTTGTTGCCCACCATGTCCCAGTTGCCTTCCTCGGTGTAGAACTTCACCGAGAAGCCGCGCACGTCGCGCTCGGCATCCGCCGCACCCTGTTCGCCCGCCACGGTGGACCAGCGCGAGAGGATGTCGCAGCTGTTGCCGACCTTGGAAAAGAGCTTGGCGCAGGTGTACTGGCTGATGTCATGGGTCACGGTGAAGGTGCCCTGGGCGCCCCAGCCCTTGGCGTGCACCACGCGCTCGGGGATGCGTTCTCGGTTCTGGTGCGCCAGTTTCTCGATCAGCTGGTAATCTTCCAGAAGCACCGGGCCGCGCGGACCGGCGGTGGCCGAGGTCTCGTTCGTCGGGATCGGGGTGCCGGCGGATGTGGTCAGTCGCTTGCTCATGAGAACCTCCGTGGGTGTGGCGATAGTGCCTTGCTGTCCGATCAACTAGAAGGGCCGAAATAAGTTCCCAATTGCGGATTCCTGTCAAAGTGATAGGAAAATCTTATGTCTTTGACCCTTCGCCAACTCAGCTATTTCCGTGCGCTATCCGAGCAGCGCAACTTCCGCCGCGCAGCGGAGGCCTGCAATGTCTCGCAACCCGCGCTCTCGGTGCAGATCCGCGAACTCGAGGCGGCACTGAACGGCCCGCTGGTGGAGCGGCAGGCGCGTGACGTGGTGCTGACTCCCTTTGGCCGCGAGGTGCTGGAGAGCGCCGAGCGCATCCTTGCCGAGGTTGCGGGGCTGGAGCACGCGGCGCGGCGCAGGGGCGGGCTGACCGGCAAGCTGTCGCTCGGCGTGATCCCGACAATCGCCCCCTATTTCTTGCCCGAGGCGCTGGCCGCACTGCGTGCCGAGGACATCTCGCTCGACGTCGAGGTGACCGAGAACAAGACCGAACGGTTGCTGACCCTTCTGGCCTCGGGGGCGCTCGACGCGGCGCTGGTGGCTTTGCCGATCGAGGAGCAGGGGATCGAGGTGCTGCCGCTCTTCGAGGACCGCTTCCTGCTCGCCGGTAGCGCTGCCCGGCTGGATCAGATCTGCCGGGTGTCGAGCCCCGAGGGCCTGGCGGAGAGCCAGTTGCTGCTGCTGGAGGACGGGCACTGCCTGACCGACCAGGCGCTGGCGGTCTGCGGCCGGGGCAGGGGCAATGCGCGGATCAACATGGGGGCGACCTCGCTCTCGACGCTCTCGCGGCTGGTGGCGGCGGGCTTCGGCCTGACGCTGATGCCCGAGGTCGCGGCGCTGACCGAACTGCGGGCCTCGCCGGGGATGCGGCTGCGCCGCTTCGCCGACCCGGAGCCTGCGCGGATCGTCGCGCTGGCGCGGCGCGCATCGAGCCATCGCGAAGGCTGGTTCACCGAACTGGCGGACGTGCTGCAGACCGTGGGCGAAGGGCTGGTCGCCGGCGTGCGGCAAAGCACGGACATCGGCAGCGCCGGCGGATAGGACCGCGTCCGTGCGGGGCTGTTTCCGTTCTGGTTGGGCAAAACACGTATGAAGCCGCGCAGAGAACTGCGCGGCTTCCTGGTCCCTGCGCGACTCCTCTGCCCCGGCCGAGATCGCTGGGGAAACGAGGATGCCTTGGGCGGGCAGAGCCGTTTCAGGACTTATGGATTGGAGCCTTGGGACGCGGCTCCCTTCCTGGGGAGACCCGGCGTTTTTGGAAATTCAACGCCGAGCCACAAAGACGCTTGGTCGACCTAGCGGGACTCGTAACAACAGATGATTCTAAATGACGTCAGACTGGTAACAGAGGCAGAATACAGGCTTTGTTCCGCGCGCCTATCCCGGAATTTTTCTGTTTCAGAGTGGTAACAGATCACCTTGCTGCGTTGCCGCAAGGTAATGCCCCGAAAACATGGGCTAAATCTTGCCGATAGGATGGCGGACCGTCGCTTGTTGCAAACGCAGTGTTTCCAAAAAGTGAACCAAGCATCGCCATGGGTCGCCGATAATCGCAAAAGTCGACCAATTTCATCGCCATTGATGCGCCCGTCCGGAGGTCGATTCCGGTATTGGGCCTGTTACGAAGGAAGCGTCATGATCCGCATTTCCAGCGCCGTCCTCTTGTTCGCATTGTCCGCCGCGCAGGCCCCGGCGCAGGAAAGTGCCGAGGTCAGCTTCGCGCCGGGCAGTTACGGCACCATGCTCAGCGGGACGATCACCGGCAATGACTACATGGACTACACTCTGGCCGCGAAGGGCGGGCAGGAATTGTTCTACGAGCTGGCGGTGTCCGCCACCGATGGCCATGGCTCGATCTACATGAACCTGCTGCCGCCGGGCAGCAACGGCGAGGCGATCTACGTTGGCTCGATGGACGAGGACAACAGCGAGACCATTCCGCTTCCCGAGGACGGCACTTACACGATCCGCGTCTACCTCATGGGCAACGACCGCGATGCGGGCAAGAGCGTCACCTATGATCTCGATCTGTCCATCCAGTGAGCAGCACGTCGCGCGGTTCGCGGGAGTCCGGCGGAGCCTTGCCGTCCGATTGTGAAACTTCGGTGACCCGCAGAGAGGCGGTTGCTTTTTTTCGTGGGCAATTCAATACTTCGCGTTAAAGGCGAGTTTCCTGCGGAGGCTGCCTTGCTTTGAACAAGACGTTTCTTACCGCGCTCCGGCCGATCCATTCGGGTCACTTTTCATGGCCGCGCGAAGCAGAAGGCCCGGCGCCGCCGGGCAGAGGGCAGAAGCCCGAGTGATCTTTAATTGGTTCTGCTTTTGATCGGATTTTCTAGGGAGATTTTCATGAAACGGAAACTAGTGACGACGCTCGTCGTCGGTTCCGCATTGGCCTTCGGGCCCGCGGCCTGGGCACAGGATGACAGCGCGGAGAAGCCGAACATTCTTGTCATCTTCGGCGATGACATCGGTCAGACCAACCTGTCGACCTACAGCTTCGGCCTGATGGGCTACACCACGCCGAACATTGACCGGATCGCCAACGAGGGCGCCAAGTTCACCGACTATTATGCCGAGCAAAGCTGCACCGCCGGTCGTTCGACCTTCCTCACCGGCCAGTCGACGCTGCGCACGGGCCTGTCGAAGGTGGGGCTGCCCGGTGCCAACGCCGGTCTGCAGGCGAAGGACGCGACGCTCGCCTCGGCGCTCAAGGATCTGGGCTACGCCACCGGGCAGTTCGGCAAGAACCACATGGGCGACCGTGATGAATTCCTGCCCACCGCGCACGGCTTCGACGAGTTCTTCGGCAACCTCTACCATCTCAACGCCGAGGAAGAGCCCGAGCAGTTCAACTACCCTCAGGATCCGGAATTCCGCGAGCGCTTCGGCCCGCGTGGCGTGCTGCACTCCTACGCCGACGGTGAGATCGAGGACACCGGCCCGCTCACCCGCAAGCGGATGGAGACCGTGGACGAGGAGACCGCCGCCGGAGCGATCGACTTCATGACCCGCGCGGTGGAGGCGGGCACGCCTTTCTTCACCTGGTACAACACCACGCGGATGCACTACAAAACCCACGTGCGCGAGGAAAACCGCAGCGAACCGGGGCTGACTGCGCCGACCGAATATGCCGATGGCATGGTCGAGAATGACGGTGTCGTGGGCACCGTGCTCGACGCGCTCGACGAGCTGGGCGTCGCCGACAACACGATCGTCATCTACACCACCGACAACGGCCCGCACCAGAACACCTGGCCGGATGCCGGCACCACGCCGTTCCGTTCCGAGAAGAACACCAACTGGGAAGGTGCCTACCGTGTGCCCGCGCTGATCCGCTGGCCCGGCGTCATCGAGCCCGGCACGGTCTACACCGACATCTTCTCGGGTCTCGACTGGTTCCCGACCCTGATGGCCGCGGTGGGTGACACCGACATCAAGGAGCGTCTGCTCGCCGGCACCACGATCAACGGCAAGGAGTACAACAACTACCTCGATGGCTATAACCAGCTCGACTACCTCACCGGCGCTGCCGAAGAGGGCGCGCGCGACGAGTTCTTCTATCTCAACGACGACGGCGAGATCGTCGGTCTGCGCTACGAGAACTGGAAGGTGGTCTTCAAGGAGCAGCGCATGAAGGGCACAATGGCGGTCTGGGCCGAGCCCTTCACCAACCTGCGCGTGCCCAAGATGTTCGACCTGCGCGCCGACCCCTATGAGCGCGCCGACATCACCTCGAACACCTATTGGGACTGGCTGAGCGACCACGCCTACCTCGTCGCCCCGGCGGCGCAGGAGATCGCGAAGTTCTTCGCCACCTTCGAGGAGTTCCCGCCGTCGCAGCGTCCGGACAGCTTCTCGATCGACCAGATCCAGGAGGACCTGAACAACAGCCTCGCGAATATCGGCAGCAACTGATCTCGCTGCACCTGAGCCGGGCCGGCGCGCGTCGCCGGCCCGGCCATTCTTGAACTGATTGTCTTGCGGCGCCGCGATTTGAAGGCGCCCGCTCTTGAAGGGGATACCTATGCCCATTCCGCATGCGCCGTGCGCCGCTGCCCTCGCTGCGCTCATCGTCGCCGCCCCGGCTCTCGCCGACCCGCTGCCGTCGTGGAACGACACTGGTGCCAAGGAGGCGATCATCGCGTTCGTCGAGAACGTGACCGATCCGGCTTCCGATGCCTACGTGACCGAGGAAGACCGCATCGCCGCTTTCGACAACGACGGCACGCTCTGGACCGAGCAGCCGGTCTATTTCCAGGCGCTCTACGCGCTCGACGTGCTGCAGGAAAAGGCCAAGGCCGATCCGGGCATCCTTACCACGCCGGCCCTCGAGGCCGGGGCCAAGGGCGACGTCGGCGGCATCCTTGCCACCGGCATGGAGGGGCTGCTCGAGGTGATCAACGTCTCGCACGCGGGACTGACCGTGGACGAATTCCAGGCCGACGCGCTCGACTGGCTCACCAATTACACCCATCCGACGACGAAAAAGCCTTATGTCGAAATGGTCTACCAGCCAATGCTCGAGCTTCTGAGCTACCTGCGCGATGAGGGGTTCACCACCTATATCGTCTCGGGCGGAGGCATCGACTTCATCCGCGCCTTCTCCGAGGACGCTTACGGCATCCCGCCCTGGCAGGTGGTCGGCACCGAGGGCAACACCGCCTACGAGGTGGTCGACGGGCTGCCGATGCTGACCAAGAACGGCGGCGTCACCTTCATCGACGACAAGGAGGGCAAGCCCGTGGGCATCGCCCGCCACATAGGTCGCAAACCGATCTTCGCGGCGGGCAATTCCGACGGCGATTTCGCCATGCTCGAATACACCACCCACGGAGATGGCCCGTCCTTTGGCCTGCTGCTGCATCACACCGATGCCGAACGCGAGTTCGCCTATGATCGGGACGGACATATCGGCGTGCTCAACCGCGGGCTCGACGAGGGGCCGAACCTTGGCTGGACCATCGTCGACATGGCGCAGGACTGGGCCAAGGTGTTCCCCACCGAGTGAGTTGCGTGGAAAGGTAAGGACGGTATGGAAGGCATGACCGAAAGCGGCACGCGGGCGCAGATTGAAAGCCTGCGCGCGCGTATGGGCGAGGCGATCATCGGCCAGCGCGAGGTGATCGAGCGGCTGCTGATCGGCCTTCTGGCAAATGGCAACCTGCTGGTCGAGGGGCTGCCGGGCCTTGCCAAGACCCGCGCCATCAAGGCGCTGGCGCGCAACCTCGAATGCGATTTCTCCCGCATCCAGTTCACCCCCGACCTTCTTCCCTCGGACGTCACCGGCACAGAGGTCTACTACCAGGGCGAGGGCGGCGGCGAGTTCCGCTTCGAGGCCGGGCCGATCTTTGCCAACCTCGTGCTGGCCGACGAGATCAACCGCGCGCCCGCCAAGGTGCAGGCAGCGCTACTCGAGGCGATGGAGGAGCGGCAGGTGACCGTGGCGGGCACCACCCACAAGATGGAGCCGCTCTTCATGGTCATGGCCACGCAGAACCCCATCGAGCAGGAGGGCACCTATCCGCTGCCCGAGGCGCAGATGGACCGGTTCCTCATGCATGTGAACATCACCTATCCGCCGGTCGAGGACGAGGTCGAGGTGATCCGCCTCGTGCGGGCCGAGGAGATCGTCGCGCAGCAGGGCGCCGGGACGGCCGCCGCCGAGACCCACGCCCCGATCCCGCAGCAGGCGGTTTTCGCCGCCCGCCGCGAAATCGCCGCCTTGCGCGTGGCGCCGGAAATGGAGCGCTACATGGCCGATCTGGTCAACGCCACCCGCGTGCCCGCCGAGTTCGGTGACGACCTGAAACGCTGGATCGAGGTCGGGGCCAGCCCGCGCGCCTCGCTGGCGCTCGACAAGTGCGGCCGTACCCATGCCTGGCTCGCGGGCCGCGACTACGTCGACCCCGAGGACATCCGCGCTGTGGTGGCCGACGTGCTGCGCCATCGCCTCGGCCTGTCGTACGAGGCGCAGGGTGAGGGCATCAGCCCCGACGCGGTGGTGGCCGAGATCGTCCGGCAGGTGGCGCTTCCCTGATCCGGGCCCGAGGAGGAGACCATGAAGGACCGCGCCGCCCGTATCCGCACCGGCACGTTGCCGAAGGCCCCGCAGGTCTCGGGCGATCCGCGCATCCACACGGACCTTGCCTACCTGCGCAGCCTCGAAGGGCCGGCGCGCGGCCTCAGTTTCCTGCCGCGCCAGCCGGCGCAATCGGTGCTCAACGGCCGCCACGCCTCGCGCTTGCGCGGGCGCGGGCTGAACTTCGAGGAGTTGCGCGACTACCTGCCGGGCGACGACATCCGCGCCATCGACTGGAAGGTCACCGCCCGCACAGGAAAACCCCATGTCCGCGTGATGACCGAGGAGCGCGATCGCCCGGCGTTGATCGTCGTTGACCAGCGCATGTCGATGTTCTTCGGCACCCGCCGTGCGATGAAATCCGTCACCGCCGCCGAGGCCGCCGCGATGACCGCCTTCCGCATCCTCGACCAGGGCGACCGGGTGGGGGGCATCGTCTTCGGCGACGAGCTTCTGGCCGAGGTCCGCCCGCAGCGCAGCCGTGCATCGCTCAACCGCTTTCTCACCGCGCTGGCCGAGGCCAATGGCCTGCTGCATGCCGAGGCGCCCAGCGTCACCCCCATCGGCCTGACGCGGGTGCTGCGCGCCGTGGCGCGGATCGCCCGCCGCAATCACCTGATCATCGTGCTGAGCGATTTCGACGGGATCGACGGCGAGACCGACCGCATCGTGTCCGGGCTGGCCCGCCACAACGACCTGATCCTCGTGCCGGTGACCGATCCCAGCGCCGGCGAGATCCCGGCGGGGCTGAAGCTCATCGTTACCGACGGCGCGCTGCAGGCAGAGATCGACACCGCTGCGCCCGGCACCCGCAAGGGTCTGATCGAGATGTCGAAGGGGCGGCTGGCCGATGTGCTCGACTGGCAGCGCCGCTTCGGCGTGGCGATCCTGCCGCTTTCGGCGGGAGAGGAGACCCTGCCGCAAATGCGCCGCCTGCTGGGGCTCGGACCGCGATGAACGAGGAGACCGAGAGCCTTGTCGGGCTGATCAACCAGCTGGTCGACCCGGTGCCGCCCGCGCCGGTGCCGCTGGTGCCGCAGACCTGGGGCTGGGTGGCCCTGGCGCTGCTCCTGCTGGCGCTTCTGGTCTGGGGTCTCTGGCGCAGGCATCGTCGCCACCTGGCGAATGCCTACCGCCGCGCTGCGTTGGCCGAACTGAGCCGGGCCGTGACCACCGCCGAGCTTGCCGCCGTGCTGCGCCGCGCCGCGCTCGCCGCCTATCCGCGTGCCCAGGTGGCTTCGCTCACCGGGGCCGACTGGACAGCCTTCCTCACCCGCACCGGCCGCCGCCGTTTTCCCGACACCGCAGGCGAGGAGCTGCGCCGTGCACCCTACCGCGCCCCGGGGGCCGCGCCCTCGCCGGAGCTGCGCCGCGCCGCCGAGCACTGGCTGAAGACCCATCGCGCGGCACCGCCGGCGCCAGGACGGGAGGCGCCGGCATGATCGCTCTCGGCGCGCCCTGGCTGCTGCTGCTGCTGCCTTTGCCGCTGCTCGTCTGGTGGCTGGTGCCGCCGCACCGCGAACGGGAAAGCGCGCTGCGCTTTCCGTTCTTCCGACGCATGGCCGAGGCGGCGGGGGCCGAGCCGCGTGCCGGGGCGGTGGTGCTGTCGCGCCCGCTGATCTCGGTGATCACCGCGGCGCTCTGCTGGGCGCTGCTGGTGCTGGCGCTGGCCAGGCCCGAGCGCGTGGGCGCACCGATCACCATTGAGACCGCCGCGCGCGACGTGGTGCTGGCAATCGACATCTCGGGCTCGATGGACGCCAAGGATTTCGCCACGCCCGAAGGGGAACGCCTCCAGCGCCTTGCCGGAGTGCGGCAGGTGGTGGGTGATTTCGTTGCCGGTCGTGAGGGCGACCGCATGGCGCTGATCGTCTTCGGCACGGCGGCCTACCTGCAGGCGCCGCTGACCGATGACCTGACGACGATCACCGAGCTTCTGGACACCACCGAGGTCGGCATGGCCGGGCCGCACACCGCGCTCGGCGATGCCATCGGCCTGTCGATCCGCACCTTCGAGGCCAGCGACATCGACCAGCGCCTGCTGATCCTTCTGTCGGACGGCTCGGACACCGCCAGCCGCATGAGCCCGCTGAACGCGGCGGAGATCGCCGCCGACCGTGGGGTGGAGATCTTCACCATCGGTGTCGGCGATCCCGAGGCGACGGGGGAGAACCGCGTCGACCTCGCGACGCTTCAGGCCATCGCGACGCGCACCGGCGGGCAGTATTTCTTTGCCGAGGACGCCGCGGCCCTCGAGGCGGTCTATGCCCGTATCGATGCGCTCGCCCCGCGCGAGACCGAGACGCTGTCGTTCCGCCCGCGCCAGTCGCTGTCGTGGATTCCCATGGGGCTGGCAGCCCTGCTTGGACTGGCATCGGTGCTGTGGCTGCAGCTGCGCGGGCGGGGGCGGCGTGCGGTCGGGGCAAAGGCGGGGGCCGCGTGATGTGGGCCGTCTCTGCAATATCTATCGCATTGCCGCGTGGGGACGTATCGCCCTGTCGCCCGGAGCCAAGACGAAGCTGCCGGGCGTTAGGGTCTTTCAGCGGAGGTCGCGCGCATGATTGACCTGCCGCTTTTTCTCGAAGCCTTCCACTTCCTGCGGCCGCTCTGGCTGCTGCTGGTCCCGCTGGTGCTGCTGCTCTGGTGGTGGGTGCGCCGGCCGTTGCAGCGCGGGGCCATGCAGACCGAGGGCATCGCCCCGCACCTGCGCGAGGCGCTGACCGTGGGGCGCGCGCAGCGCCGCCGCTTCACCCCGATCGACAGCACCGCCGCCATCCTCATTCTCGGCGCGCTGGGGGCGGCGGGGCCGACCTGGTCGCGCCAGCCTGACCCCTTCGCCGCGCAATCCGCCCCGGCGGTGATCGTTCTGGCGGTGACCCCGGGCATGGAGCAGACCGACCTGCCGCCGTCGCGGCTGGAGCGCGGCAAGCAGAAGATCCGCGATTTCCTGGAGCTGCGTGCTGGGGCGCGCACGGCGCTGGTGGCCTATGCGGGCACTGCCCACGTCGTCCTGCCGATGACCGAGGACGCGCAGGTCATGGTGCCCTACCTCGAGGGGCTGAGCCCCGAGGTCATGCCGCGCGAGGGCGCGGTGGCGGCCGAGGCGTTGGTGCTGGCGCAGGCGCTGCTCGTGGAGGAGGGCGCGACAGGCGGCATTCTTTATGTCACCGACAGTCTCGATCCTGCCGATGTGGCACCGCTTGATGCCAGCGGCCCACCGCTGGCGGTTCTGTCCATGCGTCCCGAGGGCAGTCGCGACCGGGGGCTCGACGCGCTCTCGGCGCCGGTGATCGCGGTGACACCGGACACCTCGGACATCCGCCGTCTCGACGGCCTGCTCAACGCCGCCTACCGCCGCGCGCAGCTCGATGACGTGGCCCAGCCCTGGGAGGACCGGGCGCATTGGCTGGCCTGGCCCGCCGCGCTGATCCTGTTGCTCTGGTTCCGCCGCGGCTGGACCATGCGATGGGCGGCGCTCGCGGCGCTGAGCTTGCTGGCCCAGCCGCAGGACGCCCGGGCCGAAGGCGTTGCAGACTGGTTCCTGACGCCGGACCAGCAGGGCCGGATTGCGTTCGACAACAAGCACTATGCGCGCGCGGCAGAGCTGTTTTTCGACCCGCTCTGGCGCGGCTATGCGCTCTACCGGAGCGGACAATACGACGATGCCGTGCTGGTGCTGGACCGGGTCGAGACGGCGCAGGCGGCCTTCATCCAGGGCATGGCGCAGATCAAGGGGCGGCACTACCGCGACGGCGTGCGGGCTTTCGAGACCGCGCTGGCGCGCGATCCGGACTATCCCGGGGCGGCCGAGAACCTCGAAACCGCGCAGCGCATCGTCGGCTACGTGGAAGCGGCGCAGGCGGCCTCCGACACCGGCGAGGACCAGGGGATCGGTGCCGACGAGGAGGTCTACGACAACGAGAGCGGGCAAGGCGAGGAGACCGAGCGCGAGGCTGCGGACGCAGGCGGCGGGGGGCTGCTGACCGCCGAGCAATGGATGAACACGGTCGACACGCGCACCGGGGATTTCCTGCGGATGCGGTTTGCGCTCGAGGCGGCACAGCCGCCTGAAGATGCAAATACGGCCGCACAGCCGCCTCAGGATCCAAATGCGGCGGCGCAGCCATCTCAAGAGTCCGGTGCGGCGGCGGAGCCTGCGGCCCCGGCGCCATCGGAGGATGACCAATGACCCGCGTCCTGCTGCTTCTCGTCCTGCTTCTGCCATCGCCTGTATGGGCGCAGGAGGCCGAAGCCCTGCCGCAGCTCATCGTCGACTTCCCCGAGACCGAGGCGATCCCCGGCCAGTCGCTGAGCCTGCGGCTGACGGTGCTGGTGCCGAGTTTCATGCCGAAGCCGCCGGTCTGGCCGAGCCTCGAGGCGCCGAACCTGCTGGTGCGCCTGCCGTCGCGCTCGACCAACCCCGTGTCCGAGCGAGTGAACGGCGAGACATGGGCGGGCATTTCGCGGCATTATCGCATCTCGCCGATGGTGCCGGGGCAGGTGGTGCTGCCACCACAGGAGGTGCTGGTCACCTGGCAGGACCTCGAGGCCGGCGAGGCGCGACAGGCCACGCTGACCACCGGGCCGATCGGTTTTGCCGGGGTGGTGCCGGAGGGGGCCGAGGGGCTCGATCCGTTCATCGCGGCGGCTGATCTGTCGCTGGTGCAGGAGATCGAAGGCGCGCCCGGGGCCATGGTGCCCGGCGACAGCCTCAAGCGGCAGGTGACGGTGGAGGTGCAGGGCGTCTCGCCGATGTTCCTGCCGAACTTGCTGGAGCCGGTGGAACTGCCGGGGGTCGCGGCCTACCCGGACGAGCCGCGGCTGGCCGAAACCGACGACCGCGGTGCGCTCAGCGGATCGCGGGTGGAGAGCGTGACCTATCTCGCCGAGGCGGGCGGCGGCGGCGCGCTGCCGGAGATCAGGCTCGACTGGTACGACACCGACGACGGCGCGGTGAAGACGGCGCGCGTCGAAGGGGTGGAAGTGCGTGTGGACGGTCCCCCGCCGGGGCGGAGCGCGCCGCTCGATCCGCGCCGCATTGCGCTGCTGGCAGGGGCGGCGCTGGCCGCGCTGGGGCTGCTCTGGCTCATGATGCGCCACTTGCTGCCGGCGCTGGCCCGGCGACGGACGCTTCGACGGGAGGCCTACCTGGCCTCTGAGCGTTCTGCGTGGCGCGAGCTCATGCGGGTGATCGGCGCGCGGGATCATGCCGCGCTGCGCCCGGCGCTCGATCTCTGGGCCGGGCGCGTCGAAGGGCCGGACCCGCGGCGCGCTGCGCCGGTCATGGCGGCGCTCCTGACCCTCGGCGCACGGCGCTACGGGCGCGAGACCGCGGGTGCGGATGACACCACCTGGTCGAGCCTGCGCGGAGCGCTGGAGGCGGTCCGGCCGCGCAGCGGGCACGGCGTGGGGCGGCCCGCCCTGCCGCCATTGAACCCGGGCGGGGCGCTCTAGACGCCTTTTTCCTTCAGCCAGGCGGTGGTGATCTCGGTCAGCCGCGCCCCGGAGAAGGAGGGGAAATGCCCGCCGTGCACGATGCGAACGGGCAGGGACGCGAGGCGCTGCATCGAGCGGATGTAGGCCTCGGCATCGGCATGGTAGGTGTCCTCGATCAGCGGCCCGTCATAGACGATGTCGCCCGAGATCAGCACACCCGAGGCTTCCTCCCAGAGCGCGATGCCGCCGGGGCTGTGGCCGGGGGTGTGGATCACTTCGAAGTGCCGGTCACCGAGGTCGATGATGTCGCCGTCCTCCAGCAGCCGGGTCGCGGGTGCGCCCTTCACCGCGTAGCTGGTCGAGCTGTAGGGCACGTCCGGCAGAGCGTCGAAGATTTCGTCGGTCACATAGGGATCGGCAAGGGTGCTCGCGCGGGTCGGGTTTGCGAGGATCTCAGCCTCGGCAGAGTGGCACAGGCGGCAGGGAAACTCATGGTGGCAGCCGATGTGGTCGAAATGGGTGTGGCTGGCGACGGCATCCAGCGGCCGCTCGGAGACAAGCGGGACCCATTCGCGCAAGGACACGACGCCCATGCCGCTATCGACCATCAGGTCCCGGTCCCGCCCGCGCACGTGCCAGATGTTGCAGCGGTAGAACTCCTGGATGAACGGCTCGTCGATCCAGGTGATGGCGTCGCCGACGTGGCGCTGGCGGTACCAGTCCCTGGGCGGGATGCGGGGCTTGCTCATGCGGCGGCCTTGGTCTCAGCCGACAGCACGACCGGGTTGCGGCCGAAAAGCTCGACCTCGGCGCCGGGCTGCGGGTGCTCGCCCTGCGGCAGATGCGCGGTGAGCAGCATGTCCGGCGCAGCCAGCGGGCGGAAGTGGCAGCGGTGGTAGGAGCCGTAGAAGGCCGCCTCGACCAGCGTCGCGCGTCCGAGGCTGAACTCGCCCGAGAGGCCGATGCTTTCGGGACGCAGGCAGAGCATGCCTTCGGCCGGGGCGATGGCGAGCGGGCCGAGCGGCGAGCTGACGCCGTCGCCGGCGGGGCTGACGGGGATGCGATTGGTCTCGCCCATGAAATCTGCCGAGAACATGGTCTTCGGCGTCAGGTAGACTTCTTCGGGGGTGCCGCAATGCTCGATGCGCCCGTGGTTCATCACCACGATGCGGTCGGCGATGGCCATGGCCTCCTCCTGGTCGTGGGTCACGTGCACGAAGGTGGTGCCGACGCGGCGCTGGATGGCCTTCAGCTCCTCCTGCATCTGGCGGCGCAGCTTCAGGTCAAGCGCACCGAGCGGCTCGTCGAGCAGCAGCACGTCCGGCTCCACCGCAAGCGCGCGGGCGAGGGCGACGCGCTGGCGCTGGCCGCCCGAGAGCTCGTGCGGGCGCCGCGCGGCCTTGTCGGCGAGGCCGACCATGTCGAGCATCTCCAGCGCCTTGGCATTGCGCGCCGCCTTGGCCATGCCGCGCATGCGCAGGCCGAAGGCGACGTTGTCGCGCAGGCTCATGTGCGGGAAGAGCGCGTAGTCCTGGAACATGGTGGTCGTAGGCCGGTCCTTGGGCGCCACGTGGGTCATGTCGCGCCCGCCGATCAGCACCTGCCCTTCGGAGGGCGTCAGGAAGCCGCCGATGATCGACAGCAGCGTGGTCTTGCCGCAGCCCGACGGGCCGAGCAGCACAATGAACTCGCCCGCTTTGATCTGCATATCGACCCGGTGCAGGGCGGTGAAGCTGTTGAACCGGTGCTCGACGGCCTTGATGTGGACATCCGCGGTCATTTCGATCCCTTTCGGAAAAGCGTGAGTTCAAGCGCCACCACCACGATGACCGAGACGAGGAAGACCAGCGAGCCGACGGCGTTGGTCGCGGGCGAGAGCCCCGAGCGCAGCATCGACCAGATCTCGACCGGCAGGGTCACGTCGAAGCGGGTCAGCAGGAAGGCGATGATGAACTCGTCCCAGCTGAAGGTGAAGGCGAGGAAGAAGGCGGCGGCGAGCGCCGGGGTCAGCATCGGCGCGGCGACGAACCAGAGCACCTGCCATTCGCGCGCGCCAAGGTCGCGCGCGGCCTTCAGCGCGCTCTTCTGGTGCTCGCCGATGGCGGCATAGAGGATGGCGAAGCAGAGCGGCAAGTTGATCACCACGTGGCCGATGCCGGTTGCCAGAAGCGAGGGGCGGATGCCCACCTTGTTGAACATCTGCAGCAGGCCGAGCGCGATGATCAGGTAGCTGACGGTCATCGGCGCGATCAGCAGCCCGCGCATCACCACCGAGCCGGGCAGCACCACGCGGGCGAGGCCCGAGGCGGCAAGGAAACCCAGCGTCAGGGCGGTCAGCGACGACAGCAGCGCCACGATCAGCGAGTTGCCGAGCGCCTCCATCATGGCGCGGTCTGTGAGGATCTCGGCGTACCATTCGAAGGTCACGCCCTTGAACGGCGGCACCGGCAGGCGGCCGTTCTGGAACGAGAAGATCACCAGCGTCACCACCGGCAGCAGGATGAAGCCGAAGAGCGCGACGAGATAGGCCCAGGAGAGGTACTTCATCACACGCGCTCCATCTTCAGCCAGCGCGCACAGGCGGCATAGGCCAGCGTCACGATGACCATCAGCACCACCGACAGCGCCGAGGCCATGGGGAAGTCTCCGCGCCGTCCGAGCTGCAGCATGATGAGCTGCGGCAGAGTCAGCTCGTTGTTGCCGCCGAGGATCTGCGGCGTGATGTAATCGCCGATGCAGAGCACGAAGGTCAGGAAGGCGCCGGTCATCACCCCAGGCAGGGTGAGCGGCAGGATCACCAGCCGGATCACCTGCCATTTCGACGCGCCGAGGTCCTCGGCGGCGCGGGCGTAGTTCGGCGAGAGCTGGATCAGGTTGGAATAGATGGTGAGCGTGAGGAGCATCACGAAGAAATGCACGAAGCCGATGATCGTGGCCGAGCGGGTCGCCATGATCTGCACCGGTTCCGCCAGCAGGCCGAGACCGACGAGGGCGTTCATCACCACGCCCTTCTCGCCCAGCACCAGCGCCCAGGAATAGGAGCGCACCACGTAGGAGGTCCAGAACGGCAGCACCGCCAGCAGCAGCGCCATGCGCCGCCAACGGGCGGGCACGCGGGTGGCGATGATCCAGGCCAGGGGCCAGGCCAGCAGCACCGAAATGACGGTGACCACCGCGGTGATCTCCAGCGAGACGAAGATGCCGCGCCTCAGCGACGGATCGGTGAAGATCCGCAGGTAGTTGCCGAGGTCATGGCCCTGCACGATCTTGCGCCCCTCGAGGTGCGCGAGGCTCATCATCACCATCGCCGCGAAGGGCATGACGAAGAAGCCCAGCGTCCACAGCAGCGCGGGAGCGACCAAGGCCGCTCCCTGACGTTTTTCCTGTTTCTCGATGCTCATCTGGCTCTCTTAGTTCTGGAGCATGTCGGTCCAGAGATCCTGCATCGCGGCATCGGTGTCCGCGTCGGGCACCGGGTAGAGCTGCGCGCGGCTCAGGTAGTCCGGCTGATCGTCCCAGCGCAGGATCGCCTTCTGCTCGTCGGTCAGCACGTCGCCCGCCGCCTTGTTGGCCGGCATCCCCCAGTAGCACGACGAGGTCGCGAGACGCGCCTGGCCCTCGGGGGAGGTGATGTACTTGATGAATTCCAGCGCCAGCTCAGGCTTCTCGGTGCCCTCGACGATGGCCAGCGACTGTGCCCAGAGCAGGCCGCCTTCCTCGGGGATGGTCCAGTCGAGGTCGGGGTTCTCGGCGTTCAGCACAGCGGTCAGCCATTCGCCGCCACCGATCAGCACGTCGACCTCGCCGGTCGCCAGCGCGGTCTGGCTGCCCACGACGTCCGAGACCTGCTTGGAGGCCGCGTTGAGCTTCATCAGCGGCTCGCGGATCGTCTCGAGCGCGGCGGCATCGAGATCGGCTGTCTTGATGCCCGCCTCGAGGCCGACGAGGCCCAGCACCGGCAGGTAGTAGTCGTAGATGGCGATGCGGCCATCGTACTTGCCCGACCACAGCGCATCGAGGCTGGCCATGTCCGCCGGATCCACCTTGGCCTTGTTGTAGGCGATGGTGTTGTAGCCGAACTTTTCCGTCACCGCGTAAGTGGTGCCATCGACGGTGGTGTGATCGGCGAGAACCGCCTCGGGGAAGTAGCTGTCGGTCGAGAGCTGATCGGCGGGCAGGGGGGCGAGCAGCCCGCGCTCGACGGCGCGGCCCACGTCCACCGCGTCGATCACCATCACGTCCCAGTCGCCGGGACGGGACTGTTCCAGCAGGGTGAGGCCCGCGGCGGTGCCTTCGTATTCCTTCACGTTGACCCGGACGTCATGCGCCTCTTCGAAGGGCTGCAGCAGCTCGGGGTCGGCGTGGTCGCACCAGATCAGCGCGTTCAGATCCTCGGCCTGTGCGGCGGAGGCCAGCGCGGAGGTCAGGCCAGCGGTCACGGCGAGAATCGAGCAGGTGTGTTTCAGTGCCATTTTTTTCCTCTCCTGTCGGCGGTGCGGGCGATGTTCTCCGCCCTGCTTCCGGAAAAAAGTTGAACCGGTTCAGTTTTGCAGTCAATATCAATTTTGAAGTGACCAAGGAGGCCCCATGGCCGGACTGCGCGAAAGACAGAAAGCGAAACGCCATCGTGCCATAATTCAGGCAGCAAGCACGCTTTTTAAGCAGAACGGGTACGAGGCGGCGCGGATCGAGGCGATTGCCGAGGTCGCCGAGGTCTCTGTCGGTACCTTCTACAACTACTTCGAGCACAAGGCGGACCTGCTGCTGGCCATCGTGTCGATGGAGGTCGAGGAAGTGCTGAACCAGGGACAGGGCGTGGTCGATGCGCCGCCGGGCAATGCCTATGACGCGATCTGCGCGCTGGTGGCCACCTATTACGATCACTCTCTGGTCTATCTGACCAAGGAGATGTGGCGCACCGCCATGGCCTTCTCGATCCAGAACCCCGACACGCCCTTCTCGCGCCGCTACCGCGAGCTGGACCACCAGCTTTCGGAGCAGGTCGTTGCGCTGATGACGCGCCTGCAGCGCGACGGGCAGGTGATGCAGTCGGTCGATGCGCGCGCTTTCGGCGAGCTGACCTTCCTAGGCCTCAACGGCCTCTTCACCAGCTACACGGTGACCGAGGCCATGGAACTGGACGCGCTGAAGGCGGCGATGTTCGGTCAGATCCGCGCGCTTACCGCGCAGATCGGTGCCTCCGAAGTCGCCTGAGGCCAAGAGGCGTCCCCGGCGGGCGGCGTCGCCCCCGAGGGTGTGGTCATTCCGCCGGCAGGGCGTCGGAAGTGGGGAGGTGGCGCCGCGCGCGCTTTTCGCGCAGCATCAGCATCGCCGGAGTGACCACGAGCGTGAGCACCGTGGCGATCACCAGTCCGCCCGCGATCGCGCTCGACAGTTCCGTCCAGTATTGCGTCGAGGGGGCGCCGAAGACGATCTCGCGGCCGATGAAATCGATGTTCATCCCCAGCACCATGGGCATCAGCCCGAGCGCCGTGGTGACCGAGGTCAGCACCACGGGACGCAGACGCTGCGCGCCGGTTCTCAGGGCGGCTTCGAGCGGCGAGAGCCCGGTCCGGCGCAGGTCGTTGTAGGCGTCGATCAGCACGATGTTGTTGTTCACCACGATGCCCGCCAGCGCGATCACCCCGACGCCGCCCATCACCACACCGAACGGCCTGCCGGTGACCACCAGCCCCAGCAGTACGCCGCCGACCGAGAAGACGATGGCACTCATCACCACCACCGACTGGTAGACGCTGTTGAACTGCACGACGAGGATCAGGAACATCAGCACGATTGCCGCGACGAAGGCGATCAGCAGGAAGATCATCGATTCCTGCTGGTCCTCGGCCTCGCCGGCGAATTCGTAGCTGGCACTCTCGGGCAGCTCGGCCCGGTCCAGCTCGGTGCGCAGCGCGGTGACCTGGTCGTTGACCAGCAGCCCCGGGGCGACGTTCGCCTCGATGGTGGTGACGCGCTGTTCGTCGATGCGGCGGATCACGCCAACCCGTTCGACCGGCTCGAAAGTTACGAAATTGGAGATCGGCACCAGCCCCGCCGAGGTCGGCACCCGAAGGTTGCCGAGCTCGGACAGCGAGCGCGCGCCATTGGGGAAGCGCACGCGCACGTCGAGCTCGCCGTCGGCATCGGGCGGGCGGTAGTCGGTGACGGTGATGCCCTGTGTCAGCAGCTGCACGGCCTGCCCGAGCAGGCTGACGTCGGCTCCGAAGCGCGCTGCCTCGGCGCGGTTGACGTTGATCGCCACCTCGACGCCGGGCAGGGGGCGGGTGTCGGTTACGTCGGTGAAACCGCCGACCCGCGCCATCGCCGCCAGCACCGCGTCCACAGAGGCGCTCTGCTCGGTGAAATCCCCCGCCGAGACGCGCAGGTTTACCGGTTTGCCGCTGGAGGGGCCGCCGCTCTCGGTCTCGACCTGCACGTCGATGCCCGCGATATCGGCCATCTCGGCACGGATGTCGGCGCCGATCTCGGCGGCGGTGCGGCGCTCCTGCCAGTCCACCAAATCGAGCTGGATGGTGCCGATCACGTCCTCCTCGCCGCCGCCCGCGCTCATGGTCGAGCGGGCGTAGACGCTCTCGATTCCCTCGGTGCCGATCAGCCGGTCCTCGACCTTGCGCACCAGATCGTCGCGTTCGTAGATCGACAGGTTGTCGCGGGCGCGGACCTGCACCTGCATGAATTCCGGTTCGACCGAAGGAAAGAAGGAGATGCCGCGCCCGAACTGGCCGTAGAGCGCGAAGCCGCCGAGCAGCAGCGCCAGCGCAAGGATCACGGTGGTCCAGGGGCGCAGGATGGCGCGTTCCAGCAGCCGCACATAGGCACCGGTGAGCCCGCCGATCTGGCGCGGGTCGCCGCGCTCGGCGGCGTGCAGCGCGCATTTGGCGCGGGCGGTCTGCGGCTGATTGCGGCCGATCATGCCGCCGAGCACTGGGATGAAGATCAGCGCCATGAAGAGCGAGGCGCCGAGGGTCAGGATCACGGTGATCGGCAGGTATTTCATGAACTGCCCGATAAGGCCGGTCCAGAACAGCAGCGGGAAGAACACCGACAGGGTCGTCGCGGTGGAGGCGATGATGGGCCAGGCCATGCGCTTCGCGGCATGGGCATAGGCGGCCTTGGGGCTGTCGCCTTCCTGCAGACGGCGGTCGGCAAGCTCGACCGTGACGATGGCGCCGTCGACCAGCATGCCCACCACGAGGATCAGCGCGAAGAGCACGACGATGTTCATCGTGTAACCCATCGCCCAGATGATCGCGACGCCGGCGAGGAAAGCGCCGGGGATCGACAGGCCGACGAGGATCGCCGAGCGGAAACCGAGCGCGAAGACGATGACGATCATCACCAGCATGACGGCGGCCATGACATTGGCCTCGAGATCGGAGAGCAGCGTCTTCACCTGTTCGGACTGGTCCTGCAGATAGGTGACGCGCAGACTGTTCGGCCAGTCGGCGCTCATCTCGTCGATGACCTGCTTGGTAGCCGCGACGGTGTCGATGATATTGGCGCCCGAACGTTTGGTGACCTCCAGCGCCAGCGAGGGCTGGCCGTCGATACGGGCGTAGCTGGTCGGATCCTCGAAGGTGCGGCGCACGGTGGCGACGTCGCCGAAGGTGACGACCGTGGTGCCGTCGACCTTCACCGGCATGGCCATGACGTCCTCGAGATCCTCGATCAGCCCGGGCACCTTCAGCACGATGCGTCCGCCGCCGGTCTCGATAGCGCCCGCGGCGATCAGCTGGTTGTTGCGCTGAAGCTGGCTGGTCAGCGTCTCGAAGCTGAGGTTGTATGTCTGGAACACCGTCGGGTCGATCAGCACCTCAAGGAATTCCTCGCGCGCGCCACCGATGTCCACCTCGAGCACGCCGGGAAGCGCCTCGACCCGGTCCTGCACGGCCTCGGCGATGTCGTTGAGCGTGCGCTCGGGCAGCGGCCCCGACAGCACGGCGGTAATGATCGGAAAGAGCGCGGTGTTGATCTCGGTGACATTGAGCGTGGTCGCATCCGCGGGCAGATCACCCTGCACCGTGTCGGCGGCCTCGCGTACCTTGTCGAGCGCCTCGTCGATGTCGCCGCCGGCGGCGAATTCGAGCTGCACGCTGGCAAAGCCCTCAGTGGCCTCGGCCGACATCTTCTCGAGCCCTTCGATGGCCCCGAACTCGGCCTCCATCGGCTCGATCAGCAGCCGCTCGGCGTCGGAGGGGCTGATGCCGTCGAGTGTCGTGCTGACATAGACCAGCGGCAGCGGCACCTCGGGGTTCGCCTCCTTCGGGATCGAGACATAGGCCACGGCCCCGAAGGTGAGGATCATCGCAAGCAGGATCATCACCGCGCGGCCGCGCGAGAAGGCGGCGTCGATCAGGCTGTTCACGGCTTGTCCTCCGCGACCTCAAGAGGCAGGTCCGCGCTGGCCGACGAGACCTGCTCGGGGTCCTGCTGCGGCTTGGCACGGACCTCTTCACCGTCGCGCACGAAGCCCTGTCCCACGGTGATGATCGTCGCGACGTCGTCCAGCCCGGTGACCCAGACGCTGTCGATCTCGGTCTTCACGATCTCGATCGGGTGAAAGACCACATGGCCGTCCTCGACCGTCTTCAGACCGATCTGGCCCATTTCGTCGAGCGAGATGATCGACGGTGGCACGCGGTGGGCCGTGGCCACGCCGGTAGGAATCGTCACCTGCGCCGACACCCCGGCGGGTACCTCGCCCTCGGGGTTGCCGACCTCGATCTCGGTGAGGAAGGTGCGCGTTTCCGACGCGGCGGCGGCGCCGACGAAGCTGACCCGTCCTTCGCGCGTCTGGCCGGTGATGAAGTTCACCGTCGCGCTCTGCCCCTCTTGGATGCGGCTGAGGGCCTGCTGCGGCACCTGAATGGCAACGGTGAGCGGGTCGTTGTCGACGATGCGCGAGATGGTGGCGCCGGCCTGCACATATTCCCCCTCGCTGGCGGGCAGGGTTTCGATCCGGCCGGCGAAAGGGGCCTCTACCACGAGGTTCTCCATGGCCTCTTCAGCGCTGGCCACATCGGCCTCGGCGGCGGCCAGCGTCGCGCGCGCCTCTGACAGGCGGTCGCGCGTGGCGACGCCGCGATCAAAGAGCTGCGTGGCATTGTCGAGCTCGCGCTGCGCGTTGGCGCGCTGCTCCTCGGCCTGGGTGAGCGCGGCCTGCGCACGGGCCGAATTGAGCCGGGCGAGGATGTCGCCGCGCTCGACCCGGTCGCCCTTGGAAAAGGGCATCTCGAGCACCGTGCCGGCGGTCTCGGCGATGACCTCGGTGTCGCGGTCGGGCAGGGCCTGCCCCTCGGCACGGTAGCTCAGCGTGACCGGCTCTGCCTGCGAACTCTTGACCATGACCGATGGCGGTAGCGGCTCCTCGGCTGCGGTGGCGCTGTCGGGGTCTGCGCCGGGGAAGATCATGCCGCTGCCCATCCAGGCGACGATGGCGACCACCAGCGAAATCGCGATCCAGAAGGGCCGGGAGGATCCGCGGTCGGTCTCGAACCGCAGGGTCTCTGTCGGTGCCGCGCTGGCGGGGTGGTCGGTCATGCTGTCGGTACTCTCGCTCATGAGGGCGTGATCGGGTTCACGGCTGCGTGCCTTTACGTACCGACCGTCGGTCTGTAATCAAGGGCGCAGTCGATGGAGAACGTAATCGTGAACGTCAAACGGTCCAGAATGTCCGCCGAAGATCGCAAGACCGCGATCCTCGATGTTGCCACCGAGCTGCTGGCCACCCATCCGTGGGAAGAGGTGACGGTGGCGCTGCTGCTCGAAGCGGCGGGGATCTCCAAGGGCGGGTTCTATCATCATTTCACCTCCAAGGAGGATGTGTTGGCGGGGGTTTTGCTGCGCCTCTCCGACGCCAGCTCCGCCGCGGGACAGGCGGTCTACGAGCGCAGCGAGGGCGGCGCGGTCGAGCGTTTCACGGCCTTTGTCGCGGGCACGGCCCATTGGGAGATTGCCCATGCCGAGCAGATCATGGGGGTCATCCGCATCGCGATGATGGAGGGCAATGAGCCGATCTTCCTGAAGCTCGAACAGGAGGCGCGGCGGCGGGCGACGCCGCTGATGCAAAGTCTCGTCGCAGAGGGCGCGCGGCAAGGGGTTTTCGAGATCATAGACATCGAGATGACGGTCGACCTGCTGCAGCACGCTTGGCGCATGCGCTGGGTGGTTCTGGCGCAGGCGCGGAAGCGATGTGCTGCGGGTGATCCGGCCGGTGGCCGAGCACTGGTGGAAGAGCGCCTGCGTCTCGAGGAACGGATGACCAATCGATTGCTGGGCTGTCCGGCAAAGACGCCGGTCCGGATGCCTGCAGTGGACGAGTTCAGCCATTTTCTGCGTTCAATCTGAGCTGCTGGCCGCCTGTGATCGACGTCCTGGCCACCGGGAAACACCAAGCGTCACTGCCGCATGTTGCGCATCTGGCCGCACTTTGATCCACACCTGCGGCGCACAGAACCGTGGTTCCAGTGCGCGCTCCGCAGCCCTTGGGAACAGACACGGCGCCAGATCATTTAAGGGCCACTTTGGCTTGGGAGACCGGATCAGCCGTGTAATCTGAGGTGATCCGGGGACGCTTGGTCGAGGCGTGCCATAGGGAATACCTAGGCGGCGATTGCGAAAGCGGCGGGACTTCGTCTTGGTCTCCGCCGCAACAGCGACCGCAGAGGTTGCGCATGCTCCGAGGCAAGCCATCCAAGTTTTCCAAACATGATGATCCGGGATCGCTGCCGGTCGAGGACTCTGTGGTCTCACGGTAGTGGCTGATCTAGTTTCGTCGGTGTGGGGTCGGCCCGTGTCCTCCGCGCGCCGCCTCCGGCGAACCGCAGCGATCGGCGCAGTGTGGGCAACGTCTTTCCAAATGCGAAACCGTGGATTCGGTTCGCAACCCTCACATCCCGGCTCTGGGCGAAAGATGAATTTCGATGAGCGCCTTTCGGGGGGGTGAACGGCTCCAGTCATTCCGCTGCTCCCGAAACGTGTCAGGGCATCGTCGGAGTCGCGACCGTGTACCGCTTTGTGCACCAGTTTGAGCGCTTGAAACGCAAAACCCCCGGGCCTCTGCCGAGACCCGGGAGTTTTCTGCCGAAACTTCAAGCTCTTGCGAGAAGTTTGGCTCCGGCGGTAGGGATCGAACCTACGACCAATTGATTAACAGTCAACTGCTCTACCGCTGAGCTACGCCGGAACGTGGGGGGTGTTTAGCAATGGCGACTCCGGGCGTCCAGAGGCTTTTTGCAGCTTTTTTCGCCGGAAGGCGTTTTTTCTTTCAGTGTCTTGAAAATACAGAATCTTTTTCAAGATTACCTAGCGGAAATACGGCTTTACGCTGGGTGAGGTCAATCAGGTGAGCCAGCACGTTTCGGGCCGCCGCGGGCAAAAGGGCGGGGTCGGTGTCCTTGTAGATGGCGGCGGCGAGAGTCGCCGCGTTCGCCGGGGCCGTGGCAAGCGCCTCGAGGATCGAGGCCTCGCGCGCGCGTCGATGGGCGAGGAGCGCGTCGATGCGCGCCGCGGCTTGAGTGACGGGGGCGCCGTGACCGGGGTGCAGGCAACTCCAGCGGCGGCAGCGCAGGCGCTCCAGCGACTGCATGAAGGCGCCGAGGTCGCCGTCGGGCGGCGAGACCAGCGAACTGGCCCAGCCCATCACCAGATCGCCGGAGAACAGCACGTCGCCCCAGGCGAAACTCAGGTGATTGCCGAAATGGCCGGGGGTATGAAGCGCTTCGAGGCGCCAGCCGTCGCCCTCGATCAGCGCACCGTCGGCCAGCGTATCGTCGGGGGTGAAGTCCGCATCGACGCCCTCGCCGCCGCCCGCGAGGCCGGTTTCGGCGAGCTGGCGCATCATGTCGCTGCGCCCGGACCGCGCGTCTCCGAAGGCGAGCACCGGCGCGCCGGTAGCCTCGGAGAGCGGCCGGGCGAGGGGGGAGTGATCGAGATGCGCATGGGTCACCAGGATATGACTGATGCTCTGCTCCGGGCCGAGCGCCGAGAGGATTGCGACGAGATGCGCGTCGGAGAGCGGGCCGGGGTCGATCACCGCGAGCGCGCGGTGTCCCAGAACGTAGGTATTGGTGCCGCGAAAGGTCATCGGGGAGGGATTCGGTGCCAGGATGCGGCGCAGCCCGGGGGCGAGCTGCTCGGCATGGCCCGGGACGGGCTGGAAGTCGGGCTGGGGATCGATCATCTTGGGTCTCGTTTGCGGATGGTGGCGCTCGGACGCCAAGGCTAGGGTTAGCGCATGTTCTTCCAGTGGCTCAAACAATACATGCCGCGCGGCATCTACGCGCGCGCGGCGCTGATCCTGATCCTGCCGGTTTTCACCATACAGCTGGTGGTCTCGGTGGTCTTCGTGCAGCGGCATTTCGAAGGCGTCTCGCAGCAGATGTCTCGCGGGGTGGCGCGGGATATCAGATACGCGCTGCACACGCCCGCAGCGGCGGCGCCGCTTGGGCTGCGGATGCGGCAGGTCGACGAGTCGGCGCTGCCCGAGGCGGACCAGCGACGCTGGTACGACTTCTCGGGGCTCGTGGTTGCGGAGACGCTCACGGATTTCGTACCCGGGGTGCAGCGCGTGATGCTGCCCGACGACAATCTGGTCGCGCTCTACCTGCGCGGCGCGCGCGGCACGCTCTACAAGGTCGAGTTCTCGCGCCAGCGCGCCTCGGCGTCGAATCCGCACCAGCTCCTGGTCAACATGATGTTCTTCGGCATCCTGATGACGGTGATCGCCTTCTTCTACCTGCGCAACCAGCTGCGCCCGATCACCCGTCTGGCCGAGGCGGCCGAGGCATTCGGCCGCGGACGCCATGTGCCTTACCAGCCGGGCGGTGCGGTCGAGGTGCGGGCGGCGGGCAATGCTTTCCTCGACATGCGCAGCCGCATCGAGCGGCAGATCGAACAGCGCACGATGATGCTTTCGGGAGTCAGCCACGATCTGCGCACGCCGATCACCCGGCTGCGGCTCGGTCTGTCGATGCTCGAGGACGAGGATCGGGAGCCGCTGGAGCGCGACGTCGACGACATGCAGCGGCTGATCGACGCCTTTCTCGATTTCGCCCGTGGCAATTCGCAGGACGGGGTGGCCGAACCGGTCGACCCGGTGGCGCTGGCCGCCTCGGTGGTGGCCGATGCGCAGCGTGGCGGCAAGGCGGTCGCCATGGGCACGGTCGAGGGTCAGGGCGAGGTCAGCGTGCGCCCCGTGGCTCTGCGCCGAGCGCTCGAGAATCTGGTGGGCAACGCGGTGCGCTACGGCACGCATTGCGAGGTCTCGGTGACCCTGACCGAGAAATCCCTGCGGCTGCGGGTCGAAGATGACGGGCCGGGGATCCCGCCGGAGCGGCGCGAGGAGGCGCTGAAGCCCTTTGCCCGGCTCGATCCGGCGCGCAACCAGGACCGGGGCACCGGGGTCGGGCTGGGTCTGGCGATCGCTGCCGATGTCGCGCGTGCCCATGGCGGGGTGCTGCGGCTCGGCGCGAGCGACACGCTTGGCGGGCTGCGGGCGGACATCGTCATCGCGCGCTGAGCACGGGGCTCGGCGCGCGGCGACCGCGGCGCGCCGGGCAATTTTCGGGATCAGCTCTCTTCGAGCACTTCCTTGCGGGCCTCCATCAGAAGCTCGGCGCGCTTGGCGGTGACCATTTCGACGCTGGCCTTTTCGCCGAGGTCGGCGGCGATGCTGGCGATGATGTCGTCATGGCTGGCCTCGTCGAGGTCGGCCTTGATGATCTGCTCCGCGTAGGCCGCAGCCTCTTCGGGGCTCTTGCCCAGCAGCGACGCGGCCCAGAGGCCCAGCTTCTTGTTGCAGCGCACCTCGGCTTGGAAGTTCAGGTTGGCATCATGGGCGAACTTGTTTTCAAAGGCCTGTTCGCGGTCGTCGAAAGTGGTCATCGGGTACCCCTCCAATAGATGGCCCAAGTATAATGCACTCAGTTTGTAACGCACTTTGCGCTGGCTCAAGTGAAAGCAGGCCGCTTGCGGCAACGGCAGCCTTGATTTATGAGGGCGAACGAGACGCAGCGGCCGATACGCGGCCCCGGGCGAAAGGATTCCCATGGCACGGCGCAAGAAGATCTACGAAGGCAAGGCAAAGATTCTGTACGAAGGCCCCGAACCGGGCACCATCGTCCAGTACTTCAAGGACGACGCCACCGCCTTCAACGCGCAGAAGAAGGACGTGATCGAGGGCAAGGGCGTGCTGAACAACCGCCTGTCCGAGTTCTTCATGACCGGCCTCAACAATATCGGCGTTCCCACGCACTTCCTGAAGCGGCTGAACATGCGCGAGCAGCTGGTCCGCGCCTGCGAGATCATCCCGCTGGAAGTGATCGTGCGCAACTACGCCGCCGGCTCGCTGGCAAAGCGCCTCGGCATCGAGGAGGGCACCGCACTGCCGCGCCCGATCGTCGAGTATTGCTACAAGGACGACAAGCTGGGCGATCCGCTGGTCACCGAAGAGCATATCGCCGCCTTCGGCTGGGCCGGGCAGCAGGACATGGATGACATCCTGAGCCTGTCGCTGCGCGTCAACGACTACCTGTCGGGCCTGATGTACGGCGTCGGCATCCGTCTCGTCGACTTCAAGATCGAGATCGGCCGCGTCTATGACGGCGACTTCCAGCGCCTGATCGTCGCCGACGAGATTTCGCCCGACTCGATGCGCCTTTGGGACATCGAGACCGGCCAGAAGCTCGACAAGGACGTGTTCCGCCGCGATCTCGGCTCGCTGACCGACGCCTACACCGAGGTGGCGCGCCGTCTGGGCGTGATGCCGAAGCAGGCAACCCATGTGGCGAAGCCGAAGCTGATCAATTGAAAGCGTGGCGCCGCGGGCGGCGCTACGATCTACCTGGTTTGGGAAAGATGAGGGGCGCCGCCCCTCTGCGATGAACGGAGAGATGGCCATGAAGGCACGTGTGCATGTGATGCTGAAAGAGGGCGTGCTCGACCCGCAGGGCGAGGCCGTGCGCCATGCGCTTGGCGGGCTCGGCTTCGAAGGCGTGGGCGCCGTGCGTCAGGGCAAGGTGATCGACCTCGAACTGGCCGAGGGCACCGGCGAGGAGACGGTCAAGGAGATGTGCGAGAAGCTGCTCGCCAACACCGTGATCGAGAGCTACCAGATCGAGATGCTCTGAGCCTCTCTACCGGCGAACCCGGCCGCGAGGCCACCGTATCGAGACCACGAAACGTCCCCGGCCTGCGGCCGGGGACGTTTTGCGTTAGAGGGGCAGGCACGGGTGACAATTGGGCGCTGGTGTGGCGTTCCCGGCGCGGGGCCCGCCGCAGGCGCGGGTCAAATCGAATTGATGCCATATTTCGTCGTTTGATTCGGGAGTTTCCTGCCCGGTGGCGCGTTGGACCGCATCAATCCCGGGCGATGTCCCGCATTGGTTCGCTCGGCAATACAGAGCCGCCTGGAATCTGGCGCGCATCGGGCGCATCCATGGTGCCGTGGCCCATCACGCGGCTGTTTCCGGCCTGGCAACAGGTTCATCGGCGCTCGAGCCGCTGATCTCAAGAAAATAGGGTAAACCGCCCCCAGCGGTGAATGACATTTGAAGCGTCTTGGAAACAAAATTACGCCACATTGACGTTCAATTCACGCTTATGTGCCGCCTTGCGGCCCTGCTTTTGTCATCTTTTGCCACCTGATCGCCACTTTTGACTTTGTTAACGGCCCGCCGAGTTCTAAGTACTTCGTTAAGCCCGACTGGGGGGCGACGAAGGACAGGCCGGGGGGCGGCCGCCGATCTCAAGTCATCCGCGAGGATGTGACCGATGGCGTCGGGCAGATGTGCCCGGCACCAGCAGGACCGCTTTTGCCCGCTGCTACGCGGACCGGTCCATCGGCACGAAAACGCGGAAGGACGGAGACCGGGCAAGGCGGCGTCAAGCCGTCGCAGGCCGCAGGTGCGGTGCGGGCGCGTCCCGATCTGGTGTTGAAGGGTGTAACGATGGCTGACTTGTTTCTGAATTGGGCGTCGCTCGGCGCGTTCGGGACCACGCTGGGGGATACCGCCTCGGGCGGCACGGGGACGACCGTAGATACCGGCGGCGTCGATGTCGGCATCTCCTTCACCTCGCAGGACGCCGGTGCCGAAGCCTTCACCGTGAACTACGATGGCTATGTCCCCGAGGGCTCCTCGGTCGATCCGAACTCGCACCTGAAGCTCTTTGGCGAGGGCGGTGACGGTGGCACGCTCTCTTCCACCTCGACCACGGTCTTCGACTTCAGTTCCTCGAACGAGCTCTACACCGACAACGTGCAGAACCTGTCGTTCATCCTCAATGACGTGGACGGCGGCGCGGGCTCCGACCTCGGCGACCTGAGCGGTGACAGCACCGGCACGGCGGGCGGCACCAGCTTCCAGGACAATGTGACCATCCTCGCCTATGACGCCGAGGGCAATCCTGTCGAGGTCACGCTGACCTCGCTCGGGAGCACCAGCACCAGCGACGGTACCGCCACCGGCGAGGAAGTCACCAGCTTCGCCGAAGAGAACGGCACCGTGCTTGTGTCGATCGCTGGCCCGGTCTCGCGCATCGAGGTGATCTACGAGAACGGCGGCGACTCGACCCAGGGCGTGCTGATCTCGGACATGAGTTTCTCGACCGTCGATGTCGGCGACAGCGGCCCCGTGGCCGAGGATGACGCCGCCGAGACCGACGAGGACGTGGCCGTCACCATCGACGTGCTGGCCAACGACAGCGATCCCGATGGCGATGCGCTCACCGTCACCACCGCCACCGTCACCGGCGGCGACAGCATCGGCACCGTGGCGATCAACGAAGACGGCACGCTGACCTTCACCCCGGCCGCCGACTACAACGGCGATGCCGAGATTACTTACACGGTAGAGGATCCGGCCGGCAACTCGGCCACCGGTCATGTCGCGGTCACCGTCTACCCGGTGAACGACGATCCCGAAGCGGTGGACGATTACGTCACCACCGGCAGCGGCACCCCCGTCACCCTGGCGCCGATGGACAATGACACGGATGTCGACGGCGACACGCTGACCATCACCGGCGTCGGCGAGCCTGCCAACGGCACCGTGACCTTGAACGCCGACGGCACCGTGACCTATACGCCGAACGAGGGGCACACGGGTGAAGACAGCTTCACCTACACCATCGACGACGGCAACGGCGGCACCGACACCGGCACCGTCACGGTGAACACCGGCATCCCGACCGACCCGACCGGCGGCGAGAACACCCCGCCGGACGCGGTCAACGATCTCTATCACACCACCGGCACCTCGACGGCGACCTTCGACCCGACGGTCAACGACAGCGACGCCGACGGCGACGCGCTGACCGTCACCGGCATTGGCGATCCGACCAACGGCACCGCCACGCTGAACGAGGACGGCACGGTTTCCTATACCGCCGAAGAGGGCTTCGAGGGCTACGACTCCTTCAGCTACACCATCGACGACGGCAACGGCGGCACTGACACGGCCTACGTCACGGTCGAGGTCATGCCCTGCTTCACCCCCGGCACGCTGATCGCCACGCCGCAGGGCGAGCGCCTTGTCGAAGACCTGAAGGTTGGCGACCGGGTGATCACCCGCGACAATGGCATCCAGGAAATCCGCTGGGTCGGCCGCAAGGAGCTCACCGGCTTCGAACTGGCGCGTCAGCCGCACCTGCGGCCGGTGCTGATCCAGAAGGGCGCGCTCGGCAAGAACCACCCCGAGCATGACCTGCTGGTCTCGCCGAACCACCGCGTGCTGGTCGCAAACGACCGCACCGCGCTCTACTTCGAAGAGCGCGAGGTGCTCGCGGCGGCCAAGCACCTGACCGGCCTCGACGGTGTCGACGAGGTGGAGACCATGGGCGTGGCCTACATCCACTTCATGTTCGACCAGCACGAGATTGTGCTCTCGAACGGCGCCTGGACCGAAAGCTTCCAGCCCGGCGACTACACGCTCAAGGGCATCGGCGACGCGCAGCGCGACGAGATTTTCGCGCTCTTCCCCGAACTGGAGCACGCCGAGGGCCTGCAGGCCTACGGCGCCGCCCGCCGCTCGCTCAAGCGCCACGAGGCGCAGCTGCTGGTCGGCTGAGCCGATCCACGGCACGTAATGCAGCGCGTCGCGGGACCGTCGGTGGGGCGGTCGTGCGACGCAGGAAGGCCCCGGGACGCATCGCGTTCCGGGGTTCTTTTGTTGTGGTTTCCCAGGGACCAAGCCAGGGGCCGGCAATGGCCACGCTGCCGGTCCGGGCGCCTTTGACCGGCTCGCGAGAATGGACGGGCATTGCCGACCTCGGAGACCTACGGACACGCGCTGACGCAGGGACACCAATGCCACAGGATCCGGACAGCCAAGGCCGGACCGGAAGAGGCTGAAACCGTTCAAGCCTTGTGCGGTGCAGACCCGGACGCTTCCACCCGGGGCGCGTGGCCGGCGCTCAGCAGGGGTCGAGCGCTGCCTGGTTCCGTTCCCAGTCGCGCCAGGCTTCGGGCGTGTCGAGGTCGGTCAGCGCGCGGTGGCCGGGCAGGATCACCCGACGCAGCCGGTTGCGGTTGGCGGCCAGCACGCTGCGCGCGCCCTCGTCGCCTCCCAGCATCTGGATTGCCGAGAAACAGTCGGCCGGGAACAGCACCGGGTGGCCTGGTGTGCCGTCCTCCGCGCAGCCTTGCTGAAGTGTGGGCTGCGGCATGGCGCGAAAGCCCTGTACGAGCTTTGTGATATCCTCGGCGGTCAGCTCCGGCATATCGGCAGGCAGCACCACCATCGCGTCCGTGTCGCGCGGCAGCAGGGCCACCCCCCGGCGCAGCGAAGCGGACATGCCCAGCGAAGCGTCCGGTACGGCGACGAGTTGCACCGGCAGGCCGGCCAGTGCGGCGGCGCGCGGATGGTCGTGATCGGGCAGGGTGACCGTCACGTGGTTGACCGCGCGCAGCGCTTCTTCGGCCTGACGGCGCAAAAGCGCCCGGCCGCCGACCTGCATCAAGAGCTTGTCGGCTCCGCGCATCCGGCTGCTTGCACCGGCGGCGGGAATCAAGACTGCAATTCCTCCCATGGGACTCCTTATACAGCAAAGCCCGAAATCCCGAGGGGAATTCTGGGCGGTCATCTCGGCGCGTCAATTCAGGGCAGTCAGTTCTTCGCTCATTGTTCAAGGCGGTCGTGAAGCGGCGGGCGGGTGCGCGCATCGCAAGCGACGCTCGGAGGTGCCACGGATCGTGGGTGCAGGAACGGCCCGAAACGTCCGGCCCGATCCGCCTGCCGCCAGCTGGGGCGGGCGAAGGGGGTGCGGAGTGTCGCGAGAACGTGTGGCCTGCCAGCAAAGCAAATGCACCAAATTTGCAAAAAATGTGTAAACTCGACCTGAAAGGCGGCTTGTCGCGGGGTCGCCTGCCTTGGGTGCGCTTTCGCTCTTGGCGGAATCGCCCATGCTGCTATGTCCAGATTGAATGCCTGCAGTCGGCGCGGCACGCGCGCTGCGGGTCCTGTTGAAGGGACAGATTCAGAAGATGGTTCTGGCACGGAAAACGGATGATGAGCTCGAGCGGATTGCCGAGCTTCGGAGCTTCGGGGTGCTCGACAGCGCACCCGATCCCGCATTCGACGAGGTGGTGGAATTGCTGGCCTCGCTGCTCGAGGTGCCGGTCGCGCTGATCAGCCTGGTCGACGAACAGCGGCAATGGTTCAAGGCGCGCTTCGGCATGGAGCCGGGACAAACTCCGCTTGAGCAGTCGATCTGCGCCCATGCGATCCTGTCGGAAGACATCCTCGAGATCGAGGACACGATGCTGGACCTGCGCAGCGCCGATAACCCGCTGTGCTGCGGAACGATTTCCAAGATGCGCTTTTATGCGGGGGCGCCGCTGATCACCCGCAGCGGTCACAGCATCGGCACGCTCTGCGTGCTCGACGACAAGCCGCGCAAGCTGACCGCGCAGCAGCGCAAGCTGCTCAAGGTCATGGCGGGGCAGGTGATGCGCCAGCTCGACCTGCAGCGCGCGCTGCACAACAAGGAAGTGCTGCGCGAGGAGATCGACCACCGGGTGAAGAACTCGCTGCAGACGGTCGCCTCGACGATCCGCCTCTACCGCACCCGTTCGAACGAAGCCGAAACCCGCGATGCGCTGGATGCGATCGCGCGGCGGGTGGATTCGGTCTCGCAGCTGCATGCCGAGCTGAACCTGACGTCGAAGATGCACTTCGTGCGGCTCGACACCTACCTGTCGCGCGTCGCGACGCTGCTGCAGCGGCACGCCCCCGCCGAGGTCGACTTCGAGGTCGATGTGCCGCGCATCGAGGTGGAATCCCGCGTGGCCGCATCGATCGGTGTGGTGGCCAACGAGTTCGCCGCGAACGCGATGAAATACGCGTTCCACGAGGGCGATCCGAAGCCGGTGATCCGCTTCGAACTGCGCGAGACCGGGGTGAATCGCATCCAGTTCACCTGCCGCGACAACGGCAGCGGGCCGGAACCGGGCTCGACGCTCGACGCGCTGGCCTCGACGGCGCTTGGCGCGCGGCTTCTCGAAGCGGCGGTGAGCCAGGTCGGCGGCACCGTGGTCGAGCGGCGGGAGCCGGGTGGCTACGTGCTCGAGGCTGAGCTGCCGGTCGATCCCGCCGCCGAGTCCGCGATTACTCCGGCAGAGCTTCCACGGGCCGCACCCGCAGCCGAGTGATGCGGTTGTTCTCGCGCTCCATGACCTCGAAGCGGAAGCCGTGGAAACTGAAGCGCTGGCCGACGGTGGGGATCATCTGCGCCTCGTGAATAACGAGACCTGCGATGGTGTTGGCTTCGTCGTCGGGCAGCGACCAGTCGGCGGCGCGGTTGAGATCGCGGATGGTCATCGCGCCGTCGAGCCAGTACCAGCCATCCTCGCCCGCGCTGACCTGATGTTCGGCATCGGGGTCATGCTCGTCGGCGATCTCGCCAACGATCTCTTCGAGGATGTCCTCCAGCGTGATCAGCCCTTCGAGCGAGCCGTATTCGTCCACCACCAGCGCGAAGTGAGTCCGGCGACGAAGGAAATTGCGCATCTGGTCGGCGAGCGTGGTGGTGTCGGGCACGAAGTAGGGCTTCATCATCACCTCGGTGATGCGGAAGTCGTCCAGCGCCGCGAAGCCGCGCTCGCCGGCCTTGGCCATCGTCTCGTACATGGCGCGCAGCAGGTCCTTGGCGTGGACCATACCGATGATGTTCTCGGGCTCGCCGCGGTAGACCGGCAGGCGGGTGTGGTTGCTGTCGAGACATTGCTGCAGGATCGCCCGCGGCTCGGCCTCGGCGTCGATGCTCTCGATACCCGAGCGGTGGAGCATGATTTCCTCGACCGTGCGCTCGGCCAGATCGAGCGCGCCGAGGATGCGGTCGCGGTCTTCCTTCTCCACCACGCCCTCGGAGTGGCCGAGCTGCAGCGCGCCGGCGATCTCTTCGCGCACGGCGAGGATCTGGCTGTCGGGGTCGGTCTGCACGCCGATGAGCTTGAGCAGCACCCGCACCAGCGCGCGGATCGCCGCCACGACGGGCGAGAAGATGAGGATCACCAGCCGGATCGGCGGCGCCACGGTCGCGGCGGCGGCCTCGGGGTTGGTGATGGCGTAGGTCTTGGGCAGCACCTCGGCGAAGATCAGCACGAGGAAGGTCATGATCAGCGTCGCCATGGCGACGCCGCCATCGCCGAGCAGCCGGGTGAAGAGCGCCGTGGCCAGCGAGGTGGCGAGGATGTTGACCAGGTTGTTGCCCAGCAGCACCGAGCCGATCAGCCTCTCGTTGTCCTCGGTGATCTGCAGTGCCATGGCGGCGCCGTGGGAGCCGCGGTCCATGGCGGCGCGCAGCTTGCCGCGCGAGGCAGCGGTCAGCGCGGTCTCGGAACCCGAGAAGAAGGCCGAGAAGAGAATGAGCAGCAGGATCGCGGCGGAGGTCATCCAGAAGGCCGCGTCGAGTGTTCCGGTGGCAGGGGCGTCCATACGTCCGTCTTTTCGTGTAAGAGTGTTCAGAGAGTTATGGGGCGCGGGGCTCTGGTCTTCAAGGCTCTGCCCGGGATCGGAGGCAAAACGGGCGCCCTTTGGGGGCGCCCGTGTCGTGGTCGGCGATGCCGGATTGCTCAGCTCTCGGCGCTGTCGGGTCCGTCGGTCGCTCGCATCGCTGCCATGGACAGCAGGAAGTAGGTCACGGTAAGCGCTGCGGCGGTCAGGAAGAAGTCTCGCTGCATGACCACCAGTGCCTCGCCGTCCGGCGCGGTCACAACCAGTCGCACGGCGAAGGCGATCATGAACACCAGCACCATCCCGGCACCGACCAGAAGCCATTTGGCGAGCCGTGCGGTATGTTCCAGCGAGGGGTCATCGTCGTCGTCCTCGCCGAATTCCTCCAGCCGCTTTCGTTCGAACTTCGCGAGTTGCTCCTCGCGGGCGGCCTGGCGGGCCTCGTCGGCGGGCCAGGTGTCGCGCGCACCAAGGAGGCTGGCCGCAAGCGGGTAGACCGCGAGCGCGATCAGGTACTCGGGGATGAAGATGAAGTAAAAGCTGAGCGCACCTGTCATGAAGACGACAACGGCAAAGCCCAGCGACACGCCCCAGGTGATCAGCGCCGCCGGGTTCAGCGGCTGGCCGAGGTAGCGCGACCAGTAGCGGGTCAGCCCGAGGCGCGGCAGCAGGTAGTGCTCGGCGATCACGATGGCGCCGATCGGGCAGAGCAGGATCGCACCGTAGACCGTCAGCGGCATGATCGACTGCGCCACGAAGGGAAAGCAGGCCGCGACCACGATAAAGCCGCCGACGATGGCCGTCACCTTGCCGCGCGACATCGAGGGCATCAGTGTGCTGGCGGCCAGGCCGGCGCGGTAGAGGCAGGCATTGGCCGTCGTCCAGCCGGCACAGATCACCGCGAGAATGCCCACATAGCCAAGCACCGAGAAGGCCACGTCGGCCGAATCGAGCGCCATCAGCGGCTTGCCCAGCAGCACTGCCGCGCCGGCCCCCATGAGGCCCGCAGCGATCCAGCCGATGTAGTGGCCGAGGAACATGCCGACGCCGGAAAAGACGCCGTACCACTTGCGATGCGCAAAGCGGAAGGTGGCCATGTCGATCAACCCCAGGTGCACCATCGCGCCGTTCGCCCAGGCAAAGGCCGCGACCTCCCAGACGGTGATGCCGTCCTCGCCCTCTGGGGTGGTGCCGGTCCAGATCGCCGCATGCGCCACGTCGAGGAAATTGCCGAAGCTGCCCATGGCGGTATCGCCGGTCACCGAGAAGGCAAGCATCGGCAGAGCCGCGGCGCCACCGCAGATGAAGCAGGCCAGCATCCAGGGGGCGCAGATCGTCGCGAAGTTGGCCATCGCCTCGAAGCCGCGGGCAGCGACGACGATCACGACAGCGCCAAGCAGCAGCGTGATGAGAATGAAGGCGAACGAGGTGGGATAGGGCTCGAGCTGCACCGGCAGGCCGAAGGCGAAGCGTACCGCATAGGCCGAGACGGTGATCATTGCCGCGGCGAGCGCGCCGTAGAACAGCAGGATCGCGCTGTTGTAGATCTTGCTGAAGTAGGGGCCGGTGATCTGCTCGAGATAGGAAAACAGCGAGCGCCGCGTCTCCACCGCGATGGGCGTGGTCACCAGGGTCCAGCTCGCCACGGCGAGCAGGTTGCCGATCAGCAGCCCGAGCAGCAACTCGACCGTTCCGACCCCCATGGTCACGAAGGTCACGCCGATCACGAACTCGGTGGCTGCGATATGCTCGCCGCCGAAAAGCCCGGCGAAGTAGCGCCAGCCGCGGACGTGGCGGGCGGCGGGCGGAATGGCGCTGCGGTGGGGGCGGAGTTTGCCCGCCTGCGGACGGGCGGCGACGGGCGTGGCGGAGGCAGTATCGGGCGTGGCTGTAAGGCTCATCTATTCTTTGCTGTTGTTTCCGGGGCGACTGCGGACTCGTGATCACGCAGACATGATTGAACCGCGACTTTGCGGTCTGAGTTCCCCGGGGTCACGGAGCTGACGCCGATCCGACCGATTTTACCTCAAAATGAAAGATTGAGGTGTCTTGATGAGGTCTGCATCCCCAAGACAAAAACGCCCGGCCTTCCGGCCGGGCGTCGATACGCTGTCCTGAGGTCTTTGCCTGCCCTTAGAACGGGATCTCGTCGTCGATGTCGCGCGACGGGCCGCGCGAGCCGCCGCCCGAACCCCCACCGTAGCCACCGCCCGAACCACCGCCATAGCCGCCGCCCGAGCCACCGCCGTAGCCGTCATCGTTGCCGCCGCCGTAGCCGCCGCCCGAACCGCCGCCGAAGTCACCGCCGCCGCCGCCCTGGCGGCTGTCGAGCAGGGTCAGCTCGCCGCGGTAGGGGCGCAGCACGACCTCGGTGCTGTAACGGTCCTGACCGGACTGGTCCTGCCACTTGCGGGTTTCCAGCTGGCCTTCGAGATAAACCTTCGAGCCCTTGCGCAGGTACTGCTCGGCGATCCGCGCCAGCGGCTCCGAGAAGATTGCGACCGAGTGCCACTCGGTGCGCTCGCGGCGCTCGCCGGTGTTGCGGTCTTTCCAGTTCTCGGAAGTGGCGATGCGCAGGTTGCAGACCTTGCCGCCGTTCTGGAAGGTGCGCACCTCGGGGTCCGCACCGAGATTGCCTACCAGGATCACCTTGTTCACGGAGCCGGCCATTTCATCCCCTTATTCTGGTCGTTTGCCTGTTGCTCAGGCAGGTTGTTTGCCTGTGTCCGCGCCGGGGTTTCCGCATGACTGCGAATCCCCGCAAACGGAGTGTTTGCACAGGTCTACACCACCCATCCGGCGTGCCCAAGCGAACAATGTCACGCGGAAATCCGCTGGTTCCCAATGATGGCACAAGCTGGCGCAGGGTCATTTTATCTGTATAGTCGGGCGCTGAGGGAACAGTGAAACGGAACAGGGACGTGATGCGCAATTTCGCAACGCGCGCGCTGGCCGGAGGTTTGTGCGCTCTGGTTGTGTCGGGAACGATGGTCTCGGCGGAAGTGCTTTCATCAAAGAGCCGCGTGCGGCTTTTTTCCAAGCAGACGAGCGTGCTCGATGGGCGCGCCTCGCAGCAGTACAACAATTCCGTGCGCCTGCAGCCGAGCCGTGTGGTGACCCCGACGAAATGGGGCCCGATGGGCGGCAACGAGGGCGCGGTGCCGAGCTATCGTGGCAGCTATCGCGGCCCCTACGCCGACCTTGCCCGCCAGGCGGCGCGGCGGAACGGTGTGCCCGAGGACCTCTTCCTTCGCCTTGTGCAGCAGGAATCGGGCTTCAATCCCAAGGCGCTGTCGCACAAGGGCGCGATCGGCCTCGCGCAGCTCATGCCCTTCACCGCGCGCAAGCTCGGCGTCGATCCGCATGATCCGGCGCAGAACCTCGAGGGCGGCGCGCGCTACCTGATCCAGCAGTACCGCAAGTTCGGCTCCTGGCGGCTGGCGCTGGCGGCCTATAACGCCGGTCCGGGCGCGGTGGAAAAGCACGGGGGCGTGCCGCCGTACCGCGAAACGATGAACTACGTTAAGGTGATCTGGGGCCAGTGACCCCCGATCGCCGCCGCCGCAGGGCGGCACGCGCTTCCCTTGACGCAGGAGGCGCTTTGCTCGATATGCCTGACTTAAAGCCTAGGGATTTGATCCCGATCAAGGCCGCACGACATTCGCGTGGTCATTCTGGTCGGGTCCGCACCGCCGGTCCCTGCCAGAGAGGCCACAGGAGAGCCCCATGCGTCATGCCGCCATCCTCGCATCCGCCGCCGTCCTCGCACTCTGTGCGGGCGGGTTCGGCGTGGCCCGGCTGACCGCTGCCCCCGCGAGATTCGACAGCATGGATGTGCTTGGCGAGGCGCTGTTTTTCGATGCCAACCTGTCGAAGACCCGCTCGCAGAGCTGCGCGACCTGCCACGATCCGGCCTATGCCTTCGCCGATCCGCGTGGTGCCGCCTCGATCGGCGATGACGGTGCCTCGCTCGGCGACCGCAATGCCCCCACGGTAACCTATGCCGCGCATGTGCCCGAGCTGGCACGCGACGAGGAGGGCCGGTGGCGCGGCGGGCTGTTTCACGACGGGCGGGCGCTGACGCTGGAGGAGCAGGCGGGCGGCCCGCCGCTCAACCCCGTAGAGATGGGAATGGGGGACAAGTCCGAGGTGGTCGCGCGCCTGCGCGAGAACCCCGAGTATGTCGCCGCCTTCGATGCGCTCTTCGGCCCCGGCACGCTGGATGATCCCGAGGCGGGCTATGCCGCCATGACCCGCGCCATCGCGGACTTCGAGCGGCGGCCGGAGTTCGCCTCCTTCGATTCCAAGTATGACCGCTTCCTGCGCGGCGAGGCGGAACTGACCAATCAGGAGGAGCTGGGGCGGCTGCTGTTCTTCTCGCAGCAGTTCACCAACTGCAACCAGTGCCACCAGCTGCAGCGCAGCGCCGTGGACCCCGCCGAGACCTTCTCGGACTACCGTTTCCACAATCTCGGGGTGCCCGCGAATGCCGATCTGCGCGCCTCGAACGGCTCGGTCGAGGGTTTCATCGACGGCGGGCTGCTGCAGAATGCGCATCTCACCGAGGACGGCAGCCCGGAGGACGAGACCCTGCGCGGTGCCTTCCGCACGCCGACCCTGCGCAACGTGGCGGTGACCGCGCCCTACATGCACAATGGTGCCTTCGAGGACCTGCGCACGGTCATCCTCTTCTACAACAGCTACAACACGCGCAACGATGCGCGGAAGATCAACCCCGAGACCGGCGCGCCCTTCGGCCCGCCCGAGGTGCCCGCAAACGTTGCCCCCGAACTGACCGAGGGGCCGGCTCTGGACGACAAGCGGGTGGACGCGCTTGTGGCCTTCCTCAAGACGCTGACCGACGCGCGCTACGAGGACCTGCTGGAGCAGTAACGCCTCAGCGCGCCATCTCCTCTTCGATGACCGAGGTCACCGCGGGGCGCGAGAGGCAGCGGTCCACCCAGTCCCGGATGCGCGGATCGTCGGGGATCATCTCGCTGAACCACCCGTAGGTCGAAGACACCAGCAGGTCCGCGGCGCTGATCCGGTCGTCGACCAGCCAGTCCTTCTCGGCCAGCGCCTCCGACAGCCGCGCCACCGCCTCGGGCACGTCGCGGAAGGTGGTCTCGGTTACCGGGTGCGACAGCCCGGCCACATGCAGCACGTAGACCGGCTCGAAGACGTTGCCGTACCAGGCCAGCCACGACAGGTAGGCGCCGCGCGACGGGTGGCCGACGGGGCGGCCCATGGGGCTCTCGGGTGGGCTCTCGGGGTAGAGATCGGTGAGGTAGAGCATCACCGCGTTGCTCTCGCGGATCTGCGCGCCGTCATGCACCAGCAGCGGCACCTTGCCCTCAGGGTGCGGGTTCTGCGGATCGCGCCCGCCCGAGCCGTCGCGGCGCGGGATCTGGGTGGTGCGCAGGTCGAGGTCGTCCTCGATGCCCATCTCGCGGGCCAGCTGCAGGATGCGCGTCGAGCGGGAACGGGGCGCGTGGTAGAGCGTGAGCATATGGGTCTCCTCCGGGGCGGGCCGTTGCCGCGGCCCTTGCATTGCGGGCACTGTGCCGGAGACGGCGCGGCCTGTCATCGGCTGCGCGCGGGCACGGCGGGCGTCGTCCGAGCGGTGTCGGCGCGTCCGGGGAGCAGGGGTGCGCTACGTCTCGAGCGCCAGCTTGTAGGGGTGGATCTCGAAGGAGGGGTGCATCTCTGCGCCAAGCACGCCCGGGCGGACGTGGCGGTAGAGCGAGCGCCAGAAGGGCTGCACGATCACCGCGTCCTCCTGCAGCTTGCGCTCGATCCGCGCCATGATGCCCTGCCGCTCCACCGCGTCGGCGATGGTCAGCGCCTCGGCGACGAGCGCGTCGAACTCGGGGTCGGCATAGCCGGTCTCGTTCCAGGCCTCGCCCGTGCGATAGGCCAGCGCCAGCACCTGGATGCCGAGCGGGCGGTGGTTCCACTCGGTGATCGACAGCGGATAGTCCTTCCACTCCTGCCAGAAGGCCGAGCCGGGCAGCACCTTGCGCTCCACGGCAAAGCCCGCGTCGCGCAGCATGGCGGCGCAGGCGTCGCCGGTGCGGCGGGTGAAGCCGTCGTCGAGCGTTACGAGCTCGTGGGTGACATCGGCGAGCCCGGCCTCTTCGGCCAGCGGCAGCGCCTTCGCAGGATCGTATTCTGTCGGCCCGACCTCGGCGTAATCGGGGTGGATCGGGGCGACGTGATGGTTCTCGGCCACCGTGCCGAGCCCGGCGTGGCCCAGCTCCAGCGCGATCTCGTTGGAGATGGCCAGCTGCAGCGCCTTGCGCATGCGCTTGTCGGCATAGACCGCGCGCCCGTCGATCAGCGCCCGCTGGTTGCCGCGCAGCACCACGGTTGCCCCGGTCACCACCTCGGAGCGCTCCCAGCCCATCAGATCCGCCGCCTCGATGAAGGTGCCGATGTTCTCGTAAAGCATGTCGATCTCGCCGGACTCGGCTGCGGCGAGCCAGGAGGCGGGGTCGGTGCCGTAATCGAGGAACTCGATGCGTTCGAGCGTCGCGCCGCCCCAGCCCTCGGCCTCGTTGCCCCACCAGTCGTGCGCGTGGTTGCGCACCAGAACGGCACGTTGGGTGGGGACCACCTCCTCGGGCATGTAGGGGCCGGTGCCGATGGGATCGGTCAGCATGCTGTCCGGGTCGTGGCTGGCGTGGACGCAGGCGGCGGGGTAGTCCGACAGGCCCACCATGAGGGCCACGTCCGGATAGGCGAGGTTGAGCCGCAGGGTGAGGTCGTCGAGGATCTCGACGGCGTCCTCGGCCAGCCGCTCGGTCTCGGGATCGCCGAGTGCCGCCAGCCGCCCGGCCATGGAGTTGCCCTCGACGCTGCGGTCGCACCAATATTTCATCAGCCGCGCCACGTCGGCCGAGGTGAAGGCGTCGCCGTTGGTCCAGGTCACGCCGGGGCGCACGTGCAGCAGGTACTGGCTGGCGTCGTCGCTGGCCTCCCAGCTCTCAAGCAGCATGCCGCGCAGGCTGCCGTCGCGGTTGTACTCGACGAGGTATTCCAGCCACCCGCGCGAGATATTGGCGATTTCGGACCAGTCGTAGGTGCGCGGGTCCTTGAGCGGGCGCACCTCCATCTGGATGCGCAAGCTGTGTCCCGGCGGCGCCTCGGAGGGCGATTCCTCGGCCTGTGCCACGCCGACCATGCCGCGGGCCAGAACCGCGGAGGTGCCAAGCGCGGTGGCGCGGGTGAGGAACTCGCGGCGCGAGACGCGGCCATTGCGGAAATCGCAAAGCTCCCGGCGCACGGCAGGATGGATCCACTGCGCGTGGCGACCTCGGCTCATCTGCGTTTCCCCTCCGGACAATCGGCAGTCGTGTGCCTTGCCATTGCGCCCCAATTAGCGCCGCGCGTCAATCAGGTAGCGCATAGATTGTGATGGCAAGATTTGTGACAGCGCGGTCAGAAACGGCGCAGCGGCGGCCGCGCGCTCTGTAGCGGGCGGGCCGCGGATCCCGAGACCTGCGCGGCGCTTGTGCGCAATTCGCTCGGCGTACGTCCGGTCTGCTTGCGGATGAAGCGGGTGAAATAGGCGGGACTGGCAAAGCCGAGCCCCTCGGCGATGGTGGCCACCGGCAGATCGCGGGCCAGCAGCAGCCGGTGCGCCTCGTGCAGCTTGCGCTCGGACAGGATGCGCTGCGCCGAGCGTCCGCAGGCGGCGCGGCAGGCACGGGTAAGATGGGTGCCGGTAACGCCGAGATCTGCGGCCATCTCGCCGGGCCCCGCGGGACCGCGGTAGCGCGCCACCACCGAGGCGGCATAGGCTTCCGACAGTCGCTGCGCGGCGCTCTCGCCGGGGCGGTCGGCGGTGCCCTCCTGTTGCTGGCGGCGCAGCCAGACGGCGGCGAGGCGGACATAGGCATCAAGCGCGTCACCCAGAAGCGGCCGGCCCCGGCTCAGCTCGCGCTGCATGGCCTCGAGCAGCGAGGTCAGTTCGGCCTGCGCCAGCGCGTCGCGCACCCGCAGGTGCAGGGGGCTTTCGGGGAAGGGGAGGTCGTCGCCCGCCGGGGCATGCAGGATCAGCGCGAGGCTCTGCGGCCCGAGGTCGAGCGCAAAGAGCGTGCGGGCGGGAATGAAGACCGCGCTGTGCGTGCCCAGCCCGCGCCGCAGCCCGCCGAGGGTGATCTTGCCCTGGCCGCGGGTGAGCCAGAGCAGTGTCGTCTCCGGCCGATCGTGCAGCAGCCCGTAGGTCCAGCCCGGCTGCTGGCCGGGCGAGAGCAGGCGGATGCCGCCGCCCGGCCGATCCGCCGGTTGCACCTGCTCCGCCGGGGCGCTCACGCCAGCGCCTCCTCGGGGCAGTAGCGCGGCCAGTCCTTCATCCGGGCACGGAACCAGGTGCGCTGGCGCTTGGCGAATTGCCGGGTGAGGATCGCGCCGCGCTCGACCGCATCATCGAGGCTCAGATCGCCGCGCAGGTGTCCCATCAGCTCGGCGGCGCCGATCGCCTTGGCCGAGGGCAGGGCGGGATGCCAGTCCTCGAGGTTTGCGCGCGCCTCGTCGAGCGCGCCGCCCTCGACCATAAGGCGGAAGCGCCGCGCGATGCGATCATTGAGCCAGTCCTTGGGCACGTCGAAGAGGATGGGCTGGGCGCGCGCCAGCGGCAGCAGCGGCGGCGGCGTCTCGGCCTGCCAGGCGGCGATGCCGCGGCCGGTGGCGGTGAGAACCTCCCAGGCGCGCTGCACGCGCATCGGGTTGTGGCAGTCGATGCGCGCGCGGCTCTCGGGGTCGAGCTCGGCGACCATGGCCGAGAGCTCGCCCGCGTCGAGCCGCGCCATGGCGCGGGCGCGCACCTCGGGCGGGGTCTCGGGAATCGCCGCCAGCCCCTCGGTCAGCGCCGAGAAGTAAAGCCCCGTGCCACCGACGATAATCGGCCGCTCTCCCGCCAAGAGAGGGCCCAAATCTCGCAGCCAGTCGCCCACCGAATAGGCATGGCTGCCCGGCACATGACCATAAAGACGGTGCGGCACCCGTGCCTCTTCTTCCGCCGAGGGGCGGGCGGTCAGCACGCGCCAATCGTCGAAGACCTGGATGGCATCGGCGTTGATCACCACGCCCCCGGCAGATTCGGCGATTTCCAGTGCCAGCGCGGACTTGCCGCTGGCAGTGGGGCCGGCAATCAGCACCGGAAGAGCCGGATCGGGCGCATATTGTTTCACCAGATCGGGCACCGGTGATCCTTTCTTGCGGGGGCGCTCAGCATTGCAGGCGCGGGTATTTTCGGTCACATATAGCCGCAATTTGGATCGTGCACAGACGGAGCGCAACATGACCGAGCAGCCCCAAACCACCTTCAAGCGTGTGATGCTGAAAATCTCGGGTGAGGCGCTCATGGGCGACCAGGGCTATGGCCTGCATCCGCCGACCGTCGAGCGCATCGCTCGCGAAGTCAAATCGGTGCACGACATGGGCGTCGAGATCTGCATGGTCATCGGCGGCGGCAACATCTTCCGGGGCCTCGCCGGCTCGGCGCAGGGCATGGAGCGCACGACCGCCGACTACATGGGTATGCTGGCGACGGTGATGAACGCGCTGGCGATGCAGTCGGCTCTGGAAGAACTGGGCGTCTTCACCCGGGTGATCTCGGCGATCCGCATGGACGAAGTGGCCGAGCCCTACATCCGCCGCCGCGCCGTGCGCCACCTCGAGAAGAAGCGCGTCTGCATCTTCGCCGCGGGCACCGGCAACCCCTATTTCACCACCGACACCGCCTCGTCGCTGCGCGCCAACGAGATGGCCTGCGAGGCGATCTTCATGGGCAAGAACGTCGACGGCATCTACGACAGCGATCCCAAGACCAATCCGGATGCCAAGCGCTACGACCGCATCTCCTATGACGACGTGCTGCGCGACAACCTCAAGGTCATGGATGCCTCGGCGATCGCGCTGGCGCGCGACAACAAGATGCCGCTGATCGTCTTCTCGCTGAACGAGCCGGGCGGCTTCCGCGGCATCCTCGCGGGCGAGGGCACCTATACCGAGGTGCACGCCTGAGGGTGATCCGCGAGTGGGGGCTCTGCCGCCGCATGCAGGATGAAGCGGGGGCGCGGCCCCCGCACCCCCGGGATATTTCCATCTAAACTAGGGGGATGCCCGTTCGGCAATGCGCTGCGTGCCCGCCGGTCCCGGGGTCCGTCAGTCGCGGGCCATCGGGTGATGGTCGAGCACCAGTTCGCGCAGGCGCTCTTCCAGCACGTGGGTGTAGATCTCGGTGGTCGCGACGTCCGCGTGGCCGAGGAAGGTCTGGATCGCCCGCAGGTCCGCGCCATTGGCCAGCAGATGCGTGGCGAAGGCATGGCGCAGCGTGTGCGGCGTGACCTTGCCCGGCGAAACCCCCGCCGCCACGGCGATGTCCTTGATCATGATGTAGAAGGCGTGCCGCGTCAGATGCCCGGCCTTGCCCCGCGAGGGGAAGAGGAAGCTCGAGGCAGGCTTTCCCTCGGCGCGTTTCAGCGCCTCCTGTGCGTCGCGCCGGGCCAGCCATTCCGCCAGCGCCGCGCGCGCCGGGGCCGAGAGCGGCACCATACGTTCCTTGCCGCCCTTGCCGCGGATCAACAGCATGCGCGGATCGCCCCGCGCCGCGGAGAGCGGCAGGGTGACCAGCTCGCTCACCCGCATACCCGTGGCGTAGAGCAGCTGCATCAGGCAGACGTTGCGCAGCTTGTCATCCTTGCTGCGGCCATGGCGCTCGGAGGCGTCGAGCAGCCGGTCCACCTCTTCGGTCGAAAGCGTCTTGGGCAGGCGTTTGGGGCGTCCGGGTCCGGCGATCTGCACCGCCGGATTGTCGGCGCGCAGCCCCTCTTCGAAGGCGAAGCGGTAGAGCTGCTTGATCGACGACAGCCGCCGGGCGCGGGTCGAGACCGCGAGCCCCTCGGCCTCGCAGGAGATGAGGTAGTCCTCGACGTCGCCACGCTGCGCGCTGGCGAAGTCGAGCTTGCGCGCGGCGAGCCAGGCGGTGAAGGCCGAGAGGTCACGGCCATAGGCCGCCTGGGTATTGTCTGCCGCGCCGCGCTCGGCGGCCTGCGCCTCGAGAAAGGCGGAGACCCAGTTCGCCGCGCTCACAGCGGCGCGCCTTCGTCCGACAGGATCATCTGCTGGATCGCGGCGCGGCGCGCCGTGTCCTCCAGCCCAACCCGGCGCAGCGTTGCCAGAGCGCCGGTGAGGTCGGCGTGGTTGCCCTGCGCGCCGGATTGGAACAGGGCGATCGCGCGCAGGATGGTCTCGCCCAGCTTGCCCTCGCGCAGCAGCGCCTCCAGGTCGGCGGGCACCTCGGCGTCGGGGCGCCAGGCATCGGTCACCGCCTGCGCCGCGGGCGCCAGGGGGCTCTCGGCGGGTAGCTCGCCCTGGGCCACCGCGTTCACCGCGCGGATCAGCCCGGTGCGGGCGGGCAGGCGGCGGGCAGCGGCCTCGTAGTCGGGTGAGAGCAGCGCCGCGCGCTGCGCCAGCGCCGCGGCGCGGCGGTCGAGATCGAGCCCCTGCAGGCGCGGCGCGTAAAGCTCGGAGAAGGGCACCAGCAGCCCGGCGCTGCGCATCTGCGGCCAGGCGGCGAGCAGCGCGGGGCCGATCAGGTCGCTGCGTCCGGCGTTCAGCGCGGCCTCCAGCGCCTGCACCGCCTCGACGCGGTCCCAGACGCCGCCCGAAGCGGCCGGTTCGCGGTCGGTATAGATGCCGAGCAGGCGGTTCTCGGACAGGGTGCCGCGCCGGGCCAGCCGTTCGGCGGCGAGGATCTGCGCCCGCCAGCCGCTGTTGCCGGAAAGATCGGCGGCGGCAAACATGCGCGGCAGCGGCTGCGTGGGCAGCGCCTCGCCCACGGCCTCGAAAAGGTGGAACTCGAGCGGGGTCGGTCGGGCCGGCGGATTGAGCGGCTCGGAGGCATCGATCAGCTCGGGATCGAGGAAGCGGGCGAGCAGCTCGGCATCGCGCGGGCCGATCTGCCCGAGCGCCTGGGCCGAGCCGTAGACGGTGACCGCATGCTCCCAGTTTTCGGTTCGCGCGTCGCAGTAGATGCGGGTCGCAAGGTCTTGGGAAAGATGAGGTTTCTGGGACAGTGCGCGGCAGGCAACCTCGTCGTCTCCGGCAATCAGAGACAGGTCGAGCCAGCGCGAGAAGATCTCCGGATCGCTGTCGCCGCCGGCCTGTTCGACCAGCGCCAGCGCCGCATCCACCGCGCCTTCCTCCATCAGCCGGTCGATCCGCGCCACCAGCAGCGACGCGCTGCCCTCGGGGGCGTCGGCCTCGGCCAGCAGCAGCGTCAGCAACTGCGCCGAAAGCGCCGGAACCGCGGGGTCGACACGGGCGATCAGGGTCGCGAGTTGCGCCGCGTCAGAGCCGGACCAGAGGGTGCGGGGCAGGCCGGTCAGCGCGCTCGACAGAAGCCCCGCCGCCTCGGCGTTCGGGGCCTCCAGTGGCGCGCTTTCCACGTCCGGGGTCTCGCCCGATGTCGCAACCGGCGGCTCGTCGTGCAGCGGCCGCTGGGCGCGCGGCGTGCCGGGATGCGGCGTCGGCGTGGCTTCCGAGGGCCGGGCACCGGGCAGCGGCAGCGCGGCATTCACGCCGGGACCGCGCTTGAGCCAGTCGATGGCGGCAAGCGGAGCCTCGGCGGCGAGCGCCGTCGGCGCGCCCAGGGCGAGGGCGCAGAGAAGAAGCCTAGTTCGCATCAAGCTCCACGGGCTGCCGGATCTCCGTCTGGGGCGGCGAGAAGTCGGCGCCGAAATAGGGGCCCACGTAGGCGTAGGCCACCAGCGCAATCGCTGCCAGAAGGAGAAGGATCAGAAGGGGTTTGAACAGTCGTCCCATATGCTCAGTCGTCCTGCCTCATGTTTTTTGTCACTTATACCTAGCCTTTTTGGCGGTGACAGGTCATTCACGGCCTCAGGAGGCAGAATTGGCGATGCATGGCCGAGAAACAAGGGGATTGAACCCGAAGTTGAAAAAGACAGTTGTGCTAGTGGGCATGATGGGAGCAGGAAAATCGGCCGTCGGCCGGGCGCTCGCCTCTGCCCTGGACGTGCCGTTCCGCGATTCGGATACCGAGATCGAAACGGCGGCGAACATGACCATCGCCGAGATCTTCGCCCGCGACGGCGAGGCTTTCTTCCGGCGGAAGGAAACTCAGGTGATCGAGCGTCTGCTCGACTCCCGCCCGGCGGTTCTGTCGACCGGCGGCGGTGCCTACATGGCCGAAGAAAACCGCAGGATGATCACCGAGAAGGGCGTCGCCGTCTGGCTCGATGCCGATCTCAGGGTGCTCTGGAACCGGGTGCGCCACCGGGACTCGCGGCCGCTGCTGCAGACCCCCGATCCGCTTGCCACGCTGACCGAGATCTACGAGCGCCGCGTGCCGGTCTACGCGCAGGCGGACCTTGCGGTGAAATCGGAGCAGGGGCTGTCGGTGGAAGGCATGGCCCGCAAGGTGATCGAGACATTGATGACACGACCCGACGTATTGGAGGAATGCGCCAGATGAGCGAAGCGGTGCAGGCAGGAACGGTGCATGTGGACCTTGGCGCGCGGGCCTATGACGTGCGCATCGGTGGCGGGCTTCTGGCCCGCGCCGGGGCGGAGATCGCGCCGCTGCTCGGCGGCCGCAAGCGGGTGGTGGTGGTCAGCGACGAGACCGTCGCGGCCGCGCATCTGCCGGCGCTGAAAGACGGGCTGGCGGCGGCGGGCATCGCCTGCGAGGCGCTGACCCTCACCCCCGGCGAGGCCACCAAGTGCTGGCGCGAGCTGGAGCGGGTGACCGAATGGCTACTGGCGCAACGGGTCGAGCGGCGCGACGTGGTGGTCGCGCTCGGCGGCGGGGTGATCGGCGATCTCGTCGGCTTTGCCGCCGCGATCCTGCGTCGCGGCGTGCGCTTCGTGCAGATCCCGACATCGCTCTTGGCGCAGGTCGACAGCTCGGTCGGCGGCAAGACCGGGATCAACTCGCCCGCGGGCAAGAACCTCATCGGTGCCTTCCACCAGCCCTCGCTGGTGTTGGCCGACATCGACGTTTTGCAGACGCTGCAGCCGCGTGACTTCCTCGCGGGCTACGGCGAGGTGGTCAAATACGGGCTGCTCGGCGACGCGAAGTTCTTCACCTGGCTCGAAGCGGGGGCCGAGGATCTGCTGGCCCGCCGTCCGGCGGCGCTGGCCCATGCGGTGACCCGCTCGGTCGAGATGAAGGCCGAGATCGTGGTGCGCGACGAGACAGAGCAGGGCGACCGCGCCTTGCTCAACCTCGGTCACACCTTCTGCCATGCCCTGGAGGCCGCGACGGGCTACTCGGACCGGCTGCTGCACGGCGAGGGCGTGGCGATCGGCTGCGCGCTGGCCTTCGAGCTGTCGGCCCGGCTCGGGCTTTGCCCGCAGGAGGATCCGTCGCGGCTCCGCGCGCATCTCGCCGAGATGGGTATGAAGCGCGACCTGTCGGATATTCCCGGCGAATTGCCCTCGGCCGAAACCCTCTACGATCTGATGGGCCAGGACAAGAAGGTGCTAGACGGCGCCATCCGCTTCATCCTCGCCCATGGCATCGGCCGCGCCTTCGTCACCGCCGACGTCTCGCGCGAGGCGGTGCTGGCGCTGCTGCGTGAGGGGTTGTCGAGCCGCTGAGCGGCGGCCCAAGCGGTGCGCTGTGCGCCTTTTGGCGGCTTCCGGCCGTTCGGTTTTCTTGTGGAGCGGCGCAAGGCCCCGCGCGCCGGGGCGACGTCGGCGCCGCGACACATGCGGTGGTCGCGCGCGCTGCGTGGCGGTGCGTGCGATCCTCGCGGTCTCGGGGGCTGTCAGGCACGAACGGCGCATCTCCGGAAGGGTGCCCCCGTGATCTCGCGCCCGGCCGTCACGAGTGTTCTGGTCATCGCCAAAACCTTACGGGTCGCGCTCTCAGTTCTTCCTGCCGCGCGCCGTGGCCCTCGTCCGTGAGCCCTGCCTTCCTCCCTTCGCGACAAAACGGTAGGGGCTGCGCCTCATTGATGACTTGCACGGCGGGCAGCGGCTTGGCCCGCTGGCCAAGGCGCTCAGGTCGGGGGTGGCCGGCTGCGGTGGATATTGCCCGTCCGTCCGTCTGCCGGGCGCGCGGCTGAGGTGCCCTCAAGGGTAGCCGCGTCTTTATGGCGTCGCTGCTGTCGCCCGGACTAGCGGCAAAACCGCCGGGCGCTGGGGCTTCGCGGCTCATCCCGCAGCTGAGCCGGCAAGCCTCGGTCGTCGATGCACCTCTACTATTTTGGTGAGGCTGCCTGCCTATGCTCTTCTATTCCTCCCCCGAATTCACCTCGTGCTTCCTTGCAGGGGAATGTGAAATCTGCGCCCACCTCTGTACTGCATCGCCCCAATGACGAATTTCCGAGCGCTGCGCCGAGTATTTTCGGCATTAAAAGGAGATATCAACGATTCAGAGGAGGTTTCGATGCGTGGCAATACAGGCACATGGAATCTGTTAATGGCGTGGGTTACGCAGCGGATGGTGGTCTTCCGTACTTGCGAAACTCGGATCCCGAAGGCATTTCTTCGGCTTGAATATGTGTCAGCGTAACGAGGAAGTGGTGTTTGATTTTCTCTCCTATATTCCGGTAATTTCCGAAGCGAGCAGCAAAGACGATTTGTTGGCGTACATTCAAATCCTCGAGGCGCGCCTGGAAATAGACCTTATGCCCGATCCGGCCCACGTGATCTCGACCGGGATGCTGGCGGATGGCGCGGTGGCTCTTGTGCCTGCACCGCAAATCGACAGGGTAATGAGGCTTCGGTCTGGCATGGACGCGGTTTCTCTCAGGAACGCCGAGATCGCGGCGCTCAGAGAGATGCTCGGAGAGATAGGGAACTCCTGAGGAAGTGTGTCCGGCCTCTGTCTGGTCGCAGCGCAAAGACCAATGTTCTGACGCCGCATGTGTAGACATCAAGTCATCGGCATTGCAGCGTATTTAGGTCTTTGAAGTCGCAGCGTAGATGGGGTCCTGTCGGGCCTCCGCAAGGGGCCGGGCCTGTGCTCCTGGCGCGACAGGTGCTGCCGCATTTGGCGTTCACGCCGCGGGCGGCGCAGAAAGGGCGCGTCCGGCAAACAGCTATGTCTTGAGCGACAGGGAGCGTGTCTCCGGTTGTGTCTCGAGGTGACGGTAGGGACCTCGATTAGGTATTCATCCGCGTCGAAAAAAGGTTCTCAGAAAAAGACGCGGAATAATTACAAAGCCAGTGTCGATGGGAAATAACCGAAAGTATAGATGACTCGACGTCATTTCCGTGGTGGTCGCGGAGCTACATGGACAGAGCAGTCTCTTTGAAATTTAACCCCGGTGCGGGATGGCCCGTCCCAGTGTTTTATTTCGGGCGCTTTACCACGGAAAAAAGCCATGTCGTTGCAGGCCTACATCATCCATAACAGTGAAAATCCGAAATCCGTGGAATTGGCCGAGCGCTGCGAGGCCTCCTGCCGAGCGGTCGGGCAGCCCGCAATGCGCGTGCAGGGCGTCGAGAAATCCAGAGCCGCGCAAATGGCCGCCGCCGGCGGCTTCTATTTCGGGTTCGATTACGTGGAGAACCAGGCCATGAGGCCGTTGCGGGAAAGCCAGATCGCTGTTTTCCTGGCGCATCGCGCGCTGTGGGAGGTCTGTGATCAGCTGGATGAGCCCATCTTCGTCATGGAGCATGACGCAACGCTGCGCGCGCCGCTCGACCTGCCGCGCTTTCGCCATGTGCTGAACCTGCAGCGGACCACATGGGACGATCCCACGTTCCGCTACCACGCGAAGATGCAGGCGCTTGTCGATGCCAAGCGCAGCTACGGGACCGCCAAGTACATATGTCTGCCCGGTGCCGCCGCCTACGCGATCACGCCCGAGGCGGCGCGGATATTGCTGCGAATCCGCCCGATGCTCCCCGCGGATCTCTTCGTGAACAAGTATCTGCTGGAAATCGACGATCACCCGCGACTGCCCGCAACCGTCAGCCACGACTTCAGCTTGAACATGTAGGCCTGGCGCGCGGGCCATTGCGTTTCGGGTCGTTCTCTTCACTCCGGCCGGTTCCTGCCGCGGAGCGCCGCTCAATCTGCTTTCACAAAGCTCCCGGACCCACTAGGCAGCGCTAGCTTCGCGAGTGAGGGATCTGTCATGGCGCAAAAATCTACCATCTACAAAGTCGAGTTGTCGGTGTCCGACATGGATCGGCACTATTACGAGACGCACAAGCTGACCGTCGCCAGGCACCCGTCGGAGACGGACGAGAGGTTGATGGTTCGGCTGCTGGCCTTCGCCCTGAACGCCGGCGAGCAGCTGGAGCTGACCAAGGGCCTGTCGACGGATGATGAGCCGGACATCTGGCAAAAGAGCCTCAGCGGCGAGCTCGAGCTCTGGGTGTCCCTGGGCTTGCCGAGCGACAAGGTCGTGCGCCAGTCCTGCGGCAAGGCAGGCAAGGTGGTGGTCTATTCCTATGGCGGGACCCCCGCAGATGTGTGGTGGGAGAAGATCAAGGGCAGCACCGCCCGTTTCGACAACCTTCAGGTCTTCAATATCCCGGAGCAGGCGTCCAGCGATCTGGCAGGGCTGGCAAGCCGCTCGATGAAGCTGCAGGTCAACATTCAGGACGGCGACGTCATGGTCGGGGTCGATGATCGGGTCGTCTACGTGACCCCGGTCACCTTGAAGGATGTTTCCTGAAGGATCGCGTCCCGTGGTCCTGGCGGCACCGATGTGGTCCGGCGGACCCCGGTGAACTCGAACCAGACCGAGACGATCTGCCCGCCGCCGCCCTTTGCCACCGGCGGCCTCCGCCTGCTCTCGGTGGCGGTGGTGCTCCATGGGCGGAGCCGGGCATGGCTGTCGGTCGGCAATAGGTGTCAGGGCCGTCCTGGTGAGGGGTGTGCGCCCTCGGCAATGCACGGCGCGAGGGGCGGGCCTGGCGCCCCCTGAGGCCAGCCCGGCCCTCGGGGCTTCTTCTCTTTCCAAATACGCACGTCCGGCGCTTCCACCGGCGCGGCGCTGGTGCAGGTGCGCATGAAAAAAGGCGCGAGGGAATGCCTCGCGCCCAGTGGAAGAGGTCCTGTCAGGTCCGGGGATCAGCCCTGCCAGAACTTGCGGCGCGCCTCCCGCAGGGCGACGTGCCGTTCGAGCCCGACGTCGCGCAGCAGGTGGTCGTCGAGGTCGGTCAGCGCACGGCGGGTGCGGCGACGCTCGGACCATTGCGCGGTCACCACCGCCACGCGAAGCGCCAGCGCTGCAAACGGCGGCAGCGGTTTCTGCGCGTCGAGATAGGCGAGGTACGGGGCGTGGGCGGCATGTGCCATCGGTGTGTCTCCAGTTTTGTATCGGTACAATTATCTTGATCTCATGACTGGATTGATACATTGTGCCCCAATGACCGTCGAGCAAAACATTGTCACCGATACAATTTTCGACCTGTTCGAAAATCAGGCATCCGGACCGAAATATCGTGCCCTCGCAAGCGCTTTGCGCGATGGCATTACGCATGGGCAGCTTTCGGCAGGCACGCGATTGCCACCGGTGCGCGAGCTCGGATGGCGGCTTGGCATGACGCCGGGCACCGTGGCGCGGGCTTATACAATCCTGACAGACGAGGGCGTGCTGGTGGCCGAGGTCGGCCGCGGCACCTTCGTGCGTGGCGAGGTGGAGAAAGCCGCGCCGCTCCTCATCGAGAGCGGCCCGCGCGAGGTCACGGAGTCCGGCGATCGCATGGTCAGCCTGTTCACCGGTCGCATTCCGGATCTCGGGCAGGTGGCGCTGGTGCGCGAGGCGCTGGCGCGGATTTCGGCCCGCCCGGCTCCGGGGTTGATGGACTATCCCACCAGCCGCGCTTTCGCCCCGGCCCGGCAGGTGGCGCTCGACTGGCTGTCGGACGTGCCGCTGGGGCAGGTCCACCACGAGGACCTGGTGCTCAGCCACGGCGCGCAGAACGGCATCTCGCTGGTCATGCAGGCGGTGCTGCGCGGGCGGCGCCCCGTCGTGCTTGTGGAGGAACTCTGCTACCCGGGCTTTCGCCGCGCCGCCGAACTCCTGCGCGCCGAGCCGGTGCCGGTGCCGATGGATGAGCAGGGCATCCGCCCCGACGCGCTGCGCGAGCTGGCGCGGAAGCATGAGGCACAGCTGCTCTGCACCTCGCCGGCGCTGCACAACCCCACCACCATCGTCACCCCGCCCGAGCGGCGGCGCGAGATCGCCGAGGTGGCGCGCAGCTGCGGGCTGCACATCCTCGAGGACGACAGCACCTTCCTCGGGCAGGCGCGCTGTGAGACCTACCGTGCGATGCTGCCCGAGCAGGGCTGGTTCGTCTCGTCGATCTCCAAGACCCTGACACCGGGGCTGAGGGTGGGCTTTGCCATTGCCCCGCGGGTGCGGCGGGGCGATCTGCGGCGCGCGGCGGAATACGGGTTCTTCGGTCTGGCGCTGCCGCTGGCGGACCTGGTGGCCGACCTGCTGGCCCGGCAGGAGACGAAGCAGATTGTCCGGGCCGTGCGTGAGCGCAACGCGCTCTACGTGCGCAGCACGGTAAATGTCCTCGGCGGCCACGAGCTGCGCTGGAGCGAGGAGGCGCCCTTCGTCTGGCTGCGGCTGCCGCCGGGCTGGCGGGCGGCGGCCTTCTGCATGGCGGCCGAGGCGCAGGGGGTGCAGGTGCGGGCGGCCGAGGAGTTCGCCCTGCGCGATGCCTTTGCCCCGCATGCAGTGCGCATCGGGATGAACGGGCAGGTGCCGTTGCCCGAGTTCGAGCAGGCGATTCTGAGGCTGCGGCGGCTGCTGGACGATCCGCCGGAGCAGATCCTCGTCTGACCGAGGGTTTGCGGGCGTTCGGCGCCAGATTCTGTGAGGTATTTAGATACCGTTTTTGCATCGCATTGAAAACGCGACATAAATCGCAAACAAGGGTGCTTGACTGCGCCGCCGGCGTGCTTATAACCCGCCCATCGGAATTCGGACCCCCCAGGCGGGTCCTCTATGAACAGCTCAAGGGCACCCACGATGAAAACCTTCTCTGCGACTCCTGCAGACATCGAGAAGAAATGGATCGTGATCGACGCGGATGGCGTCGTTCTCGGCCGTCTCGCCTCGATCATCGCCATGCGTCTGCGCGGCAAGCACATGGCCACCTTCACCCCGCACATGGACATGGGCGACAATGTCATCGTCATCAACGCCGACAAGGTGCAGATGACCGGCAAGAAGCGTGAAGAAAACTTCTACTGGCACACCGGCCACCCGGGCGGCATCAAGTCCCGCACGAAGGCCCAGATCCTCGAGGGTGCACACCCCGAGCGCGTCGTGTTCCAGGCCGTCAAGCGCATGCTGCCGGGCAACCGCCTGGCGCGCAAGCAACTGACCAACCTGCGCATCTACGCAGGCGCGGCGCACCCGCACGAGGCACAGTCGCCTGAAGTGCTGGACGTCAAGTCGATGAACAAGAAAAACACCCGGGTGTAATCATGGCCGAACAGATCAACTCCCTGGAAGAGCTCGGCACCGCAGCCGGCATCGAGACCGCACCCGCAGTCGTTGAAACCCCGCGCGAGCCCGTCCGTGACGAGCTTGGCCGTTCCTACGCGACCGGCAAGCGGAAGGACGCGGTTGCCCGCGTCTGGATCAAGCCGGGCTCCGGCAAGGTCGTGGTGAACGGCAAGGAACAGGCGAAGTACTTCGCACGTCCCGTGCTGCAGATGATCCTGCGCCAGCCCTTCACCATCGCCGGCGTCGAAGACCAGTTCGACGTTTACGCCACCGTGAAAGGCGGCGGTCTTTCGGGTCAGGCCGGTGCAGTCAAGCACGGCATCTCGAAAGCCCTGCAGCTCTACGATCCGTCGCTGCGCAGCGCCCTGAAAGCCGCAGGCTTCCTGACCCGCGACAGCCGCGTCGTCGAGCGTAAGAAGTTCGGTAAGCGCAAGGCACGCCGCAGCTTCCAGTTCTCGAAGCGCTAATCGCATCGAGACCTACGAACTACCGAAGGGCTGCGTCTCGCGACGCGGCCCTTTTTTCATGAAGAGTTTTATCGGGGAGATGGGCGTACTGGCGATGAGGCCATCGATGGTCTGGCGCTCGTACGGCTCGATACGCGGATCCACAGCGATACCGGCCGGAGCACCGGCCAAGTGCTGCGCTTCAAGGATCTTGGGCGCGAGACACGCTAGCAAGCTGCCTAGCGCCCTTGCTCGTTAGGTTCGCGCCGCGGGCAATGCACGGGTCCCGAAATCGGCGTTGCCGGGCTTGATCGACAGCCGCGCTGCCGCGACCGGCGCTTTCCCGAGCCGGGTCAGGTTGCCGCGAAAACATCTCCGCCAATGTGGTGTTCCGGCCCCATGATGGCGTATGACATCGGCAGAACAACGGACGCTTGGACCCTCGATGCAATCTCTCGACTTCAAGGACGTCAGCGCGCCTCTCGAGCTGACCCACCCGCCGGTCGACCCGGGAAAGACCTCGGTCTTCTCGATCCTTGGCAACGAGATGCACTTTGCGCCGGCCTTTCCCGATCACCGCCGCGGGATCCGCGTCCGCCAATTTATCGTCGTGGACAACGGCTCGGCCGACGGAGCGACCGACTATCCGGACATGCAGCCCGATTGCATCCGGAGCCGTTCGGTCCCGCGCGATGGCGGCGAAATCGAGGTCCGCGCTCCGCGGGGCAAGCGCAAGAAGACCCGCGCGGGCGATGACGTGGGGCAGATGTGCGAGCGGCTCGCGGAAGTAATGCGCAGAAGGAGGGCCTAGTATGGCGCCATATACGATGGATCGCGTCGAAGAACTCGTGGAGCGTGTCTCGCGCCCGGTCGACCCCGGCAAGCTGACGATCTTTTCGACCTTCCGGAACGAGATCGCCTTCTGCCCGGCCTTCTTCGAGCATTACCGCCGGATCGGCGCTGAGCAGTTCCTGATCATCGACGATGGCTCGGACGATGGCACCGGCGCCTGGCTCGAGGCGCAGCCCGATTGCTGCGTGGTGCGCACCCGGCGCGCCTATGGCGAGGAGATCGAGATCCAGCTCGAAGGTCAGGAGCCCAAGCGCCAGCGCGCGGGGATCTTCTACAAGATCGCGCTGCCGCACCTGTGGTTCGACGGTGCCTATGTCACCTATGTCGACGCCGACGAGTTCCTCTTCCTGCCGCCGGGCGTCGGCTCGCTGCAGGAGATCGCCGCTCGGCTGCAGGCCGAGGGCGCGGCGGCGGCGGTGGCCTCGGTGGTGGAATTCTTCCCGGGCTCGGTCGAGGGGCTATCCGGCTCGCTGCCGCAGAGCTTCGACGATTTGCTGGCGGCCTATCCCTATTTTCAGGCCGAGCGGCTGGTCGAGCTGTCTCCCGGAGGGGCAGAACTGGTTGGCGAGAGCAAGACCTCCCGGCTGTTCAACCGCTACGACATAAAGCCCAGGATTGAGCGGCGCGGCTGGCACCGCATTTACATGCCCTCGCGGGTGCGCAAGGCGCAGAGCTTCCAGAAGGCGGCGCGCCACAAGACGCCGATGGTCCTGCGCAGCAAGGACAGCCGGCTCATCGACACCCATAACGCCAATCTGCCGCCCTCGCAGCAGGTGCTTCTGGCGCTCGCGCATTTCGTTTACACCGCCGAATTCGCGGGCAAGATCTCCCGTGCGATCTCCTGGGGGGCGCATTCCAACGGTGCCGCCAAGTACCGCTACTACGCCGAGCTTCTGGAGAAGATGGGCGGGGTGGAGAATGGCTTTCTCGACGAGAAGTCCGTGCGCTACGAGGGGCCGGAGCAGCTCATCGAACTCGGCCTCATGCGCTGGTGAGCGCGTAGGGCGCCGAGGGCCAGAGCGTTCGGACCTTGGGCAGCCGGGCCGCGGCGGCCTCGTAGGCCGGTCGGTAGTGCGCGGCGATTTCGGCGAGCAGATCGTCCGGCAGGCTGCCTGAGCCTTTGGCCCGCGCGTTGACCGCCTGTCCGCCCTGCGACGGATCGCAGGGGACCTGCGCGAACTCCGACAGCGCGGCGATCCCCTCGGGGGTGAAGAGATCCTCGAAGAGGCACAGGAAGCGATCCTCGGGACCAAAGACCTGTTCGACCGCCGCGATGGTGCGGTCGTAACGGCTGCGCGCCTCGGCCTCTGCGGTCGCATAGAAGGCGCGGAGCGGCGCCGCGTTGCTCTCCTCAGCGCCGAGCCGGTCCTTGGCCATCTCCATCCGCATGTGCGAGCGCAGCCGGTCCACCGGGTCGCGCATCGAGAAGATCGCCTTCACCGCGATGCCGCGTTTGTCGAAGCCCTCCCGGATGCGGGCCAGCGTCTCGGGGGGCAGCGCGGCGTAGGAGGGGGTGATGTCGCCGGTGCGGGAGATGCCGGGACGCGCCAGCAGCCCGGCGAAATAGTCGAAATAGGCTTCGGGGTCGGCTTGCAGCCGCCAGCGCAGGTGCTGGGCGGGTTCCTCCGCGCCGAGGGTGGTCTTCAGCCGCGCCCGCAGCCGCTCCTTCAGCGGCGGCATGGGCACCTGGTAGCGGGCAAAGACGCCGCCGAGCCGATGTTCCCAGACCTGGTATTCACCGAGGCGGCCGAAATTGCTGCCCTGCTGCCGGTTCAGATAGGCTTGGATCCAGGTCGAGCCGCATTTCTGGCCGCCAAGGCCGAGGTAGAAGGTCTTTTGCGTCATGTCGCGGTCCTTGAAGGGGGCGTCGAGGAGGCTCTGCCCCGCCGCCAAGGGCGGCTTTTGTTTGAGGAAGCGGGGGCTCTGCCCCCGCCGCCAGGGGCGGCTCCCCCGGGATATTTCTGACAAGTGGAAGCTCAGGTGTCGGGCGGGATGAGACCGAGGCCGCGCAGGTAGATGCCGATACCGGTCTCCAGCAGCTCGTCTGCGGGGAAGGGCGACTGGGTGCCGGGCGAATTGCGGGCGAAGAGTTCCACTACGCCGTGGCTCATCGCCCAGATATGGGCCGAGAACATCGAGGCGGGCGGGCGCTTCTCCGGCGGGATGTGCTGCGACAGGTCCGAGGCGGCCTTTTCCAGCACGCCGCGGGCGTGGCGCGAGGCGCTTGCCAGCTCGGGCGAATGGTTCACCGACACGCCGCTTTCGAACATGGCGATGTAATGGCCGGGGTGGCGGCGGGCGAAGGCTAGATAGGCGCGGCCGGTGGCCTCGAAGGCCGCCAGTGCCGAGGGCTGGCCGCTGTCATAGGCGTATTGCATCAGGTCGCCGAAGATCTCGTAGCCCTGCCGGGCCGCCTCGGCGATGAGATCCTCGCGCCCCGAGAAATGCCGGTAGACCGCGGCGGGGGTGACCCCGGCGCGTTTCGCCGCCTCCGACAGGGTGAAGCCGGTGGGGCCCTTTTCCTCGATCAGTTGCAGCGCTGCCTCGACCAGCGCCTGGCGGAGATTTCCGTGGTGGTAGCCGCGTTTACCCATCCCAGACGTCGGGACCTCCGGCGATCTTGGGATCGGGCGCGCCGACGTTGCGCTCGTCCTTGTTGTCGTAGTCGAGATGGGTGAGCACATGGCGGATCGCCTCGATCCGGGCGCGCTTCTTGTCGTCCGAGCGGATCACCGTCCAGGGGGCGGCGACGGTATGGCTGCGCGACAGCGTCTCCTGGATCGCCGCGCCGTAGTCGTCCCAGAGCTTCAGCCCCTCGACGTCGATCGACGAGAGCTTCCACTGCTTCAGCGGATCCTTCTCGCGCTCGAGGAAGCGGCGCAGCTGCTCGGCGCGGCCGACGTTGAGCCAGAACTTGAAGAGCTTGATGCCCTCCTCGACCAGCATCTTCTCGAAGTCGGGCACCTGCGCGAAGAAATGCTCGCGCTGCGCCTCGGTGCAGAAGCCGAAGACCTTTTCCACCACGCCGCGGTTGTACCAGCTGCGGTCGAAGAAGACGATCTCGCCGCCCGCCGGAAGGTGGTCGATGTAGCGCTGCAGGTACCATTGCGTCGCCTCGGTGTCCGAGGGCTTGGAAAGCGCCACGACGCGGGCGCCGCGCGGGTTGAGGTTCTCGCGGAAGCGCTTGATCGTGCCGCCCTTGCCGGCGGCGTCGCGGCCCTCGAAGAGGACGGCGATGCGTTCGCCGCTTTCCTTGACGTGGCGCTGCAGCTTCATCAGCTCGATCTGCAGGGTCTTCATCTGCTTGTCGTAGGCCTTGCCCTTCATCTCCTCGGAGTAGGGGTAGCTGGGTGAGAGGATGTCGTCCTTGTCGGCGCGGCGGATGGCCTCGCGGATTTCCTTGGGGGCCTCCTTTTCGAAGTAGGCGCTGATCGCGCCATCGAAGGGCCTGGACGACTTGGACGACTTGGACACGGGCGCTGGTCCTTCCATCTGGTTGCTTCTGCTCAATATGGGGCGAAGCGGCGGCTAGCGCAAACCCGCGCGGGCGGCGGCGCGGGCGATGGCGGCGTCCATCTGCGCGGGGGTGACGTGCTGCGGCATGTGGCCGGTGCCGGGCAGGGTGACGAGGTTGGCCCCGGGGATCTGCGCCGCCGTGGGCACCGAGTGGATCTGCAGACCGACGGTGGTGTCGGCCTCGCCGTGGATGAGCTCCACCGGCAGGTCGAACGCCGGGTAGCGCGGGGCGAGGCTGCGGATCTCGGCCTTGAGGCTGGCGCGCTGGCGGGCATTGGCGTCGAGGCTTTCGCGGCGGAGTGTCAGCGGTGCACCGATATGAGCGGCATAGCCCGGCGGCACGGGGTTGGGGGCGAAGACCTCGGTGATCGCCTCCTGTACCCTGGCGTCGGGCGCAAAGGCGGCGATGGCGGGATTGGCCAGCGGCGCAAGCGGGCCGGCGGTCAGCTTGTAGAAGAACGGCAGTCCGCCCTCCCAGGGCTGCGAGGCGGCGCCCAGCAGTACCAGCGCCGAGACCCGTTCGGGGTGGTTCGCCGCCCAGGCCAGCGCCACCGCGCCGCCGTAGGACTGGCCGAGCACGATGGGGCGCGTCGCGCCGAGCTGCGCGGCGGCAGCCGAGAGCAGCGCGGCCTGCTCGAAGATGCTGTCACCGTCCGCTTCGGCCTCGGTATAGCCGAGCCCCGGGCGGTCGAAGGCGATGACGCGGTAATCGGGGCTCAGCCGGGAGACGGCGTCGAAGGTCCAGTCCCGCAGGTTGCCGCTGGCGCCGTGGATCAGCACCAGCGCCGGGCCGGAACCCTGCTCGACGTAATGCACCCGGCGACCGCCCACCTGCAGGAAGCGGCCCTCGGGCGGAAAGGCGGCTTCGGCGGCGGCTTCCTCTTTTGCCGCCTTGCCGCCGGCGAGCCCGCAGCCCGCCAGCACCAGCGCGGCAACCGGCAGCAGCACCTGCCACATGGCTCAGGCCCCGACCTTGGTCGCGGCGCGCCAGTCGGTGGACTCGGTGCCGATGCGCGAGAGGTCGAAGGGCGTGGTCATGTAGATTTCAGAGATCCAGTTGGTGAAGAGCAGATGCGCGTGGCTGCGCCAGCGGTTCTGCGGCTTTTTCGTCGGATCGTCGTTCGGGTAGTAGTTGGCGGGCACGTTGATCGGCTTGCCGGCCTCGACGTCGCGGTCGTACTCGTCCTTCAGCGTGGTGCTGTCGTACTCGAGGTGGTTGAAGATGTAGAGCGCGCGATGCGCCTTGTCCTCGACCAGCGCCGGGCCGGTCTCGGGCGAGTCGATCAGCACCGGCAGACCCGCGGCCTCGATCTCGGCGCGCTGCATCTCGGTCCAGCGCGACACCGGCATCACCATGTCGTCCGAGAAGCCGCGCAGGAATGGCGAGGCGGGGGCGAGGTTCTGGTGGCGCACGCAGCCGAAGGCCTTGTGATCGAGGATGTGCTTCTTCACCCCGTGGAAGTAGTTGATCATCGCCATGCCACCCCAGCAGACGCCGAAGGTGGCGTGCACATGGGTCTGGCTCCAGTCGAAGACGCGTTTCAGCTCGTTCCAGTAGGTGACCTCGGCGAACTCCAGATGCTCGATCGGCGCGCCGGTGATGATCAGCCCGTCGAACTTCTCGCCCGAGGCCTCGACCTCGGAGAAGGGCCGGTAGAAGGCCTCCATGTGCTCGGCGGCGGTGTTCCGCGTCTGGTGCTCGGTCATGCGGATCAGGCTGAACTCGATCTGCAACGGCGTGGCCCCGATGAGGCGCGCGAACTGGTTCTCGGTCTGGATCTTCTTGGGCATGAGATTGAGCAGGGCGATGCGCAGGGGCCGGATGTCCTGCCGCGAGGCGCTGTCCTCGGACATGACCATCACGCCCTCGCGCGAGAGCACGGCGTAGGCGGGAAGGTCTTCGGGCAGCTTGATGGGCATGGATATCGTCCTCTGGTCAGTTGCGCAGATGTATCGCCGCAGGGGCAATTGCTCAAGGGCTGCGTGGGGATGGCGGGGGACGGAGCAGGAGAGGGGGCACAATCCCAACGATATGTGCAGTGCCCCGAGGCGCACCCCTGACCCGACCGCTCCACGCGAAAGCGAGGGCGGCGTCGCCGAAAATCTCGAGGTATGAGGGGGCGCTGCCCCCTCGCCGCTGCGCGGCTCACCCCCGGCGTATTTTGAAAGAGAAGAAGGCAGGGAGGGGCGGGCGGACGCGGCGCGGGCGGGATATGTTCGACAGGCGCGGGCGCAGGATCGGGAGGGCTTGCCTTTGCCGGGCAGCTGTCGTTCTGTGATCGCAGAATCTGGAGGAGATGTCCCATGCGCGCCGCGGTGCTGAGAGAGTATAACGCCGACCTGTCCATCGAAGACGTTCCGATGCCGGAGTGCCCCGCGGACGGCGTGGTGCTGAAGGTGCTGGCCTGCGGCGTCTGCCGCTCGGACTGGCACGGCTGGTCGGGGGAACACCCGCGGGTGAAGCCCGGTCAGATCCAGGGACATGAATATTGCGGCGAGGTGGTCGAGGCCGGGCCGGACTCGCAATGGCAGGTCGGCGACAAGCTGGTCGCGCCCTTCATTCTTGCCTGCGGCACCTGCCCGCAATGCCGCGAGGGGCAGCAGCACACCTGCTTCGATCAGCGCCTGCCGGGGTTCATCGAACCCGGCGCCTTTGCCGAATATGTCGCCGTGCCGCGCGACTTCAATCTCGCGCGCCTGCCCGAGGGCATGTCGCCGACCTTGGCCGCGGGGCTTGGCTGCCGGGTGACCACCGCCTGGCACGCGCTGACCGGGCGGGCGGCGCTACAGGGCGGTGAATGGCTGGCGGTGCATGGCACCGGGGGCATCGGGCTGTCGGCGGCCATCCTGGGGCGCGCGCTCGGCGCGCATGTGGTGGTCGTGGACGTGGTGCAGGAGAAGCTCGATCACGCGCTCTCGCTCGGCATGGATGCGGCGGTGAACGCCGCCGAGGAGGATGCGGCGGCGAAGATCAGGGAGATCACCGGCGGCGGCGCGCATGTCAGCGTCGAGGCGCTGGGGATTCCGCAGACCGTCAACGCCTCGATCCGTTGCCTGCGGCCCTTGGGGCGGCACGTGCAGGTCGGCATGCCGGTGGGCCATCACGCGGTGCAGGAGGTGGACATGAATGCCGTCTACATGGCCAATCTGGCGCTTTACGGCACCCGCGGCATGCCCTCGCATCGCTATCCGTCGCTGCTTGGATTGATTACGCGCGGAAAGGTGGATATGAGCCCGCTTATCGCGCGCGAGATTCCCCTCAGCAAGGCCGGGGCGGAGCTGGCGGCGTTCAACGGGCCGACGCCTCCGGGCGTGGCCGTGATCACCGATTTCACCCGCTGACGCGGGGGCGGCGCCGCAGCGCGCCGCGAGGCCGTTCAGGAGAGTGCCCATGAAAGCCGCCGTCATCGTCTTCCCCGGATCGAACTGCGATCGTGATCTGAAGATGGCCTTCGAACAGGCCGGGCTCGAGGTCGAGATGGTCTGGCACAAGGACACCTCGCTGCCCGCGGGCATCGACATCGTCGGCCTGCCGGGCGGCTTCTCCTACGGTGACTATCTGCGCTGCGGCGCCATCGCCGCCAACTCGCCGATCTGCCGGGACGTGAAGGCCCATGCCGAGCGCGGCGGCTACGTCTTCGGCGTCTGCAACGGCTTCCAGATCCTCACCGAGACCGGGCTGCTGCCGGGTGCGCTGCTGCGCAACGCGAACCTCAAGTACATCTGCCGCACCGTCGGGCTGGAAGTGGCCGAGAGCCAGTCCGTCTTCACCCGCGGCTACGAGACGGGCGAGATGATCGGCATCCCGATCGCGCATCACGACGGCAATTACACCGCCGATGCGGCGACGCTCGACATGCTGGAAGGCGAGGGCCGCGTGGCCTTCCGCTACACCGACAACCCCAACGGCGCGGATCGCGACATCGCCGGGATTCTCTCGGAAAATCGCCGTGTTCTGGGGATGATGCCGCACCCCGAGCGGGCCTGCGATCCGGCGCAGGGCAACGAGGACGGTGCGCGTCTTTTCGCCAATCTGACGGCGGCTCTCGCCGAGGCTTGACCGGCACCGCTTGAGCCGGCCCGGCGCGCAGCGTAAGTTGGGCGCCATGTCGGAGCTCGCGAGTGACAAGATTGACAGACGGCGTTCGGGCCCGCTGAGTTGGCGGGTGCGGGCGGCGCTCATCCTTTTGCTGGTGCTTGCGGTCAGCACGGTGTGGATCACCAACGTCCTGCTGACCGACCGCTCCACCGCCTCGACGCGCAACCGCGCCGAGCTGCGGCTGGCGCTTTATTCCGGCAACATCCTCTCCGAGCTGCGCCGCAACGCCATCGTGCCGCAACTTCTGGCGCGGGACCCGGCGCTGATCGGCGCGCTGAACTCGGGCGACTTCAGCCAGTCGACGCAGCGGCTGATTTCCTATGTCGACGAGATCGGCGCGGCCTCGCTGATGCTGCTTGATCGCGACGGGCGCACCGTGGCGGCGACCGACCGCAACCGGCTCGGCTCGAACCACCGCTCCGAGGCCTATTACGTCGACGCGCTGCGCGCCAATACCACCGTCTTTACCGTGCAGGAGCGCGAGGCGGGGGGCTATTCCTTCACCTATTCGCGCCGCATGGAGAGCCAGAACTCGGCCATCGGCGTCATCATGGTCGAGGTCGATCTGGCCAAGTTCGAACGTGCCTGGGCGGGGATCACCGATGCCGTGGCGGTGCTCGATTCCGAGGGGCGCATCATCCTGGCGACCGAGCCGCGCTGGCGCGGGCGCACCATGGAGGAGGCGCTGGCGCGCCAGCCTGCCGAGAACGCCATCGAGCGGGCCATCAAGGCCACCGCTGACTGGACCGCGCTGCCCGCCGACGCCTACCTGCGCGGCGAGGCGGTGATGCGCATCGACGGGCGCATCCCGTTCCGCGGCTGGACCATGGCGACCTTTACCACCTATGCCTCGGTGCGCGAGAAGGTGAACGCGGTGCTGGCGCTGGAGATCATGGCCTTTGCCCTGCTGGCGGCCTCGGCCTTCTATGCGCTGTCGCGCAAGACCGCGCTGCGCATGGCGCTGTTCCAGCGCGAGAGCGTCGAGTTGCGCGCGCTGAACGCGCGGCTGCAGCGCGAGATTGCCGAGCGCGAGAAGGTGCAGAAGGATCTCGCCAGTGCCGAGCAGACGCTGGAGCAGAGTTCCAAGCTGGCGGCCTTGGGAGAGATGTCCGCCGCCGTCAGCCACGAGCTGAACCAGCCGCTGGCGGCGATGAAGACCTATCTCGCCGGGGCGCGGCTGCTGCTCAAACGCAACCGCCCAGAGGAGGCGATGACCGCCTTTTCCCGCATCGACGACCTGATCGAGCGGATGGGGGCGATCACCCGCCAGCTGAAGAGCTACGCGCGCAAGGGGCAGGCGAATTTCGTGCCTGTCGACATGGGGGATGCGCTGGCCTCCTCGCTATCGATGATGGAGCCGCAGCTCAAGGCGCGGCGGGTGCGCATCTCGAAGATTCTGCCCGATCAGCCGGTGATGGTGATGGGCGACCGGATGCGTATCGAGCAGGTTCTGGTGAACCTGCTGCGCAACGCCATCGACGCGACCAAGTCGGTCGCCAACCCCGAGATCGAGATCATCCTCGCCAGCGGCGAGACCGCGACGCTGAGCGTGCGCGACAACGGCCACGGGATCGAGGATCTCGATGCGCTGTTCGAGCCCTTCTACACCACCAAGCAGCCCGGCGACGGCACCGGCCTTGGCCTTGCGATCTCTTCGGGGATCGTCAGCGACCTCGGCGGGCGGCTCACGGCGCGGAACGGAACCGAGGGAGGGGCTGTTTTTGAGATGCAGCTTCCTATCTTGAACCAGAGCCCTGCGGCGGCCGAGTGACGGGCCGTCCTGACCAGTATGAGACCGCGTAAGAAGAACACAACAAAAGGCGACCAGACCGAATGACCAAAGCCATGAAGATCGCCATCGTCGACGACGAGAAGGACATGCGCCAGTCGATCAGCCAGTGGCTGGCTCTGTCCGGGTATGACACCGAAACCTATTCCAGCGCCGAAGAGGCGCTCGGCGCCGTTGGCGCGGATTATCCGGGCATCGTGATCTCGGACATCCGCATGCCCGGCATGGATGGCATCCAGTTCCTCCGCAAGCTGATGGGCAACGACAGCGCGCTGCCCGTCATCATGATCACCGGCCACGGCGACGTGCCGATGGCGGTCGAGGCGATGCGCATCGGGGCCTATGACTTCCTCGAGAAGCCGTTCAACCCCGACCGCATGTCCGAGCTGGCCAAGAAGGCGACCAATGCCCGCCGCCTGACGCTCGACAACCGCGTGCTGCGCCGCGAGCTGTCGGACGGCGGCCAGCTGATGAGCAAGCTGATCGGACAGAGCCCCGCCATGGAGCGCCTGCGCGAGGATGTGCTCGATCTGGGGCAGGCCGACGGCCACGTGCTGATCGACGGCGAGACCGGCACCGGCAAGACGCTGATCGCCCACGCGCTGCACGCCGTGGGCTCGCGCGCGGGCAAGAAGTTCGTGCTGATCTCCTGCGCGGCGATGGACGAGGACGCGCTGATGCGCCGCCTCTTCGGCCCGATGCAGCCCGAGGACACGCGCCTGCCGGCGATCGAGGAGGCGCGTGGCGGCACTCTGGTGCTCGAGGACATCGAGAGCCTGTCGGACGCCTCGCAGGCCCGCCTTCTGTCGGTGATCAACGATCAGGGCACCCCGCCCGAGACGCGCATCGTGGCGATCTGCAACCTGCAGGACGAGGGCCGCACCTGCGAGACCGCGCTGCGCCCCGATCTCTACTACCGGCTCGCGGCGCTGAAGATCACCGTGCCGCCGCTGCGCCAGCGCGGCGAGGACATCCTGACGCTGTTCACCCGCTTCTCCGAGCAGTTCTCGGACGAATACGGCTGCGACTCGCCGCAGGTCTCGGCACAGGAGGCGGCGCAGCTGCTGCAGGCTCCCTGGCCGGGCAACGTGCGCCAGCTCATCAACCTCGCAGAGCGTGCGGTGCTGCAGTCGCGCCGTGGCACGGGCACCATCGCCTCGTTGCTGATGAACGACCACGAGGACATGCAGCCGGTGATGACCACCGAGGGCAAGCCGCTCAAGGAATACGTGGAAGCCTTCGAGCGCATGCTGATCGACAACACCATGCGCCGCCACAAGGGGTCGATCTCCTCGGTGATGGACGAGCTGTGCCTGCCGCGCCGGACGCTGAACGAGAAGATGGCCAAATACGGCCTGCAGCGCTCGGACTACCTCTGAACGCCAGCCGCACGACCTGCCAGACGCCGCCCGATCGGGCGGCGTCTTTTTTCGCACCGTCCTGCTCGGTCTTGCGCGGACGGTACGGGATGGTCTCCATAGCGCCGGGAGCTGCGCGAGAGGCGGACCTCCGAAGGACCAGAGCTGCGGAAGGGGACGGAGCGCATGATTGCCTATGTCACGGTCGGCGCGGATGACATTGCCCGGGCGAAGCGGTTCTATGCCGCGGTCCTGCCGCCTCTCGGCTACAGCGTGACGGAAGGGCCCAAGGGCCTGAGTTATGTGCTGCCCGCACAGGCGGGCCAATTGCACGCTCTGCCGGACTTCTACGTCAAGCCGACCTTCGATGGTCTCCCGGCCTCGGCCGGCAATGGGGCCATGGTCGCCTTTGAGGCGCGCGATCAGGCGCAGGTGCGCGCCCTTCACGCCGCCGCGATAGCCGCAGGTGGGTCCGACGCGGGCGCGCCGGGGTTCCGAGCCGCCTATGGACCTCGGTTCTACGTCGGCTATCTACGCGATCCGCAGGGCAACAAGCTCGCAGTGTTTTCCAGCAACCCGAGCGACCCGGGCCGCGACGGATAGCGCCGCGGCGAAAGGCCCTCGCAGCCTCATCGCGGGCATGCGCCTGTCAGCGCGACCGGCCAGCCCACGGAAGTTAACAACTTCTTAACACTTCTCCTAAAATCTGAACGAACCGGCGTCGCTTTCAGTCACCGGGAGGCACCGCCGAAAGATTGCTCGGTCAGGCGCCGCATGCATTTGGTTTGACGCATTCTCACGAGCCAGGGGGTATCATCGATGATGAACGGCCTGCCGGACACCGATGTTTTTGCGCGCGGCAGCCTGCCGGCGTCCGATCTTGACGCCTTGCTGGACCGGATCGGCGCGTCTGCGCTGCCACTCAGCGGCGCCGCGGCCTGCCTGATCGATCTCGCCGCGGAGGTGGTGGGTCCCCGACCGGTCCGTATGGCCGCGCCTCTCGATGGCGCGCTGGCCGAAAGCCTGCGCTGCCTTGTCGACGAAGAGGGCGCCGCCAGCTGCGCGCGCCGGACGCGGCTCAACGAGCGCGATGTGGGCGGGCGCAGGCACCGGTTCCTGATCAAGAGCATTGGCGATCTCCGAGGCCCGGGTCTGGGCACGGTTGTGCTGTGCTATGTAGCGGACCAAGGCGGGGCGCTCGACGTCGAGCGCAGGGCGCGGCCCTTCCTGACGATGCTCGAGGCGCTGCTGTCCGAGCGGCGCGCGAAACTGGCCATGGCGCGGGACATGGCAGCTCTGGGGCGCCACGCGGCGGACTTGCAGCGACAGGTGCAGACCGATGCGCTGACCGGGCTCAGCAATGGACGAAGCTTCAAGGAAAGGGCGCGCGCCGCGCTGGCGGCGGGGCGGGAGCCACATGCTCTGGTTCTGCTGGACGTTGATCACTTCAAGCAGATCAACGACCTGCACGGGCACCAGTTCGGCGACATCTACCTCACTGCGATTGCCGGGGCCCTGCAGGGCAGCGTCGCGGCGGAGGCGCTGATCGGGCGCATCGGCGGCGACGAGTTCGCGGTGCTGTTGCCTCTGCCGGCGGAGGCCGAGTCGGCGCTGGTGCGCGGCATGGAAGCGTGCCGCAAGGCCCTGGCCCGGCTGGGCGAGACCATGGGCAAGCCGGAACTGGGCAGTGTCAGCATGGGCGCGGCGCTGTTCCCGCGCCACGGCGAAGGCTACGATGCGCTGTTCGAGCTTGCCGATACCGCGCTCTATGCAGGCAAGGAGGCGGGACGTGGCAGCGAGGTGATCTTCGACCCCCACAGGCACTTGCGCTTCAGCCTGCGCGAGCTTGTCCGGAACTTTTCCGGTGCGCTGGCCGAGGGCGAGATCAGGCCGGTGTTCCATCCGGTGGTGGACCTAGCGACGGGACATTGTTCCGGTTACGAGGTGCTCGCCCGCTGGCAGGGGGTCGGCGGCGAGGTCATGGGGCCGGAGCGGTTCTACCCGATCTTCGAGAACGGCGTCTTGGCCCAGCAGCTGACCCGCAGCATCATCTCCCAGGCCACGCAGGTGCTGCGGAGGCTGACGGTCCGTCGCTCGGTCGAGGATGCGCCGCTGCGCATCGGGATCAATGTCACCGGCTTCGACCTGCACAACCGCTCGTTTGCCGAGGACCTTGGGCAGTTGCTGGCGGATTTGGACCTGCCCTGGACGGTGATCGTTATCGAGGTGCCCGAGACGGTCATGCTGGGCGAGACCGGCGGGCGGGCCTTCGGAACCCTGCGGGACCTGCGCGGACGTGGTGCGAAGATCGCGCTCGACGATTTCGGCACGGGCTACGGCAGCCTGCGCCATCTCGGAACCTGGCCGATCGACATGCTGAAGATCGACCGGCAGTTCGTGCAGGGGCTGAGCGCACGCCCCCGCGACCGGGCCGTGGTGGAGGCGATCCTCGGCATGGCGCGACGCTTCGGCTTCCGCGTGGTGGCGGAGGGGATCGAAACCCCCGGCCAGCTGAGCTACCTGCGGGCCATGGGCTGCGATGCCGGGCAGGGACACCTGCTGTCGCCGCCGATCCCGGCCGAGGCGCTCGCCGATGCGCCGCTGATCTATCCCATCGAGGACCGTCTGGTAGGTGGCAGCTAATCGCGCAGGAAGCGGCGGCGGGCCTCCTCTGCCATGGACTGTTTCATCTGCAGATCGGCCAGCCGCGCCATGGCTGCCTTGCGCGCGGCGGGATCGGTCAGCCCGGCCAGCACCTGCTGCTGTGCCGCCACCTGCTTCTTGAGCGTGATTTCTTCGGGCAGCGCACCGGCCTCGGCCATGATGCGGAAGCCCATGGCCTCGCCCGGGTCGAGATGCGCCTCGCCGCTGCGGTCGGGCAGGGGCCTGCCCTCGCCCTCGAGGCCCTGCAACCGGCCCTCGGCAAGAGATTTCAGGATTCGACGTTCGGTCAGACGGCTCAGCCAGGACATGACAAGGCCCACCCTTTCGTCGAAAGGATGGGCCCAGCAAGTATCATCCGCAAGAGGGTGCGACGATCAGTAGCCGCGCCAGATCCAGCCGCCTCCGAAGATGCGGCTGCCCTCGGGGGCGTAGAACACGCAGGCCTGGCCCGGGCTGACGCCTTCCTCGGGGGTCAGCAGTTCCACCTCGGCCTCGGTGTCCGAGATCGGCCGGATGATCGCGTCCCGCGGCGGGCGGGTCGAGCGGACCTTCACCTTCAGGTGCCATTCGTCACGGCTGGTGAAGGGCTCATCCCCGAGCCAGTTGATCTCGCGCACCGGGATCTTGCGGGTCGCCAGCATCTCCTTGGGGCCGACCACCACCTGCTTGGCGTCCACGTCCAGCTTCACCACGTAGAGCGGCTCGTCCAGCCCACCGATGCCGAGGCCGCGACGCTGGCCGATGGTGTAGTGGATGACACCCTTGTGGGTGCCGAGCTTGCGCCCGTCCGCATGCACGATCTCGCCCGGCTCGGCGGCGCCGGGGCGCAGCTTCTCGATCACCGAGGCGTAGTTGCCGTCGGGCACGAAGCAGATGTCCTGGCTGTCGGGCTTGTCGGCGACCGACAGGCCGTATTTGGCGGCGAGCTCCCGGGTCTCGGCCTTGCTCTTCAGGTGGCCCAGCGGGAAGCGCAGGTACGACAGCTGCTCGGGGGTGGTGGAGAACAGGAAGTAGCTCTGGTCACGGTTCGCATCCGCGGCCGAGTGCAGCTCGGGACCCTCTGTACCGTCCATGCGCTGGATGTAGTGGCCGGTGGCCATGCAATCGGCGTCGAGGTCCTTTGCCGTCTCCAACAGGTCCTTGAACTTCACCCGCTCGTTGCAGCGGATGCAGGGCACCGGCGTCGCCCCGCCAAGATAGCTCTCGGCAAACTCGTCGATCACCGCGTCCTTGAAGATGTTCTCGTAATCCAGCACGTAATGCGGGAAGCCCATCTGCTCGGCCACGCGGCGGGCATCGTGGATGTCGATGCCGGCGCAGCAGGCGCCCTTCTTGGCCAGCGCCGCGCCGTGGTCGTAGAGTTGCAGCGTCACGCCGACCACGTCGTAGCCTTCCTCGGCCAGCATAGCGGCAACGACGGAGCTGTCCACGCCGCCGGACATGGCAACCACCACCCGCGTTTCGGCGGGGGATTTCGCAAAGCCAAGCGAGTTCAGGGTCTGGGTATCGAGGGCCATCGTCAGTCTCCGGGAGTCCGGGGGAATATAGGAAAATGCGTCTTACTAACAAGGGCGCGTTTTAGACAGCGTTAAATCACGCAAGGCCAATATGCGTCACCCCCATAGCTGGGTCGGAGCGCTGAGCCCGGTCGCGCCTCGGGGCGCCGCAGGGCCGAGCGGTCCGCGAAGCCGCATATATGGCAATCCGGCGCCCCCGAGACAATGGCAGGAAACCAGCGTGTCGGCACAGGGGCTCCTGACGGGGCCCGGCACAGGGTGAGGCCACACGGGACGACGACCATGTACCTGAAGAAGATCGATGGCCCGCGCGCGGTGACACTGCCTGACGGCTCGATCATGACACGGGCCGACCTGCCGCCGCCGGAGACCCGGCGCTGGGTCGCATCGCGAAAGGCAGCCGTGGTGCGTGCCGTCCGCCACGGGCTGCTCACCGAGACGCAGGCAATGGAGCACTATGCCCTCAGCTCCGAGGAACTGGCGGAATGGCTCAATGCCGTCTCCAGCCATGGAGAGGAGGCGCTGAAGGCCACGCTGGTGCAGAGGTTCCGGGAGGGGAGCGCCTAGCGCGAGCATAGTCGGGGACGCGGGCCGCCCTGGCTGGGGGGGCGGAGATGCGTCTCGGCCGCCTCCGAGAAAGGTCAAGGCGGCCCATAGGGCCCTTCGCGGCACCCGCTTCCGAGAAATTTTGCGCGACCTATCCTTATGAGACTCTGTCGAAAGTTGATTGAAGTGCCGTCTTGCCTAGACTGCGCGGGGCTGGGGTAAAGAACCATTAACTAAATTGGGACAGGCTCGGCGCAGGGGTAGAGAAAATCGGAGACGGCCATGCGCATCCTTCTGGTTGAAGACGATCCGACCACGTCGAAGAGCATCGAGCTGATGCTGAACCACGCGAACCTGAACGTCTATGCCACCGACCTCGGGGAGGAAGGCATCGATCTGGCGAAGCTGTATGACTACGACCTGATCCTGCTGGATCTGAACCTGCCGGATATCCACGGGCACGAGGTGCTGCGCCAGCTGCGCTTGGCGCGCATCAATACACCGATCCTGATCCTCTCCGGCGCGGATGACACCGACAACAAGATCAAGGGATTCGGCTTCGGGGCCGATGACTATCTGACCAAGCCGTTCCACCGCGACGAGCTGGTGGCCCGCATTCACGCCATCATCCGCCGGTCCAAGGGGCATTCGCAGTCGATCATCCGGACCGGAAAGGTCTCGGTGAACCTCGACGCCAAGACCGTCAGCGTGGGCGAACGCGCCGTGCATCTGACCGGCAAGGAATATCAGATGCTCGAGCTGCTCTCGCTGCGTAAGGGCACCACGCTGACCAAGGAGATGTTTCTCAATCATCTCTACGGGGGGATGGATGAGCCGGAGCTGAAGATCATCGACGTGTTCATCTGCAAGCTACGCAAGAAACTGTCGGAAGCCACCGGGGACGAGAATTACATTGAGACGGTCTGGGGGCGTGGCTACGTGTTGCGCGACCCCGAGCCGCCGGTCAGCGCCATGGCGGTGAACGCCTGACTCTGGACGCGCCCCGCCGCGCGCCCTATCACGTCTGCCAAAAGGCGTGAGCAAGGGATGCGGCGATGGCCCAGAACGTGGCGGAGACACCGGTAGAGGCACTGAAGGAGGCAGAGGCGCGGGACGAGCTGGCCCGGCTTGCCGATATTCTGGCGCAGGCCAACACCGCCTACCACACCAAGGACGCGCCCGAGATCTCGGATGCGGAATATGATGCGCTGAAACGCCGGAACCTCGAGATCGAGGAGCGTTTCCCCGACCTCAAGCGTGAGGACAGTCCCAGCGAACAGGTCGGGGCCCCGCTGGCCGAGGGCTTCTCCAAGGTCCGGCACGCTGTCTCGATGCTCTCGCTCGGCAATGCCTTCGAGCCCGAGGAGGTCGACGAGTTCGACGCCCGAATCCGGCGCTACCTCGGCATGGAGGGCGGCGCTGGGCTGGCCTATACCGCCGAGCCCAAGATCGACGGTCTCTCGCTGTCGCTGCGCTACGAAAACGGCGAGCTGGTGCAGGCCGCCACCCGAGGCGACGGGTCCGTGGGCGAGAATGTCACCGCCAACGCCCGCACCATCGCCGACATCCCGCAGCGCCTCGAGGGGGCGCCCGATGTTCTGGAGGTGCGCGGCGAGGTCTACATGAGCCATGAGGATTTCGCCGCGCTCAATGCGCGGCAGGAAGCCCGTGGCGGCAAGCTTTTCGCCAACCCGCGCAATGCCGCCGCCGGCTCGCTGCGCCAGCTCGATGCCGAGATCACCCGCGCCCGGCCGCTGCGCTTCTTCGCCTACGCCTGGGGTGAGCTTTCTGCGCCGCTGGCCGAAACGCAGATGGGCTCCATCGAACGGCTGCAGGCGCTGGGCTTCCAGACCAACCCGCTGACGCAGCTTTGCGACGGCCCGCGCGAGATGATTGCGCAATACCGCAAGATCGAGGAACAGCGCGCCACGCTCGGCTACGACATCGACGGCGTGGTCTACAAGGTCAACGACCTCGGCCTTCAGGGTCGGCTCGGGTTCCGTTCGACGACGCCGCGCTGGGCGATCGCGCACAAGTTCCCCGCCGAGCTGGCCTGGACCCGGCTCGAGGCGATCGACATCCAGGTCGGCCGCACCGGGGCGCTCAGCCCGGTGGCGCGGCTGACCCCGGTCACCGTGGGCGGGGTCGTGGTCTCCAACGCCACGCTGCACAACGAGGATTACATCGCCGGGCGCGACGCCAAGGGCGAAGTGATCCGCCCCGACCCTGAGGGCGGCGCCAAGGACATCCGCGTCGGCGACTGGGTGCAGGTCTACCGTGCCGGGGACGTGATCCCCAAGGTGGCCGACGTCGATCTCAGCAAGCGCCCCGAGGATGCGCAGCCCTATGTCTTCCCCGCCACTTGCCCCGAGTGCGGCTCCGAGGCGATCCGGGAGGAGGGCGACGCCGTGCGCCGCTGCACCGGCGGCCTCGTCTGTCCGGCGCAAGCGGTGGAGAAGCTGAAGCACTTCGTGTCCCGCGCGGCCTTCGACATCGAGGGTCTCGGTGCCAAGCAGGTCGAGCAGTTCTACCGCGATGGCTGGATCAAGGAGCCGGCGGATATCTTCGAGCTGAAGACGCGCTACGGCTCGGGCATGCAGCAGCTGAAGAACCGCGAGGGCTGGGGCGACAAGAGCGCCTCCAACCTCTTCGACGCGATCGACGAGAAGCGGAAGATCGAGCTCAACCGGGTGATCTTCGCGCTCGGGATGCGCCACGTCGGCGAGGTGGTCGCGAAGGATCTGGCGAAGCACTACCTCAGCTGGGCCGCGATGATCGCCGCCGTCGATCAGGCGGTTCCGGCGGTCGAGCGCTACCGCAAGGCCGAAGCTGCCGTCGAGGACGAGCGCAAGGCTGCCGCCTCCGCCGGTCGCCGTGCTCGCATCAAGGAAACGCAGGATGCGGTCTGGGCCGAGGAGCCGAAGGTCGCGCCCGAGGCGCGTGCCGCCTGGGACGATCTGGTGGGCATCGACGGCATCGGCGCGATTGTCGCGGTTTCGCTGGTGACCTCGCTGCATCAGGAGGCCGAGCGCGCCTCGGTCGACCGGCTGGTGGCGCATCTAGACATCCAGGACGCCGAACGGCCGGCGACCGAGGGCAGCCCTGTCGCCGGGCTCACCGTGGTCTTCACAGGCACGCTGGAAAAGATGACCCGCGCCGAGGCCAAGGCCCGCGCCGAGACGCTGGGGGCCAAGGTCTCGGGCTCGGTGTCGAAGAAGACCGATATCGTCGTCGCGGGTCCCGGGGCGGGCAGCAAGGAAGACAAGGCGCGAGAGCTGGGTGTCAGGCTGATGGACGAGGACGCGTGGCTCGCGCTGATCGGCGGATGACCCGGAGATGAGCCAGCGCCCCGAGGCCCTCTGGCCGCTCTTTGCAGAGCTGAAGACGCTGGACGGCGTCGGCCCCAAGACCGCGCAGGCGATGGAGGGGCTGGACGTTGTCGCGCCGCGCGACCTGCTGCTGACGCTGCCGCATTCGGTGATCGACCGCCGCCCGCGCCCCTCGGTTGAGGGCGCCGATCTGCCGGGCACGGTGACCGTCGAGGTGCAGGTGCTGCGCCACATGCCGCCCGCGGTGAAGGGGCGGCCCTACCGCATCCAGGTCGAGGACGCCGAGACCACCTTTCAGCTGGTGTTCTTCCACGGCCGCGCCGACTACCTGAGCCGCGTGCTGCCCGAGGGGGCGCGGCGGCTGGTCTCGGGCAAGGTCGAACTGTTCGACGGTCTCGCCCAGATGGTCCACCCGGACCACATGCTGCCACCCGAAGAGGCGCACAGCCTGCCACTCTTCGAGCCGGTCTACCCGCTGACCGCCGGGGTCACGCAGAAGCTGATGGCCCGCGCCGTGGCCGGGGCGCTCACCCGCGCGCCGGAACTTGCGGAATGGATCGACGGCCCGCTCAAGGACCGCGAAGGCTGGCCCGACTGGCGCGCAGCGCTGGAGACGGCGCATGCCCCCGATGGCATGGATGCGCTGACCCCCACGGCTCCGGCCCGCGCCCGGCTCGCCTACGACGAGCTGCTGGCGCATCAGCTGACGCTGGGTCTGGCGCGGATCAACCGCCGCCGCGGCAAGGGCTATCCCACCATGGGTGACGGGCGCCTCCGCCGCCGCGTGCTCTCGGCGTTGCCCTACCGGCCCACCGGCGCGCAGCTGCGCGCGATGGACGAGATCGCCGAAGACATGGCCGCGGAGACCCGGATGAACCGTCTGTTGCAGGGCGACGTGGGCGCGGGCAAGACGCTGGTCGCCTTCATGGCGCTGCTGGTCGCGGTCGAATCCGGCGGGCAGGGCGTGATGATGGCGCCGACCGAGATCCTCGCCCGCCAGCACATGGAAGGGCTGCAGCCGCTGGCCGAGAGCGCCGGGGTGGTGGTGGAAATCCTCACCGGCCGGGACAAGGGTGCCGAGCGCAAGGCCAAGCTGGCGGCGCTGGCGGCGGGCAACATCCACATCCTCGTCGGCACCCACGCGGTGTTCCAGGACGACGTGGTGTTCAAGGCCCTGCGTCTCGCCATCGTCGACGAGCAGCACCGCTTCGGCGTGCGTCAGCGGCTGGAACTGGGCCGCAAGGGGCAGGGCGCCGACGTGCTGGTGATGACCGCCACGCCGATCCCGCGCAGCCTCGCGCTGGCGCAATACGGCGACATGGACGTCTCGGTGCTCGACGAGAAGCCGCCGGGGCGGAAACCCGTGCAGACCGCGCTGGTCTCGACCGAGCGCATGGGTGAGGTGGTCGAGCACCTGCGCAAGGCCGTCGCCGAGGGGCGGCAGGCCTATTGGGTCTGCCCGCTGGTCGAGGAGAGCGAGGTCTCGGACCTTACCGCCGCCGAGGAACGCTTCAAGCGCCTGCGCGCTGAGCTGGGTGAGGGCGTGGTGGGGCTGGTGCACGGCCAGATGCCTCCTGCAGAGAAGGACGCCGCCATGGCGCGCTTCGTCACCGGGGAGACCAAGGTGCTGGTCGCCACCACGGTGATCGAGGTTGGGGTGAACGTGCCCAATGCCTCGATCATGGTGATCGAGCGGGCCGAGATCTTCGGCCTTGCGCAGCTGCACCAGCTGCGCGGCCGCGTCGGGCGCGGCGAGGCGGCCTCGACCTGCCTGCTGATGTACCAACCGCCGCTCGGCGAAAGCGGCTCGAAGCGGCTCACCACGCTGCGCGAGACCGAGGATGGCTTCCGCATCTCCGAGGTCGACCTGCAGATGCGCGGGGCCGGGGACCTCATCGGCACGGCACAATCCGGATTGCCCCGCTTCAAGGTGGCTGATCTGGAGAGCCAGGCCGGCCTCATGGCGATGGCGCAGAGCGACGCGCGGCGGCTTCTGGCCGAGGACCCGGAGCTGCAGAGCGACCGGGGCAAGGCCGCGCGCATGCTGCTCTGGCTGATGCGGCAGGACGAGGCGATCAAGTTGATCAGCGTTGGCTGACCGGCGTAGAGCCCACCTAACCTTCTGAAATTAAAATTAAAGCGTGATGTCCCGGGGTGCCGAGAGGCTCTCTGGGCATCTACATTCTCGCCTCGAGTTCTCATATGTTCGCAAATGTTCTCAAAAAGTTCTTTACTCGAATCGGATCGCATGAGAACAAAAGGGCAACAAGAGAACACGCACAGCACGCACAGAGGGAACGCCACGATGATCGACACCATCCGCACCACCATGAGCCGCGCCGACAACGCTTCGCTGGTGACCGACATGATCGGGGCCGTGTCGCTGATCGTGATCCTTGTCGGGGCGCTGCACCTGCCGCTGCTCTGAATTTCTGATTTCTGCCTGCGGTCTTGCTCCGGGCGCCGCCGCATCACTGTCCCGATGCGTCGCATTGTATCCCCAGCTCCGGGTCGCCTGATCCCCGGTCACGCAACGCGGCTCTTCCGGAGTCCACAAGACACGCCACTGCCGCCGCCTCCCTCCCGGAGCGCGGCGGTTTTTTTGTCTGGTGTTCTGGCTGGTCGTGCTGGTCTGCGGGCCGGGCCAGTTGCTCTGACCGGGCGCGGCAGGCTGGCCGTCAGGCGCTGCGCGCTGCGGCGATCTCCTCGGCGGCCTCGGTGGACGCGTCCAGCGCCAGCATGATCGAGGCGTGCCGGTTCTTGTAGGCAGCCGCCGGGCGCAGCACCTCCAGCCCGTCGAAGGGAGCAGGCGGGGTCGGCCCGTCTTCCTTGAGCATGGCGCGCAGCGCATCGCGCGCCTGTGCCAGCTGCTCGGGGGTGCAGCCGATGATCGCCGCGCCGACGACCGAGGCCGCCGCCTGTCCGAGCGCGCAGGCCTTGACGTCCTGTCCGAAATCGCTGACGCGGCCATCCTGCAGCGCGAGATCCACGGTCACCGTCGAGCCGCAGAGCGGCGAGCGCTTCTTCACAGTGGCATCGGGATGCTCGAGCCGCTCGGTCCGGGGAATATCCGCCGCCAGCGCAAGGATGCGCGAGGAATAGAGCTTGATCAGGTCGGTCTCGGTGGTGGCATTGGCGGACATGGGTTTCCCTTTCGGCTCGCCCCCCATAGATAGGGTGCGCGCCCGGCAGCTGCAAAAGGGAATTTCAAAATGAGCTTCGATCCTGCGACCTTGGTCTATGACGCAAACGGCCTGATCCCCTGCATCGCGCAGGAGGAGGCAACGGGAGAGGTGCTGATGATGGCCTGGATGAACTCTGAATCCGTCGCCCGTACACTCGAGACCGGCCGGGTCACCTACTGGTCGCGGTCGCGCCAGAGCTTCTGGGTCAAGGGGGAGAGCTCGGGTCACCTGCAGGAGCTGGTCGAGCTGCGCGTCGATTGCGACAGCGACTGCCTGCTGGCGCTCGTGCGCCAGACCGGCCCGGCCTGCCACACCAACCGCCGCAGCTGCTTCTACACCGCCGTGCGTGATGGCGAAGAGGTCGAGATCATGACACCGATGGCAGAGGGCTGGGAGGTCGCGCCATCTGCGTACTCATGAAACGATGAAGAACATGGGCCTTCTTCTCTTTCCAAATACGCCGGGGTGAGGCGCGCAGCGCCGAGGGGCGGAGCCCCTCAGGCCCCGAGCCCGACCATACGCCGGATGTCCTCGGGGGTTGCGCCGCCCTCACGGTAGGTCGCGATGGCCCGCGCATCGTCGCGCTTGGCCAGGCGCTTGCCGTGCTCGTCACGGATCAGCGCGTGGTGGTGGTAGACCGGCGTCTCGATGTCGAGGAGCCTCTGCAGGACCACATGGATCGCCGTCGCCTCGAAGAGATCGCGGCCCCGCACCACGTGGCTGACCGCCTGCGCCGCGTCGTCGAGAACCACCGAGAGGTGATAGGAGCCGGGAAAGTCCCGGCGTGACAGCACAACGTCGCCGACACGCTCCAGCAGGTGGGCGGGGGAAAGCGTGATGCGCCCGGTCTCGCCGTGCGGACCCGCGCCGGTTTCCTCGAACCACATGTCCGAGCCGATCTGCTCCAGCGCTTTCGCCATGTTGAGCCGCAGCGCTGCGCCGTGCGGCCGCGGCGTGGCACCGTAGCCCGGGCCGAGCAAGGCACGGCAGGTGCCGGGATAGACCAGCCCGTCCGGGCCATAGGCGGGCTCCGCGCCTTCCTGCGGCGCCGAGGCGGCGGCCTGGATGTCGCGGCGGCTGCAATGGCAGGGGTAGATCAGCTCGCGCGCCCAGAGGTCGTCGAGCGCCGTCTCGTAGGCCGGCAGCCGGTCCGACTGGCGCATCGGTGCCTCGTCCCACCGCAGGCCGAGCCAGTGCAGATCGTCGTAGATCTGCGCCTCCCAATGCGCGCGCGAGCGCGTGCTGTCGATGTCCTCGATGCGCAGCAGAAACGCGCCGCCCGCCGCCCGCGCCAAGCCTTCGGCCAGCAGCGCCGAATAGGCGTGGCCAAGGTGCAGCGGGCCGGTGGGCGAGGGGGCAAAGCGCGTGCGCAAATCAGTCCTCGCGGCGATAGGCCTTCTCGATCCGGCGGGTGCGACGCTCCTCGCCGGACTGGTAGATCAGCACCCAGGCCAGCAGGATGAACATCGGATGCGTGAGCCCGCCCGAGAAGATGATCGCCGGCACCCAGATCACGAAGACGACGATGCCGAGGATCGGCCGCCCGGTCAGCAGGATCGACAGCGGCGGCAGCAGCAGGGCGAGCACATAGTTCACGCGGGCACCTCCTGCGCAGCCAGCCACTCCTGCCAGACGGTCTTGGCGCGGTCGGTGTAGCCCTTGTAGCGGTCCTTGCGGCCGCGGCGGCCGCCACGCAGACCCTCGAGCGGGCGGAACAGGCCGAAGTTCACGTTCATCGGCTGGAAGGTCTTGGCCTCGGCACCGCCGGTGATGTGGTGGATGAGCGCGCCATGGGCGCTGTCCTGCGGCACGGTCGGCAGCTCATGGCCAAGGATCTCCGCCGCCGCCATCCGGCCCGCCAGCAGCCCCATCGAGGCACTCTCGACGTAGCCCTCGACCCCGGTGATCTGCCCGGCAAAGCGCAGGTTGGGCCGCGAGCGCAGGCGCATCTGCGCATCGAGCAGCGTCGGCGAGTTGAGGAAGGTGTTGCGGTGGATGCCCCCGAGGCGCGCGAAGCTGGCGTTCTCCAGCCCCGGGATGCGGCGGAAGACCTCGGTCTGCGCGCCGTATTTCATCTTCGTCTGGAAGCCGACGATGTTGTAGAGCGTGCCAAGCGCGTTGTCGCGGCGCAACTGCACCACGGCATAGGCCTTTTGCTCGGGGTTGTGCGGGTTGGTCAGGCCGATGGGTTTCATCGGACCGTGGCGCAACGTCTCGCGACCGCGTTCGGCCATGACCTCAATCGGCAGGCAGCCGTCGAAATAACCGGCGGTCTCGCCCTCGTGGAACTCGGTCTTCTCGGCGGCCAGAAGCGCATCGATGAAGCCCTCGTACTGCTCTTTGGTCATCGGGCAGTTGATATAGGCCTTCTGCTCTTCTTCCGTCTCGCCCTTGTCGTAGCGGCTCTGCAGCCAAGCGGTGTCCATGTCGATCGTATCGAAATAGACGATGGGGGCGATGGCGTCGAAGAAGGCCAGCGCCTCGGCCCCGGTTTCCGCCTGGAGCGCCTTGCCCAGGCTGGCCGAGGTCAGCGGACCGGTGGCGAAGATCCAGTGCCCGTCGTCGGGCAAATCGCAAATCTCCTCGTCGCTCACCGAGACGTTCGGCAGGGCGCGCAGCTTGGCCGTCACCGTTTCCGAGAACGGATCGCGGTCCACCGCCAGCGCGCCGCCCGCCGGCAGCCGGTGCTCGGCAGCGGTATGCATGATCAGCGAGCCCGCCTGCCGCATCTCCCAGTGCAGGAGACCCACGGCGTTTTGCTCGTGATCGTCCGAACGGAAGGAGTTGGAACAGACCATCTCGGCCAGGTTGCCGGTGCGATGCGCGAAGGTTTCCACCTTCGGCCGCATCTCGTGGATCACCACGTCGACACCCAGCCGCGCCGCCTGCCAGGCAGCCTCGGACCCGGCCATGCCGCCGCCCACGATATGAAGAGTTTTGTCCATGCGGGGCAGATAGGCGATCCGGACCCCGGTGTTAAGAGGGCACGGCGACGATGGCGGCAAAAGGGGCTGCCGCCCCTCGGCGCTGCGCGCCTCACCCCGCGCGTATTTCCGAAGAGAAGAAACCTCCCGCCGCTTCTTCTCTTTCGAAATACGCAAATCCCGCCCTTGCCGCGCGCGAAAGGCCAGAGCGGCGCGGGTCAGTTCATCACGCCGCCCTCCGGCAGCGCCTTGACGTAGGCGGCGACGGCGGCGCGGTCCTCGGGGGGAAGCTGCGCGAAATTGTCGATCACCGCGACCATGTGACCGCCGGCGCTGTCGTAATCGGGGGTGAAGCCGGTCTCGAGGTAATAGGCGACATCCTCGGCGCTCCAGCTCAGCTCGTCCGGGGTGAGGGCGGGGATGCGGCCCTTGCCGTCCGGGGCCGGGGCGCCTGTGAGCCAGGCGTCGCGCTGCAGCCCGCCGAAGTCGTCGCGCGGGGTGTGGCATTCGCCGCAATGGGCCAATGCCTCGACGAGGTAGCGGCCGCGCTGCAGCTCTTCTGTGCCGGGATTGCCCATCATCCAGCTTGGGTCGAGGTAGAGCTGCTTCCACAGGCCCAGCCCGCGCCGCAGGTTGAAGGGGAAGCCGACCTCATGCGGCTGGCTTGGCGCGTCCGAGGCGGGCAGGGTGCGGATGTAGCTCCAGAGGTCCGCCACGTCCTGCGGCTGCATGCGGATGTACGAGGTGTAGGGGAAGGCCGGATAGTAGTGCCGCCCCTCGGGGGAGACGCCGCGCAGCAGGGCGTTGGCGAAATCGTGCAGCGACCACGCGCCTATGCCCTGCTGCGGATCCTGCGAGATGTTGGGCGCGATGAACGTTCCGAAGTCGGATGCAAAGCGTTGCCCGCCGGCCAGCACCAGCTTGTCCTCGCTGCCCGGCGCATGATGGCAGGAGGCGCAGCCGGCGGCGGTGAAGACGACCTGCCCGCGCGCCGGATCGCCGCCCGTGTCATCGGCAAATTCGCCCGCCGGAAGCTTATCCGGCGCGCTGATCATCCAGGCGGCCCCGGCGGCGAGCAGCGCCAGCAGGACCAGAAAGCCGAGCAGGCGGCGCATGGATTACTCGGGCGCGCGGAAGCTGTCGTGGCAGGCCTTGCAGGCGCCGCCAAGCTGACCGACCGCCGATCCGAGCGCCTCCTGTCCGGTGGCGGCGACCTGCTGCAGACCAGCGGCGGCCTCGCCGAGGCCGGACCATTTCTCCGCGAACCCGTCCCAGTCATCCCAGATTTCGGCCTTGGCGCGGGTGCCGTCGATGTCCATTTCCGAGGTGCCCTCGAGGAAAAGCGGCTGCTGGTTGATCATCGAAACGGCGACCAGCGTGTCGGCGGCCGATTGCGCGGCCTCGGCGTCATAGTCGGTCTTGCCGCGGGCCATGTCGCCGAGGATACCGAGATTGATCGCAAGGATGTTGAACTGGCCCTGCCGTGCCTTGACCGGGCCGGGCAGGTCCTGCGCGAGCGCGGCGGTGCCAGAGGCGGCAAGCGCGGCGACAAGGGTGAGGCTGGTGGCTGTAATCCTGGTGATCTTCATGAGAAACTCCCTGTCCTCCCGAAATCGGGGCGTTTTCGAAAATCTTGCGGTTGGAGCGTAGCCGAGGCCGGGTTTCGATCAAGGGGGGGCGGCGAGCGGTGTATCGTCCGGGTTGCTGTCCCGCGCGGCCTGTCCATCGCTGCATTCAGATATTTAAAATGTCATAAAATGAGTATCTTACGTGATAGACCTGAAGCTGAATCTCATCAGAGATGTTTCAGGGCATCACGGAAATCATCACGCTGACTGACCAAATCGCGATACCGGGCGCGGGTGTCGGGCAGCTTTGCCCTCAATAGGTATAGCCCGGGTATTGACGTAATACCGGAGGGTTCGGGGTGAGCGCCGCCGGCCAGCCGCCGAGTGCGTATTCAAGCAAATAAAAAGACCCGAAATACACGAACAACACCAAGGCTGTGGCGAGCACTTTGAATGCCATCGACCGGCGCAGTCGCTGCGCCAGCCGACGAGGGTCGTGAAGGCTCATGCCTCGGGAAACCGGACCTTGCCGATGAACGGCAGGTTCCTGTTGCGCTGCGCGAAATCGATGCCGTAACCCACGACAAACTCATCAGGAATCTCGAATCCGATCCAGTCGGCCTTGAGCGGAACTTCGCGCCGGGCCGGCTTGTCGAGCAGCGCGATGGTGCGCAGCTTGCGCGGCTTGCGGCTCTCCATCAGGTGGATGACGTGGCTGAGCGTGAAACCGGTGTCGACGATGTCCTCGACCAGCAGCACGTCACGGCCCTCGATCGGCGAGCGCAGGTCCTTGAGGATGCGCACCTCGCGGCTCGACTCCATGCCGTCGCCGTAGGAGGAGGCCTCGAGGAAGTCCACCTCGACGGCAAGGTCGAGCTCGCGCACCAGGTCGGCGATGAAGACGAAACTGCCGCGCAGCAGGCCGACAACCACCAGCTTCTCGGTATCGGCGAATTCGCGCTCGATCTCGCGCGCGAGGTCCTCGATCTTGGCGGCGATCGCCTTTGCCGAAATCATCTGGTCTACGACATAAGGCTTTTCTGCCATGGTTCACCCCTTGAAAATCCGCGCGCAGCATAGGAAATGTGCCGGCATTGTCACGCGATAAAGGGGCGTCATGCCGACCCACTCCGAGACGAAGCGCCTGCCGTACACGGCGCAGCAGATGTATGACCTCGTGGCGGATGTCGCGAATTACCCGAAGTTCCTGCCGTGGACGGCAGCGGCGCGGATCCGTTCGCGCGACGACATGGGCGATCATGAGGTGATGCTGGCCGACCTGGTGATCAGCTTCAAGGTGTTCCGCGAGCGCTTCGGCAGCCGTGTGACGCTCTGGCCCGACAGCAAGAAGATCGACACCGAGTATCTCGATGGTCCGTTCAAGCACATGATCTCGAAATGGCACTTCGAGGACGCGCCCGAGGGCGGTGTCGACGTGCATTTCTTTGTGGATTTCGAGTTCAAGAACCGCCTGCTTCAGAGCGCGGCGGGGATGTTCTTCTACGAGGCGATGCAGCGCATCGTGCGCGCTTTCGAGCGGCGCGCGGCAGAGCTCTACGGCTGAGCCGCGCGCGGGTCCCGTCTCAGGACAGGGCTCGCAGAAGCATCTCCAGCGCGTGGCGCGTCGCCGCCGCGCGGACCTTGCCACGCCCCAATGCGCCGAACTCGACGGTTTCGGTCCGCGTGCCCGATGCGCTGGCGAGGCCGAAGCAGACCCGGCCCTCGGGCTTGTGCTCCGAGCCGCCCGGCCCGGCGATGCCCGAGATCGAGACCGCCAGATCGGCACCGGCCCGCGCCCGTGCGCCTTCTGCCATTTCGGCGGCGACCTCTTCGGAGACCGCGCCATGCGCCTCCAGCGTGGCGGGCTGCACGCCCAGCAACTCGACCTTGGCGGCGTTGGAATAGGTCACCACGCCGCGCTCGAAGATGTTCGACGAGCCGGCGATGTCGGTGATCGCGGCGGCGACCATGCCGCCGGTACAGCTCTCGGCGGTGGTGACGGTGAGGCCCGCGGCCATGGCGCGGGTCAGAATGTCTTGCGCAAGCTCTTCGGTCATCTCGTCCCTCACATCAGGAAGCCATGCGCGATCCCGGCGAGGACAATGCTCACCAGCGCCGCGAAGATGCCCGCGATCACGTCGTCGAGCATCACGCCCATCGCATCGCCGCGGCGGTCGGCCCAGCCCACCAGCCAGGGCTTCCAGATGTCGAACAGGCGGAACAGCACGAAGCCTGAGACCCAGCCCGGCCAGAGCCGCCAGAAGTCCACGCCCATCATCATCGCGCCGTAGCCGACCGGGAAGAGCGCGATCCACATGCCGACCACCTCGTCGATGACGATCCAGGAGGGATCCTCGTCCTCGCCATCCGCGGTCAGCTCGCGCGTCGCGATGTAGCCCAGCACGAAGGCGACCACGGTGGCCGCGAGCAGCAGCCAGAAACCCCCCAGCACCAGCAGCAGGTAGGCGGCGGGCAGGGCGGCCAGAGAACCCCAGGTGCCCGGCGCGGGGCGCAGCAGCCCGGCGTAGAAGAAGGTCGCGATCAGTCTCATGGCTTCACCAGCGTTGCGGTTGCGATGGCGGCGATCCCCTCTTCGCGGCCGGTGAAGCCGAGCCGTTCGGAGGTGGTCGCCTTGACCGAGATACGGTCCGCCTCCAGCCCCATGATCCGGCCCATCTCGGCCATCATGGCCGTCGCATGGGGGCCGATCTTGGGCTGCTCGCAGACCAGCGTCACGTCGATATTGGAGATGGTGTATCCCTTGGACGCGGCAAGTTCGACCGCGTGGCGCAGGAAGATTTCCGACGCCGCGCCTCTCCATTGCGGATCGCTGGGCGGGAAATGGCGACCGATGTCGCCCTCGGCCAGCGCCCCGTAGAGCGCGTCGGTGACCGCATGCATGCCGACGTCGGCGTCGGAATGGCCCTGCAGCGCGCGCCCGTGCGGCACCTTCACGCCGCAGAGCATCACGTGGTCTCCGGGGCCGAAGCGGTGGACGTCGTAGCCATTGCCGAGGCGGATATCCATGGCGGTCTCCTGCATGGGGGTCTTGAGGTAGCTGGCGGCCCGCTCGAAGTCCTCGGGGCCGGTAATCTTGAGATTTCGCTCCTCGCCGGGAACGATGGTGACGGAGAGCCCGGCGGCGCGGGCGACCTCGACGTCATCTGCGGCGCCGCCGGGGTGGGCGGCATGCGCGGCGCGGATCTGCGCGTAGCGGAAGCCCTGCGGGGTCTGCGCGCGGTACAGGCCGCTGCGATCCTGTGTGCCTGTCACCTCGGCCTCGTGGCCGGTCCAGAGCGCGTCGGTCACCGGCAGGGCGGGCGCGGCGCCCGGGGCATCGTCGAGCGCGGCCAGGACCGCCTCGATGGTGTGCCGCGAGACGCAGGGGCGGGCGACGTCATGGATCAGCACCTTGGCGGGCGGGTTCTCCGCCAGAGCGTCGAGCCCGGCACGGACCGAGCCTGCACGGTCGGTCGCGCCGATCACCAGTGTCACCGGCAGACCCTCGGCAACCGACTCGGCGATCTCGTGGTCCTCGGGGTGAATCACCAGCACGATAGGGCAGAGCGGCGCGAAGGCCTCGAGCGTCCAGCGCGCGACAGGCTGCGCCGCGATGTCGCGCCATTGCTTCGGGAGCCCGCCACCAGCGCGGGTGCCGCGCCCCGCGGCGACGATGATTGCGGCTGTTTCCGCGGCTGTTTCCATGGTGTTGACCTCCGGCGTCCCTCTCTAGGCGCTGCTGATCAGCGGTGCAATCACCGGAGGTGCGCTGCTCATTTTTTAATCACTCGCGTTTGGCGTGCGCACTTAACGCCCCCAAATGATTGAACAGGCGGCGCGCGCGCGTTAACTCCCAAGCATCTGCACAAGGAATAGGCGCTTGAACTTCTCGCTGGGTGACAGACTCATCGATCCCCCCGTCCTGCTGGCCCCGCTGGCAGGAATCACCGATCTGCCCTTTCGCACGTTGGTGTCGCGCTTCGGCGCGGGGCTCGTCGTGTCCGAGATGATTGCCAGCGGCGAGTTCCTCACCGCGCGTCCCGGCACGCGCGAGAAGGCGGAGCTTGGCGCGGGTATCGAGAACACCTCCGTGCAGCTGGCGGGCCGAGCGCCCGAGCCGATGGCCGAGACGGCACGACACGTTGCGGACATGGGCGCAAAGGTCATCGACATCAACATGGGCTGTCCGGCCAAGAAGGTCACCGGCGGCTGGTCGGGCTCGGCGCTGATGCGCGAGCCGGATCATGCGCTGCGGCTGATCGAGGCGGTCGTCGGGGCCGTCGATCTGCCGGTGACGCTGAAGACGCGGCTCGGCTGGGACGGCGATTGCCTGAACGCCGCGCAGATCGCGAAACGGGCAGAGGAGGCGGGTGTGCGGATGATCGTCATCCACGGGCGTACCCGGTGCCAGTTCTACAAGGGCGCCGCCGACTGGGCGGCGATCAGGGAGGTGGTCGAGGCCGTGTCGATCCCGGTGGTTGCCAATGGCGACATCGTGGACGCGGCCACAGCGCGGGCGGCTCTAAAGGCCTCCGGCGCGGCGGGGATCATGGTCGGCCGGGGGGCGCAGGGCGCGCCCTGGAAGCTGGCCCAAATCTCTGCCGATCTCTACGGGACACCGGCACCTGACGTGCCAAGGGGAAAGGCATTTTATCAAATGGTCGCAGAGCATTACGAGGCAATGCTTGGATTTTACGGCAAGGAGCTGGGCGGCCGTGTTTCGCGCAAGCACCTTGGCTGGTACATGGATCATGCGGCGCCGGACGCGCAGCTGCGCAAGCGCGTGCTGACCGCGCGCGAGCCGGTCGAGACGCTGCAGCTTCTGGACGAGGCGCTGGCCTGCGACCTGCAGGTCGCCGCATGAGCACCAACACCGAACTCCTGACCCAGCTCTGGTCGTCGCTTCCGGTGCCGGCCGTGCTGCTCGATGCCGAGGAGCGCATCGCCGATATGAACCCCGCCGCCGAGGGCTTCATGAACAACTCGGCGAAATGGCTTGTCGGCCAGCCGATCTGGGACCGGCTCGCGGTGGATGCGCCGCTGGAAGAAAGCCTCGCCCGGGCCCGCGAGCACGGCACGCCGCTTTTCGTCAACGACGTGGACGTCGGCACCGGCAACCGCCCGCCGCTGGTGTGCAACCTCCAGCTCGCGCCTGTGCAGAATTACCCGGGCTGGTTTATCATGCTGATCAGCCCACGCGAACTGGCCGGACGCATGACCCAGAGCCATTCGGTGAAATCCGCCGCGAAATCCGCAATCGGCATGGCCGAGATGCTGGCGCATGAGATCAAGAACCCGCTGGCGGGGATCACCGGCGCGGCGCAGCTGCTGTCGATGAACCTCTCGAAGGACGATCTCGAGCTGACCGACCTGATCGTCGCAGAGACCCGCCGCATCGTGAAGCTGCTGGAGCAGGTCGAGCAGTTCGGCAACCTCTCGGCCCCCGAGAAGAAGCCGGTCAACCTGCACGACGTTCTGGACCGTGCCCGCCGCTCTACCCAGCTGGGTGTCGGGGCGCACATGAAGTTCATCGAGGACTATGACCCCTCGCTGCCGCTGGCCCACGGCGATCCCGACCAGCTGCTGCAGGTGGTGCTGAACCTGCTGAAGAACGCTTCCGAGGCCGCCGATCCCAAGGAGGGCGGCACGATCCGCCTGCACACTTTCTTCGAGCACAGCTTCCGCATGCGCCGCCCGGACGGGTCGACCCAGAAGCTGCCGCTGCAGATCGAGGTCATCGACGACGGCCCCGGTCTGCCCGAGGACATCAAGGGCGACGTGTTCGACCCCTTCGTGTCGGGCCGCGAGAACGGCACCGGCCTCGGCCTCGCGCTGGTGTCAAAGATCATCTCCGACCACGACGGCTGGATCTCGGTGGATTCCGTCCCCGGCCGCACGGTCTTTCGCATTTCGTTGCCGCGCGCCCCGCGCGAGATTGAGGAGAACAGGTAAATGGACGGCACCGTACTTGTCGCAGACGACGACCGCACCATCCGCACCGTGCTGACCCAGGCCCTGACCCGTGCAGGGTGCAAGGTGCACGCCACCTCGTCGCTGACCACGCTGATGCGCTGGGTCGGCGAGGGCAAGGGCGACGTGGTGATCTCCGATGTCGTCATGCCCGATGGCAACGGGCTCGAGATGCTGCCAAAAATCCGCCAGGACCGGCCCGACCTTCCGGTCATCGTGATCTCGGCGCAGAACACCATCATGACCGCGATCCAAGCGGCCGAGGCCGAGGCCTACGACTACCTGCCCAAGCCCTTCGACCTGCCGGACCTGATGAAGCGCACCGCCAAGGCGCTGGACAACCGCAACCGCTCGTCCAAGCGCGAAGAGGTGGCGACCATCGGCGCCGATGGCCCTGATGAGCTGCCGTTGGTTGGTAAGACCCCGGCGATGCAGGCGCTCTATCGCCTTGTCGCCAAGGTGATGAACACCGATCTGCCGGTGCTGATCTCGGGCGAGAGCGGCACGGGAAAATCGCTGATCGCCCGCGCGATCCACGATTTCTCGGACCGCCGCACGCTGCCGTTCATCACGGTGACTGGTGCAGACTTGTCGGACCTCGAAGGTCCGGCGCGGGTGCTGGCGCGGGTCAAGGGCGGCACGCTGCTGATCGACGAGATCACCGACATCCCCGACGAGATCCAGGCGCGCGTCGTGCGCATGATGGACATCCCCGGCGAGCACGTGCCGCGCTTCATGGCCACCAGCCAGGGCGATCTGGCGCAGGCGATGGAGGAGGGCGCGGTGCGCCAGGATCTCTACTACCGTCTCTCCGGCGCGACGATCAACGTGCCGAGCCTGCGCGAGCGGGTCGAGGACATCGCGCTGCTGACCGAGCATTTCCTGCAGCGCGCCGAGCGTGAGGGTGCCTCCAAGCGCTGGCTGTCGAAGGATGCCACCGAGCTGTTCCGCGCCTACAGCTGGCCGGGCAACGTGCGGCAGCTGGAGAACGCCGTGCGCCGCCTGAGCCTCACCTCGCGCGCCGAGGAGATCAGCCGCGCCGAGGTCGAGGCCGTGCTGGGCAACCAGCCCGACACCGGCCCGATCCTGCGCGGCGGTGACAGCGAGAAGCTCAGCACCTCGGTCGCGCGTCACCTGCGCCGCTACTTCGACCTGCACGGCAACATGCTGCCGGCACCGGGGCTCTACACCCGCATTCTCAAGGAAGTGGAAGCGCCGCTCATCGAGATCGCGCTGGAGGCGACGGGCGGAAATCAGGCGAAATGTGCGGATCTTCTTGGCATCAACCGCAATACCTTGCGTAAGAAGATCACCGATCTTGATATTCGCGTGACACGGCGTCGCAAACTGATGTAAAAGCGTCACAGGCATGTGGCCGCAATGCGCCGCCTTCGGGGCGGCGCAGTCATGAGAAGCCACAGCTTTTTGGCGATGCTGCCTCGAGCAGCTTATCAGTGTGAGGTGAATCTGTGGCCACCCGGGCACGGAGTTCGACTTGGGCGCGCATGAACAGGCTGCGCCGGCAGCGGCGCGTTCAAAACGTGGCGACTTTGGGGCTGGTCCTGCTGGGGCCGGTGCTCGCGGTGCTGACGTTCCTCGTGCTGGGCCCCCTAGGTAGCGGCGAGCGTGCAACGCAGCTGAGCCTCCGGCTCGTGCTGCTGGCCGACATGGTCTACGTGTTGCTGATCGCCACGCTGGTGATGGCGCGTCTGGTGCGGATGATCTCGGAGCGGCGGGCGCAATCCGCCGGCTCGCGCCTGCACCTGAGGCTGACCGGGCTTTTTGCGCTGATGGCGCTGCTGCCCACGGTCACCGTCGCGGTCTTTGCCGTGCTCACCATCAACATCGGACTTGAAACCTGGTTCTCCAGCCGCGTGCAGAACGTGGTCGGTGCCTCGATGGCTGCCGCCGAGGCTTACGAGGAAGAGCAGAGGATCGCGCTGATCGAGGACGTTCAAGCGCTGGCGCGGTTCATCGACGGCGCGCGGCGGGCGAATTTCGCCCTCGACGATGGTGACGTGCGGCAGGTGCTGGGGCAGGGGCAGGCGCAGATTCAGCGCGGCCTGCGCGAGGCCTATGTCGTCGATGGCGGCGGCGAGATCCGGGCCCGCGGCGAACGCTCCTATCTCTTCTACTACGAAGAGCCCTCGCGCGAGCAGTTCATCCGCGCCCGCGCCGAGGGGCTGGTGCTGATCCCCGATTGGGACAACCACGAGCTGCGCGCGCTGATGCCGCTGGCGGCATTCCCCGATCGGTTCCTCTATGTCAGCCGCGTGGTCGATGGCAACCTGCTGAACCTGCTCGATGAAACGCAGGAAACCGCGCGCTTCTATCAACAGCAGGAAACCGAGCGCGGGCGGCGGCTCTTCGACTTTGCGCTGGTCTATCTCGGCTTCGCGCTGCTGTTGATCCTCGCCGCGGTCTGGCTGGGGCTGTGGTTCGCTGAGCGCATGGCGCAGCCTGTAGGACGCCTCACCGGCGCAGCGCAGCGGGTCGGGGCGGGTGATCTCGACGTGCAGGTGATCGAGGGCGAGGGTGACGACGAGATCGCCATGCTCGGCCGCTACTTCAACCAGATGACCCGGCAGCTGAAAGGCCAGCGCGAGACATTGCTGGAGAACACGCGCCAGATCGAGCGCCGCCAGCGGCTGTTCGATTCCGTGCTGTCGTCGATCACCTCCGGGGTGGTCGGCCTCGATGCCGAGGGCAAGGTGACCTTCGTCAACCGCCCCGCCGAGCGGCTGCTCGGCTGGCGCGAGCCGCGTGCCGACGTGCCGCTGACCGTCGCGGTGCCCGAGTTCGGCCCGCTCTACGACCGGCTGCGCGACAGCGGGCTCGAAACCGCGCAGGAAGAGGTCAAGGTCAGCCGCGAAGGGCGTCTTGAGCACCTGCTGGTGCGGCTCTCGGTCCGCCGGCGGCAGGATGGCGCGCTAGAGGGCTACGTGGTGGCCTTCGACGATGTGACCGACCTCGTCAGCGCGCAGCGCATGGCCGCCTGGGGCGACGTGGCGCGGCGCATTGCGCATGAGATCAAGAACCCGCTGACGCCGATCCGGCTCTCGGCGGAACGCATCACGCGCAAGTTCTCGCGCCAGCTCGAGGCCGAGGATGCGGCCAAGCTCGACCAGATGACCGAGGTCATCGTGCGCCAGACCGAGGATCTGCGCCGCATCGTCGACGAATTCAGCAAGTTCGCCCGCATGCCCGAGCCCGAGCGCAAGCCCGAGGACGTGGTGGCGCTCCTGCGCGGCGCGGTGCTGCTGCAGGAAACCGGCCAGCCCGGCATCCGCTTCGTCAGCGACCTGCCGGCGCATGCGATGCCCGCGGAGCTCGACGCCACCATGGTGGGGCAGGCGCTGACCAATCTGATCAAGAACGCGGGAGAGGCGATCGAGAGCCTCGGCGAGCAGGGCGCTCCCGAGGGGCACGGCCCCGAGATCCGCGTCAGCCTGACCGAAGAGGACGGGCGCGCGGTGATCCGCATCATGGACAATGGCATCGGCCTGCCCGAGGACCGGGCGCGGCTGTTCGAGCCCTATGTCACCACACGCGATAAGGGCACCGGCCTCGGCCTGCCCATCGTCAAGAAGATCATCGAGGAGCACGGCGGAACGCTGGCGCTCGAGGACGCACCGCTGTTTGGCGGTGCCGACCATGCCGGGGCGATGGCGGTCATCCGTCTGCCGCTCGGCACAACCGGCGATCTGCCGGATAATTCGGACACGAGCATTTCGGAACTGGAGAGGCAGACATGAGCGACATCCTGATTGTCGACGACGAGCGCGACATCCGCGAGCTGATCGGGGACATCCTTGAGGATGAGGGCTACACCACCCGATTGGCCGGCAACTCCACCGAGGCGATGAACGAGGTCAACTCCGAACCGCCCGCGCTGATGATCCTCGACATCTGGCTGAAGGACAGCAAGATGGACGGGATCGACATCCTCAAGACCGTCAAGCGCGACAACCCCGACATTCCGATCATCATCATCTCGGGTCATGGCAACATCGAGATCGCCGTCGCCGCGATCAAGCAGGGGGCCTACGACTTCATCGAGAAGCCGTTCAACATCGACCAGCTTCTGGTGGTGATCCGCCGTGCGATGGAGACCTCGCGCCTGCGCCGCGAGAACAGCCAGCTGCGCCGCCGCGAGACCGAGGTCGCGCAGATGATCGGCGAGAGCGCCATGTTCCGCGGGCTCGTCAGCCAGATCGACAAGGTGACCAAGTCCAACGGCCGGGTGATGCTCACCGGCCCCGCAGGCTGCGGCAAGGAGGTGGCGGCCCGCTACATCCACGCCAATTCCGGCCGCGCCTCCGCGCCTTTCGTCACCGTCAACTGCGCCGGTGTCGCGCCGGACAACATGGAGCAGATGCTCTTCGGCCGCGAAAGCGCCGAGCGCGGCGTCGAGCCGGGACTGCTGGAGCAGGCGCACGGCGGGGTGATCTATTTCGACGAGGTGGCCGACATGCCGCTCGGCACCCAGTCGAAAATCCTGCGCGTGCTGGTTGACCAGAGCTTCACCCGCGTCGGCGGGGCGGACAAGGTGCGGGTAGATCTGCGGGTGATTTCCTCGACCAACCGCGACCTCGAGGCCGAGATCGCCGCCGGCACCTTCCGGCAGGAACTCTACCATCGGCTCAACGTGGTGCCGATCGCCGTGCCCTCGCTGGAAGACCGGCGCGAGGACATCCCGCTGCTGGCGCAGCACTTCATCGAGACCTTCAACCGTAGCCAGGGACTGCCGCTGCGCGAGCTGTCGGAAGATGCCGTCGCGCTGCTGCAGACGATGATCTGGCCGGGCAACGTGCGGCAACTGAAGAACCTGATCGAGCGGGTGCTGATCCTCGGCGACGGCACCGGTCCGATCGAGGCGCGCGAGCTGCCGCAGGACGGCCCGGCGGGCGAGGACGAGGAGGGGCGCGTGGTGCTCTCGGGCACGCTGGCGACCCTGCCGCTGCGCGAGGCGCGCGAGGCTTTCGAGCGCGAGTATCTGCTCACCCAGATCAACCGCTTCGGCGGGAACATCTCCCGCACCGCCGCCTTCGTCGGCATGGAACGCTCGGCGCTGCACCGCAAGCTGAAGTCGCTGGGCGTGGTCACCGGGGCGAAATCCGGCGGCCGCATCGCCTATGTCGAGGACGAGCAGGTGACCTCGGCGTCCTGACAGGCGTGCCGCGTAACGGGTTAAAAACCGGGACAGTTCGGCCCTCGGGTCGGACCCGGGACCCCGCGGGCGGCCTCCGTGCATTGACCGCTTGCATCCGGCATGTCATGCCGGGCGCAAACCGGGCCCCGCCCGGGACCCTTTGCCAGCAGTTTGGACAGACGACATGAAGGTCATCATTTGCGGGGCGGGCCAGGTTGGCTGGCAGATCGCCCGCCACCTCTCGGGCGAGCGCAACGACGTCACCGTGGTCGACAGCAACCCCGACCTGGTGCGGCGCGCCACCGACACGCTCGACGTGCAGGGGATCGCGGGCTTCGCCTCTTATCCGGATGTGCTCGACAAGGCCGGCGCGCGCGACGCCGACATGATCATCGCCGCCACCTATTCGGACGAGGTCAACATGGTCACCTGCCAGGTGGCCCATTCGATCTTTGCCATCCCGCGCAAGATCGCCCGCCTGCGCTCGCAGAGCTACCTGACGGCGATCTACTCCGACCTCTACCGCCGCGACCACCTGCCGATCGACGTGGTGATCTCGCCCGAGAAGGAGGTCGCCGAGGCCGCGCTGCAGCGCCTCTCGGCCCCCGCCGCCTTTGACACCGAGCGCTTCCTTGAGGGCGGGGCGCAGCTCCTGGGCCTGACCATCGACGAGCATTGCCCGATCATCAACACGCCGCTGCGGCAGCTGTCGGACCTCTTCTCGACGCTGCGTTCGGTGGTGGTGGGCATCCGCCGCGAAGGCACGCTCTTCGCCCCTGAGCCGCGTGACCAGATTTTCGCGGGCGATGCCTGCTACGTGCTGGTCCACGCCGATGACATCCAGCGCACGCTGGAAATTTTCGGCAAGGCGCAGCGCAAGCAGGAGCGCATCGTGGTGCTGGGCGGCGGCAACGTCGGCCTTGCCGTGGCCCGCGCGCTTGAAAGCCGGGCCGAGCGTATCCGCGCCAAGGTCATCGAAAAGGACCGAGGCGCTGCCGAACGCGCCGCCGACGCGCTGGAGCGGACCATCGTGCTGCATGGCGACGCGCTCGACACGGCGCTGCTGCGCGAGGCGGGGATCGCCCGCGCCGACGCGGTGCTCTGCGTCACCGACGACGAAAAGACCAACCTTCTGGCCGCCGTGCGCGCCAAGGCCGAGGGCTGCCCCATGGCCATCGCACTGATCAACGATCCCACGCTGGTGCCGCTGATGGAGCCGATGGGCGTGGACGCCCACATCAATCCGCGCGCCACCACCGTCAGTTCGATCCTGCGCCACATCCGCCATGGCCGCGTGCGCTCGGTCTATTCCATCGGCGACGCCGAGGCCGAGGTGATCGAGGCCGAGGTGCTTTCGACCTCCTCCATCGCCGGGCGGGTGATCCGCGAGATCGAATTCCCCGAGGGCGTGCTGGTCGGCGCGGTGATGAAAGATGGCGAGGTGGTCAAGATCACCGGCAACCTGCGCATCGAGGAAGGCGACCGCATTGTCATGTTCGCCCTCGCCAAGGACGTGCCGGAGGTCGAACGGCTCCTGCAGGTCTCGATCGATTTCTTCTGAGCCATGACCGCGCTCAGCCGTCTGCCCCTTCTGCTGCTGCTGGCGGGATTCGCCAGCGCCTCGATGATCGCTCCCGCGGCCGTGGCGCTGGCGCAAGAGGACTTCCACGACGCGCGCAGCTTCTTCTACGCCGGAATCGTCGGCATGGTGCTCACCACGCTAATCGGCATCGCCCAGGCCACGCGGACCCACCACCGCTCGGCCTCGCGGCAGCTGCTGTCGCTTCTGGCGGCCTTCCTGCTGCTGCCCGCGATGCTGGCCGTGCCCTTCCACGAGGCGGTGCGCACGACCACTTTCCTCAACGCCTATGTCGAGATGGTCTCGAGCCTGACGACCACCGGCGCGACGCTCTTCGCCCCCGAGCGGCTTTCGGCCGCCGAGCACCTTTGGCGGGCGCAGGTGGGCTGGATGGGCGGCCTGCTGATCTGGGTCAGTTCGGCGGCGCTGCTGGCACCGCTCACGCTTGGTGGCTTCGAGGTCACCGCCTCGGGCGAGCCGGGGCAGAGCGTCGATGCGGGCGCGGCACGGCGCGACGTGACCGACCCGGCGATGCGGCTCGCCGCCTCGGCGCGAATCCTGGCCCCGATCTACATCGGTCTGACTGTGGCGCTGTGGGTGATGCTGTTGATGGCGGGTGACCAGCCGCTGGTGGCGCTGAGCCACGCCATGTCGACGCTCTCTACATCGGGAATCTCTCCCATCGGGGGGCCGCAGACGGCGCAGAGCGGCATGGCCGGCGAGATGATCATCTTCCTGTTCCTGTTCTTTGCCCTGTCGCGGCTGACCTTCTCGGGCGACACGAAGGGGCTCACGGGATCGAAGCTGCGCAACGATCCCGAGTTCCGCATGGGACTGCTGATCGTCCTGGCGCTGCCGGCGGCGCTGTTCCTGCGCCACTGGATCGCGTCCTTCGACATCGGCACCGAGACCGATCTGACCGCCGGTCTGCGCTCGCTCTGGGGTGGGCTGTTCACCGCGCTGTCCTTCCTGTCGACCACCGGCTTCCAGAGCGCAGACTGGGGCGCGGTGAGGGGCTGGTCGGGGCTCCAGACGCCGGGGGTGATTCTGATGGGGCTGGCGATCATGGGCGGCGGCGTGGCCACGACCGCGGGCGGGGTGAAGCTGCTGCGGATCTACGCGCTCTATCTCGCCGGCGTGCGCGAGATGGAACGGCTGGTGCATCCGCACTCGCTGGGACGCTCCGGCGTCATGGCGCGCCGCATCCGCCGGCAGGGGGCCTTTGTCGCCTGGGTGTTCTTCATGCTCTTCGCGATGACCATCGCACTTTTCTCGCTGCTTTTCGCCCTCTCGGGGCTGGATTTCGAGAACGCCATGGTTACCACGGTCGCGGCCCTGACCAACTGTGGCCCGCTGATCCGCGCCGCCGCCGAGCAGCCTATCCCGTTGAGCGAGATGGGCGAGGGGGCCAAGGGCCTCTTTGTCGCGGCCATGGTGCTGGGCCGGCTCGAGGTGCTGGGCATCATCGTGCTGCTGACCCCGGACATCTGGCGGGATTGACCTCGCGCTTTGCGCACCCATATGCGAAGCCTCGCTCAGGGCATCGCGAGGGCGATATTTTTGCTCTGGAAGTTCCGCCACTTGCGATACATACTCGCCCGGAACGAGGGAGCGCCTGAGAACGGCAACAGCAAGAAAAAAAGGCTAATTTAATGGCTTCGGACAGACAAAATCTACAGGACGCATTTCTTAACCATGTTCGGAAAACCAAGGTTCCGGTTACGGTTTTCCTGATCAACGGTGTAAAGTTGCAGGGTGTCATCACCTGGTTTGACAATTTTTGCGTTCTCCTCCGCCGCGACGGTCAGTCGCAGCTCGTGTACAAACACGCGATCTCGACCATCATGCCGTCGCAGCCGATCAACCTTTATGACGGCGACGATAACGCTTGAACGAACATGACCCGCATGTGACCCGCGCCTGGGTCCTGCATCCCGACATCAAGTCCGACCGTGATCGCCGCGATGCGGAGATGGCGCTCGAAGAAGGTGTGGCCTTGGCCGCCGCTCTCCCCGACCTCGAGGTCGTGGGGGGCGACGTCGTGCCCCTGCGCGACCCGCATCCCGGTACGCTCTTCGGCTCCGGCAAGATCGCCGAGCTGAAGGAACGCATCAAGGAGGCCGAGATCGAGCTGGTGCTCGTCGACGGCCCGGTGACGCCGGTGCAGCAACGCAACCTCGAGAAAGAGTGGAAGGTGAAGCTGCTCGACCGGACCGGGTTGATCCTCGAGATCTTTTCGGACCGCGCCGCGACCCGCGAGGGTGTGCTGCAGGTCGAGATGGCGGCGCTGAGCTACCAGCGCACCCGCCTGGTGCGGGCCTGGACCCACCTCGAACGTCAGCGGGGCGGGCTCGGCTTCGTCGGCGGCCCCGGCGAGACGCAGATCGAGGCTGACCGCCGTGCCATCGACGAACAGCTGGTGCGCCTGCGCCGGCAGCTCGACAAGGTGGTCAAGACCCGCGCCCTGCACCGCAAGGCGCGTGCCAAGGTGCCTTACCCGATCGTTGCCCTGGTGGGCTACACCAACGCCGGCAAGTCGACGATCTTCAACCGGCTGACCGGGGCCGAGGTGCTGGCCAAGGACATGCTCTTTGCCACGCTCGACCCGACCATGCGCGCGGTGAAACTGCCGACCGGCATGGATGTGATCCTGTCGGACACGGTGGGCTTCATCTCGGACCTGCCGACCGAACTGGTCGCGGCCTTCCGCGCCACGCTCGAAGAGGTGCTGGCCGCCGACATCGTGCTGCACGTTCGGGACATCTCGCATCCGGGCACGATGGAGCAGGCCGAGGACGTCTACGCCATCCTGCGCTCGCTTGGCGTCAACGACGATGTGGCGCAGATCGAGGTCTGGAACAAGATCGACCGGCTCGAACCCGAGGATCGCGAGGCGGCGCTTGCGCGCGCGTCGCGCGACGAGGGCATCTTCGCCGTCTCGGCGATCACCGGCGAGGGCCTCGACGGGCTGCTCGAGGCGGTGACCGAGCGCCTTCAGGGTGCCTCGGTGGACGAGGATATCCGGCTCGGCTTCGGCGAGGGCAAGCGCCGTGCCTGGCTGTTCCAGAAGGGTTTCGTGCAGTCCGAGGACCAGGACGACGAGGGCTACCTGCTGCACCTGCGCTGGACGCCGAAGGACCGCGCGCAGTTCGAGACGGTCTGAGGCAAATCTCTTCGAAGAGATTTGCAATTTCCTTCGAAGGAAATTGCTCTTTTCAGAACAACGGCCTGTCGGCGGCGAGGATCATCTTCGCCGCCTGCAGCCGTGCGCGCTGGCGTGTGGATGGCTCGGCCGGTGTGCGGGCCCAGGTGCCGAGCGCGTAGGCACGCTGCAGGAAGAGCCGTGCCTCGGGCGCGGTGATCTCGTCACGGTACCCGCGCGCGAGTGCCGCGCCAAATCCGGGAGCGTCGGGCTCGGGGCAGGTGGCCAGAGCGTCGATCAGCAGCCCCACGAGATCGCGGTATGGGGCATCGAGCTGGCCGTTCTCGAAGTCCAGCCCCCAGAGGGCGCCACCCGCGCTGACGAGGTTCGACAGGTGCAGGTCCTTGTGGGTCACTGCTCGGGTCGCCGGCTGGCCGCGGACCTCTGGAAAGAGCGCCTGCAGTTCCGCAAGTCGGAGGGAGAAGTTCTCAGTTTCGGGAACCGGCGTCTCGGTCTCGCGCGCCTGCGCGAGCTGGGCTTCGAGCCAGTCGAGCTGTCCGCGCGGGCGGAGCTTGCGGGTTTGCAGCGTCGGTCGGTGCATCGCGGCGAGCCAGCGTCCCGCCGCCTCCAGCGGCACCCTGCGCTTGTCGGCGGGCAGGCGGACCCAGAGTTCGGCAAGGCTCGGCCCGGGCGCATAGGCCATGCCCAGCACCAGCCGGTGGGGGTCGAAGAACAGCACCTCCGGCACGCGCCAGGGTCCGTCCTGCATCTGCGCGGCCACGTCGCGCTGCCGGGCGGCCTGCGCGTGCGCCTTCTCGGCGAGTCCCGGCGCGAAGACCTTCACCACGAGGTGCTCGTCCGGATGCGCGGCGCAGAACACCTGCGCGCGCATCGGGCGGTCCTCGTTCTTCAGGCAGCCGAGGCCGAAAGCGCGGCCGGGGCGCTGCTCTGCCAGCGCGGCGCGCGCGAGCGCCTGCGCCTCGGAGCGGGTCAGCCGTGCCCCCGTGCTCACGGTTTGACCAGGTGGGTCACGCCGACCGAGGCGGCGCGGGCGAGGTCTTCGTCGAGCGACATGGGCAGGTATTCGCCGCGCCGCCAGAGTGTGCCCATGTCATCGTAATGACGTGACAGCAGGTGCCCCGACTCGCCGGTCGAGATGATGAACACCGAACTGTCCGGATCGGCGAAATCGTAGACGCCGCGGTAGGTCGCGCCGTGCACGTTCGCAAAGGGGTCATTGCCCGTCCCGGAGGTGACGCCGCGCTGCAGGGTGAAATCGCCGCCCGAGGTGGTCTGGCGGATGTTCACGAAGTAGTTCAGCAGCGGCACGTCGCCCAGCACCGAGTGCTTGTGCGTCGCCTGGTGCGCGTCGCCCCAGCGCAGGCTTTCCAGCTGCGTGCCGTAGCGCTCGCCGAGCCGGACCAGCGCGTCGTCCAGCGCCATGCGGGCGATGTCGGTGCAGGTCTCCTTGGGCGCCGAGCGCAGCACGTCGCACCATTTTCCCGCGCCGTCGATGTTGCGGAAGACGCGCTCGATGAACAGCGGATCGACATGGGTGTACTCATCCGCCAGCGGGCCGATCTCGTCGCGGATCAGACGGTCCTGAAGGGCGCGCAGCCAGGCGGCGTAGATCAGCGGTTCCGGCAGGTGCTCGTTCATCTCGCCGTTCCATTCGGCCAGCAGGTCGAGCGCGCGCTCGCGCTGGCGCAGCGGCGTGCCCTCGGGAGCGGCCTCGCCGGTGAACCAAAGGTCGCGTCCGATCAGCGGCAAAAGGGTGCGGGCGGCGGGCGAGACGGTGTCGAGCTGCGCCTCGATGAAGCTGTCGCGGGTGTGCACCTCGCGGCCCTGCATCAGCGCCTGCCAGCGCATGATCCGTTGGCTGTCCCCCCAGTCGAAGCTGACGTGTCGCGGGAAGGGGCGGTCGATGATCTTGTTGTTGGTATTGCCGAGGATGCCGCCCTTCGGATCGCGGAACACCGGGTTGTCGCTGTCCGGAAGGGTGCCCTGCCAGCGGTTCGCCGCGATCCAGCCGGGGCTCGGCATGCGGCCCTGCGTCTGGCTCTGCGGATCGCGCGCGGGCATGGCACCGATGAGCTTCATCGCGATGTGCTGATCGTCGATCAGCGTCAGCATCTGCGACGGCGCGACAAAGGCCTTGCTGGCCTCCAGCGCCTCGTCGACGGTCTGCGCCTTCATCAAACCGATGGCGGCGCTCATCGAGCTGTCCTTGTCGCCGAGCGCGGTCCAGGCCAGCGAGACCACGTCACCCTGCGGGGTGATCCGGTCGAGGTCGAAGGCCTTGCGCGGCAGCACCGGGCCGTTGTCGGTCCAGCGCAGGGTCAGGGTGACCGGCGGCGCGCCCTTGATGTCGACGATCGAACGGCGGGTGCGGAAGTTCTTGTAGCCGTCGGGCGTGCGGTAGCGCTCGGGGTTCTCCGGGTCCAGCTCCTCGATGTAGAGGTCCTGATCGTCGAGATACGACGAGGTCAGCCCCCAGGCGATATGCTCGGAGCGGCCCAGCATGACTGCCGGCACGCCGGGAATGGTGCCGCCGATCACGCCGCCGGTCGAGAGCTGCAGTCGCGCGAGATACCAGGTCGAGGGGGCGGTGAACCCGAGGTGCGGGTCGTTTGCCAGCAGCGTGCCTGCACCCGCAGAGCGCTCCGGCGCGGCGGCCCAGGCGTTGGAAGCCCCGGCCATGCCCGGTGGTGCCACCGGCATCAGGGCGGGGGCGGGGCGGCTGGCCTCGGCGAAGCGCGGCAGCGGTTTTTCAGGGAAAAGTGCCGCATATTCGGGCAGCTCGGCGATGCCGGGGCCGGGGATGTCGGGCAGGATGTCCTCGATCATCTCGGGGTCGGGCAGGGCGAGCGAGGTGCGGGCGCGCAGGATCTCGTCACGGAAATTGCCCGAGAGCTGCAGCGCCATGAGCTTGATCACCGCCAGCGAATCCGCCGGCTGCCAGGGCGCGATGGGGGCGTTGAAAAGGAAGAATTCCGGCGCGCCGCGGCCGAGGCTGTCCGAGTTGATCTCCTCGATGCGGGCGTTCACCCCGGCGGCATAGGCCTCGAGCGCGTCACGGGTCTCGTCGTCCTGCGCCTCCACCGACATGCGGGCATGGGTGTAGAGGTCGAGTCGGCGCATCAGCGTGTCGGTCTCGACCGTGCGGCGGCCGAAGAGTTCCGACAGGCGGCCCTGCGCGGTGCGGCGCAGCAGGGTCATCTGCCACAGCCGGTCCTGCGCGTGCACATAGCCAAGGCCGAAATAGACGTCGCGATCCACCGGCGCGAAGATATGCGGCACGCCGGCGTTGTCGCGGACGATCTCGATGTCGCCCGCGGTGCCGGCGACCTCCAGCGTCTTGTCGTAGTCGGGCAGCGAGCGTGACGCCAGGTAGTAGGCCAGGCCCACGCCGAGGATGCCCAGCAGGATCGTCACGCTGACGAGCCTGAGAAGCCACCGGAAGAGTGTCGCCATGTTCTGCCCCGAGTTTGCCCGCTTTCGACGGGCTTACCCAAGACCCGCCCCCTTGCCAAGGGGCGGGCGAGCGGCGACAACTTCCCCAAGGACAGCGATAACGGGAGGTTGATCCATGGCAAAATGCGCATTCCTGGGGCTCGGCGTGATGGGCTACCCCATGGCGGGGCACATGACGAAGGCCGGACACGAGGTGACCGTCTACAACCGCACCGCGGCCAAGGCCGATTCCTGGGTGGGTGAGTTCGGTGGCAAGATGGCGGCCACCCCGCGCGAGGCGGCCGAGGGAGCCGAGTTCGTCATGGCCTGCGTCGGCAATGACGACGACCTGCGGGCGATCTGCCTCGGCGAGGACGGGGCCTTTGCCGGCATGGGCGAAGGGGCGGTCTTCGTCGACCACACCACGGTGTCGTCGATGGTGACCCGCGAGCTCTGGGAAGTGGCCAAGGACAACGGCTTCGGCTTTGTCGACGCGCCGGTCTCCGGCGGGCAGGCGGGGGCCGAGAACGGCCAACTCGTCGTCATGTGCGGCGGCGACCAGGGCGATTACGACGCGGCCGAGCCGGTGATCGACGCCTATGCCAAGATGTGCAAGCGCCTCGGCGACAGTGGCGCGGGCCAGCTGTGCAAGATGGTCAACCAGATCTGTATCGCCGGGCTGGTGCAGGGCCTCTCCGAGGGGCTGGCCTTTGCCGAGAAGGCGGGCATCGACGGGCGCGCGGTGGTCGAGGTGATCGGCGGCGGTGCTGCGGGGTCGTGGCAGATGGTCAACCGCTACGAGACCATGCTCGACGACAAGTTCGAGCACGGCTTCGCGGTGGACTGGATGCGCAAGGACCTCGGCATCTGCCTTGCCACCGGCAACGAGATCGGTGCCTCGCTGCCGGTGACCGCTCTGGTCGACCAGTTCTACAAGGATGTTCAGAAAATGGGCGGGGGCCGCTGGGACACCTCCGCCCTGATCAAGCGCCTGAAGGCGTTTGGCTGAGGATCAGTAACTCGCGGTCGGGGCGGCCTCGGCGGCCGCCTCACCCAGGGCCTCGGCGGCCTGCGCCTTTGCGGCGCGGGCGGCGCCACCCAGAAGATGTATGTCGTTCGGCCCGACGATGAAGCGATAGCCCGCCTCGCGCAGTTCGGCGTAGCCGCGGCCCGGCCCGGCGACACCGGTGATCGTGCCCAGAAGCAGCCCGCCCTCCAGCGCCGCCTTTTCCGCCTCGCCGATCTTGGCCCGCACCTCCGGATGTTCGGTCTGTTCCAGCAGCCCCATGGAGGCGGCGAAGTCGTTGGGGCCGACGAAGGTCATGTCTATGCCCTCCACCGCGGCGATCTCGGCGACCTCGGCCACCGTATCGACATGCTCGACCTGTGCCATGAGCAGCAGCTCTTCATGTGCGGTGGCGCCGTAATCCGGCATGGTGCCCCAGTTGGTGGCGCGCACGATGGGGGCGGCATAGCCTCGCCGTCCGCGCGGCGCGTAGAGGCAGTAGGAAGCGATCTCCCGGGCCTGCGCTGCTGTATGCACCATCGGCACCATGATCGAGCGCGCCCCACGGTCGAGCGCGCGCTTCAGCGTCGCCTCCGATGCGTCGGGCACCCGGATCACCGCCTCGCCGCCCGCGCCCTCGACCGCGCGCAGCAGGTTTAGCCCGGCCTCCAGCCCCGCCGCGCCGTGCTCGCAATCGATCACCAGCACGTCCCAGCCGCTGTAGACCAGCAGCTCGGCCACCTCGGGCGAGCCCAGCTCGAACCATGCGGCCGCGACGGTTTCGCCGGCCCTGAGCCGCGCCTTGAGCTTGTTTCTTCCGGTCATGACGTCCTCCTCGTCTCTGCCCCGGTTCCGTTTCCGGGGGCGTCCCGGCGAGTTGAATACGGCTGACGACGCAAGGTCAATACAAATGGTATACCAAAATTGCCGGTGCGAGACGGTACGGGCAGGGGGGGGAGCGTTGAGGGGAGATGACTGCGCGCGCGGTGGCGGTCGTGGTACTTGGCGGAGGGCGCGTGACGGTGGCGCAGGGCGCGGTGGCACGGCCCTGTCGGCACTGGGGGCAGCCCTGTGGATGAATTCATGCACCCGTCACATTCCATATTGTCATTGGGGCGGCGATGCCCCTATGCTACCGGTCAGGCAAGTGCGTCTGGCGCCCTCCGCGTCACGCAGTGCCAAAGAGTTTCGCTGCTTCGGAGCCGTCCGCCACAGGACCCCGGGCAGACCGATCTGGCCGCAAGGCCAAGCACATTGCCCGGACCGCCCAAGGCGACGGGCCGCAACAAGGCACCGCGGGGCGTTCAGCCGCGACGGTGTCGGAGAAGAAACGCGATGCAGCGCGCGACGCAGATCAGGCACCCGGGCGAAGACAGATTGTCTTCCCGTGCTTGCGCGCCGCTCAACGCCCAGACAAGCCACGCCACCTCGTCCCGCAGCCCGGCTCCGCCCGGGCCCGAGGCGCATGTGTCGTGCACACGGAAAACATGGCAAAGAAAATGCTCATCGATGCCACCCACGCGGAAGAGACCCGCGTCGTGGTGGTCGACGGAAACAAGGTCGAGGAATTCGACTTTGAATCGGAAAACAAGCGCCAGCTAGCAGGCAATATCTACCTGGCGAAAGTCACGCGGGTCGAGCCCTCGCTGCAGGCGGCCTTCGTGGATTACGGCGGAAACCGTCACGGTTTCTTGGCCTTCTCGGAAATCCATCCCGACTATTACCAGATCCCCATCGCCGACCGTCAGGCGCTGATGGAGGAAGAGGCGGCTCTCGCCGCAGAGGATGACGAGGACGACAAGGAAAAGTCGCGCTCGAAGACCTCGCGCTCCCGCACGCGCCGTTCGCGCTCGCGCAGCAAGGCAGAGAAGGCCAGCAGTGAAGACAAGCTGGTGACCGGTGAGGTCTCGGACGCCGCCTCGGGCGACGTGTCCGAGGGCATCACCGGCATGGAAACCATAGACCTCGGGGATGACGTCCTCGATGCGCGCGACGACGAAGGTCTGTCGCCGATGGAAACCGTGGCCGAAACCCCGGTCGAAGAACCCGCCGAAGAGGCGAGCGCGACCGAGCAGAAGGCCCCCGAGGAGGCGCCGGAGGCTGACGACCACGACGATCATTCCGACGAACTCGACGCGGCCAAGTCCGACGACAGCATCGAGTCGGTCGCCGATGACGACACCGAGGAAGACATCCGCCCGGCGCGCAAGCCGCGGGCGCGGAAGTACAAGATTCAGGAAGTCATCAAGGTCCGCCAGATCCTGCTGGTGCAGGTCGTCAAGGAAGAGCGCGGCAACAAGGGCGCAGCGCTGACCACTTATCTTTCGCTCGCCGGCCGCTACTGCGTGCTGATGCCCAACACCGCCCGTGGCGGCGGCATCTCGCGCAAGATTACCAATGCCGCCGACCGCTCGAAGCTGAAGGAAATCGCGCAGACCATCGACGTGCCGAAGGGCGCCGGTCTGATCATCCGCACCGCGGGCGCCAAGCGCACCAAGACCGAGATCAAGCGCGACTACGAATACCTGCAGCGCCTCTGGGAGCAGATCCGCGAACTGACGCTGCAATCGGTGGCGCCGGCGAAGATCTACGAAGAGGGCGACCTCATCAAGCGCTCGATCCGCGACCTCTACAACCGCGAGATCGACGAGGTTCACGTCGAAGGCGAACGCGGCTACCGCAACGCCAAGGACTTCATGAAGATGATCATGCCGTCCCACGCGAAGAACGTGAAACACTACCTCGACCCGATGCCGCTCTTCGCGCGCTACCAGGTCGAGAGCTACCTCGGCGGCATGTTCAACCCGACCGTGCAGCTGAAGTCCGGTGGCTATATCGTGATCGGCGTGACCGAGGCACTGGTGGCGATCGACGTGAACTCCGGCCGGGCCACCAAGGAAGGCTCGATCGAGGAAACCGCACTGAAGACCAACCTGGAGGCCGCCGAGGAGGTGGCACGCCAGCTGCGTCTGCGCGACCTCGCCGGCCTGATCGTCATCGACTTCATCGACATGGAAGAGCGCAAGAACAACGCCGCCGTCGAGAAGAAGATCAAGGACAAGCTGAAGACCGACCGCGCCCGCATCCAGGTCGGCCGCATCTCGGGCTTCGGTCTTCTGGAGATGTCGCGCCAGCGCCTGCGCCCGGGCATGATCGAGGCCACCACGCAGCCCTGCGCGGCCTGCCACGGCACCGGCCTGATCCGCTCGGATGACAACATGGCGCTGAACATCCTGCGCCAGATCGAGGAAGAGGGCGTGCGCCGCCGCTCCCGCGAGGTTCTGGTGAAATGCCCGGTGGGCATCGCCAACTACCTGATGAACCAGAAGCGCGAGCACGTCGCCCAGATCGAGGCGCGTTACGGCATGGCCGTGCGCATCGAGGGCGACCTGCACCTGGTGAGCCCGGACTTCTCGATGGAGAAGTTCAAGACCGCCACGCGCAACGTCCCCGAGGTCGTCGCGCCGGTGGTCTCGGCCACGGCCTCGCTGATGGACCAGGTGGACGAAGACTACGCCGGTGACGAGGACGAGGACGAAGAGCTGATCGCGGCAGAGGCCGAGGCCGACGCCAAGGCGCGCTCCGAAGCCGAGGCCGACAATGATGCCAGCAATGGTTCGGGCAATGGCTCGGGCGACGAGGATGGCGAGGGCAAGCCCAAGAAGCGCCGCCGCCGTCGCCGCCGCTCGCGGTCGAAGAACCGGGATGGCCAGAACGGCGAGAACGGTGACGAGAACGGCTCCGATGATGAGGGCAATGGCGAGGCAGAGGTTGAGGCCGGTGCCGAAACGGTGACCGAAGAGGCCCCCGCAGAGGCGTCCGAAGCCCCCGCCGAGGCTGTCGAGGCCCCCGCGGCCGAGGAAGCACCCGCCGAGAAGCCCAAGCGCACCCGTCGCTCGCGCAGCCGCAAGAAGGCCGAGCCCGAGGTGACCGAAGAGGTGACGGCGGCCGCAGCTGAGGATGCTCCGGCAGTGGAAGCGTCTGCAGAGGCATCGGTCGCGGCAGAGGCTCAGTCGGAAGCCGCCCCGGTCGAGAAGCCGGTCGAGGCCGAAGCGCCGGTTGAAGCACCGGTGGAAACGCCGGTCGCGGAAGACGCGGCTGCTCCGGCAGAGGTGACCGAAGCCCCCGCCGAGGACCCGGTTGTCGAAACCCCGGCTATGGTCGCGGAGGAAGCTCCGGCGGAAACCCCGGTGGCGGAGGAGCCCGCTGCCGCGGAGCCCGTCGCGGAAACGCCGGCGGAGCCCGAACCCGCGCCGGAGCCGGTTCCCGCCGAGGCGGCGGACGAGGCGCCGAAGCCCAAGCGCCGCGGCTGGTGGAGCCGCTGAGGCCCCGCTGACATGACTTGAGACAACGCCCCGGCCCGAGTGCCGGGGCGTTTTCGTTCCGGCGCGGCGTCTTGCGTGCGGTCGGTCCACTAGCCGGGGCGTGGCGCGCGCACATCATTTCAGCCGGGGAACGCAGACGTGAGACGCTGCCGGGTGACGGCGCACGCGGGATCGCCTATTCGAAAGGCATGTTCGGAATCGAGATCATCGACGCAAGCCTGCTCCCCGCCATGATCGTGGCGCTTTTAGGGGGTGTCATCTCGTTCCTCAGCCCTTGTGTGCTGCCCATCGTGCCGCCCTACCTGGCCTTCATGTCGGGCGTCTCGCTGCAGGAGATGCAGGCTGGCGGCAGCGCCCGCTGGCGTGCCTTCACCGCGGCGCTCTTCTTCGTGCTGGGGCTCTCGACCGTCTTCATCCTGCTGGGGTTCACCGCCTCCTGGCTCGGCACGTTCTTCTTGCAGAACCAGATCCTGCTGGCGCGCATTTCGGGCGTCGTGGTGATCGTCTTCGGACTGCACTTCCTGCACGTCTTCCGCATCCCCTTCCTCGACCGCGAGGCGCGGCTGGATGCGGGCGAGGCGGGCGGCTCGGCCTTCGGCGCCTACCTGCTGGGGTTGGCTTTCGCCTTCGGTTGGACGCCCTGTATCGGCCCGCAGCTTGGCGCGATCCTGTCACTCGCGGCGACCGAGGCCTCGGTGGCGCGCGGCACGGTGCTGCTCGGCGTCTACGCGCTGGGGCTGGGGCTGCCGTTCCTGCTCGCGGCCATTTTCCTGAGCCGGGCCATGGGGCTGATGAACCGCCTCAAGCGCCACATGAAAACCATCGAGCGGATCATGGGCGTGCTGCTTGTCGTGGTCGGCCTCGCGCTTCTCACCGGCGCCTTCTCGGCCTTCTCCTTCTGGCTGCTGGAAACCTTTCCGGCGCTCGGCCAGCTCGGCTGAGCCTTTTCCTTCTTCGGTAAGGACGTCGCCCGCGCGCTTCTGGCACCGGGTGGGTCTTGCGTATTTGAAGAACAATGAAAGGACCGGAGCGCGCGCTCTTGCCCTCGGGGCCGGCGAGGGGCATCGTCCGGGCAGGGGAACAGGGGCCTTGGTATGAGTGACAGCGACAGCGTGGCGCGCAGGCGGGTGTTCTACATCCCGGGCTACGATCCCATTCACCCGCGCCGCTATCGCGAGCTCTATCGCAAGGAGGGAGCCGCTCAGGCGGCGATTTCGGGCTACCGGCTGTCTCTGAGCCCGAAAACCTCCGGCGGTGCCTACGGCTGGCACGTCGAGGCCGAGATGGACGGCGCGCGGGTCGCGGCGGATGTCGAGGTTCTGGTCTGGTCCGACATCGTGCGCTCGAGCATGTCCAACTCGATCCCCGCGACCTACCTGCAACTCTGGCGGACGGCATGGGAATACATTGCCACCGGCGCGCTCTTTCGACTGATGAAGCTGCGCAAGGGGCCGGTGATCGCCGCGCTCTACCCGGTGGGCATGCTGCTGTTGCAGCTTGTCCTGGCGGTGGGCGCAGGCTGGGCGATCTACGCGTTGGCGAGCCTGCTGGTGCCGTGGCTGGGCCTTGCGGCGCGAGCGGCGGGCGGGGCGCTGGGGCTCGCGGCCCTTTGGAGTTTGCTGCGCTGGTTCCAGCGCATCGACGGCAAGCTCTTCGCCTACTACCTGATGCACGACTACGCCTATTCGGCCCGCCACAGGGGCGCGAACCCGCCGGAGCTGGAAGCGCGCATGGCGCAGTTCGGAGAGACCATCGCGGCGGCGCTGCGCGAGGAGGTGGACGAGGTGCTGGTGATCGGCCACAGCTCGGGGGCGCATCTGGCGGTCTCGATCCTCGCCGATCTCATCCGCTCGGGCAGGGTGCCGGACGAAGGGCCGAAGCTGGCCTTCCTCAGCCTCGGGCAGGTGGTGCCCATGGTCTCTTTCCTGCGCGGAGCATGGCGTCTGCGGGCCGATCTCGCGTATCTGTCGACCCGGGACGCTCTGACATGGGTGGATGTGACCGCGCCCGGCGACGGCTGCGCCTTCGCGCTCTGCGATCCGGTGGCGGTCTCGGGGGTGGCGCCCGAGGGCAAGCGCTGGCCGCTGGTCTTCTCGGCGCAGTTCACCCGCTCGCTCAGCCCGGCGCGCTGGAAGGAGCTGCGCTGGCGTTTCTTCCGGCTGCACTTTCAGTACCTCTGCGCCTTCGATGCGCCGCTGGACTACGACTACTTCCGTATCACCGCCGGGCCGCTGACGCTGGCGCAGCGCTACGCGCAGCGTCCGCCCTCGGCGAGCCGGCTCGAGGCGCCGGTGAACCGCTTCACCTCGACATCGCCCGACACCCCGGTTCGCGCCGCATGATCCCGCCGAAACCGAGATCACGGCCCGACAGGGTCTCGCTGCTGCGCTACCTGAGGCTCTTCCGCGCCGACCTGCTTTCCGCCCAGCCGGCGCGGCTCTACCGGGCGTGGATGGCCGAGTTCCGCACGCCCTTCTTCCGATCCTACATGATCAACCAGCCGGAGCTGGTGAAGAAGGTGCTGAAGGATCGCCCCATGGACTTTCCGAAGTCCGGGCGCATCGCCGAGGGCCTACGGCCGCTGCTCGGCAATTCGGTCTTCGTGACCAACGGCGAGACCTGGCTGCGGCAGCGGCGGATCATCGACCCGGCCTTCGAGGGCGGCCGGCTGCGCGAGACTTATCCCGCCATGTGGGAGGCTGCGCAGTCGGCGCTGGCACGTCTGAAGGCCGAGGCGGGGGCGGGCGCCGAGGTGGAGATCGAGGAACACACCAGTCACGCCGCCGCCGACGTGATCTTCCGTACGCTGTTTTCGCTGCCGATCGAGCACGCGGTGGCGCAGGCGGTGTTCCATGAGTTTCGCGCCTACCAGCGCACGCAGCCCATCCTGAACCTCGCCGCTTTCCTGCCGCTGCCGCGCTGGATGCCGCGGTTCCACCGGCGCAGGACGAAGGCGGCGGCGAAGCGTATCCGGGCGCTGATCACCGAGCTGACCGCCGCACGGCAGGCCGACATCATGGCGGGCAAGGCGCCGGATGACCTCGTGACCAAGATCATGACCACCGCAGACCCCGAGACCGGCGAGACTTTCTCCACCGGGGAGATGGTCGACCAGGTGGCGATCTTCTTCCTTGCGGGGCATGAGACCTCGGCCTCGGCGCTGGCCTGGGCGCTCTGGCTGGTGGCGGCGCATCCCGAGTGGCAGGACCGGCTCGCCGAAGAGGCGCAGACGCTCGGCGACACGGCGGATTTCGCAGAAATCGCGAAACTCCGCCTCTCGCGGGATGTCTTCCGCGAGGCGCTGCGGCTCTACCCGCCGGTGCCGATGATGGTGCGCGAGACCGCCTGTCCGGAGCGCTTCCGCGAGCGCGACGTGCCGAAGGGCGCGCAGGTGGTGCTCAGCCCCTGGCACCAGCACCGGCATGAGCGGCTCTGGGACAATCCCGACGGCTTCGACCCGGCACGCTGGGGGACGGAGAACGGAAAGGCCTGTGCCCGCGAGGCCTACATGCCCTTTTCCGCCGGGCCGCGCGTCTGCACCGGGGCGGGGTTCGCCATGGTGGAGGGGGTGCTGCTGCTTTCGCTGATCCTGCGCGACCTGAAGTTGGAGGTGTTGCCCGAGAAGATCCCCGAGCCGGTGGCCTTCCTCACGGTGCGGGCGCGCGACGGCATATGGCTGCGCATCTCACCCCGCTAGCGCTAAAGGTAGCGATAAACGCGCGCTTCACGCTACCCAATCCGCGCGGCTTGAGCTAAGTCTTTGGTAATCCAATTTTAACGATCTTACAGAGGATCTTCCATGGCACAGGACAAGGCCGTTTTTGCAAAGCAAAAAGACCAGATGGCAACGGGCAAGGGCTTCATCGCCGCGCTCGACCAGTCCGGCGGCTCGACTCCCAAGGCGCTGCTCCAATACGGCGTCGAGGAAAGCGAATACAACGGCGAAGCCGAAATGTTCGGCGAGATCCACAAGATGCGCGCCCGTATCATCACCGCGCCCGATTTCACCAATGACAAGGTGCTCGGCGCGATCCTCTTCGAGCGTACCATGCGCGGCGAGATCGAAGGCCTGCCCACCGCCCAGTACCTGTGGGAAAAGCGCGGCGTGGTGCCCTTCCTGAAGATCGACAAGGGTCTGGCGGATCAGGAGAACGGCGTGCAGGTGATGAAGCCGATGCCGGGCCTCGAAGACCTGCTCAACGACGCGGCGCAGAACTTCGGCATCTTCGGCACCAAGGAGCGCTCGGTGATCCACGAGGCGAACGCCGAAGGGATCGAGGCCGTCGTGGCGCAGCAGTTCGAGGTTGGTCGCGCGGTCATCGCCGCGGGCATGGTGCCGATCCTCGAGCCGGAAGTGAACATCCACTCCGAGACCAAGGAAGAAGCCGAGGCGCTGCTCGAAGCGTCGCTGGCCAAGCACCTCGACACGTTGGCCGAGGGTGAGGACGTGATGATCAAGCTGACCATCCCCTCGGTTCCGGGCCTCTACGACGGTCTCGCCGATCACCCGCGCGTGGTGCGCGTGGTGGCGCTTTCGGGTGGCTACTCGACCGACGAGGCCTGCGACCGCCTTTCGAAGAACGCCAAGATGATTGCCTCCTTCAGCCGTGCGCTGGCCGAGGGCCTGTCGAAGAAGCAGTCCGACGACGACTTCAACGCGCTTCTGGGCAGCAACATCGACAAGATCTACCAGGCGTCGCTCTGAGCGTCATCTGACCTGATCCGGCCCGTCGCGGCCCGCAACGCCCGGCCTCTCTCGCAGAGGCCGGGTGTTCGCGTTTCGTGATCCGCTGTGAGATCGGCGCGCCGCCGCCGGTGGAACGCCGGAGCACACCCTTGCGTTGTGGAGGCAGAAGAAAAGGAGGACCCTATGACGGACCGCAAGAGATCGCAGGATGGGCGCAGCGAGACGCAGGAGCTTCTGAACGGAGAGCCCGTGGTGCCCGGCGCAACCGCGCAACAGGGTAGCAAGGGTGGCGAGATCGCCCGGAAGACCGGCACCCGCGACGAGGAAAAGCGTGTCGACGAGACCTCCGCCGGGGCGACCCGCCCGTTGGCGCAGGATCAGGACGGCAGCGGCGACAAGGAAAAGGTCTGAGGAGGAAAAATCATGGCGATTCTCACCAATGGCACCTGGGTTCTGGTCGCGGACGGCGAAAAAGCGCTGTTCCTGCGCAACGACGTCGACGAGCAGGATCCTGACCTGAACGTCGTGCGTATCGAGACGCAGGAGAACCCCTCGGATCGGGAACAATCGGCCAATCGGCCGGGCAGAATGTCCGATGGCGGGCCGGGTCAGAAGTCGGCGCTCGACGACACCGACTGGCACGAGCTGGCCAAGGAGCGCTTTGCCGACGAGCTGGCGGAGATCCTTTACAAGCAGGCGCACAAGGGCAAGTTCGACCGCATCGTCCTAGTCGCGCCGCCCGCCACGCTGGGCGAGCTGCGCGGCAAGCTGCACAAGGAAGTCGCGGACAAGGTGGTGGCAGAGCTCGACAAGACGCTGACCAATCACCCGCTCGACAAGATCGAGAAACTGCTGCGCGACGAGTTCGCACCGGCCTGATTTGCCAACGCTCCAGTTTGCGAAACGCCGCTCTTGAAGGGCGGCGTTTTTCTTTTTTATCAATATATTGAATTGATAGCTTCGCGTTAAAGGTCAGCCCAGCTCCCGGGTCAGGATCTCCATCACCCCCTCGGGGCTGTCGGCGCTCTGAACGAAGTCGAGCAACGAGGCTTCGGCGAAGCCCTGCGCCACGATATGCTCGAGCATCGCCTTGAGCGGGGCCCAGAAGCCCTCGGTGTCGAGCAGCACGATCGGCTTGGCGTGCAGCCCGAGCTGGCGCCAGGTCAGCGCCTCGAAGAACTCGTCGAGACTGCCCGCGCCGCCGGGCAGCAGCACCACCGCGTCGGCATTCATCAGCATGACCTTCTTGCGCTCGTGCATGGTCTCGGTGATCACGAAACGGGTGAGGTCGGTCTTGCCCACCTCGCGCGCCAGAAGGTGCGTGGGAATGACGCCGAAGGTCTCGCCGCCGGCCTCCTGCGCGGCCCGCGCAACCTCGCCCATCAGCCCGACATCGCCGGCCCCATAGACAAGACGCCATCCTTGTTGTGCAATGGACGTGCCGAGCGATTTGGCATCGGTGGCGTAGCTGGATGCAGTACCGTGGCGTGAGCCGCAATAAATGCAGACAGATCTGGCGGTCATGTGGATAATCCAAAAAAATGCTGTTTTGACGGGTGATAACGGGATTGTTATAGGTTCTCAACCGCGCTCATGTGGACAGGTAGAGCGCCGTGTGTGGGATAAAAAAGATGAACGATAAACTCTGGGTCTGGATCGGACTGGGTGCGGCGGCCGTGGTCGGTGCGCTCTACGTAAGCGGGGTGATCGGCCCGAAACCCACCGAGATGAGCCTTCCTGCGATGACGCAGGCGACCAAGGAACCCGCCGGGGCCGTGGCCAAGCTTGACGATAGCGGTGCAGACAGCGGCGCGCCAGCCGCTGCGGAAACCGCAGACATGGGCAGTGCGTCAGGCGCGGATACCGAGACCGCCACGACCGCAGAGGCGGAAACGCCCGGCCCGATTGCCGAGGAGCCGGCTCCCGAGACCGAAGAGATCGCGCTTGCCGTGCCGGCCGAAGGCGAGGAGCCGGCCTCGGCCGAGCTTGCGTCGGCGACGCCTGACAGGGCCGCCGAGGAACCCGGTGGCGCTGCTGCCGAGACTACCGCGCCCGCCGATGGTCCCGCAGTGCCGAGCTTCGATCTGGTGCGCGCCGAGCCGGGCGGGCTGGTGACCGTTGCGGGTCGCGCCGAGCCGGGCAGCGAGGTTGTGCTGTTGCTCGATGGCGAAGAGGAACTGACCAGCCGTGTCGGCGAGGACGGGCGCTTTGCCGCCTTCTTCGATCTTCCCGCCTCGACCGGCCCGCAGGTGCTGCGCCTGCGCATGAGCTTGAACGGCGAGCAGCGCGAGTCCGAGCAGGAGGTCATCCTGACACCGCCGGCGCCGCAGGTGGCCACGGGCGAGGACGCAACCGCAGAGGCAACCGAATTGGCTGCCGCGGGCACCGCTGCGGGCGCTGCGCCGGAGCAGGCGGCACCGACCGTGCTGATGTCGGACGCGGATGGCGTGGCGGTCATGCAAAGCGCCACGGCCGTTGCGCCGGGCGGCGTGGCCATTGATGCGATCACCTATGACGATCAGGGCGGCGTCGAGCTGTCGGGCCGTGGCAGCGGCGAGTCCTTCCTGCGCGTCTATCTCGACAACAGCGAGGTGACGAGCCTGCAGGTCGCCGCTGATGGTCGCTGGCAGGTGGCCCTGCCGCAGATCGAAGCGGGCACCTACACGCTGCGCGTCGACCAGATTGATGCGGGCGGTAAGGTCAGCGCCCGGGCCGAGAGCCCGTTCCGCCGCGAGCCGCCGGAGAAGCTCGCTGCCGCCACCTCAGAGCTGCCGAACGCCGTGGAGGTGACCGCGGTCACCGTCCAGCCGGGCAACACGCTCTGGGCCATCGCCCGCGAACGCTATGGCGACGGCATGGCCTACGTGCGCCTCTTCGAAGCCAACAAGACGCAGATCCGCGACCCCGACCTGATCTACCCGGGGCAGATCTTCGACTTTCCCGAGTGACCCCTGACCGTGCCCCCGCGACCCGTCCCAGCACGGGCCGCGAGGGCACAGTCAGGCGTGCACATGGGCCTGTGCGCTTGGGTCGTATGGCCTTTGCCCGGATGGCACGGTAAGGGCAGGACCCGCCAAGCCAAGAGAGCCGAGCCATGCCTCCCGAGACCGATCAGACAGCCATCGACGATGCCGAGCGCCGCTCCGGCATCCGCACCATCCGCCGCGTTGCGCCCTACCTCTGGCCCGAGGGCGAGCCCTGGGTAAAGCGCCGGGTGGTGATCTCGCTGCTGATGCTGGTCGCCGCGAAGCTGATCGCGGTGGGCACGCCGATGCTCTACAAGCAGGCGGTGGACAGGCTCGGCGGCGAAGCCTCGACGCTGCTGCTCGGCGCGGTCGGGCTGACGCTGGCCTACGGCATGGCGCGGATCCTCAACTCCGGCTTCCAGCAACTGCGCGACGGCGTCTTTGCCAAGGTCGGCCAGCGTGCGCTGCGCAAGCTGGCGCTGGAGACCTTTACCCACATCCACAAGCTCTCGCTGCGTTACCACATCACCCGCAAGACAGGCGGGCTGAGCCGGATCATCGAGCGCGGGGTGAAGGGCGTCGAGTTCCTGCTGCGCTTCCTGCTGTTCTCCATCGGCCCGCTGGTGCTCGAGCTGTTGCTGGTCGGTCTCGTGCTGTTCTGGCTCTTTGACATCTGGTACCTGGCGGTCGTCGCGGTGACCATCGCGCTCTACGTCTGGTTCACCTTCGCGGTGACCGAATGGCGCGTGCGCCTGCGCCGCAAGATGAATGCGCAGGACACCGACGCGAACCAGAAGGCCATCGACAGCCTGCTCAACTTCGAGACGGTGAAGTATTTCAACGCCGAAAGTCGCGAGGCGGCGCGCTACGACCATGCCATGCAGGGCTACGAGGAGGCGGCCGTGAAGACCGCGACCTCGCTTGCGATGCTGAACTTCGGCCAGGCGCTGATCATCAACCTCGGACTGGTGGCGGTCATGGTTATGGCGGCTGTCGGTGTGCAGAACGGCGCGCTGACCGTCGGCGACTTCGTCATGGTTAACGCCTACATGATCCAGATCACCATGCCGCTGAACTTCCTCGGCACGGTCTATCGCGAGATCCGCCAGAGCCTCGTCGACATGGGCCAGATGTTCGATCTGCTGGACCAGCCCGCCGAGGTCTCGGACAAGCCCGGCGCGCCGGCGCTGGCCGTGTCTGGCGGCGCGGTGCAATTCGACAAGGTGCGCTTCGGCTACGATCGCGAGCGGGAAATCCTCAAGGGCATCTCGCTGACCGTCGGCGCGGGCGAGAGCGTGGCGCTGGTCGGCCCGTCGGGCTCGGGCAAGTCCACCATTGGGCGGCTGCTGTTCCGCTTCTACGATGTCTCTGGCGGGGCGATCCGCATCGACGGGCAGGACCTGCGCGACGTGACGCAGGACAGCCTGCACGCCTCGATCGGCGTGGTGCCGCAGGACACCGTGCTCTTCAACGACACGATCCGCTACAACATCGCCTACGGCAAGGACAACGCCACCGAGGCCGAGGTGATCGCCGCGGCGAAATCGGCGCAGATCCACGAATTCATCTCATCGCTGCCCGAGGGCTACGACACGATGGTCGGCGAACGCGGGCTGAAGCTCTCGGGCGGCGAAAAGCAGCGCGTCGGCATCGCCCGCACGCTGCTCAAGGACCCGCCGATCCTGCTGCTCGACGAGGCGACCTCGGCGCTCGACACCGAGACCGAGGCTTCGATCCAGAGCGCGCTGCGCCGGGCGGGCGAGGGGCGCACGGTGCTGACCATCGCGCACCGTCTGTCGACCATCGCCGATGCCGACCGCATCGTCGTGCTGGAAAAAGGCAAGGTGGTCGAGGAGGGCACCCACGAGGCGCTGCTCGCCCGCGCCGGGCGTTACGCCCAGCTCTGGGCATTGCAGCAGGCCGAGGAGCGCGCGGCCTGAGCCGCCGGGGCCGGGTGTTTCCGAACGCGCAGCTATTCTTGGAAAGAAGAATGACAGGGGCGTGCGCGGCAGGCGTGCGCCCCTTTTCGCTGCGCCGATACCCGCCGCCACCGCCGGACTTGGTGCCGGAGGGTCGCCGGCGCTATCCTTTGTGCCGAAAGTGACGAGAACCGGGGCACGGCAGGGGACCGACTATCGGCCTGGCGAATAGTGGGCGGTCGGTTTTGGTTAGTTTTTGTGACCACGCTTGTTGTCTATCGGAAACTTGTTTCCTAAACGTGACCTAACCAAGATTCCGAAGGAGGTGTCCCCATGACTGCCAGCACGACCGCCCGCATCGATCGCCACGGCCTGCAGATCGACCAGGTGCTCTGCACATTCGTCGAGGAAAAGGCCCTGCCGGGTTCCGGCGTCGAGGCAGACGCCTTCTGGGCGGCGCTGTCGCAGCTGGCGCATGAGTTCGGCCCGCGCAACGCGGCGCTGCTGGCCAAGCGCGACGCACTGCAGGAGCAGATCGACGCCTGGCACAAGGCGAACCCGGGCGTGCCGGATCTGCCCAGCTACACCGCCTTCCTCGAGGAGATCGGCTACCTGCTGCCCGAGGGGCCGGACTTCGAGATCGAGACCCAAAACACCGACCCCGAGTTCGCCTCGGTGCCCGGCCCGCAGCTGGTGGTGCCGATCACCAACGCACGTTACGCGCTGAACGCCGCAAACGCCCGCTGGGGCTCGCTCTACGATGCCTTCTACGGCACCGACGCCATGGGCTCGACCCCGCCGAAGGGCGGCTTCGACGCAGGCCGCGGCAAGGAAGTCGTCGCCAAGGCCAAGGCTTTCCTTGACGAGAACTTCCCGGTGGCGGGCGGCAGCCATGCCGAGGCCACGGGCTACGCCATCGAGGGCGGCGCATTGCTGGTGGGCGGCAAGCCGCTGGCCAAGCCGGAGCAATTCGCGGGCTACCGCGGCGACGCCGGCGCGCCCGAGGCGGTGCTGCTGGTCAACAACGCGCTGCACGTTGAGCTGGTCATCGACCGGACGCATTTCATCGGCAAGGACGATGCCTCGGGCCTCGCGGACGTCCTGATGGAATCCGCCGTCTCGGCGATCATGGACTGCGAGGACTCGGTCGCCTGCGTCGACGGCGAGGACAAGACGCTGGCCTACACCAACTGGCTCGGCCTGATGAAGGGCGATCTGGCCGATACCTTCGAGAAGGGCGGCAAGTCGGTCACCCGCACGCTCAACGCCGACCGCAGCTACACCGCGCCCGATGGCTCGGAGCTGGTGCTGAAGGGCCGTGCACTCATGTTGGTGCGCAACGTTGGCCACCTGATGACCAACCCGGCGATCCTGCTGAAGGACGGCTCGGAGATCTTCGAGGGTCTGATGGACGCGATGATCACCACGCTCATCGCCAAGCACGATCTGTCCAAGGACAGCGGCCCGCGCAACTCGACCCAGGGCTCGGTCTACGTGGTGAAGCCGAAGATGCACGGCCCGGAAGAAGTGGGTTTCGCCGACGAGATCTTCAGCTTCGTCGAGAAGGCGCTCGGGCTGCCGCAATATACCGTGAAGCTCGGCATCATGGACGAGGAGCGCCGGACCTCGGCCAACCTCAAGGAATGCATCCGCGCCGCCAAGAACCGTGTCGCCTTCATCAATACCGGCTTCCTCGACCGCACCGGCGACGAGATGCACACGGCGATGGAAGCGGGCCCGATGCTGCGCAAGGGCGATATCAAGAACACCGCCTGGATCGCCTCCTACGAGGACCGCAACGTCGACATCGGCCTCGCTTGCGGGCTGCGCGGCAAGGCGCAGATCGGCAAGGGCATGTGGGCCATGCCCGACCTGATGGAAGCGATGCTCGAGGCGAAGATCGGCCACCCGAAGGCGGGGGCCAACTGCGCCTGGGTTCCATCGCCCACCGCCGCCACGCTGCACGCGCTGCACTACCACATGGTCGACGTGCTGGCGCGCCAGGCCGAGATCGCCGCCGGCGGGCCGCGCGGCACGCTCGAGGACCTGCTGACCATCCCGGTCGCCGCCGGTGCCAACTGGTCGGAAGAGGAAATCCGCGAGGAGATCGAGAACAACGCTCAGGGCATCCTCGGCTACGTGGTGCGCTGGGTCGATCAGGGCGTCGGCTGCTCGAAGGTGCCGGACATCCATGACGTCGGCCTGATGGAAGACCGCGCGACCTGCCGTATCTCCTCGCAGCACCTGGCCAACTGGCTGCATCATGGAGTTGTTTCCGAAGAGGAAGTGCGCGGCGTAATGGAGAAGATGGCCGCTGTGGTAGACCGCCAGAACGCCGGGGATGCCGCCTATATCCCGATGGCGCCGGGCTTCGATACGGTCGCCTACAAGGCGGCTTGCGACCTGGTGTTCGAAGGCCGGGTGCAGCCCTCGGGCTACACCGAGCCGGTGCTGCACCGGCGCCGGCTGGAGCTGAAGGCGGGCTGAGGGAGCTGATCGGGAGGCGGCACCCTTGATGGGCGTTGGTGCGAGGGGGCGGTCTGCCCCCTCGCGCTCCACGGAGGATATTTTCGTCTAGACGAAGGGGCGGGCGCGATGCGTCTGCCACAGAAGGGAGAGAGAAGATGGCAGGAATTTCGCTGAGCCGGGCGCGGACGATCATCCGCAAGGCGCTGGAGGCCGGGAAAGAGGCTGACATGGCGCCGCTGTCGGTGGTGGTGCTGGACGAGGGCGGCCACGTGCAGGCCTTCGAGCGGCAGGACGGCGCCTCGCCGGGCCGCTTCGAGATCGCCTTCGGCAAGGCCTATGGCGCGGTGATGCTGGGCATGCCGGGCTCGGCGCAGATGGCGCGGGCCGAGAGCCAGGCCTATTTCATCGCCGCGGCCAACGGCGCTTTCGGCGGCAAGCTGATCCCGGTGCCGGGCGGGGTTCTGGTCAAGGACGCCAAGGGCCGCACGCTGGGGGCGGTGGGCGTCACCGGCGACAGCTCGGACAACGATGCCGCTGCCGCAAAAGCGGGCATCGAGGCGGTGGGGCTGACGGCGGTCATCTGAGCCACCTTTCCCAAAGCCTTTCCCTGCCTTATGTTTGACTCAAACAGGCAAGGAGAGGCATGCAAATGACCCGTCCCGTCGTCGGCATCATCGGAAACCAGCATCTGCTCAACGAGCATTATCCCGCCCATGCGGGCGGGGTGATGAACACCGAGGCGATCGCCTGCGTCTCGCGCTGCCTGCCGCTGCTGATCGCCGCCGACCCGCGCTACGTCTCGGTCGAGGAACTGATGGAGACCTGCGACGGCTTCCTGCTCACCGGCGGGCGGCCCAACGTGCACCCCGAGGAATACGGCGAGGAAGCGACCGAGGCGCATGGCGCCTTCGACCGTGCCCGCGACGCCATCGTGTTGCCGCTGGTGCGGGCCTGCGTCGAGCGGGGGCAGCCGTTCCTCGGCATCTGTCGCGGCTTTCAGGAGGTCAACGTCGCGATGGGCGGCACGCTCTATCCCGAGATCCGCGACCTGCCGGGTCGGATGAACCACCGCATGCCCCCCGATGGCACGCTCGAGGAGCGCTTTGCCCTGCGTCATAAGGTGACGCTGAGCGAGGGCGGGCGGTTCCACAAGGTTTTCGGTGCCACCGAGGTGATGACCAACACGCTGCACGGGCAGGGCATCAAGCGCCCCGGCGCGCGCATCGAGATCGAGGGGCTGGCCCCCGACGGCACGCCCGAGGCGCTCTACGTAAGGGGCGCGCCAGGCTTCACCATGGCGGTGCAATGGCACCCGGAGTGGGACGCCGCCAACGATCCGGTCTCGCGGCCGTTGTTCACCGCCTTCGGCGATGCGGTGCGGGACTGGGCGGGCCGGTCCGAGGGGCATCACGCCCCCCGGGTGGCCTCTGCCTGAAGGCGCGGGCGAGTATCAGGTAACGCGCTTGCGGCGCTGGTACTTGGGCTGATCCCAGAGCGCGCCGCGCAGAATGCGGGCGAGGATTTCAACGGCCTCGCGCACCTCGTCCTGGCCGATGTAGAGCGGGGTGATGCCGAAGCGCATGATGTCGGGCGCGCGGAAGTCGCCGATCACCCCGAGGTCGATCAGCGCCTGCATCGCCGCGTAGCCGTGCTCGAACCGGAAGCTGACCTGGCTGCCGCGCTTGTCGTTCTCGCGCGGCGTGGCGAGCTTGAGGCCCGGGCAATGGGTCTCGACCTCCTCGATCATCAGCCCGGTCAACGCCAGCGAGCGCTTGCGCACCTCGGCCATGTCGACCCGATCCCAGACGTCGAGCGCCGCGTCGAGCGCCGCCATCTGCATCACTGGCGGCGTGCCGACGCGCATCCGCTCGATGCCCGGCGCGGGGCGGTAGCTGCGCTCGAAGGCGAAGGGCGTGTCATGGCCGAGCCAGCCCGAGAGCGCGGGCTCGGCATGTTCGGCGTGGCGCGGGGCGACGTAGATGAAGGCAGGCGCACCGGGGCCGGCATTGAGGTACTTGTAGGTGCAGCCGACGGCGAAATCGGCCTTGCCTCCCGCCACGTCGACCGGCAGCGCGCCCGCGGAATGCGCGAGATCCCAGATCGCCAGCGCGCCCATCTCATGCGCCTTGGCAGTCAGCGCCGCGACATCGTGGCGGCGACCGGTGCGGTAGTCGACCTCGGTCACCAGCAGCACGGCGACCTCCTCGGTGATCTCCTCTTCCAGCCGGTGCGGCTCGGCGAGGCGTAGCTCGTAGTCTTCGCCCAGCAGTTCGATCAACCCTTCGGCCATGTAGAGGTCCGAGGGGAAATTGCCGGTGTCCGACAGGATCACCTTGCGACCCGGGTTCAGCGCCACGGCGGCGGCCAGCGCCTGGAAGACCTTGATCGACAGCGTGTCGCCAACCACGGTGTGGCCCCTTTCCGCGCCGATCAGCCGACCAATGCGGTCGCCGAGCCGGGTCGGCATCTCCATCCAGCTGCAGGCGTTCCAGCCGGTGATCAGGTGCTCGCCCCATTCCTCGGTCAGCATCTTCTCGATGCGCGCCGGGGTGGCCTTGGGCAGCGGACCCAGCGAGTTGCCGTCGAGGTAGATCATCCCGAGCGGAAGGTGGAACTGGTCCTTGGTCCAGTCGAAGATGGAGCCTGTGGGGGTGGTCAAAATTCGCCTCCTGCGATTTCGATGGCCTGACCGTTCACGCTGCCCGAGCCAGGTCCGCAGAGCCAGAGGGCGGCGGCTGCGATTTCCTCGGGTGCGATCAGGCGGTTATGGGGGTTGGCGGAGTGGACGAGGCGGCTGGCCTCGTCCCGCGTGAGGCCCTCGCGAGCCATGACGCGGGTGATGTTCTGCGCCGCGATGCCGGTCTCGACATAGGCTGGGCAGAGCGCGTTGAAGGTCAGCGGCGCGCCAGCGTGATCGGCGGCGAGCGCCCGGATCAGCCCGACGAGCCCGTGCTTGGCGGCGACATAGGGCGCGGCGCGGCGCATGCCCTTGATCCCGGCGACCGAGGAGATGGCGATGACCCGGCCCCAGCCGGCGGCCTGCATGGGGGGCAGGGTCTCGCGGATGGTCAGGAAGGCACCGTCGAGGTTGACCGCCATGCTGCGGCGCCAATCGTCGAGGGAGATACCGGGCAGTTCGGCGGGCTCCGCAAGCCCGGCATTGGCGATGCAGATCTGGATGGGACCGCGCGCGGCGCTGGCGGCCTTGACGCCCGCGCGAACCGAGGCCTCGTCCGTCACGTCCATCGCCTGCGGGTGAACTCCGCCACCTGCCGCCGCTTCCAGCACCTCGGGGCGGCGTCCGGCGATGGTGACCTGCGCGCCGGCGCCCGCCAGCGCGCGAGCGATGGCGAGGCCGATCCCGGTTCCTCCTCCGGTCACCAGCGCGTGGTTCCCTGTCAGCATTCTGCTCCCTCGTTCTGCGCGGGGGAAAGTGGCGGGGATTTGCGGCGGTGGCAAGCGCGCGCTGCGGCATATCGCCCGCGCGACGTCGCGGAAATGCCGCGCTAAAAAGCCAAAAGTCCCATGGGTGCCGGGAGTTGGCCCCGCCCAAGGACAGGAGGTGTGCCGCGATGCCGAAAACACTCGATCTGCCGCCGGTCTGGCTGCTGGGCTGCCTCGTGCTGGCCTGGCTGCAGAAGACCGCGCTGCCGCTCGGTTTGGGTTTCGGCCCGATCTGGGCGGACCTGCTGGGCGGGCTGCTGGTGGGCGGCGGCGCGCTGCTCTCGGTGCTCGCGCTACTGGAAATGCGCCGCCAGCGCACCACCTTCATGCCGCATGAGGAACCGGGCCGCCTCGTGACCTCGGGCGTCTTTCGCCTGTCGCGCAATCCCATCTACCTGGGAGACGTGATGATTCTGGCAGGTTTCATCCTGTTCTGGGATGCGGTGCCATCGCTCGCCTTGCTGCCGATCTACGTCTGGCTGCTGGAAAAGCGCTTTATCGAGCCGGAAGAGGGGCATTTGCGACGAAAGTTTCTTGCGGAGTTCCGTAAGTATGAGAAACAAACCAGAAGGTGGCTTTGAATTTCCTTTGTCATGTGATTAACCGGTTCGTTCCGGTTGTGAGCATGTCACCGCGCGGGTAGACCATACGTCAACCGAACAGCAAACAAGAAACCATGAAGGGTCGGACACTCGGCCTAAAAGGGGGACGAATTAAGTGAAGATCGGAACGCCGACAGAGATTTTCGAGGGAGAGGCGCGCGTCGCCATGACCCCGGACTCGGCGCTGCAATTGCAGAAGCTGGGATATGATTGCCTGATCCAGTCAGGCGCCGGCGCAAAGGCAGGCTTTGCCGACGCGGCCTATGAGGCCGCTGGCGTGACCGTGGTGGCGGATGCCGCAGCGCTTTGGGCGCAGGCGGACATCGTCGCCAAGGTGCGCCCGCCGAGCGAAGAGGAAGTGGCGTATCTCACGCCCGAGAAACTGCTGATCTCCTTCTTCTACCCGGCCTCGAACGAGGCGCTGATGAAGCAAGCCGCCGATCTCGGCGCCAGCGTCATCGCGATGGACATGGTGCCGCGCATCAGCCGCGCGCAGAAGATGGACGCGCTGTCGTCGATGGCCAATATCGCCGGCTACCGCGCGGTGATCGAGGCGGGCAACAACTTCGGCCGCTTCTTCACCGGTCAGGTGACCGCCGCCGGCAAGGTGCCGCCCGCCAAGGTGCTGATCGTCGGCGCCGGCGTGGCAGGTCTTGCCGCCATCGGCACGTCGACCTCGCTGGGTGCGATCACCTATGCCTTCGACGTGCGCCCGGAAGTGGCCGAGCAGGTCGAATCCATGGGCGCCGAATTCGTCTACCTCGACTTCGAGGAAGAGCAGGCCGACGGTGCGTCGTCCGGCGGCTACGCATCGGTCTCCAGCCCGGAGTTCCGCGAAGCCCAGCTCGCCAAGTTCCGTGAACTTGCCCCCGAGATGGACATCGTCATCACCACCGCCCTCATTCCGAACCGGGAAGCCCCGGAGCTCTGGACCGAGGACATGGTCAAGGCGATGAAGCCCGGCTCGGTGATCGTCGACCTCGCGGCCGAGCGCGGCGGCAACTGCAAGCTGACGGTGATGGACGAGAAGATCGTCACCGACAACGGCGTGACCATCGTCGGCTACACCGACTTCCCGAGCCGCATGGCGACGCAGAGCTCGACACTCTACGCCACCAACATCCGGCACATGATGTCCGACCTGACGCCCGAGAAGGACGGCACGGTCAACCACAACATGGAAGACGACGTGATCCGCGGCGCGACCATCGCGCACGCCAAGGACGTCACCTTCCCGCCGCCGCCGCCGAAGACCAAGGCGATCGCGGCCCAGAAGCCGAAGGAAAAGGCGCCCGAGCTGACGCCGGAAGAGAAGCGCGCGCAGGAAGTGGCCGCCTTCAAGGCGCAGACGAAGCAGCAGGTGACCCTGCTGACCGTCGGTGCCGTGCTGCTGCTCGGCGTGGGCCTCGTGGCGCCCGCCAGCTTCATGCAGCACTTCATCGTCTTCGTGCTCTCGGTCTTTGTCGGCTTCCAGGTGATCTGGAACGTCTCGCATTCCCTGCACACCCCGCTGATGGCCGTCACCAACGCCATCTCCTCGATCATCATCCTTGGCGCGCTGATGCAAATCGGCTCGGGCAACTGGCTGGTGATCATCCTTGCCGCGCTCTCGGTCTTCATGGCCGGGATCAACATCTTCGGCGGCTTCCTCGTGACACGGCGCATGCTCGCCATGTTCCAGAAATCGTAAGGAGAGGTGGGGACTATGGAATTCGGATTCACGACGGCGGCCTATGTGGTCGCGGCCGTTCTGTTCATCCTGTCGCTGGGTGGCCTCTCGGGGCAGGAAAGCGCCAAGCGCGCCGTGTGGTACGGCATTGTCGGCATGGGCCTCGCGGTCTTTGCCACGCTGATCGGCCCGGGCTCGGGCCTCTGGCTGCTCTCGGTCATCCTGATCGCGGCAGGCGGTATCATCGGCACCTACGTGGCCAAGAAGGTCGAAATGACCGAGATGCCGCAGCTGGTCGCGGCAATGCACTCTCTGGTCGGCCTCGCGGCGGTCTTCGTCGGCTTCAACGCGCATCTCACCATGCGCAGCGTCGAGAAGGCGCGTGCCGCCGGTGAGGCTGTGCATGGCACCTTCGCCGAGCTGGTCGCGCACAAGACCCCGGTCGAGCTGAGCATCCTGCAGGTCGAGCTTTTCTTGGGCATCTTCATCGGTGCGGTGACCTTCACCGGCTCGGTGATCGCCTATGGCAAGCTGGCCGGCAAGGTGACCTCCAAGGCCGAGAAACTGCCGGGCGGGCACATCCTGAACGCCTCTGCGGCGGCGCTCTCGGTGATCTGCCTGATCTGGTACATGAACACCGGTGGGCTCTTCCCGGTGCTGATCATGACGCTCTGCGCGCTCTTCATCGGCTACCACCTGATCATGGGTATCGGCGGCGCCGACATGCCCGTGGTGGTCTCGATGCTGAACAGCTACTCGGGCTGGGCCGCGGCGGCCATCGGCTTCTCGCTGTCGAACGATCTGCTGATCGTCGTCGGTGCGCTGGTGGGCTCCTCGGGTGCGATCCTGAGCTACATCATGTGCAAGGCGATGAACCGCTCGTTCGTTTCGGTGATCCTCGGCGGCTTCGGCGGCACCTCCGGTCCGGCGATGGAAGTCGAAGGCGAGCAGGTGGCGATCGACGTCGATGGCGTGGCCTCGGCGCTTGAAGAAGCCGACAGCGTCATCATCGTGCCGGGCTACGGCATGGCCGTGGCGCAGGCGCAGCAGAACGTTGCGGAACTCACCCGCAAGCTGCGCGCCAAGGGCAAGGAGGTGCGTTTCGCCATCCACCCCGTGGCGGGCCGTCTGCCAGGCCACATGAACGTGCTGTTGGCCGAGGCGAAGGTGCCCTACGACATCGTTCTGGAAATGGACGAGATCAACGAGGACTTCCCCGAGACCGACGTGGTCATCGTCATCGGCTCGAACGACATCGTGAACCCTGCGGCGCAGGAAGACCCCAACTCGCCCATCGCCGGCATGCCGGTGCTGGAAGTTTGGAAAGCCAAACAGGTCTTCGTCAGCAAGCGCGGCCAGGGCACCGGCTACTCGGGCATCGAGAACCCGCTGTTCTACAAGGACAACACGCGGATGTACTACGGTGACGCGAAACAGTCGATCGGCGAGCTGCTGAACAAGATCAGCTGAGCCGGCTGATCCGGTCACAAAGAAGGGCCCCGCCAGGACTGGCGGGGCCCTTTGCTTTGCAGCCGCGCTGCTGTCCCGGCGCCGCGCAGGCGGCGAGCTTAGAGTGCGTATTTGAAAAGAGAAGAAGGGACAGAGGGACACCCAGGGGGCTTCTTCTCTTTCCAAATACGCATGGCGATGCGGTGCCGCAGCGCAGCGTTGGGGCAGGGCGGCGGGCCGCGGCACCTGCCTCTCCAAAGAAATCGGCGGTTTGTGCCTGCAAAGGCGCGGAGCCAGCCATACAGGCGCGTTTCCGCCTTGCATGGACCCTCCGGGACGCATAGAAGACCGCAAATTCGAATTTCGCGGTGGGCCGGAGTCCGTGCCCCCGTATCACGACCACAAGGGAATTGGCATGCAGGTCAACGAGACGCTGAACGAAGGTCTGAAGCGCGCCTACGAACTCATCCTCACCGCGGAAGAGCTCGATGCGAAGGTGAACGAGAAGCTCGTCGAGGCGCAGCCGGAAATCGAGATGAAGGGCTTCCGCAAGGGCAAGGTCCCGATGCCGCTGCTCAAGAAGCAGTTCGGCCAGCGCGTGCTGGGCGAAAGCATGCAGGAAGCCATCGACGGTGCGATGAACGAGCACTTCGAGAAGACCGGCGACCGTCCGGCGCTCCAGCCGCAGGTCAAGATGACCAACGACGACTGGAAAGAGGGTGACGACGTCACCGTCGAGATGAGCTACGAGAAGCTGCCGGAAGTTCCGGAAATCGACGCGTCGAAACTGTCGCTCGAAAAGCTCGTGGTGAAGGCCGATGACGCCGCCGTCGACGAGGCGCTGGCGCAGCTCGCCGAGAACGCGCAGGACTTCAAGGACCGCCGCAAGGGCTCCAAGGCGAAAGACGGCGACCAGATCGTCATCGACTTCGTCGGCAAGGTCGACGGTGAGGCCTTCGAAGGCGGCTCCGCCGAAGACTACCCGCTGGTTCTGGGCTCCAACTCCTTCATCCCCGGCTTCGAAGAGCAGCTGGTCGGCCTGAAGGTCGAGGAAGAGAAGGCCGTCGAGGTCAGCTTCCCGGAAGAGTACGGTGCAGAGCACCTCGCCGGCAAAGCCGCCGTCTTCGACGTGACCGTCAAGGCCGTGAAAGAGCCTGTTGCCGCAGAGATCGACGACGAACTGGCCAAGAAGTTCGGTGCCGAGGACCTCGAAGCGCTGAAGGGCCAGATCCGTGAGCGCCTCGAAGCCGAATACGCCGGTGCGTCGCGCCAGGTGCTGAAGCGCGCCATGCTCGACGCCCTGGACGAGCAGGTTTCCTTCGACCTGCCGCCGAGCCTCGTTGAAGCCGAAGCCAAGCAGATCGCTCACCAGCTCTACCACGAAGAGCACCCGGATGATCACGGCCACGACCACGGCGAGATCGAGCCCACCGACGAGCACAACAAGCTCGCCGAGCGCCGTGTGCGCCTTGGCCTGCTGCTCGCCGAGATCGGCCAGAAAGCCGAGGTCGAAGTGACCGATCAGGAAATGACCCAGGCGATCATGATGCAGGCGCGTCAGTACCCGGGCCAGGAACGTGCCTTCTTCGACTTCGTGCGCCAGAACGCCCAGATGCAGCAGCAGCTGCGCGCGCCGATCTTCGAAGACAAGGTCATCGACCACATCGCCGAAGGCGCGACCGTGACCGAGAAAGAGGTCTCCAAGGACGACCTCATGAAGGCTGTCGAAGCGCTCGACGAAGAGTAATTCCGCGCGTCATCGCCGGAACGAAGGGCCGCCCTCCGGGGCGGCCCTTTTGCATGTGCGGCATGGTGCGGGGCGGACAGGCTGCATCTGCGGCGGGGAATTTTCTTGCCGGATCGAGCGCTTGCATGTGATCCTGAGGGCAGGGAGGGCGCCCGATGGAGTCAACGCATGCAGGCGACGCGCGCCGCAAGGTGCTGGATGCGGCGGAGATCGGCGCGCTGGCGCATCTTTACCGCGGCGAGGTCTACCGTTCGACCATCTGGCGCACCCGGCTCGACACCACGACGAACTGGGCGGTTGTGACACTCGGCATCGCGCTGTCTATCTCCTACAGCTCGCCTGCCGCCTCGCCGCTGCCGCTGATCCTCGTTGGCATCCTGATCCTGTTCTTCCTGATGCTCGAGGCGCGGCGCTACCGCTACTTCAACGTCTGGCGCGCGCGCTGCCGCTGGATGGAGACGCATTTCTTCGCCCCCATGCTGCACGACGGCGATCTGCACATGGAGGACGGATGGCAGGAGGTTCTGGCGCAGGATTACTGGAAGCCGCGCTACCACGTCTCGGTCTGGGTGGCGATCGGCCGGCGGATCCGGCGCAACTACGTGTGGATCCTGCTGATCCAGACCGTCGCCTATATCGGCAAGCTGCTGGTTCACCCCGAGCCGCTGGCCTCCGGTGCGGACTTCGTGGCGCGCGCCTCGGTGGGGCCGATCCACGGCGGCTTCGTCCTGGCGGCGGGGTTGTTCTATTGCCTGGTCTGGGGCGCGGCGGCGCTCTGGAGCTGGCGCGACGATCAGAGGCGCGCCGGCATGCGGCGGGATCGTACCAGCATGGGATAGCCGCGGACCGATACCGTGGGGACAAAGAAAAACCGCGCCGGAGTGCTCCGGCGCGGTTTCGACATTGCGATGATCCGAAAGGGGATCAGGCGTTGTCTTCGGTCTCTTCGGCGGCTGCCGGAGCCTCGTCGTCGTCCGACGCGGCGCTGCCGATGTCGTCGAACAGTTCCGAGATCTCGAATTCGGCCTGGGCCTCTTCCTCGGCGGCGAGTTCCTGGATGGACTTGCCGGACGCCTGCAGCTCGGCCTCTTCGGGCGAACGTGCGACGTTGAGGTTGATCGTCACCATCACCTCGGGGTGCAGGTGCACCTCGACTTCGTGCACGCCGAGTTCTTTGATCGGCTGACGGATGATGATCTGCTTGCGGTCGATCGAGAAACCTTCCTCGGTGGCGACGTCTGCGGCGTCACGGGTGGTGACCGAACCGTAGAGGTTGCCGCCATCGGAGGCCTGGCGAATCACGACGAACTGCTGGCCGCCGAGCTTCTCGCCGAGGGCTTCGGCTTCCTGCTTGGTCTCGAGGTTACGTGCCTCGAGCTGGGCTTTCTGCGCTTCGAAGGAGGCGATGTTCTCTTTCGAGGCGGTCAGAGCCTTGCCCTGCAGCAGCAGATAGTTGCGTGCATAGCCGGGTTTGACGTCGACGACATCGCCCATCTGGCCGAGCTTGGCCACGCGCTCCAGAAGAATGACTTGCATGGGTCTCTCTCCTTATTTCACGACGTAGGGCAGCAGGGCGAGGAAGCGGGCGCGCTTGATGGCACGGGCCAGTTCACGCTGCTTCTTTGCCGACACTGCGGTGATGCGGGACGGGACGATCTTGCCGCGCTCGGAGATGTAGCGCTGGAGCAGACGGGTGTCCTTGTAGTCGATCTTGGGTGCATTGTCGCCCGAGAAGGGGCAGACCTTGCGGCGGCGGAAAAACGGTTTTGCAGCCATGGTTTTAGCTCCTCTCGTTCAGATCAGTTGCGGGGACGGCGTTCGCCGCGGCCCTCGCGCTCATCGCGCTTCTGCATCTGCACCGAGGGGCCCTCGGCGTGCTCTTCGACCTTGATGGTCAGGACGCGCATGACGTCGTCATGCAGGCGCATCAGACGCTCCATTTCCTGCACGGCCGATGCGGGTGCATCGGTCTTCAGGAAGGCGTAGTGGCCCTTGCGGTTCTTGTTGATCTTGTAGGCCATGGTCTTCACGCCCCAGTACTCGGATTCGACGACCTTGCCGCCGTTGTCCGAGAGGACGGTGCCGAAATGTTCGACGAGACCTTCAGCCTGCGCGTTGGACAGGTCCTGACGCGCAATGAAAACATGCTCATAAAGCGGCATGTGTGCTCCATTTCTATCGGGGCGCATTTCATAGGACAGGCGATCCACTCCGCACCTGCCCACGAGAGTCTGCGCGGTTCACATGATCTCGCGGAGGGATGGGGCTCTATACACGCTCTGGCCGGGGATACAAGCCGGTTGGCCGGTTTTCCGGCGTGATTAACCCGATCTTAGGTCTTGGGGCCGATGACTTCGAGGAAGGGCCGAAAATGGCCCGGGGGCTTTCCCGGGTTTGCCGCATTTCCGTCGCGATTCCGCGTCAGATGACCGGCCAGTGTAGTAAGACGAGTTAAGTCGAGTTCGAGAGGTAGACGCGATGTCCATGGGCGATTGGTATGAACCCGGGAACGAGGTCACTGGATACCTGTTGCGGGTGTTCGGACAGCTGATCGGCTTCGTGCTCGCGGTCTCGGCTTTTGCGCTCTGGCTTCAGCCCGCGGCGGGCGAGGGGCTGTCGCTCGGGCGTCTCGGGCTGTCGCTGGCGATGCTGCTGGGCGGCATGGCCGCGGTGTTCGGCTGCGCGGGCCGGCGATAGCAGCGGGGCTTCGGTTCGGCAGTGCGCTTCTGAAAAGGGCCCGGGCATCCGCCTCGGGCCCTTTTGATTTTGGCGTCGAAGCAATTGGGCTGGCGCAGGTGTCTGCGCACCTGTGCACCAGGGCAGCACCGCAAGTGTTCGATTTTCAACAGACCCTGTTGAGGGAGGCCGAATTGCCGCGACGCGGCGAATGACGACATGGTGCGGCATCGAAACGCAACCCACCGGAGATATCCGACATGAAATCCCTTGCTCTCGCCGGCGCTGTTGCGCTCGCTCCGATCGCAGCCTTTGCCGCGCCCGAATCCTATGTCTTCGACGCGAGCCACACGCAGATCGTGTTTTCCTATAACCACCTCGGCTTCTCGACCGGCTACGGCATGTTCGGCGGCTTCGAAGGTGAAATCCAGTACGACGCCGAAGATCCGGCTGCGTCCAGCGTCACCACCTCCTGGGACGTGACCACCATGCTCACCGGCTGGGAAGGCCGCTACGAGCACTTCATGAGCGAAGACTTCTTCGGCGCGTCGGACGACAAGACCGTCTCCTTCACCTCGAAATCCATCGAAGTGACCGGTGACGACACCGGCCTGATCACCGGCGACCTGACCCTCAACGGCGTGACCAAGGAAGTCGTGCTGGACGCGGTTCTGACCCAGGCCGGCGATCACCCGATGGAAGGCAAGCCCTGGCTCGGCTTCCACGCCACCACCACGCTGATCCGCTCGGACTACAACCTCGGCATGTTCGCACCCTACGTCAGCGACGAGGTCGAGGTGGAGATCTCGATCGAGGCGATGAAGGCCGAGTGACCCGTTTCAGCCCTGCCTCCACGGGGGCAGGGCGCGTTTGGTAACGAGTGACGCGTCAAGAGCAGTACCAGTACCCCCCCCGGAGCCCATGGCTTCGGGGGTTGGTTTTTGTATGGTCTCCTCGTGCGGAGCGTTACTTAGGAGAAAACCTAAGTTTGTGCTTTGGCATTCCCGGGTGCGGGATTATACTTAGTCGAATGGCTAAGTTTGATACCCAGCTTGATCTGCACTTCGCCGCGCTGGCCGATCCGACCCGGCGCGCGATTCTCGCGCGGCTGGCACGGGGCAGGGCGAGCGTGAGCGAGCTGGCCGCGCCGCACGACATGGCGCTGCCATCCTTCATGGGGCACCTGAGGAAGCTGGAAGCCGCGGGCCTTGTGGTCACGACAAAGGAAGGCCGCGTGCGCCACTGCGAGCTGTCGCCGGAGGCCTTCGCGCCGGCGCAGCACTGGCTCTCCGATCAGCGGGCGATCTGGGAGGGCCGGCTCGACCGGCTCGACGATTACGTGACACGGCTCATGAAGGAGAGAAAGACATGATCCTCGATCCAGACACCGACCTGTCCTTCACCCGCAGCATCGCGGCCCCACCCGAGCTGCTGTTCGAGTGCTGGACCACGCCCGAGCACATCCGGCATTTCTTCGTGCCGAAGCCGCACAAGGTCACCGCGTGCGAGATCGACCTGCGGGTTGGCGGGCGGTTCAACACGACCTTCGAGGTCGAGGGGGCCGAGATGCAGAACAACGGCGTCTGGCTGGAAGTGGTGCCGAACCGGCGGCTGGTGTTCACCGACGCCTATTCGGAGGGCTGGAAGCCCGCGCCCGATCCTTTCATGACCGCCATCGTCGAGTTCGAGGACGACGGCAAGGGCGGCACCACCTACACCGCCACAGCGCGCCACCGCAGCGCCGAGGCGAAGAAGTCGCATGAGGACATGGGGTTCTACGACGGCTGGGGCACCGTGGTCACGCAGCTCGAGGACTACGCCAAGACGCTGCTCTGACGCGCTACTCGGCGGCGCGGGCGGTGCCGCCGCCCGTGCGCAGCAGTCGTCCGGGCCCCTGCGCCCGCGTCCCCGCCAGCCGTGCGAGGTGCCAGGCGAGCACCGTGTTGCTGGCCAGGACGGGCAGGCCGGTCGCGGTCTCCAGCGCCTCCATCACCGGCAAGGTGCGCAGATTGGTGCAGGAGAGGAAGAGCGCATCGACGGGCGTGGAGCTTTCGGCCACGAGCCGCTGCCCCGCGTCGAAGATCGCGCCCGGTGCGATGCGGACCACCCGCGCCTCCTCCTCGATCAGGAAGCTGCCGAAGGTTGGCGTCTCGATCCCTTCCTCGGCCAGCACCGCGCGCAGCCGGTCCGAGACCGGCGCGCTATACGGTGAGAGCAGGGCGAGCCGGCGCAGGCCCATCTCGGCGCAGGCAGCGATCAGCGCGGACACCGGCTCGGTCACCCGAGGCGCGTCGACGCCCTTGCGGATGCGCGCCGCAACCGCCGCCGCGCCGATCTGCGCGGTGCCGGAGGTGCAGCCGTAGCCCACCGCCGAGAGCCGCGCACCGCCGGGAAAGAGCGCCGCCGCGGCCGTCATGTAGCCCTCCATCGCCGCCAGCGTGTCCGGCGTGACCTCGGCGCCCGAGGGGATGCGGCTGACCAGAAGCTCCAGATCGGGCGGCAGCAGGCGATGCAGGTCGGGCTCTATGCTCTCGTCCGATTGCAGGACGATCAGGCCGACCTGCGCCGGGCGCTGCGGATCCAGCCTGTGGGGGAAGTGCAGTCCACGGTCCCGGCCACTCATAGCGGCAACTCCGGCAGGTGGGTGGCAGGCTTGGTGAGCCAGTCCGCACCGGTCTCGCGGATCACGATGTCTTCCTCGTGCACCAGCATCCGGCCGGGCGCGAGTTCGACCCCCGGCTCCAGCGTCAGCACCATGCCGGGCTCGAGCATGGTGTCGTCGGCAGCGATGAGCGAGGGCGGCTCGGTCAGCTGCATGCCGAGCCCATGGCCGAGCCGTCCAACCTCGGAACCGCCGCAGATCGCCGCCATGGCGTGAAAGACATCCGCGGCGCGGGCACCGGGCTTCGCGGCGGCAAAACCCGCTTGTACCGCCTCGAGCAGCCGGGTGTGGGCGTCGTGAACCTCGGGGCCGGCGGGGCCGAGCGAAAAGTTCCGGTCGAAATCGCAGAAGTAGCCGTCAAGCATCAGCCCGGTGTCGAGCATCAGCACGTCGCCCGCGCGCAGCGGCGCGTCGGTGGCCGGAGAGATCACGTCGCCATAGCCGCCGGCACCGGCGGCCCCGGCGAGATAGGGCACCCAGTCCGCGCCCTCGTCGAGCACCAGCATCTGGAAGCGGCGGAAGACCTGCGCCAGCGGCACGCCGGGGCGGGCGATCTCGGGCAGGCGGGCGAAAGCGCGCGTGCCGACGTCGCAGGCGGCGCGGATGCGGTCGATCTCGCCTTCGGACTTCACCATGCGCAGGGTGCGCATGATGCCGCCGTCGGGACCGAAGAGCCGGTCGTGCAGCCGGTGCTTCAGCGCCTCCCAATCCGCCAGCGGCATGCGCAGGTGGGTCTCGCCGCCGCTCGGCACGCCGACCCATTCGCCCGGAGGCACGGCCTCGGCCAGCGCTTCGGCCAGCAGGGTGATGCCGTCATCCTCGTAGTCCGGAGAGCGCCAGCTGCGGATGTCGCGGATCCAGCTCTGCGCCATGAGATGCGCGCCGATCGAGGGGATCACCGCCACAGGATCGCCCTCGGCGGGCACGACGAGGAACCAGGGTCGGGTCGGGCTCTCCCAGAAGCGCGTAAGGAACCCGGTGAAATACCGCACCTCTGGTTCGGTGGTCAGCAGCAGCGCCGCGATGCCGGACATGGCCATGCGGGCTTGCGCCCGGGCCAGCCGGGCGCGGTATTCCGAGGGGCCGAAGCCGCGGGAAGGCGCGCGCATGTCCATGGTGCAGCGTGGCTTTCCGCGGGGCATCCGGTCAAGCGCGAAGCGCGGTCAGCCCGTCGCGGCGCGGAAATCGGCGAGGCTCTTGCCCGGTTCGTCGACGAAGAGCCCGGGCAGGGGCGTGACGCCGGTCACTTGCTCGATGCGGATGGTCTCGAAGCCGCGCGCGGTCTCGTTCCAGGTGATGCAGGTCCAGATGCGGCCCCAGTAATCCATGTGCAGCGGCCGCAGGTCCTGCGGCGCGGCGCGGTCCTTCAACGTCACACGCAGCTTCTGCCGGGCGCGGATGGCGGCTCGGAAATCGGGCATGAAGCGGAATCCCTCGGCGGCCTCGCGGAAGGGGTAGGTGGCAAAGCCGAAGGCGCCGCCCGTGGTGCCATCCTCGGGCAGCAGCGCGTCGATCCGGGCCGAGAGCGCCTCGGCGGCCTCCGCCAGATCGGCCATGCCGCCCTGTCCGACAGCGGCCAGCCCGAGGTGCAGCGCCTCCAGTTCCAGCTCGCTCAGGTTCAGCGGCGGAAGGGTGAAGGCGGCGCGCGCGGTGTAGCCGCGCCCGCGTTCGCCTTCGATCGGCACGCCCGAGGCCGCGAGCGTGTCCATGTCGCGATAGATGGTCCGCACTGAGACGCCCAGTTCCGACGCCATCGCTTCGGCGGTGTGCAGGCTGCCGTCCTTGAGGCGGAGCATGAGGTTGGCGAGCCGGTCGGATTTCTTCATCTGCGGGCCTTCCGTACGGGCGATTCGTTGCACTTGGATGGTGAGTCGCTGCATCCAACTGCCGGAATTTTGTCACCTGACAGAATACTGTCACAAAGCGAAAAGAAAACCCCGTGCCGGACGTCGCGCGTCCGGCTTTGCGCCTTCCGCAGGGCCGCGAGAGCGCCTAGAACCCGGGAACAGATTTCGACGTGCCGCTTCGGGGACACCTCACGAGGGGTTGGGGCGGCCAAAGGGAGACTAAGGACATGCTCAACAACATCGGCCTTCCGGGCCTTCTTCTGATCGCCGTCGTGGTGCTGGTTCTGTTCGGCCGCGGCAAGATTTCCAACCTCATGGGCGAGGTCGGCAAGGGCATCACCGCCTTCAAGAAGGGCGTGAGCGAGGGCTCGAAGGAAATCGAGGACGAAAAAGCTGCCGAGGCCAAGGACGTGACCCCGGAAAGCGACAAAGACAAGGTCTGATCCCATGTTCGATCTTGGCTGGTCGGAACTCATGGTCATCGGGATCGTGGCGCTCATTGTCGTGGGCCCCAAGGATCTGCCGGTGCTGTTCCGCAATGTGGGTCGCTTCATGGGCAAGGCGCGCGGCATGGCGCGCGAGTTCAGCCGCGCGATGAACGACGCGGCGGACGAGGCGGGCGTGCGCGATGTGGCCAAGACGCTCAAGACGGCGACCAACCCGGTGAACTCGGCCATGGACGGGGTGCGCGATGCCGCCAAGTCGATGACCGACCCCACGCCCCCGAAGAAGACCGAGGGGCTGAAGGAAGATCCCGGTGCGCTCGACGCCGAGCGCGCGGCGAATAAGCAGAAGATCGAGGCCGGTGCCGCCCGTGCCTCCGCCGAGCGCCAGAAGCGCGAGGCGGAGGCCGCTGCGAAAAAGGCCGAGGACGCCGCGAAGAAGGCCGAAGAGCTGGAAGCGGCGCTGAAGAAAGACGGTGAGGCATGAGCCCTACGGACCATGACGATATCGATGACAGCTCGGCGCCGCTGATCGAGCACCTGGCGGAGCTGCGTACGCGGCTCATCCGCGCCGTGGCGGCCTTCATCGTGGGCATTGTGCTGGCCTTCACCGTGGCCGAGCCGATCCTTCAGTTCCTGCTCGGCCCGATCGAGGAGACGCTGCGCGCGCTCGGCGATCCGTCGCCCACCATGCAGTACACCTCGCCGCAGGAATACCTGTTCACGCTGTTCCGCATCTCGATGGTGTTCGGCTTCGGCCTGGCCTTCCCGGTGATCTCTTTCCAGCTCTGGCGCTTCGTCGCGCCGGGGCTCTACAAGTCCGAGAAGAACGCCTTCCTGCCGTTCATGATCGCCTCGCCGATCATGTTCCTGCTGGGCGCCAGCTTTGCGCATTTCGTGGTGACGCCGCTGGCGATGCAGTTCTTCCTCGGCTTCGCCGACGTCAGCTCGATCTTTGCGGACCTGCTGCAGCGGGCGACCGACGGCATGCCGTCGGACCTGCCGGTGGACACGGCGGTGGTGCCCGAAACCACCGAGGGCATGAAGATCACCTTCTTCGGCAAGGTGAACGAGAGCCTCGACATCACGCTCAAGTTCATCGTCGCCTTCGGCCTGTGCTTCCAGCTGCCGGTGCTGCTGACCCTGATGGGAAAGGCCGGGCTGGTCTCGGCCGAGGGCCTGTCGTCGGTGCGCAAATATGCGGTGGTGGCAATCCTGGTGCTGGCCGCGCTGGTCACGCCCCCGGATGTGACCACGCAGGCGATCCTCTTCGTGGTGGTCTACGGCCTCTACGAGGTCTCGATCTTCCTGGTGCGCATCGTCGAGCGCAAGCGCGAGAAGGAACTGCGCGCCCAGGGACTTTGGTTCGAGGATGAAGACGATGACGAGGGTCAGGAGGACCGCACCCCGTGACGAGTAAAGCGTTGAAACGCATCGCGGAGGCGCTGGAGCGAATGGCTCCGGCGCCTCTTGCCGCCCCGGAGCTCGGCGCGGCGGATGCTTTTGTCTGGCACACCGAACCGGACCGGCTGGAGCCGGTGCCGCAGGTGAACCGGATCGACCTGAAGCTGCTTGTGGGCATCGACCGCTCGCGCGACACGCTGCTGTCGAACACCCTGCAATTCGCCCGCGGGCTGCCCGCCAACAACGCCCTTCTCTGGGGCGCGCGCGGCATGGGGAAATCGAGCATCGTCAAGGCGGTGCACGCCGAGGTTCGCGCGCAGGGGCAGGACCTGAAACTGGTCGAGCTGCAGCGCGAGGACCTGCCGTCGGTGGGCCGGCTGCTCAACCTGCTGCGCGGGGCGCCGCACCGCTTCGTGCTGTTCTGCGACGACCTTTCGTTCAGCCATGACGACCAGCACTACAAGAGCCTCAAGGCGGTGCTCGACGGCGGCATCGAGGGGCGGCCCGAGAACGTGCTTTTCTACGCAACCTCGAACCGCCGCCACCTGATGCCGCGCGACATGATCGAGAACGAGCGCAGCACTTCGATCAACCCCTCCGAGGCGGTCGAGGAGAAGGTCTCTCTGTCCGATCGTTTCGGGCTCTGGCTCGGTTTCCACCCCTGTTCGCAGGACGAGTACCTCGCGATGATCCGCGGCTATTGCACCGAGCATGGTGTCGAGATCGACGACGAGACACTGTGGGCCGAGGCGATCGAATGGCAGGCCACGCGCGGTGCCCGCTCGGGCCGGGTGGCCTGGCAGTATTTCCTCGATCTCGCGGGCCGCAAGGGCGTAAAGGTCGGCTGAGGCCGGAATACGCGTATTTGTGGAACAATGAAGGGGCCGGTTCTGAAAGCCGGCCCTTTTCGCGTTTCTGGAGGGGACGCCGCCCGCCCGGTGCTTTCATTGTTCCCGCAAATACGCAAAGACCGGGGGTTGCAGCCGGGCGCAGCTTCGGGCGAGATGCGCCAGGACTGAGGGGGAGCAGGCATGACGCAGCCGGTAGAGCTGGTGCTGTTCGATTTCGACGGTGTCGTGGTGGACAGCGAGATCATCTCGCTGCGCATGCTGGTGGCCGAACTGGCCGAAAAGGGCGTCGCGGTCGACATTCCCTATGTGGCCCGGCATTTCCTCGGGCGCAGCTATCCGACGGTGATCGCGCAGGTGCGCGAAGAATTCGGCATCACGCTGCCCGAGGGGTTCGAGGCCGACTACCGCGCCCGCCTGCTCGCGGCCTTCGAGGCCGAGGGGCTGAAGGTCATGCCGCATCTGCGCGAGGTGCTCGAGACCCTTGCGGTGCCCTATTGCCTTGCCACCAGTTCGAGCCCCGGCCGGGTAGCCTCCAGCCTGGCGCTGACCGGGCTGACCGAGGCATTCGCCGGGCGTATCACCACCGCTTCGGAGGTGAAACGCGGCAAACCCGCGCCGGACCTGCCACTACGCGCGGCGGAAAAGGCCGGAGTGGCTCCCGAACGCTGCCTGCTGATCGAGGACTCCCTGGCCGGCATCGGCGCGGGGCTGGCGGCGGGCATGGCGGTCTGGCAGTTCACAGGTGGCAGTCACCTCGCGGGAGGCGTCTTGCCGGTGGATCCGGAGACGATGCCGCACCGTCAATTTGCAAGTTTCGCGGAACTCCCGCATCTTGCCCCTGACCTTTTCATCACAGGCACGTGATCATGGCCCTGCGCACACTCGACGATGGCGACGCTTCTCCCCAGGACCTCGCGGCACGGGCCGCCTGGCTCTACTACGTGGGCGGCATGCGGCAGGACCAGATTGCCGAGGAGCTCGGCATCTCCCGCCAGCGCGCGCAGCGGCTGGTGGCGCGGGCGGTGGCCGAGGGGCTGGTCAAGGTGCGCATCGACCACCCGATCGGCGAGTGTCTGGAGCTCGAGCGCGGGTTGCGCCAGCGTTTCGGGTTGCTGCGCGCGCGGGTCGCGCCGCGGGCGGATTCGGGGCAGGACGCGCTGCGCGCCATCGCGCCTTTCGCTGCCGCCGAGATGGAACGCATCTTCGCGCAGCAGACGCCGCAGTTGATCGCGCTCGGCACCGGGCGCACGCTGCGCGCGATGATCGACCAGATGCAGACGATCAGCGCCGGGCATCACCGCATGGTCTCGTTGATCGGCAACGTGGCGCCCGATGGATCGGCGTCCTTCTACGAGGTGATCATGCGCATCGCCGACAAGACCGGCGCGCCGCACTACCCGATGTCCGTGCCGGTCATGGCGCGCGATGCCGAGGAATTCGCCACCTACCGCAGCCTGCCGCACGTGGTGAGTTCGCGCGCGCTGGCCAAGGAGGCGGATGTGACGGTGGTTGGAATCGGCCAGATGGCGGATGACGCGCCGCTCTACGTGGACGGGTTCATCACCGTCGAGGAGCTGTCGAGCCTGCGCGCGGCGGGGGCCGCGGGGGAGCTGGGCGGCCATGTCTTCGATTCCGAGGGACGCTACCTGGAGCATCCTGTCAACGAATTCATGGTGGGCGTTCGGGTGCCTCAGAACGATAATCCGGTGATCTGCGTTGCCGGAGGTGTAAGCAAGATCAAGGCCTTGCGAGCCGCTCTTAAGGGCCGTCTGATCCAGGGGCTGATCACCGACGAACTCACCGCCGCCGAAATCCTCAGCACTTCCTAAACATCTTGCGCTCAAAATGGGCTTGACTCGACTCGTGTCATCGGGTGAGCATTTGCCCATCACGCGGGCAGTTGCTCAGTCATGGGAGAGTGGCGGGTCTGTCCAGCGTCGGAATTCAGGGAGGATTTCTCATGTCAGTTACCATCCGCGCGCTCATGGGCGCGTGTGCGCTGGGTGCCCTTGGCACCGCGGCACTTGCAGAGACCACGATCACCGTTGCCACGGTGAACAACGGCGACATGATCCGCATGCAGGGTCTGATGGACGCCTTCAACGAGGCGCATCCCGACATCAAGGTCGAGTGGGTGACGCTGGAAGAGAACGTGCTGCGCCAGCGCGTCACCCAGGACGTGGCCACCAAGGGCGGCCAGTTCGACGTGATGACGATCGGCACCTACGAGGTCCCGATCTGGGGCGAGCGCGGCTGGCTGGTCAGCCTCGACGACCTGCCCGAGAGCTATGACGCCGATGACATCCTGCCGGCGATCCGCGGCGGCCTGACGGTTGACGGCAACCTCTACGCCGCACCCTTCTACGGCGAAAGCTCGATGGTCATGTACCGCAAGGACCTGATGGATGCCGCCGGGCTCGAGATGCCCGAGGCACCGACCTGGGACTTCATCAAGGAAGCCGCGGCGGCGATGACCGACAAGGATAACGAGGTCTACGGCATCTGCCTGCGCGGCAAGGCCGGCTGGGGCGAGAACATGGCCTTCCTGACCGCCATGTCCAACTCCTACGGCGCGCGCTGGTTCGACATGGACTGGAAGCCGCAGTTCGACAGCGAGGCCTGGAAGGCGACGCTGACCGACTATCTTGAACTGATGAACAACTACGGCCCGCCGGGCGCCTCGTCGAATGGCTTCAACGAGAACCTCGCGCTGTTCCAGTCTGGCAAGTGCGGCATGTGGATCGACGCCACCGTTGCGGCCTCTTTCGTGACCAACGCCGAGGAATCCTCGGTGGCAGACCAGGTCGGTTTCGCGCTGGCACCGGACAACGGGCTCGGCAAGCGCGGCAACTGGCTCTGGGCCTGGAACCTCGGCATCCCGGCAGGCACCCAGAAGGAAGACGCGGCCAAGGCCTTTGTCGAATGGGCGACCTCCAAGGAGTACCTCGCGCTCGTGGCCGAGAAGGAGGGCTGGGCGAACGTGCCGCCGGGCACCCGCACCTCGCTCTACGAGAACCCCGAGTACCTCGAGGCGGCACCCTTCGCCCAGATGACGCTCGACTCGATCAACGCGGCGGACCCGCAGAACCCGACGATCGACGAGGTGCCCTACGTGGGTGTCCAGTTCGTCGCGATCCCGGAGTTCCAGGGGCTCGGCACGGCGGTCGGCCAGCAGTTCTCTGCCGCGCTTGCGGGGCAGGTGACGCCCGAACAGGCGCTGCAGTCGGCGCAGATGCTCACCGAGCGTGAGATGATGAAGGCCGGCTACATCAAGTAAGCCAGCCTCGGGCGCAAGCCACGGATCGTGCGGGCCCTCCGGGGATCGAAGGGGCCCGCCACCTCCAGATCCGTTGGCGCACCCGGCCCGGCCGGCCCCGGCAGCGCGGCGCAAGATCGCGAGCCGGGGCGGCGCGCCCCCCGACCTCACCCGGGAGCGGCGGCCGGTCCGGGTCACCTGCTTCCGGGGCGATGATCGCGGGCCCACCCCGCGAGACGCGTCCCGGAAGTGCTCATCCTGCGGCGGCCTCCACGTTTCGGCCGCGTCATGCCGCAGCTGCGCATCCCAGTTCCCGCCACGTTTCCAAGACACCCCAATACCTTTCACGACCAGGGAGACCGGCCATGGCCACCAAAGCATCCCGCGCCGCCGCCCGGCTCATGATTTCGCCCGCGGTCCTGCTGCTGCTCGGCTGGATGATCGTGCCGCTGTCGATGACGCTCTACTTCTCGTTCCTGCGCTACAACCTGCTGATGCCGGGGATGGAAGAGTTCACCGGCTGGACCAACTACCGCTTCTTCCTGACCGATCCGGCCTTCACCGCGGCGCTGTGGAACACGCTGCTGCTGGTGGGCGGGGTGCTGCTGATCACAACCGTCGGCGGCACGCTGCTGGCGCTCTTGATGGACCAGCCGTTCTGGGGGCAGGGCATCGTGCGTATCCTGGTGATCGCGCCCTTCTTCGTCATGCCCACCGTCTCGGCGCTGGTCTGGAAGAACATGTTCATGAACCCGGTGAACGGGCTCTTTGCGCACCTTGCGAAGTTCTTTGGGCTGCAACCCTATGACTTCCTCGCGCAGGCACCGCTCGGCTCGATCATCTTCATCGTCAGTTGGCAATGGCTGCCCTTTGCCACGCTGATCCTGCTGACCGCGCTGCAATCGCTGGACCAGGAACAGCTCGAGGCCGCCGAGATGGACGGGGCCGGGCCGCTGTCGCGCTTCTTCTACATCATGGTGCCGCACCTGGCGCGCGCCATCACCGTGGTGATCCTGATCCAGACCATCTTCCTGCTGTCGGTCTTCGCCGAGATCCTGGTGACCACCAACGGCGGGCCGGGTGTGGCCTCGACCAACCTCACGTACCTCATCTACATGCAATCGCTGCTGCAGTTCGACGTGGGTGGCGGCTCGGCCGGGGGCGTGGTGGCGATCATCCTCGCAAATATCGTGGCGATCTTCCTGATGCGGATGATCGGCAAGAACCTGGAGGCCTGAGCGATGTCTGCAATCGCAAAACGCGTCGCGGGCACTGCCGGCAAGGCTCCGCGAATTATCAACAAATTGTCTGGGAGGGGCTGAGATGGCACGCAGCGTGACAAACCGGCGCAAGGCCGTGGTGACCGTGCTGGCCTGGCTGGTGGGACTGGCGATCTTCTTCCCGATCCTCTGGATCTTCATCCTGTCGTTCAAATCCGAGGGCGACGCGATCAAGACGCCCTTCGAGGTGCTGGGCTCGGCCTGGACCTTCGAGAGCTACGCCACGGTACAGGAGCGGTCGAACTACTTCCGGCACTTCTGGAACTCGGTGGTGATCTCGCTCGGCTCGACGCTGATCGGCCTTCTGATCGCCATCCCGGCGGCCTGGGCCATGGCCTTCGTGCCCGGCAAGCGGACCAAGGACGTGCTGATGTGGATGCTCAGCACCAAGATGCTGCCGCCGGTCGGTGTGCTTGTGCCGATCTACCTGATCTTCCGCAATCTCGGCCTGCTCGACACGCGGTTCGGTCTGGTCATCGTGCTGACGCTGATCAACCTGCCGATCATCGTGTGGATGCTCTACACCTACTTCAAGGAGATCCCCGGCGAGATCCTCGAGGCCGCGCGCATGGACGGCGCCTCGCTGAAGAACGAACTGATCCACGTGCTGACGCCAATGGCGGTGCCGGGGATCGCCTCGACCCTGCTGCTCAACATCATCCTGGCGTGGAACGAGGCCTTCTGGACGCTGAACCTGACGGCGGCCAAGGCGGCGCCTCTGACGGCCTTCATCGCCAGCTACTCGTCCCCAGAGGGCCTGTTCTACGCCAAGCTCTCGGCGGCCTCGACCATGGCCATCGCGCCGATCCTCATCATGGGCTGGTTCAGCCAGAAACAACTTGTCCGCGGCCTGACCTTCGGCGCGGTGAAATAAGATAGGAGCCAGACATGGGACGCATCACCCTCGACAAGGTGACCAAGAGCTTCGGCGAAGTGAACGTCATCCCGCCGCTGGATCTGACCATCAACGACGGCGAATTCGTGGTCTTCGTCGGCCCCTCGGGCTGCGGCAAGTCCACGCTGCTGCGGCTGATTGCGGGCCTCGAGGACGTGACCTCGGGCCAGATCCGCATCGACGGCGAGGACGCCACCGACATGCCCCCGGCCAAGCGCGGGCTGGCGATGGTGTTCCAGAGCTATGCGCTTTATCCGCATATGTCGGTGCGCAAGAACATCGCCTTTCCGATGAAGATGGCGGGGATGCCGCAGGACGAGCAGAACCGCCGCATCGAGGCGGCGGCGAAATCGCTCAACCTGACCGACTACCTCGATCGGCGGCCCGGGCAGCTTTCGGGTGGCCAGCGTCAGCGGGTCGCCATCGGCCGCGCCATCGTGCGCGAGCCCTCGGCCTTCCTCTTCGACGAGCCGCTGTCGAACCTCGACGCGGCGCTGCGGGTGAACATGCGGCTTGAGATCTCCGAGCTGCACAACGCGCTGAAGACGACGATGATCTACGTGACACACGATCAGGTCGAAGCGATGACCATGGCCGACAAGATCGTCGTGCTGCGCGCCGGAAACATCGAGCAGGTGGGCTCGCCGCTGGACCTGTACCACAGCCCGCAGAACGAATTTGTCGCCGGTTTCATCGGCTCGCCGAAGATGAACCTCATTCGCGGGGCGGAGGCCGCCAAGCACGGCGTCGCGACCATCGGCATCCGGCCCGAACACCTTGCCGCCTCGACCGAGAGCGGGCTCTGGCAGGGCACCGTGGGCGTCGCCGAACACCTTGGGTCCGATACCTTCCTGCACGTGCATGACCATGGGCTGGGCGATGAGCCGCTGACCGTGCGGGTGGACGGCGAGATGCCGGTGCGCCACGGCGACCGCATCTTCCTGACCCCGGACGAGAGCAAGCTGCACCGCTTCGACAAGCAGGGGCTGCGGGCATGAGCATGCGACCTGAGGCCATTTGCGGCCCGACCCGCGGGGCGGTTCCGCCCGCGGATGGCCGCAGGCGCACCGCCGAGGATACTCCCGACCGCGCCAACGACCGGGCCCCGAAAGGGGCCGCATACATCGTCGCCCACATCGTCGCCCAGACGCCGAGCGTCGGCGGCGGCCAGAAGATGAACTGATGGAGGCCCTCATGAAGCTCCACACAGACGCGCTCGGCGCGCTCGAGTCCCGCATCGCCCGCCCGGGCTATGACCGCGCGTGCCTGACGCCGGGCATCGTGCACGTCGGCCTCGGCAACTTCCACCGCGCGCACCAGGCGGTCTACCTCGACGATCTCTTCGCCAAGGGGCTCGACCACGACTGGGCGATCTGCGGAGCGGGCGTGCGCGCACCCGACGGCAGGATGCGCGAGGCGCTCGCGGCGCAGGACTACCTGTCGACGGTGATCGAGCTTGATCCCTCGGGCGCACGGCCGCGCGTCATCGGCGCCATGGTGGATTTCGTCGAGGTCGATCCCGACAACGGCCCGCTGATCGCCCGCATGTCCGACGTGGCCACGCGGATCGTCTCGCTCACGGTGACCGAGGGCGGCTATTACGTCGATGCCACCACGGGCACCTTCGATCCGACCCACCCGGATATCGTCGCCGATGGGGCGTCGCCCGATACACCCAAGACCGTCTTCGGGGCCATCGTGGCCGCGCTCAAGACGCGCCGGGCCGCCGGGCTGCCGCCTTTCACGGTGATGAGCTGTGACAACATCCCCGGCAATGGCGCGGTCACGCGCGACGCGGTGGCGGGCACGGCGCGTCTCTCCGACCCTGACTTTGCGCAATGGATCGAGGCCAATGTCGCCTTCCCCAACTCGATGGTCGACCGCATCACCCCGGCGACGGGCGAGGGTGAGCGGGCGCTGGCCCGCGAGTTCGGACTGGACGATCCGGTGCCGGTGACCTGCGAGCCGTTCCGGCAATGGGTGATGGAGGATAGCTTCCCGCAGGGCCGCCCGCGGCTCGAAGAGGTGGGGGTGACCTTCACCGATCACGTGCATGACTACGAGCGGATGAAGATCCGCATTCTCAACGGTGGCCATGCGATCATCGCCTATGCCGGTGCGCTTCTGGGGTGCACCTTCGCCGATGACGCCATGGCGCATCCGCTGGTCAGCGCCTACCTGCGCAAGGTCGAGACCGAGGAAATCCTGCCGCACGTTCAGCCGGTGCCCGAGTTTACCCCGCCTGAATACCTGACGCTGATCGAGGGGCGTTTCGCCAACCCCGCGGTCAAAGATACCATTCGCCGCCTGTGCCTCGATGGGTCGAACCGCCAGCCGAAGTTCATCGTGCCCTCGATCGCCGACGGGCTGCGCAAGGGCACGTCGATCACCGGGCTGGCGCTGGAAAGCGCGCTCTGGTGCCGCTACTGCGCCGGGACCTTCGAGGACGGCACGGTGATCGAGCCCAACGATCCCAGCTGGGAAGCGCTGACCGCGCTCGCGGCCGAGGCGCGCGAGACCCCTGCGGCCTGGCTCACCCAGCGCGCGGTCTACGGCGAGATCCAGGGCGATGCGCGCTTCGAAGAGAGTTTCGCGACCTGGCTCGATATGATCTGGTCGGAGGGCGCACAGCGCAGCATCGAAACCTATCTCAACGGCTGATCCCATGACCCACGACGGCGCCTCCTACCTTGGTATCGATCTCGGAACCTCCGGGCTGCGGGCGCTGCTCTGCGACGAGGCCGGTGTTCCGGTCGCCAGCGCCGAGCGCCACTACGAGGCGCGTCACCCGCACCCCGGCTGGTCCGAGCAGGATCCGTCGGACTGGATCGCCGCGCTCGAGGGCGCGGTGGGCGAGCTGAAAGGGCATCCGGCCTGGGCAGGGCTGCGCGGCATCGGCGTCGCCGGGCACATGCACGGCGCGGTGCTGCTGGGGGCGGGTGACGCGGTGCTGCGACCCTGTATCCTGTGGAACGATACCCGCTCGCACGCCGAGGCGGCGCGGCTCGACGCCATGCCGGAGTTCCGCGAAATCAGCGGCAATATCGTCTTTCCCGGCTTCACCGCGCCCAAGCTCGACTGGGTCCGCGCGCAGGAGCCCGAGGTTTTCGCGCAGGTGGCGAAGGTGCTGCTCCCGGCGGCCTATCTCAACCTCTATCTGACCGGCGATCACGTGGCCGACATGTCGGATAGTGCCGGCAGCGCCTGGTTCGACACCGGCGCGCGGGACTGGTCGGACGTGTTGCTGAAAGCGGGGCACATGTCGCGGGCGCAGATGCCGCGTCTGGTCGAGGGCTCTGAGGCGGCGGGCGTTCTGCGCGCGGGCCTTGCTGCGAGCTGGGGGCTGTCGCAGGCGGTTACGGTGGCGGGCGGTGCCGGCGACAACGCCGCAGCGGCCTGCGGCACAGGCGCGCTGCACGAAGGCGAGGGCTTTGTCTCGCTCGGCACCTCGGGGGTGCTGCTGGCGGCCCGCAACGGCTATCATCCGCTGCCGGGCAGCGCGCTGCACACCTTCTGCCACGCGGTGCCGGGGCGCTGGTACCAGATGGGGGTGATGCTCTCCTGCACCGACAGCCTCAACTGGTTGGCGCGCATCGCGGGGCTGCGCCCGGCCGAGCTGACCGCACCGCTCGGCGTCACGCTGCAGGAGCCCGGCCGGGTGCGCTTCCTGCCGTACCTGTCGGGTGAGCGCACGCCGCACAACGATGCCGCCATCCGCGGCGCCTTCACCGGCCTCGGGGCCGAGACCGGTCGCGACGACATGACCCGCGCGGTGCTCGAGGGCGTGGCCTTCGGGCTGCGTGACAGCGCCGAGGCGCTGCGGGGAGCCAGGGCGGAGCTCGGCCACCTGCTGGCGATCGGTGGCGGCAGCCGCTCGCGCTATTGGCTGCGGCTCATCGCGACGGTGCTGAACACGCCTCTGCACCTGCCGGCCTCGGGCGAGTTCGGCGCGGCGCTCGGCGCGGCCCGGCTCGGCCTGCTCGCCGCCACCGGTATCGCGCCCGAAGAGGTCATCACCCCGCCTGCCACCGCCGAGGTGATCGAGCCGGTGGCCGAAATGGTGGCGCCATACGAGGCCGCCTACCAGCGCTTCGGCCCGGCCTACCGCGCGATCCGCGAGATCCAGTAGACGCTCGGCGAAGCGGAAGCGGTCGTTCGTCGCGCGCTTCCACTTGTCAAAAATATCCCCGCCGGAGGCGCAGGAGGCCAGCCGGCGGGGCGGGGCATGAGACCGGCAGGCGCGCAGGCTCAGATGATGCGCACCTGCGTGCCGACCGGGCAGAGCTGGAACAGCTCGGCGATCTTTTCGTTGTAGAGCCCGATGCAGCCGTCGGACGAGGGGCGGCCGATCTTTCGCGTGTCGTGTGTGCCGTGGATGATGTAGGCGGGCCAACTGAGGTACATGGCGTGGGTGCCGAGCGGGTTCTCGGGGCCGGGGCCGATGGGCTTCCAGTCCGGGTAGCGCTCCATCTGCGAGGCGGTGGGCGTCCAGGACGGACCGACCTTCTTGCGCACGATCGAGGTGTAGCCGCGCTTGGTCAGCTCCTCGGTGAGCGGCACCGAGGTGGGGTAGGCGCGGTAGTCGCTGCCATCGGAATTCCAGTAGTGCAGGGTGCGCGAGGCGGTGTCGGCGACGACGGTCGCCTTGCCGAGGTCGTCGAAATGGTCGCGCCAGTCCTGACGCACCCAGCTCGAGGCATTGCGGCGTGGCACCGACTGGGCGTGCAGCACGGCGGGGGTGGCCAGCAACGAGGTGGCGGCGAACGCGCCGCCAAGGGCGGCGCGGCGGGTGAGGGAAATGCTCATCAGGTCTCCTGTTCCGGCGGGGGTATGCCCCGTCCTTGCCCCCTGAGACCGCTCCGGGCTTAACCGGACCTTAAGCTTTCCCCTCCCGCCGCGTCGCCTCACGCGATTGCGATCTTGCGGAAGATCAGGCGTTTCCGCCAGTCTCCACGGTGTCCGCTGCGCTGGTCAGCGGCAGCGTTTCACCGGGCGCCACGGTGCCTTCTCCGCTGCGCGAGGCAGGCAGGACGATGACCTTGGTGCCCTTGGGCGTGGTGTCATAGAGGTAGAGCGAGTCCTGGTTGAACATGCGGATGCAGCCCGACGAGGTCGCATGGCCGACGGTCCAGGGCGACGGGGTGCCGTGGATGCGGTAGAGCGTGTCGCGGCCGCCCTTGTAGAGATAGAGCGCACGTGCACCCAGCGGGTTCTCGAGCCCGCCCGGCAGGCCGCTGGCGACCGGCCCGTAGGTCTCGGGGTCGCGGCGGATCATGTTCGCGGTGGGGGTCCAATGCGGCCACTCGCGCTTCAGCGCGATATTGGCATTGCCGGAGAACGCCAGACCCTCGGCACCGACGGCGACAGAGTAGCGCATGGCCTTGTTCCCTTCCTGCACCTGGTAGAGCCAGCGCGCGCCTGGATCGACGATGATGGTGCCGGGCTTCTCGTCGGACCAGTAGTCGACGACCTGGCGCTTCTTCTCCTCGGTCAGGTACTTGTCCTCGATCGCCGGGATCGTGATGTCGCCGTCCTGCACCTCGGCGTACATCATCCGCGTCTCGTCGGTGATCGCGCCCGGGGTGTTCGTCGGCACGGCGGTGGTGGCGCAGGCCGAAAGCAGCCCGGCAAAGGTCAGCGAGAGGGCGGCGAGGGGCAGGCGTCCTGCAAGACGCGGTGCGCTGAGGCGGGCGAGGAATTCTGTCATCTGGCGGTTCCGTTGCTCTTTAAATTGGGGGCGCAGGCGCGCTGCGCGCCGGAGGTCATGTGGCGCAGCGCAGGGGGATGCGTCACGTCGATGAGGCGGAAGTAGTGTGAATTCGGCGGTTGTCCGCTCGCCGCGGTTAGCCTGTGGCGGTCGGGCAACAAAAAGGGCGCCGGTGCGCACCTCTGCGGGCGCGGAATAATTTCTGGGACACATCGGTGGCGACTAGGACTTGGTTCTTAAGTAGGCCTTAAGGTTGACCAGCGAGCCCGCCCGCGCAAGGAGGATTGATGCGCATCTTGATCGTCGAGGATGACCCTGTGCTTTCCGAGGGACTCTCCGTGGGCCTGGGCCTGTCGGGCTTCACCGCCGATTCCGTTGCCACGCTGGAGGATGCACGGGCGGCGCTGGCGGGCTCGACCTTCGCGGGCATGGTGCTCGACGTGATGCTGCCCGACGGCTCGGGGCTGGAGCTGCTCGCCGAGATCCGCCGTGGCGGGTCCGACCTGCCGGTGCTGCTGCTCACCGCGCGTGACCAGGTGCGCGACCGGATCGAGGGGCTGGATGCGGGGGCCGACGACCACCTCGGCAAGCCGTTCGACCTGCACGAGCTGGCGGCGCGGCTGCGCGCCATCCTGCGCCGCGCCGAGGGGCGTGCCGTCTCGGTGCTGCGCTGGAACGGGCTGGAGCTGGATCCGTCGCGGATGCGCGGCGAATTCAACGGCGCGCCGCTGGCCTTCTCCCGCCGCGAGTTCGCCGTGCTGCACGCGCTGCTGGAACACCCCGGCCAGATCCTGTCGAAACCCGTGCTCGAAGAACGGCTGTACGGCTGGCAGGAGGAGATCGAGAGCAACACGGTCGAGGTCCACGTCCACCACCTGCGCGCCAAGCTGGGGCGTGGGTTCATCGAGACGGTGCGAGGTCTCGGCTACCGCGTCGCGGCGGAGGGCTGAGCCCGGTGTCGCTGCGCCTGCGTCTCTTTCTGATCCTTGCGCTGGCCACCGGGGCGATCTGGTTCTCGGCAGTGATGTGGATCGAGCATTCGACGCGCGCGCAGGTGACGAAGGTGCTCGACGCGCGCCTCGCCGAGGCGGCGCGCATGGTCTCCTCGCTGCTGTCGGACCGGCGCATTGCCATGGCAGGAGATGGATCGCCGGTGGCCATCCCGCTCGATCCGCACGGCGACTACGCGCACCAGTTGTCGTGCCAGATCTGGTCGTTGCAGGGCACGCTGGTGGGCCAGTCCGAGGGCGCGCCGGCGGGGCAGCTCACCGGCGCGAATGGCACGGGGTATTCCGAAAGCAGGGTGGGCGGCGAGACCTGGCGGGTTTACACCGTGGAGAACGCCGCGCTCGGGGTCCGCGTCATGGTCGGCGATAGCCTCGGGGTGCGCGAGCGCCTGGTCTCGGGGGTGATCGAGGGTTTGCTGCTGCCCATGGCGGTGATCCTGCCGCTGCTGGCGGCGGCGATCTGGATCAGCCTCGGCAAGGGGCTGGCCCCGATGCACCGGCTGGCCGAGGCGCTGCGGCTGCGGAGCCCGTCGGACCTCGCACCCTTGCCGGTCGGTCCGGTGCCTGCCGAGATGCGCCCGATGCGCAGCGCGCTCGACGGGCTCTTCGCGCGGCTGTCGCGGGCGCGCGAGGTCGAGCGCGATTTCACCGCCTTCGCCGCGCACGAGCTGAAGACGCCACTGGCCGGGCTGCGCACTCAGGCGCAGATCGCCCGGATTGCCCCCGACAAGGCGACGCGGACCCGCGCGCTGGAGAACATCGAACGCTCGGTTGACCGCACCGACCGGCTGGTGCGGCAGTTGCTGGAACTCTCGGCGGTGGAGCGCGAGGGCGCGGCGCAGGATCAGGTGGACCTCGGGCAGCTTAGCGCCGAGATCTGCGCCGACCTCGCACCCCTGGCCGAGGCGCGGGATGTCACGCTGGACTCCGATGTTTCGCAGGGCAGCGCGCAGCCGCTGGCCGCCAGCGGTTTCCTGCTGCACGCGGCCCTGCGAAACCTTGTGGAGAACGCCGTGCAGGCTTCTCCCGGTGGCGGCACGGTCCGGATCAGCCGCGACGGCACGGTGCTGGCGGTCGAGGACAGCGGCCCGGGCATTCCCGAAGTGCTCCGTGCCCGCGCCTGCGAGCGCTTCGTGCGCGGCACGCCGGGCGGGGATGGCAGCGGGCTCGGCCTTGCCATCGCCAGCGCGGCGATGGAGCGGCTCGGCGGGGAATTGCGGCTGCCGCCGAGCGACGGGCAGGGACAGCGCGCCGAGTTGCATTTGCCGCCAGCAGGCTGATCCGCGGCTCCTGCACACCCCGTGTGCGGTGCAGGGGGCTGTTGCAGCGCGCCCGCGCGTCCTAGATTCCGGTCCAAGGCAAGGAGATTGCAATGGAACTCGGACTTTACACATTCGGCGACGTGGGCACCAATCCCGTCACCGGCGAGAAGGTGGATGCGGCCAAGCGGCTGCAGGACCTGATGGAAGAGATCGAACTGGCCGATCAGGTCGGGCTCGATGTCTTTGGCCTCGGCGAGCACCACCGCCCGAACTACGCCATCTCGTCGCCCGCGACGGTGCTGGCGGGGGCGTCGCGCACGACCAGGACCATCAAGCTCAGTTCGGCGGTGTCGGTGCTCAGCTCCGACGATCCGATCCGCGTCTACCAGCAGTTCGCGACGCTCGACAACCTGACCGGCGGGCGCGCCGAGATCATGGTGGGACGCGGCAGTTTCATCGAGAGCTTCCCGCTCTTCGGCTACGCGCTCGACGATTACAACGAGCTCTTCGAGGAAAAGCTGCAGATGCTGCTCGCGATCAACGAGCAGGAGCGGCTGGCATGGCCCGGCACTGCGCACACGCCCAAGGTTGAGGGGCTCGGCGTCTACCCGCGCCCCGTGCAGGACAAGCTGCCGGTCTGGATCGCCGCGGGCGGCACGCCGCAGAGCATGGTGCGCGCGGGTGCTCTGGGGGCACCGCTGGCGCTGGCGATCATCGGCGGCCAACCGCGGCGCTTTGCGCCGCTGGCCGATCTTTACCGCAAGGCCGCTGCGCAGACCGGACACGCCGAGCAGGCGCGGGTTTCGCTCAACGTTCATGGCTTCGTCGGCGAGGATGGCAAGACGGCCGCGGACCTGTTCTTCCCGGCGCAGAAGCAGGTGATGGACCAGCTTGGCCGTGAGCGCGGCTGGCCGCCGCAGAGCCGCGCGCAATACGACGAGAGCATGGGACCCGAGGGCGCGATGTTCGTGGGCAGCCCGGCGCAGCTGGTCGACAAGATCCTCGGGCTGCGAGAGGACCTCGGCTTCGACCGGGTGACCATCCAGATGGGCATAGGGGTGATCGAGCACGCCGAGATGCTGAAGGCGATCGAGGTGCTGGGCACCCGGGTCGCCCCCGAACTGCGCAAGGCCGGCTGACCCATTTTGTCCGGGGCCGGGGGCAGGGTGACTTGCCCCCGGCGCAAAGCGGCCTTGCCCTCCGCTGTCTCCGGCGCGCTTGATTTGCCGCGCCGGAGCGGCTAGGTCTCCGCACCGAGAGGACGACCTCCCCCATGTCGGGACAGCAGACGGGACGGCCCGATGCCATGGAGAGTGTCATGCGCACCCGGTCCGATCGTATCCGTCACGCCCTCAGCTTCGAGCTGCTCGGCCTCGCCCTCATCACCCCGCTCGGCGCCTGGGCCTTCGATCGTGGAATGCACGAGATCGGCCTTGTCGCGCTGGTTTGCGCCACGGTGGCGACGGGGTGGAACTACCTCTACAACCTGCTCTTCGATCTGTGGATGTCGCGCCGCTACGGCCATACGCGCAAGAGCATGCGGCTGCGGGTGGCCCATGCGGTGCTGTTCGAGCTCGGCCTGCTGCTGGCGCTGGCACCCTATATCGCCTGGGAACTGGGCGTGAGCCTTGTCCATGCGTTGGTGATGGACATGGGGTTTGCGGGCTTCTACCTGGTCTACGCCTTCGTTTTCAACTGGGCCTACGACCTGATCTTCCCGGTGCCGACCGCGCGTCCGGCACGCGGCTGAGCCGCCACTTCTTCTCTTTCAAAATACGCCGGGGGAGTCGCGCATCGCGCGACGGGGGCAGAGCCCCCTCGTGTCCGTGACGTCTCTTCCCGGCGCCCGAAAAGGATCAGAGCGCGCAGCCGCCCTCTGCCTCGGTACAGGCCGGTGCGGGTGTCGGGATCGGTTGCTGCGCTCTGGCGCCATGATATGCGCCGAAGACGACAAGGGCGACAAGCGCCCCCAGCTGGATAAGGGTCGTGCGTTTCATCTGCTGCCTCGCCGGGGTCTTTGCCCCTGTGATGATCTGCCAGTGCCGATCTGCTCCCTTAGATGGAAGCTTGCGAACAGATTACAGCAGGAACCGGGCAGGGCGGTGTCTCGAAAGCGACGCAAGCGCAGAGTTTTGCTCAAATACCGCCCATCTGCGCGGAAATCCGGCAATATGTGGCGTCTATGTCACGGATTTGGGTGTGACGTTGCGCTATGGGCACGTGAGGACAACATGAAACCGCCCGGGGTGCGGGCCCCGGGCGGTGGATTTGCGACAAGTTTTGACATGCGCGACGGCCGGCAAGGGCCGCCGCGACAGGCTCAGGAGGCGGCCAAGTTGCGCAGCACGTAGTGCAGCACGCCGCCGTGCTCGACGTATTCCTTCTCGATCGCCGTATCGATGCGGCACTTGAGCTGGATGGTCTTGGTCGAACCGTCCTTGAAGGTGATGGTGCAGGGCACCTCGGCCAGCGGGGTGACGCTGTCGAGGCCCTCGATGCTCACCGTTTCCTCGCCGGTCAGCCCCAGCGTCTTGCGGGTGTCGCCGCCGGTGAATTCGAAGGGGATCACCCCCATTCCGACGAGGTTGGAGCGGTGGATGCGCTCGAAACTCTCGGCGATCACCGCCTTGACGCCCAGCAGCGCCGTGCCCTTGGCCGCCCAGTCCCGCGAGGAGCCAGCGCCGTAAAGCTCACCGCCGAAAATCACCAGCGGGGTGCCCTGATCCTGATAGGCCATGGCGGCCTCGTAGATCGAGGTCTGCGCGCCGTCGGGGCCCTTGGTGTAGCCGCCTTCGACACCGTCGAGCATCTCGTTCTTGATGCGGATGTTGGCGAAGGTGCCGCGCATCATGACCTCGTGGTTGCCGCGGCGGCTGCCGTAGGAGTTGAACTCGCGCACCGGCACCTGATGCTCGACGAGGTACTGGCCGGCCGGTGTGGTCTCCTTGAAGGAGCCGGCGGGCGAGATGTGGTCGGTGGTGATCATGTCGCCGAGCACCGCGAGCACGCGGGCACCTTCGATGTTGGTGATCACGCCCGGATCCTTGGACATGCCCTGGAAGTAGGGCGGGTTCTGCACGTAGGTCGAGGTCGGCGGCCAGCTGTAGGTCTCGCCCCCTTTCACTTCCACGCCCTGCCACTTCTCGTCGCCCTTGAAGACGTCGGCGTATTTCTCCTGGAAAGCCTTGCGGGTCACGGTCTTCTCGACCAACTCGGCGATCTCGGCGTTCGACGGCCAGATGTCCTTCAGGTAGACGTCGTTGCCGTCCTTGTCCTGACCGATGACGTCCGTCGCGATATTGACGTTCATGTCACCGACCAGCGCATAGGCCACCACCAGCGGCGGCGAGGCGAGGTAGTTGGCGCGCACGTCGGGCGAGATGCGGCCCTCGAAGTTGCGGTTGCCCGAGAGCACCGAGGTGGCGATCAGGTCGTAGTCGTTGATTGCCTTGGAGATCGGCGCATCCAGCGGGCCGGAGTTGCCGATGCAGGTGGTGCAGCCGTAGCCGACGAGGTTGAAGCCCACGGCGTCCAGGTCCTCCTGAAGACCAGCGGCCTCGAGGTATTCCGACACGACCTGCGAGCCGGGGGCCAGCGAGGTCTTAACCCAGGGTTTGCGGTTCAGCCCCAGTTCGCGCGCCTTGCGGGCGACGAGACCGGCGCCGATCATCACGTAGGGGTTCGAGGTGTTGGTGCAGGAGGTGATCGAGGCGATCACGATCGAGCCGTCGTGCAACTGGTAGGCGCCGTCATCGGTCTTGTACCAGCCCTTGGCGTGGTGGCCGACGTCGCCGGGGATGTCGGTCGGCTCGGGGGCACCGCCCTCGGCCTCCCAGCGGGCCTCGGCGCGCTCGGTGGTGTTGCCGTTGCGCTGGCCCTCGACGAACTTGGCGAAGGCGGGGGCGGCGGCGTCGAGCGCGATGTAGTCCTGCGGGCGCTTGGGGCCGGAGATGGCGGGCACGATGGTGCTCATGTCGAGCTCGAGCGTGTCGGTGTAGACGGGATCATACCCGGCACCACGCCAGAAGCCGTTCTCCTTGGCATAGGCCTCGACCAGCGCGATGCGGTCCTTGTCGCGGCCGGTCTGCTCGAGATAGCGCAGGGTCTCTGCGTCGATCGGGAAGAAGCCGCAGGTGGCGCCGTATTCGGGGGCCATATTGGCGATGGTGGCGCGCTGCGCCAGCGGCAGGTTGTCGAGCCCGTCGCCGTAGAATTCCACGAACTTGCCGACCACGCCCTTCTCGCGCAGCATCTCGACGACCTTCAGCACGAGGTCGGTGCCGGTGGTGCCTTCCATCATCTCGCTGGTCAGCTTGAAGCCGACGACCTCGGGGATCAGCATCGAGATTGGCTGGCCGAGCATCGCGGCTTCTGCCTCGATGCCGCCGACGCCCCAGCCCAGAACGGCGGCGCCGTTGACCATGGTGGTGTGGCTGTCGGTGCCGACCAGCGTGTCGGGGTAGGCGACTTCGGCGCCGTCCTGATCCTCATCGGTCCAGACGGTCTGGGCAAGATATTCGAGGTTCACCTGGTGGCAGATGCCGGTGCCCGGCGGCACCACGCGGAAGTTGTTGAAGGCCGACTGGCCCCATTTCAGGAACTCGTAGCGCTCGATGTTGCGCTCGTATTCGCGGTCCACGTTCATCTGGAAGGCGCGCGGGTTGCCGAACTCGTCGATCATCACCGAGTGGTCGATGACCAGATCGACCGGGTTCAGCGGGTTGATCTTCTGCGCGTCACCGCCGAGCGCCTTGATGCCGTCGCGCATGGCGGCGAGGTCGACCACGGCCGGAACGCCGGTGAAATCCTGCATCAGCACGCGCGCGGGACGGTAGGCGATCTCGCGGGGGTTCCTGCCGCCCTGCTTGCCCCATTCCGAGAACGCCTTGATGTCGTCCACCGAGACGGTCTTGCCGTCTTCGAAGCGGAGCATGTTCTCCAGAACGACCTTGAGCGCGGCGGGGAGTTTCTCGAACTCCCCGAGGCCCGCGGCCTCGGCGGCGGGGATCGAGTAATAGGCGATGGACTTGCCATTCACCTCGAGCGTCTTGCGCGTCTTGGACGTGTCTTGACCAACAGTGATGGGCATGTGTGGCTCCCTCTTCTTGGGTGGAGAAAAACTGGGTCGCTACAGGGTAGATGGCGCACCGAGGGGGTTGGATCAAGTCTCGTGATCCAGTTTTTGTATTCAATGGTATACAGTTGTCGAAAAACATGCTTCACCCGCTCTCGCAAAACCTTGATTGGTTATTTCAGAGAGGGTTTTGTACCCCGGATAGGGAAGAGCTACGGGGAAAACTGGCCAGATGTTCCGACTCACGACTTGGATGGCGCCGATCGCCATGGTGCTCGCGGGCAGCATGGCACATGCACAGCAGGACAATCCGATACTCGTCGAGCTCTTCACCTCGCAGGGCTGCGCTGCCTGTCCGCCCGCCGATGCTGTGCTCTCGGAGCTGAGCGCGCGGGATGACGTCATCCCCTTGGCGCTGCATGTGGACTACTGGGATTACATCGGCTGGAAGGACGATTTCGCCGATCCGGCCTTCACCAAGCGCCAGAAGGGCTATGCCCGCGCCGCGGGGCGCCGGTCGCTCTACACGCCGCAGATGATCGTCGCGGGCCGTTACGACGTGGTCGGCTCGCGCCCGATGAAGGTGGTGGATGCGATCCGCGCCGCTGCCGAGCATGCGTCTCCGGTGAAGCTGCTGCTGGCGCGCGATGGCGGCGATCTGGTGATCCGCGCCGAGCCGCTGTCCAAGATGCCGCCCGAGACCGTCGTGCACCTGGTGCGCTACGCCCCCGAGAAGATCGTGGATATCGAGGATGGCGAGAACGCCGGCCTTGAAATGACCTACACCAACATCGCGCATGGCTGGCAGGTCATCGGCAGCTGGGACGGGCAGGGTGCCTTTGAGACCTCGGTGCCGCTCGAGGGCGACGACCCGGCGGTGGTGCTGCTTCAGGAACCGCCCTTCGGCCCGGTGCTCGCCGCTGCGCGCTGGCGCGACTGAGCCGCGCCAGCAGAAGCACTGTTCCCGGCGAGACCGTCAGGCCGCGCCTTCATCTCCCATGAACATCAGCTCCGGTCCGCTGCCGTCCGGCGCAACGAGGCAGCGCCATGGGGCGCCGTTTGCGCCGACCCGCATATAGATCGCGGTGGCCGCCTCGGAGGTTTCGCTGCCCGCGACCGTGACGCCGCCCTCGGTCTGCGCTTCGAGCGCGGACTGGCATGCCGACACCGCGGCGTTGGTCACCTCGGGCGCCATGGTCTCGATGAAGGGCGGCCCGCCCGCAGCGGCGGCCATCGGCGCGCTGGCAGAGGGGGTGGCTGTGTCGTCGCAGGCGGCGACGAGAGCAATCGCGGCGAACACGGCTGCAGTCCTGATCAATGTCATGTGAGGGGTCCTCGAAATTTTCTGAACAATGGCAGTGCCGCAGCCTAGGGCTTGCCTTATCCTTCGATCAAGAGGCTGCTCGGCAGGTTCAGCTGTCGCCCTGCTGCCGCGCGCGCTTTTCCGCTCGCTTGCGTTGCCGCTTCGGTTTCCAGCGGCGGTGGATCCAGAACCATTGGCCGGGGTCCGCCTCGATCCGTGCCTCGAGCCTGCGGGTGACCTCGCGCATCATCTCGACGGGGTCGCCGTGCGCGATCGGTTCTTCGAAGACCGCCTCGAAGTTCACGCCGTCCGGTTTGCGGATGCCGAAGAAGGGCACGAAGAGCGCGCCGGTTTTCACCGCGATCTCGGCGGCGGAGGTCAGCGTCGGGGCAGGCTGCCCGAGGAAGTCGATGGGCACGCCGGCGCTGTCGTATACGTCGAAGAGCAGCACGCCCATGCCGCCGCTGCGGATGTGCTTGAGCAGCCCCATGGTGCCGCGCCGTCCCTGTTCGAAGACCGGGTCGCTGAGCGCGTGCATATTGGCGGCGTAATGTTCGTTGAAGAAGGGGTTGGCCATGGGCCGGTAGAGCCCGCCGATGCGCCAGCCACGCGCGACCAGCGCGGCGCGCGGCGCCTCGAAGTTGCCGTAGTGCCCGGTGACGAAGAGGATGGGCCGGCCCTCGGCGCGCGCTGCCTCGATCGCGGCGACGCCCGCGCCAGTGACCGGCGTGTCCTTCATCCGGGCGAGCAACCCGGGCACGTCGTAATTTTCGATCATCGTGCGCCCGGCATTTTGGGCCACCTCGCGGGCGATGCGGCGGCGCTCTGCCTCGGGCATGTCGGGCCAGACGTGGGCAAGGTTGGTCATCGCGCGCTCGTCGTACCCAGCCAGCGGCGCGACGAGTTTCGAGATCAGCGTCGCCATCAGCCGCCCGCGCGCTGCCGGGGGCAGCATCAGCGCGAGGCGGATCATCGCGCGCAGCGCCTTGTCAGACAGGTAGTCCGACCAGCCGCCGCGGGTCTTCTCCGGTTCGGCAGCCTGCTTGGCGCGAGTAGGTGCCTTGCCTACCTGCGCGTTGCCCCCCGGTGCATTGCCAGCAGGTACGTCGTGTGCCGCTGCCCGGCCTGCCGGTGCCACGTCCGTGCTGTCGGCGTCCGTCTGTGTCTTGCCCTTGGTCAAAGCCCGCTCCGCTGGTCTGCCCGGCAGATGTAAGCCGAGCCGCGGCGCGGCACAAGTTCGGGACCGGGGCGCACTGCTGGCGCTTTTGTTACTCGTCGTCGTCCTCGTCCGATTTCAGCTCGATCTCGCCCACGCTGACCAGCTCGCGGATGGCGCTGACCACGGCGTTCATCGCCGCCTCGCCCTTCTTGCCCTTGACGCTCATCCCCGCTGCATCCTCGCGCAACGCCGCCGCCATGCGTTTCGACATGTTCTCGAGCAGGTATTCGGCGGCGGGCAGGTCGACCTCAGAGCTGGCGGCGGCGATGGCGACGGTGAGCTGCTCGGGAGGGACGTCGCGGGTGATCTTCGGCACGTCCTGCTTGCGCAGCCGCGCGGGAATGTCGGCAAAGGTGAAGATCGCCCGGCGCACCGCCTCGGCAAAGTCCCTGTCGGTTTCCTCGAGCCCCTCGAGGACCTCGTCGCGCTTGGCCGTGGCGGCGTAGTTGAGGATGGCGCCGACCCGTTCGTCGGCGCGCTTGGCAAAGGCCCTGGGCGGCTCGGCGTCGAGCTGGGCGGCAAGGCTGAGGCCGATACGGTCCACCGCCTCGGGCGAGATGCCAGCGGTCATCGACACTGCATAGGTGATGCGCCGGGCCCGGTCGCCGGGCAGTTGCGCCAGAACGGAGGCGGCCTTTGCGCTGTTGATCTTGGACAGCATGACCGCCGCCACCTCGATCGCCTCGGCGCTGGCGATGGCGGCGATGCGCTCCTCGGGCAGAGCGCCGATGCGTTCCCAGGGGTCGCCGCTCTGGCGCACTCCTGCCTCCTTGCGAAGGCGGGCTGCGGTGCGGGCGCTGATCTTGCCCTCGAGCGCCGAGAGTGCGCCGGCCATATCGCCGGGAAAGGAGAGGCCGACGCCATCGAGTTCCTGCGAGAACTCCTCGACCACCGCGTTGAGGGTGGCGCGGTCGATGTAGCGCATTCGCCCAAGTTGCAGGGTCAGTTCCGCCTGCAGGTCCTCAGGCAGGGAGGAGAGCGGCACGTCCGCGCCCTCGTTGAGCAGGAATTGCACGATGATCGCCGCCTTGGCGCGCCGGGACAGCGGCGGGCGCCCATCGGAGGGCGAGAGATCGGAAAATGATGACAAGTGCGACATGGTGGCGGGTCCGGACTCTGGCACCTGCGAGAGCTAGCGCAGCGAGGTTAACGATCCCTCTTTCCCGGGGCGAAAGTCGGCTGTCGTGACCGGAAAGCTCGAAGGGCAGCCACAGCGGCTGCCCTTCAAGCTCCTTGCCCGTGGTGCCGGGTGCGGTCAGCCCGACACGACCTTGCAGGTGCCGGATGCGGAATCATATTCCGAGCCCTCGGCACAGGTCATCTTGGCTTCGTTGTGGTAACTGCAGTCCGCCCAGGCGGCGAGCGGTGCGACCACGAGGGCCGCGGCGGTCAACAGGGTCTTGATCGTCATGCGTCGTCCTCCGTGTTGAATGGGCGGAAGCGTAGCATGGCTTGGCCATGAGGCCAAAACAAACGGTACGCGGGCGGGGTGTCGGGGGGCGGCCGACAGGGGGCTGCCGGCGCAAGAATGGCCATCCGGGCGACGGGTGCATGTAGCCGCGGGGTCGTTCCTGCCCCGCGCTGACCGGACTGGCGCCTTCGCGCGTTTCGGGGAGGCGAATCAATGTTCGGCAAAATTTCTGCTGTCAGAAACTGGCGAAAATCAGGCACCACGCGACGGGCGCGGAGCCACCAGATCTTGCGGAGGGGATTTGCATGTATGCAATCAGTCGCGAGACGCGCGCGCCTACGGGTCAATCGCGAGAGTGTGGAGGCAAGGCTCTACCTATGGTATAATGTAAGGCTATTGATACTCTGAATACTTTCAAGGAGTGACCTCCATGAAGTTTCTCATCGCAATTTTCCTGGTATCCACCCTGGCAGTTTTTGGCGCGCCCGTGTCGCAGGCGCAGCAAGGTCCGTGCAACCCGACTTTCGACAATTGCAACTGACCGCATCTCTGCCCGTCTTTCATATGCCCGGAGGATCTGCTTCCTCCGGCGCATGACCGCGTCATGACTGTCGATTGGCTTTGCCATGGAAGGGATTTCCCCGCTCTCCAACTATAACGCGGCGCTTTTCTTCGGCGCGTTGACCATCGCATTTCACTCATGGGCCAACTTCAACCGCCCCTCGGACGGTGCGTGGGACGGGCTTGGCGACTTGGTGAGCCTGCTCAACCCCTCGGACGTGCGGGCGCGGCAGGTGGTGAACCGGGCGTTCTTTCTCTACCTGTCGATCCTGCTGCTGATCTATTTCGTCCTCTGCTCCTACGCGCAGTTGCTGGCGCCTTTCCTTGGCGAGCAGTTTGCCTCGCTGGTGGAAGAGGCGAGCCGCACGGTCGGGGCCGAAGAGATCCCGAAGGCCGGCTTTGACCCCGAGTTCCTGACCCGGCCCGTCGTGGAAGAGGACAAGTCGCCGAGCGTCCCGCTGACGATCAGTCTCGCGATGGTCGGCCTGGCGCCGCAGGTCCGGGTGCTGCGCGAACTGGAGAGCCGCCTGAGGCTGGTGGCGCATTGGATGTCGGGCATTCCCACCCGGCTTATCCGCGGCGCCGACGCGCTGTCGCGCCAGAGCATGGATATCCACGATGCCGTCGAGGCGTCGCATGGCTCGGAACGCACTGATACCGCCGAAGACAACCGGTTCCTCATCGGCCCGCGCGACTGGAAACGCTACAACCACTACCTCGATTTCATGGCGAAACAGTCGATCCCGATCGATACCTACGATCTGAAGAACTACCTGGGGATCATCATCACCTTCAACAGCTGGCTGCTGAACGACCGGCTCGACGTGGTCCGCCGGGACAACTGGGCGGCGAAGGATGTCGAGACTGCGGTCCAGGCCGACGTGGACGGCTTCCTGGCGAGCATGGACCGGCTGATGCTGTTCGAAGGCACGGGGGATGCGCGCCGGGCCTCGGTGGTCGACCTGAGCCCGGGGGCATGGAAGGCGGCGGAGGTCTCGGCGGCCAAGACCGCGCGCATGATCTCGATGCTTGCCTTCCTGCTGGACGAGCACGGGGCGCTGGACACCGACGCCTATATCGACCCCAACACCTACAACAACACCCGGCGCTCGCACATGCGCAAGCAGATCGACGTACTGCGCGAACGCCTCGACAGCGCCCAGTCCTATGCGGACTGGTCCGAGCTGACCTTCGCGCTCTGGGGGCGGTCGCTTGTGGTCATCATTCTGGCGGCGGCCCTTTCCGGTGCGGTTGCGGCGCTGCTGAACCTGCAGGCGCAGCAGGATACGATCGCGATCTGGCGGTCGGTGTCCGCCTATACCCAGAATGCCATCGTCATCTACGCGCTGCCCCTGCTGGCGGCGCTGCTGATGCGGCAATCCTCGATGCGCAGCGGGCAATGGCAGAACGTCTTCGTGACCAGCTGGGTCAAGGGCACGTTCCAGCTGGGCGAGGTCTGGATCGCCACGGGGTTCATCGCGCTGTTCTGCGTGCTGGCGCAGGACTTCGCCATCGTCATGGCCAAGCACGGGGTCGAACTGGTCGCATCGCGGGCCGGGGACGTCGTGCTCAACTCGCTGTTCTACAACGGGCCACCGGCGCTGGTCGGGCCGACGCTGGCGGTCGGGGTCCTGCTCTTGGTCGATGCCTGGGAATCCGGTCGGCGCGGCGCCGACGGGAGCGTTCCCTCGAACGGGGTCATCCGCTTCCGGATGTTCCGGGCGGTGTTCTACACGCTGATCGGTCTGGCGCTGGTGGCCTTCATCGGCAAGCTCAGCGGCTCGCTCTACGTGCGACCGGAAGGCCAGAAGATGTCGGACTTCCTGACCCGGCTGCTGATCCCGCTCGAGACCACGGAGACGGAAAGTGCCTGGGAGATCACCCGTGACTTCTTCTCCGACATCTGGGTCTTTGCGGCCTACGCCTCCGTCACCGCGACCTTTATCGGGCTGGCGGTGTCGGTCATCGTCTGGGCTTCGCTGCAGATCGACTACCACAACCTCGTGTACCGGGACAGCGATGAGCCCGATGCGCAGGGCGGGGACCTATTGGCAGAGGAAGGCGCCGGGCAGGATGGCGGCCGCGAGCCGGAGCAGGGGGCGGCGTGATGCTGCGCTGGCTCATCGCGCTTCTCGTCGTGTCGGCTGCCCCGGCAATGGCTCAGGATGCGCCGAGCCGGGGGACGATCATCATAGGGTTTCGGCAGGAGGCGCGGCCCTTCGTCTGGCAGGACAGGGACTCGGGTGCCTACCGGGGGTACCTTGCGGATCTGTGCTACGAGGCGGTTTTGAATGCCAACTACCTGCCGCAGGGCGTGACGATCACCGCCACGCAGCGGGCTGCCTTTCTACAGGGCAAGCCCGAAGCCTCCGGCGACGCCACGCCGGAGATCGACCTGCTGTGTGATCCGACCACCATCTCGATGCGGCGACTGAGCGGCTTTCTGCGGCTGAAGGAGCCCCCGGACCGGCGCTTCTCGCCAATCGTCTTCCTGGCCAACGGCACTTTCAGCCAACGCCCGCGGATCACCAAGGAGAGCCTCGACCGGTCAGACACCGATCTGACGGATTGGACCTGCATGGGAGAGGGCGACGCAAGCAGCGCAACGCTGCTGGTCGGCTTCGTGATCGGAACAACGGCGGAGGACGAGATCAACGAGCTGATGCGCAGCCCGGCGAAGGTGCTGGGGTCAGGGGATGAGCCACGGTGGCAACGGATCTGCTCCTACGAGTTCAAGAACCATGCGGAAGGGGTCGGCAGGCTCTGTGCTGGAGAGATCGACCTCTATTTCGGCGACAGCGATATCGTGAACGCCTATGCCGCGCTCAGCCCGTCGTGCAATCCCGTAACCCGCCCGAAGCGCACGAGCTACGAGCCCTACGCCTTTGTCGTCACTGACCGCACGCCCGGGTTCTACGATCACTTCGTGAAGGGGCTCTACGCCAGCTTCGGCAACGACACCAAGGCGCAGAACCGGGTGCGCACCTATTTCCCAGATCAGGAAATCTCGACCTATCTGGAAATTCTCTACCGCATCTATCGGCTGCCTTGAGCCTTCGAAACGAAGCTGGTCCGGAAGCTGGATGTTGGGAAAGGGCGATGGGCTGGGCCGCGAAAAGAACTTGCCGCGCACACTTTCGTGGCGCGGCAAGCGTCCTTTGGATCATGCCCTCTCGGGCAGGGGCGTTCAGCTCTCGCCGAAGACCCGGCGGAAGATCGTGTCCACGTGCTTGGTGTGGTAGCCCATGTCGAACTTCTCGTTGATCTGCTCGACGCCGAGCGCCTTGACCACTTCTTCATCGGCCAGCAGCAGCTCGCGGAAGTCGAGGCGCTCTTCCCAGACCTTCAGCGCGTTGCGCTGGACCATGGCATAGGCGTTCTCGCGGCTCACGCCGGCCTGGGTCAGTGCCAGCAGCACGCGCTGCGACATCACGAGGCCCGGGAACTTGTTCATGTTGTCGAGCATGTTCTGCGGGTAGATGATCATCTTGTCGACGACGCCGGCGAGACGGTTCAGCGCGAAGTCGAGGGTGATGGTCGCATCCGGGCCGATGCCACGTTCGACAGAGGAGTGCGAGATGTCGCGCTCGTGCCAGAGGGCGACGTTCTCCATCGCCGGGATCACCGTCATGCGCACGAGCCGCGCGAGGCCGGTGAGGTTCTCGGTCAGCACCGGGTTCTTCTTGTGCGGCATGGCCGACGAACCCTTCTGGCCCATCGAGAAGAACTCCGCGCCTTCCAGCACCTCGGTGCGCTGCATGTGGCGGATCTCGATGGCGACGTTCTCGATCGAGCTGGCGATGACACCGAGCGTGGCGAAGAACATCGCGTGGCGGTCGCGCGGGATCACCTGGGTCGAGATCGGCTCGGGGCGCAGGCCCAACTGCTCGCAGACGTGTTCTTCAACCGCCGGGTCGATGTTGGCGAAGGTGCCGACGGCGCCCGAGATTGCGCCTGTGGCGATCTCCCACTTGGCCTTCTCGAGACGGTTCTTGTTGCGGTCCATCTCGGCGTAGAAGCGCGCGAAGGTCAGGCCCATGGTGGTGGGCTCGGCGTGAATGCCGTGCGAGCGGCCGACGCGGACGGTCATCTTGTGCTCGAAGGCGCGCTTCTTCAGCGCGGCGAGCACCTTGTCCATGCCTTCGAGCAGGATGTCGGCGGCGCGCACCAGCTGCACGTTGAGGCAGGTGTCGAGCACGTCCGAGGAGGTCATGCCCTGGTGCACGAAGCGGGCTTCGTCGGAGCCCACGTGTTCGGCGAGGTGGGTCAGGAAGGCGATGACGTCATGCTTGGTGACGGCCTCGATCTCGTCGATGCGGGCAACGTCGAATTCCACGTCCTTGGCCTTCCAGACGGCCTCGGCGTTTTCCTTGGGGATCACACCCAGCTCGGCCATGGCGTCGCAGGCATGCGCCTCGATCTCGTACCAGATGCGGAACTTGGTGGCAGGTTCCCAGATGGCGGTCATCTCGGGGCGGGCGTAGCGGGGGATCATCGGCTAACCTTCCGTCTCTTCCATGGGCAGACGCGGGCGTCATAGGGCGGAAGTTGCGCCGCGGCAAGGGCGCTGACGGGGCAGGCGTGCGCATAGGGGGGCGCTGCCCCCTCTTCGCCTGCGGCGAATTCACCCCCGGCGTATTTGGAAAGAGAAGAAGACGCGACGGGGAGCGGCGGCGCCGCTGGGGTCAGTCGCGGGCGTCGAGCCGGGCGCGCAGGTGTTCGAGCACATGCACGCGGATCGCCGAGGCGAGGCCGGCCTCGACACCGCGGCGTGCGTCGATCTCGGTGGCCAGCGCGTTGAGCGTCTTGCCCTCGGCATCGGCGATGCGGCGGAATTCCTCCCAGAAGGCGGCCTCCAGCGATACCGAAGTCCGGTGGCCGCGGATGGTCAGGGAGTGCTTGACCGGGCGGCCCGTCATGCGCCGGGCTTCGGATCGGTCGGCGTGTCCAGCTTGTGGCCCTCGTGCTCGCGGGCGCTCTTGGCCGCCGCGCTCGTCTCGCGCTGCTTGTCGGCCTTGCTGCGACCATGACGCGCGGCGTTCTCGTCGGCCTGCGCGCGTTTCTCGGCACGGGCACGATCCTTACGGAAGCGGTTGAGGTTTATGACGTTGCTCATGCTTGCGGAGAATAGCGTGGTGGGGGGCGTCGGCAATGGGCCAGCGGCGGAAATCGGCGCGCCGCGACTGCGGGTCGGCGGCGCGGCGCCGTGGCATGGACGCCGTGCCGGTCCTTGGGGGACTTTGGGTGCGATCGGGGATTTATCGCGGGCTGGCACGGCATCCACCCGGATTACACGGCGGCCATCGGAACTCCCGTCGCGGGGAGCGCAAAAAAAAACGGGGCCACGCGGGCCCCGTTTCCTGCTCGATCCGAGAGGGATCAGCCTTTCGGGCCGATCATGTCCTCGGGGCGCACGATGCGGTCGAAGGTTTCCGCGTCGACGAAGCCGAGCGCGATCGCCTCTTCCTTCAGCGTGGTGCCGTTCTTGTGCGCGGTCTTGGCAACCTTGGTGGCGTTGTCATAGCCGATGGTCGGGGCCAGTGCCGTCACCAGCATCAGCGATTCCTTCATCAGCTTGTCGATGCGCGCCACGTTCGCCTGGGTGCCCACCACCATGTTGTCGGTGAAGGCCGAGGCGCTGTCGCCGAGCAGCTGCATGGACTGCAGCACGTTGTAGCTCATCATCGGGTTGTAGACGTTGAGCTCGAAGTGGCCCTGGCTGCCGGCCATGCCGACGGCGGCGTCATTGCCCATGACGTGGGCGCAGACCATGGTCAGCGCTTCGGCCTGGGTCGGGTTGACCTTGCCGGGCATGATCGACGAGCCGGGCTCGTTCTCAGGCAGGATCAGCTCGCCGAGGCCCGAGCGCGGGCCGGAGCCGAGCAGGCGCATGTCGTTGGCGATCTTGAACAGCGAGGCTGCCACGGTCTTCAGCGCGCCGGAGAACATGACCATCGCGTCATGCGCGGCGAGCGCCTCGAACTTGTTGGGGGCGGTGACGAAGGGCAGGTCGGTGATTTCCGCCATGTTCTTCGCAACCATCTCGGCCCAGCCCTTCTGGGTGTTGAGACCGGTGCCGACGGCGGTGCCGCCCTGCGCCAGCTCGTAGATGTCACCAAGGCAGGCTTCGACGCGCTCGATGCCCTTTTTGACCTGGTGCGCGTAGCCGCCGAATTCCTGGCCCAGTGTCAGCGGGGTGGCGTCCTGCGTGTGGGTGCGGCCGATCTTGATGATGTCCTTGAACTCTTCGGACTTCGCCTCGAGCGCGGCCTGCAGCTTGCGCAGGCCCGGCAGCAGCACGTCGCGCGCCTGCATGGCGATGCCCACGTGCATGGCGGTCGGGAAGGTGTCGTTGGACGACTGGCCCATGTTGCAGTGGTCGTTCGGGTGCACGGGCTTCTTCGAGCCCATCTCGCCGCCCAGCATCTCGATGGCGCGGTTCGAGATCACCTCGTTGGCGTTCATGTTCGACTGGGTGCCCGAGCCGGTCTGCCAGACCACCAGCGGGAAGTTGTCGTCGAACTTGCCCTCGATGACTTCGCCGGCGGCGGCGATGATCGCGTCGGCGACCTCGGCCTCCATCGTGCCCAGTTCCTTGTTGGCCATGGCGCAGGCCTTTTTCACCACGCCGAGCGCGCGGATGATCGGAACCGGCTGCTTCTCCCAGCCGATGGGGAAGTTCATGATCGAGCGTTGGGTCTGGGCGCCCCAGTACTTGTCAGCGGGAACCTCGAGCGGGCCGAAGCTGTCGGTCTCGGTGCGGGTGTTGGCCATCTGTGCCTCCTGCAAAGCATACCATTGTGTGCCGTTTAGCCGCCTCCCGGTCCGGGGGCAACGGCCAAGCGGCGGGCAAATCGGGTGTTAGCGCTGCGAAACCACGGGTTTGTCGCCGGTAGCGGGGGCGTTGGCCCCGGAAATGCCAACGCGCCGGGGCGATCCCGCACCGGCGCGTCAAATTCGATAGAGGGGCAGGGTCGCCCCGCCGGCTCACTTGCGGAAGGAATCGAGGCGCACGACCTCGGCGTCCTGCTTCACCGGCTCGCGGCTGCTGTCGTCCGGGCCACCCTCGGGCGGAGTGGGCTCGTCGTCGTCCTCGTCATCCTCTTCTTCGTGGGTCTCAAAGCGCAGGCCGAATTCCACCGAAGGATCGACGAAGGTCTTGATCGCGTCGTAGGGGATGTAGAGGCGCTCGGGCGCATCGCCGAAGTTCAGCGTCACGGCAAACCCGTCCTCGGTCACCTCGAGGTCCTCGTACCAATGCTGCATGACCACGGTCATCTCGCCCGGGTAGCGGTCCGACAGCCAGTCGGCGAGTTCCACGTCGGGGTGCTGCGTGTCGAAGGTGATGAAGAAATGATGATCACCCGGCAGGCCGGTCTGCTGGACCCCCATGAGAACGTCATTGATCAGCCCGCGCATGGCGCGGTGCATGAGATTGCCATAGTCGATGCCGCCGGACATTGGCTGCTCCTCGTCGCTTTAGTTTCACCATATTCGATTTGGCGGCGAGGAAAAGGGGACATGTCGGGAAAAATCCCGCGGTGGGCGAGTTTCCTTGAAAGTCTTTGATTAATAAAGGCTTACTGCGTAGGATGTGGCTGCCGTGAGGGCAAGCGTCAGCGGGACCGAGCGACGCAATGGGCCGAGCAGAAGCGCGGCGAGTAGCGTCAGTGCAAGCGCGATGGGACGCAGGCTGGCAAGCACGGGCAGTTCCGGCAACAGCGGGCCGAGTGCCGGTTGCCAGGTCTCGCTGAAGAGCACGTGCAGCGCGAACCACAGCGCAAGATTCGCGATCACCCCAAGGACCGCGGCGGTGATCGCCTCGAGCGCCGCCTGCAGCCGTGGCCGGGCCAGCAGCCGCTCGAGGTGTGGGGCAAAGGCGAAGATCCACAGGAAGCAGGGGATGAAGGTCACCCAGAGCACCATGGCCCCGGCAGCCAAAGCCAGCGGCCAGCCGCCGGCGGCGAAGCCGGTGATCATGCCGACGAACTGGGTGACGAGGATCAGCGGCCCGGGGGTGGTCTCGGCCAGTCCCAGTGCGTCGGCCATCTGCGCGGGCTCGAGCCAACCGCGGGCGCTCACTGCTTCCTGTGCCAGCCATGCCAGGACCGCGTAGGCGCCACCGAAGGAGAAGATCGCCAGCTTCGAGAACAGCATGCCGATGTCGTAGAGCAGCGTATGCCCGGCCAGCCCGGCCGCCACCATCGGCGCAAACCAGAGGGTCACCCAGAGCGGCCAGACCCAGAGCCGATCTGTCGCCGGCGCGGGGAGCGGCCGGACCTCCGCGGCCGGCGCGGCGGGGCGGCTGAGCCAGCCAAGCAGGGCCGCGCAGGCGATCACCAGCGGAAACGGCAGATGCAGCACGTAGAGCGCCGCGAAGGCGGTCAGCGCGATGATGAACGCGCCGGGGCGGGTCAGGACCTTGCGGCCGAGCTTGAGCAGGGCCTGCGCTACCAGCGCGATCACCGTTGCCTTGACGCCGAGCATCAGCCCCGCGACCTCGGGGCGGGCGCCGTAGCTCGAATAGGCCAGCGCCAGCGCGGCGATGACCAGCGCCCCCGGCAGGACGAAGAGCCCGCCGGCGATCAGCCCGCCGGGCATGCCGCGCAGCCGCCAGCCGACCCAGGTGGCCAGTTGCATCGCCTCCGGACCGGGCAGAAGCATGCAGAAGGAGAGCGCCTGAAGATACTGCCGCTCGGTCAGCCAGCCGCGCTCCTCGACGATCTCGCGGTGCAGCAGGGCGATCTGCGCCGCCGGGCCGCCAAAGCTCAGCAGGCCGATGCGCAGGAAGGTCAGGAAGAGCTGGGAAAACGACGCCATGGCGGGCATTTGCGCCGGGCCTTGTGACGTTTTCATGACGCGCTCAGCCAAGCACGCGCGCGATCTCGCGCAGGATCTTGCGGCGCAGGGTCTCGGCGAAATCGCGGTGGCTGCGGGCGGTCATCACAAAGCCGTCGCGGGTGATCAGCACCTGCCGATAGTAGTTGCTGACCGGCAGCCCGTAGCCCGGCCCCTCAATCGCCAGTCCGTTGACGGTCACGCCCGCGCGTTCGGCGCGGACCCGCGCCGCAGAGGCGGAGGGGCCGGAATTGGGGGTGCCGTCGCCCGAGACATCCACGACGCGGCGCGTGCAGGGCGGGGCCTTTTCCATGGCATCAAGGGCGATCTGCAGTGCCGCGCCCGGCGCGGTATCCGACAGGACGAAGGCGCGCTCCATTTGCGCGGCGGCCTCGGCAAAGGCGGTGAGGTCCGCGGGTTCGGAAATCTGCGTCCAGTCCAGGGGCACTGCCTGATGCGCGGGGCCGGACCATTGCAGCACGGCTAGCGCCACCCGGTCCTCGACCATGATCGCGGCGATCTCGGGGTCGCGCAGCGCCAGCGCCAGCCCTTCGGCCTGAATGGCGTATTCCGCGGGGTCGATGGAGTTCGACACGTCCATGGCAAACAGCAGTGCGGTCTCGCAAGCGTGGAGTTTCGGCGCACAAAGCGCTGCAAGCAGGGCGAAACTGGCGAAGGGAACCGGGGCCATGCCGGCAATGCTGACAGGCGTCTGACGCCGGGTCAATCTCGCTGCGGGGCGGGCAGGTGGGCAAAGGCCGAATGTCGCGAAAGAGGGAAGTGCAGGTTTCTGTTGCCAGGTACCTGCGAACCCCGCCTCAAGCTGCTAGGCCAGAGGGCTTAGATTTCGGTTTTTCGGACTGCTTACGCAGCCAGAGCAACCGGAGCACGATTGTTGTTGGCAACTATGCTTTATGAACCGATAACGGTGGTATCTCACCGGGACAAAGCTACATCTTTACGCGTTCGTCGATCCTATTTCGGCCCCATGAACCCCCAACAAGGGTTTATTGGTGGAGCCGCCGGGTACCGCCCCCGGGTCCGATCCGTTTATTACATGCGCGTTTATGCCCATAGTCCCTTGCGGAACACTCTTCATATAGGATGGGGCGGCGCTGCTTTCAATGGCAGATCTGCATCAGCGGGCGAAGCTGGCCCTCAGGCCGTGTCGGCGAAGAGGTCGGACAGCCGGGTCTCTTTTTGGCCGAGCGCGGCGAGCGCCTGCGCTTCGTCGCGGAAGACCTTGATGTCGAGTGGCAGCCGCGCGGAGAGCACCTGCTGCGCCATGCGCGCAACGCCGAACCCGAGGTCTGAGGGCGCATAATAGGCCACGCGGATGATCCGGCAGTCGAAAGCACCGGTCTTATCGAGCTGGCCGCAGAAGCGCTGCATCTCGGAGAAGTCGCCGTCATAGGACGTCAGGCGCGAGTTGTCGACGAGAAGCCCGTAATCGGCGCTCCAGTTCGGATCGGCGGCGAGCTTGCTGAATGTCTTGAGGCATTGCGCGATACGCGTGTCTCGGGAAAAATTCAGATAAACCAAGCCGCGCTCGGCAAAGATTCTGAATTCCCCCGACATATATATCCCTCCGAAGGGCGACACCCATTCTGCCCTGCCTTTCCATTTGCTATTTCCTGGTTCACCTGTCAAACGATATGTCGCCTTGGCGACATATCGGCGCGAATGACCTCGGGGCAAGGAAATCAGTTAGCGTTTTCCAGAAATTGCGCAAAGCTCGTTTCCGCCATGCCGAGCAGAGCCAGGCAATCGGCTTCGCTCTGCTGGACGAGGGCGACCGGCCCTTCGAGCCCGTCCCATGACCGGAGCGCGAGCTTGCTGAGTTCGAAGCTGATGGCTGTCGGGGCATAGTAGAGCATCATCGTCTGAATTCCGGCAGCGACCATGACCTCGGCCTTCATGGCTTGGATTTTCATGAGTTCGAGGAAGTCCCCGTCCCATCCGGTCAGCCGCGAAAGGTCGATCAGGTGTTTCTGGCCCAAGGAGAAATCGGGATGGGTGACGTAATTGCCCAAAGCCTCTGTTGTCTCGCCAAGCAGCGCGACGCCTTCGTAGCGCACGTAGACAAGGCCCAATTTTTGGAGAATGCGAAAAGTAACGGACATAAGCACACATTTTATAAATTTGTGTCGGACCGATGCCGCGCGCATTCCGTCAGGTCAACGATGAGTCTTGCATGTATCTTTTGGCGGGCGATGAATCGCCCGCGAACGGAAAAGCCGCCCCGTTGATTGCGGGGCGGCCGAGGTGAGTCTGACGGTATGTCCGAGGCGGACGAAGGTCAGTCCATCGCCTTGAAGTTGAACTCGCCGCCTTCCTTGATGCCCGAGAACCAGCGCGCCGTGACGGTCTTGGTCTTGGTGTAGAAGCGGAAGGCGTCGGGGCCGTACTGGTTGAGATCGCCGAAGGCGGATTTCTTCCAGCCGCCGAAGGTGTGGTACGACAGCGGCACCGGGATCGGGAAGTTGATGCCCACCATGCCCACGTTCACCCGGTGCGCAAAGTCGCGCGCCGTGTCGCCATCGGCGGTATAAATCGCCGTGCCGTTGCCGTAGGGGTTGTCGATCACCAGCTCCAGCGCCTCTTCGTAGGTGCCGGCGCGCACGGTGCTCAGGACCGGACCGAAGATCTCTTCCTTGTAGATGTCCATGTCCGGCGTGACGTTGTCGAAGAGCGACGGGCCGACGAAGAAGCCGTCCTCGTAGCCTTGCAGCGAGAAGTCGCGACCGTCGACGACCAGCGTCGCGCCCTGATCGACGCCCGAGTTGACCAGACCCTCGATGCGGCTCTTGGCGGCGGCGGTGATCACCGGGCCATAGTCCACGTCCTCGCCGGCGGTGTAGGGGCCGACCTTCAGCTTCTCGATGCGCGGCACCAGCTTCTCGATCAGCGCATCGGCGGTTTCGTCGCCGACCGGCACGGCCACGGAGATCGCCATGCAGCGCTCGCCCGCGGCGCCGAAACCGGCCCCGACCAGCGCGTCGGCGGCCTTGTCGAGGTCGGCGTCGGGCATGATGATCATGTGGTTCTTGGCGCCGCCGAAGCACTGCGCGCGCTTGCCGTTGCTGGCGGCGCGGCCGTAGATGTACTGGGCGATCGGCGTCGAGCCGACGAAGCCGACGGCCTGCACGGTCTCGTTGTCGAGGATCGCGTCCACCACTTCCTTGTCACCGTTGATCACCTGCAGCACGCCCTCGGGCAGCCCGGCCTCGGTGATCAGCTCTGCGAGCCGCAGCGAGGTCGAGGGGCAGCGCTCGGAGGGCTTGAGGATCATCGCGTTGCCGGAGGCCAGCGCCGGGGCCATCTTCCACAGCGGGATCATCGCCGGGAAGTTGAACGGGGTGATGCCCGCGACCACGCCGAGCGGCTGGCGCATGGAGTAGAGGTCGATGCCCGGGCCGCCATTGTCGGTGAACTCGCCCTTGAGCATGTGCGGCGCGCCCATGCAGACCTCGACCACTTCAAGGCCGCGTTGCACGTCGCCGCGTGCGTCGGGCAGGGTCTTGCCGTGTTCGCGCGAGACCAGCTCGGCCAGTTCGTCCATGTGCTCGTTGATGAGCTGGCCGAACTTCATCATCACGCGGGCGCGGCGCTGCGGGTTGGTCGCGCCCCACTTGATCTGGGCCTCGGCGGCCTTGGCCACCGCGTCGTTCAGCTCTTCGACGGTGGCCAGCGGCACGCGCGCCTGCACCTCGCCGGTGGCGGGGTTGAAGACATCGGTGAAGCGTCCCGAAGTGCCATTAACATGGGCGCCGTTGATGAAATGGGTCAGTTCCTGCATTGCAGCCTCCTTCTGTTGCTCGAGACATTAGTCTTGCGGAAATGCAGAGAACAGGGGTAATTCAGCAAAGAGGTTTTGCAAAAATTCAGGTATGCGATGCGCGAGAACTGGGATGACCTGCGGATTTTCCTTGCCGTGGTCCGCGGGGAGAGCCTTTCGGCAGCAGGTCGCGTGTTGCGCATGGACCCGGCGACGGTGGGGCGGCGCGTGGCACGGCTGGAGCAGACGCTGGGGCATCCGCTCTTTGCCAAGTCGCCGCAGGGCTACACGCTGACCGATGCGGGCGCGCGGCTGCTCGTGCATGCCGAGACCGCCGAGCAGGCGCTGGGGCAGGGTGCGCAGGCGCTGATGGGTTCGTCCGAGGGGTTTGCCGGGCAGATTCGCATCGGTGCACCAGACGGCTGCGCCAACTTCCTACTGCCGCAGGTCTGCGCGAAGATCGCCGAGGCCAACCCGGCGCTCGACCTGCAGATCGTCTCGCTGCCGAGGGTCGTAAACCTGTCGCGGCGCGAGGCCGACATGGCGATTGCGGTCTCGGCCCCGACCGCAGGGCGGCTGGTGGTGCAGAAGATCGCGGACTACCGGCTGCATCTTGCCGCCTCGGAAGACTATCTCGCGCAGCACCCGCCGATCCGGGCGCGCGAGGACCTGCAGGGTCACCGCATCGTCGGCTACATCCCCGACATGATCTTCGACCGAGAGCTCGACTACCTCGCCGATCTCGGACTCGACCGGGTGCGGCTGGCCTCGAACTCGGTGGCGGTGCAGTTCCACTGGCTCCGGCTCGGCGCGGGGTTGGGGATTGTGCATGACTTTGCGCTGCCCGCCGCGCCGGGCCTGCGCCGGGTGCTGCCCGAGGAGGTCTCGCTGACCCGCAGCTTCTACCTGGTGCGACATGCGGACGACCGGCGGCACGCGCGGCTTAACGGATTCGCAGCGCTTCTGGGCGAGGCTGTGCGCAGCGAACTCGCCACGCTCGAGGCGGCGGCATAGTGCCAGCACGCGCGCGGTGCCCTGCCGGGACGACCGGACGTAGGTGTTGACAGAAGCGACATGCAGGCGGACGCTTGGAGGTCTCAGCAGCGCTTAGGAGGAAAGCCGCATGCAGGTTCAACAGATTCTCAAGGACAAGTCCGACGACGGCGTGGTCACCGTCACCCCCGGCAGCAGCGTCGGCGATGCCGCGCAGGTGCTGGCCGAACGCCGGATCGGCGGGGTGGTGATCTCGGACGACGGGCAGAAGCCGCTGGGGATCCTTTCGGAGCGCGACATCGTGCGTGCGCTGGCCGCGCAGGGCGCAAACGTGCTGTCGCTGACCTGCGAGGATCTGATGACCCGCAAGCTGCAGGTCTGCACCCGCGACGAAGATACCAACGTCGTGCTGGCGCGCATGACCGAGGGCCGCTTCCGCCACATGCCCGTGGTCGAGGACGGGATGCTGGTCGGGATCATCTCGATCGGCGACGTGGTCAAGGCGCAGATTGCCGAGCTGGCGATGGAGAAGGACGCGCTTCAGGGCATGATCATGGGCTTCTGAGGAGGGGCGCCGCACGAGGTCGCCGAAAGGGTCGCAGGCAGGGTCGCAGACCGGGATCACCGGTTTCGGGGTTGCATTCCGGCACGCAATATCGTTGCGTGCGCCGGACCTGCACCCGCTGGCGACCCTGGAGGACCTCATGCGCATCGGCCTTTATCCCGGAACCTTCGATCCGATCACATTGGGCCATATGGACATCATCCGCCGCGCGGCGGCGCTGGTGGACCGGTTGGTGATCGGGGTCGCGATCAACCGTGACAAGGGTCCGCTCTTCACCCTCGAAGAGCGCGTGGCGATGATCGAGATGGAATGCGCGGAACTGTCCAAGGAGACCGGGACCGAGATCATCCCGCATCCCTTCGAGAACCTGCTCATCGACTGCGCCCGCGATGTCGGCGCACAGATCATCATCCGCGGGCTGCGCGCCGTGGCGGATTTCGAGTATGAATTCCAGATGGTCGGGATGAACCGCGCGCTCGACACCAGCATCGAGACCGTTTTCCTGATGGCCGAGGCCCGGCATCAGGCGATCGCATCGAAGCTGGTGAAGGAGATCGCGCGGCTGGACGGCGACGTGAGCAAGTTCGTCACGCCCACCGTCAACGAAGCGCTGAAGGCGCGCTTCGCCGAGGGATGATCACCGGCTGATCCGGGCGGCTCAGCGGCCGTAGACGGCGGCGCGGGCGGTTTCTTCTTCGCGGCCGAGCAGGTCACAGTCGATGCGGGTGCGCATCGGCAGGGACATCAGTGCGTGATGGGTGCGGCGATAGGCGAAGCGGCGGGCGAAAGTGTCGCGGACGGCATTGATGGCTTTGGTCATGGCTCTGTTCCATTTCATCGGCGGCGCCTCCATCGGGAAGGCGCTGCATTTCGGTTTGGTCTGAGTGAAAACTTCAAGATCGTAAGCGCGGCGAACGTTACGTCGTCGTTGGCGCTAACCTAGGCTTTGCTGCGCCGCAGAACAATTGACGGTTTTCCAGACCCGCCTTGCAATTCCTGCATGGCGGGCGCGGGACTCGCGTGAATGCCCGTCAAGGTAATGTAAACCTTTGCCGATTAACCCTGATGCCGGACCCGTGGCACCCGCCGCGGGCTCCGGCCGCGGCAAAAGCGCGGTCCATGTCGTGCCAGAAGGGAGACATGCGATGGAAATTCCACGGGACATTGGGGGGCACGCGCGGCCCAACCGGCCGCGGCACATGCCTCAGCGCAGCACCTCTGCGGTCGTGCCGAGCGGCGAGTCACCGGGTCCGGTCATGCCGCCACCGGCGCCGGTGACAGCTCAGAGCCTGCCGCTCTCGGTGCTTTCTCAGGTGACGCCACGGGCGCGGCCCGCCGGGCTGGTTGCCGAGGAAGGGTACGGCGCGGCTCTGGGAATCGTGCGGGACTGAGGTTTTCGCCCGTGCCGGGGCCGATCTTGGCAGAAAGGCAAAAGGCGAGGCACCATCGCGCCCCGCCTTCCGGTCATGCATGGCTCCGTTTCCGGGGCCGGTGAGCTTTTGCTCAGATCAGCTTGCCCATGGCGACAGCGGTGTCGGACATCCGGTTCGAGAAGCCCCATTCGTTGTCATACCACGACAGGATGCGCACCATGGTGCCTTCCATGACCTTGGTCTGGTCGGTGTGGAAGATCGAGCTGTGCGAGTCGTGGTTGAAGTCGATCGAGACGTTCTTCTTGTCGGTATAGCCAAGAATGCCGTTCAGCTTGCCATTGGCCGCGACGCGGATGGCGTCGTTGATCTCTTCGACGGTGGTCTCGCGCTCGGCTTCGAAGACCAGGTCGACCACCGAGACGTTCGGCGTCGGCACGCGGATCGCCACGCCGTCGAGCCGGCCGTTCAGTTCGGGCAGCACGAGGCCGACGGCCTTGGCCGCGCCGGTCGAGGTCGGGATCATCGACATGGCCGCGGCGCGCGCGCGATAGAGATCCTTGTGCATCGTGTCGAGCGTCGGCTGGTCGCCGGTGTAGCTGTGGATCGTGGTCATGAAGCCCTTCTTGATGCCGACGGTGTCGTTCAGCACCTTGGCGACGGGCGACAGGCAGTTGGTGGTGCAGGACGCGTTGGACACCACGAGGTCATCCTTGGTCAGCGTGTCGTCGTTGACCCCGTAGACGATGGTCTTGTCGGCGCCGGAGGAGGGCGCGGAGACCAGCACGCGGCTGGCGCCATTGGCCAGGTGCGCCGCGGCCTTCTCGCGATCGGTGAAGATGCCGGTGCATTCCATCACCACGTCCACATGCGCCCAGGGCAGATCGGCGGGGTTGCGCTCGGCGCTGACCTTGATCGGGCCGCGGCCCACGTCGATGCTGTCGCCGGATACGCTTACCGGGTGCGGGAAGCGGCCGTGCACGCTGTCGAATTGCAGCAGGTGCGCGTTGGTCTCCACCGGGCCGAGGTCGTTGATCGCCACGACCTCGATGTCGGTGCGGCCGGATTCGATGATTGCGCGCAGCACGTTGCGCCCGATGCGGCCGAAGCCGTTGATCGCTACCTTGACGGTCATGATGTCTCCTCGCTATCCGAGAGTCTGGGGTTGTCCAGAGGTCAACAGGATACGCCGGGCAAGTCAATACTGGGACTGTTAGCGCTCACCGCCAAAATGCCACCCAATCGAGCAGATTGAAAATCCTACGCCCGAGAAACACGAGGTGGCGGGTGTCGTAGAGCAGCACATCCACCGCGAAAGCGAGGATCAGCAGGGCTCCGAGCCAGAGGGCGATGCGATTGGTCATTTTCTCGTGATGCCAGAGCCTTGGTCGGCTGTCACCTGTCTTGTGTGGCCGGTCGCCGAGGTTGGGTGCTGCGGGACTTCAGGGGTTTCCGGTCCGGCGTCGCTCATCAGTTCCTCGATGAACAGGCTCAGAAACGCGCCGCGCCCCGAGACACCCGCCTTGCGGTAGATCGCATTGAGATGCGATTTCACCGTGCCCTCGGCCGAGCCGCGCAACCTGGCAATTTCGGCGATGGTCATGCCCTTGAGGGTGAACATCGCCACGTCCCGCTCCGATCCGGTCAACCCCCAGGCCGAGAACTGCGCCTCGACGATCTCATGAAACGCCCCGGTGGCGAGCGACACCTGCCGCTCGAGGTGGGCATTGTGCCGCAGCAATCGCAGCAGGAAGCGCATCTCCACCCAGACCGCAGTGGCGAGGCAGAGCACCATGCTGCCCTCGAGGAAGGCCTCGGGGTCGGTCACCGGATTCCATCCGGCTTCGGTGGCGTCGAAAATCACGTCGACGACGAAGAAGGCCGTGCAGACAAGCTGCACGGCGATCAGCAGGGTGAGGATGAGGGGGCGTTGCGAGGTTTGCGGCGTCATGCCTCGATCTTTGCGTCAGCCGGGACGCATTTGACACCCGTAACCATGGCTTTCGGCAGATTTACCCCGGTGCGTCGGCTTTCCCAGAGCACCGCGCCGATATGCAGCACCACCGAGATCTCGGCCCAACTCACCAGGGCCTCGTGCAATTCCTCGACCCAGGCTACGCCCCAATAGGTATCGGTGGTCATCATCACGCCGCTGGCAATGATGCCGCAGAGCGTGAGCATCAGGTTGAAGATCATCAGCGCCCCCAGCGGCGTGTGCAGAAGATGCACCCGGTGCCGACCGGTGGCCATGTCGGTGACCTGCTGGGTCAGCCCGGCGCGCGTTGGAACGAAACTGGCAAAGCGGGCGGAGTAAGGTCCGACGAAGCCCCAGACCAGGCGCAGCGCGATGAGCCCGCCGATCGTATAGCCGATCCACCGGTGCAGCTTGGATTCGGGGTTGTCGAACAGGGCGTTGGCGGCAAAGAGCGTCACCAGGCTCCAATGGAAGATCCGCAGCAGCGGATCCCAGATGAAATGGCGGGACATGTGATCTTGCATCGGGACGGTCCTCCGGCTCGGAACAAGCACGCGGCGGCCCCGCGCGAGGGCGGGGCCGGGCGGCGTCATTCGGACTTGCTGCGGACGATCTTCAGGCTGTCGTCGAGGTAGAGCTCGACCTTCTTGCCGTCCTTCATCGCGTAGACCTCGATCATTCCGTCCTCGCTGTCGATGCGGCGGACCTCGTAGCCCTCGGCGGTGAGCTTCTCGCGCACCTGGGCCTGGGTCTGTTCTGGGATCGCGGGAGAGGCAAAGGCGGCGCCGGTGGACAGCAGGGCGGCGACAAGACCGGAGGTCAGAAGGCGGTAGGTCATCGATGGGTCTCCTGTATGGGAGGGCGGATCATCCGCGCCTCGAAGACCGATCTGGACCGGGGCGGGTGGCCCGGCCATCGACCGCAGGGGGCAGAACCCGCCCCCTGCAACTTTGGTTGAGATGCGATTTGCGCGCGGACCGGTTCAGGCCGTGCGCCGCCAGGCGGCGATCCAGATCAGCGCAAGTCCCAGCGAGATCAATGCGTTCCAGCTGGCCATCGACAGGCCGAGGAACTGCCAGGCGACCTCGTCGCAGCGCACCAGGGGCGCACTCATGATCTGGTTCAGCAGATCTTCGGTGGACATGCCGCCGATCGGGCCGGAGGTGCAGGTGGTCGGTCCCTCCCACCAGCCGCGCTCGACGCCGGTGTGATAGACGCCGATGCCCGAGGTGGTCAGCGCCGCGATCGCGCCGAGCAACGGCAGCAGTCGCGCCCGGAAGGCCAGCGCCACTGCGCCGATCAGAACCGCTGCGGCATGCGGCCAGCGCTGCAGGATGCACAGGTGGCAGGGCGCGAGCCCGCCGATGTATTGCGAGCCGATGGCGCCGAGCAGCAGGGCGGCCGATCCGCCAGCGGCGATCAGGATGAGGAACTTGCGCAGGTCAGTCATGGTCTCAGAGGTATTTCACCAGGAAGAAGCCGCCGGCGAGCAGCAGCACGAAGACAGTAAACACCAGGCCGAGTCGATTTTCGATGAAATCCCGGATCGGTGCGCCGAAGGTGCGCAGCAGCGCCGCGACGATGAAGAAGCGGAAGGCGCGGGCGATCACGGCGGTGGTGATGAAAATGCCGAGCGGCATGGCGGTCCAGCCCGACATGATGGTGATCACCTTGAACGGGAAGGGGGTGATGCCGGCGATCAGCACCGCCCAGAAGCCGACGCCGTTGAAACGCGCGTTGAAGGCTTCCATCGCATCGGCCTTGCCCAGCGACTCGAGGATCGGCCGGCCGAGGCTGTCGAAGAAGAAATGCCCGATGCCGTAGCCGAGAAGCCCGCCCGCAACCGAGGCGACGGTGGCCACCAGGGCGATCAGCCAGGCCCGGCGCGGCGCGGCGAGGATCATCGGGATCATCAGCACGTCGGGCGGGATCGGAAACACCGAGGCTTCGATGAAGGAAACCGCTGCCAGCGCCCAGAGGGCCTTGGGGTGATCGGCAAGCGACATGGTCCAGTCGTAGAGGCGGCGCAGCATCGTCGGGTCGGTCTCCGGCGGTTGGGTCCCTCGCAGGAAGCACGCGGCGCGGCAGGGTGCAAGCCATTGACGGGGCTTTTGTCGTGACACTTCCGTCAGTGTGTCGCGATGCCGTGACGATTGCCGCTTTACGCGGCGCGGCGCGGCAGATAAATCGGGATCAGTGCCCAAGTGGCGGAATGGTAGACGCAGGGGATTCAAAATCCCCCGCCGTAAGGCGTGCCGGTTCGAGTCCGGCCTTGGGTACCAAGCTGAAATCATTCAGCTTTCCGCAATTTCTCAGTGCCCGAATAGGCCGATAGAAATCGCCCGTTCACACACCCCGTTCACACATTCTCGTTTCGTTTTTGTTCTGTTCCGCATCACTCGCGGCGCTCCTGCGCAGTGCGCGAGAGCTTCTTGCGGTTCGCTTTTGCCCGGTAGTAGGCGACCATCTGAGCGCTCTGCCCGGTGACCGCTTGGATTTCGGCGTCGGACGCGCCCGCCTCCGCGAGCTCGACGATCGCGAGCTTCCTTAGGCCGTGCAGCGTGTACTTCTGCGCCCGCTCGCCCAGGTCGTTTCTCCAGGTGCGGAATGATTTCTCGATCGCGTCATAGCCGACCGGCTCGTGGAGGTTCTTGGCGAGGATGTGCGCGCCGCGTTTCCGAATCCCTCCCACGAACGATCGGAGGCGGGGTGGGCAGAATACCGGGAACATCTCGTCCGACTTCTCGTCCAGGACTTCCATCCAGTCTTCGCTGAACTGATCATGCCGCATGCCAATCGCGGCGCTCGGGCGCTGTCCGGTGCCCCGGATGAGTTCGGCGGCGATTTGCACTTTCTCCGGCGCGGTTGCGAGCTTCTTCACCATCCAGTCGGGCCACGCTTCATACTCGCGCGCGGGCTTATACTTCGCGAGGCCTGATGCAGGGTTCTTCCCGAGCGGCCAGTCAAGTTCCTTGTCGGCGTAATTCCAGAGCAGCGAGATCGTCTGCGCATAGCGCGCGGCCTTCCTCGGGGTGTCCGCCAGCTTGCCGAGCGCGGCCCTGACCTGCTGCCGGGTGGTGTTCCGCATATCCTTCCCGCCATTCTTCTCGAGGATCGCATCCATCGGAAGCCGGTAGCTTCGCTTGGTGCCATCCGCGAGCTTCTGTTGGATGGTGGGATCGCTGCGCCACGCGATAATGCATTCCCGCCAAGAGAACTGCGCCGGGCGCGCCTGCGTCTGATGCTGGCCGGCCTGCGCCAGCCAGTAGAGGCGGTCGAGTTCCTGCGGGTCTTCCTTCCAGTCGAGCTTGATTTCCCGGCTCCGGCGCTTGCCGTCGTCGGTCCATGTGACCCGGTGGTAGGGTTCCCACTTCCCGCGTACCCATCGCCACTGGAGGCGGGGTTTCGAGATGCGGGGCTTTGGCGTCTTCACAGTTCGAATTCCTCATTCGGCAGGGCGACGTTACCCCTCAAGATGGCTTCGATCTGGTCGACGCGCCATCGCTTCATATCGCCGATGACGACTGGCGGCGGGAGCGCGCCCGCCTCGACCAGGGAGCGGAACTTGGCAGCGGGCATGTCGAGCATGCGCGCAGCGCTGGTGTCCTTCACAGCAAGATATTGGGCGGTCATCATTGCTTCCTCGTCTTCACCGATGGGTGCGCTTTCAGCGCGGCGACGTGCGCGTCGGTCATGTACATGCGGTTTCCGAGGTGCACGGCATTGGTCTCGGTCACGGTGAGCTTTTCGCCCTCGTGCTCGATCTCGGTGCCGGGCTCTACGGCGATGATGTTGATGCCTCCGAACATGGTTCCTCCGGTTTTTTTGAGGCGCGGGAACATAACCGCGCTCGTTCTGTTCATTGACTTGGACGCGGCCCGCTTCCCCGACTTCAAGGCAGCTGTGGGGGAGGGTCTTCTGGTTTCGGCGCTTGCTTCTTCTGCAGTTGCTTCGCGTGGCCGCGTCCGCCTTCCTGTTTTCGAGAGTGGGTTAGTTGGACTGCTGCCAGCTGGTGAAATGCAGCTGTTGGTTGAAGATTTTTGTCGGAGCACACGGCACCGGACGAAGTGCTGGACAGACTCAGAATCTGGGAGCAGCGTCCAGTTTGCCTGTGAGTGGGTGAATGTTCTCGGACGTCCCTCGTAACTACCCGCCAGTCGTATTTTCGATGCTTGCGGGAGGGTCGTGGCCAAGACTTCGATTTGAGACTGCCTTCTGCTCCGGTGGCGGGATTTTCCGCTCCGGAGCAATTGGCTTGCGTAGAGATCACTCTGCCATCTCCTGCTCGATCACCAAGTGCGCGCAGTTCGATCGCGCCAATGCCTTGGCCAGCGGCGGGCAGACGCTGTTCCCGACACAGGAGACCTGGACGTCCTTCGGGAAGGTCTCGAAGTCCCATTCGCCGTTGCGCTCTTGCCAGACGCCCTCGATCACGTAGTCGGGTGGGAAGCCCTGCGCGTTGAAGAGCTCGCGCGGGGTGAGCATCCGCATCCCGACATCGACGATGACGAAGGATGTGCCATCGATCTCGACGGTGACGAACTCGCGGTCATCCCAAAGGCCGTGCGCGCGCAGCAGCTCGGCCACCTGGCGGGCCCGCGGCGCGTGCGCCTCGTCGAAGGGCGGCGCGGCGAGCTCGGCTTGCATGGGCACGATCCTGTCCTTGGTGGTGATCGTGTGCATGGGCTCGGTGGCTGGCGCGCCATCGCCGGTGCCATAGTATTTTGCCAGCCACGCGGAGACGGGCGTCTGGTGGCTGCCGGAACTGGTGACGGTCGAGATCGGCTCATCGGCCGGTCGGCCCGGGTGAACGCCGCGCCCGTCGTTGTTCTGCTGGGCGAGGAATGCCGCGACCGGGTATTGCTTTACGCCGCCGGCGACGACGGTGTTGAGCGGCGCGGTGATGTCGAGCGCGCGGGGTGCTTGGCCTTGGCGCTCACCGTTCCCGACGTGCACCATCGTCGCGGCGATCATGCTGTTCTGATCCTTCTTGCTCGCGCAGATGGTGTGGTGCGGATCCTCGATCGACCGGCAGCGCCCGCCTTGCTGCGCGTAGGTCAGTACCGGCGCCACGATGGCGCTTTGGTTACCCGCGGCGCAGATGGTGGGGTGAGGTTGCGCCACTGGCCCCATGCGCCGCGTCGTGCCCTTCAGGCTGGCCAGCAGGGGCGCGAGGACGCCGAGCAGGGCAGCGCCGCCCGGGCGCTTGAGGTAGCTGTTCGCGGTGACCGTTGGGAGCGGCGCAGCGATGTCACTGCCGGTCCCGCCGGTCATGAACTTGGCGATCGACGGGGCGATCAGGGTCAGGCCCGCGCCGCCGGCGGTCACCGTGTGGGCGGGCTCGGTGACGCCCTGCCACGGCTTCTGGCTGTTGCGCATCGTGGCCATGACCGGCGCGACCACGGCGTGTGAGATTCCGCCAGCAGTCACCACGCCATGCGGCTCGGTCAGTGGGTATTCCCGGCGCCCGCCGCTGTCGCCGTGGGCGATGCTGACGAGCGAGGGGGTGACAAGTGCTTTCTCGCCGCGGCCGCGTGCCGCCTCTCACCGCGCCGAGAGCGCGAACTGAAAGGACTTCACCATGACCGGACAAATTGCGCTCCTCCTGCGCGTGTTCATCCTGCTACCGCTGGCCGGCCTTGCGGCCACGCTGCCGTTCGTCGATTTCGACAAGGCCAGCGGGATCCTCAGCATTGACGTCAACGCGGCCTCGATCGCAGCGGCGGTAGTGGTCTGGGGGCTCGTCTCTGGCGGCACCTTCGCCTGGTCGCGCTGGGTCAAGGCGCTTGGCGGAAAGACATGATCGCGCTGCTCTACTACCGCGAAGCCATGGCGCGCGCGGGCGCGCAGATTCCCGAGGCGGCCTAGCCGCCCCATAGGGTCAATTGCCAGCATCGCTCGGCGCTGAATGTGCCGAGTATGCCTTTTCAGACATGAGCGTGGCATCGGGCCGCGCAACAAACGAAGGATCGATCCATGTCGGTTACCTATTCGAATGCGGCCAAGGCCGCGCGTATGACTGCGACCCGTGACCTTGTGGCCGCCGGCACTCTCGAACTGCTCTCGGCGGCAGATGCTGTCTTGGCAGTGTTCACTCTGACCGCCGCCGGCGGCGCCATTGCAGACGACGTTTGGACCTTGGCTTTCGACGCTTCGACCGTCACCGGCGAAGCAGCGGCGTCCACCGGAACCGATGCGACAAAGGCCCAGATCAAGACATCTGGCGGCACTGCGGTCATCACCGGCCTGGCGGTGGGCACCTCGGGGGCCGATGTCGTGCTCAATAACGTGAGCATCGCCGAAGGGCAGGACGTGTCGCTCGGCTCGGCGACCTTCACCCACGCTGCATAAGGAGGGCGCCAAATGGCCCTCCCCACATTCCAGTCCATAGCCTTCCAGCTCGACACGTCCGCGGCCTCGATAGACGTGGATGTTTCGAGCCTGGGTCTGGCCGAAGGCGATGCCCTCATTGTCCTCAGCGCCGAGGACTCGAATCCGGACGGGCACACCGTTAGTGGGAACAATTCTGGCGCATATGCCCTTCTGCATGAGAGCTCGTCGTCTTCCCCCTCGAGTACCGTGGCGTGGAAGGTGCAGGGCGCGACCCCGGACACAAGCGTCAACGTTAACCTGATCAACATCAGGGCCACTGGAACCACCGGCCTCATCGTCAAAATCCCCAACGTCAACGTCGGGAACCCGATAGACGCGGCGCTGGTGAATTTGGCAGGTGCCTCCGGGATGCCCAACCCGCCGGCGCTGACCACGGTCACGGCGAACGCAGTGCGGATCATCACCGGCCACCTCGATGACGACGTGACGCCAGTCACTGCGCCCTCGGGCTTCGAGCAGGTCATCTATCACGGGGTCACCAATGCCACCGGCGGAAACACCACGGTGATGATCGCCTTCCGCGAGGAAGCGACGCCGGGGGGCCTTGACCCGAGCGCCTTCATCAGTGGCGACGGCAGTGGTGACGACGAATGGTGGGCCACCCATTTCGCGGTCAATCTCGCCTCTGGTGGCGGCGGTGAAGCCGGCGTCTCGGGCGATTTGGCCGCCACGGAAAGCGGCGACGATACGGCGACGGTCTCGGTCGCTACGTCCGTTTCTTCTGCGCTGTCCGCCATGGAGGCCGGCGCGGACGCCGCGGCTCTAGAGGGCGCCATCGTCGTTTCTGGATCGATCGGGCCGACGGAGGTTGGCGAGGATACCGCCGCCGCATCCGGGGGCGTCGCCATCGCTGGTTTCTTAGCGGCTGGTGAAGCAGGGCAGGACAGCGCGTCCGCCAGTGGCATCGTCGGAGATGTTCCCGCGGGATCGGTCATCGGCACGCTTTCGGCGACAGAGGCCGGTCAGGATTCGGTGGCTATCTCCGGCGTGATTGTCGCCACGGGGGAAGTCTCTGCTCACGAGGGCGGGAAGGACCTCGCTGAGGCAGTGGCGTCTGTGGCGGTATCTGGCGCAGTATCGGTTCAAGAAGCCGGTGAGGACCAGGCGCAGGGTGCCGGTCTCGGAACGGCCGATGCGACCCTGCCACCATTGCGAAGGATTGTGACGGTCTCCGCGCAGACCCGCGTGGTGACAGTATCGGCTCAGAGCAGGATCGTGAGTGCAGCATGAACACACTGAAATGGCCCAACAAGGACCCCGAAGATGTCGTGTACTACGGCGTCGAATGGGCCGCTCGGCTCGGTGACGATGAGATTGTCGACTCGCTCTGGATCGTCCCTGATGGGCTAACCCAGGGCGCCGCCTCGGTGTCGGGCACGCTGACCATGGTCTGGTTGTCCGGCGGCGTCGCGGGGCGGGGATACAAGGTCGTAAGCCGCATCACCACAACGGCGGGTGAGGTCATCAACCAAGGCGTCACGATTGGCGTCTTCGAGTCCTGACCGGTGCGCGGCATGAGCAGTTTGGATCAAATCAGGGACCGGGTGATGTCAGCCCGGTCCATCAGCCCGGCGGAGATCGCCGAGGCCATGACCGACGAAGAGCTCTTGGCGGCGGTGATGAACGCCGGTCACTCGGGGGGCTCAGCTGCTGCAGCCGTCGACGTGTTCCGAATGGTGCTCGAGGCGGTGGCGGAGGGTAAGGTCACGCCGAGGGCGGGCTGGGCACGGGGCTAGACGTTGAAGAAGAACGTGCTCGGCGGCTCCCACGAAGAATGTACTATTGCCTACCTCAGGGATTTGTCTGATACCTCGACGGTACTGACCGTCAGCGGTATGAGTTGTAAGAAATCCCACAAGGAAAACAGACACAGTGCCCAAAATAGTAATTACTCCAAATTTTAAAGAGTTAGAATCTTGCGTTAGGTATGAGTTCGCTCTCGAATATCCAGATGGGCGCGCCAGTGTCACTGTTTTCTACGAGGTTTTCAACTTTGATAAGAGGCCGGATAATTTCGATGGCATACTATTTGCGCTGATATTCCACGCAATGAAGGAGGGCTTCGATCTAAAGCTTGAAGGGCCGGCAAGCTTCGAGGCGTTAATAAATCTGAATGAGTTTCAGCTGGCCTGGTCGCGCTGGTTGCCTGATGTTTACAAGCCGATATCGATCGAGTCCTCGTCTATTGTTAAGGGATCGGAGGTTAAGTTTGATTCAGCTATTTCTGCTTTCTCTGGAGGCGTGGACGCAACATTCACTCTACTCAATAACGTCAAAACAGCAAAGGGCCTGCACCGCGAACTTTCCGCTTGTTTGCTTGTCCATGGCTTTGATATCAGCCTAGAAAACCATGTAGATTTTGCAAGCGTTCTTGGGAAGGCTACTGAGCTACATGCTTGCCATGGTCTCAAGACGTTTTGGGTGCGAACCAATATTAAGACGCTTGATCTCCAGTTTTGGGAGCATTCATTTGCTGCTCAACTGGTCAGCTGTCTCCAGCTTTTCTCGCCGGATTTCTCTGTTGGGTTAGTTGGTAGCTCGGAGCCATATCACGCCCTTGTTATACCTTGGGGGTCGAACCCGATTACAGACCATCTTTTGTCAGGATCGGATATGCGTATCGTTCACGATGGCGCAGGCTTTTCTAGGACGGAAAAGGTAGAGTCCCTTTCGAAATTTCCGAACGCCGTCGACAATCTTCGTGTGTGTTGGGAGGGGGAGCGGCAGGATAGGAACTGCGGAAAGTGCGAGAAGTGTATAAGAACTAAGCTAAACCTACTCGCCGTTGGAGTTCAAAACCCGCTATGTTTTGATGCTCCATTGAATCCCGCCGACATAGGGAAACTAAATATTAAAAATGATGCGATCTTAGCAGAGTTGAGGTCCATCTTGTCTTATGCAGACGACAATAAAATCAACGAGAGTTGGGTTGGGCACCTGCGCCAGCGAGTAAAGCGGGGCATCGAAAAGCCAAGGAAGAAGCGCTTTAGCGCTGCTCTGGCAAGGTTCGGTGTCTAAGTTTCTGATCTAGTGATGAAACGCTGTCTTTTGGCGAGGTTTGACGAAGGCATCACTTATCGTTTCTGCAATCCCGGCCCGACAACGGTGCGATCTGATGAGGGAGAGCCCCGCAATGGTGCTGAGCCCTCTCTTCTTGATCTTTTTTGGGGCCTCACTTTATCCGCTACGAATGTGGACGCGCAGAAGAACAGTGGTAGCGGGCAGGACGGACGGCGACAACGACTGGACGGTCTACAAGGATCGCCAGCCGGTCGGGCGCGTCTATGCCACACACATCAGCGACCCGGCGCTTCGGTGGATGTGGGTGGTTCAGGTCGGACCTGTGGGGCAGGGATATGCGCCCGATCTGCCCGAAGCGCTCGAGGAAGTTCGTCGGCGCTTCGGCTGATGCGAGTTAACTGGAGCGCATTGTGCGTTCGTGATCATGGTGGTCGGCGATGCAGCGAGAGTTGCAGGAACCTGCTGCGAAAAGAGGGCGATTTCTCGCCCTCTTTATTTGGTCTCCCGGGTGTGTAAATTGCACCACCTTAGATTTGCACACGTGACGGCCTCCTCATAAGTCCGTGTCAGTTTCTTCCGAAAATTTGCGAATAAACAAGGAGAGTGCTTCTAGCGTCACTGTAGGATGAGCGTCTCGACTAGTCTTCCGTCGATAAATACGTCAGCAACGTGAGTTGTGCTCCAGCCGTTGGACCTCATGTAGCGGCGGATCATCACGGGTTTGCCTTTGTAAGTTCCATTGAGTGTCTCATTGGAACTGAAGGCTTTGACCTTTTGTTGAACGACGATATCTCCGTCGATCAATAGCTCCCAATTGCTTTCGGGAGTTGCGCGCATTTGCATGGTGATATTACGGCCATCGTAATAAGAAACCTCAGGGATGGATTCAGCGCACCCCGCCAACAGGATAAAGCCAATTGCTAAGTATTTATACATCGTTACCCTCGTTATTTCCGTAGTATTTTTTCATTTTCAATCGCCGCAGATCGAACTCCCACGATCATGACGAAGGTGAAAAACCATCGGCGCGATGGGAGGGACGCTAGCTACAGCCATCTATGTTTACAAATACTTAAGAATGCCTCCTCTTGGTGCGGTCGGTGACTGTGACAGCTCGCGCACACCTTCCCAGTTAGAGTAACTGAGATTTAGGTAGCCTGCGGGGCGGCGCTGGCGGGTTTTCAAGCGAGGTGAAGGTGGCCGGCAAGATAGCCTAGGGGCGCAGTTGCGCGATGCGGGCCGGGTTTGCTGGACTAGGGTCGCTCGACTGCTCGCATTGCCCCTTCGCGCTAGGCGCTTTCCGGAACGCGGACTCTCATCGCTGTCCCGTGCGAAGGCTGGTCCTTTCTCCCGATCGTTAACCATTGGTTTACCCTCTAGGGGTACGCTGGGAGAAGACAAGCGGAGGAAGCCGAATGCCTGATTCGATGTCCCTGAGCGAGGTCCTATTGGACTACATCACTCGGTACGGTCTGACACCGAAAGCGAGAGATTATCTTCGGCGGTGCGCCGAAGAAGAGTGGGGCCAGGACTACTTACAAACCCCCAGCCTCCGCCAAGTGAAGCGTGGGTGAAGTGTCGTTTACCGGCCTTCGGTGGGTGAAGTGTCGTTGTGGGTTGCGGACCACATTGCCCGCAGACCGGCGAGGAGAATGGCCAGCATGCCAGACCTGGAGCGAAGGGCGAGGCGGTTGTGGGTGATAACGATGATCTCCTTGGCAGTGTGGGGACTTGTGCTGGTCGGCCTCGCAGTCGTGCTCATCACTACTTCGACAGGTGAAGCGCCGGACTAGCCGATCTCGCATGACCTCCTCTGCCGGTCCCTCATTCATAGGGCGGGACGGGTTTTCTGGACAAGGCCGTTCGGCTGCTTGCAGCCCGAACTTGCCCTTCGCTTGGAAGTGCCTTGCCCAGCGAGGCGGACCTTCATCGCGAGAGCGGCGCCGAGCAGTGTGCGGACTTTGCTGCCGTTTGACGAACGTCGGCTTCCGAGAAGATGGGCAAAAACCGTCGGGTATTGGCTCGGCGATGGGAGAGCCGTGCATCGAGCGAGCTATGCCAGTACAAGGTGATGAGCGTGAAGACTTGTACGGCATCAAGGAACGGGCGTCATCTTGAGTGATCTAGAGAACTCAGAAATTCGAAAAATCATTCTGGTCGATGAACGTAAACGGCCTGAGAAGCCGTCGATCATGAGTAAACTTGAGACCGGGGCGAAGATCGTGTCGATCCTCTTGATCCCCGTTCTCATCGCCATTCTGGGAGGCGTCATTAACGATACGATCTCCAAGAGAACGCTTAGTCAAGAGTATGTTAAGATCGCAATCTCTATCCTGAACGCGGATGAAGGCACGGTTGATAATGCGCTTCGGGAATGGGCGGTCGAGCTTCTGAACCAGAACTCGCCGACACCGTTCAGCGCGGAGACAAGACGGCGTCTCGCAACAGGGGAGATCGGATTTTCTCCTGCTCTTCAAGCGCTTCTGGTTTCGCCAGAGTTTCAAGGTTCATCAATCCTGATCTCTCCAGATGGAACACGACTTTTCACGGGTCACTTGGATGGGTCTATCCGTATCCACGATATTGCGACCGGGACACTGATCTCTGAGTTCCGTGGGCATGAAGATGCGGTTTCAGCATTGGCTCTCTTCCCTGATGGTGAGCGTTTGGCATCGGCGAGCTTCGACGGGACAATCCGCATCTGGAGTGTTTCCACGGGTGCAGAGCTCTTCCGGTCTGTCTTTGATGACATCGTAACGGGCATTGCTATCGCTCCCAACGGTCTTAGCCTCTTTGGCCGAACCCGTGCCAGCGATGTTTTTCAGTTCGACGTTTCAACGGGTAAGCAGTTGATGCGCCTCACGCTTCCCGAATAGGAAAAGACAAAACCCCCTAGACAAAAACGGTGGTTTCTGTCCCTCCGTACGGCTCCGCTTAGCATCAGCACCTTAGCGCGGACACAACCTTCGGGCAAAACCTTCGGGGTTGTGGGACGATTGTGCCTTGCTGGTGCGAGCGGTCGTTCGCGGCGGCCCGTCGAACGCTCAAGCCGGGCTCCAAGCGGTCATTCGCCGCGGCTCGCGTAACCGACGGCACAGCGGACGGAGCAGTCGTCAGGTTTGAGGCATATTTGTCCAGGACAGGCGCATGAATTTACCCGATCTTTTCGGCAAATCAGCGCGGTTCACAAGACGTCCTGATACTTCGAAATCATCACTGATTTTTACAACAAGTAGTCTGTTGAAATGCCTGTCGAGACGGACGCTGGTCATCTCCTTGTTGTTGGTGGGCGCTATGGTTTTGATCTCCACGAAATCGTTGCCCAATCTGCCGTCGGAGCCTTGGGCATAATTCTTGTGAAGCTTGATGCCATACATGATCGCACCGAACAGCTCGCCGATGTCGCCGTAGACGTTTAGATGCTGGCCTGTTTCGAAGAAATAGGATTCAGCAAGCGTCAGCAGATCTCGAAAGTATGGAACCAGTGCCAGATCAGCATTTGGATATTTTTGGCGTAGTGCCGCTTCCCGCTCCAGCTCGGCAAGGCGGCTATACCGCACTTCTTCAGGATCGATAATACTATCCCAAGCTAACCATTCGCCGTCTATCCAAAACGCATTATCAGGGCCAAGGGTATCCATTGTTGCTCCAACCTGAGTTTCCCGAAGCAATAGCAGTTCAGTTAGGTGAAATTGTGACCAGACAGGGGGCTCGGCACGCGGGCTCTTGGGGAGCGACACTTTGGGCTCGGAGGGGCCGATCGCTGCGCGCCGCCTGAGCGGCAGCTTTCGAGAAAAGGTCTCTGCGGAGCCAGGTCCGCTTCTGGCGCTGAGCGGCCCCTGCGGGTTTTCTGGATTGGTCGAGTTAGCATGAGCTCAAACCTTCAAAGGTTCCTAAAAAAAGATGGGCTCAGGGCGCCTAAGTTCGAGCTGCAGTCGTTCGATTGCGATCGCGACAGAATAGGCCCTCTGGATTTGCTCGTCTAAATCTGGTCCTGACAATGTATCGACATCAACGGATTTGAGGTCGGCAAGTAGGTTCTGACCCCGAAGCTTTAACACGTTAATGTCTTCCGCTCCACTTGGTCGCGAAAAAGAGTTGCCGAAAGGACCGTGGTGTTTGCGCTCATGTTCCACCCACATCCTGTGGGCTTCGTCGCACGCAGATCGAAGAGCTATAAATCTTCCTTCCGCTGCGGCCACTCGTTCACGAGCGCGGTCCTTTCGGGCGGCTAGATCAGACGCCTTGCTGAACTGAATTGCGTGCCTAGGGTCAGGACTCGTTCTCTCTCAAAGCCAGAAGATTACGGTCGCAGCGAGTGCGATTGCTGAGAAGAAGGTTTGTGGGCAGCGGTCATAACGGGTCGCAACCCTCCTCCAGTCCTTGAGCCTGCCGAACATGATCTCGATCCGGTTGCGACGTTTGTATCTGCGCTTGTCGTACCGGACGGGCGTCTTCCGTTTCTTCCGGCCCGGGATGCAAGGTTGTATCTTCTTGTCCTGCAAGGCTTCTCTGAACCAATCGGCATCATAGCCACGATCTCCGAGCAGCCACTTCACTTTGGGCAACCCGCTGACCAGGGCACGCGCCCCGATGTAATCGCTGACGGGTCCGGCAGTCAGGAACAGGTCGATGGGCCGGCCATGGCTGTCGCAGATGGCGTGCAGCTTCGTATTCATGCCGCCTTTGGTTCGGCCAATCAGACGCCCACGCCCCCCTTTTTGACGCTCAGGCTGGACGCCGTACGATGGGCCTTCAGATGAGTTGCGTCGATCATCACGGTCGTCTCTTCACCGTGCTCGGCCGCCAACCCCGCCATGATCCGGGCGAAGACACCCCTGTCGCTCCAACGCTTCCAGCGGTTGTAAAGCGTCTTGTGTGGGCCGTATTCCCTCGGCGCATCTCGCCACCGCAAACCATTGCGATTGATGAAGATAATCCCGCTCAGGACCCGCCGATCATCAACCCTGGGCTTGCCGTGCGACTTGGGGAAGTAAGGCTCCAGACGCGCCATCTGCGCATCGCTCAACCAGAAAAGATCAGACATGTTCACCGCTCGTTTTCGAACGGTGAATCACGCTCGCCCAACCAAATCAATGGGTCCTGACCCTAGCCACAATGAAGGCCAGTGCCGAGAATACGGCCGCCACCGCGCCGATAAACAAGGAGGCTAACTCAAAAGAGTGACCCGACAAGAACGATGCGACCGCTTCCATCTCTTCGCTTTCCAGACGTGTGCTATTCAGATGTGAATATTTGTCCTCCTGGCGGACAACGCAATCCGTTGGGTCGTCATGTGTGACGATTTTGCCGCATTTGCCTGGTTGGCCAAGCAATGAGATAATCCAAAAACTGCACAACGACCCCGGTCCAAGTGACCAAGATTGATTGTGTCCGGGAAGCGTTCCATAAAGATGCGAGCGAAGCGCACGGGCGGGTAATTCATTGGTCGAAAAATCCGAGAAAGACGTGCGGAAGATCGGCTACGCTAGGGTCTCGACTGCTGACCAGAACCTTGACCTGCAGATCGAGGCGCTGACCCGGTATGGCGTCAAGCCTGAATACATCTTCACCGACAAGATCAGCGGCGTGAAGAAAGATCGGCCCGGCCTTAAGCGGGCGATGAAGATGGCCAATCATGAGGGCATAGAGTTCGTCGTTTGGAAACTTGACCGCCTCGGCCGCAGTCTTCTCGGCATCATCGAGACGACGCAGATCTTCGCTGATCGCAACATCCGTCTGGTGAGCTTGACGGAAGGGCTCGACCTTGGAACGCCAATGGGGCGCATGGTCCTGCACTTCATGGGCGCGCTGGCCGAGTATGAGCGCGAGCTGATCCGAGAGCGCACCATGGCCGGGCTCGAGCAGGCGAAGCGCGATGGCAAGGTTCACGGGCGTCCGGTGGCCATGACCGAGGAGCGCGCCGAGCTTGCGGCGCGGATGCTCCGAGAGGGACGTCATGTGAAGGATGAGATACTACCCGCCGTGCAGGCGCTAGACGGGCCGAAGGTGAGCCGGTCCGCGCTCTATGCGTGGGTCAAGAATGCGCGCCAAATGATAGAGCGCGATGATGAGACAGAGGATCGGTGACGATCCCAGAAAGGAGTCGGCAGTCCATGGGTTCATCAAATGCATCGCTGCTGACAGCTCCGCTGTTGGCCCTTTACAGTCAGGCGGCGCTTCGAAATGCGGACGAGTTACTCGTCGAGGCAAAGCTGCTGTATGATCATGGCCACTACGCACGAGCTTACTTCTTGGCCTTTGGGTGCATTGAACCCGCATTATTCGCCGAGCCGGCTCGGCGGCGCGCTGGAGGCGGGTTGAAGCCGTTCTTGCCGGCTTCTGGGCACCAGCTTGTTGCCGATGAGAGCTACGCATCCCGGTTTGGTTGAGAGAGTGGACGAGACGACATCCTTTGGATGATTTCGCCCTTTGGATCGGCCACGACTTCTGGCCGCCCCTGGGCGTTCATTCTGTCGGCGGCATCTGCAACTTGCTCGCGATTATGGGTCGGCCCCGCGTAGCATCTGGATCTGCGG
>JBLXGS010000002.1:0-459669 GCA_048381755.1 Roseobacteraceae bacterium
TGCTGCCGACCAGACCCACATGCTGCATGCAGCATGTGGGTCTTTCTCGGTTTGGTGGTCATAGCGCAAGCAAAACACCCGGCTCCATTCCGAACCCGGCCGTTAAGTGCTGCCGCGCCAATGGTACTGCGTCTCAAGACGTGGGAGAGTAGGTCACCGCCAAACCTAGTAAGACCCACACCCGTATCTCTCAAAACGATCTCCCCTGTCGCGGGATGGAGCAGCCCGGTAGCTCGTCAGGCTCATAACCTGAAGGTCGCAGGTTCAAATCCTGCTCCCGCAACCAAAGATTCATGATTAAAATCAGATGTTTGCAGCCGCCCTTCGGGCGGCTTTTGCATTTTCGCTGTCCGGATCTCCTCAATGGTGAGGTCTTCTACTCGTTGAGGGAGGCGCAAATCCTCATCGAAAGATGGCGAAAACACTACAATATGGATCGGCTACATAGCGCTCTTGGATATGGAATGCCGGGGCCAGAGGTCTTTATCCCCATAGATCGAAGGCCGACCATGCATTAGCATTTGACCCGGACCAATCGATGGCGTCAGCTCAGCTTCCCCTGAAGGTCTGCTGACTTGTTTGGGAAGTTCAGGCAGAATTACCGCAAGGGGCTGACTGCGGCCATACGAACCGCATCATGTTGGCTGCCCGCTCGCCGACCACGGACCGAAGTATGCAGCCGGGTCGATCTCAAAAGAAGGCCGCCGAACAGGGAAGCCGATCAACGGCTCTAAGGACAAGACAGCGGCTAGGCGGGGCATTCGACGTGCGCGGGAACTCTTGACTGGGACGCCCCCCGTTGCCGAAGGCCTGACACTAAGGAGGAGCAGCCATGAGTGTTCGGCTTGTTCCGGGCGCTGAGCGTTGAAGCCGAACATTTGTCAGCGGGCGGCACCTTCGGATTTTCTTGCCCGACCGATCATCTCGATGAAACGCACCTCTATGCCCGCAGGTCGCGCGGCCAGCCGCCAGGATAAGAGGATTGTCGCGCCATAGGTTAGGATGGCCAAGATCGAGAAGCTCCCCGCCAATAAGGCTGTAGCAAGCAGAGACTCGGCCTTCGCGGCCACATTCGCGCCGTAATAGGCTACCGGGGCCATGGTGGTTAGACCCGCCAGCGGCCGCATGATGGCCATGACTTGCTCCTTTGGGTCGGCCTTGATGAGCCATTGAACGAATAGCGTCGAGACCCCCGCTATAAATATATTGCCGAGGCCGATGCCATAAACGACGCCAAGTGCGCCGCCGAAGCGATACCCGATCAGAATGGCGAGGATGCGGACTGCGAAGTTCACGACACCAAGCCAGAATACCAGGTCTGCGCGCTTCATTGCGAATGCAAGAGAGCGGAAGGGAATGCGGAACAACGTAGGTATCATGGCCAGCGCGAGGCCTTGAAGGAAGGGTGCCGTGTTTGCCCAGGCGGGCGAAAGTACGAGTAATACGATCACGTTCGAAAATGCCGAAAGCAGCATGTAGATCGGGAGTCCGATCATGAAAATTGCGCTATCTGCGAGGAAATATCCGCGACGTAATCGGTCGGCTTGCTCTAGGAGCGAGTTGAAACTCGGCATCAAAGAGCTAGAAATTGACCTTCTGACTGTAACTTCGGCAATATTGGAAATTTGAGACGCAACGTTGTATTGCCCCAGCTGTCCCATGGGGATCAGTGCCCCAAGGATTAGTTTGTCTGCCTGCGATGCAATCGCTGCGAGGATCTGTGCCGGAAACATCCAGGCGAGGTAGCTTGAGAAATGTCTCCATTCGGAGAAATCCAGCTTGGGCCGATATGGGGCGACGATATAGGAGGCGACAACGCTCGTGATCGACCACACTGCCGGGGACACGACGAGCGCCCAATGGTTTGGGAAGAAGGAGACAAATATTACAGCGCAGAGCATTCCCGCGATCTTCCCACTTAGATCGATCATAAAGCTCGGCTTGAGTTGAATTCGGCGTGCGAGGAGAGTCATTCTGGGACTCATGAAGCTTCGGGCGGATATTGAAGCAGACAGTGCTAAAATTATCGGAACCAATCGATCATCTTCGAAGGCACGTGCTGCGATAGGTGCAGCGATACACGCTGAGATGATAATTATTGCCGCTCTTAACACTGCAAGGCTGAACGCAGTGTGGAAGAACACGAGGCGGACAGCTTTCACGTTTATCAACGGCACATCAATAGGGAGGGCCACTACTGTGGAAATGATTGCGGTCACGGAGGTCGCTAGAGCGATCAGACCGAAGTCGTCCGGTGCCAGGAACCGCGCCAGGACCATCAGCAGGATGATGTCGGAAAAACGGGCCAGAAAGCGCGCGCCGAGCACCCAGATGGTGCCGGTGATCGAGCGTTTGGCAAGGTTCTTACTGCGACGGTTGCCGCGAGGGGTCATGTTGTCTGCATCCTAAAAAATAAACTGGAAAAGTTTGTAGACGTCGGCAAGCTGACATGTTGTGGCATTGTGGATCAGTCCTCGAACTTGACCTGATCCCAAGGAGGGGTTCGAGCAGCGGCGTGTGTTGTCGACATTTTTTTCTTTGCTTTGAGGCAGAGAAGCCGTCACAAGCTCCGCCAAGTTCAGCAGAAATTTCGAGCACAGAGAGTTGTGGCAGGTCATTGCGCGCGATTGCCCCGCCAGAGACGAATCTGCGTGACGTTGCGTGGCGTGGCGGCCGGTAGTTTTTTCCCTTTGGTTTGGGAGAAGAATGTCGCGCAGGTCAAGGCGGGCTTCGGCGGACCCTTGGGTTGCAGGCAGCCCTTCGTCCGGTCCAGGGGTATTCAAGCGGATCGGCGCCAAGGCCGATTTACACGCAACCGCAGCTCCCGTTGCTTTGTAGGCAGTCAAGCAGCGGCCATTCCTGACTGGGCTGCGTTTTTGAGTCATTAGCCTGCCAAACACGCCAGCGCCGCATGACACGCGCGTGATATCCGCTTCCGCATGGCCGCTCATACGCGCGTCAGCATCCTCTTGACGGCATAGTAGAACGAATCCCCCAGAATGCGCCTGGCGGAGAGCTTGAGCGTGCCAAGATGGGAGCCCAGCGGCGGCACCTCTCGTCGAAGGCGCTCCATCGGTCGGCTGTCGCCGACAATCAGTGATTGTGTGGCGATGCAAAGGACAGGACGGCCGCTGAGTTCAGAGATCCTCGCAGCGTCGTCGGCTTCGCTCTCGACGAAGAGCTTCGCGTCCAGTGACTTGTAAATACGCGCCTTATACTCTGTGGAGGAATGGCGGCTTTCGTCCGTGCTTGGCATGATCAGGTCGCGGTAGCGCACGCCGTTTTTCGAAAGCCATTCCTCGGTCGCGGCGCGGTAGCGTTCGGGCCTGCTCGTAACCAGCCAACGGATCTCACCTGAGGTTGCGAAGAGCTTTTCGGCGGTAGCGATGAACTTTCGGTAATTTCTGCCGTTGTCATCTTCGTGCGGCTCAGGTTTCCGGCACAATACCCCATCAATGTCGACGCAAGCCGCCTGTAGCACCGCGTGATGCATCATGTTCCATTGGCATATGGGGGCTGGCCCGGCCTTCTCCAAGACGATGTCCACATCCGGATGGCGAGCGACCGGCGCGAAGACTGCACAAAATACGAGCCGGCCGGAAACACCTGCCAGCGCGGCTCGAGCTCGCTTGAAGGCCTGTCCTGAGCCCACCGTGTCATCGATTACCAGTACAGTTCGATCCGATGCGTTGGCGCGAGAAAGGTCGGGGGCGCTCTTCGTGGTGCCGTGCCCGAAGATGCGGTTCTCGACGAGTCCGTCGAGATCAGTCACTGGCAGGTTCAGCTGTGTCGCGATCATGGTGGCTGGTAGCATTCCGGAGCGTGGAATGCCGACCACCAAATCGATGTCGCGCGGCAGCTTGCGGCGATTGGATAATATTGCCTGCCATAAATCGAAAGTATTTATGAAATCCATCGAAAAATTTCCACTGAAAATAAACCAGTTAATAAAACGTTGCCATCCTCGCATTGTATGTCAACAGAAATTTATGACCTGGGGTGTTTGTTCTTCGGCTGCCGAAAAAATCCAAGAATTTCAATTAGGTCAATAGTGAGCATCTAAATTGCGAAGGCGTGGTTTCTCTTGCTTTCGTTGACGGGGAAGTGCTGATTGCAACTTTTGCATGATATTCCGCGCGATGGGGGCGTTGTGCGGCCTAGGATACCCTTATTCGACTCCCTGTCCGTCGACGTTTATGTGACGAGGTTGTTGCGATTTAAATATTTGCTTGGGCAGGAATAATTTTGCGTAAGGTGCGAAGTTTTAGCAGGAATTGGCCTTCTGGGGTAGGCTCTTGAAGTGATTCTGAAATTCGCCTTATTAGTCACCAAGGTGATGAATCTACAACCTTGAGGTGAATTTTTTAGTAAGACGTCCTTCATTAATTTATTTAGGCTGCTGACATGTTTTTCAAGGCCAGAAGATCACATTCGCGGCGAGAGTCGTGGCTGACAGGAAGACGTGCGGAAGTCTCTCGTATCGGGGCGCGAGGCAATGCCAATCCAAGAGCTTGCCGAACATGATCTAGATACGGTTTCGACGGTGGTAACGGCAGTGATCGCATCGGACCGTGATCTTTCGCCTCTCCCGCGCTGAGGTGGGGATTGCTACAGACATCGGTGAGAGGAATTCAGTACGTAAATCCCTTGGGTTAGATAGTTGGCATGCCGAATCCTGCCGCCCCACTGCCCGCAAACGTACAACGAACTGGTCTGACTACTATTCCTCGCTAAGACGACGCGGCTCCCTCTTGAACTGGTTCGATCCGAAGAGGGCTTGGCGCGCGGGAGGAAGTGGAAAGTGTGGCCATCCTGAGACTTTCTCTGGCAGGATTGTGTTGGATGGGTTGTGCATTTTTTCATCGCTCATCCCGATGGATCAAGCTCGCGCACGTTCTGCAGGTTTTCTTGGCCACCGGCTGGGTCAACTCAGTTCTGCAAATTGACTATTTCAGTCAGAAAATATTCTTGATTCATATTGTCAGATAATCTAGTGCGCCTGCGAGTTCGACTTGCACACTGGATAGATCGATGATGCACCGCCTTGCCTGCTCCGCGGCCCTTACCTTCACGCTTAGCACTGGCGCCGCGCTGGCCGATCCTGTGACCTTTACCGATATCGCGGGGCGCGAGGTGACCGTCGATGCGCCGGTCGAGCGGATCATCCTCGGCGAGGGGCGGCAGGTCTACCTGCTCGGCATTCTCGACCGCGAGGATCCCTTCGAGCGGGTTGTCGGCTGGCGCCAGGACCTGCTGGAGGCGGACCCCGACAGCTACCACATCTACGCCGAGAAATTTCCGCAGCTGAAAGAGCTGCCCACCTTCGGCGGCTTCAAGGACGGCACTTTCGACGTCGAGCAGGCGGCAGCGCTCAAGCCGCAGCTGGTGCTGATGAATCTCGAATCCAAGGCGGCGACGGAAGATGCGGGCTATGACGAGAAGCTCGCCAAGCTGGGCATCTCGATTGCCTACGTCGACTTCCGCGAGGATCCGATGGCGCACAGCGTCGAGTCCATGCGCATCATGGGCAAGGTGACGGGCAAGGACGATCAGGCCGAAGAGTACATCGACTTCGTCGAGGCGCAGATGGCGCGGGTGACCGATGTGCTTGCCGGTGCCGAATTCGACCGGCCCAAGGTCTTCGTCGACCGCGCGGGCGGATACTCGGACGATTGCTGCATGACATTCGGTCCCGGCAACTTCGGCGAATACGTCGAGATCGCCGGTGGCACCAATATCGCGGGCGACATCCTGCCCTCGACCTTCGGTACGCTGAACCCCGAGCAGATCATTGCTGCCAACCCCGACCAAGTCATCGTCACTGGCGGCCAGTGGGACGCCTATGTGCCCGGCGGCAACTGGGTCGGCATGGGGCCGGGCTCGGACATGGACGTGGCGCGCGGCAAGCTGGAGGCGCTGACAGAGCGCACCGCGATGACCGGCATCAATGCGGTCGAGACCGGCCAGTTCCACGCCATCTGGCACCAGTTCTACGACAACCCCTACTACTTCGTCGCGGTGCAGAAGATCGCCACTTGGCTGCATCCCGAGCTCTTTGCCGACCTCGACCCCGAGGCGACGCTGAAGGAACTGCACGAACGCTTCCTGCCGGTGGGCTACAAGCCCGGTTACTGGGTGTCGCTGAACGATGACTGACATCGGATCTGCAACCGGATCGAACACGGGGCGCGATTTCTATCGCGCCCTCGTGCTTCGCAGGCAGCTGATCCTGCTGGGCCTCAGCCTGGCGCTCCTGCTGGCCTTCTGCGCTGATCTCGCGCTCGGTCCGGCGAGTTATTCGCTGTCCGAGGTGGCGCACACTCTGGTGATGCCGGGCGCCGTGGACGAGCGCATGAAGGTGATCGTCTGGGACATCCGCATGCCTGTCGCACTCATGGCACTGGTGGTGGGGGCAAGCCTGTCGATCGCCGGCACGCAGATGCAGAGCATCCTAAACAACCCGCTCGCCAGCCCCTTCACGCTGGGCATCTCGGCGGGGGCGGGCTTTGGCGCCGCACTGGCGCTGGCTTTCGGGGTCGCGCTTTTCCCCTTTGCGGTCGAATACATCATCCCGGTCAACGCCTTCCTGATGGCGATGCTGACGGCGCTGGCGATCTACGCGCTCAGCCTGCGGCGCGGGGTGACCAGCGAGACGATCATCCTGCTGGGCATCGCGCTGGTCTTCATCTTCAACGCGTTGATGTCGCTGATCCAATTCTTTGCAAGCCAGCAGGCGGTCGCCGCGGTGGTGTTCTGGACCATGGGTAGCCTGACCAAGGCGACCTGGCCGAAGCTCGCCATCGCCTCTGCCGCGCTTGCGCTTTCGCTGCCGCTGCTGGCGCGCCGGGGCTGGGCCCTGACCGCCATGCGCCTTGGCGATGCAAAGGCCGAGAGCATGGGGGTGCGCCCGGGCCGGGTGCGGCTCGAGGTGCTGATGATCGTCAGCCTGCTGGCGGCGATCTCCGTCTCCTTTGTCGGCACCATCGGTTTCGTCGGGCTGGTCGGCCCGCATATCGCGCGGATGCTGGTGGGCGAGGATCAGCGCTTCCTGCTGCCCGGCGCGGCGCTTTCGGGCGCGCTGATCCTGTCGGTGGGCTCGGTGCTGTCGAAGATGGCGATCCCGGGCACGGTGATCCCCATCGGCATCGTCACGGCAATCGTCGGCATCCCCTTCTTCCTCTACCTCATCCTCAGCCGGAGGGGCGGCGCATGGTAAGTCTCGAACTGCGCGAGCTCGGTGCGAGTTACGGTGGGCGCGAGGTGCTCTCGGGCATCAGTACGCCCCGTCTCGAAGGGGGGCAGGTGGTCTCCTTGCTGGGTCCCAACGGAGCGGGCAAGTCGACGCTCTTCCGGCGCATCTTCGGCATCCTCAAGGGCGCGGGCGAGGTCCGGGTCGAGGGCGCACAGAGCGCCCGGCCCATCGCCTACATGCCGCAGGACGACGGCACGCGCCCGGCGCTCTCGGTCTACGAAGCGGTGCTTCTGGCGCGGATGCAGGGGCGGCGGCTGCAGGTCTCGGTCGAGGATCATTCCGAGGTCGATCGGGTGATCGAGCTGCTCGACATGGGACCGCTGCGCGGGCGTCCGGTGGGCGACCTCAGCGGCGGTCAGCGGCAGATCGTCAGTGTGGCGCAGGCGCTGGTGCAGCGCCCGCAGATCGTGTTGATGGACGAGCCGACCTCTGCACTGGACCTCTCGCGCCAGATCGGGCTGCAGACGCTGATGCGCGGCCTCGCGCGCGAGCAGGGGCTGCTGGTAATGATCGCGCAGCACGACCTTGGCCACGCGCTGCGTTTCACTGACGCCTGTCTGGTAATCGCGGAGGGCGGCCTGGCGGCCTGCGGGCCGACAGGTGAGGTGATCACCCCGGACTTGCTGCGCCGTGTCTTCGAAGTTGTGGCCCGGGTCGAGCGCTGCTCTATGGGCATTCCGCAGTTGATGGTCGACCATCGTGTCGGCGATTTTGGGGCGAAGATATCTTGATGAGCTCGCGGCGGTGTGGCTCGCCGAGGTAGTGGAGGCTTTCCGCACGACGCCCGGACTCACGCTTTGAGAAAAGCGTCTCGCCCGCCGCCTTACAAGCGCCGCTGCCAAGGTACACTCTCGGCAAGGTCACAGTCTGGCAATGTGCTGCTGAACCCTGGTTCGGCAGCACGACCTCAAGCCCCTTGCTCTCTGTGGTAGAGGCAATGCTGGTCTGGTTGCGCGCGGATCAATTGGCGGTAGTGGAGAGTGAAGGCGGGGAGGGCTCACAACGTCGCATCTTGCCTGTATTTCGCGCGTCCTAGCTTCTGGCTGTCATGAAAGAGCGCGTCATCGTCTCGGCCGAATTTGAGGCCTTTGACGGCCGATCGGTTGAGGGAGTGATATGGATGGTTGAGCTCAACTCACTGCCATCACTGTCTTCTTAGAAAGAAGTGGTGCCCGGGGGCGGAATCGAACCACCGACACGAGGATTTTCAATCCACTGCTCTACCCCTGAGCTACCCGGGCACTGGGTGAAGGGCGCTGCCCCTCGGGTGAGGCGGGGTTTAGTCGAGCTATTCGGCAGTGTCCAGAGGGTTTTGTCGAAAAAATTCCCATGCCCTTGCGTCGCTCCAGATCGCGCTTTCTTCGCCGTCCGTAGCGGGGTACCAAATGCGCCATGCCACGCAAGATGACACAGCTTTCCGACTTCCTCCGCCACGGCTGCGACACCGTCATCGACGTGCGCAGCCCTGCCGAATTTGCCGAGGATCACGTCCCCGGCGCGATCAACCTTCCAGTGCTCGACAACGAAGAGCGGGCGCGGGTCGGTACCATCTACAAGCAGCAATCGCCCTTCCTCGCGCGCAAGCTCGGGGCGGCGCTGGTGTTCCGCAATGCCGCCGCCCATATCGAGGGGCCTCTGGCGCATCACGAGGGTGGATGGAAGCCGCTGGTCTACTGCTGGCGCGGCGGTCAGAGGTCGGGATCCTTTGCCTGGATGCTGCAGCAGATCGGCTGGCGGGCCGAGGCAGTGGAGGGCGGCTATCGCACCTACCGCCGGCTGGTGACCGCCGCGCTCTATGAAGCGGGGCTTCCCTTCCGGCTTATCCAGCTCGGTGGCCACACCGGTACCGCGAAGACCGCGCTCCTGCCGAAACTGGCGGCGCGCGGCGTACAGGTGATCGACCTCGAAGGGCTGGCACGGCACCGCGGCTCGCTGCTCGGCGACATGCCGGGCGGGCAGCCGAGCCAGAAGTGGTTTGAAACCGCGCTGGTGCAGGCACTGGATGCGCTCGATCCGGCCCGGCCGGTGCTGGTCGAGGCCGAAAGCAGCAAGATCGGCCAGCTGCTGATCCCGCCTGCCATCTGGGAGGCGATGAAGCTTGCACCTTGGATCGAAGTCACGGCACCGCTCGACGCCCGCGCGAGCTACCTGAACGCGGCCTATGACGACATCCTCTCGGATGGCCCGGCGCTGAAGGAAAAGCTCTCGCCGCTGCGCTATCACCGCGGGCACGAGCTGGTCGACCGCTGGGAGGCGCTGATCGACGCAGGGCAGCGACTGGAGCTCTGCGCGTCGCTGACCGCGGATCACTACGATCCGGCCTACGACAAGTCGATGCGGGCCATGTCGCCGCGGGTGCTTGAGCGTTTCGACACCCCGGCGCTGGACGATGCGGCGCTTGATGCGCTGGCGGACCGAATGGCGGCGCGGCTTCAGACCATCTCGATCTGACCGCGCTGATCGGTGATCTTGCCGATCTCCACCGCCGGGAAGCCCGCCGCGCGTAGCTGCGAGAGCGTCGCTGCCACATCGCCGGAAACCGCCGCGAGCAACCCGCCCGCCGTCTGCGGGTCGAACATGAGGTCTTCCTTAGGGCCCATGGGCTGGAAAGGCACCGCTGCGCGGTTCTTGGGATAGAGCGTCGAGGCATGGCCGGCGGCGGAGAGCGCTTCGGCCCCGGGCAGAAGCGGGACCTTTTCCACCTCCAGGCGCGCGCCGACACCCGAGGCAGTGCAGATGTTGAGGAGGTGTCCGGCGAGGCCGAAGCCAGTCACGTCGGTCATCGCGCCCGCATGGCTCAGGAGGCGCGCGGCGGTGCCTTGCGGCGTGGTCATATGGGCCAGCGCTGCGGCGACCCATTCACCGTCTGCCGCGCCGGCCATCTCGGCGGCCATGACGACGCCGGTGCCAATCGGCTTGGTCAGGATCAGCCGGTCGCCAGGGCGGGCACTGCCCAGCGTGATCGGGGTGCCCTCGCAAAGTCCGGTGATCGTCAGCCCGATGCTCAGCTCGTCGCCCATGGCGGAATGGCCGCCGACCAGCTCGGCCCCTTCGGCGCGGAGGATTTCGGTGATCGCGCCGAGGCATTCGGTCAGTGTGCGCTCGGCGAGCGGCTCTGACATGCGCGGCAGGGTGAGGCTGGCGACCGCTGCCTGAGGCAAGGCGCCCATGGCCCAGACGTCGCCGAGCGCGTGAATGCAGGTGATCCGGGCCATGACCTCCGGGTCCTCGACGAAGGCGCGCAGGTGGTCGACCGTCATGACCTGCCGCGCGCCCCCGGTGAGCAGCAACGCCGCATCGTCGCCCGGTAGGGCAGTGACATCGGTTCGGACGGGGGCGGGCAGGGTGGACAGGGCCGAGGCCAGCGCGTCGCGTCCGACCTTTGCGCCGCAGCCGCCGCACATGGGTTTGGTGCCGAGCGCCTCTTCCATTCCTGTCGCGTGATGCCGCGGCAGCGGCGGCGGGGTCATCTGCGGCAATTCCTGGAACTTGCGCATGAACTTGCGGTCGATGTGGTCCTTCCAGCGCCACATGAGCGGGCCGGAGAGGGCCAGTCCGGCCTTGTCGGCCAGCGCCGACTGGCGGCCGAGCGAGATCAGCTTGAGATAGTCGCGCTGGGGGCGGTAGGGGCGCAGATCGTCGCGGCCCTCGAGCGCGGTGCGCAGGTTGTGAAGCAGGATCGGCGCCTCGCGCACGGCGAAGACGCCAGCCTTGGGGCGCGGGCTCTCGACAAGATGTGCGCAGTCGCCGGCGGCGAAGATGGCAGGGTCCGAACTTTGCAGCGTCGCGGCCACCTTGATGAAGCCGTCATGCAGGTCGAGCCCACTCTCCTGCAGCCAGCCCTGCGCCCGTGCGCCCGCGGTTCCGGTGACGAACTCGGCGGCGATCTCGCGACCGTCGGCGAGCGTCAGGCCGCGGCGGGTGATCTGGGTGATCTCGGCGTTTTCTATCAGCGTCACGCCCTGCGCAGCGAGTGCGGCGCGCAGCTTGACCGCGGCGCGGGGGCGCAGAGCGGTGAGTGCTGTGGCGCACTCGACGAGGTGCACCTGCGCGGGACGGCCACATTCCTGCAGGTAGAATGCCATGGCGCAGGCCAGCTCCGCCCCTGCGACGCCGCCGCCAATCACCGCCGCCGAGGCCGGGCCGTCGCCCGCGCGGTAGGCGTCCCAGCCCGAGGCGAAGGGGCCGAGCGGTTTCGCGGGCAGGGCGTGTTCCGAGAAACCCGGCAGGTCCGGCATGGTCGAAGTCACCCCGATGTTCACCGAGACGACGTCGAAACCGATGGGCGCGCGCCCGGCAACCTGGACCTGCCGTGCTGCGCGATCAATGCCGGTGACCGCGCCAAGGACCGCCCGCGCCCCGGCGAAACGGGCCAGCTTCACCAGGTCGATGTCGAGGTCGTCGCGGTCGTAGTGTCCGGCCACGAAGCCGGGCAGCATGCCGGAATAAGGGGCGGTGGGGCCGGGGTTGATCACCGTCACACGCACGCCGGGCAGTGGCTTCATCCCCCACATGCGCAGCAGCAGCGCGTGGGAATGGCCGCCGCCGACAAGGACGAGGTCACGGGTGAGGGGCAGGTTGGGCGCGCGCATTGGGGTCTCCGGCTAGTCGGAGGGGGGTTTAGCACGGCTTTCGCGGGGAGGTGGAGCGCTTCTCGCAGGCGGGCTCCGAAAGCAGACGGGCCCGGGCCGAGGGGGGCTCGGCCCGGGCCCGCCGGGGTCACCGGCAGCGTGATGGCCGCCGGTGATCAGTTGGTGTCTGCGTTGCCGCGATCAGAAGTGGACCGAGCGCGCGGTCGCCGGCGCGGCCAGCGGCGGGGCGAACTTGGTCAGGTCGATGCCCTTGACGGCCGACTTGTATTCCTCGGCGCTCGGGGTGCGGCCAAGGATTGCCGAGAGCACCACCACCGGGGTCGAGGCAAGCAGCGACTCGCCCTTCTTCTCGGCGCTGTCCTCAACGACGCGGCCCTGGAAGAGGCGGGTCGAAGTGGCCAGAACCGTGTCGCCCTTGGCGGCCTTTTCCTGGTTGCCCATGCAGAGGTTACAGCCCGGACGCTCGAGATAGAGAATGTTCTCGTACTCGGTGCGGTTCTGGGTCTTCGGGAAGAGATCGTCGAACTCGAAGCCCGAATACTTCTGCAGGATTTCCCAGTCGCCCTCGGCCTTCAGCTCGTCGATGATGTTGTAGGTCGGCGCAGCCACCACCAGCGGAGCCTTGAACTCGACCTTGCCTTCGGCCTGCTCGATGTTCTTCAGCATCTGCGCGACGATCTTCATGTCGCCCTTGTGCACCATGCACGAGCCGACGAAGCCGAGGTCCACCTTCTTCTCGCCACCGTAGTAGGAGACGGGACGGATGGTGTCGTGGGTATAGCGGCGCGACGGGTCGGCGTTGTTGACGTCCGGGTCGGCGATCATCGGCTCGACGATCTGGTCGAGGTCAACGACCACTTCGGCGAAGTACTTGGCGCTCGCATCCGGGGTCAGCGCGGGCTTCTCGCCCGACGTGATCTCGGCGATGCGCTTGTCCGCCTTGTCGATCAGACCCTGCAGAGTGCCGGCCTCGTTCTCCATGCCCTTGTCGATCATCACCTGGATGCGCGACTTGGCCAGTTCGAGCGAGCCGATCAGCGTCTCGTCGTTGGAGATGCAGATCGAGGCCTTGGCCTTCATCTCGGCCGTCCAGTCGGTGAAGGTGAAGGCCTGGTCGGCCAGCAGGGTGCCGATGTGCACTTCGATGATGCGGCCCTGGAAGACGTTGTCGCCGTGCTGCTGGAGCATCTGCGCCTGGGTGGCGTGCACCACGTCGCGGAAGTCCATGTGGTCGGCCATCTTGCCCTTGAAGGTAACCTTGACCGACTCGGGGATCGGCATGGTCGCCTCGCCGGTCGCCAGCGCCAGCGCCACGGTGCCGGAGTCGGCACCGAAGGCCACGCCCTTGGACATGCGGGTGTGGCTGTCGCCGCCGATGATGATGTCCCAGTCATCCACGGTGATGTCGTTCAGCACCTTGTGGATCACGTCGGTCATCGCGTGGTATTCGCCCTTCGGGTCACGCGCGGTGATCAGGCCGAAGTTGTTCATGAAGGACATCAGCTTGGGAATGTTGGCCTGTGCCTTCTTGTCCCAGACCGAGGCAGTGTGGCAGCCGGACTGGTAAGCACCATCCACGGACGGCGAGATCACCGTCGCGGCCATTGCCTCGAGTTCCTGGCAGGTCATCAGGCCGGTGGTGTCCTGGCTGCCCACGATGTTGACCTTGACGCGGACGTCCGAGCCGGCATGCAGGGTCTTGCCAGGAGTGGTGCCGCGGGCGTTGCGGTTGAAGATCTTCTCGACCGCGGTCAGGCCCTGGCCCTCATGCGAGACTTCCTTGTTCGGTGCGAACACGGGGGTCGGCTCGACACCGAGCGTCTCGGCCGCGAAAGTCTGCAGCTTCTTGCCGAACACGATGGCGTAGGACGAGCCCGCCTTCATGAACTCGACCTTCTGCGGCGTGAAGGCGGAGGAAACGTCGACCAGTTCCTTGCCGTCTTCATCGGTGAGCTTCATCGCCTTGGTGTCGATCTTCAGCACGGTGCCGGTCGCGACGGAGTACTTCTGCTCCAGCACGGGGTTGCCGTCGTTGTTGAGGATCGGCTTGCCTTCGCTGTCGACCTTCTTGACCCAGTTCTTCAGGTCGAGGCCGATGCCACCGGTGACGCCGACGGTAGTCAGGAAGATCGGCGAGATGCCGTTGGTGCCTGCCACGACCGGCGCGATGTTGACGAAGGGCACGTAGGGGCTGGCCTGCTTGCCGGTCCAGAGCGCCACGTTGTTCACGCCGGACATCCGCGAGGAGCCAACGCCCATCGTGCCTTTCTCGGCGATCAGCATCACGCGCTTGCCGGGGTGTTGCAGCTTCAGCGCCTCGATTTCCTTCTGCGCGGTTTCCGAGATCATGCACTTGCCGTGCAGTTCGCGGTCCGAGCGCGAGTGCGCCTGGTTGCCCGGCGACAGGAGGTCGGTCGAGATATCGCCTTCGGCGGCGATATAGGTGACGATCTCGATCTCTTCGTCGATGTCGGGAAGCTTGGTGAAGAATTCCGCCTTGGCGTAGCTTTCCAGCAGCTCCTTCGCGACAGGGCTGCCCGATTTGTAGGCCGACTCGAGGCGCTCCATGTCGGCCTCGTAGAGGAAGACCTGAGTCTTCAGAACTTCTGCAGCCTGCGAGGCGATTCCCGCGTCTTCGCCGAGGGCGAGGTCGAGCAGCACCGAGATCGACGGGCCGCCCTTCATGTGCGACAGCAGCTCGAAGGCGAAGGCCGGGGTGATTTCCGACACGGTGGCCTTGCCGAGGATGATCTCCTTCAGGAAGGCGGCCTTGACGCCGGCCGCACTGGTGGTGCCCGGCAAGGTGTTGTAGATGAAGAACTTGAGCGCGTCGTCGCGGTGGACGCTGCCAGCGTCCTTGATCTGCGCGATGAGGTCTTCGACAAGCGCCCCATCTTCGATGGGCTTGGGGTTCAGGCCCTGCTCTTTGCGCGTGCCGATCTCATCAAGGTAGTCTGTGTACAAGCTCATGTTTGACCCGCCGTTTAGGTGTCGGTTTCCGCTTGAACACCGAAACTCAGAAATATCTGGCGAGCCGGGTCAAGCGAGCTGTATGCGGCAGTATACAATCTGCCCGGGGTTTTCAATACACATGACGAGGCATCTTGCCACAGTTCGGCATCCGGACCCATCGTCATCACGCCGGAGCGGCGGCAGGCCATACGGTTGCCGGAAGATCGGGCTGTTTTGAATCGCGACGGCCCGGGGCTGGGTGCCCCGGGCCGTGCGTGACCCATGCTGGCGCGGGTCAGAGCGCCGCCTGGGCGCGGTCGATTTCGGCGGCCAGAGCGGCTGGGCCGGCGGGGATGATGCGCGGCGGGTTGAGCGCCTTGATCCCGTAGTAGCCGGCCTTGATGTGATCGAGGTTCACCGTCCCGGCGATCCCGCCGGTGTTCAGCATACGCAGCATGTGAGCATACATGTGCGGGTGATCCTCGAGCCGCTTGATGTTGCACTTGAACAGGCCGTGGTAGGCGGCGTCGAAACGGATCGAGGTGACGAAAATGCGGATGTCGGTCTCGGTCAACCGGTCGCCGAAATAGAAAGCGCGGCCATCCGACAGGCGCTCCTCGATGCGCGCCATCTCCTCGAAAAGCTGGGTCACCGCCTCGTCATAGGCGTCCTGCGAGCTGGCAAAGCCGGCCTTGTAGACGCCGTTGTTGTAGAGCCGGTAGATCTGCGCGCTTTCGCGGTCGATCTCCTCCACCAGCTCGTCGGGCGCGAGGCGGATGCCGGAGGGGGCGATGTCCTCGAAGGCGGTGTCGAACATGCGCACGATGTCGGCGCTCTCGTTGTTGACCATCACGCCCAGCTTCTCGTCCCAGAGCACCGGCACCGTGGCGCGGCCCGACACATGCGGGTCAGCGCGGGTGTAAAGCTCGTGCAGGTGCTGCGCGTTGTAGAGCGGGTCTTCATCTGCGCCGGGGAAGCCGCCGAAGCTCCAGCCCTGGTCGTCGAGGCGCGGGTTCACCACGGTGACCGGGATGATCTCTTCGAGGCCTTTGAGCTTGCGGGCGATCAGCGTGCGCGAGGCCCAGGGGCAGATCAGCGCCACATATAGCCGGTAGCGGTCGGCCTCGGCCTTGAAGCCACCGGTGCCGGTGGGGCCGGCGCTTCCGTCGCGGGTGATCCAGTTGCGGAAGCTCGACTCCTGCCGCACGAAGCGGCCCTTCTCGTCGGCCTTCTGCACCGGCTGCCAGTTGGCGGTCCATTTTCCGTCGATCAGCATGGTCTCAGTCCTTCCGGGTCAGGGTGAAGGTGGTGCCCCACGGATCGACCAGCGGGGTTTCCGCCGGAGTGCGGCTGCGGATGGCCTCGATCTCCTGCGCGGTGCCGCGCAGCTCGATCTCGGTGAGGCCGGTCGTGGGGCCATTGCGCGGCCCGGCACCGCGGCTGTTCCAGATGTTCGAGGCGAGGTGGTGGTGATAGCCGCCCGAGCCGTAGAAGGTCGCGCCAGGGTAGTGGTTGGTCACCGCCATGCCGAGGGTTTCGGAATAGAAGGCTTCTGCCGGATCGAGCCGGCCGACCTGCAGGTGGACGTGGCCCACCACGGTGCCCTCGGGCGCGCCTTGCCACTTGGCGGTCGCGCTGTTCGCGACGTCCTGCAGATCCAGATGGTTCGTAGCCATCTCAATCTCCCCGCCCTTGTGCGTCCACATCTCGCGCGGACGGTCGATGTAGATCTCGATGCCGTTGCCCTCGGGGTCGGCAAGGTAGAGCGCCTCGCTCACGAGGTGGTCCGAAGCGCCCTGCAGCGGGATGCGGGTCTCGGCAGCGTGGTGCAGCCAGGCGCCGAGATCGGCGCGCGAGGGCAGCAGGAAGGCGGTGTGGAAGAGCCCGGCCTCGCGCGGCGAGTGGCGGGGGGCGGATTTGTCCTGACGCAGCGCGATGAGGCTGCGGCCATGGGCGCCGAAGCGAGCTTCGGTGCCGTCTTCCGACAGTTTCTCGAGGCCGAGGGCGGATTGATAGAAGTCGCCGACCTTGGAGAGGTCGTTGACGGTCAGGCTTACCTGGCCGATGTCGAGGGGGGCGTCGCTGGTTGCCATGATGTCTCTCCGAATGCGTGTCCCGCGAGGCGGGAAGAGGGTGGGCAGCGATTGCTGCCGTTGGGGGGAATATGCGGGCTGGCCTTTCGGAAAGAAATGGCGAGTATGTGGTAATACTATCCACGCAGTGTTCGGAATGTGCCATGGACATCGTTGACCAGATCCGCGCCTTTGTTGCCACCGCGCAGACCGGCTCCTTCACCGCCGCCGCTGAGCGTATGGGGGTGTCGAACCGGCTCACCTCGAAATATGTCGCGGAGCTCGAGGCCCGACTGGGCACACGGCTTCTGCAGCGCACCACGCGGCGCGTCGGGCTGACGCCAGCGGGTGAGAAGCTTCTGGTGCGCGCGCCCGCGTGGCTGGAAGAGCTGGAGGAGCTGCTGGGATCGGTCGAGCACGAGGCGCGCGGGTTCTCCGGCGTGCTGCGGGTTGCGGCGCCGCTGACCTTCGGAGAGATTTATGCCGCCGACCTGCTCAGCCGTTTCGCCGCGCCGCATCCCGAGTTGTCGGTGGAACTGCGGCTGTCGGATGCCTACACGGACCTCGCGATGGAAGGGATCGACCTGGCGTTCCGCATCGGGCGGCTCTCGGACAACACCCTGAAGGCGCGCAGGCTGTGCCGCTTCGGCATGAAGGTGGTGGCCGCGCCGGCCTATGTCGCCGAGCACGGCGCACCGGAAACGGCCGAGGCGCTGGGCGGTCACGCCTGCATCCATGACAGCAACCAGCGCAGCCCGCGATGGCGTTTCGGCTCGGAGGGGGCCGTGCGCGAGGTGCAGATTGCCAGCCGCTTCGCGGTCAACAGCGCCCGTGTGGCGCGGGACATGGCACTGGCGGGGCAGGGGGTCGCCTACTGCCCCGAGTTCGTGGTGACGACCGACATCGAGGCTGGACGGCTTGTCGAGGTTTTGGCCGACGTGGAAAAGCCAGCGCATGACCTGCACGCGGTCTATCTCGAAGGTGCGATGTTGCCGCGCAAGGTGCGCGCGCTGGTGGATTTCGCCGCGGAGGACGTGAAGACCCACCTGCTGGCGGGCTAGGTCAGCCTTCGCGGGGCTGGTCGCCGAAGGTCTCGTCGAAGCTGCGGCGCAGGGCGACATCCAGATCGTCCATGGTCACCGGCAGGCCGAGGTCCACAAGCGAGGTCACGCCGTATTCGGAGATACCGCAGGGCACGATGCCCTCGAAGTGCGACAGCTCCGGCTCGACGTTGATCGAGATGCCGTGGAAGCTCACCCACCTGCGCAGGCGGATACCGATGGCGGCGATCTTGTCCTCGGTGACCCGACCGTCGGTCAGCAGCGGCTTGTCGGGGCGTTCGACCCAGACGCCGACGCGGCCGTCGCGGATGTGGCCGGTGATATTGAACTCGGCGAGCGCGGCGATCACCCAGGTCTCGAGCTGTTGCACGAAGCGGCGCACGTCGCGGCCGCGCCGGCCCACGTCGAGCATGACGTAGACCACCCGCTGGCCGGGGCCGTGATAGGTGTACTGCCCGCCGCGCTTGGTGTCGAAGACGGGGAAGCGGTCTGGGTCGCGCAGGTCCTCGATCTTCGCCGAGGTGCCCGCGGTGTAGAGCGCAGGGTGCTCGACCAGCCAGATCAACTCATCGGCCTCGCCCGCGGCAATCGCCGCGGCGCGCTCCTCCATGAAGGCAACCGCTTCGTCGTAGCCGGTCAGCCCGTCTTTCGTGATCCACTCAACCATGCCAGAGCGCTTATGGTTAATCTCTTGACTCGTCAATGCGGGGCAGCGGACAGTATTTTCAGGATTCATTAAGAATTTTTTATCGATTTCCAAAGTCTAATTTACGGGCTCGATGGCCCCTGAAATGAAGAAGAATTTGGAGGAATCTCAATATGAAGCGTCATTCAATGATCGGGGTTGTTTGCGCCAGTCTCGCGCTGGCGCCGATTCCCGCTCTCGCCGACAACGCGTTTGTCGGCGGGCTTGTCGGCGGTATCATCGGCAGTGCCATTGCAAACCAGCCAAGGCAAAAAGTCGTTAAGCGCACGTATGTTGCACCCCGTGCGGCCTCTCCGAGTGTCTCATCTGCAGCGCGCGAGGCCAATCGCACCACGCAGACGGCGCTGAATTACTTCGGCTTCAATTCCGGCACGCCTGATGGAATTATGGGCAGTAGGTCAAGGTCCGCGATTTCGTCTTTCCAGGTGCACATGGGATATGCGCCGACGGGCCAATTGACCGAATACGAACGCGACTTTCTGGTGAGCTCCTATCGCCGCGCGCAGGCAGGCGGCCCGGCGACGTCGCAGCAGATCGCGCAGAATCCGCAGGGCGTGCGCGGGCTGCTGATCGCGTACCGCGACGAGCAGATGAACGGCACGGGCTATGGGGCGACCTCGGCGATCGCTGGCAGCTACGGCTTGCCCTCGGTGGTCGCGGCGGCGGTGAACGAGATCGCCAAGAGTTCGGACCCCTCGGCCGAGCAGTTGGTGCAGCGCTCGGGGTTCATCCAGCTGTCGGATATCAACGGCGATGGTCAGACGGACTACATCCTCGACACCTCGGTGACCGGGTCGGCCTTCTGGTGCAACGCTCAGAGCTGTGCGGTGCGGGTCTTCGCCTCGACCCCCGAAGGCTATGAGCGCAACGACTTCCAGGCCTTCAACGTGACGCCTGCGATGTTCACCTGCCAGCGCGGGACCTGCTCGAAGACCGGCTCGGCTCAGCCTCAGATGGCGCTGCAGCCGGTCCAGCCCGTGCCGGTCCAGCCGCAGGCACCGCAAACGCAGATGGCCTCTGCCGCAACCCCGGTGCCCTCGGCGCAGCCCGTTGTGCAGGGCGGGGCGTCGGCCGAAGCGCCGGCGATCCCCAATTTCTTCGGGGATGCTCCGGTGCAGGCCTCGCTGCAGTCCCAGTGCAACACCCTCAGCCTGATGACCACCACCAATGGCGGTTACATCACCGAGGCAACGCTGACCGATGCTCGGGCGGCGCTCGCCGAACAGCTCTGCCTTGCGCGCAGCTATGCCATCGCCCAGGGCGAGGCGCTGATTGCCAAGGTTCCGGGCGCGACCCCGGCGCAGATCGCAGCGCAATGCGCGGGCTTCGGTGACGTTCTGCACGATCAGGTCGCCGCAGTGTCCGTGAAGGCGCGGGACGAGGTGCTGTCGGATGCCAAGGTCTTCATCCTGAACTCCGGCATGTCGCCAGCCCAACTCGAAAAGACCGCGCAGATCTGTCTTGCGGCCGGCTACAAGGGCGATGACCTCGATGCGGCCATGGGCTCGGCTTTGATGCTGGTTGCGCTGGGGCAGGCGCCCTACGCCGAATTGGTTGGCCACCATCTGAGCCAGGGCTTCGGCGCGGCGCAGCGTGCGGACCTGTCGCTGGCTTGGTACGCGCAGGCGCTGGACGCGCTCGACGCCGGGGCGACGCCGGTCTTCTCGCCGGGTCTTCCGGAGAGGGCAGGGTTGCTGCGCAAGGCCTCGGCGATGCTTGGAGGCGGGCGACCGGCGTCCGATGCGGCGCCGGTCGTCACCCAGGCAGGCGCATCGATCCCGACCTTCAATTTCAGCGAATGAGGCTGCCTGGGCTCTGAAGCGACGTCGGCCGGCGCGGTGTGCGCCGGCCCATCCCATAGTTGCCGTTAGGTCGCGCAAACTTTTCGCAGAAAGGTTCGATTTTCCTCTTCACATCCCCCGCGGGCTTCGTTAGAGACCGCTTCACCAAGCCTAGACAGTGCGGTCGTGGCGGAATTGGTAGACGCGCAGCGTTGAGGTCGCTGTGGGGTAACTCCCGTGGAAGTTCGAGTCTTCTCGACCGCACCATCTAAGCCTAGCAAGGTTATGAAATTGCTAGGCTTATGCCGACGGATACGGCAACTCTCCAAACAAATCTTCTCGCACGTCCAGACGTGAAAGCCTTGCCGATCGAATGTGATTGTCTTGCTGAGCCGGCTGGTCACGATATCAGTTTCGGTGGGGCTTGTGGCGCTTGCCGGTGACGGGGATTCATTTCTGGAATCCCGAAAGTGAGATCATTGACACGCCGAAGCGCGTCGTTACCCGCTGCCGTACACGAACTGGTCTGACTGCAACGCCTCGCTGAGACAATGTGGCCCCCTCTCAATCTGCTTCGACCGAAGATGGCTTGGCAGGCAGGCCGAGTCGGCAAGCGTTGCCGCGACAAGACTTTCTCTGTCTGCGCTGCTAAGCCTGTCTCGCGCTGAAAGTCCTGTTCTGGCTGCCGCTTCGCCAGAACCTCGGCCTGGTTCCGAGTCTGATTGAGACCGCCAAACTTGACTGTCCGGTGCCGGACAAGTCAACGCCATGTCGTCGGCAGGCACGGCTCGCCGTGCATGTCTCGTATCGGTGCTCAGGCCAGCCCCTGAACCTGCTGATCCCTTCTCGGGACATTGTTTCGCACTGCCCTGTCGGGCGAGGGATGGGGCATACGACACACGCCGTTGCCATGCTGCGAACCCCGAGCGTGGTGCGGAACCCCAAACATTTCGATCCGGCAGACCGCAATCCTGAGGGCCATGCAATATCTCGGGCGGGCACTCTGGAAGAGGTGGTAGGCCACCACGTACGAAGTCGCGTCAAAGCTCAAAAGAACTGCTGCACGGCTCTCGGAAGGGCCGAGACCGAAGCTGTCGCCTGAGGCCAGCAGGGTATGGGGGGCGTCGGGCTCGAAGCCCTTTTGCGCCTCGAGCTCGATGCCTCGCTACGAGCTCCTTTGGGGGCGGGGGCACCAAGCGCATGGCTCCGATTGCCCTCGAGAGGCCAAGTCTCGACGGGAGAGGACGAGCAAGAGAAATCCCGTCGGGCAGTCTGTGTCGCCACACCGCGCTTGGGTCCTTCGATCCGGCGCGCGGGCTTCCGCTCTGCTGTCGCAGGTCACGGTCTGGCAGCTTCGGTCGCCGGTTGGAGAGCGGACGGTCGAGCTGTTCTTGGGGCGGCTACTGGGTGCTGGAGGCTGGCGTGACGTCAGGTCTTGGCCAACCGGTAGATCGCCGGGATCACCAGCACCGTCAGCGCGGTCGAGGTCAGCAGCCCGAAGAGCAGCGAGATCGCGAGGCCCTGAAAGATCGGGTCCATCAGGATCACCGCGGCACCGATCATCGCAGCCAGCGCGGTCAGCAGGATCGGTTTGAAGCGCGTCGCCCCGGCCTCGATCAGCGTGTCGACGTCGAGCGGTTTCTCGGGGTTGGCGTGGCGGATGAAATCCACCAGCAGGATCGAGTTGCGCACGATGATCCCCGCTAGCGCGATGAAGCCGATCATCGAAGGCGCCGAGAAGGGTGCCCCGAAGAGCCAATGTCCGAACATGATGCCGAGAAAGGTCAGCGGCACCGGCGTCAGGATCACCAGTGGCAGGCGGAAGCTGCCGAATTGCGCCACGACGAGGATGTAGATCCCCAAGAGCGCCACCGCGAAGGCCGCGCCCATGTCGCGGAAAGTGACCCAGGTGACTTCCCATTCGCCGTCCCAGAGAAGGCTGGGGCTCGAGGTGTCCTTCGGTTGGCCGTGCATCGAGATGGTCGGCTGTTCCCCCTCGGGCCAGTCGAGCCCGCCGAGGATATCGGCGGAGGCGAGCATGCCGTAGAGCGGCGACTCGAATTCACCAGCCATCTCGCCCATCACCATGATCGTCTCGATGCCGTTGTGGCGGAAGATCGGGAAGGAGGTGAGCTCGTCCTGCAAGATCACCACGTCGCCGAGCTCCACGACCCCGCGCCCGCCGGGCAGGGCGTCCGCCGGTACAGGGGTCGAGAGGGCGGTGGCATCCATCACCCGGTCCGACCGGTCGCGTGACAGCACGATGGGAATGGGCCGTCGCTCGCCGCCGCGGTGCGAGTAGCCGACGGTGCCGCTCCCGTAGAGCAGCGAGAGCGTGTCCAGCGCGTCCGATTCCTGCACCTTGTAGAAATCCAGCGCGGAGGGGTCGAGCACCACTCGGCGGCGCGGGGCCTGCACGCCGTAATTGTCGTCGACGTCGACCACATAGGGGATCTCGTCGAAGGCGGCGCGGACGCGCTCGGCGACCATGCGGCGGGTCTCGGCGTCGGGGCCGTAGACCTCGGCCATGAGCGTCGAGATCACCGGCGGGCCGGGGGGTGGCTCGACGGTTTTCAGCACCGTGCCCTCGGGCAGGTCGAGCGCGGTCAGCTTTTCGCGCAGGTCGAGCGCGATCTCGTGGCTGGTGCGGTCTCGCGCGCCTTTGGGCGCGAGGTTGATCTGCACATCGCCCATCTCGGGCAGCTGCCGCAGGTAGTAGTGGCGCACGAGCCCGTTGAAGTTGAAGGCCGAGGCGGTGCCCGCATGGGTCTGTGCAGAGATCGCCTCGGGCAGGGAGAGCGCCACACGGGCCACCTGCTGCGCGACGGCGGCGGTGCTCTCCAGCGCGCTGCCCTCGGGCAGGTCGATGACCACCGAAAGCTCCGACTTGTTGTCGAAGGGCAGCAGCTTGACGGTCACGTCGCGGGTGTAGAGCGCGGCGAGCGAGCCGAAGGATAGCACCGCGACCACCAGCAGAAAGAGCGCCGAGACTGATTTGCGCGCCAGCAGCGGTCGGGCGACGGCGGCATAGACTCGGCCGAGCGCACCGCCCGCCGGGCCGTGCTCGGCGCCGTGGTGGAGCGGCGCGCGCCCGGCGATCTTCAGCATCAGCCAGGGGGTGATGATCACCGCGACGAAGAAGGAAAAGATCATCGCCGCCGAGGCATTGGCCGGGATCGGGCTCATGTAGGGGCCCATGAGGCCCGACACGAAGAGCATAGGCAGCAGCGCCACCACCACCGTCAGGGTCGCCACGATGGTCGGGTTGCCGACCTCCGCCACCGCGGCGACGGTGGCGCCGAAGCGGCTCTGGCTCTCGTGTTTCATCGCCCAGTGACGGGCGATGTTCTCGATCACCACGATGGCGTCGTCGACGAGGATGCCGATGGAGAAGATCAGCGCGAAGAGCGAGACGCGGTTGAGCGTGTAGCCCATGATCCATGCGGCGAAGAGCGTCAGCAGGATCGTCACCGGGATCACGATGGCCACCACGATGGCCTCTCTCCAGCCGATGGCAAAGAGCACGAGGATCACGATCGAAACGGTCGCCAGCCCGAGGTGGAAGAGCAACTCGTTAGCCTTCTCGTCGGCGGTTTCGCCGTAGTCGCGGGTGATCTCGACCTCGATGGAGGAGGGGATGATCTCGCCTTCCATGGCCTCGACCCGGTGCAGAATCTCCTCGGCCACCACCACCGCATTGGCCCCGGCGCGCTTCGCCAGCGCCAGCGTGACTGCAGGGCGGCTCTCGATGCCCTCGGATCCGTGGGTGACGGTGCTGACGTAGTTCGATCCGGTGTCGGTCTCGAGCGTCACCTCGGCCACGTCGCGCAGGTAGACGGTGCGCCCGTCGCGGGCGGTCAGCTCGAGGTTGCCGATTTCCTCGGCGGTGGTCAGGGTCTCGCCCACCACCAGCCCGACCTGCCCGCCGCCCTCGCGCAAAGTGCCGAGCGGCAGCGAGGTATTGGCGCCCTCGATCTTGCCCCAGAGCTGCTGCAGGGTGATCCCGTAGAGCGCCAGCCTCGCCGGGTCGGGGTTCACCCGCAGTTGCGGCTCGGTGCCACCGATCACATAGGTGAGGCCGACGTTCTCGATCGCCGCCAGCCGTGCCTCGACCTCGCGGGCGACGCGGGTCAGGTCGGCGGGGGTGACGCCGGTCTGCCCTTCTGCGGGCGAGAGGGTGAGTGCGACGATCGCCACGTCGTTGATGCCGCGCCCGACGATCAGCGGCTCGGGGATACCCACCGGGATGCGGTCGAGGTTGGCAAGGATACGGTCGCGCACGCGCAGGATCGCGGTGTCCGACGAGACGCCGACGTCGAAGCGCGCAGTGACCATGACCGCATCGTCGCGGGTCTCGGAGTACACGTGCTCGACCTCGTCGATGCCCTTGACGATGGTCTCCAAGGGCTCGGTCACCAGTTTCACGGCGTCGCCTGCGCGCAGCCCGTTCGCCTGCACATGGATGTCGACCAGCGGCACCGAAATCTGCGGCTCCTCCTCGCGCGGCAAGGCGGCAAGGGCGATGAGCCCCACCGCCAGCGAGGCGATCAGGAAGAGCGGGGTGAGCGGAGAGTTCAGGAAGGCACGGGTGAGGTGCCCGGCCAGACCGAGGGCCCCGCTGGGCCCGGTTTCGTGGTCACTCATCGGAGATCACCACCACCTCGCCGGGCTCGAGGCCCGTCAGGATCTCGCGCCATGTCGCGCCGTCCCGGGTCACCTCGCGGCCCGGCACGACGATGCGCTGCACCGGTTCCTCGGCGGTTTCCACGGTCACCATGTCGAGACCGCCACCGCGGCCGAGCGCCGCCTCGGGCACGAGGATCGCCTCCTGCTCGCCAACCGGCAGGCGCACCGGCAGGCGCAGGCCGACGTAGCGCTCTTCCAGGCCCTCGACCTCGACATCGGCCTGCAGGCGCCCGCCCTCGATCTGCGGGTAGAGCTTGGCGATCTTGCCGGCGCCGTGCTCCATCTCGATACGATCGCCCTCGGCCAGCGTCTGGGCGAAACGCTCGGGGACCGACAGGCGCAGGAATGCCCCGCCGCTGCCGATCACCGCGACGGTCTCGCCTTGCGCCACGAAGGAGCCGCGCGAGACGGGAACCGACAGAACGATGCCTGCCTCGGGCGCTGTCACACCGCCTTCCTCGATCTGGCGCTGGATCACCCGGCGCTGTGCTGCGGTGGCGGCGATCTGGTTGGTCAGCACGTCGACCGCGGTCTGCAGCGCGTCGAGCCGCTGCGCCGAGATCGTACCACTTTGTTGCAGGGTCTGGCCGCGGTCGAGATCGGCCTGGGCATTGGTCAGCTGGGCGCGCAGCGCCTCGGCCTGCGCGTCGAGCGCGTCGATCTGCACCGAGAGTTTCTCGTCCTCGACCGTGCCGACGATTTGTCCCGCCTCGACCCGGTTCCCCTCGGTGACGGTCAGCGCGACCAGCGTGCCGGCGATGCGGGCGCGGGCGGGAAGCTCGTTGCGCGTCTCTACTTCGCCGTAAACGGGTTTCCATTCCGTAAGCGTCTCGGGGGCGACCGTTATGGTTTCGGCGTATGCGCCGCCTGCCGCCGCGACGAGGAAATAGACTAGGGCGAAAAATCGCATGGCTGTGCCTCATGCTCGGATACATTATATTCTATAATATGAATATGATTTGAGTTCCAGAAGATTTTGCAATCAAAGCCTTGGGATCGAGCATGAAGATCTGTCCTCACCGGTCAAGTGAGCAAACGGCCTCTGGCGTCGCAAGCTGCTGCCGGGGAGAACCTGCGCGCGCCGGACAGGGCGCGGAGATCGACCTCGCGCTGGTTCGGCGGGCCGCCAATGCCGAGACCAGCGGAACCATGGCCAGCGGCCATGCCGACGGTAATCTCATGATGTGGAAAATTCTCCATTTCATCGACGAGGCTTTGCAGGCAGCGAAAGGCGCGCGGAATAGCTCGCGGCAGTTCAACGGGACGCTGATGAAGCTCGGCGCGGTCCTCTGTGCGGTGCTGACGGTGCAGGAGTCGATCAAGGAATTCATGCTCGGCTACTATTCCTACGAGGACCGGATGTAGACTCTTACCTGCCTACCTCGGGGGGCCTGCCAACGGTGGTGCAGTCGGGCGTCGATCCGGACTGGTGCGGCATTGGGCTGAACCTCTTCTTCGTGATGGCGCGGTTGACGTTGCAGGTGGGCTCCGACCTCTTCGTGCGGTCGCGGTGAGCGGGCGCGAGATATGGACCGTGACCAAGGCCTCGGCGTCCACCTTCTCGCTGCTCATACTCGGGCAGGCGTTGGTCTTGCTGTTGATCGAAGTGGCGACCTTCCTGCCCGAGCGGGTGCGGTCACGCCGAAGGCGGTCGCTCATGGCGAGAGCCCGCGCGATGCGCTCTGCGGAGCGGCGGCTGCGCAAGCGGGCGCCGACTGCCGAGGTTCGTGCCGAGAGGTGCCTCGTTCGCAGTCACTTGGCCGCAGAGTCCGTGATCCGTGTCAATGTGATCAGCGCCACGCGAGCTACAGTCGGCGCGAACGAGGAGACATTGCCATGCGCCCCACTTCGCCGAAGCGCCGCGGTCTGCCGCCGCTCTTCCTTGCGGTTTGCTATGCCGGGTTGGTTGCGCTGCCGATGCTGCCGTCCCTGCTTTCGGGGACGGGGCACTGGCAGGGGGCGATGCGCCTCGCGACGGGCGCGGGCATCGCAGCGGCGGTGATGCTGCTGCTGCAGATGGTGACCAGCGGCCGCTTCGAGGCGATCTCGGGCCGCATCGGGATCGATATCACCATGGCCTTTCACAAGTGGGCTGCACCTGTCGCACTGCTTCTGGCGGTGGTGCATCTGCTGGCACTCATCGGACTGCCCGACGCAGAGCGCCCGGGCCGACTCGCTCGGCGTCTCGATTTCGTGCTCACCGCGCCCGGCTTCTGTGAGGCACGTCTCGCTCTGGTGTTGCTCGTGATCATGGTCATTCTCGCGTTGCTGCGCGAGCGCCTGTCCACGCGGTATCAGATCTGGCGCGCAGGGCATGCGGTTGCAGCCGTGGCGCTCGTGGGGACAGTTGTCTGGCACGCGGTGGCGGCAGGGGGCGGCGGCACGGCGGAACGCTGGATCTGGATCGGGCTTGCGCTGGCGGTCACCGTCCCGGCGGCCTCGGTCTATGCAGGCCGCTTGCTGCGCCCGACCTCACACTGCTGGCGTCTCGAGGACATCCGGCGCGTGGCCGAGCGCCTCTGGTTGCTGCGGATCGTCCCGCCCGCGGATGCAAAGTTGTCGTTCGAACCCGGGCAGTTCGCGTGGATCGCCTTTGGCCGCAAGCGGCTGCCCTTGCACGATCACCCCTTCTCGATGGCCTCGGCACCGGGTGAGGCGGGGCTGCGCTTCCTGGTGCAGGAGGCGGGGGATTTCACCGGAAAGATCGGCGCACTCGAGCCGGGTATCCGGGTCTCGGTCGATGCACCGCATGGCAGCTTCGTGCCACGTGGCGCGGGGCCGCTGATCCTCGTGGCGGGGGGCGTGGGGATCGCGCCGATCCTGTCGATCCTGTCGCATCTCGCGCGGTCCGGCAGTGAGCGCCCGGTGCGGTTCATCTATGCCGCGCGGAGCACGGCGGCGATGGTGCCGTCAGAGCTATATGAGCCGGCCTGCGAAGCTCTCGGCGTGACGCCCGTGCTTGTCTCCGACCGGCCGGAGGACCAGGAGTTCGCCCGCCAGCCGCTCGAACGCGGACCGGTCAGCGCCGCGCTTCTGGAACGCGTCTTGGCCGGTCTCGACCCGGCGGCCTGTGAGGTGATGATCTGCGGCCCGGGTCCGATGATGACCTTCGTGGCCGACAGCGCGCTGCAGATGGGCGTCCAGCTGCAGCAAATCTCCTACGAGCGGTTCAGCTACGCGGCGGGCCATGCGTCGATCAAGGACCGGCGGGTCCTGCGGCGCTTCGCGGTGCTCTGGGGCGCGGTGCTGGGGCTGGTGCTGCTCTATTGGTGGGCCTGAGACGCGAGCCATTCGACCAGCGCCGCGCGCAGTTGCGGGTCCGATGCGTGGTGCTTGGCCAGGAAGGCGTCGAGCCGCGCCTTGCCGGCGTCGTCCGTCGCGGTCGGCAGCGTCGCGGCAATGCGGGCAGGATCACGGTGACACCTCGCGCATTGCGCCGACCAGACGGCCGGCCCCGACGCGGTTTCCGCCGCGACGCTTGGCGCTCCGAGGCTGACACCGGCGGCGGTGAGTATCGGGACGAGCGCGAAACGGCGTGGCAACATCGAAGGCATTCAGCAGCTCCCGGACTCCGGATGCCCTGCATCATGCCGGGAGGCGGTTTCTACGGCAAGCCGTGTGATCGCGGTGACGCAGAGCCCTTGGGCTATGACGTCGCGCGCGTTCCCGGCCCCGCCAGCCCAGGGTACACTGGACGAGGGGTAGGCCATGCACGACGCATGTTGCCCAGGTGGAAGGGAAGGTGGGACGGCGCCGCCCACTGCCGCGTCTGGCCCGTGGCGCTACGGCACCTTGGTCAACAAGGGGAAAGGAAGCGCGGGCTTGATAATGACCGCAGGTCACAATATTCGGGGCGGGCACATGTCGGCACGCAAGAGCCGCTCGGGTCGGATAAAAGGGTGCAGAAATGGTGCGATATGCGACGGCCGCCGAAGATAAGCAGGCGCGCCGCGAGGTGATCCTCGAAGCGGCACTGGCGCTCTTTCTCGAGGATACACGCCGCCTGCCCACCGTCGCCGCGGTCGCTGCCCGCTCCGGTCTCGCTAAGGGCACGGTCTACCTCTACTTCGACAGCAAGGAGCAGATCTTCGCCTCGCTTCTCGTGCGCGACTGGCTGCATTTCATCGGGCTGATCGCAAATTTCTTCGATCATTCGGCGGGGACGCAAGAGGAAAGGCTCGCCGGGTTCATCGAGTTCTACGTCGCCCATATCCTCGATCGTCCGGAACTGATGAGGCTCGACTCGATCGGCTACGCGATGCTCGAGCCGGCACTGTCCGACGCGGCCCTGCTCGATCTGAAGATGCAGTTCTCGGGTGCGCTCGACGGGGCAGGCCGGTCCATGGAGGCGGCGCTGAATCTACGTGCCGGGGAGGGGGTCACGCTGCTTTTTCGGCAGTTTGCGATGACCCGGGGCCTCTGGCAGGTTGCCGACCTTCCGCAGGCGGTCCGGGCGCATCCGGGCTTTGCCGGGCATCCCTTCGCGCGTGTGGATTTCGGCGGCGACCTGTCCCATGCGCTCGCTGACTACTGGCGCGGTGCCTTGGCAGCGCCCCGGTGACCTTGCGCCCGGTGCGCCAACAGACGGCCCGCCGGGCGGACCCTTCTCATCCTGCGCGTCGGTCCGACGCAATAGATGGTCCCTGTCTTGGCCGACCGCGTTTTGCGGGCCGCTGGCCGGGATCGCTTCTCCGACGGCAGCCGCGCCGTCGAAAGCCGCGCGTTGGTCGGTGCCGCCGCGACAGTATCTCTGGCCGATGCGGTGAGCGGGTGGCGCCCTGCCGCCGGACCTCTTGGTGGCTCAGCGAAGCGTCGCCCGTGCTTCCATGCCGCCGGTCGCGTGCTGGTCTCTAGCGCCGCTCTCGCCGTGGCAAAGGGGGTGGCGGCGCAACGGCGGCCCGCGCCGAGCCCGGTTCGCCGTACCACCACGCCGAAGAGCAAGAACTGGAAGACGATGGTCGGACTCGCCCAGAGTGCGATATCGAAGATGCCCAACTGCAGGAAATGCACCGACGGTACGAAGGTGCGGAATTGCACGTCGTAGAGTTGCAGGATGCCGGGGAAGTCGTGGTCGAGTAGAGCGCTTAGCGCGTGAACACGCAGATGATCAGCGACAGCACCCATCCCGGCTTGCGCCGGGCGATGTGCGGCACCACCACGATCAGCAGGCCGGCAAAGACCATGTCGCTGCTGGCGCTCATCCGGAAGGCTTGCTCCTCGATCCCGGCCAACTCACGCCGCGACAGGCGAAACCGCGGGAGAGCGCGCCTGCGCTCAGCCTCGCGTCATCTGCGGCCGTGGTGCCGCCGGTCGGGATCATGCTCATGGGCTGCCTACTTCGCGCGCCGAAGGAGCTTTCAGGTCTGTCTTCGAAAAGGCGCAGGCGGCCTAGGGGGCGCCCGAAGGAGCGATTACTTGATGATGGTGACTTCGCGGTAGAACGTCTCAGCCCCCGGATGCAGCGGCACGCCAAGCGCAGGGATGACCCGCAGTGCGGTTTCCAGCATGATCTGCCCTCCCTTCACATGGGTATCGGTGAGGCGCTCGGCGGACTACGCGTTGTTCAGCTTGGCTTCCCCAATGTCGTCGCGGGTATTGCGCCGGTCTTCGAGCAGCGACAGCACGGCGACTTGCGTGCCCAAGTCCGCCTGCGCGATGCGGTTCCCGTCGATGTTGGAGAAGGTCTTGATCGTGGTGCTGACGGGCTTCAGCAGGTGCAGATGCTGAGGGTAGAGGTTCGCAGGCCGGTCAGCCAGCTTACCGGCTTTCGCGAAGTCATGAAATCCACGTCCGTGAGCCAGGCGGCGCGCTACCTCGATCGCTTGCGACCGGCGGTCTCGCTGTTGAGGATGGCACTGGAAGATTGACTGGGGATCGCGCTGCTCCGGCGCGAGGGGCACCGGATGGTGATCGTAGCGGAGGCGCACGACCTGCTTGATGAGGCGGAGGAAATCATCAACGGACTGAGTGGGCTCAACTGCACAAAGCGGCGCCTCGCGCAGGGCGAGGTCGAACAGTTGACGATGGCCAGCACGCCGGGGCCGGCGACCTTCGTGATGCCGCGCTTCCTGCCCGATATGCCGGGCATGTCCCCCCGAACATCAACCTCTCTCAGCCAATCTGGACGACGCCGCAGATCCGCCATCTCGTCGCTGTTCCGGGGTGAGGCCGTGACCCTCTCGCGGATCGCGGCACAGCGCATTGGGTCGCTCACGCGCGAGCACCCGCTGTCGCTGTGCATGTCACGGCTCCTTGATCTGTCCGGCACGGAGTTCCGCATAGCGGCGCAGAGCCAGGTCTTCCTGCTGCGGATGTAGTTCATTGCCGAGGGGTGCTGCCTTGCCAAGGTCGATCCGCTTTCGGAAATGAGCGAGATGCTGTTCTGCGCAACGTACAAAGCAGTGGTCTTCGGGCCTCTCGTCGAGGAGCGCCCTTATGCCTATACGCTCTACATTCCGGCGTGCCGGCTTGGCGGAGCGGTCCAAGGCCGCGTAGCTGAACGCGGTCCGGTGCCTGCTGGCGGAGGCGAAGACCGCGAGATCGGAGGGGCGCGCCGGTGTAGTCCTGCGCACTCGCGCGGGGGCACCGCGCCACATCGAAGGCGTTGATTGCTTTGGACGGAGCGTACCGGATGGGTCTGCGGGAGCAGCATTTCATCCGATCAGAGCGGCCAGCCGGGTATCAGAGCTGGCCGAGGTTTTCCTTGATGTAGATCTCGATGCGGATGCGTTCCTGCGAGGCCAGCGGCTCGCGCCCGTCTGTCCGCGCCTTGAGCACGCGAATGGCGCTGCGCACCAGATGGCCGGGGTTCTGCGCGATGACTGCGTCGATCGCGCCGCTGCGCAGTTTCTCCTCGGAGTAGGTGGTGCGCTCGTGGGCGATTATGACCTGTTGCATCGGATCGGAGGCACGGCAGAGCGCGTCGAGCGGCTCGCGGACCTCGGAGCTCATCAGGTACGCACCGACGATGTCGGGGTGGTTGGCGTAGGAGTTGGCGATCACCGTCCGCGTCCGTGCCGGATCGCCGTAGGTCTCGAGCGAGGGCAGGGCGGCGAGGTTGGGGAAATCGGCGGTTAGCACGGTGTCGAACCCCAGCCGCCGCTCGACGCTGTCGAGCGAGTTCATCGTCTCAGAGACCACGAGGATCTTGCCCCGCCTCTCTCCGAGAAACCGCCCCAGAAGCCGCCCGGCGGTGGCGCCCGCCGAGTTGTTGTCGACGCCGACGAAATCCAGCGGCCGCAGCCCCGGCTGGCCGGTGATGAACTGCACCACCTCGACACCCCGTTCCATCAGGCGGGTTGTGGCGTCGCGCACCTGCGGGCTCTCGGGGGCCATGATCGCCACGCCGTCGACCTGCGCGGGCGAAACCCGCGAGAGCGCCTGCGCCGTAACGTGCGGATCGTTCGACAGCACCCGCCGCATCGAGATCTCCAGCGACTCGGCGAGAAAGGCGGCGCGCGACTCCTCGATCCGCTCGACCAGCGTGGCGAGGAAATCGTCCCCGGCCTGCGGCAGCAGGAACTGAAAGCGATAGCGGCGCCCCCGGGCAAGGTTGGCGGCCGACTGGTTGCGGACAAAGCCTATCCGTTCAATCGCTTCGTTGACCGCCTTCACCGTCTTTTCGCGCACGCCCGGACGCCCGTTCAGCACGCGATCCACGGTCGCGAGGCTGACGCCAGCGGCTTTGGCGAGGTCTTTCGTGGTCGGGCGCATGGGGGACTCGTGCGGCTGATTTTCTTCCGAGTCTTGTTTGTTTTCATATGGAAAGCAACCATCATGAGGTGCGTACCTCAGAAATCGTTTGATCTGAGGCACGTACCTCACTTACCCTTACGTCAGATAATCGAGTCGGGAAGAGGAGCCCGGCCTTATCTCTGGGAGGATGCACCAATGACCATTCGTTACACCGCTCCGGCGGTCGCGACCGCTTTGCTCGCCGTCGCGGGCGCGGCGCAGGCCGACGATCTCACGCTCTGCTGGGCGGCTTGGGACCCGGCCAATGCGCTGATCGAGCTGTCCAAGGACTTCGAGGAGAAATCCGGCCACTCCATGTCGTTCGAATTCGTGCCCTGGCCGAACTTCGCGGACCGGATGCTGAACGAGCTGAACTCGGGCGGGCAGCTTTGCGACCTGATGATCGGCGACAGCCAGTGGATCGGCCTTGGCGCAGAGGCGGGCCATTACGTGAAGCTGAACGACTTCTTCGAGGCCAACGGCATCACCATGGATGATTTCATCCCGGCCACCGTCACCGGCTATTCCGAATGGCCCAAGGGCACGCCGAACTATTGGGCGCTGCCTGCCTTCGGCGACGTGGTGGGCTGGACCTACCGCAAGGACTGGTTCGAGCGCCCGGAGCTGCAGGCCGAGTATCAGGAGAAATACGGCCGCGAGCTGAAGGCACCCGAGACTCTGGACGAACTGAAAGACATCGCCGAGTTCTTCCAGAACCGCGAGATCGACGGCACCACGGTCTACGGCGCGGCGATCTACACCGAGCGCGGCTCGGAAGGCATCACCATGGGCGTGACCAACGCGCTCTACAACTACGGCTTCAGCTACGGCACGCCCGAGGAACCCTACAAGCTCGAGGGCGTGGTGAACTCGCCCGAGGCAGCGAAGGGACTGGAGTATTACAAGGCGCTCTACGACTGCTGCACCCCGCCGGGCTCGTCGGACTGGTACATGTCCGAGAACATCGACGCCTACAAATCGGGGCAGGTGGCGCTGCAGATGAACTTCGCCTTCATCTGGCCGGGGGTCAAGGCAGACCCGAACGTGGGCGGCGGCAAGTCCGGCTACTTCCCCAACCCGGCCGGTCCGGACGGGCACTTCGCCCAGCTCGGCGGGCAGGGGATCTCGGTGGTGTCCTACTCCGACAGTCAGGACGCGGCGCTGGAATACATCAAGTGGTTTGCCCAGCCCGAGGTCCAGTCGAAATGGTGGGAACTCGGCGGCTACTCGGCGCTGAAGGCGGTGGTCGAGGATCCCGGCTTTGCCACCAGCCAGCCCTACGCGCAGACCTTCCTCGACTCCATGGCGATCGTGAAGGACTTCTGGGCCGAGCCCTCCTATGCCTCGCTGCTGCTGTCGATGCAGGACCGCGTGCACAGCTACGTGGTGGCGGGTGAGGGCACCGCGCAGGAGGCGCTCGACAAGCTGGTCGAGGACTGGACCGAAGTCTTCGAAGACGAAGGCAAGATGTGACCACCCGCCGGCCGCAACGTCCCCGGACGGGCGGTCCCGCGCGCGGAGCCAGCCATACGGACGGCTCCGCGCCTCCCGCCGAACGCAGCGAAGAGACCAGGCCCATGTCCCATTCCGTCATCGCGCGCGCCGCCGAGGCGACGCCGCCCGGCGTCGCACGCAGGTTCCGAGGCCTGTCCGACCGGGCCATCGCCTGGATCTTCGTCGCGCCTACGATCTTCCTGCTCTTGGCGGTGAACATCTTCCCGCTGATCTGGACGATCCGCCTCAGCTTCACCAACTTCCGCGCCAACCGTCCAAATGCCGAGGTCGAGTGGATCGGGCTGCGCAACTACGATCGCATCCTCACCGACAGCGACATATGGGAGACGATGCAGGCCACGGCGCATTTCCTGTGCTGGACCATCGTGCTGCAGGTGCTGATCGGCTTTTCGCTGGCCTGGCTGATCAACCGAAAGTTCAGGGGCAACGACCTCTGGACCACGATCATCGTGCTGCCGATGATGCTCTCGCCCGCCGTGGTCGGCAACTTCTGGACCTTCCTCTACCAGCCGCAGATCGGCCTGTTCAATTACGTGGTCGCCTTCTTCACCGGCGCGGATCCCACCAGCTTCTCGATGATCGGCAGCGTCTCGTTGGCCCCTTGGGCGATCATCATCGTCGACACCTGGATGTGGACGCCCTTCGTCATGCTGATCTGCCTCGCGGGGCTGCGGTCGATCCCGGACTCGATCTACGAGGCGGCGGAATGCGACCGGGCGTCGAAGTGGCGGCAGTTCTGGACCATCACCCTACCGATGACGCTGCCCTTCCTGATGCTGGCGGTGCTGTTCCGGGGGATCGAGAACTTCAAGATGTTCGACCTCGTGGTGCAGCTGACCGGCGGCGGCCCCGGCAACACCACCACGCTGACCTCCATCGACCTCAAGCGCGAGGCCTTCGAGAAGTGGCGCACGGGCTATGCCTCGGCCTATGCGATCATCCTCTTCGTTACGGTCTTCGGCCTCGCGTCGATCTACGTGAAGGCCCTGAACAAGGTGAAGGAAAGATGAGCGGTTACTCGATCACCGAACCCTCGCCGCGGCAGAAATGGGTCGCCGGCGCGCTGGTGGCGCTCTACGCCATCGTCACCATCCTGCCGCTGGTCTGGATCATCGCCACCGGCTTCAAATCCTCGGCCGACGCCATCGCCTACCCGCCGAAGGTGGTCTTCACCCCCTCGCTCGAAGGCTACGTGAACCTCTTCACCACGCAGACCCGCCAGACCGCCGAATACTTCGCGGCCAATCCGCCCGAGACCTGGTATGAGCGCATCGTGCAGTCCAAGGGGCTGACCATCGCCGGCCCGTCGCGCTTTGGCGAGCGATTCATGAACTCGGTGATCATCGGCTTCGGCTCGACCTTCCTCAGCGTCTTTCTCGGCACGCTCGCCGCCTATGCCTTCTCGCGCTTCAAGGTGCCGTTGAAGGACGATCTGATGTTCTTCATCCTCTCGACCCGGATGATGCCGCCCATCGCCGTGGCGATCCCGATCTTCCTGATGTTCCGCTCGCTCGGCCTGTCGGACACCCATGCCGGGATGATCCTGCTCTACACCGCGGTGAACCTCTCGCTCTCGGTCTGGCTGCTGAAGGGCTTCATCGACGAGATCCCGCAGGAGTACGAGGAGGCGGCACTGATCGACGGCTACACCCGCTTTCAGGCCTTCTACAAAGTGGTGCTGCCGCAGGCCGCCACGGGCATCGCCTCGACCGCGATCTTCTGCCTGATCTTTGCCTGGAACGAATACGCCTTCGCGGTGCTGCTGACCTCGGGCACGGCGCAGACCGCGCCGCCCTTCATCCCCACGATCATCGGCAACGCCGGGCAGGACTGGCCGGCGGTGGCGGCGGGCGCGACGCTCTTCCTGCTGCCGGTCATGGTCTTCACCATCCTGCTGCGCAAGCACCTGCTGCGCGGGATCACCTTCGGAGCCGTCAGGAAATGAGCATGTCCAGCCAGCCACCCGAGAGCCCCACGCCCGCCGAGAGTGTGAACAGTGGACGCCGCATCTTCGTGCGTGGTCCCTGGGAGATGGCCGCCTCGATCCTCATCGGTATCGGCGTGGTGATGCTGATGCAGCCTTTCGTCCTCTGGGCCTACTCGTGGTCCTTTCCCGTCACGCTGATCGGCACGGTGATGTTCATCGTCGTCAGCCATTTCCCCGACTGACCCGGAGTTCCCCATGGCCCAGATCCGCATCGACAGCCTGCGCAAGGACTTCGGCGCTTTCACCGCCGTGCAATCCTCGAGCTTCACCATCGAGGACGGCGAGTTCTTCATGCTGCTCGGTCCCTCGGGCTGCGGCAAGACCACTACGCTGCGCATGATGGCGGGGCTGGAGATGCCGAGCGCCGGGCAGATCTACATCGACGGCGAGGAGGTGGGCCGCAAGCCCGCCAGCCAGCGTGACATCGCCTTCGTCTTCCAGATGTTCGCGCTCTACCCGCATATGAACGTGCGCAAGAATATCTCCTACCCGCTGATCAGCCAGGGCATGGGGCGCAAGGCGGCACGGGCCAAGGTCGAGGAGGTGTCGCGCATCCTCGGCATCGAGGACATCCTCGACAGGCCCGTCGGCGGGCTCTCGGGCGGCGACCGGCAGCGGGTTGCGCTGGGGCGGGCCATTGTGCGGGAGCCCAAGGCGTTCTTCATGGACGAGCCGCTGGGGGCGCTGGATGCCGAGTTCCGCGAGCACATGGCTGAGGAACTGCGCGCCCTGCACGACCGCATGGGGGCGACCACGGTCTACGTCACCCACGACCAGCTCGAGGCGATGCAGATGGGCGACAAGATCGTGGTGATGAACCACGGCGTGGTCGAGCAGTTCGGCATCCCGCAGGAAATCTACGACTGGCCCGCGACGCTTTTCGTTGCCAAATTCATCGGCTCTCCGCCGATGAATTTCCTGAGCTTCGAGGGCAGCGTCGCGCCGGGGGAGGCCTCGGTCACGCTCGGCTCTGTCGAGATCGCCATACCGCAGCTTCGCGAAGGCCAGGCCGGGGAGTTGGTGCTGGGTGTGCGCCCCGAGCATGTGCGGCTCGACGATGGTTCGGACTACCGTGCCGTGGTGCGGGCGGTGGAATACCTCGGCACCACGCAGATCGTCACGCTCGAGGCCGAGCATGGCGAGGTGAAGGCGCGGATCTCCAGCCGCGATCCGGTGCGGGTGGACCAGACGACGGGGCTGGCCTTCAACGAGCGCACCCTGACCCTTTTCGATGCCGGAACCGGTCGTGCATTGCGCTCGGCGGCCAACGAGGGGGTGCTGCGCCATGGCTGAGATCACGCTGTCGAACCTCACAAAGCGCTTCGGCGACACCCTTGCGCTCGACAATGTGTCGATGACGGTGCCGAACGGGGCCTTCGTGGTGCTGCTGGGACCGACCGGCGCGGGCAAGACCACGACGCTGCGGCTGGTCTCGGGGCTGGATCAGCCCGACGCGGGCAGCATCGCCATTGGCGGTACAAACGTCACCCGCATGACCCCGGCGCAGCGCAATGTCGCGATGGTCTTCCAGCAATACTCGCTCTACCCGCATATGACCGTGCGCGAGAACCTCGCCTTTCCGCTGAAATCGCCGCTGCTGCGCTACGACGACGCGCAGATCGCCCGCAAGGTCGGCGAGGTGGCCGAGATGCTGCAGATCGCCCACAAGCTGGACAACAAGGCCACGGCCCTCTCGGGCGGCGAGATGCAGCGGGTCTCGATTGGCCGCGCGCTGGTGCGCCGCCCGGAAGTTTACCTCATGGACGAGCCGCTCAGTTCGCTCGACGCCAAGCTGCGCGCCGACCTGCGGGTCGAGCTGAAGAACATACAGGCACAGTCCGGCGTGCCTTTTCTCTACGTGACCCATGACCAGATCGAGGCGATGACCATGGCCAGCCACGTGGGCGTTCTGGATCACGGCAGATTGGTGCAGTTCGGAACCCCGCGCGAGATCTATGAGGATCCGGTCAGCGTCTATGCTGCCAGCCGCCTCGGCCTGCCGCGGATCAACATCCTGCCCGCCGATCTCTTTGCTGGCGCCCCCGCGGGCGCGCGCTACATCGGCCTGCGGCCCGAACAGATACGGCAGGGCGACGGCGCCGAGAGCCGGGTCATCCGGGTCGAGCACCTTGGCGACCAGACCCGGCTGCACCTGAAATTCCGCAACCACGACCTGATCACCGTCACCGACGCCCATACCCGGCTGCGCTCGGGCGACATCGTGCAGATCACCCCCGACGCCCCGTTCTATTTCGACGCCTCCGGCGCGCGCGTCCATTGAGGAGAGCCCCATGACCCAGTTCATCAACTTGAAGGAAGACATTGTTGCCGAAGCGGTGGATGGCGTGGTCGCGGCCTCGGGCGGGCGGCTTGCGCGGCTCGACGGCTACCCGCATATCCGCGTGGTGCTCCGCTCGGGCTGGGACAAGTCCAAGGTCGCGCTGGTCTCGGGCGGCGGCTCAGGGCACGAGCCGGCCCACGCGGGCTTTGTCGGCGAGGGGATGCTGACCGCGGCGATCTGCGGCGACGTCTTCGCCTCGCCCTCGGTCGACGCGGTGCTGGCGGGGATCCTCGCGGTGACCGGACCGGCGGGCTGCCTGCTGATCGTCAAGAACTACACCGGTGACCGGCTGAACTTCGGTCTCGCCGCCGAGCGGGCGCGGGCCTTCGGGCTGAACGTCGCCATGGTGATCGTCGACGACGACATCGCTTTGCCCAACCTGCCGCAGGCGCGTGGCGTGGCGGGCACGCTCTTCGTGCACAAGATCGCCGGGGCGCTGGCCGAGAACGGCGCGGATCTGGCCAGCGTCAGGGCTGCGGCGGAGCGGGTCATCTCGGGCACGCGCACCATCGGCATGTCGCTCGACACCTGCACCGTGCCGGGGGCGCCCAAGGAGGCACGCATCCAGCCGGGCAAGGCCGAGCTCGGCCTCGGCATCCACGGCGAGGCAGGGGCGCAGCAGGTCGATTACATCCACGCGCGCGGCGCGATGGAGATGGTCGCTGAACGGCTCGCCGAGCACATGGATACGGGCAAGCCGCATGTGGCGCTGCTCAACAACCTCGGCGGCGCATCAGTGCTGGAGATGCAGATCCTCGCCTACGAGCTGCGCAACTCGGCCATCGGCAAATCGCTGCATCACGTCATCGGCCCGGCACCGATGATGACCTCGCTTGAGATGCGCGGGTTCTCGGTCTCGGTCTACCCGGCGGGCACCGAGGATCTCATGGCGCTCAAGGCACCGGTGCCGCTCTCGGCCTGGCCCGGCCTCTCCGCGCTGGGGCCGGTGGAGGTCATCGACCTGCCCGACGGGCTGCGCCCGATCCGGCCGCTGGCCTCGGATCATCCGGAGACGCGCGCCTTCCTGAAACGCTGCTGCGAGGTGTTCATCGAGGCCGAGGACGATCTCAACGCGCTCGACGCGCGGGCCGGGGATGGCGACACCGGCTCGACGCTGGCCGGGGCAGCGCGGGCGCTGCTCGGCGCGATGGACCGGCTGCCGCTGGCGGATCACACCCAGCTCTACCGCGCCATAGGGCTCGAGCTGAGCCAGACGATGGGCGGCTCTTCCGGCGTGCTGCTGGCGATTTTCTTTGCCGCCGCCGGAGACGCGGCCTCGAGCGGCCAGTCGCTGCGAGAGGCGCTCAACGCGGGGCTCGAGCGGATGCAGGAGATTGGCGGGGCCCGCCCCGGAGACCGCACGATGATCGACGCGCTGCAGCCCGCGCTCGAGCATCTTGCCGAGGGCATGGACAAGGCCGCGGCGGCGGCACGCGAGGGGGCCAACCGGACCGCACAGATGGACACCGCGCGGGCCGGGCGCTCGGCCTATATCAACGCCGACCAGCTCAAGGGGCAGGTGGACCCGGGGGCGGAGGCCGTGGCGCGTCTCTTCGAGCGGCTGTCGGCCTAACCCGTCCGGACCGGGCGGTGGCGCGATCTCAGACGGTCAGCCAGCGCCGCCCGGCGGCGCGCCCGACCGCACCGCAGAGCGCGATTGCCAGCCCGTACCAAAGCAGGAAAAAGGCGGCGCTGTCCTCGTCGCAATGCACGGCATAGACCGCCGCCGCCGCGGCCCCGGCGAAGAGCCCGGCGAGCATGCCGCTGCGGGCGGGCTGCGGTTCGACCCGGTGCCGCATGCCGAAAAACAGCGCCAGCGCGATGGGCAGCGCGAGCGCCGGGATCGACAGCAGGCAGGGCAGCAGCGTCTTGCCGAGAATGTCGCCGCCCGAGAGCGCCGAGAGGATCCATCCCGCGGCGCTCCCCGCCGCGAGCAGCCAGAGCGGCCAGAGCGGCGCCTGCGACTCCGGATCGCTTCGTCGCAGCAGCGGCCAGGCGGCCAGCGCCACGAGGATCGGCAGGCTCTGTTTGACCAGCAGCGGCGCCATCAGCAGCACGTCGGGCCAGCCGGGGCGCGTGCCCCAGAACACCAGCAACAGCACGATGGAGACCGCCACGCCGAAGGCGATGCGCCAGAGAAGGCGCGGACGCTTGGCGGGCACGTCATCGGCGGCCAGCGCGGCGATCAACTCATCGGTGTCCATTCTTCCTCCTTCCTGGCCGCCTCGGCCAGTCGTCTCAGGGCCCTGTGAAGTGCGACGCGCAGCGCGCCGGGGCTGAGATCGAAATCCTTCGAAAGCGTCTCGGGGTCGGCGCCTCCGATCGCGTGTTCCCTGACCAGCGCGGCGTCCCGGGCCGAAAGCCGCGCCAGCGCCTGCTCGATATGCAGGCCCGCCAGCGGGTCCACCGCAGGGGCATCCAGCTCCACGTGGTCCTCGACCGGATCGTGCGGCGCATTCGGGGTCTTGCGCAGCGCGTCGATCGCCTTGTGCTTCACGATCACCCGCACCCAGGGCAGCAGCGGGCGCTCGGGATCCCAGCTGCCGCGCTTGAGGTGGATCGAGAGCAGCGCCTCCTGCACCACGTCCTCGGCCAGATGCGCGTGCTGCGCGGGCAGGTCGCGGCTGGCCATGGCGCGCATGCGCGGCACCAGCAACTGCAGGCAGGCGGCATAGGCCCGGCGGTCGCCTTCCAGCGCCTTGCGCATCAGCGCCTCGATATCTTGGTCGCGTCCGGTCATCTGGGTTCGGCCATGGGTGTGGTCATGTCCACCTGCAGGGAATGTACCTGCGCATACGGGCGCGCGGGGCCCCGCGTTACAGCGGCGGGCGAATATTTCGTCTCTATCACACAAGCGCGAGCCACGTAACAAACCCGGCCCCGTCGCCGAATACCCCGGTGCAGACGCGTTGAGCTGCTTGTCACACTGGAGAGACTGACATGACCATCCACAGCAAACACCTCGCCCTTGCCGGTGCCGTCGCCGCGGGCCTCGCGCAATTCGCCGGGGCCGCCCACGCCCAGGAGCAGGAAAAGTGCTACGGCGTCGCCATGGCCGGCGAGAACGGCTGCGCGGCAGGCCCCGGCACCACCTGCGCCGGGACCGCCTCTGTCGACTATCAGGGCAACGCCTGGACGCTGGTCCCCGCCGGCACCTGCGCCGAGATCGACCTGCCCGCAATGGCAGACGGCGCGCCGCGCATGGGCTCGCTCGAGCCGCTGATGCGCGATCTGCCGAAGGGCTGACGCCACCGCCGTTCCCGCGCGCGGCGGCTGCCTTGCCGCCGTGCGCGCCCCATCCCGCCCGCCCGAGCACCAGGAGACGCCCCATGCAAAGTACCTCGCTCCCCAGCACCGCCGGCATCGGCTTCAAGTCGCAGCATTTCGACGATCTTGCTCATCCCGGCGCCGTCAGCTGGCTCGAAATCCACGCCGAGAACTACATGGTCGAGGGCGGCCCGCGCCTGGCGATGCTGGACGACCTGCGTGCGCGCTTTCCGATCTCGGTGCATGGCGTTGGCCTGTCGATCGGCGGCGAGGGCCCGCTCGATCCGGCGCACCTCGGTCGGTTGAGGCGGCTGATCGAGCGGGTGCGCCCGGCACAATTCTCCGAGCACCTCGCTTGGTCCACCCATGAGGGTGCCTACTTCAGCGACCTGCTGCCGCTGCCCTACACGCCGGACACGCTCGAGCGCGTTGTCGGCCATATCGACGAGGTGCAGCAACGCCTCGGGTTGCGCATGCTGCTGGAGAACCCGTCGAGCTACCTCGTTTTCGAGGACAGCACCCTGTCCGAGACCGAGTTTCTCGCAGAGGTGGCCCGCCGCACCGGCTGCGGGCTGCTGCTCGACATCAACAACGTGTTCATCTCGGCCAGCAATCTCGGCACCTCGGCGCAGGCCTACCTCGCCGACTACCCGGTCGACCTCGTGGGGGAGATCCACCTCGCGGGCTACGCCGAGGAAGACGACGGGCAGGGTGGCCCGCTGCTCATCGACACCCATGGCGCGCCGGTGGCCGATCCGGTCTGGGCGCTCTATGCCGATGTCTTCGCCCTCATCGGGCCGCGCCCGACGCTGATCGAATGGGACAACGAGGTGCCCGATTTCCCGACCCTCGAAGCCGAGGCCGCACGCGCCGCGCAGGTGATGGCGCGCCGGAGGGCGGCATGAGCGGGCAGGGGGCCTTTGCCGGCGCGCTCCTGACGCCCGAGGCGCCGCGCCCTGCGCATCTGAGCGATCCGTCGGGCACCCGCGCCACGCGCCGTTTCGACGTCTACCGCAACAATGTCACCGTCGCGCTGACCGAGGCGCTGGCCGCAGCCTTCCCTGTCGTCCAGCGGCTGGTGGGTGAGGCGTATTTCGCCGCCATGGCGCGCGAGTTTGCCCAGGCCCGCCCACCGCGCAGCCCGGTCATGGCCACCTACGGCGCCGACTTGCCGGACTGGATCGAGCGGTTTCCCCCGCTTGCCGGGCTGCCCTACATGCCCGAGGTCGCGCGCATCGAACAAGCGCGGCGCGAAGCCAGCCAGGCCGCCGATGCCGCGCCTCTCGACCCGCGCGCGCTGGTGGGGTTGCCGCCCGAGGTGCTCGCCGCGGCGCACCTGCATCCGCACCCCGCCGTGCGCTTCCTGCGGAGCCGCCACCCGGCGCTCGCAACATGGGCGCGCAACGCGGACCGCCCCGATCTGGCGCAGAGCCCGCCCGGCGAGGTGCTCGTCACCCGCCCCGGCCTCGCCGTGAAAATCTGTGCCGCCCCGACCGGCACCGCAGAGACCCTGCAGGCACTGGCGCAGGGCGCAAGCCTCGGTGCCGCCTTGCCCGCGGGGGCGGACCATTCCGCGATCTTCGCCTGCCTTTTCGGGGCGGGTGCCTTCGCGCAGCCAGGAGACCCTGAGACATGACCGACATCCCCCATGCCGCGCCCCTCGGCGCTCCGCGGCTCGCCAGCGCGCTCACCCGCGCCGACGCGGCGGCCAATCGGCTCGCAGCCCCGGTGCTCGGGCTTGCCGGGCGGCTGGTCTTCGCCGCCACGCTTGCTGGCTTCTTCTGGTCCTCGGCGCTCACCAAGATCGACGGCATCGGCCTTTCGCTGAACGCCTATGCGCAGATCTTTCCCCGCGCCATGGAGGCGGTGGGCTACGATGCCAGCCAGCTTGGCGCGTTTGCGCATCTGGTCGCCGCCGCCGGCACCGCCGCCGAGTTCGTGCTGCCTCTGCTGTTGATCCTCGGGCTGTTCACCCGGCCCGCGGCACTGGGAACGATCGGGTTTCTCATGGTGATGAGCCTCACCGACATCATCGGCCACGGCGTCGACGCCTCGGCCATCGGCGCACTCTTCGACCGTGCGCCGGACTCGCCGATCCTCGACCAGCGTCTGCTCTGGGGGTTCCTGATGATGGTGCTGGTCTTCACAGGCGGCGGGGCGCTGTCGCTCGACCGCTGGCTCCGGCGCCGGTTCCTGCTCGGCTGACCGCTTTCAGCCCCGCACGGCGGTCCAGCGCGCCTCGAGCTGTTCCAGCGCCGCGATCCGCTCCGAAGTCTTCGGGTGCGACAGCAGCCATGCGGGCATACCGCGCCCGCCGCCGCCGCTCAGCTTCTCCAGCTTGGTGAACAGCGACTTCTGCGGCGCGACACCGATGCCAGCCTTGTGCAGCAACGCCGCGGCATAGGCATCGGCCTCGTATTCGTCGCCTCGCGACAGCCGCGCCGCGAGCAGCGAGGTCAGCGCATTGGCAATGAGCGGTCCGAGGCCGGGAATGAAGCGGGCAAAGACCATCACCAGCGCGGTGCGGATGGCGTTCTGCCCGGAGAAGTCGATCATCCGCCGCCGCGAGTGCCCCAGCGCCACGTGACCGAGCTCGTGGGCGATGACCGAGGACAGCTCCTCGGCGCTGACCTCGCCGGACTTGTAGCGGTTGTAGAAACCCCGGGTGATGAAAATCCGGCCATCGGGCGCCGCCAGGCCGTTCACCGGCTCAATCTCGTAGATGTTCACCCGGATGCGCGGCAGGTCGAGCGCCGCCGCCATACGGTCGGTCAGTGCCTTGAGTTTCGGATCGGCCAGCTCGGTCGAGCGCCCATCCAGTTCACGCGCGGTGCGCCAGGCCGAGAAATGGTAGGCGACGACCGCGTAGGCGATGGCAAGAAGGATCGGGGTGAACTTCAGCATGGGAGGAATATGGGGCCGAGCAGGCGGCGTGCCAAGCCTTCCCTGCCCATGCCCGCGGCGCGCCCGCCGGACTCTCTCCGCCCTCCGGTCTTCTTCTCTTTCCAAATACGCAAAAAAAACGCCCGCCCCTCGCGGGGCGGGCGCCGAAGTCAGCCGGAAGCCGGGATCACTCCTCGGCGGAGCCTTCGCCCGCACCACCCTCGGCGACGTCGCCAGCGTCCTCGTCATCCTGATCGGCGATCCAGGCCACCGAGACCACGGTCTCGTCCTTGCGGGTGTTGAAGACCTTAACCCCCCCGGCGCTGCGCGAGCGGAAGGAGATGCCCTCGACCGGCACGCGGATCGACTGGCCGGTGGAGGTGGCGAGCATGATCTGGTCGCCCATCTCGACCGGGAAGGAGGCCACGATCTCGCCGCCGCGCATGGATTTCTCCCAGGCGGTGACCCCCATGCCGCCGCGTCCGCGGATCGGGTAGTCATGGCTCGACGAGAGCTTGCCGAGGCCGCGTGCCGTCACCGTCAGGATCAGGTTCTCGACCGCCGACATCTCGGCGTAGCGCTCTGCCGGCAGCAGGCTGTCGGCGTTGCCCTCTTCCTCGTCCGAGGCGGTGGCTTCGGCGTCATCGGCAATGCCCGCCATTGCGCGGCGCATCTTGAGGTAGGAGGCGCGCTCGTCCGAATCCGCCTCGAAGTGGCGGATTACCGACATCGACACGACCTCGTCGCCGTTCAGCAGCTTGACGCCGCGCACGCCGGTGGAGTTGCGCGAGTTGAACACCCGCACGTCGGTCACCGGGAAGCGGATGGCCCGGCCGGAGTCGGTCACCAGCATCACGTCGTCGTCTTCCGAGCAGATGCGGGCGTTGATCAGGCGGGTGTTCTCGTCCTCGCCCTCGAACTTCATCGCGATCTTGCCGTTGCGCATGACGTTGGTGAAGTCCGACAGGCGGTTGCGGCGCACCGAGCCCTTGGAGGTGGCGAAGACGATCTGCAGGTCGTCCCAGTCGCTCTCGTCCCGGTCCACCGGCATGATTGCCGCCACCGACACGCCGGCCGGGATCGGCAGGATGTTGACGATGGCCTTGCCCTTGGAGGTGCGGCCGCCCTGCGGCAGGCGCCAGCACTTGAGCTTGTAGGCCATGCCCTCGGTGGTGAAGAACAGCAGCTGCGTGTGGGTGTTGGCCACGAACAGCTGGGTGACCACGTCGTCTTCTTTCAGACCGCCGCCCGACAGCCCCTTGCCGCCGCGCTTCTGCGCGCGGAAATCGGCGAGCGGCGTGCGCTTGATCCAGCCGGACTGGGTGACCGTGACCACCATGTCCTCGCGCTCGATCAGGTCCTCGTCGTCCATGTCGCCGGCCCAGTCGACGATCTCGGTGCGGCGCGGCACGGCGAACTGCTCCTTCACGGCGATCATCTCGTTCGAGATGATCTCGAGGATGCGCTCGCGCGAGCCCAGAATTTCGAGGTATTCCTTGATCTTGCCGGCCAGTTCCTCGAGCTCGTCGGTGACCTCTTTCACACCGAGCTGGGTCAGGCGCTGCAGGCGCAGCTCGAGGATCGCGCGGGCCTGCGTTTCCGACAGGTTGTAGGTCCCGTCGTCGTTCATCTTGTGGGTCGGATCGTCGATCAGCCGGATGAAGGGCGCGATCTCCTCGGCCGGCCAGCGCCGGGTCATCAGCTTCTCGCGCGCCTCGGAGGCATCGGCCGAGCTGCGGATCGTCGCCACAACCTCGTCGACGTTGGCCACCGCTACAGCAAGGCCGCAGAGCACATGGCTGCGCTCGCGTGCCTTGTTCAGCAGGTAGGCGGTGCGGCGCGCGATCACGTCCTCGCGGAAGTCGAGGAAGGCGGTCAGGAAGGTGCGCAGGGTCAGCTGCTCGGGCTTGCCACCGTTCAGCGCCAGCATGTTGCAGCCGAAGCTGACCTGCATCGGCGTGAAGCGGAAGAGCTGGTTGAGCACCACTTCGGCGGTGGCGTCGCGCTTCAGCTCGATCACCACGCGCACGCCCGAACGGTCGGATTCGTCCTGCACGTGGGCGATGCCCTCGATCTTCTTCTCCCGCACGCATTCGGCGATGCGTTCGATCATCGTCGCCTTGTTCACCTGGTAGGGGATCTCGTCGATGACGATGGCATAACGATCGCGCCGCAGCTCCTCGATGCGGGTCTTGGCGCGGATGATCACCGAGCCGCGGCCCTCGAGGTAGGCCTTGCGCGCGCCCGAGCGGCCAAGGATCACGCCACCCGTCGGAAAATCGGGGGCCGGGATGTACTCGATCAGCTGCTCAGAGCTGAGGTCGGGGTTCTCGATCAGCGCCAGCGTCGCGTCGATCACCTCGCCGAGATTGTGCGGCGGGATGCGCGTCGCCATGCCGACCGCGATGCCCTCGGCGCCGTTGACCAGCACGTTGGGATAGCGCGCCGGCAGCACCACCGGCTCGTTGCGCTCGTTGGCGTAGTTCGGCACGAAATCCACCGTGCCCTTCTCGATGTCCTCGAGCAGGGCCTCGGCGGTGCGGTCGAGGCGTGCCTCGGTGTATCGGTAGGCGGCGGGCGGATCGCCGTCCATCGAGCCGAAGTTGCCCTGACCGTCGATCAGCGGCAGCGACATCGAGAAGTCCTGCGCCATCCGGACCAGCGCGTCGTAGACCGCCGAGTCGCCGTGCGGGTGGTAGCGGCCCATCACGTCGCCGACGGCGGTGGCGCACTTGCGGTAGTTCTTGGACTTGGTCTGCCCGTTCTCCCAAAGCGTGTAGAGAATGCGCCGATGCACAGGTTTTAGGCCGTCGCGCAGATCGGGAATCGCGCGGCTGACGATGACGCTCATGGCGTAGTCGAGGTAGCTCGACTTCATCTCGTCGATGATCGAGATCACCGGGCCACCATGACCGCTCCGCTCGGGACGCGGAGTTTCTTCTTCGTTTTCGGGGGTTTCCGGCGTGTCGGTCACGTTGCTCGCCTGTCCGTGCTGTCTCTATATGTAGTTGGATACACGTATATCAGAGGCTAGGTGTTGGGCGCAATGCCAGCGCATGGCTCAAAGCTGGCAGCCGCCTTGGCAAGTGGCTAACACACTGTTTTATTTGAAAACTAACCCCGCTTTCGGCACGCTTGTTACACGGTTGTCATGCGAGGTAAAGCGATGGATGAAACCCCCACCGAACTGATGCTGAAGGGCTACGGGCTGACCACGGCGGAATTCTTCTACCGCATGCCCGACTACCGCAACGTGCTGAACACCTTTGTCTGGCAGGAGTACGATCTGGCGCCCGACCACCCGCGGCTCTTCAAGTTCATCGAGTTCTGGCAGGACGAGATCGAGGGGCCGCTGCACTCGGTGCGGTTCACCCATCGCAAGATGATCTCGGCGGGGGAGTGGCGGCAGGTGGTGGGCGAGTTCCGCTACCACTGAGGCCGCGCGCACGGTGCCGTCTCGGCATGCGTATTTGGAAAGAGAAGAAGCGAAAAAGAAGAAGGGCCACGCCGGGATGCGGGGCCCTTCTTCTCTTTGAAAATACGCCGGGGGTGAATTTGCGCAGCGAAGAGGGGGCAGCGCCCCCTCATGTGCTCCGGCGCAGACCGGCGCTCAGGGAATGATCCGGGTGTATTTCACGCCTTCCAGCGTTGCGCCCATGTGCAGGCCCGACTTGCCGAAGATCACCGCGATGATCGGGGCGAGCGAGGTGGTGGTTTCTGCCGCCAGCGTCTCGCCGCCTTCCGGGATCGCGTATTCGATGTTGGCACCGGCGGCCCAGCCCGGCGAGCGGCGGAAGTTGCCGAGCGCGTCCTGGGTCATGAAGAACAGCACATGGGCGTATTGCTGCGCGCCGATCTGCAGCCCGCCCGAGCCCTTGAACACCGAGTAGTAGTCGACCGTGGCGTTGTTCACCCGCAGCGCGCCGCGACCGTAGCCGCCGCCGAAGCCGAGGCCGGCCTCGGTGATCAGCGGCATGACCAGCATGCCGGCGGACTTCGCGGCGAGATCCCGGGTGCCCGGGTACTGCGCGTACATCTGGTTCACGGTGGCATTCACCCGCGCGTCGATGGTCTGCGCGCCGCTGCTGCCGACGCCGTTGCCGCAGGCGGCCAGGGCGCCCGTCGCGCCAACCGCACCAAGGGTCAGGAGGAGTCCCCGTCGATTGTAGGTCATTCTGCTCAATCCTCGTCGATGGCCGGCCATTTCGACCGGTGCAAGCCTCTTTCCCGGCTGTTCCGCCGGTTGTCCGCAGGCACTATAGGCAGGCCGACCCGCGCTGTCACTAGATCATGTGCGGGCCGCTGCGACAGCTGCTAGCCGTTGAGAAGGCGCGCGGCGGCGGGCGCGAAATAGGTCAGCACCCCGTCGCAGCCCGCCCGCTTGAAGGCGGTGAGGCTTTCCAGCATGACCTTGTCGCGGTCGAGCCAGCCGTTGTCGAAGGCGCCGGCCAGCATCGCGTATTCGCCGGATACCTGGTAGGCGAAGGTCGGCGCGCCGAACATCTCCTTGGCGCGGCGGCAGATGTCCAGGTAGGGCATGCCGGGCTTGACCATGATCATGTCGGCGCCTTCCTGCAGGTCGCGCTCGATCAGCCGCATGGCCTCGTCGGAATTGCCCGGCTGCATCTGGTAGGTCTGTTTGTCGCCCTTCAGCGCACCGCTGGCGCCGACCGCGTCGCGGAACGGCCCGTAGAAGCCGCTGGCATATTTGGCCGCATAGCTCAGCAGCAGCACGTTGTGAAAGCCCTCGGCCTCCAGCGCCGCGCGCATCGCCCCGATGCGCCCGTCCATCATGTCCGACGGGCCGATGATGTCCGCGCCGGCACGGGCCTGGCTCAGCGCCTGCTTGACCAGAGCCTCGACGGTGCGGTCGTTGACGATCTCGCCGTTCTCGATGAAGCCGTCATGGCCGGTGATGTTGTAGGGATCGAGCGCCACGTCGGTCATCACCGCGATGTCGGGCACCGCCTCCTTGATGGCGCGGGTGGCACGGTTGCTGAGGTTCTCGGGATTCCAGGCCTCGGCGCAATCCTCGGTCTTCAGCGACGGGTCGGTATAGGGGAACAGGCAGATCGCCGGGATGCCGAGCGCATGCGCCTCGCGCGCCGCTTCGACCACCTTGTCCACCGACAGCCGGTTCACCCCGGGCATCGAGGCGATGGGCTCGACCACCCCTTCGCCGTCGCGCACGAAGACCGGCCAGATGAAATCGCCCGGCGTCAGCAGCGTCTGCTGGGTCAGCGCGCGGATCGCGGGGGATTTGCGCAGCCGGCGCAGACGTGTGGCAGGAAAGGCGGCAATCACGGGTTTCATCAGGCGTGTCCTTCGTATCCCTTGTAAAGGTACCCCTTGGGTGGCATGGAAAGACGCCTGTCACAAGGCCCGCCGGAGGCGCTGCCGCCGGGGTGCCGGAGATGTGTCCGGCGCAGTGCCGCAGGGACGAGGGGCCGGGCAGGGCCGGGAGTGACGGGCCGCCGGGGCCCCGCAGGAAAGAGTTGGAACGCCGTGGACTGGACCGGGCTCGTCTTCGAAACAATCGACATGCGGTCGTTCTCGAACCTGTGGTTCTGGATCGTTCTCGCGGTGTTCTGGTCGACGACCAGCCATTGGGTTCTGGGTGTACCCTTCGATATGGTCGGCCGCGCGCGCAAGCAGGGCGGACAGGCGGCGCAGGACCTCGAGGACATGGTGCGTATCCAGGTGAACCGCCGGCTCTTCATCGTCGAGCAGGCCGGGATCTGGCTCGTGGCCTTGATCGCGGCGCTTCTGGCCATGCTCGCCAGCCTCGGGTTCTGGTACGGCATCGAGCTGGCGCAGGCCTTCTTCCTGCTGGGCTTTCCCATGTCGCTCGTGGGGTTGCTGAGCATCGCCACAGCCGAGCGCATCCGCGAGCGCGGGCTGACCGGCGAGGCGCTTTGGCGCAAGCTCACGGTGCATCGTTTCTGGGTGCAGGTGATCGGTATGGTGTCGATCTTCGTCACCGCGCTCTGGGGCATGTTCCAGAACCTCGCGCACGGCGTTCTCGGTTGACGAAGTCCCGGCGGCAAGCCATTTGATCGGCATGTCCCAGTCGCTTACCAGAACGGCCCGTATCTCCATGGGCGGCGCGCCCGAGGGGTTTGACGCCAGGCTCCTGCTCGCCGAGGTCGAAAAGACCGGTGGGCCGGTGCTTCACATCGCCCGTGATGACAAGCGGCTTGCCGCGCTGCGCGAGGCGCTGGCCTTCTTCGATCCCGGCATGCCGGTGGTCACCTTCCCGGGCTGGGACTGCCTGCCCTACGACCGGGTCTCTCCGAACCCCGATATCTCTGCCACCCGCATGTCGACGCTGGCGGGGCTCGTACATGGCATGCCGCAGCGCTTCGTGCTGCTCACCACGCTTTCGGCCGCCATGCAGCGCATCCCCGCGCGCGAGGTGCTGCGCGAGGCGGCCTTTGCCGCGCGCGTCGGCGATCGGGTCGACGAGGCGGGATTGCGCAATTTCCTCGTGCGCATGGGCTTTTCGAATGCCCCCACGGTGCACGAGCCCGGCGACTACGCGATCCGCGGCGGCATCATCGACATCTTCCCGCCGGGCGAGGGCGGGCCGGTGCGGCTCGACCTCTTTGGTGACGTGCTCGACGGGGCGCGGCGCTTCGATGCGGTGTCGCAGCGCACCACGGAAAAGCTCGAGGTGGTCGAGCTGGCCCCGGTCTCGGAGGTGATCCTCGACGAGGCGGCGATCACCCGCTTCCGGCAGAATTACCGCATCGAGTTCGGCACGGCGGGTTCCGACGATCCGCTCTACGAGGCGGTCAGCGCAGGTCGCAAGACGCAGGGCATGGAGCACTGGCTGCCGTTCTTCCATGAGAAGCTCGAGACGCTGTTCGACTATATGCCCGGCGCGCCGGTGCTGATGGACGACCAGATTACCCCGGCGCGGATTGCCCGCTGGGAAAGCATCGAGGACCAGTACCAGACCCGCCGCCACGCGATGACCCAGAAGGGGCGGCTCGACTCGGTCTACAAGCCGGTGCCGCCGAAGCTGCTGTATCTCGACGAGGCGCATTGGGACGAGGCCGTCGGTAGCCGCCGCGTGGTGCAGTTCTCGCCGCTGCCTCAGGCCAGCGGTCCGGGCGTGGTGGACGCGGGCGGGCGCATCGGGCGCAGCTTTGCACCCGAGCGCCAGCAGGAGAACATCAGCCTTTTCGCCGCGCTGGCCGACCACGTGAAGAAGCAGATGGCCGAGGGGCCGGTGCTGATCGCCTCCTGGTCCGAGGGCGCGCGCGAGCGCCTCACCGGCCTCATTGAGGATGAGGGGCTCGCCGAGGCGATCCCGGTCATGGACGGTACGCGCATCGGCAAGCGTGGGCTGCATCTGGCTGTCTGGGGGCTGGAGCAGGGCTTCGTTGCGCCCTGGGGCGATCCCAAGTCCGGCCTGAAGCTCACCGTGATCTCCGAGCAGGACGTGCTGGGCGACCGGCTGATCCGCGCCCCGAAGAAGCGCCGCAAGGCCGAGAATTTCCTCACCGAGGCACAGTCGCTCTCGCCGGGCGATCTGGTGGTGCATGTGGACTTCGGCATCGGCCGCTACCAGGGGCTCGAGGTGATCACCGCCGCCGGTGCGGCGCACGAATGCCTGCTGCTGGAATATGCCGAGGGCGCGCGGCTCTACCTGCCGGTGGAGAACATCGAGCTGCTGTCGCGCTACGGCCATGACGAGGGGCTGCTCGACAAGCTCGGCGGCGGTGCCTGGCAGGCCAAGAAGGCCCGCCTCAAGGAGCGCATCCGCGAGATGGCGGACAAGCTCATCCGCGTCGCGGCCGAGCGTGCGCTGCGCAAGGCACCGATCATCGACCCGCCGCCGGGGGCGTGGGAGAGCTTCTGCGCGCGCTTCCCCTACACCGAGACCGACGACCAGCTCGGCGCCATCGAGGACGTGCTCGGCGACATGACCAGCGGCCAGCCGATGGACCGGCTGATCTGCGGCGATGTCGGCTTCGGCAAGACCGAGGTGGCGATGCGCGCCGCCTTCGTCGCCGCCATGTCCGGCGTGCAGGTTGCGGTGATCGCCCCGACCACGCTGCTCGCCCGCCAGCACTACAAGAGCTTCGCCGAGCGGTTCCGCGGCTTCCCGCTGAACGTCGCGCCGCTGTCGCGCTTCGTCTCCTCGGGCGATGCCGCCAAGACCCGCGACGGCATCTCCAAGGGCACGGTGGACATCGCCGTCGGCACCCATGCGCTGCTCGCCAAGGGCATCCGCTTCAACAACCTCGGACTGCTGATCATCGACGAGGAGCAGCACTTCGGCGTGGGCCACAAGGAGCGGCTGAAGCAGCTGCGCTCGGACATCCACGTGCTGACGCTGACCGCGACGCCGATCCCCCGGACGCTGCAGCTGTCGCTTTCGGGCGTGCGGGACCTGTCGATCATCGGCACGCCGCCGGTCGACCGCCTGTCGATCCGCACCTACGTTTCGGAGTTCGACGCGATCACCGTCCGCGAGGCACTCTTGCGCGAGCACTACCGCGGCGGCCAGAGCTTCTACGTGGTGCCGCGTCTGTCGGACCTTCCCGAGATCGAGCAGTTCCTGCGCGAGCAGGTGCCCGAGGTCTCCTTCGTGGTGGCGCATGGCCAGATGGCGGCGGGCGAGCTCGACGACCGGATGAACGCCTTCTACGACGGCAAGTACGACGTGCTGCTGGCGACCACCATCGTCGAGTCCGGCCTCGACATTCCGACGGCCAACACGATGATCGTGCACCGGGCCGACATGTTCGGCCTTGCCCAGCTCTATCAGATCCGCGGTAGGGTCGGGCGCTCGAAGACGCGCGCCTACGCGTATCTCACCACCAAGCCGCGCACCAAACTCACCGACACCGCCGAGAAGCGGCTGCGGGTGCTCGGCTCGCTCGACACGCTGGGGGCGGGCTTCACGCTGGCCTCCCAAGACCTCGACATTCGCGGCGCGGGCAACCTGCTGGGCGAGGAACAGTCGGGGCAGATGCGCGACGTGGGCTACGAGCTTTACCAGTCGATGCTCGAGGAGGCGATTGCCAAGATCAAGTCGGGCGAGCTCGAAGGGCTGACCGACGACGACGGCCAATGGGCGCCGCAGATCAACCTTGGCGTGCCGGTGCTGATCCCCGAGGACTACGTGCCCGACCTCGATGTGCGTCTCGGCCTCTATCGCAGGCTTTCGGATCTGACCACCAAGGTCGAGCTGGAGGGCTTCGCCGCCGAGCTGATCGACCGCTTTGGCAAGCTGCCGAAGGAGGTCAACACGCTGATGCTGGTGGTGCGGATCAAGGCGATGTGCAAGCGTGCCGGGATCGCCAAGCTCGACGGCGGGCCGAAGGGCGCGACGGTGCAGTTCCACAATGACAAGTTCGCCAAGCCGGAGGGGCTGGTGCAATTCATCCAGGATCAGAACGGGCTGGCGAAGATCAAGGACAACAAGATCGTCATCCGCCGCGACTGGAGCAGCGATGCCGACAAGATCAAGGGGGCCTTCGCCATCGCCCGCGACCTTGCGGAAAAGGCGGGCACGGTGAAGCCGCGTAAGCCGAAGGGCTGACGCGAGGGGCTTCGACCAAGGCCGTTGGCGGCGCGCGGCCGCCAGCCGCCCTCAGAGATTGTCGAGGGTGCTCAGCAGCTCGGCCTCGGAGATCGGTTTCGACAGTCGCGGCACGCCGGTGCGCACCTCGCCATCGTAGCCCGAGATGATCACCACCGGCACGCCCTTGGCGAGCAGGTGGTCGAGCAGGCGCGTGGATTTCTCGCCGCCGAGGTTCTCGTCGAGAAGCGCGAGATCGGGCAGGGCCGCTGCGGTGCCGGCGAGCCCCGCCGAGACCGAGCCGAACTGGCCGAAGATGGCGTAGCCGGCATGCTCCATCATGCCCACAAGATCGAGCGCGATGATCGGCTCGTCCTCGACGATCATCACCGAGCGGCGCTCGGTTTCTTCGGCGGCGTGTGCCGTGGGCTCAGGGTGCGCACCCGATTGCGTTGCCCAATCGCCGCGGCGCAGGACGATGCGGTAGCGCAGGTGATCGGCACCGATATCGCGCTCTATGCTGCCGCCGAAATGGTCCTGCGTGATCCGCGCCAGCAGTTGCGTGCCAAAGCCGTGGCCGGCCTCCGGGATATCCGGGCGTCCGCCTGCGGGGAAGCTTTCGTCCCAAAGGAGCGAAAGCGCGCCGTCGGGCGATAGGCTCCAGTGCAGGCGCAGCGCGCCTTCGCTCTCGCGCAGCGCGCCGTGCTTCACCGCGTTGGTGGTCAGCTCGTGCATCAACATGGCCGCCATCTGCGCGTCGTTGGGCTCGAGCCGGATGCAGGGGCCCTCCAGCGTGACCCTTTCCTGAACGCTGCCGCCGTAGGGGGAAAACTCTTCGTCGATCACCTCGCGAAAGGTCACATCCACCCATTTCTTGCGCGACAGCAAGCCATGGGTGCGTGACAGCGAGGTGATCCGCTCGTCGAGCTTCTCGCGGAACTCGGCGACCGTGTCGGCCTTGATCAGCCGCGAGGTCGAGCGCAGGATCGCCAGCATGTTGCGGGCGCGGTGGTCGATCTCCTGCGCCATCACCGCCTCGCGGGCGTGGGTCTTCTCTCGGGCCATCCATCCCATGACGAGGTCGAGCACCCGCTCCACGAGCGACATGTCGAGCATGCTTTGGGCGCGGGGCCGGCTCCAGTGCAGGTAGAAGGCATGCTCCAGCCGTCCGCCCTCGATCCAGGGCACGAAGATCGCGTTCGAGATCCGGCGGGCCTCTAGGTAGGCGCGGCTCTGCGGGTCGAGGTCGGTGGCGCGGCGGGTCAGGAACAGGTCCTTTCCTTCGCGCAGCTTCGCCTCCGCCTCGGCACCGATCCACGGCATGTCCTGCGTGGAGAGCGCCGGCGCCTGCGGTGCACGCCATTCGCTGTGACCGGTGAAGGGCGCGCCCGGCCCGGCCGGAACCGCAAGTCCGGCCCCGGCGGCGGACAGATGCACGCCAAGCCGCTCGATCGCGATGCGCAGGCCATCCTGCGCCGACCCCGCGCCGCGCAGTGCCTCGTTCAACTTGACCAGGAACTCGGCGTTGCGGCGCTGGATGACGTTGCCCGTGGTCTCGCTGCCGGTGTTCCAGACGCCGACGATGTTGCCCTGCTCGCCGCGCAGCGGGGTGAAGCTGTAGCTCCAGTAGGTTTCTTCCTCGAAGCCGTAGCGCTGCATCGGCAGCATGTGGTCCTGCAGGAACAGGCCCTTTCCGCTACGGATCACCTCGGAGAATTGCGGCTCGATGATCGACCAGATGTCGCTCCAGACCTCCTTGGCCGGGGCTCCGAGCGCCGCAGGATGGCGCGGGCCGGGAATGGATGACCAGGCGTCGTTGTAGAGCAGGCGCAGGTCCGATCCCCAGTAGATCGCCGTCGGGAAGGCCGAGTTCAGGCAGATGGCCAGCGCCGAACGCAGGGATTGCGGCCAGTCTTCCGAGGGGCCAAAGGGGTGCGCGCTCCAATCCTTTTCGCGGATCAGGGTGGCCATCTCGCCGTCGCCGGCAAGAAAATCCATGGGCCCATAGGTCGGGCTCTGTTGACGAAGCATGCGCGCCTTCCAGCAAGAGGATAAGCGGGGAGGATAGCACTGAATGTCGCCTTGGCGACTAGGCGAAAGTGTAGTTCTCAAAATATCTTAAAGTTGTTTGCAGTTTTTCAGCCGTGACTTCGCGGAAGGCTGTGCCGGTTGTGAACGTCAGCGGCGCAGCCGGGCGGGATTCCAGGCAACGCAGAGCCGCCGGCCGGCCCGCTTAGGGGCCGGTCCGAGGCGGCGCAAAGAGTTCATGTGCGCGCGGACGATCCCTGCCGGGCCGGCAAGGGCCGGGCCCCGCGACGGCGGTACGATCGCTATTCCGCGGGCAGCGGGTGGGTCTCGGTGCGGCACCTGTCGGGCGGTCCCGAGAGTTTCCAGACCATCCCGCCGATCAGCCCGCCAAGCATTGCCGGAACCAGCCAGGCGAAACCCGCCGAGGCGAGGGGGATCGCGTCGTGCACCGCCTGCAGCGTGGCGGGCAGCGCGGCGCCGAACTTGCCCGCGAGGCTTGCAGCCAGATCGTAGACACCCATCAGGATCGCCACGAGTGTCGCGCCCTTCCAGACCCCATCGTTCAGCCAGCGGCGCGGCAGCAGCCCGAGGATCACGATGGCGATGCCCACCGGGTAGAGCAGCAGGAAGATCGGCTCGGCCAGCGCCACGATGTAATCAACGCCGCCGAAGGCCTGCACCAGAGAGGTGAGCGAGACCGCAAGCACACCGGCACGGTAGCTCACCCGGCCACGCGTCCATTTCTGGATGTATTCGCCCAGCACGGCTGTCGCGCCGACTGCCGTGGTCAGGCAGGCCAGCAACACCGCCACCGCCAGCGTGTTCGCCCCGATGCCGCCCGCCAGCTTGCCGACCAGCGCGGTCAGCAGCCCAGCCTGCGGAACATCCGAACCGAGCACGCCGCTGCCGGTGGCACCGAGGTATTCCAGTCCTCCGTAGACGAAGAACAGGCCGAGAAAGGTCACCAGCGCCATGCCCCAGAGCGCCGCGGTGTAGCGCGGGCCGGGGGTGTAGCCTCGGTCCCGAAACGCCTCGATGAAGATGATGCCGAACATGATGCCGCCGAAGACATCGCCGGTCTGGTAGCCGGTCAGCAGCCCGAGACGGAAAGGCGCGGCCGCGCCGGTGTCGGCGGGCACGCCGAGCGGCGCGACGATCGACCAGATCACGATGATCCCCAGCAGGCCCAGCAGCAGCGGCGTCAGCACCCGACCGATGCGGTCGATCACCCGCGAACGGTCGAGCGCGAAATAGGTCGAGACCACGAAGAACAGCGGCACGAAGAGCCAGATGCCGACCCCGGGGTCGAGCGCCGGGGCGAGGGTGCGAAAGCCGGTCTCGAAGGCGACGCTGGCGGTGCGCGGCACGGCGATCAGCCAGGCCAGACCGAGCATGGTGACCCCCAGCAGCGCCGAGCCGAACCAGGGCGCGATCGGCGCGCAGAGCCGCTCGACTGTGCCGCCGCGCAGCCCCAGCGCAACCACCGAAAGCACCGGCAGCAGCATGCCGGTGATCAGCAGGCCGAGCAATGCCGCGTCCCAACCGCGCCCCGCATGGAAGCCGATCTGCGGCGGGAAGATCAGGTTGCCCGCTCCGAAGAAGACGGCGAACATTGCCAGCCCCACGATCACGGAATCCCGGATCACCCGGTGTTGTCCGGTCTGCGCCATTGCGACCTCTTTCATTGCTCTTAGTTCAGATTGGCACCCGGTGCGGCCTTTCGGCGCGCACCCGAACTGGTCAAGACAAGAGGCCGCCATGGGCCATGAGACCTCTTGCGGGCGGACGGCACGCGCCACGTCACGTGGGAGGCAGCGGCCCGCACCGCGCGATCCCGACTCTGCAGCGACCGGACGGCCTGCGCGCCCTATAAGGAAGGCGGTGGCGGAAATGAACCCCGGTCAATTTCCCCGCGGCTGCGACCTAACGTCTCTCCGGCGCGTCGCCGAACCGGAATCGGGCGTGCCACTTGATGGTGGTGCCGGGCAGCAACTGGGCTTGCCAGCGCCACTCGGATCCGGGCATATTAAGTCTATACAAAACGCGCGAGGGATCATGACTCAACAGGTTTTTGCCGAAACGGCGCTGCTGCCCACCGGGTGGGCGCGGGACGTGGTGATCGGCGTCGGTCCGGACGGCACGATCACCGGCGTGCAGCCGGGCGCGGCCCGTGCACCCGGGATGCCACTGGTCGAGATCATGGTGCCCGCGCTGACCAACCTGCACTCGCACGCCTTCCAGCGCGCCATGGCGGGTCTGGCCGAGGTGGCGGGTCCCAGCGCCGACAGCTTCTGGACCTGGCGCGACCGCATGTACCGCTGCGTCGGCAGCATGACGCCCGACGACATCGAGACCGTCGCGCTCTACCTGCAGATCGAGCTGCTGAAGGGCGGCTTCGGGCACTTGGTGGAGTTCCACTACCAGCACCACAGCGGCAGTGGTGCGCCCTATGCCAACCCCGCCGAAACCTCGCTGCGGCAGTTCGAGGCGGCGCGGCAGAGCGGTATCGGCCTCACGCACCTTCCGGTCTTCTACGCGCAGTCCGACTTCGGGGGCGTGCCTCCGGTGCCGGGCCAGCGGCCCTTCCTGCATGACGTCGACGGCTACCTGCGCCTGATGGAAGCGGTGCGCGCCCGCGCCGCCGAGGATGGCCAGCTTGCAGGCTGCGCCATCCATTCGCTGCGCGCCGCCACACCCGAGCAGATGCGCGCCGTGCTCGCCGAACTGCCGCAGGACGCGCCCATCCATATCCATGTCGCCGAGCAGATGCGCGAGGTCGAGGCCTCGATCGCCTGGTCGGGCCGCCGCCCGGTCGAATGGCTGCTGGACGAGATGCCGGTGGACGACCGCTGGTGCCTCATTCACGCGACCCATCTGACGGCGACCGAGGTCACCCGCATGGCGCAGAGCGGCGCGGTGGCGGGCCTGTGCCCGGCGACCGAGGCCAACCTCGGCGATGGCATCTTCGAGGCGCGCGACTTCCTCGCGCAAGGCGGGCGCTTCGGCGTCGGCACTGACAGCCACGTGGCGACCTCGGTGGCCGAGGAGCTGCGCCTGCTGGAATACAGCCAGCGCCTGCGCGACCGCGCCCGCAACTGTCTAGCGGCGGGCGAGGGCAGTTCGACGGGCCGCCGGCTTCTCGATGGGGCGCTGGCGGGGGGGCATCAGGCCGCGGGCATCGCCAAGGCGGGTCTTCAGGTCGGAGCCCCGGCAAGCTGGCTGGCGCTGGACGCGCAAAACCCCTTCCTGGCCACGGCGGGCGACGACGCGCTGATCGACCGCTGGATCTTCGCCATGGGCGACACCGCCATCCGCGATGTGACCGTGCGCGGCAAGACGGTGATCGAGCACGGCCGCCACGCGCTCGACGAGGAGATCGCGCCGCGCTTTGCCGAGGTTCTGCGGAAGATCCAGTCATGAGCCTCTTTGCGCAGATCTATCGCGGGGCGGGTCGCCGCTTTGCTCCGTGGAAGAACGGCGGCGGCGAGACGGCGGAAATCCTTTGCGTGCCCGAGGGCGCGGGTTTCGACGCCTTCGACTGGCGCATCAGCACCGCCAAGGTTGCGCAGTCGGGTCCGTTCTCGAGCTTCCCCGGCCTGCAGCGCAACCTGACGGTGATCGAGGGTGGGCCGATGGTGCTGGGCTTTCCCGACGGGACGGTGCAGGAGCTGGGCCCGCAGGATGCGCCCTTCGCCTTCAGTGGCGAGGTGGCCTGCGAGTGCGACCTGTTGGGGCCGGAACTGCTCGATCTCAATGTCATGGTGCGGGCGCCCTACCGGGCAGGCGTCTTCCGAGGCGTGCCGGAGTCCGGAAGCGCAAGCGACGTGATCGCGCTGGTTTTCGCCTTGGCGGACCTGCCGGAAATCGGCCTCGAACGGCATGACGTCGCGGTTTTGCGGGAGGGCGCTGAGGTCGCCGTACTGGCTCCGCATGCGGCGCAGCTGATCACCGTCGAGGTGAGCGCGGGCTAAAGCCGTTGCGTCAGGCCGCCAGTCTTGCGCGCAGCCGCTCGACCATCAGCTTGGTGGCCGGGTGGCGCTCCCAGTTCGGGCGCAGGGCGATCTGGAAGCGGGCTTTGTAGGAAAAGAGGTCGGCGCGGATCGCCCGCAGTCGCACCGTGTGCGACAGGCTTTCCGCCATATGGTCGGGCAGGTAGCCGAGGTAGCGCGCCGAGAGGATCAGATGCGCCTCGGCCTCCATGTCGACCACCGTGGCATGCGGCGCGCTGATCGCGAAGATGCGGGTGTCGCGCGAGCCCCAGTAGCCGCGCGAGATGATACGGTGATCACGGATGGTCTCGATGCCGATCTCGGCGTCGGGCACGTCGAAAAGCGGATGGCCCTCGGCGCAGTAGAAGTTGTGCTGCTCGTCGTAGAGGTCGATGTAATCAAGCCCCAGCGCCACTTTCGGAAAGCTGCCCACCACCATGTCGACGCGGCGCGCGAGCACCTCGCTCAGCAACTCCGAGGGGTTCAGCGTGACCAGCTTGAGATGCACCTCGGGCGCGCGGTCGGCAAAATCGGCGATCGCCCCCGAGACGCCGTTGTTGGGGTAGGAGATCATGTTGTCCACCAGCCCGAGCGTGAAGTTGCGCGGCATGCGCGAGCCGAGCGCCATGGTGCGTTGGCCGAACTGGTCGAGCGCCGAGACAAGGCGCTCGCATTCCTGGTAGAACTGCTCGCCCGCCTCGGTGAGGGCAAAGCCGGTGCGGCCGCGGCGGCAGAGGCGCACGCCGAAGCGCTTCTCGAGCGAGGAGATCTTCTCGGAGACGGTCGACAGGGCTAGGTTCAGCTCGCCCTGCGCGGCGGTCATGCCCCCGGCTTCGACCACGGTCATGAAGATCCGGATCAGCCGGATGTCGATGCTCTCGACGGAGAAGTTCACGCGCCGCCCGAGCGCGGCATTCGGGGTCTCGCGTTTCACCATGGGTCCGGCCTTGGATTGGGTCGGGGGATTTTGGCGCTTTCGACGAGAAAGGCCAAGGGGTGACGGGCCGGCAGTTCCGGCCCGTCCCTTTGATCAGAGCGCCGCGTCCTCGTGGGTGACCCGCCCGTCGCAGATGGTCAGCAGGGCGCGAACGTCTACCATGTCCTTCGGCGCGGTTGCCGAGAGGTCGCGGTCGAGTAGCACCACGTCGGCGAAGAAGCCCTCGCGCAACATGCCCTTTCGGTCTTCGGCGAACTCGGCGTAGGCGGCGGTGGTCGTGTAGGCCATCAGTGCCTCGTCCAGCGTCTGGCGGTTGTCGGGCTGGCTTTCGTGCCAGGGTTGCCGGGTCATCGCCGAATGGATCGAGGCCCAGGGGTCGACCGAGGACACCGGCCAGTCCGACGAGAGGATCAGCGGAATGCCCTCGTCGCGCATCCGCCGCCAGGCATAGGCACGGGGCCAGTTCGCCTTGCCGATCCGAGTGATGGTCGGCTCGAAGGGCAGGCCGCATTGCCCGGGGGGGTGCGGCGGCTGCATCGAGGCGGTGACGCCGAGCTCCTTCAGCCGGGCGAAATCCTCCTCGCGCACCACCTCGAGGTGCTCGATGCGGTGGCGGCTGTCGCGCGTGCCGTTCTGCGCGCGGGCCTCGGCGAAGGCGTCGAGTACGATCTGCGTCGCGCGGTCGCCGATGGAATGCACGGCGATCTGCAGGCCACGCGCGTCGGCCTGCGTGCAGACGGACTTGAAGAACTCCGGCTCGAAGCGCGGCTCGCCGGACCAGTCGGGGCGGCCCTCGTAGGGTGCGCTCATCACCGCGGTGTAACTGTCGAGCACGCCGTCGATGAAGAACTTCACTGCGCCGGAGGTCAGCATGGGCGTGTCGCAGGCGTTGCGCATCTCCTCGGCCCGGTCGAGCGCGTCCTCAACGCTGCCCGAGATGTAGCGGGCGGGGACCCGGCCCCGGCAGAGAAGGCGGCCTTCGCACTCAAGCTCGGCGAGCAGCTCGAGCGTGTAGCGGTTGCCGTCCATGTTCTGGAAACTGGTGATGCCGTAGGAGGCGAGGTGCCGCAGCCCGCGCTCCAGCGTGTCTTTGTCGGCAGCGCGTTCTTCGGGCGAGGGCGGTGTCGCCGGGTCGAGGCCCGAGACCATGCCCAGCTTGTCGCGCCCGCCGCTGGCAGTCAGCTCGTAGATCGGGCCGAAGGCCTCGGCCTCCTGCAACTCGCCGGTGGCGAGCCCGTCGTCGCCCATGACCACCGCGTTGCCGGCCGAGAGCGCGCGCCCGTGCAGCAGCCCGGCCTTGTCCAATGCGGCGGTGTTGGCCCAGACCGTGTGGTGGTCGGGGGACATGAGGGCCAGCGGGCGGTCCGGCAGGATTTCATCCAGGACATGGCGGTCGAGGCTGCGGCCTTCGCCGAGGATTGTGTAATCGGCACTGCCGCAGAGCACGATGGGCAGGTCCGGGTTCTCGGCGGCATAGGAGCGGATCAGCCCCTTGATGGTCTCGAAGCCCGATTGTTCGAAGAGCGAGAGCTGCGAGAGCTCCACCGCGCCGACGAAAAGGTGGATGTGGCTCTCGTTGAGGCCGGGCATCACGGTACGGCCCTTTGCGTCGATCAGCTTGGTGGAGGGGCCCTTCAGGGCCAGGACCTCATCATCTGTCCCGACGGCCACGATCTTCCCGCCCTCGAGCGCCAGCGCGGTGGCGCTGGGGTGCGCTGGGTCCATGGTGAGCAGGGCCGCGTTGAACAGGATCGTGTCGGCACTCGGTGTCATGAAGTCTCTCCTCCGGGTCTTTGGCGTCGCGATCAGGCGGCGACGAAGTAGAACTTGCGCAGCGTCTCGGTGACTTCGAAGGTGCCGGTGAAGCCCTTCTCCATCAGGTAGGTCTCGCCCGGGCCGAAGCTCTGCGCCTCACCGCCTTCGGGGGTGATGATGACGCGGCCCGAGATCACATGCGCCATCTCGTGGAACGGGTAGTTGTCGAAGCTCTCGGCGTAGGGCGTGGCTTCCCAGATGCCGCCGGTGGTTTCGCCGTCCGACAGCTCAACGGCGCCGCGTTCGACAGGTTGGGCCGAGCCGGGCAGCAGCGCCTCGGCGGGCACGACGGCGCAGGGCTCGAGGCCCTTGCTGCCCTCGGGGGCAAGGCGGATGAGTTTGGTCATGGCGGTGGTCCTTTGAGGTCCGGCTTACGCCGGGGTGGTGATGTGCTTGAGCGCGGCGTAGCCCTGCAGCCCGCCGAAACCGAGCTCGCGCCCGATGCCGCTGGCCTTGAAACCGCCCCAGGAGGTCTCGGGGAAGATGATCTGCATGGTGTTCACCCAGACGTGGCCCGCGTCGATCCGGTCGGCCACGGCGTTCGCACGGACGGGATCGCCGCCCACCACGGTCGCCGCCAGCCCGTAGTCGGTGGCATTGGCGAGCGCGATGGCGGCCTCGTCGCCCGTGACCCGGCGCACGGAGAGCACCGGGCCGAAGATCTCCTCGCGCCAGAGCGCGCTGGTCTCGGGCACGTCGAGATAGACCGTGGGCTCGATGAAGAAGCCGGGGCCCATCGCACCCGTACCTCCGCAGAGGCAGTCGAGCCCCTCGGAGCGCGCGGTGAGCAGGTAGCCCAGCACCTTGTCGCGCTGCGCCATGGTGGTCAGCGGACCCATGTCGATCTCGCCGCGCGGGTCGCCCACGGCCATCTTGCGGATGCGCGTGCGCAGGGCGGCGATGAGGTCGTCGGCAATGGCCTCGTCGACGATCAGCCGCGAGGTGGCCGAGCAGATCTGCCCTGCGTTGAAGAAGATGCCGCCGCAGACCAGTTCGGCCGCCGTCTCGATATCGGCATCCGACAGCACGACGATGGGAGACTTGCCGCCCAGTTCCAGCGAGACCGGCAGCAGGCGCCGCGCCGCCGCCCCCATGATCCGGGTGCCGGTGGCATTGGAGCCGGTGAAGGAGACCTTCCGGATCTGCGGCGCGTCCAGCATCGCGGCACCGATGGCACCTTCGCCGGGCAGGATCGACAGCACGCCCTCGGGCAGGTCGATCTCCTGCGCGATCTCGCCGTAGACGAGTTCGGCGAGCGTGGTGAACTCGGACGGTTTCAGCAGCGCGGTGCAGCCCGCGGCCAGCGCCGGGGCGAGTTTCCAGGCGGTGGTGACCAGCGGGAAGTTCCACGGCACGATCAGCGCGGCGGGGCCGTAGGGTTCGAGCACCTGCCGCCCGCTGAAGCCATCGTCCGGCAGCACCACGCGGCCCCGGTCGAGAGCGCCGCCCTCGACCAGGTCGGCGTAGTAGCGGAAGCAGGCGACGGCATCGCCGAGGTCGATCTCGGCTTCCATGCGCGGTTTGCCGTTGTTGCGCATCTGGAGAGCGATGAGCGCCTCCTGCCGCGCTTCCAGCCCGTCGGCGAAGCCGCGCAGGAAGCGCGCGCGCTCGGCGACAGGCATGCGGCGCCACGTGCCGAAGGCTCTTTCGGCGCTCTCGGCAGCGGCGGTCACATTGTCGGGCGTCGCGGTGGCGACATGGGCGAAGGCCTCGCCCGTCGCCGGGTTCACAGCCTCGCGCAGCGCGCCTTTGCCCGGGTGGAAGCGGCCGTTCAGGAAGACGGCATCGGTGCGGGTCTCGATCATTTCAGCAACGCTCACAGCGGGAACCCCATCGCATGCACCATCTTCACCCAGGCGCGGCGCCAGCCGCCCTTGTCGTCCACCTCGTCCAGCGCGCGCATGGTGATCGCGGCACCGGGCCAGCGGAATGGCTCGCGCGGGATCGGGCGGGGCAGGGAGTTGGCAAGGCCGAGATCGAGCTCGGGCACGCCGGTGTCATCCAGCATCTCGATCCCCAGCCGCGCGCCGAAGCGCGAGGCGGTGACGCCGAAGCCCGAGTAGCCGCCTGCGTAGACACCCTTGCCGCCGTAGTAGGGTTGGAAGTGCACTGCGAGCCGGGTGGTCAGGTCGATCGGGCCGGACCAGGCGTGCGAGAACTTCACGTCCTCGAGCTGAGGGAAGGTCTTGAAGAAGTAGCCGGCGAGCCGGTCGTAGACCTCGATCTTGCGATCGCCCTCGGGGTCGGTCTTGTCGCCGTAGTAGTAGCCGATGCGCCCGCCGTAGACGATGCGGTTGTCGCGGGTCAGGCGCATGTAGTTGAGCTGCGTGCGGGTGTCGTAGATGCCCTGCCGGTGGGTCCAGCCGATGCGCGACAGCTGCTCGTCGCTGAGCGGCTCGGTGGCGATCACACGGTCGCGCATGGCGACGACGTAGTTCTTGATCTTCTTGTGCCCGGCGCACCAGGCGTTGGTGGCAAAGAGCACCTTCGGTGCGGTGATCACCCCGTCATGGGTGCGGATGCGCAGCTTCGAGCCGAGGTCTTCGACCTCTTCCATCGGCGTGTGCTCGTAGATCGTGACGCCCAGCGACAGCGCGGCGGCCTTGAGGCCCCAGGCCAGCTTGGCGGGCTGCACGGTGCCGGTACGCTCCTTCGACCAGATGCCCGCCTCGAAGAGGGGCGAGGCCACCTCGGCCTGCACCTCGGCCTTGTCGAGCCAGGCGACGTCATGGCCGTGGCCCATGTGCAGCTGATGCTCGCGGCGCAGCTCGGGCAGGTCGTCCTTGCGCAAGGCGACGGTCATCTCGCCACCCCATTCGAGATCGGCGTCGATACCGAAGCTCTCGATGGTCTCGCGCCAGCTGTCGAGATTGTCGATGCCGAGTTTTTCCAGCATCTCGATGTCCTTGGGGAAGACACGCTCGGCGTTGACCAGCCCGTGCATGACCGAGGTCGAGACGATGCCGCCAGGACGGCCCGAAGCGCCATGCGCCACCTTGCCGGCCTCGATGATCACCACCTCGCGCTGCGGGTTGCGCTGCTTGGCGATGATCGCCGCCCAGAGGCCGGTGAAGCCGCCGCCGACGATCAAGAGGTCGGCCTCGCGCGCGCCCACGAGATGCGGGCAGGTTTCCGGCGCGGCGGGGTTGTCGAGCCACAGCGGGTAGAGCGTGGCGTGGGCGAGTGCCTTTTGGGTCAGGGTCATTTGCTTCTGGCTCCAAGAAGTTTCGGCAGGTCGCTGAAGGCCGCGACGAGGGAGAAGATCAGCACGGTGCTGGCCACGAACACCACCGAGGCGGCGGCCATGACCGGCGTGTAGCCGTAGCGCAGGGCGTTGAAGATCTTCATCGGCAGGGTTTCGAAGACGGCGCCCACGGTCATCACCGCGATGATGTACTCGTTGAGCGAGATTACGAAGACGAAGCAGAAGCCCGAGATCACGTAGGGGCGGATCATCGGCAGCACCACGGTGCGCAGCACGGTCGTCTCCGAGGCGCCCATCGAGCGCGAGGCTTCGACGAGGCTGGTGTCGATGTCCTCGAAACCGAGGGAAAGCGAGACCAGCGGCAGGGTGACGAGGAAGATCGCGTGCGCGACGACCACCGTCCAGAACTCGCCGTAGTAGCCGAGGATGATGAAGAAGGTTAGGAAGCCCATCGCGGTGATCACCGGCGGCAGCAGGAAGGGCATGGCGCCGAGGCCCGCCACCAGCTTGCCGAAGCCGGTGCGGTAGCGCCAGTTGAACCAGGCCACCGGGAAGGCGATGAGCACCGCCAGCAGAGAGGCGCAGATCGCGATGGTCAGCGAGGTCATCAACGGCTCGCGCCATTCGGCGTCGAGGAAAAGGTCGCCGTACCAGCCGAGATTGAACCCCTCGGGCGGGAAGGTCAGCGACTTGCGCTCGTTGACCGAGACCCCGGCGATCACCACGAAGGGGGCGATGGTGACGATGCCGACGATCCAGAAGAAGAGGGTGGAGAGGATCTTGCCGAGTTTCATGCCTTGGCGCCTTTCCGGTTGATCAGGGTGACCATCAGCACCAGCAGGATGGTCACGGTCATCAGGAAGATCGACAGCGCCGCGGCGAAGGGCATGTTGGACTGCAGCAGCGCCTGGTCCGAGATCACCACCGAGAGCGTCCAGTTGGTCGGCCGCCCGAGGATCTGCGGCAGCAGGTAGGAGCCCAGCGTGAAGACGAAGATCATCACGAAGCTGACGACGATTGGCGTGCGGTGCATCGGCACGATCACGTTGAAGAAGGCCCGCAGCGGCGAGGCGCCCAAGGTGCGCGAGGCCTGCTCGATGTCGGGCTCGATGCGGCTCAGGATCGGGTAGAGCAGCAGCACGGCGTAGGGCATGGCGATGTAGGTGACACCGGCCAGCACCGCGCCGAGCGAGGGGGCGTAGCTCTGGGCCTTCTCGGTGAGGCCGAGCGCCTCGAACAAAACGCCGATCCCGGCGGTACGCGACAGCAGCGTCGACCAGGCGAAGCCGATGATCGCCTCCGACAGCGACAGCACCGAGAGCATGACGATCAGCCAGAACACCTGCGTGCCGCGGCGCGCGTTCACCAGCAGGTAGGTGAAGGGAAAGCCGATCACGATGGCGAAGAGCGCGACGAGGAAGGCGACCTCGAAGGAGGTGCCGAGCACGCTGAGAAAGAAGGGCGAGACCAGCCGCGCGTAGTTCTCGAACGTGAAGACCTCCTCGTAGGCGCCGCCGCCGAGATTGTGGAAGAAGGACATGCCGACCATCGAGCCGAAAGGCACGATATAGAAGGCGATGAGCGCGAAGGCCGGCAGCAGGATGGGCAGGTAGCCCAGCGGGGTGCGGGGACGAGACTGGATCATGGCTCAGCTCAGAACGACGACAGCCGCGGGATCGACCGACAGATGCGCCGTGTCGCCGACCTCGAGCGGGCAATGGGTGCGGCCCGGCAGGCTGACGGTCAGGTCCTTCTCATCGGCGTTGCCGGTGTCGACGCTGATCTCGGTGGTGGCGCCGAGGTGGCGCACGAAGGTCACCGTGCCGCTCAGCGTGTCCGCGCCCGCCTGCAGGGCCAGCGCGATATCCTCGGGGCGGATCGACAGGGTGGCATTGCCGGTCTTCGCCCCCGGCAGCGTCAGCGCGCCGCCCGGCCCCTCGAAGCGACCGCCGTCGATACGGCCCTGGATGAGGTTGGTGATGCCGATGAAATCCGCGACGAAGGCGTTGGCGGGGTTGCGGTAGATCTCGATCGGCGGGGCGACCTGCTGGATCTTGCCCTCGGACATCACCACCACGAGATCGGCGGTGGTCATCGCCTCGCGCTGGTCGTGCGTCACCAGCAGCGAGGTCACGCCGAGGCTGCGCTGCAGGCGCTTTACCTCGACCTGCATGGTCTCGCGCAGCTTGGCGTCGAGCGCCGACATCGGCTCGTCGAGCAGGAAGAGCTTGGGCTGCATGATCAGCGCGCGGGCGATGGCGACGCGTTGGCGCTGGCCGCCAGAGAGCTGGGTGATGGCTCGGTCGGCCTTGCCGGGCAGGTGCACCAGCTCGAGCAGCCGCTCGACCTCGGCGCGGCGTTTGTCCTTGGGCACGCCGCGGATGGCGAGCGGGTAGGCGATATTGTCGCCCACGCTAAGGTGCGGGAAGAGCGCAAGCGACTGGAACACCATGCCGAAATCGCGCTTGTGCGCAGGTTTCGAGGTGATGTCCGCGCCGTCGAGGACGATCCGCCCGGCGCTGGGATCCTCCAGCCCCGCGACGATGCGCAGAAGGCTGGTCTTGCCGCAGCCCGAGGGGCCGAGCAGACAGACGAACTGCCCGTTGTCCACTGTAAGCGAAATGTCACTGAGCGCCTGGACGGAACCGTAGAACTTGTCGACGTTTTCGACGATGAGACCTGACATGCGTGCGTCTTCCCTGCGGCCGGGCGCAAGCGCCCCCGGCCGTCTCCTGTTTGGTTGAAATTTGGTGAGGCGATCAGGCCTGGAGCATCTCGGCCCAGATCTGGTTCAGCCAGTCGGTGCGTTCGAAGTGCAGGTCGTAGCGCGGGATCACCGGGTCGATGTCCGAGGACACGGCGGCGAATTCCTCGTCGGTCAGATCCATGCTCTCGCGTGCCACGTTCGGCGCGGTGCCGAGGTTGCGCGCCAGCATCGCCTGAACCGAGGGCTGCGACATGTAGTCGATGAAGACCTGCGCCTGGTCGATCTTGTCCGACACGCGCGCCACGCCCCAGTTGCCGCTCTCGCGCAGACCGCCTTCCTTGGGGAAGTTGGAGCGGACCGGGAAGCCGTCGGCGGCCGCGAGGCCGGTGACGTCGTGGTAGTACTGGCCGATCGGGATCTCACCCGACTTCAGCGCCTGCTCGAACTGCGCCTCGTCGCGGTACCAGAGACGCGTGTTGGGCTTCAGTTCGGCGACCTTGGCGAGCACTTCGCGGATCTTCTCGTCACTCGACAGGTAGTCGGTGCCGCCGAAGAAGGTCTTGGCGGTGATCTCCAGCAGGTAGGAGTTCGACACCAGCGCCAGCAGCCCGAGGCTGTCTTCGTATTTCGGCTCCCAGAGCTCCGCCCAGCTCTCGATCGGCTCGGGGAAGACATCGGTGTTGGTGGCCACGGTCACGTACCAGGACACGGCGCCGACCGCCGCGAGGCCGCCATCGTCGTAGCGGTTGATCAGCGTCGGCAGGATGTTGGACACGTTGGGCATCGCCGCCTCGTCGAGCGGGGCCCACAGACCGGTGCGCATGCCGCGCATGATGCTGACGGTCGCCATCATGGACACGTCCGCCGGGGCGCGCTTGGCGCGGGCGGCCTGTTGCAGCTGGATCAGCCAGGCTTCGCCGGTGGGCACGGCGATGCTTTCGATCTCGATCCCCGTGGCCTTGGTGAACTCGGGGTAGACGAAGCTGTCGAAGCTGTCCTGGAAGTAGCCGCCGTAGACGCCGACCTTCAGCGGCTCGCTGCCGGCGCGCAGCACGGAGGGCGCGGCGAGCGTCAGCGGCAGGGCGCTTGCGGTCTTGAGGAGCGTGCGGCGCGAGAGCGCGGAGGATTTCATCATGTCTCGGTCCCTGTTTTCGCGTTTTTGATGAGTTCAGGGCAGAAGACTGCAAGCCCGCTTCCGGAAACATCACGAAAGAACGGATTTCACTTCGGGAAAATACGAATGAAGTGGATGGCCGCTATGGGGCTCGGCGCCTTCTGTAAAAAGATATTTATAACAGATTGTTAATGATATTCTCTTGAGTCTTCCCCTGCGGAAGTGTGCTTCTCGCCGTCCTCGGCGGCAGGCGGTCACCGCCGAGAGAGGTGCCTTGCGCATTTACTTCGGGTTTTTCCGAAACCATTTTCGGAATTTCCTTATTTCCTCGAAGCATGCCAGTGCAGAAGACTGACCGGGAACAGGAATTTCGAGGCTCGAATGTCAGAACTGAACCAACCCCTTGGTGGAAACGTCATGCCGCGGACCGGCGGCCCGGGAACCATGATGCGGCTGCCGTCGCAGTCCACGGCCGAAGGGCTCGACGCCTGCTTCGTCGGGATCCCGATGGACATCGGCACCTCGAACCGTCCCGGCACCCGCCTCGGTCCGCGCCAGATTCGCGACGAGAGCCGGATGATCCGCCCCTACAACATGGCGACCCGCGCCGCGCCCTTCGACAGCCTGCAGGTGGCGGACATCGGTGACGTGCCGATCAACCTCTATGATCTGAAGAAATCGGTCGACATCATCACCGAGCACTACAAGGGTATCCTCGCGCATGACGCCACGCCGCTGACGCTCGGCGGTGATCACACGCTGACCTGGCCGATCCTGCGCGCGGTGGCGGAAAAGCACGGCCCGGTGGCGCTGATCCATGTGGACGCGCATTCCGACACCAACGAAGAGATGTTCGGCGAAACCGTCGCCCATGGCTGCCCCTTCCGGCGTGCCCATGAGGACGGGCTGCTGCTCAACGACAAGGTGTTCCAGATCGGGCTGCGCGGCTCGGGCTACGCGCCCGAGGATTTCGACTGGGGCCGCGAGAAGGGCTGGACGGTGATCCCCGCCGAGGAGTGCTGGCACAAGTCGCTCGCCCCCTTGATGGAAGAGATCCGCGCCAAGATCGGCGATGCACCGGTCTATCTCAGCTACGACATCGACAGCCTCGACCCGGCCTTCGCGCCCGGCACCGGCACCGTCGAAGTCGGCGGACTCACGACCATCCAGGGCCTCGAGATCATCCGTGGCTGCGCCGGGCTGAACCTCGTCGGCTGCGATCTCGTGGAGGTTTCGCCGCCCTATGACCCCGCCGGCAACACGGCGGTCATCGCGGCGAACTATCTCTTCGAGATGCTCTGCGCGCTGCCGGGCGTGAAGCGCGGCTGAGGGCGGGCTGACCGACCAAGATTGCTATTTCGGGTAATGTCGAAATGAAAAAAGGGGGCCTTTCGGCCCCCTTTTGTCGTTTCTGGCTGCCGGGCTCAGCTCAGCCCGCCGAAGCAGAGATTCTTGATCTCGAGGTAGTCGTCGCAGCCGTATTTCGAGCCTTCGCGGCCCATGCCCGACTGCTTCACCCCGCCAAAAGGCGCCAGCTCGGTCGAGATCACCCCGGTGTTGATCCCCACCATGCCGGTCTCGAGCGCCTCGCCGACGCGCCAGGCGCGCGAGAGGTCTCGGGTGTAGAAGTAGCCGGCGAGGCCGAACTCGCTGTCGTTGGCCCAGTCGATCGCCTCGTCCTCACTCTCGAAGCGCACCAGCGGAGCGAGCGGGCCAAAGGTTTCCTCGCGGGCGACCGTCATCTCCTGCGTCACGCCGGTGAGCAGCGTCGGCTCGAAGAAGGTGCGGCCCAGATCGGAGCGGGCACCGCCCTTGACCACGTTCGCGCCTTTGGCCACGGCATCGGCGATATGGTCCTCGACCTTCGCCAGCGCCGCGGTGTTGATCAGCGGGCCGGTGTTCACGCCTTCGGCAAAGCCATCGCCCAAGGTCAGCTTGTCCAGCGCCGCGCCGAGTTTCTCGGCGAAGGCGTCGTAGACGCCGGCCTGCACGTAGATGCGGTTGGCGCAGACGCAGGTCTGGCCGTTGTTGCGGAACTTCGCCAGCATCGCGCCCTCGACCGCCGCATCCAGATCGGCGTCGTCGAAGACGATGAAGGGCGCGTTGCCGCCGAGCTCAAGCGAGAGCTTCTTCACCGTGTCCGCGCCCTGCTTCATCAGCAGCTTGCCGACGCGGGTGGAGCCGGTGAAGGTCAGTTTGGCGACCTTCGGGCTTGCGCACATTTCCTGGCCCATGCCGGCGGCGTCGAGGCCGGGCAGCACGTTGAAGACGCCCGCGGGCACGCCCGCGCGCTCGGCCAGAACCGCGAGGGACAGCGCCGAGAGCGGCGTGAACTCGGAAGGGCGTGCCACCATGGTGCAGCCCACAGCCAGCGCGGGCGCCATCTTGCGCGCCAGCATGGCGTTGGGGAAGTTCCAGGGGGTGATTGCGCCCACCACACCCACCGGCTGCTTGACGATCACCATGCGGGTGCTGGACTGCGGCCCCGGGATCATGTCGCCGTAGACGCGCTTGGCTTCCTCGGCGAACCACTCGATGTAGGAGGCGCCGTAGAGGATTTCGCCGCGCGCTTCCGCCCAGGGCTTGCCCATCTCGGCGGTGAGAATGGTGGCAAGGTCGTCGGCGTTTTCCACCAGCAGGTTGAAGAGTTTGCGCAGGATCGCGCTGCGCTCCTTGCCCGACTTCGCGGCCCAGGCCTTCTTGGCGGCGTAGGAAGCGTCGATTGCGGCGGTCACGTCGGTGGCCGACAGATCCGCCACATGCGCGATGATCTCGCCGGTGGAGGGGTTCTCCACCGGGAAGGTCTTCTCGCCCTCGACCCAGGTGCCGTTCACATAGGCGCGGGTCTCGAGCAGGCTGGCGTCCTTGAGAGCCAGCGATGCGGTGTTCAGGTCTTTCATTTCAGAGTCCTTTCGCGGCCTTGGCGGCGGCTTCGAGGATCGCCATGGCCTCTTCGAAGACCTCGTCCTGGATGGTGATCGGGGCGAGGAAGCGGATCACGTTGCCATGCACGCCGCAGGTGAGCAGCAACAGGCCTCGGTTCAGAGCCTCGAGGCGGATGGCATTGGCGAGCTCGGGCAGGGGGGTGCCGTCAGCGTCGATGAACTCGGCGGCGACCATGAAACCCGGGCCGCGGATCTCGGCGATCTCGGGCACATCGGCGCGCAGGGCTTCGAGCCTCGCCTTCAGCTTGCCGCCGAGGGCATTGGCGCGCTCGCAGAGCTTCTCCTCGTCGATCACGTCGAGCACGGCGTTCGCCGCCGCGATGCCCAGCGGGTTGCCGCCATAGGTGCCGCCGAGCCCGCCGGGGGCCGCCGCGTCCATGATCTCGGCGCGGCCGACCACGCCGGAGATCGGAAGACCGCCGCCGAGCCCCTTGGCCATCGTCGTCAGGTCAGCCGCGACGCCGTAGGCCTCCATGGCAAAGAGCGTGCCGGTGCGGGCGAAGCCGGTCTGCACCTCGTCGGCGATCAGCACGATGCCCTTGTCGTCGCAGAGCTTCCGCAGGCGCTCGACGAACCCCTTCGGCGCGGGGTTGAAGCCGCCTTCGCCCTGCACCGGCTCGAAGATGATCGCGGCGACGCGGGCCGGGTCGACATCGGCCTTGAACAGCATGTCGAGCGCCTTGAAACTGTCGTCCACGCTGACGCCGTGAAGCTCATTGGGGAAGGGCGCGTGGAAGACGTCGCCCATCATCGGGCCGAAGCCGGTCTTGTAGGGCGCGACCTTGCCGGTCAGCGTCATCCCCATGAAGGTGCGGCCGTGGAAGGCACCGCTAAAGGCGACGACGGCCTGACGACCGGTGTGGGCACGTGCGATCTTCACCGCGTTCTCGACGGCCTCGGCACCGGTGGTGACGAACATGGCTTTCTTGGCGAAATCCCCCGGTGCGCGCGCGTTCAGCCGCTCGGCAAGGCGCACGTAGTTCTCGTAGGGCACGACCTGATGGCAGGTGTGGGTGAAGGCGTTCAGCTGCTCGGCAACGGCGGCCATGACCTTGGGGTGGCGGTGGCCGGTGTTGACCACGGCGATGCCCGCGGCGAAGTCGATGAGACGGGTGCCGTCGGCATCCCAGATCTCGGAGTTTTCGGCCTTCACCGCGTAGTGGTCGGTGAGCACGCCGACGCCGCGTGCCAGCGCGGCCTTGCGGCGGGTTTCGATCTCGGCGTTGGCAGTTTGCTTGAGCATGGTCGGTCCTCCGGTCGGGCGCTTTGCTGCCCGTGTGTTTCTCTGACCGGCAAGCTATAGGTTCCAGTATTCCGAAAAAGTCTGTTTCTTGATGCGCGTAACTCGTTGTATATACAGGCATGCTGAACAGGGTTATCGCAGATAATGAACACTTCGAACACGACTCAGGACGACCTTGCCCTAGGTCACCGTCTGCGGGTGCTTCGCGAACGGGCGGGGTTGTCGCAGCGTAGCCTTGCCAAGAAGGTGGGGGTGCCGAACTCGACGATTTCACTCATCGAGTCCGGCAAGTCGAACCCCTCGGTGGGCGCGCTGCGCAAGATCCTCGATGGCATCCCGGTGAGCCTGTCGGAGTTCTTCGCCTTCGAGCCGGCACCCGAGCGGCAGATCTTCTACGCCGCCGAAGAATTGGTCGAGATCGGCAAGAAGAACGTCTCGCTGAAGCAGGTGGGGGCGACGCTGTTCGGGCGCGCGATGATGCTGCTCAAGGAGACCTACGCGCCGGGCGGGGATACCGGGCGGGTGATGTACGGCCACGATGGGGAGGAGGGCGGCATCGTCATCTCGGGACGGATCGAGATCACCGTCGGCGAAGAGCGCAAGATCCTCGGGCCCGGCGATGCCTACTACTTCGACAGCCGCGTGCCGCACCGGTTCAGGCAGGTCGGGGCGGAGCCCTGCGTGCTGTTCTCGGCCTGCACGCCACCGACGTTCTGAAACGCCCGGGGCTCAGTCGGCCTTGTGCTGCTCGAGGATGTCGAGGGCGACGACTTCCAGCGCCTTCGCATGGGTCGACTCGAGCTGCACCTTGGGCGCGCAGCCCTCGTCATGGGCCTGGAGGAAGCGCAGCGCGCAGAGGCACCACTGATCGCCGGGCTTCAGCCCCGGAAAGCGCAGCCCGGGGCGCGGGGTCGAAAGGTCATTGCCGACATATTTGGAGTAGGCGAGGAATTCTGCGGTCATCACCGCGCAGACCGTATGGCTGCCTGCATCCTCGGGGCAGGTGTTGCAGTGGCCGTCGCGGAAATAGCCGGTCATCGGATCGACCGAGCAGGGGTGAAGCTGGCCGCCCAAGACGTTGATTGCACGATCTTTCTGCATGTGTCTCTCCAGTCTCTTCCCCCCGGTTCCAGCCTAGAGAAGCCGTGGGGCTGCAGCAAGGCGCGGAGGTGCAAGCCCGGGTTCGGTCAGCGGAACTTGTCGGCGAGCTTCTGCAGCGGGCTGCGATTGTCCTCGGCCCGAGCCTCGGTCTGGGCCTCGGTCGCGGGTGCAGTCCCGGCTTTCGGCGTGGCGCCGGCCTTGGGTGCGGTTTTCGACGAGCGCGCCGGGGCAACGCGCAGTGCCACGGCATTCTGGAAGCCGGGCTTGTCGCCCTCTGCGAGCGCCTTCGCCCCGTCGGAGATGCCGCGCATCAGATCGTCCAGCCAGTCTTCCTCGGCCTTGGCGAAGTCATGCAGCACGTAGCCCGCGACCGCCTCCTTGCGGCCCGGATGGCCGATGCCGAGGCGGATGCGATGGTAGGCCTCGCCGATATGCTGGTGGATCGAGCGCAGCCCGTTGTGCCCGGCGTGGCCGCCGCCGGTCTTCACTCGGCATTTGCCCGGCGCGAGGTCGAGCTCGTCGTGGAACACCGTCACGTCGCCGGGTTCGAGCTTGAAGAAACGCATCGCCTCGCCGACCGACTGGCCCGAGAGGTTCATGAAGGTCTGCGGCTTCAGCAACAGCGCCTTCTCGCTGCCCAGTCGGCCCTCGGCGACCTCGCCCTGGAAGCGGGCGCGCCATGGGCTGAAGCCGTGATCCTCGGCGATCCGGTCGACGGCCATGAAGCCGATATTGTGCCGCGTCTTCGCGTATTTGCCGCCGGGATTGCCCAGACCCACGAAAATCTGCACCGCGTCTCTCCGATTTGTCTCTGTTTGGCCCTAGATAGGACGGGAACGCCGATAGCACAGACAGGAAGGAGAGACCATGTATCTCACGATGAACCGCTTCAAGGTGATCCCCGAGAAGGCGGCGGAGTTCGAAGAGGTCTGGGCGCAGCGCGACAGCCAGCTGAAGTCGGTGCCGGGCTTCCGCAGCTTCGCGCTGCTGAAGGGGCCGGAGCGCGAGGATCACATTCTCTATGCCTCGCACACCATCTGGGAAGACGAGGAGAGCTTCATCGGCTGGACCAAGAGCGAGGCCTTCCGCATCGCCCACAAGGGGGCCAAGGGGCGCGCCGAGATGTACCGTGGCGGGCCGGAGCTGGAAATCTTCGAGTCGGTGATCGAGCTGGTCTGAGGCCAGAGTGTGGGGCGGGCCTCCGAGGCCAGAGCTCGTTGTCCCCGGGGTTGGGGCTGAAACGCAAACGGCCCCGCCAGATTGGCGGGGCCGTCCGTCAGTCCGAGGGCGCGAGGATTACTCCTCTGCAGCGGCCTCTTCAGCTTCTTCGGCTTCGTCAGCAACCAGACCGCGCGGCGCCGAGATGTTGGCGATCACGAAGTTGCGGTCGATGGTCGGCTTCACGCCTTCCGGCAGGACGACGTCGTTGATGTGGATCACGTCGCCGATCTGCTTGCCGGCCAGGTCCACGGTGATGTGGTCCGGGATGTCGCCGGCAAGAACGTTCAGCTCGACTTCCTGACGCACGATGGTCAGAACGCCGCCGCGCTTGAGGCCCGGTGCCTGCTCGTCGTTGATGAAATCAACGTGGATGAACAGGTTGATCCGCGAGGTGCGGCGCAGGCGCATCAGGTCGAAGTGCGTCGGCAGATCCTTCACGACGTCGCGCTGGACGTCACGGCAGATCACGCGCACGTCTTCGTGGCCGTCGACCTTCAGGTTGAAGAGGGTCGACTTGAAGCGACCGGCCTTCAGGGTCTTCAGCAGCGAGTTGAACGGGATCTGGATCGGAAGCGGATCTGCTTCACCACCAAAGACGATCCCCGGAACCATGCCGTCGCGACGAGCTTGCCGAGCGGCGCCCTTGCCCGTCCCCGACCGTTCCAGAGCTACGAGATCAGGAATCTCACCAGCCATTTTGTATCTCCAATGTATCTAGGGCGGGGTGCCTCCAAGGCTGTCACCCCGCGATGAACGCAGCCCCATAGACCGGATCGCCCTTTTCGGCAAGGGCTGAATCACGCGAAACCCCGCGCAGGGCGCGATTGGCGCGTCTGGATCTTCGCGGCGGCCCGTGTCACGGCTTGCGCCATGAGCATCCTGTCCGACATCCGCCTGATCCGCCGCCCGCTGGCCGGCTTCGCTGCCATCGGCATCTGCTGGGGTGTCTTCGCAGGCTGCGTGCCCGCGATCAAAGCCCAGGTGGGCCTGACCGACGGCGGACTGGGCACCGCCATGCTGGTCTCGACCTGCGGCGCGATCCTTGCCATGTGGCTGGCCCCCTGGGCCGAGGAGCGGCTGAAGGCGCTCGCCATCCCGCTCTTCACCGCGCTGTTGGGGCTCGGCTTCCTGATGCCGGGCATCGCCGGCTCGTGGGGGCAGTTCGCCGCAGCGATGCTGTTCTGCGCGGCGGCGGCGGGAACGGTCGACGTGGCGATGAACGCGCAGCTCTCGCAGCTCGAGGCGCGCTCGGGTCGGCCGCTGATGAACCTCGCCCATGGCGGCTACTCTTTGATCTACGCCTGCGCAGCGCTGGCGGCGGGCATCGCGCGGGGCGGGGGGCTGCCGCTCTGGAGCATCTTCCTGGGCGCGGCCTGCCTGACGCTGGTGGCGGCCGTCGTCGCGCGCGGCGGCGAGGTGGTTCTGCCCGAGGAGACGACCGAGCAGACCGGACGCGCGCCGCTGCCCTGGGGGATCGTGGCGCTTGCAGGGGTGGTGATCTGCATCGGCTTCATGGCCGAGCAGGCGACCGAGGCCTGGTCGGCGCTGCATCTCGAGCGCAACCTCGGTGCGGGGGCCGTTGGCGGCGCGCTGGCGCCGACGCTGCTGGGTCTGACCATGGGCGCGGGACGGCTCTCAGGTCAGGGGCTGATCCGGCGCCTCAACGGTGCGGGCGTTCTGGGGGCCGGGGCGGGGCTTGCCGCACTCGGCTCGGTGACGGCAGCGCTTGCGCCGACCGCGCTGGTCGGCTGGATCGGCTTTGCGGTGCTGGGCTTCGGCGTCTCGGTGCTGGCACCCATGGCCTATGCCTGGCTCGGCGCGCGGCTGACGCCGCAGGCGCGGGCGCGGGCGATCAGCCGGGCGACGGTGATCGGCTACACCGGGTTCTTCATGGGGCCGCCGATGATGGGCGGGCTGTCCGAGGTCTTCGGGCTGCGCGCCTCCTTTGGGGCGGTGGCGCTGCTGCTCCTGCTGGTGCCGCTGGTGCTGCTGCCGATGATGCTGCGGCGCTGAAACCTCAGCGGGTGCGGCGGAACTCCGTCCAGATGAACAGACTCCAGGCGGCAATCACCAACAGCGCGAGTCCGGCCCAGGTCAGCGCGTAGCTCAGGTGCGCGTTGCGGAAGCTTACCACGGTCTGCCCGCCGCGCGGCCAGGCCTTGGGATCGGCGCCCTTGTCCTGATCGATGAAGAAGGGCGCGGCGTTCTCGAACCCCTTGGTCGCGGTGATCGAGCCGATGTCGCGGCGATACCAGTTGCCGTTCTCGGGATCGTTGTCGCGCGAGAAGAGCCAGCCGCGGTCCTCGGATATGCGCAGCAGGCCGATGACGGTCTGAGGGCCCTCGGGTGCGTCGCGGGTGGCGGGATCCTTGAGGTTTTCGGGCACCTGTCCGCGGTTGACCATCACCACCGTGCCGTCGTCGCGGCGCAGCGGGGTCAGGACCCAATAGGCAGGGCCGAAATCCGCGGGGGTGTAAATCTGCACTTCCTCGTCATTGAGGAAGGTGCCGCTGAGAGTGACATGCCGGTACTCGGCGCTCTCGGCGGTGATCCCGGCCCAGTCATCCGGGCCGGGGGCGGGGACGGGCGCGGCATGGACGCGCGCCTCGACCCTCTCGATCAGGGCCACTTTCCAGTGCAGCCGGTTCACCTGCCAGATCGCCAGCGAGGTGAAGCCGACAAGTCCGGCAAGGGCGATGAGCGTGACCACCACGATGAGTGGCCAGCGGCGGCGCTGCACGCCGGGCTTATGCGCCGCCGCGCCCATCAGTTGTGGCCTTCGTGGTTGCCGGACATGCTGGCGCCCGGGGTGGCCTCGGGATCCATGACCATGTTGCCTTCGCTCATCGGCATCATGTTGGCGTTCATGTTGTGCATGACCCAGAGCGAGCCAGCCAGAACGATCGCCACGATGACCACCGCGAGAACGGTCGCCGCGAGGGTCCAGCCCTCTTCGGTGCTGCTCTTGAGGTGCAGGAAGTACACGAGGTGAACGACGATCTGGACGGCGCCCAGACCCATGATGATCGCCACCAGCGTGGTCGGGGCGATGTCGGTTTCCATCATGACCAGCGCGAAGGGGATGATGCTCAGGATCGCCGCGAGGGCGAAACCGATCATCAGCTGGCCCATGGTGCCGTGCGATGCTTCGGAATGTGCGCTCATCAGATCAGCCTCACGAGGTAGACGAAGGAGAACACCCCGATCCAGACGAGATCGAGGAAGTGCCAGAACATGCTCAGCGTCGCGAGACGCTGCATGTTCGCCGGGATCATGCCCTTCATGCGGATCTGCGCGATCATCACGCAAAGCCACACCAGGCCGAAGGTCACGTGCAGACCGTGGGTGCCGACCAGCAGGAAGAAGGCCGACAGGAAGCCCGAACGGTCGGGGCCCGCGCCGATGTGGATCAGGTGGTTGAACTCGTAAAGTTCCATCCCGATGAAGCCCGCGCCGAAGAGGCCGGTGATCACCAGCCACATCGTGGTGGCATCCATGTCGTGCTTGTCGGCCTTCAGCATGGCGACGCCGAAGGTGACCGAAGAGATCAGCAGCAGCGCGGTTTCAGCAAGCACGAAGCCCGGCTCGAACAGGTCCTTCGGACCCGGCCCGCCGGCGAAGTTGTTGCCCAGCACGGCATAGGCGGCGAAGAGCGATGCAAAGATGATGCAGTCGCTCATCAGGTAGATCCAGAACCCGATGGGAGTGGGGCTGGCGTGGTGATGATCGGGGTGGTGGTCGGGGCCGTGAGGCCCCTCCACGCGTCCGGTCAGCGGAGTGTCGAGCATGGTCATGCGACCTCTCCCTTCGCTTCCGTTTCAGCGACTTTCGCCGCCGGGATCCAGTGATCCTGATTGTAGTTGAAGGTATGCGCGATCACCGTCGCGATCATGCCGATGAACGAGATCGCGGCGAGCCACCAGATGTACCAGATCATCGCGAAACCGAAGACCAGGGCCATGGCGGCGACGATGACGCCGGTGGCCGTGTTGTTCGGCATGTGGATGTCCGAGTAGCTGGTCGACCACTTGAACCCGTCCTGCTTCATCTTCCAGAAGTAATCACGGCCGGAGACCACGATGTCCTGCGGGAAGTTGTAGTTGGCGGGCGGCGACTGGGTTGCCCAGTCGAGGGTGCGCGCGTTCCACGGATCGTTGCCGCAGGCCAGTTCCTTGCGCCGCAGGATCGAGACGGCGAAGTTGATGAAGCCGCAGGCGATGCCACAGGCGATCAGCACCGCGCCGAAGGCGGCGATGATGAAGTAGATCTGCCAGGCCTGGTCCATGTAGCTCTGCAGGCGGCGCGTCACGCCCATCAGGCCGAGCGCGTAGAGCGGCATGAAGGCGAAGTAGAAGCCCACACACCAGAACCAGAAGGTGCGGCGTCCCCACTTGTCGTCCAGCTTGAAGCCGAAGGCCTTGGGCCACCAGAAGGTGACGGCGGCATAGACCCCGAACACCACGCCGCCGATGATGACGTTGTGGAAGTGGGCGATGAGGAACAGCGTGTTGTGCAGCTGGAAGTCAACCGGCGGAACCGCCAGCAGAACGCCGGTCATGCCGCCGATGGCGAAGGTCACGATGAAACCGGTGGTCCAGAGCATCGGGACCTCGAACTGCACGCGGCCCTTGTACATGGTGAAGAGCCAGTTGAAGACCTTCACGCCGGTAGGCACCGCGATGATCATCGTGGTGATGCCGAAGAAGGTGTTCACATTGGCGCCGGAGCCCATGGTGAAGAAGTGGTGCAGCCACACGACGAACGAGAGCACCATGATGCAGGCGGTCGCCCAGACCATGGTCTTGTAGCCGAACAGCGGCTTGCCCGAGAAGGTCTGCACGATTTCCGAGAACACGCCGAAGATCGGCAGGATCAGGATGTAGACCTCGGGGTGACCCCAGATCCAGATCAGGTTCACGTACATCATGGCGTTGCCGCCAAGATCGTTGGTGAAGAAGTGGAAATCGAGGTAGCGGTCGAGCGTCAGCATGGTCAGCGTGGCGGTCAGCACCGGGAAGGCGGCGACGATCAGCACGTTGGTGCAGAGCGTGGTCCAGGTGAAGACCGGCATGTCGAAGAGCTTCATGCCCTTGGCGCGCATCTTGAAGATGGTCGCGAGCAGGTTCACGCCCGAAAGCGTCGTACCCACACCGGCGATCTGCAGTGCCCAGAGGTAGTAGTCCACGCCGGGTCCGCTCGAGAAGGCCGATCCCGACAGGGGCGGGAAGGCCAGCCAGCCGACACGGGCGAATTCGCCGATGAACAGCGAGATGTTCACCAGCAGCGCGCCGGCCACCGTCATCCAGAACGAGAAGTTGTTCAGGAAGGGGAAGGCCACGTCGCGGGCACCGATCTGCGTCGGCATGACGAAGTTCATGATGCCGGTGATGAAGGCCATCGCCACGAAGAAGATCATGATCACGCCGTGGGCGGTGAAGACCTGGTCGTAGTGGTGCGGGGGCAGGTAGCCCTCGGCGCCGCCGGCCGCCATGGCCTGCTGGGCGCGCATCATCAAAGCGTCGGCAAAGCCGCGGATGAACATGATGAAGCCGAGCACCATGTACATGATGCCGATCTTCTTGTGGTCGACGCTGGTGATCCAGTCACGCCAGAGCGGACCCCAGAGCTTGAAGTAGGTCATCAGCAGGACGGCGGCGATGCCGCCCAGCACGATGGCCGAGAAGGTGCCCACGAGGATCGGCTCGTGGTAGGGGATCCAGTCGAGGGTCAGGCGGCCGAAGAGCGGCGACCAGGTCTCGGGGGCTTGGACATGGGCTTCAGATGCCATCGTGCGCTGCTCCCTCATGCGAGTTCATGGAAAGGGTTTCGCCATCCGCGTGGCCGCCGTGGGCCGGGGCGGAGGGCGTTGCCGGCACGCCGATCGGATTGCCGAAGCCGTCGATCGCGCGCTGGTCGTCGTATTGGTACATGTGCTTGTTGGCGATGCCCTCGAGGCCGCCGCCGCCCATCTCGTCCTGCATCATCATCTGATCCATGCAGATCTTGCCTTCGTCGACGCAGAGACCGCGGATGCGATCGAACAGCCCGTCATCGACGCCGCTGTAGTACTGCACCTCGTTTGCCATCGTGGGCACTTCGAGCTCGAGGTAGGCTTCGCGCGACAGTTCGTCGTTCGAGGCGCGGGCCTTTTCGACCCATTGGTCGAAGTCGGCATCGCTCATCGCAAGCGTGTCGAAGTGCATTTCCGAGAAGCCGGGGCCCGAGTAGTGCGCGGCCTGGCCGAAGTAGGTGCCTTCCTCGTCAGCGATGAGGTGCAGCTTCGTTTCCATGCCGGCCATGGTGTAGATCATGCCGCCGAGCGCCGGGACCGAGAAAGTGGTCATCACGGTCGAGGACGTCAGGCGCAGGTTGATCGGACGGCCCGCGGGAACAGCGAGCTCGTTGACCGAGGCCACGCCCTGTTCGGGATAGATGAACAGCCATTTCCAGTCGAGCGAGACCACGTCCACCTCGATCGGCTCACCGATCTCGGTTCCGATCTCCGCCGCGTCGAGCGGGCGGTAGGGGTCGAGCCGGTGCGTGTAGATGTAGGTATAGACGCCGAGGATCGCGACGATGATGATCGGCACGCCCCACAGCACGTATTCCAGCCGGGTCGAGTGCGACCATTCCGGCGCGTAGTCGGACTGGTCGGGGCGGTCGGCGCGGTAGCGCAGCGGGAACCAGATGGCCATGAAGATGACCGGGATGATCACGATCAGCATGAGCAGGGTCGAGATGACCAGCAGGTCACGCTGCTCGGCGGCAACCCAGCCCGACGGCGCAAGCACGTCGTACTGGCATGCCGACAGGCTCGCGACCGCTCCCAGCAGGATCGGAATTTTGAACGATAGTCTCAAGTCAGCCTCGCAGGTCTTTCCGGATCGGCGGGTGAGAGGAGGAGGCCGCTCCGGGAGAACAATTCGGGCGCACTCAGCACGGGCGCGTCCGTTACAGGTGGGTCGCGCGTAGAATGCTGCAGGCGCGAACCGAATAGGTCATTCCGTCGCACATCATTGCCGATCAGCTTTGTGTGACGGAACGTGCGGCGCCGCGACTCGCTCGCCGCGCGGGCCGGAAATAGACCGGAGACCTCCGGAGATTCTAGGGAAATCATGCGGAAGTCCGCATCATTTTCGCGAAGTCGGGGTGCGGCCTTCGGCGGCAGGCCGCCGCGTTTCGGAGGCGCTTCTGACGTGGCGTCTTTCGCAGCCACACAAAAAGTTGAACATTATCTCCGGGGACTTGCGTCAAAGCGTTCAGAAGTTGGGCGCGGCTGCGTTGCGGGAAGCCGCAGTCGCGGAGCATCGGGCGGCGGGGATTCGCCGGTGCTTGGCGTCGTCTCGGCCTTGCTCTAAGCGCTGAACGCGCGGACCGTTCCTGGTCGCGCCACGCCCCCGTTTCCGGAGACCCCCATGACCGAAGTTGCCGACCTGTCCGCCTTTATTGCCGCAATGCAGAAAGCCCATGAGGCCGGGACCCGCTTCGCGCCCTCCGGCGCTGGGGTCGAACTGCCGGCAGATCGCGATGCGTGCCTCGCGGTGCAACAGGCGGTGGCAGCCGCGCGCGGCGGTATCGCGGGCTTCAAGGTGGCTGCGGGTGTCGGCGCGGTGGCGCCGGTGGTGGCGCCGATCGCCGTTGCCGATGTCGTCGAGGACGGCGGACGCGCCGCGGTGCGCGACGTGCTGGGGGTCGAGCTGGAGATCGGCTTCGAGCTGCTCAAGCCGCTGCCGGGGTCGGGCCTTCCGGAGCCGGTGGCTGAGTACTTCGTGCCGCGCCCGGTGATCGAGCTGGTGGACACCCGGCTGGAGGGCGAGGGGGCCGACACGCCGCTGCTCAAGCTCGCGGACATGCAGATCAACGCCGGGTTGGTTGCCGGCGCCCCCCTGACGGATTGGGATGGCCGCGATTTCGGCGCGGTGGAGGCGCGGATGACCGCCGGTGAGACGGTGGTCCTGGACGGCGCGGCGACGGTGCCGGGCGGCTCGGCGCTGGCCAACCTGGCGCTGCTCTGCGAGGTGCTCGGCGATCATTGCGGCGGGCTGCAGCCGGGGCAGGTGGTGATCACCGGCTCGCTCTGCGGGTTGCCGTATTTCCCCGCGGGCACCGAGGTGTCCGGCGAGATCGCGGGGCTTGGCACGGTGGCGGTGTCGCTGGTCTGAGCGAACCGCTCATGGCCGCGCAACGAAAAACCCCGCGCTCCTGGCGCGGGGTTTCCTGTCTCTGGCGGCAGATCGAAGATCAGCGCAGGTAGCTCATGGGATCGACACTCTCGAAGCCCTTGCGGACCTCGAAGTGCAGGAAGGCCGGATCGGCGGCGCGCACCGAGCCAATGGTCTGGCCACGGCTCACCGCGTCGCCCTTCTTGACCTGCAGCCCGTCGAGATGGGTGTAGATCGACAGCAGCTCGTCCGGGTGGCGGATGACGACGATCTGAACGTTCTCGGTGTTGCGGGTGATCGCCGCGACGGTGCCGCTGGCGGCAGCCTTGACCGCGCTGCCGGCACTGGCCGAGATGTCGATCCCTTCGTTCTTGCCCTTGGAGTACTCGCGCACGATCGAGCCGTTCACCGGCATTGCCATCAGCGCGTTGGACGAGGCCTGACCGATATCTGCCACAGGCTTCGCGGCGGCGGCGGTCGTGGTCTGCGCCGCCTTGGACGGTTCATCCTGCGGCAGCGGCTGCACCGAGGAGGGCGGCTGCGGGGTCGGCGAGCCCGAGCCGGGGGAGACGGTCACCGTCTCGGCGCGGGTGGCGCGTTGCTCGACCACCGGGATCATCAGGTACTGGCCTTCGCGCAGGGTGAAGTTGCTATCGAGGCCGTTCCACTCGGCAAGCGACTTCGGCGTCACGCCGTAGAGGCGGGCGACCGTGTAGGCGGTCTCGCCGCGCTGGACCTTGTGACGGATCGGCTCGACGCCGCCCGTCTGCGCGGCCGAGCTGGTCTGCGCCGGTGCGAGCGTGCTGGTGGTCACCTCGGACGGACGGGCCGTCGCAGGGGCATTGTTGATCGCGTTCCCGGCCAGCGTGGTGATGTCGACCGAGCTGCTCGGCACGGCCACACCGACGCGGCTGGGCAGGGCGAGGATCTCGCCGGCGCGCATCGGGTCGTTGGCCTGCATGCCGTTGTAACGGGCGACCTCGCCGGCGGCGAGGCCGACACGGTTCGCCACGGTCGCCACGGTGTCGCCGTTGCGGGCGACGGCCACCTGATAGGTCGGGTAGGACAGCACGCCGCGCGCATCCGGCACCGGCTTGTCGGCGGTGCTGGCGGCGAGCGCCGCCTGTGAAGTGTCGAGCGGCCCGCCCATGCGGCCGCGCATGTCGTAGTCAAGCGGGCCAGAGCAGGCCGCCAGCAGGGCAGCCGCTGCCAGAGGCCCGGCAACGCGGGTGGCGGATTTGCGGAAAGCGTCGTCCATCTGTCTCGATCCTCGCCTGCGCCCCTTGTCCCGGGACGTCATGTCAATAGCCGCCTGAGGCGGTCAGCTCTCCTTGGCCAGACCTTCCACAAGCGGCACGAAGCGCACGGGGCGCAGCTCGTCATAGTCGAAGCCCTGCTCCGTGCGGGTCACCCGGATGAGGTGCTGCACGGCGTCGGACTGCCCAACGGGCAGAACCATGATACCGCCAATCCGCAGCTGGGCCAAGAGCGGGCCCGGCGGGTCCTCGGCGGCGGCGGTCACCAGGATGCGATCGAAGGGCGCCTGCTCCTGCAGGCCGAAGCTGCCATCGGCGGTGAAAGCGGTGATATTGGAAAGATCCAGCGCGTCGAACACCTTGCGCGCCTCAACCACGAGCCGGCGGTGGCGGTCGACGGTATAGACCCGTCGGGCCAGCTGGCTCAGGATCGCTGCCTGGTAGCCCGAGCCAGTGCCGACCTCGAGCACCTTGTCACGGTTGGACACGTTCAGCGCCTGGGTCATCAGCCCCACCACCGAGGGCTGCGAGATGGTCTGCCCGCAGGGGATCGGCAGCGGCATGTCCTCGTAGGCGCGGTCGGTGAAGTACCCCTTTACGAAGAGCCCTCGGTCGATCTTTTCCATCGCCTCGAGCACGAGGCTGTCGGTCACCCCGCGCGAGCGCAGGGCGAAGAGAAGCTGCATCTTGGCTTCCGCGTCGAAACTCATGCAAAGGCCCCTTCCAGGGCCGCCAGCGCGGCATGATCGGTCAGATCGGCGCGCATCGGGGTGACCGAGATGTAGCTGTCGAGGTTCACCGCGGCATCGGTTCCGGCGGGCGCGGGCTGGCGCTGGTCGCCGCCGCGGATCCACAAGAAGCGCCGGCCCGAGGGCGACAGGTGCGGCTCGACGGAATAGTTGGTGCCCTCGCGACGGCCTTGCGGCACGACGCGGGTGCCCTTGACCTCATCCGCCGGGCAGGGCGGGAAATTGACGTTCCAGAACAGTCGGTAGTCGCCATCTGTCTCGGTGCCCGCGGCAAGGATGCGGCGGATCACCTCGGCGCCATGGGTGCCGGCGGTCTCGAAGGGATTTTCCAGATCGCGGGTGCGCGGGCCGAGGTACTGCGACAGGGCGATCGACGGCAGACCCTGCAGCGCGCCTTCCATGGCACCGCCAAGCGTGCCGGAATAGAGTGCGTTCTCGGCCGAGTTGTTGCCGCGGTTCACGCCGGAGAGCACGAGGTCCGGGGGACAGTCCTTCATCACGTCGTGCAGGCCGGCGAGCACACAGTCGGCCGGGCTGCCCTCCGCCGCCCAGCGGCGGGGGCCCATCTCTGCGATCATCATCGGGTGGGTATAGCTGATGCAATGGGCCACGCCCGATTGCTCGAAGGCCGGGGCCACGGTCCAGACCTCGCCGTCGGGTCCGGCGAGCTCTTCGGCGATGGCCTGCAGCACCGTCAGCCCCGGGGCGTTGATGCCGTCGTCGTTGGTGATGAGAATGCGCATTTTGGGTTCCCTGTTATGGATCTTCCATAGGCAATGGTCCGCGGTGGAGCAAGGCGCAGCGGGGCGGCGACGCGCGGCTGATGCGATCTGGTCTCAGGTGTGACTCTGAGGTAGCGGAGATACTGCCGGGACCAAGCGTTGCTGACCACGATCATAGAGCGTGCCGGAGGCTTCGCCCCGGTGCGGAACATGCTATCGTCCGCCGAAGTCGAACACTTTCAAGGCTGCCCGCATGACCTCCCATGAACTTGTCATTCTCGTCCCGCTCGCGATCAAGGCGGTGGTCGCTTCGCTCCGCGCGCGCATGGAGGCAGCCACCGGCCTCCAGTTGCGGACGGTGCACGATCTCAACCCGGCGATCGCCGAGCGGGTTTTCCAGGGGCGGCGCGGTGACATCGGTCTCAGCAATCCGACGTATGTGCGCCAGCTGATCGACGCGGGGCTTGTGGACCCGGCGGCACATCGGGCCTTCGGTCGGGTGCGGCTCGCTGTCGCCCGCAAGGCGGGCAGCGGAGGGCCGGTGCTGACAGAGGTCGAGGAGATCATCGCGCTGCTTGGGTCCGGGCAGAGCATCGGCTACACCGGTGCGGGCACCAGCGGGCGCACCTTTCTCGGCGTGCTCGGCCGGCTGGGCGTGGTCGGGGCGGTGGGGCCGTTCTGCCGGCCAATGGGGGGCGGCGCGCCGGTGGCGGCGGTGGCCGGGGGCGAGATCGGGCTGGCGGTCGCACCGCTGACGACGATCCTTGCGAGTCCCGGGGTCGAGCCCGCGGCGATCTTTCCGGACGCGTTGGACACCCATATCGACATGTCGGTCTTCGTCACCCGCAGCGCGCCGCCCGAAGCCATGGCGGTGCTGGAGTTCCTCGCCGCGCCGGAGCTCGACGAGGTGCTGTCCGGGGCCGGGGTGTCGAGGTTCGAGCTGTCCTAGGCCCCCGGGACCTTCCGGGGGCGGCAGCCGGTCAGATGAGGTTCAGCTCGCCCAGCAGACGCGCGGCCTCGGCGTAGGGCGAGGCGAGGGCGGTCTTATCCTCGCCCGGGTGAAAGACCACCCGGGTGGTGGTGTGCATCGGCTTCGGCGCAACGATCTCCACCTTCGGGCCAGTCTTGCCGGTCTCGGCCTGCCAGCTGCGGGCGAGGGCGATCTGCGCGCCCTTGGTGGTGCCGTAGTGGCCGTAGAAGCGCTCGCCCGCGTGGTCGTCCTCGAAGAACACCGCGCGACCGTCCTCACCCAGCAGCGGGGTGATGTAGGGGATCAGCACGCCGGTTGCTGTCAGATTGGTCGCGATCGACTTCTGCCAGTCCTTCTGATCGAGGTGGTTCGCAGGTGCGAGAGGGCCGGCGTGCACGGCGGTGTGCAGCCACAGTTTGATGCCGCCCCAGCGATCCCAGACCGAGCGGCAGAGCTGCGCCATGGCCTCCGGCTTGGTGATGTCCATGGGAGCAAGCGTCGCCGCCCCGCCCTTGGCCTTGATGCGGTCGTCGAGATCCTCGAGCCCGCCGGTGGTGCGACCGACGGCGACGATGTGGTACTCCGGCGCAAGCGCTTCGGCGAGGGCGAAGCCCAGCCCGCGTGAGGCTCCGGTGACAAGGGCGATCTTTTCACTCATGGCAGTCGTCTCGCCCGCGCGTCGGAAAATGTCAATTCGCGCCAGATGCCGCGAGACGCGGCGCGTTGTCGCCGTGGCGGGGCTGCGTCAGCTGCGGCTCAGGGAAGCTCGATCCACTCGGCCGACCCGCCTTTCGACAGGGCGATGCGGTCCTGGTCGATCGCGATGATCTTCTGCCGCCCGAGCTGGCTGCCGACGCCGACCGTCACCACGCGGCCATCGGGCAGGCGCACCAGGGCGCGCGGGTCGCGGTCCGAGCCGCGCACGCCCAGCAGGGCAATGCCGCTTGGCAGCGGGGCGCGGGTGGTGGCGCTGGCCGCGACTTTTGGGGGGGTGTTGCCTGCCATGGCCTGCTCTCCTGAATGTGGTTGCAGCGGATTGCAGCCAGATAAACAGGGGCTTTCGGCATAAAAAGGGGGACGCGTGGTCACGTCCCCGTGCGCGCCGCAACGGAACATGTCCAGCGGCGGAAAGTGGCGCGCGCCTCGGCGAGGAGGCGCGCAGGCCTTGCGTTATTCCGCCGCAGTCTTGAGCTTGAAGCCCTTCTCGATCATGTCCGCCGGCTCGACCGGGTATTCGCCCGAGAAGCAGGCGTCGCAATACTGCGGGCACTTGTTGTTCCGGCCTTCCTCGCTTGCGCCGACAGCACGGTAGAGACCGTCGAGCGAGATGAACTTGAGGCTGTCAACGCCAAGGTGCTCGCGCATCTCTTCCTCCGACATGGTGGCGGCCAGCAGCTTCTCGCGCTGCGGCGTGTCCACGCCGTAGAAGCACGGCCACGCGGTGGGCGGCGATGCGATGCGGAAGTGCACCTCGGCGGCCCCGGCGTCGAGGATCATCTCCTTGATCTTGCGCGAGGTGGTGCCGCGCACCACCGAGTCGTCGACCAGGATCACCCGCTTGCCGCGGATCAGCGCGCGGTTGACGTTGAGCTTGAGGCGCACGCCCATGTTGCGGATCTGCTCGGTCGGCTCGATGAAGGTCCGGCCCATGTACTGGTTGCGGATGATCCCCATGCCGTAGGGAATGCCGCTCTCATGCGCGAAACCGATCGCCGCCGGGGTGCCGCTGTCGGGCACGGGGCAGACGAGGTCGGCTTCGACCGGCGCTTCGCGGGCCAGCTCGACGCCGATCTGACGGCGGGTCTCGTAAACCGAGCGGCCGCCGATGATCGAGTCGGGACGCGAGAAGTAGACGTGCTCGAAGATGCAGAACTTCGAGGCCTGCGCACGGAAGGGGCGGCGGCTCTCGACCTTGCCGCCCGAGATGACAACCATCTCGCCGGGTTCGATCTCGCGGACAAACTCGGCGCCGATGATGTCGAGCGCGCAGGTTTCCGAGCTCAGCACGTAGCCGTCGTCGGCCAGCTTGCCGAGCACCAGCGGGCGCACGCCCAGCGGGTCGCGCACACCGATCAGCTTGGTGCGGGTCATGGCGACCACCGAGAAGGCCCCCTCGACGCGGCGCAGCGCGTCTTCCATGCGGGCCGGGATGTCACGCTGGAGCGAGCGGGCCATCAGGTGGATGATGCATTCGCTGTCCGAGGAGCTCTGGAAGATCGAGCCACGCTCAATCAACTCGCGGCGCAGCGCGTCGGCATTGGTGATATTGCCGTTGTGGGCAATGGCAGCGCCGCCCATCGAGAACTCGCCGAAGAACGGCTGCACGTCGCGGATCGCAGCGCCTTTCGAGCCGGCGGTCGAGTAGCGCACGTGGCCGATGGCCAGTTCGCCGGGCAGGGTTTCCATGAGCGAGGCGCGAGTGAAGTTGTCGCGCACGTAGCCGAAGCGGCGGGCAGAGTTGAACCCGTGCTCGGGATGATAAGAGACGATCCCGCCGGCTTCCTGTCCCCGGTGCTGCAGTGCATGCAGGCCGAGGGCGACGAAATTCGCCGCGTCGGTAACCCCGTTGACCCCGAACACGCCGCACTCTTCGTGCAGCTTGTCGGCATCGACGGCGTCGAAATCAAAGGGATGGGCGGGGGGCATCTGGCGATCGGACAAGGGCGGCTCCGAATCCATAGGGCTGGGGACAGCCCCCTCATACTGATATGAAGGGCGCGTGTCACGGAAGCTTCGCATATGGACGCCGCAGCGCGGCGTGGCAAGACTTGCGCTAACACGACTGTGCGATTGCGTGATCTTTGTGTTGCCCCGCGGTGCCTGGCCCGCGCGGCGCTGCACAAAAGAAAAAGCCGCGCCCGGAAGCGCGGCTCGCGTTTTCTGACCTTTGGGCGCAGAGCCCGCCGGAGCCTCAGGCGTCGTTCGCACCGGGCGCGGCACAGACGCCGACCAGCTGCTCGTATTGCGCCGTGATCCAGCCGAGCGCCGCTTCGGGGTTCTGGTCCTCGATCTTGCCGGTGAACTGCGCGAAGACCGCGGCCGAGCGCGAATCATCCACCATCGGGATGTCCTGCGCGGTGATCACCGTCTCGTAGACGAAGAAGGCGATGGCCACGAGCAGCACGCCGCGCGCCACACCGAAGAGGAAGCCGAGCCCCTGATCGAGCCCGCCGAGCGCCGAGCGCTGCACGAGGCTGGAGAAGACCGGGGTGAAGAGCGACACGATGACCAGCGCCAGCGCGAAGACCGCGGCGAAGGCGGCGATGATCGACAGCTCGCAACTGTCGGCGAGGAAGTCGCCGAGCACCGGGATTTCCTTGACCAGCGGCTGCACCTGCGGGGCGAAGACGAAGGCGAGGACCGCCGCGACGATCCAGCCCAGGATGGCCAGCGCCTCGCGCACCAGCCCGCGCGAATAGGCGAGCAGTGCCGACAGCACGATGACGAGCGCGACCACCCCGTCGATGATAGTGAATCCGTCCATGCGCCTCGCGCCTCTCGTCTGATCCGAATGATTGGTGCGGCGCCTTATCCGGCGCCGAACACCTCTCCCACCAGCGTGACCAGGTCGGGCATCTGGCTGAGCGACATGCCGCTCTTGCCCGTGGCCTTTCCGCCCTTTGGCAGGATCGCGTTGGAAAAACCAAGTTTTTGCGCCTCTTTCAACCTGTTTTCGGTCTGGCCGACAGGTCTCAGGGCCCCGGAGAGGCTGATTTCCCCGAAAACAACGGTTTCCGGCGGCACCGCAATATCCTCGCGGGCGGAAAGAAGCGCAGCCGCAACGGCAAGATCCGCCGCCGGCTCGTTGATTTTCATGCCGCCGGCGACGTTGAGATAGACGTCGAGTCCCGCGAAGGGGATGCCGCAGCGCGCCTCGAGCACGGCAAGGATCATCGCCAGCCGCCCGCCATCCCAGCCGACCACCGAGCGGCGCGGCTGCGATTGCGGCGTCGGCGCGACCAGCGCCTGGAACTCCACGAGCACCGGCCGGGTGCCCTCGATTCCGGAGAAGACGACCGAGCCGGGGGCAGGGGTGCCGCGCTCCGACAGGAACAGCGCCGAGGGGTTCAGGACTTCCGCAAGCCCGCCGCCGGTCATCTCGAAGACGCCGATCTCGTCGGCCGGGCCGAAGCGGTTCTTCACCGAGCGCAGGATGCGGAACTGGTGGCCGCGCTCGCCCTCGAAGTAGAGCACCGTGTCGACCATGTGCTCGACCACGCGAGGCCCGGCGATCTGTCCGTCCTTGGTGACATGGCCGACCATGATCACCGAGGTGCCTTGGCGCTTGGCGAAGGTGGTCAGCTCATGCGCCGCGGCGCGCACCTGCGCCACCGATCCGGGGGCCGAGGCGACGTTGTCCACCCACATGGTCTGGATCGAATCGACGATCACCAGCCCGGGCTTCTCGGCCTCCAGCGTGGTGAGGATGTCGCGCAGGTTGGTCTCGGCGGCCAGCTGCACCGGCGCCTCGCCGAGACCCAGACGCTGGGCGCGCATGCGCACCTGCGCGCGCGCCTCCTCGCCCGAGGCGTAGATCACCTTCTGCCCGGCGCGGGCAAAGGCCGCGGCGGCCTGCAGCAGCAGGGTCGACTTGCCGATGCCGGGATCGCCGCCGACGAGGATGGCCGAGCCGGGCACCAGCCCGCCGCCGAGGACGCGGTCAAGCTCCTCGATCTTCGAGGCGGTGCGCGGCGGCGCGGCCTCGGTGGTTGCGAGATCGGAGAGCGCCACCTTGCGCCCGCGCGTCGCGCCCAGCGTCTTGCCGCCAGGCCCCTGCGACAGCGGGACCTCTTCGGTGATGGTGTTCCATTCCCCGCAGGCATCGCAGCGCCCCGACCATTTCGAGGTGGCGTTGCCGCAGGATTGACAGACGAAATTCGCGGAAGCTTTGGCCATGCGGGACTTCTGCCCGCTCGCGCGGCGGCGCGCAAGCGCACCTCTTCTTCTCTTTCTAAATACGCCGGGGGTGAATGCGGCGAAGCCGCAGAGGGGGCCGCGCCCCCTCGCGACACCTCAGCGCGCGGGATTCACTCGGCAGCGCGGGGCATCGGCACCACCCGCTCCGGGCTCGGCTCTTCGGGGGCCTCGGGGGCGGGCGCATCCATGCTGACCGTGGCCTCAGGCAAGATCTCGGGAAGAATGTCCTCGAGTTCGTCCACAAGCCTTGCAAGCTGTGCTTGCGCAATCGCCTCGTCGAGTTCCAGCCGTTCGTGCCAGCGCCGGATCTCGACCGCCGCGGCCTTGGCCTTGTCGATACGGATGTTGAAATCCTCGACTTCCTGCTGGCGGGCGACGAGAAAATCCTGCGCTCTCTGTACGTTGCGGTCGGAATAGGTGCGCGCAAGGTCCCGCGACACATGGCTCATCTGGGCGGCAACCTCGAGGACCGAGGGCTCCAGCTCCGCAAGATCGGGATGGTCACGCAGGTAGGCAAGGCGTTCGCGCACCGAATCGAATTCCGATTGCAGCTTGAAGACCCCCTCGCGATCGGCGCGGTGCGACATGGCGTAGGCGCGGGCGATGTCGCGCATGCCGATCTGAAACGAGCGATGCGAGCGCTCCAGCGCCATGACATGCGCGGCATTGGGCAGGTAGGAAAGCAGAACAAGGGCAAGGCCGGCGAGGCTGCATTGCACCCAAAGCCCCGCATTCTCAATTGGTTGACCACCAAGACTGATGTCGAGTTCGAGCCAGGGCGCAAGTCCGGCTGCGGCGGCGGCGGTCCAGGTGATCAGGGCCAGCCCGGCGGCGCCGACGACAATGAATGCCAGCCTCTGAAAGATATAGTGCAGGGCCAGACCTGCGTCACGAAGTTGGGACACCATGGGGGACTCCCAAGAAAAGCCAAAGAAAGAACAGTAAAGAAATAGAATAGGTCGAGTGTACCGAAAGGAGAGGAAAATGTTAACTTTAATGACCGGCGCCAAGTGCGCGTGAACAATCACAGTGGCAGAATTGCAATTGTTCCGGGAATGGACTCAGTGCTGATCGCCTTTGCCGCGGCTTTCCAGAAAACCGACGATCAGCGATGCGAGGATGCAGAAGGTAAAGAGATAGAGGCCCCAGCCGGTCTCGATCCGACCTATGCCCATGCCCTTGACCAATGTGACATAGACCGCGACGAGAAAGATGTCGGCCATGGCCAACTTGCCCAAGCCGTTGATCAGTGGAAGCGCGCGCCGCGGCAAGCGGCCGAACTGGATCAGCGTCAGCCCTCCGAGTTTCACCATCGGCGCCACCAGCGCGAAAAGCGCCACCACCAGAGCCAGAAACACGTCGCTGTGCCAGAGCGTCACGATGCCGGAAATGACGCTGATTTCCGACAGTCCGAAAAGCGGCAGGAGACCGGCGCGCATCAATGGGGCGAACCAGGCAATCGGGTAAAGCACGAAGAGCGCGAGGTTGGCGTATTTCAGCATGTGTCTGCCTTATCTTCGGAACCTGCCTACGGGAAGGGTCTTCGGAAAGGGGCGCTGCCCCTCTTCGCCTGACAGCGAATTCACCCCGGCGTATTTGGAAAGAGAAGAAGCCCGGACTCAGACAAAGCCTGCCGCCAGCCACAGGCCGAAGAGCGCCGCGACGAGCGCGATATGCAGGACGTCGATCAGGCGAAAGCGCCGGCCAGGCAGGGCGGCGCTGAGCGCGAGCGGCAGGGAGGCGAGGAGTAGGGCGGGAAGCCCCTGCTGCCAGGCCAGCAGGCGGGACAGGGCAGGCAGCGACCGCACATGGACGTAGACCGGCGCGATGCTTTCATAGATGCCGAGCGCGGCCAGGATCAGGGAAAGCATCGCCGCCATGCGCGACGGGCCGCGACCGAAGAGGCTCCGGACAAGCGCGAGGATCGACAGCACCTCGAGGTAGACGAAGCTCTTGAAGACGATCAGCGCGAGCAGAAGCGGGCTAGGCTCGAACAGGCTCATCGCAGCGCCTCGATCGGACCGTCTGCCTGACCGCGAATGAACTGCTGAACGTAAGGGTCCGTGGTCGTGTCCATTTCGCTTACCGGCCCTTCCCAGCGAATCTTGCCGGCATGCAGCATGGCGACGCGGTCGGCGATGGCGCGCACCGAGCTCATGTCGTGGGTGATGGTCAGCGCGGTCGCACCCATCTCGGTGACGATCTCGCGGATCAGGTCGTTGATCACCCCGGCCATGATCGGATCGAGACCGGTCGTGGGCTCGTCGAAGAAAATGATTTCGGGCTCGGCGGCGATGGCGCGGGCAAGGCCGACGCGCTTCTGCATGCCGCCCGAGAGCTCGGCGGGCAGGCGATCCGCGACCTCGGGGCCGAGCCCGACGCGGCGCAGCTTTTCGATGGCGACCTCGCGCGCCTCGCGGCGCGGGCGCTTCAGCGGGCCGCGCAGCAGGCGGAAGGCGACGTTCTGCCAGACCGGAAGGGAGTCGAAGAGCGCGGCCCCTTGAAACAGCATGCCGAAACGCGCGAGGAAGGCCTCGCGGTCACCGCGCGTGGCGTCCTGCCCGTCGATCTCGATCCGGCCGCTGTCGGGGGTGACGAGCCCGAGGATGCATTTCAGCAGTACCGACTTGCCGGTGCCTGAGCCGCCGATGATCACCATCGAGCTGCCCCTGGGCACGTGCAGCGAGGCTCCGCGCAGAACCGGTGCGCCGTCGAAACTCTTGTGCAGGTCCGAAAGGGTGATCATGCCGAGAAGAACACCCCCGTGAGCAGGAAGTTGGCGGCAAGGATCAGGATTGCCGCAGCCTCGACCGAGGACTTGGTGGCGCGGCCCACCCCCTGCGCGCCGCGGCCCGAGTTCATGCCGTAGTAGCAGCCCATGAGCGCCGCGATGCCGCCGAAGGCACAGCCCTTGGCGAGCGACGAGAGCACGTCGAGCGGCTCTAGGAAGTCGAGCGTGTTCTTCAGGTAGCCGACCGGGTTGAAGCCGAGCGAGCTGGTGGCCACGGCGTAACCTCCGGCGATGCCGATCACGTCGCCCACCGCCACCAGCAGCGGCACGGTGATGAGCGCCGCCAGCAGGCGCGGCGCGACGAGGTATTTCATCGGGTCGGTGGAGAGGGTGACCAGCGCATCGATCTGCTCCGTCACCTTCATCGTGGCGATTTCGGCAGCAATCGACGAGGTGACGCGTGCCGCGATCATCAGCCCGACCAGCACCGGGCCGAGTTCACGCACCATGCCGATAGCAACGATCTGCGGCACCACGGCCTCGGCGTTGAAGCGGGCGCCGCCGGAATAGATCTGCAGCGCCAACGCGCCGCCGGTGAAGATCGCCGTCATGCCCACCACCGGCAGCGACAGCCAGCCGATGTTGAGCAGCGCCATGCCAAGCTCGCGCGGATAGAGCGGTGGGCGGACGATGTGGCTCAGCGCTGCCAGTGCGAAGAGTGTAAGCCGCCCCGTCGCAGCCAGTGCCCGGATCACGGTTCGGCCGAGCGTCCCAAGCGCCGCGACCAGCGGCGCCGCGAGGGCTCCGCCGAAGCTCATTCGCCCCGGTAGACCCGCGCGTAGCGGTTGCCGAGCGAGGTGAGGATCTCGTAGCCGATCGTGTCGATGTGGTTGGCCAGGTGATCGACCGTCTGGTGCGGCCCGAGCAGTTCCAGCGTATCGGGCACTGTGTCGACGGCAGTGACATCGACGGTGATGAGGTCCATCGAGATGCGGCCCAGAAGCTTGCAGCGGGTCTCGCCGGCCCAGAGGTAGGTCTTGGGGGCGAGGGCGCGCTGCAGCCCGTCGGCGTAGCCGGCCGAGATCGTCGCGACCTTCATCGGCGAGCGGGCAACGAAGGCGTTGCCGTAGCCCACCGACTCGCCGGTCTTCACTTCGCGGGTCTGGATCACCGGGATGTGCAGCGAGACGACACGTTTCGCCTCGCGGAAGGGCATGCCGCCATAGAGGCCGATGCCGGGGCGGGTCACGTCGAAGTGGTAGTTCTTGCCCAGCAGGATGCCGCCGGTGGCAGAGAGCGAGCGGGGCGCGTCGATGCCGTCGGTCATCTCGCGGAAGTTTCTCAGCTGGTGCGCGTTCATGCCGTGGTTCGGCTCGTCGGCGCAGGCCAGGTGCGACATGATCAGCCGCGGTTTCTGCTTCAGCGCCAGCTCGCGCAGGGCGGCCCATTCCTCGGCTTCCATGCCGAGGCGGTTCATGCCGCTGTCGAGTTGGATGCCGAAGGGATGGCCCGACAGCGCCTCGACATGGCGCAGCATCTGGTCGATGGAGTTCAGCATCGGCGTCAGCCCGGCCGATTTGATCAGCGCTGCATCGCCCGCCATATGGCCGCCGAAAACGTTGATCTCCGGGCCGTCGCCGAGCGCCTTGCGGACCGCCGCGCCCTCTTCGACCGTGGCGGTGAAGAAGCGGCGCACGCCTGCGCGCGCCAGCATCGGCGCGACCCTGTCGGCGCCGAGGCCGTAGGAATCTGCCTTTACGACGGCGCCGCTCTCGCAATCGGAGAGGGCGTCGAGAGCGCGCCAGTTGGCGCGGATCGCATCGAGATCGATGGTAAGCTGTGCCTGTGCCATGGCGCGTTGATTGCCGGGCGGGCAGGGGGCGTCAAGAGGGAAAGCGCCGCAGACGGGGGGCGATCGCCCTGCTGTGGGCGCAGAGCCTCTGGAGGGGCAGGAGCGGGGATTTCACACCCCCGCGCCCCCATGGGATATTTGGGCCATGTGGAAGTCGGACGAGGGCGGCGGGGCCGCCGGGCGTCAGAAGTTGTCGCCTTCGCCGTTCTGCCAGGGGCGCACGAGGTTGCCGAAGCGGGTGAAGCGACCCTCGAAGCTGAGCTCCACCGTGCCGATCGGGCCGTGACGCTGCTTGCCGATGATCACCTCGGCCTTGCCGTGCAGGCGCTCCATGCGTTCCTGCCAGGCGGCCATCTCGTCGAGCCGGTCATCCGAGGGCTTCTCGCGCTCGGCGTAGTATTCCTCGCGGAACACGAACATCACCACGTCGGCATCCTGTTCGATCGAGCCCGATTCCCGCAGGTCCGAGAGCTGCGGGCGCTTGTCCTCGCGGCTTTCCACCTGGCGCGAGAGCTGCGACAGGGCGATCACCGGGATGTTGAGCTCCTTGGCGATGGCCTTGAGGCCCATGGAAATCTCGGCGATCTCGTTGACCCGGTTCTCGGCGGTGCCGCGCACCAGCTGCAGGTAGTCGACCATCAGCACGTCGAGCCCGTGCGTCCGCTTCAGGCGCCGCGCGCGCGCCGCGAGCTGGGCGATCGGGATGGCGGGCGTGTCGTCGATGAACAGCGGGCAGGCCTCGAGGCTCTTGGCGGCATCGACGAAACGACGGAACTCGGCCTCGGTCATGTCCCCGCGGCGGATCTGCTCGGAGGGCACTTCGGCGGCTTCCGACAGGATACGCGCGGCCAGCTGCTCGGCGCTCATCTCGAGCGAATAAAAGCCCACGACGCCGCCCTCGATCGCGCCCTCGGTGCCGTCGGGCCGGGTGCCCTTCTTGTAGGCCTTGGCGATGTTGAAGGCGATGTTGGTGGCAAGCGAGGTTTTCCCCATCGAGGGGCGTCCGGCAAGGATGAGAAGGTCGGAGGGGTGCAGCCCGCCCAGCTTCTTGTCCATGTCGATGAGGCCGGTGGAAACGCCCGCGAGCCCGCCCTCGCGCTGGTAGGCGGCGTTGGCGACGTTCACCGCGTCGGTGACGGCGCGCAGGAAGGACTGGAAGCCGCCCTCTGTCTGGCCCTGCTCGGCCAGCTTGTAGAGCGCCTGCTCGGCCTGCACGATCTGTTCGCGCGGCTCCGATTTCACATCGACCTTGGTGGCGCGGTCCGAGATGTCGCGGCCGAGGCGGATGAGATCGCGGCGCACCGCCAGATCGTAGATCATCTGCGCGTAATCGCGCACGGCAAAGCTCGAGACGGCTGCGCCGGCGAGGCGCGCGAGGTAGGCCGGCCCGCCCAGTTCCTTGAGCCCCTCGTCATCCTCCATGAACGCTTTCAGCGTCACCGGCGAGGCGAGGTTGTTCTTGGCGATGCGGGCGGCGGCAATCTCGAAGATGCGGCGGTGGACGGGATCGTAAAAGTGCTGCGGGCCGAGGATGGCCGCGACCCGGTCATAGACGTCGTTGTTGGTCAGGATCGCGCCCAGCAGCTGCTGCTCGGCCTCGATCGAATGCGGCATCGTGTCGGCCTGTTCGACCTCGACGCCGGTGGCGTTGAATACGCTTTGATCGTTCATGCCTGTCCCCTTGGCCCGGTCCCCAGGGCTCGATGCTGGGGCCCGACGTCTTTTTGTGTCCCTAAGATATCCCCACCGGCTCCCCCGAGTCCCGCAGGTGCAAGCGTCTTAGCGCGCCGCGGGTCACGGACCAATCTGGAAATCTCTGTGGACGATTTCGGGATAACCGGAATTGCCACCGGCTCCTGCGCCTGCTCTTGGAGATATCGTAGCAGGATCGCGATTTTTCGCAACATTTGGTAGAGGCCGCGGGGCGGACGGCCAAAGCCTCCGCCCCCGGAAAATCAGCTCATGCGCCGTTTTCCGCCTGCCATTTGCGCGGGTCTTCGAGGAAGGCCTCGACCGCCGCCAGCGTTGCGGGCTCGAAGCCGCCGCGTGCCTTGGCCTCGGCCAGGACGTCGTGCCAGGTGCACAGGTAGTGCAGCTCGACGCCGTGATCGCCGAGCGTCTTCGTGGTCTCGGGGAAGATGCCGTAATAGAAGATCACCGCGGTGTGGGCGCAGGTGGCGCCTGTCTCGCGGATGGCATCGACGAAGCTGAGCTTCGAGCCGCCATCGGTGGTCAGGTCCTCGACCAGCAGCACGCGCTGGCCCTCGGTCATCTTGCCCTCGATGCGGGCGTTGCGGCCATATCCCTTGGGCTTCTTACGCACATAGGTCATCGGCAGCGCCATGCGCTCGGCCACCAGCGCGGCGAAGGGGATGCCCGCGGTCTCGCCGCCGGCGATATTGTCGAAGGCCTCGAAACCGGCGTTGCGCATGACGGTGACGGTCAGGAAGTCCATCAGCGTCGAGCGGATGCGCGGGTGCGAGATCGGCGTGCGGCAGTCGATGTAGACCGGCGAGGGCAGGCCGGAGGCGAGCTTGAAGGGCTCGTCGCCCATGAAGTGAACCGCGCCGATCTCCCAGAGCATCCGCGCCGTCAGCCGGGCCATTTCTTCTTGCGAGGGATAGGACGAGGGGATCATGGGGCAGCTCCTTTGAAAAACCGCGCCCGCCTTAGCGCGAAACCGCGGGGGCGGGAAGGGCGCATCGTGCGCCGCCGCCCTGCTTCATTGTTCGGCAAATACGCCGGGGGTGCGGGGACAGCGCCCCCGCGTCTGTCAGCCCTCGACCCGCCAATGCAGCGGCATGCCCGGATCGAAGACGGTCACCGGTCCGGCGCCGGTCTCGATCTTGGCGGGGTAGGTAACGGGATCGCCCTTCACCAGCGTCACCGTCTCCTCGCTCACCGGCAGGCGGTAGAAGGCCGGACCGTTGCGCGAGGCGAAGGCCTCGAGCTTGTCCAGCGCGGCGTCCTGCTCGAAGACCTCGGCGAGGATCGACAGGGTATTGGTGGCGGTGAAACAGCCGGCGCAGCCGCAGGCGCTTTCCTTCGCCGGGTCGGCGTGCGGGGCGCTGTCGGTGCCGAGGAAAAAGCTGGCATCGCCCGAGGTCGCGGCCTCGCGCAGCGCCAGCCGGTGCTCCTCGCGCTTGGCGACGGGCAGGCAGTAGTAGTGCGGCTTGATGCCGCCGACGAGGATGTGGTTGCGGTTGATCACCAGGTGGTGCGTGGTGATCGTCGCGCCCAGATCGTCGCCGCCGGCGCGGGCATAGTCGACACCCTGCTTGGTGGTGATGTGCTCCATGACCACGCGCAGGCCCGGGGTGGCGCGGCGGATCGGATCGAGCACCCGGTCGATGAACACGGCCTCGCGGTCGAAGATGTCGATGTCGCTGTCCACCACCTCGCCATGCACGCAGAGCGGGATGCCCTTCTCGGCCATCAGTTCCAGCACCGGGCGCACCTTGTCGAAATCGCGCACGCCGGAGGCGGAGTTGGTGGTGGCGCCCGCCGGGTAGAGCTTCAGCGCGGTGATGATGCCGGCATCATAGGCCGCGGCCACGTCCGAAGGATCGGTGGTCTCGGTCAGGTAGAGCGTCATAAGCGGGGTGAAACCGCTGCCCTCGGGCAGCGCGCCTAGGATCCGGTCGCGGTAGGCGGCGGCCTGGTCGCCGGTTACCACCGGGGGCACGAGATTGGGCATGATAATCGCCCGGCCGAAGTGGCGGGCGGATTCGGGGGCGATTCCGGCCAGCATCTCGCCATCGCGGAGGTGCAGGTGCCAGTCGTCGGGGCGGCGGAGCGTGATCTGGGTCATGGGCAGGGCGTTAGCACGCGCGCGCGCCCCGGGCCAGATACTTGCGCGGGGTGGGGACACGAAACACCGGATTTCCCGTTCCTCACTTCCGTTAGGGGAGCGCTGGCCGAAAGGTCCCTGAAACAAATGCCGCTGCCGCTGAAACCCTTGCAACCCGATCCTGCGCGCTCGCCGCGCCGGTTTGGGGTAAGGTGCCTTTACGGAAACACTGCCAGGGAGAGACATCATGGACGCCTCGACGCCCACCGAAACCATCGGCCGCGGCCGCCTCTACGACAGCATCGTCGACACCGTGGGCAACACGCCCGTGGTGCGGATCAACCACCTCGCCCCCGAGGGGGTGGAGGTCTACGTGAAAACCGAGTTCTTCAATCCCGCCGCCTCGGTCAAGGACCGGCTGGCGATGAGCATCATCGAAACCGCCGAAAAGAACGGCACGCTGAAGCCGGGCCAGACCGTGGTCGAGGCGACCTCGGGCAACACCGGCATCGGGCTGGCCATGGTCTGTGCCGCAAAGGGGTATCCGCTGGTGGTCACCATGGCCGACAGCTTCTCGATCGAGCGGCGGAAGTTGATGCGGATGCTGGGGGCCAAGGTGGTGCTCACGCCGCGCGCCGAGAAGGGCTTCGGCATGTATCGCAAGGCGGTGGAACTGGCCGAGAAGAACGGATGGTTCCTTGCCCGGCAGTTCGAGACCGAGGCCAATGCCGCCGTGCACGAGGCGACCACCGGGCGCGAGATCGTCAATGATTTCGGCGGCAAGCGGCTCGACTATTTCGTCACCGGCTATGGCACCGGCGGCACGGTTACCGGCGTCGCCCGGGTGCTGCGCAAGGAGCGGCCCGATACGAAGATCGTCCTGTCGGAGCCGGCGAATGCGCAGCTGGTCGGCAGCGGCATCGCGCAGGGCCGCGCCGAGGACGGGTCGCCGACCGAAAGCCACAGCGCCTTCGAGCCTCATCCCATTCAGGGCTGGACGCCGGATTTCATTCCCGCGGTGCTGCAGGACGGTCTCGATGCCGGGGCCTATGACGAGCTGATTCCCGTGGCCGGCCCCGACGGTATCGCCTGGGCCAGGAAGCTGGCGATGAAGGAAGGCATCCTCACCGGCGTCTCGGGCGGCTCGACCTTCGCCATCGCCATGCAGCTGGCCGAAAAGGCTGCGCCCGGCACGGTGATCCTTGCCATGTTGCCTGATACCGGCGAGCGCTACATGACCACGCCGCTCTTCGAGGGGATCGAGGAAGACATGGACGACGCCGAAAAGGCGCTCTCGCTTTCCACCCCGTCGAGCCAGATGGGCTGAGCCGGAGACCTTACGGCAAGAAGGGCGCGAGACATCCCGCGCCCTTCTTCTCTTTCCAAATACGCACGGTGCGGCGGTTCAGCCGGGAGGACCGTCCCAGTTTTGCGTGCTCAGTTCCGGGTGGCGGTCAGTGCCACGTTCACCTGAACCTCGAAGCTGAGTTGCCCCGGATCCGCCATGCTGTCGCCGATCGCGTAGTCGCGGCGGTCGAGGGTGGTCGCGCCCTGCATGGTTGCGGTATCGCCGTCGAGGGTCAGCTCGAAGGGCAGGGTGACCGGAACCTCGGTGCCCTTGAGGGTCAGCGTGCCCTGTGCCGCATAGCCGGCTTCTGTCTGCAGGATATCGGCGGCGAAGGTGGCGGTGGGATGCTCTTCGGCATTGAAGAAATCCGCCCCCAGGGCCTGCTTGCTCACCGAGCCGAGGGTCAGCGTCGGGATGGCGATCTGCACCGTGACGTCGCCTGCCTTGCCCGGGGTCTCGCGCGGCTCGAAGGCGATCTCGGCGGTCCAGTCGGCGAAGCTGCCCTCGATCTGCTTGCCCATCTGCACGAGGCTGATGCCGAGCGTGCCCTCGGTCACCTGCCAGTCGGACTGCGCGGCCTCGAGTTTCGGTGTCTCCGGGGTGCTTTCGCCGGCGAACATGCCCGCTGCGGCACCGCCGCCGATCAGCGCAGCCCATGCAGCGACGGCGAGCACCAGCGGGCGGAACGCCCTGTGCCCGGCGGCTGGCGTTCCTGCCGACGCACCTTTCAGCATCCGCGCCAGCGTGCCGTCGCGGTCGATCACCGCGTGTTTGAGCGCGCCGGCAATGTGCAGCGCCAGCGAGGCGACCAGCAGCCATTGCGACAGGAAGTGCACCGAGGCGGCGGTCTCCGCCACGCTGTCGGAATTCGGCACAAAGGGCAGGTCCTGCCCAAAGGGCCACAGGATCGGCGCGAAGCCCTCGGTGGCGGCGTGCTCGATCCAGCCCGAGAGCGGCACGATCACCAGCGTCGAGTAGAGCAGCCAGTGCACGGTCTCGGCGGCAAAGTTCTCGGCCTTGCGCTCGGGGTGCAGCGGCGCGGGCTTCGGCTGGCTCAGCGCCCAGAGGATGCGGGCGAGGGCGAGGAAGAACAGTGCCACGCCGATCGTCTTGTGCACCGAGAAGAGCTGCGCCTTGGTGGCCAGTTCGGCCTCCGTGCTCCAGGGCGCGAGATGGGCGATCCAGCCGAGCGGGATCATGATCAGGATGCCGAGCGCGGTCAGCCAGTGCAGGCTCCGGGTGACGGCACCGTAGGCGGTCTTGGTGTTGGCGAGGGACATCGGAGGTCTCCGGGCTCGGAATGAGGTTTTGCCGAAGATCGGGGATGCCGCGACGCAGCGCAATTTGCGCGGATGCACAGACCCCGTGCGCGCGGCGGACCGCCGGGGCTCAGTAGCTGTATCCGAGCGCCGCTTCGAGGCCCAGGTCGAGCCGGCTGCCCAGGAAATCCATGTCTTCGCGGGACAATTGCGCAGGTGGCATGGGCCGAGGCTCCTCGATAGCGGGTTTGAACCGGCTGCCGAGCCGCTTGTGAACCGGCCGGAATGCGCCGGTTTCGGGCAGGTTGAGCCTTCCGCGCAGATCCGAGAGGAAGCCCTCGGGGGTGGCCTGCACCGCCTCCAGCCGGCAGAAAAGCAACGCGCAACCACGGTTGAAGAAGCTGGTGAGGCCCATCAGCTTGGCGCGGCGCAGGGTGAAGAGGTCGGGGAAGGGCTGGCCGGTGAGCGGGTGCCGGTCGTATTGCAATGGCTGGCCTGCACCGCCGAGCGCGTCCACCTGCGGGAAATAGCGCGGGCGGTCGGCAATGGTGCCCCATTCGACGCGGATGAAATCGGAAAAGGCCAGACGCTGCATCTCGGGTGGGCAGTGCCAGGGCTTGGCATGCATGGAGCGCGCCCAGTCGATGGCATTGCGGGTGACGCAGACAATGAGCGTGTCCTGCGGGATGGCGGTCATCTGCGGAAACCCGTGCTTCCAGCCAAGCTCTTCGGTCGGCGTGAGCAGCGTGTTGCGCCCGATCAGCCGCTTGATGAAATTGGTGCCCGAACTGCGCTCGCCGAACACCTGGTAGCGGGTGATGCCAGCGGCGGGTCGGTGGACCTGCCAGCCGGTGCTGCTGAACTCCTGCGCGATCATCGCGGCCTCATGGTTTTTGGGCACGATAACGAGACCGTGTGCGATTGGCGATTCTCATTTGATGGCAAGGCGCTATGCTGTGACTGGGGTGGGACCCTTACGAGTTCGCCAGACGAGTTGGAGTGAGCAGATGCAGACCGTGGCCGCCGCTGTCACCATGGTGCGCGACGATGCGTTTTTCCTGAAGGCCTGGCTGCGCCACTACGGTCGGCTGTTCGGTCGCGAGAACTGCTACATCATCAACCACGGGCGTGGAGACGAGGTGGCAGAGCTGGCCCAGGGTGCCAATGTGATCGGCATCCCGGGCGATCCGCATCCCAATTTCGACATGAAGCGCTGGCGGCTGCTGAACGGGCAGGTGAACGGGCTGCGCAGCTACTACCGGCATGTGATCGTCGGCGACGTGGATGAGCTGGTGGTGCTCGACCCGGCCGAAGGCAACCTGCTGGATTTCCTTGCGCAGCAGCCGATGCGGCGGGTGCTGACACCTGTCGGGCTAGAGGTGATCCACCGCCCGGACCTCGAGGCGCTGGGCGCGGAGGACAACATCCTCGGGCCGCGGAGGCATCTGCGCCTTGCGCCGCATTATTCCAAGCCTTGCGTGCTGTCGCTGGGGACGAAGATCGCGCGCGGTGGGCATTTCACCCAGGCATCCAAGCTCTTCACGCCCGAAGGACTCTACCTGTTTCACCTGAAATATTGCGATTTTCCGCAGTATGTCGCGGCCATGGATCGGCGCAACCGGGTGACCGAGGCGGTCGGCGTGGGGGTGAAACAAGCGGCGATCGGTCGCCACTGGTTCACCGAGGCGCGCGGCGAGGACCGGGCGCTGTTCGACGCTTTCGCTGAGCTGCCGATCGAGGAGGGGTTCGATTTCTCGCGAGTGCGGCGGCGCATGCACCGGAGTTGGAAACCGCGGGGCGAGACCGGCTACTGGCAGTTCGACCGACCGGATGTGCAGAAGCAGTACCTGCTGCCGGAGAGGTTTTTCGGGCTGTTCTGAAGCGCGGTCCGCGGTGGCGGAGGGCGGCGTCGGAATCTCTGGCCCGTTCGGGGCGGGGTAGGGGTCAGTTGCCGAGGGCGCTGACGAAGGTTGCACCGCGGATGTCGAGCCCGCCGGAGCCGCGCACCGAGTTGCTGGCGGTCGCGATCAGGCCGCGCGAATTCTCGTTCAGCAAGCCGAGCCCGGCCTCGTAAGTCTGCGCGGGGACCATGCTCATCATGGCGGCGGCAGCGATCCCGGCGAGAATGCCAGCGGAATTGCTGCGGGCGGTGCCGCGGCGGGTGACCATGCGCAGCAGGTGCATGACGACCATAACCCCGGAGACAGCGAGCAGCGCGGCGAGCGTGCCGAAGACGTAGACGTGGTATTCCTGCGGCAGGCTGCCCTTCAGCAGGCTGCTCTCGATGGCGGCCTGGTTGCGCGCGACGGCGATCACCACCCCGGCCCAGAGGAAGCCGAAAATGCCCGAGAGGATCGGACGCTTGGAGGGGCGGGCGATGGCACCTGCGTCGCGCGCGCCGAGGCGGGAGAACTGCGGATCGATGCGCCGGACCCGGGCTTCGAAATCTGAGTGTGTCACTTTCCGGACTGCGTAGGCTCTCATGATCCTAGCTCCTTCTGCCAGATGCCGCCGGCTTTCTGCCAGCAGGGGGCGGTTCAAGCTCCCGTTGGAATCGACGCTAGGAAGGGATTGTGGCGAAATATGGCGGCGAATGTGGCTGGCGGCGGATATCTTCTTGGCGAAGTTTGTCATCCGTTCGGGCCGCCCCCCTATCCCTTCGGATTGGTCGAGCGGAGGGCCATAAGAATAAGGGTTTTGCGATCTGTCGCCCTTGCGACAGGCGGTCATGAATTTGTTTCAAATGCAGTAGGTTGGCGGGGCGAAATTTTGTGCGCCCCGCCAAGAAATTGGCTCAGAACTTACGCGGCATTGGCCATGGCGTTAAGGATTCGGGCCCAGCTGCGAATCCCCTTGTGGAAGGATTCGAGGTCGTACTTCTCGTTCGGCGAATGCAGCTGGTCGTCGTCCTTGCCCCAGCCCACCAGCATCGCGTCCATGTCCAGAATGTTCTGGAAATAGCCGGCGATCGGGATCGAGCCGCCGCAGCCCGCGTAGGCCGCCGGATCGTCCCATTCGTCGCCGAGCGCCTTGCGTGCCGCTTCGAAGCCGGGGTGGGTGGTGTTCATCTCGGATGCGGGCGAGCAGCTGTGGTCCTTCCATTCGACCGAGCAATCGGACGGCACCTGCGCCTCGACCCAGGCGCGGAAGTTCTTGCGGATGGCTCTGGGATCCTGAGTGCCCACGAGGCGGAAGCTGATCTTCGCAGACGCTTCGGCGGGCAGCACGGTCTTGAAGCCCGCGCCGGTGTAGCCGCCCCAGATGCCGTTGATCTCGGCGGTGGGGCGCGACCAGATCATCTCGATCGGCAGGTGGTCTTTCTCGCCCGCGGGCTGCGACAGGCCGACGCCGCCAAGGAACGCCTTGTCGTCGAAGTTCAGCGATTTCCACTGGTCGAGGATTTCTGCCGGCAGGTCGGGCACGCCTTCGTAGATCTCGGGGACCTGAATGGTGCCGTTCTCGTCGAAGAGCCCGCCGAGGATCTTGGTCAGCACGCGGATCGGGTTCATCGCGACGCCGCCATACATGCCCGAGTGCAGGTCCTTGTCTGCGGCCTTGATGGTCAGCTCTTCGCCGAGCAGCCCGCGCAGGCGGGTGATGATCGCCGGGGTCTTGGACTGGAAGAGGCCGGTGTCGCAGATCAGCGCGATCTCGGCTTTCAGCTCTTCGGCGTTCTCCTTCATAAAGGGGATCAGCGACGGCGAGCCGCTCTCTTCCTCACCCTCGAAGAAGAAGGTGATCTTGCAAGGCAGCGAGCCATGCACGGCCTTCCAGGCGCGGCAGGCCTCGATAAAGGTCATCAGCTGGCCCTTGTCGTCCGACGAGCCACGGCCACGGATCACCTTGCCCTTGGCGGTCTCCTCGATCGCCGGATCGAAGGGGTCGCGGTTCCACAGGTTGAGCGGATCGACCGGCTGCACATCATAATGGCCGTAGAACAGCACGTGCGGGCCGGGGCCATCGACATGGCCCACGACCATCGGATGGCCGGGGGTGGGGCGCTTGCTGGCCTCGACGCCGATGCTGGCGAGATCGGCCACCAGCCAGTCCGCCGCCTTGTCGCAGGCGTCCTTATACTCGGGGTCGGTCGAGATCGAAGGGATTCGCAACAGCTCGAGCAGCCGGTCGATCGCGATCGGAAGATCGGCGTCGATCTTGGTGAGGACGGTGTCCAAGGACACGTTTTCTTGAGCCATGGGGGGTTCCTTCTTATGAGTTGCGCGGAGGGTATCACCGGGCCCGGCACTGTCCAGAGCGCAGGCCGGGTCGCGCGCTCTCAGGCGGAAACGGCCCAGAGGCCGAGAAGCACCATGGCTGCTCCCGCCAGTTGTCTCGGGCTCAGCCCCTCGCCGATGCAGACCGCGTAGAGCAGCACCAGAACGGACTCGGCTACGAGGATCACGATGTAGAGGTAGGAGAGGTCAAAGCTCCGCATCAAGATGATCTCTGCCAGAAAAGCTAAGAAAAATCCGGTGGTTGCGAGAATGATCCCCAAGATCATTTGGCCGGATGAGGCAGACTTCATGCCGACCGTTGCCAGAGCATACCCCAGCGCGGTCGCGAGTGTGAGCAGCGGGGCGGTCGGTATCGCATACGGCAGCGTCGGCATGGGGCTTCCGGCAAAAAATCTGGTCATGGCCCGCAACCCGAACGGTCGCGAAGGGGCGCAAAATCTCTGCCTACAGCCTGCGCCGATGCGCGTCGCGCGACCAGTATGGGAAACCGTACCTTGAAACCTTAGTCCAAAAGTCTTGATTCAAATCAAGGGCGCGACGGTTAGTCTCATTCTAAAGCGTGGACACGGGGCTGCCTGAACGGTATCCACTCATGAACAATGAATGCGGCCCCTTAGACCGCATATGTGCCGTGCCGAACGCGGCCTCTACAAGATGAAGGAAGGAGATACCGGTGGACTACACCGCGAAGCTCGACGAAGCCCTTGACCGTCTTCACGCCGAGGGGCGCTATCGCACCTTCATCGACATCGAACGCAAGAACGGCCGCTTTCCGCACGCAACATGGCGCAAACCGGACGGCAGCGAGATGCCGATCACGGTGTGGTGCGGGAACGACTACCTGGGCATGGGCCAGCACCCGGTGGTGCTTGCTGCGATGCACGAGGCCATCGACGCCACCGGCGCGGGTTCGGGTGGCACGCGCAACATCTCGGGAACCACGGTGTACCACAAGCGGCTCGAAGCAGAGCTGGCCGACCTGCACCAGAAGGAGGCGGCGCTGGTCTTCTCCTCGGCCTATATCGCCAACGATGCCACGCTCTCGACCCTGCCGAAGCTGTTCCCCGGTCTGATCATCTATTCGGACGAGCTGAACCACGCCTCGATGATCGAGGGGATCAAGCGCAACGGCGGTGCCAAGCGCATCTTCCGTCACAACGACGTGGCACATCTGCGCGAGCTGATGGCGGCCGACGATCCCGCCGCGCCGAAGCTCATCGCCTTTGAATCGGTCTACTCGATGGACGGCGATTTCGGCCCGATCGAGGCGATCTGCGATCTCGCCGACGAGTTTGGCGCGCTGACCTATCTCGACGAGGTGCACGCGGTGGGCATGTACGGCCCGCGCGGCGGCGGCGTCGCCGAGCGCGACAACCTGCTGCCCCGCATCGACATCGTCAACGGCACGCTGGGCAAGGCCTTCGGCGTGTTCGGCGGCTACATCGCGACCTCAGAGAAAATGTGCGACGCCGTGCGTTCCTACGCGCCGGGCTTCATCTTCACCACGTCGATCCCGCCGGCGGTGGCCGCAGGGGCGGCAGCCTCGATCGCGCACCTCAAGCAGGATCAGGCGCTGCGCGAGCGGCACCAGACCCAGGCAAAGATTCTCAAGCTGCGGCTCAAGGGGCTGGGCATGCCGATCATCGACCACGGCTCGCACATCGTGCCGGTGATTGTCGGCAACCCGGTGCACACCAAGAAGCTGTCGGACATGCTGCTCGAGGGCTACGGCATCTACGTGCAGCCGATCAACTTCCCGACCGTGCCGCGCGGCACCGAGCGGCTGCGCTTCACTCCCTCGCCGGTGCATGGGCCGAACGAGATGGACAAGCTGGTTCAGGCAATGGACGCGCTGTGGTCGCATTGCGCGCTCAACCGCCAGGAGCTGAGCGCCTGATCGGGCCCGGAAATATTCACAGCCGCAGATGTAATTGCGACGGCTGATTTGGTGGTATTGTGGCCCCGCGGTTTCCAAAATCGCGGGGTCTTGCTTTGTTCCGGAAACTGCCGTCGGGGAATGGGGAAAAGCCATGCACCCTGCGCAGAAGCGCGCCGATGACCCCCTGATTTTGTGTAATTTCAGTTGTTCTGTGCTAACGTAGGTTCAATAAAGGCCGCGACCCGAATCGCGAGCCCGTGATTTGGCAGGCGCAGGCTGAACGGTGGAGCACAAGGCGGAACGCATGATTGGGCGTAATTCCCCTCGTATGTCTGAAGACAATCAGGACGCGGATACCTCTCCGCGAAGCTTCGACGATTTCACGCTGGAGCTTGGCGATGTCATGCGCGGTGAACGCGCGACCATGGGCAAGTCGCTTCTGGACGTTCAGCGCGAACTGCGGATCAAGGCCAGCTACATCGCCGCGATCGAGAACTGCGATCCCTCGGCCTTCGATACGCCCGGTTTCATCGCCGGCTATGTGCGCTCCTACGCCCGCTACCTCGGCATGGACCCCGACGAATGCTACCGGCTCTTCTGCGAAGAGAGCGGGTTCGCCGTGGCGCATGGCATGTCCGAGAAAGCCTCGACGATCCGCAAGGGGCAGGGGCATCTGCCCGCCCCGGCGGCCCGCGATATCTTTGAACAACCCCGCATGCCCTTCGTTCCGGCGGGCGAGTCGTTCTTCTCGCGCATCGAGCCGGGCGCCATCGGCTCGCTGCTGGTGCTGATCGCCCTGATGAGCGGCATCGGCTACGGCGGCTACGCGGTACTGCGCGAGGTGCAGCGCGTGCAGGTTGCGCCGGTAGACCAGACCCCGCTCGTGCTGAGCGATCTCGATCCGGTTCAGCCGACCGCCGCGCCGTCGCAGGACGGCGAGGAGCAGGTGGCAAGCGCCGAGGGCGCAGGCCCGTTCTCGCCGCCGTCGAACGAGGCGCTGGATCGGCTCTATCGCCCCAAGGCGCTGGACGTGCCTGTGCTTGTGGCGCGTGATGCGCCGATTTCCTCGCTGGACCCGTCGACCGTGGGCGCCTTTGCCCAGGCCGAGCGCAACCAGCTTCCGCAGGTGGACACGGCTTCGGCCGAGGCCGCCATGCAGGTGGCCGGACTTCCCGCGCCGCTACCGGGGACCACGCAGCCTCAGACCGTGTTGGACACGACCGCAGTCACGCTGGTCGCTGTGCGCCCCGCCTGGGTCCGCGTGCGCGGAGCCTCCGGCAACATCCTCTACGAACGGGTCATGGAGCCGGGCAACACCTGGACCGTACCTGAAGGGCAGGCCGAGGCGAGCCTTACGGTCGGCGAGTCGGGCGCGCTCTACCTCGCGACCAATGGTCAGACCTTCGGCCCGCTCGGCCCCAAGGGGCAGGTGACCCGCGACGTGGCGCTGGTGCCGGAGGTGGTGACCGCCGCCTATCAACCCGCGGTGCCGCAGGACGATGCCGACCTGCAGCGCGTTTTGGCCAAGCTCTCCGAGACCGCCGTGCCGACCGTCGCGCAGACGCAGGTCGCGCAGGCCGCACCGGCGGTGACCCAGCCCGGCGCGCCGAAGGTCCTGCAGGATAGCGCCCCCGGCGTGACGATGATCGCCGTCCGCCCCGCATGGGTGCGCGTGCGCTCGGCCGATGGCTCGGTGATCTTCGAGAAAACCATGCGCGCTGGAGACACCTGGACCGCCCCGGCCACGCAGGATCCGGCAAACCTGCGCGTCGGCGAATCCGGCGCGGTCTACTTCGCGGTGAACGGCCAGACCTACGGGCCGGTCGGTGCCTCGGGCACGGTGACCAAGAATCTGCCGCTCTCGGTCGAGCACCTGACCTCAGCCTTCAAGGTCGCCGATCTCAGCCGCGATGCCGACCTGTCGCGCGTGGTTGCCGAACTCTCCGGCGATCTCGCTCGGGCCGACTGAGCGGAGCCCTCACGTCTTTGCGTCTCGCCCATCGCGGGCCGACACGGCTGCGCTCTGGTTTCACCGGCGCGCGGGCGCTATGTTGAGGCCAAATACCAACGCATGCCCTCAGGAGGCCTCCAGTCCATGAGCCACAACCCGATCCGCCCCTGGCGCAGCATCGAGCGTCGCAAGTCCCGGCAGATCATGGTGGGCAACGTGCCGGTGGGCGGGGATGCACCGATCTCGGTGCAGACCATGACCAACACCGTCACCACCGACGTCAAGGCGACCATAGAGCAGGTCCAGCGCGCCGCCGAGGCGGGCGCCGACATCGTGCGCGTTTCGGTGCCCGACGAGGCCAGCTCGAAAGCGCTGAAGGAGATCGTGCGCGAAAGCCCGGTGCCGATCGTCGCGGACATCCATTTCCACTACAAGCGCGGCATCGAGAGCGCCCTTGCCGGTGCTGCCTGCCTGCGCATCAACCCCGGCAACATCGGCAGCCCGGAGCGCGTGCGCGAGGTGATCGCCGCTGCGCGCGACAACGGCTGTTCGATGCGCATCGGGGTGAACGGCGGCTCGCTGGAAAAGCACCTGCTGGAGAAGTACGGCGAGCCCTGTCCCGAGGCGATGGTCGAGAGCGCACTCGATCACATCCGCATTCTTGAGGACAATGACTTCCACGAGTTCAAGATCAGCGTGAAGGCCTCGGACGTGTTCCTTTCGGCGGCGGCCTATATGGGGCTGGCCGAGGCGACGGACAAGCCGATCCACCTTGGCATCACCGAGGCTGGCGGGCTGACCTCTGGCACCATCAAGAGCGCCATCGGTCTTGGCCAGCTCCTGTGGATGGGCATCGGCGACACGCTGCGCGTCTCGCTCTCGGCCGATCCGGTCGAAGAGGTGAAGGTCGGCTACGAGATCCTGAAATCGCTCGGTCTGCGCCACCGCGGCGTCAACATCATCTCCTGCCCCTCCTGCGCGCGTCAGGGCTTTGACGTGATCAAGACCGTCGAGGCGCTGGAGCAGCGGCTTGAGCACATCAAGACGCCGATGTCGCTGTCGATCATCGGATGCGTGGTGAACGGCCCGGGCGAGGCGCTGATGACCGATGTCGGCTTCACCGGCGGCGGCGCGGGGTCTGGCATGGTCTACCTGGCGGGCAAGGCCAGCCACAAGATGTCCAACGACCAGATGATCGACCACATCGTCGAGGAGGTCGAGAAGAAGGCCGCCCAGATCGAGGCCGAGGACGCCTCGAAAGCGCAGGCTGCGGAGTAGATTGGTGACGCGAGCGCGCGCTTTGGCCGGGATTCTCCCGCCTGCCGGCCAGCGGCTCGATTTCACAGAACTGCGCAGCCTCGAGGGCATGCGCCGCTCTCAGGGACTGATCAGCATCGGCCTCGTCGCGGCCGCCACGCTGGGGATATGGGCCTTCATGGGGGTCCCGCTGCTGCTGCCCTGGCTCGGGGTCATGCTGGCGTCTGTCGTCCTGCACTCCCTTGTCGTGAGGTCGCTTCCGGACACCGGTGACAGGCGCAAGCTGCTGCTGCCGGTTTTCACGCTGCTGTTCTCGGGGCTCGTCTATATCGCCGGGGGCATGATCCTCTGGGTGCAGGGCGATCCGGGGCTGACGGTGCTGTCTTTGCTGTTCGTCTTCGTGGCGCTGCTCAACACGCTGACCTACCGCGCGCAGATGCGAATGTTGCTGGTGCTCGACCTGTCGTTGATGGGGATCGGCATCCTGGCGCGGGCCGGCTGGCTCTGGTACGCCGAGCCTGGCACGGCCGACACGGTGCTGGTGAGCGCGGCTCTGGTGATCTGCTACCTGTTCTTCTGCCGTGTCGCCTGGAGCGTGCTGCGCACGCGGGAGGCGCTTGAGGCCGCCACCGGCGACGCGCTCGTCGCGGCGCGGGGGCGCGCCATGGAGCAGCTCACCGGGGGCGTGGCGCATGATTTCAACAACCTGCTGACGGCGGTCCTGGGCAACATGGAGCTGGCCCGGCTGTCGCCGACGCCGAGCGAGCGCGACGAGTTGCTGGACGAGGCCGAGCGTGCGGCGCGGCGCGGTGCCGACCTGACTGGCCAGCTTCTGGCCATGGCGAGCTGCGCGCGCCTCAAGCCGGTGTCCATGTACCCGGATGAGTTGGCCGAGGGGCTGACGAAGCGCGCCGCCGACCTGCTTGGTCCGGGGCACGAGATGCGGGTAAAGGTCGCGCCGAACCTGCCTCAGGTCTGCGTGGATGGCCCGAAGCTGCAGGGTTGCCTGCTCGAGCTTGTCTCAAATGCCCGCGACGCAATGCCGGAGGGCGGCATGATCGAGCTGTGCGTGCACTCCGAAGTGCGCGGCGGCTCACCGTCGGTCTGTTTCGAGGTGCGTGACCACGGCACCGGCATTCCGCCGGACCTGATGCCGCTCGTCTGCGAGCCCTATTTCACCACCAAGCCGGTGGGCGAGGGTTCGGGTCTCGGGCTGGCCATGCTGCGCGGGTTTGCCGAACAGTCGGGCGGCGCCTTCGAGCTCTCGGCGCCCGCCTCCGGGGCGGGGACCCTGGCGCGGCTATATCTTCCCCTGTCCACGGAGGAGCGCACTGTGGGGGACGGACCGGCGGCAGAGATCGTCCCTGCCGCCGAGTAGCGCTCAGCTCTCCTCGCGCACCTGGCGCAGGATCTGCCGCATGCCGTCGATCGGCACGTAGCCACGCAGCATCTGGTCGCCGAACACGAACGTCGGGGTGCCGCTGATCTGCATCCGCTGAGCCAGCTCGTGGGTCTCCTTGATGCGGCGATCGACTTCGGGGTCGCTCATCTTGGCGAGGATCTCGTCGGCATCCAGCCCCAGCGTGGTCGCCAGTTTCGACAGGATCGGCTGCGAGGGCTCCTGCTTCAGCGAGATCAGCGCATCATGCATCTGCTTGTAGGCGTCCGGACCGGCGACCAGCATGGTGGCCAGCGCAAAGCGCGACGAGGTCACCGAGTCCTGCCCGAGGATCGGGAATTCCTTGATGATGATGCGGATGTTGCCGTCGCTCTCCACCAGTTGTTCGACCTCGGGGAAGGCCTTGCGGCAATAGCCGCAGCGGTAGTCAGAGAACTCCACGATGGTCACGTCGCCGTCGGGGTTGCCACCGACCCAGCTGTAGCCGTCGTCGAAGAGTGCGCCGGCGTTGTCCTCCACCAGATTGACATCGGCCATGGCCTGCTGCTCGGCCTGCTTGGTCTCGAGCGCGTTGACCGCCTCCATGATGACCTCGGGGTTGTCGAGCAGGTACTCGCGCACCTCGGCACGGAAGGCCTCGCGCTGTTCCGGCGTCAGCTTCTGGAGGTCAAAGTCCTGCGCCAGGGCAGGGGGCGCCATGAGGCCCGTGGCCACGGCCAGCGAGGCGGCGGCGCGGCGAAAGGCGGTGCGTCGGGTCGTTGGGGTCTGCATCTTGTCTCCGTCGGTCAGGCGCCCGCTCGGGCGGTATCTCAGCGTTTCCTTGCGGCGCGCTCTGATGCGTCTAGCACATCCTGCGCACGGTTCCACGGGGCGGATCCGCGTGGCAGCAGATCCACCGCGCGCTTGGCGTGAATTCCGGCATCTTCCATGCGGCCCTCGAGCGCGTAGCGCTGCGCCGTGGCCTCCGAGGCCATGCCATTGTTGTTTGCGCGCGCATAGGCGACCGAAAGGTCGCGCAGGATGCGAGGGTCGGCCCAGTCGCGGCCGCGTGCCTCTTCCAGCGTCGAGAGCGCGGATTTGAACTGACCCGAGGCGAGCTGCGCGCGCCCCAGCCCGCCCAGGATCTGCGCGTTGCGCGGCGCGAGGGCGCGGGCCTGCGCATAGACGCGGGCAGAGTCGGCCGGGCGGCGGCCCTCCAGCAGAATCTGGCCCTTGAGATCGTAGTAGAAGGGATCCTTGGGCCGCAGCGCGATGGCGCCGTCGATAGCCCTCAGCGCCCCGGGCAGATCCGACTGCCGGTGCCGCGCCACCGCCTCGCGCATCAGGGCAATGTCGCGAGTGCCGCTGTCGTCGAGCCGCCCCAGCGTCCAGCCGGGCGCGCGCAGGAAGGCCGAGAGCTTGCCGCGGGCGCGCAGGAACCAGTAGTCGGCAGCGGGATCGTTGCGCTCGGCCACCTTCGCCGCTGCGACCAGCCCCTGCGTGGTGCGGAAGCGGTCGCGGGTCAGCGGGTGGCTGCGCATGTAGGGATCCTGCCGGCCGACGTTCAGGGCCTCCTGCCCGAGAAAGAGCTCCTGCACAGCGAGGGCGCCGCGCGGGTCGATGCCCGCCTGCACGAGCGTCCGGATCGAGGCGATATCCGCCGAGCTTTCCTCGGCGCGGGTATGGCCGAGAAAATTGCGCAGCGCAGAGCTCTGCGTTCCGAGCATGATCCCCGCCGCGGCTTCGCCGCTACCGGTCGCCGCCCCGGCCGCGGCGGCGAGCACCATTCCCAGTCCCGCGGCATTGCGCGCCGCGCGCATGTTGGCCATCCGGCGTGACAGGTGGCCACCGGTGATATGCGCCGCTTCATGCGCGATGACCGCCTGCAGCGACTTGGCGTCGGGCAGTTTCATGATCAGCCCGGAATGCACGAAGATGCGGGTCGTGTCGGCGACAAAGGCGTTGAGCCGGTCGTCCTTGATCACCAGCACTTCGACCTGCGCCGGGCTGAGGCCGGCTGCGCGCAGCACCGGGGCCGAGATTTGCGACAGGGCGTGTTCGAGATCCGCGTCGCGCAGCAGCGTCGCGGCACGGGCCGAGGGCGCCGCGAGCAGAACCGCGAGCGCGCAGAGCGTGGCGATGAGGCGCAGCGCGGCGCGCGGTCCCGGCATTGACCCTCCCCCGGAAGCTTCGTACTTCGCCCGAAGACGATATGCCGAGCCACCATGGGAGAGAGACATGCGAAACTCAAGCCGGGGGGCGGTCGATCCCTTCATCGTGATGGATGTGATGGAGCAGGCGCGCGCCGCCGAGGCCGCAGGTCGCCACATCATCCACATGGAGGTCGGCCAGCCCAGCTCTCCCGCGCCCGAGGCCGCCCGCAAGGCGCTGGCCCAGGCGATGGAAAGCGATGCGCTCGGCTACACGGTGGCGCTCGGCATCCCCGAATTGCGCGCGCGCATCGCGCGGCTCTATGGCGAATGGTACGATGTCGACCTGAATCCGAACCGCGTGGTGGTCACGCCGGGCTCCTCGGGCGGCTTCATCCTCGCCTTCTCGGCGCTCTTCGATGCCGGTGACCGCGTGGCGCTCGGCGCGCCGGGCTACCCCTCCTACCGGCAGATCCTCAAGGCGCTCGACCTGCGCCCGGTGGAGATCCAGACCGCCGCCGAGAACCGTTACCAGCTGACCCCCGAGGACCTTGCGGGCGTCGGCTACGAGGGCGCCATGGTCGCCTCGCCGAGCAACCCCACCGGGACCATGCTCGGCAAACCCGAGCTGGCGGCGCTGGTCGAGGCGGTGCAGGCGCGCGGCGCGGCCTTCCTGTCGGACGAGATCTACCACGGCATCGACTACGACAAGAAACCGGTCACCGCGCTGCAGGTGTCCGACGATGTCTGCGTGATCAACTCCTTCTCGAAGTATTTCTCGATGACCGGCTGGCGCGCCGGCTGGCTGGTGGTGCCCGAGGCGCAGGTCCGGCAGGTCGAGCGGCTGGCGCAGAACCTCTTCATCTGCGCGCCGCATGCCTCGCAGGTCGCCGCGCTCGCCGCCATGGACGCAACCGAGGAGCTGCAGGCCAACCTCGCGGTCTATGCGAAGAACCGCACCCTGATGATGGAGGAGCTGCCGAAAGCCGGCTTCGATCGCATCGCGCCGCCGGATGGGGCCTTTTACGTCTACGCCGACGTCAGCCATCTTACCGATGACAGCCGTGCCTTCGCCGCCGAGATCCTCGACAAGGCGGGCGTCGCGGTGACCCCGGGGCTGGACTTCGACCCCGCCCGCGGGGCAGGGACATTGCGTTTCTCCTACGCGCGGGGCACGGCGGAGATCGAGGAAGGTCTGGCGCGGCTCAAGGCCTTCATGGACGCGCGCGCCTGAGAGGCACGGCGGGGCGAGCTTGGTCCGCGCCTGACCTTTGCCTGCCTCGCGCCACGCCAAGCCACGTGCGAATCCTGCCCGGCGCTGCTAGGCTCGCGCCAAGCAACAAGAAGACAGACAGAACCAAAGTCGGGCGGATGGGCAGTTTTTTCCGGATCATCGTGGCGGGCGCGCTCTGTGCCGTGCTGGGCAGCGGCGCGCGGGCGCAGGACATTTCGGAGGAGCGGGCGCTTGGCGGACAGGCGCGCTTCATCGCCGGTGCCGTCAGCGACGCGGACTGGGGCAAGGGAACCGAGCTGACGCTCTCGCTCAGCCAGGGCGTGCCCTGGCGCGCCTTCACCCTGACCGAGCCGCCCCGGCTGGTCGTGGACTTCCGCGAGGTGGACTGGACCGGTGCAAACGCCGCCGAGATGGACCGTTCCGACAAGGTGGCCGGGCTGCGCATGGGGCCGTTCCGTTCAGGCTGGTCGCGGCTTGTGGCCGAGCTGAGCGGGCCGATGATCCTCGACCGCGCCGGGATGCGCATCTCCGAGGAGACCGGGCAGGCCGAGCTGTCGCTGCGCCTCGTCCCGTCCAATGCGGAAGAGATGGCGGCGCGCTCCGGCCTGCCGCGCGATCCGCGCTGGGACCTCCCCGCCGCCAAGGGCAAGGCCGCGCCGCGTCGCGCCGAAGGTGCGCCGCTGCGCATCGTGCTCGACCCGGGGCACGGCGGCATTGATCCCGGCGCTCAGCGCGACGGGCACAATGAGGCCAACCTCATGCTCACCTTCGCCCGCGACCTGCGCGACGTGCTGCGCAGGACCGGCTTCGAGGTGCTGATGACCCGCGACGACGATGTTTTCGTCTCTCTCGAGGGGCGTGTGGCCCTGGCGCATGACGCCCGCGCCGATCTCTTCATCTCGCTGCACGCCGATGCGATCGAGCAGGGCATCGCCCATGGCGCCACGGTCTACACGCTCTCCGACGATGCATCCGACGCCGCCTCCGCCGCGCTCGCCGAGCGCCACGACCGCGACGATATCCTGGCAGGGCTGGACCTTTCGGGCTCGGACGATCGCGTGGCGAACGTGCTGCTCGACTTGGCCCGGCTCGACAACGCGCCGCGCGGCAGGGCTCTTGCCGGTCATCTGGTGGCGGGCATCCGCAACGCGGTCGGGCAGGTGCACAAGCGTCCGCAGCGGCAGGCCGGCTTTTCGGTGCTCAAGGCGGCGGACATCCCCTCGGTGCTGATCGAGGTCGGGTTCCTGTCCACCGAGGAAGACCTGCGCCACCTTCAGGACCGCGCCTGGCGAGCCGGCATGGCGGCGGGGATCCGTGACGGAATTCTGGCCTGGGCCCTGGAGGACGAGGCGCTGGCGCGGCTGCGACGCCGATAGCGGGGACAGGGTTGCCGCGACAGGCCAGCCATCGGGCGGATTTATGAGATCGGGCTGGCTCTTCGGGGGCGAAAGCGTGTCGGACCGCGCGGCAGTGCACCGGCGCGGCCGCCGAGGAGTGTATCTGAGCCGCCGATTGGGCCTGCGACGCTCAGTCATGGCCGCCGGTGGGCCCCAGGGTCATTTGGGTCACCTGAGCGGAGGATATCGGCTAAGCGCCGGAAAACACGTGGGGACAGCGGGCGCGACGGCGCGGCCACCCCATGCCGACGAAGGCAGGCCAGGGAGCGGATTTGCGATTGCGGAGCGATCCGCTTTGCCGTAAGACCCCGCGCAGGCACCCGTAGCTCAGCTGGATAGAGCGCTGCCCTCCGAAGGCAGAGGCCATAGGTTCGAATCCTATCGGGTGCGCCATTTCACATTGCCCTATTGATAACTCCCCTAACATCTTGAAGGGGAAGGATAAATCAGGGGTTCGAACACCCCGCTTTCGGCAGTAGGCCAGAGGTCCTGAAAACGCCAAACGCAGCACTGTTCTCCGCACCGCAAGCGTCCCCTTATCCCATATATTCCAAGGGTTTGAGAGAAATCCGAACGCGAGTTCGAACAAATCCTCTCGGGCATAGCGTGGCTGGCGTGCCGCCTCAGCCTTTTCTTCCAGAAGAATCTTCTGGCGCTCCAGCTCTTCGATCTTCTTCTCATAGGCTCGGACCACTGACGGGCTGCTAGCATCGACAATCCGCTCCAGAAGCCCATCGATCTTCTTCTGGGTGTCTCGCACACTGCGTCTAGCCAGCGCCGCATTCTCACTCGCCTGAGCCAGGCGCGCATCCCAAAGGTCGTTAAACATCTTGCGTACGACCTGAAAGAAATCTGTGGATGGTTGCATGGCCTTCAGGATATCGGCGAAATCTCCTTCAAGCTGATCGCGGCGGATCGACTTCCGGTAACTCTCGCAGCCCTTCTTCTTACACATATAGTAAGGATGCTTGTCGCCGGTCTTGCTGGTCGACCAGCAAGAGGTAAGCGCCTGACCGCAATCCGCGCACATCACGAAGCCGCGCAGCGGGAAGTCGGCACTGATGTCCTTGCGCGCAGGGGCCTTCGCCGTCTGCGTAAGGCGCTGCTGAATACGCTCGAAGGTCTCGAAGCTGATCAGGGGCTCATGATGCCCCTTGCGGAGCGACACGCCCCAGTTCGGCGCTTCGACGTAGCCCGCATAGATCGGGCGCGTCAGCATGTCGGTGATCCGCTGATTGCGGATTTCCGTGCCGTTCAGGTCTTTGGGGAAGGCTGGCTGCGCCTCCAAGAAACGCTTTACCTCTACCTGCGTCTGAAAGCGCCCATTGGCGTATCCTTCCAGCGCCTCTTGCAGGATCGATGCGACGGGCTCATCGCGCACCAGAACATTGCCGTGCCCGGGCCTGCGCTCGAATTTATAGCCCACAGGTGCGGAGAACACGGCGTAGCCATTCATCAAACGCGCCCGCATGCGGTTCTTGGTTTGCTCTGCGTTTTTTTGGCGTTGGTGCTGTGAGACCGAGGCCAGCATGTTCTCCACGAGGATCGAGTCCGAGTCTTCGCCGAACTCAATAGAGGGGCTTTCGAGCATGCCGCCCGCCGCCGAAATCGCGGATCGCAAAGCCAAGTGCGCATCCAGCCCGCGCGCAAGGCGGGACACGTCATCAATGATGACAACATATCCCTCGCTTTTGCGCCTTCTGATAAAGGTAAGCATGGCCTGTATGCCAGGCCGGTCGATCAGGCCGCCAGAGGCGTCATCCTGAAAGACCTCAGCCACCTCATGTCCCTTGTACCGGGCATATTCGCGGCAGCGGGTTTCTTGGCTGGCGAGACCGGAGCCGCGCTTGGTTTGCGCGGCGCTGGATACGCGCACATAAATCACTGCCTTTCGAGGCGCTTCGCTGGCAAGCAGGCTTTCGTTCATCTCTGCCTCCTTTCGTACCCTTCAGAGTCTACGGCAGATTGCCCCTCCTGTGCAGGATCAGCGGCGGGTTCAAAGACTTTTCCACAGCTTTCCTCGGTGAAAACCACCTCAAAGCCGAGATCGATGACCCCCATGAGAATAGCGCCGAGTGAACGGAGGAATTCGAGTTTCTGCTCGAGCGTTCCTTCCACGCCTTCCAGCATCGAGACATAGGACATCAAATCGACCTCAATGCCTTTGCTTTGGCCGCTGGCCTCAGCGCTGGCTTGCTCGAAAAGCTTCTGCAGATCGCTACTCTCAATGCCGTTCATCGCACTTGCCTCCTTCGTGCATAGACTCCGTGTTCCCCGCCAGCGCGTTATCATGCGCAGGCGTGCAGGTTTTCGTCCGATATGGCTGATTGTGGTTCGCGGGCTCGACGCTTCGGTCGGCTCTCGCGACGGGGTCATCTTTATCTGGTTGGGCGCTCCTCCAACGGCGTGAGAGATGCAGCTCAACTAGCCCCTTATTTACCATATTATCACCCATGGGTTGTGTTGCGCAAATTTCGTCGTACACGAAAGACCTTAGAAACCGCCGCGTTTTGGGCATTTCACTTCCTCCAAACGATCCAGGGACAATGGGGTGATCCGCTAATCTCGAAACCTTCTGAGACCACTGGCGGGCCGATATAGCGGCACCAGCCGTGCGAGCGCGTGTACTCCCAGAGCAGATGCGGCCAGCCGAACTGCAGCACCACGAGAGCTGCAGCGCCGAGCGACGTCGCCGGCATTCCAGGTATGAGCGGGCGCAGCGCGGCAGCGAGTGGGCGCCAGAAAGGTCTGCTCGGGGCCTTTGATACCTTGCGCCCGGACCCAACTGCCCGCGCACGCCCGTGCTTGATCACCATCTTGCGCTTTCCGAGGTAGCGCCTGCCGCCATGGAGCGGGTTCGGAGCGACTTGGTCTCGCCAAGGGCTGATCTCTTGGTATCCGACCTTGAGCGCGCGGATCGGACTCAGGTTGCGCACGAAGATGACCTGCTCATCATCCGGCAGGCGGCGCAGCTCTTCAGGTCTCAGCAGTGGCCTAGCTTTCCGTCCGAGCGAAAAGTCCGGCGCTTGGCCGAACTGGGAGCCCATGCCAAAGCTCTCGGAAGCCACAACCTCTTCGCCCAGCATGCGGCTGACGAGCTGCGCGGTGGCATCAGAGGCCACGCCGAAGAACTGCTTCACATCGGTCTGGCTAAGGATCGTCTCGAGCGCTTCGCGGCCATAGACGCGCGCGATCTCCTGGAGCTCCTGCACCACAATCATGCAGCGAATGCCGTAGCCGCCAAGCGCTGTCAGCGTTTCGGGCAGGCCGGGCAGCCGGTAATTGGTGAATTCATCGAGGACGAACTGGACCGGCACCGCGTTGTCTTCGCGGATCAGCTCTTTCGTCGCCGCCCAGACCATCAGCGAAATCCAAGGCGCGAAGACATCCATGCGGCTCGGATCAGCCACCATGAAAATCGTCATGCGCTCGTTCTTAAGGTCACGAAAGCGGAAATCGCAGGATGTGACAGAAGCCGCCAGCCGCCCACTCGGCCCGAATGGCACAAGGCTTTGGATTGCACCCTCACGGAAGCTTTCGAACTGCTTCTCGGTGTTCTCCCACGTGCACATGAGATTGCTGGCCAGCACCGCAAGTTCGCCGCCGAGCGCATGGCTTTCCCCTCCCTCAACGAGAAGATCAAGCAACTCTTCGCTGCGCCCCAGAATTTCGAAGGCGCGGGGAAGATTTGCCTCTTCGGGCTGTCGCAGGACGCAGAGCGCGATGACGGCGAAGCTCAGCAGCTTGCGCGTGCCATTCGGCCAGAATGGATCGCGCGCGCCACCAGCCGGATCAGGGTGCAATTTCAGCGCGATGCTACGGGAGTCGGAGATCGCGTCCTCGGGCGTGAACTCCAGATCATCTAGAACAATCTGAAAAGGGTTATAGCAGGCATTGGGCTGCCCAAACTTATGCGCCGGATTCAGCGAGAGGACGCGCTGCCCCTGTTTCTTCGCGATCAACTCGGCGGTCTGCACGAGAAGCTCACCCTTCATATCGGTCACAAGGCGCGAGCAGCCGATGTCATGGCAAAGCGCAGGCATCACAGCCGAAGTGGTCTTGCCCTTGCGCGCAGGGGCGCAGACCAGCGAATGGACGGTGTTCGGGATGAAGATCGGTTGCCTCTCCAGAATTCCGAGGAACATACCCTTGGCGCGCCCAAGCCCCGCCTTACGCGCCTCACGCGCGCTCAGCCAGCGAGACGAAGACTTCGGGAGCTTGGGGCGGTGCGCGCGGAAATTTCGCGCCCCGCTCGTGACGGCTTGGGCGGCCGCACCAGCGATCTGAAGGGCTCCCGCCGCAAAGCAGGCTCCACACAGCCCCCAGACATAAATGCCCCACTCCAAGTCGTGTTGGTGCCGGATCACGAGCGGATAGGTCTCCCACAGCGCGCATCCAAGCGCTGTGGTCAGGAGCAACTTGCCCGCGACCGAAGGCTTATGTCCTTGGGGCTTGCTCATCACGGCATGTCCGGGAACTGGCATGCGCGGCGCGCGGCATGGATATCGGCAGCGTCGATGCCAAAAAGCGCGAGATCGCTGACGGTGATCACCCCTTCCGAGATCGTGCCATCTGGCTCTTTGACCGCGAGAACACGCCGGGGATCGAGGCCCTTGTCGTCAAGGTTGACGAAGCAGAAGGAACGCACAGGGACGTCCTGTCCCGCCTCTTGCCGGAAGATCGTGCCGACAACGACACTCACGACGTTGGTCACATCTACGCCCTGTTCGAAGACCAGGTTCTGACCGCCGCTACCGTTCTTCGCGACCTCGAGTTCTTCGCCAAGCGCGGTAACCTTGTCGCTAAGGCGCGCGATCTCATCCCTGCCGCAGACGCTGGCATCAGGAGCGAGCCCGGTGAAGCAGCGCGCGTCTTCGGTGAGGGCTCGAAGGCCCGGAATCTGGTCTGCGGCCAGCGAGAAAATCAGGGCAATGATGGCGAGCGCAAAGACCAGAACCATAACCATGCCGATGAGCGTACCGAAGATATCCTTGAACCATTTCATTTGAGGTCTCCTTCCTGAAGGGCAGCACCTCTGCGCCGCGACTTGATGGCAGCGGCCCAGAAGAGCATCGTTGAGAGCGGTGCGAAGAGATCGACGGCCAGGGCCAGTGCGATCTGAGGCAGGTGGAGGAGCCAGTGTTTCAGAACGAGCACCTGCGCAGGCAGCAACGATGCACGGCCAGCTTCGGGAACAGGCAGCGCCTCGATCTTCTCGACCAGCCCTGCGATGGCGCGACCAGATGCGCGCTCCTCTTGCACGATAGCCGCGACAGCTTGCGCCTGTGCCTGTTCAAGCGCGCTATCGGTGCTGTTGCCAAGTTCTGCGACGGAGTCCGCCATCGCTTCCGACGCGGCCCGCAGGCCTCGCGTGCGGTCGGCATTTTGCAGCTCTTGCAGCAACGCATCCATTTGCCGTGCAAGGGACAGGAAAGACAGCTCGCGCTCGCCGATGTCCTTGGCGCGGTCGAAAATGATGCCATCCAAATCGCCGCTGAGCTGTGCGATCTGCTTGGTGCGGATGGCATTGGCGGAGATAGTCTCGGAGATCACCTCCGCGATTTTGGTCTTGCCGGTGCAGAACCCGAGGAGATACCCGGTCACGATCCCTTTGCCGCGCGCCCCTGTAATCGCGCCGGTCTGAATCTCCTGTTCATAGCGCGCGCAAGCACTCTCGGCCTGAGGGGTGACAACCAGCAACGCATCTTCCATGGCCATTGAGCGCGCGGCCAGCATGCGTGCCTTATCCGCATAGATGTCGGATTGGCTTTGCAGTTCGAGCCCCCTTGCGGAATCCTGCGTGATGCCGATGAAGCTGGTATAGGTACTGGAAAGCGCCAGGAGCACGAGAAGCACCGCTACGACGAGAATGCCGATGCCTTTGGCTTGGTAGGCCTCGTAGCGCGGGATCAGGCGCATGGCGTAGTGCCAGAGCGCATACTGCGCGGCCATCGCCAAGGCGCTCACCAGAAGCGCGATTTGTTCGGTCTCCGCGCTCACGCCGCTGATCCACTCGGCCATCGCCAGCACACCCGATTTGCTGGTCCACCACGAGCCGAGGAGAAAGATGAACAAGAGCAGCGGCTGGTAGTAAAACTGGTAGATCAGGCTAAAGCGCTCGGCTTCACTGACCTTCTGGGCGGGAATGTAGAAATCTTGATGTTTCATGTCGTTGGACACACCTCTCCTGAGCGCCGGAAGCGGAGTTTCCGGCGTGCGATTGCGAGCGAGATTGCGGGGGCCGCGTCCTGACGCGGTATGGAGCTAAGATACGGCTCTTTGCGGCGCGCGCCAAATCGCTGCGCACGGAATTCACAAGATAAAGGCCGCTTGAAAGCGGCCAACCAATTGCCTTTAATATAAAATGTATGTCGCAGTTCGAGGCGTCACAGCCATGCCGAAACCGATCCTCAGCTCTCGCTCGCGCATCCCACCTGCGAAAGCCGACAAGCTGCTGCGCTGCTATGCCGAACGCCTGGAGCCCGCTGAAACAGCGAAGTGCACGGGGCTATCGCTCAACACCGTGTACGATCAATACGCGCGCATCCGCTGGCGGCTGATCGAGGTCGGTTACTACCGCGACGCCGCGCTATCAAAGGAGGAAGATGGATTGTCGGAAGAGGCCAAGGCCATGCTTCGGCAGCGGCGAGGCCTGGAAGACGGTGACATCTACGCGCACGCCGCTGAAGTCATCGAATGGCTGGAAGAATGGCCCTCAGGCACCGTCTTGCGTCAAATACGCAAGATCATCGAACTCACCGGGCCACTGGACATACCGCTCAACCTTTCAGAGCCGGAAGCAGAAGTTGTCGCCGCCTATGTCCGATATGCTTGCGCCAAACTCATTTACGACCGATCAGAAAATTATAGAGATGAATCTACTAGTCAAAACCCCTTGTTCTCACAGCGCAGCCTGACTGTGGAGGTATATTGGAGGCAATATTTGGCGCTCAAAAAGAGATTCACCAGGGAAAGGTCTGAAGCTAATATTAATCAAGACGACAGACACTAAAATTATCGGAGGAATTCTCTAGAAGTCTTCACCTCTGGCGCTTGAGTTGATGTGGAAAAAAACCTCGAATTTAATTTGATTAAATCCAATAAGAGTGTACGTATTTACGGTTCACCCATTGGGTGGTGAGAGTAATTAAAATTAACCCATCCCCGGGCTACTTTAGGTAAACCGAATAATAATGCTCCGATCTGCTTAACGGATTGTCGTGATTTCGGCCCTCTAAATAGCTCACTCTAATTGTTCCGCTAATATTCACAGAGTTCAAAGATTGAAATTTATCATTGTGGAAGAGTATCTCCAGCGTGCCGCAAATCAGCCTTTCTGCAGATCGAGAAAGTTTCTTGGTATCAGAAACGCACCGAAACTGCTCCTCATGCTCGACTGGATCGCAAATAAATTCACACATCTCATCGTCCGCTTCTCCGTAGACTTCGAGCATAAGAGGGACAATGTTGTCTGTCCGCACTGCTATAACGTGAGTAGGGGCAACGGCGGCTGGAATCTGATTTGCAGAAGCTACGATGATCCTGTGATCTTCAGTCTCACCTTCTTCTGCTCGAGTTTTGCTCATTACGCAAGCAAAGAAGCGTGCGCCAACTTTTTTGTCGTATATGCGACTTATATATTCACCATTGCGGGAGTATACATCGTCCCAATCAGAAACATTGAAGTTCTTCATAATAGGGCCTCTCAAGCTGCATCATGAGGGTTTTGAAAATTAAGCTAACGAAATTAGTTCGGAGAACTCGGCGCATTCATTCAGCTTCTTGACGGCGTCATCCGATTTTAGCGCAGCAGGATGCTCCGTTATGCCTCCGAGGAATGACCGAAAGTCCTCATCTACACCATATGATGTTCTGAAGCCAAGCATCTCCCCATCGAAGGATATTGAATATAACGGATGATCGAACCGCACAAAGTCAACGTTTCCAGAAAAGTTAGGAGATAGCCCACGAATAACCTCTGATGCAGTCTCCGGCGTTTGCATGCTGGCATCACCCTCAACGACGCCGGACTCCGTGTAGAACACCCAGTGCCCTGTCCTGAAGTATTCTTCAGGCGACCGTTGCGTCACAGCTTCAAGAGAGTAAGTCTCAGAATAGAACTTATCGATAATTTCCCGATTGAACGCAACGACGTTCGCCACAAAGGTGTCTGCGTCCATTTCGGATCGCAGCCAAATTATTAACGAATTTCTTTCGGCAAGCACATTTACTGCAACTCCATCTGAATAAATTTCGTAAGCAAAACGACCTTCATTCGCGGAGCTTTCAAATAGGGGTCGAATATCTACCTTGCGATCATCCTTCATCAAATCAATCTTTAAATACTTTGATTGAGAGACTAATTCGGAAATATTATTCGTCACGTCTCTCAAAAATTCTTTGTGATCTGTTTGTTTATACAATTTCTTAAATGCCGTCAAGTCATTATTTTGTTTGTGCCGTATCCTGGAAATTTCCTTCTGAAGTCCTTCAAACATCCAAACCACATCTGTCAGAGCGTCATCCTCGAAAATATCAGATGCTCTGAGAAATCCGTTCTCATCAATTTCTGATCTTTTGCTAATGAAATATCTGCGCATGCTATCTACGCTTGCCATCCATTCGCTACATACTTTTTGAGCGTGGGCTTTGTCATGCGCAATGTTGTCTACAAGGCGGTACAAGCAAACATGCCGAGTAGAGACGACCTGAGGTCCAATGTTAAGTAGTCTAGAGCTAGCATTATTCGGCGAAATCTGAGGTTCCGAGAGTCGCCGCAGGTGAACCGAATTCGATACTAAAGTATGATGCGCATCCATTTGCCGCTTGTTCATATTCGAGCAGATTGCAAAGTTTAGCGCATCGACACGGTTATTGATTGGCTTATTTGTTCTTGATCCAGTCCTTAAAGCATAATACGAAGATTGAAATATATCGACGTCTATACCCCAGTCACCTTCTTCTATGTTGTACTTGTGAGCTGTTGAAAAGTATTGCTTAAGAATGAAGTAAGTAGCCTCATCGAATTCCATATTTCGCAGCGCCCCTACTGCGTTAAAAAAGCTATCTGGATGGGATTGGAGCTTTGAGCTATTGTAAAATGCATCTATAAAAGCTTCAGCCATAGCTGATTTTGTCACCTCGCCTCTAATATCGGACTGGCGGCGTAAAAAGTTTAGCAGCTCAAACAATGATCCTGGCAATAGAAGTGCGTCCTCACACAAAAGATAAACTGACAGGGAGGACCAAAAACTTCCTTCGCTTTTAATTCCGTCATATCTTTTCTGAGATCTTAGCCAATTAATCGCCGAAAAAATTACATCGAAATCAAAATAGAAAGTTTCATGGACTCTTCTGCGGGACACCACCATAAATCGCTCGGAAATATCTTCCAGCTCCTGCCCTAAGTCTCGTAAGTTCCTGATTATCTCGTTGAGCTCGCTGACTCCAAGCGTCTTTGCGGGTTCACCGTTTTCGGAAATCCCGGGGATATTTAGGGCTCGATAAATTTCGATATCCATTAGCGCGAATTCCAGAGTTTTCCCGTAGCCCAATCTCTAATATCTTGGTACGTGGGGTTTGCAGTGTTAGTTAGTTCTCTAAACCAAGAATGACCTGCATCGATAACCGACAATTTGTCAAAGCAAGCGCGATGATCTTGTTTTGCTAGGCTATCCTTGTCTCCAACCACGCAATATACAGTTGGTCGCTGATCTTGCTGTCCAATTTTCGAGAGGCGCAATTCTGTGACGTTGTTGACTATATTGTCGCGAATCTGGTTCCTTGAAGAGAGGAAGTCTATCTGTGGGTTCACGCCGCGAGAGATATATTTGTGCATTTTTGCAGCGATAGGTGGTTCATTTGGAGGGGCGGCAAGGTAAACGTTTAGCTTCCGCAAATCTTTGCGTCCACAAAATTGCTTTGCTACAGTAACAGCAAGGTGCGCTCCAAGGCTGTGCCCGAGAATATTGAGTGAATGGGTTTGGTCTTTATTTCTCAGGGTGGTGTCAATAACGGAAGCTATTGATTTTGCTGTTTCTGTGAAATCGGCGATTCTCTTGTCTTTACCAAGGAGAGAAAATAAGTTGGGCCAAAGTTTTTTGTTTGTTGCATACTCGGGAAGCAGGAAGTCAAAACTTTCCAATTGATGGTCATTTACCAAAAGATTCTCCAAATCTCCCCAATATTCGCGACCGGATGATCCGGTAAATCCATGAATAAGGACGAAGAGCTCATCCCCAGTTTGAGAGAAAATTCTCTTGCAGTTTCGGAACTCGTTTGAATAACGTGTCATGGAGGGTGACCTGGGGTCTAAGTTTATCTAAAATAAATTCTATACGTTAACGTTACAGGGAGACTAGGAGCGTATGCAAGATGTGTGTTGTACTACAACACATCTTGGCAAGGGAGCCCGCTGCGCGCTCCCGTTGCATCCCTCCGGCTAGTGGCTCTTCCAGGACATGGTAGCCCATCCCAGAGCCAGCAGACCGTATCGCCGGTCAAACACTCGCGGGAGACTTCGCTCTCCCAGCACCCATCGATCAAAGGGCTATCGCGCCCCTTGAAACCACTCGCACCGTCTGGCCGATGCATCACCAATCAGGGGAGCGTTCCTGCTCCCACCGATACCCCCATGAGGATTTCATCCAGACCACGCCATGGAGGCCAACCCGCGGGATTGGATGCCGTCACCTTGTCGAAGGTGAATCACGATCCAAGAGGCCTTTCGCCGCCCCCTGTATCCAGCTCGTCAGACTTGGAGGTACGCCCCTCCACCGACACTGAACCAAGCGCGATCGACTGGTCACTCGACCCCACTACGCCGTGGAGGCCACCGTGGGCAGACCGGCGCAGCCGCAGCACTCACGCAACGCCCCTGTGGATAACTCCGCTTCTGGGGGATGGCTGACCCCGACACGTTTGCTAAGCTGCCATAATCTGGCCAAAACTTTGCGTTGAATGGCATCCGTGCGGGTAGAACGCTGCCAGCCGCCACGACAGGGGCGGCCAAACGATTGGATAGCACTGAACTTGGAACTGAAGACAAAAAGCGATGTAGCAGAAGAAACCGAAGCAGGACTTAAAGGCCCGCTTACCTGTGAAGCATGCGCAATTGATGGTGATTGTGTCGGAGAACGTTGGACCCCCGCAAATGACAACGAACTCGCGGCTTTGCTTGCCATTGTCGCCATGGGTCAGGCGTCTCAGGCCGCTTATATTCTTGAGGAGCTGGCTTCTCCCAAGCCCGCTTTTTCTATGGAAACGCTGAGGCAAGAAGCCAAAATCAAACTGACGGTCGAGGAGCCCGCGTCAAAGCCCCGGAAGGGATATCCGCAATGGCAACGAGACGGGTTTGTCTTCGAAGTTATTTCCTGGATCGCCGCCAAAACTACATATGGCGACGGCGCCTTATTGAAAGACCCTCATGTCAGCGCAACTTCGCAAGGGCTAGATGGTCTGATGCTGAAAATCAACGCGAGCAAGGATGAGGTGCAGAGCACCACGGTATTCGAAGACAAATGCACAGACGATCCGCGAACTACTTTCCTAAGCAAGGTCATTCCGGCTTTCAAGGATCGTCACGGGAACGTCCGCAGCGCTGAGATCATAGATGCAGCAGCTACTTTGCTCAAAAGCGCCGGGCTGAAGCACAAGGACGCAGCGCGCCTCAGTGCTGCCGTTACCGACAAGGCCAAGAGAAAATACAGGGCGGCTTTCTCTCTGCCCTCAAATTTCGACACGCTGGAAGAGCGCCAGAAGCTGTTTGCCGACTACAACCGTATAGAAGACATCGCATCCGAACAGCGTATTGGAGCATCCTTCATTACGTCTGATGAGATGCGCAAATGGATCGCGGACCTGGCGGATAAGGCCATCCAATATCTGGATAGCCTTGAGGACGAGGAAACCTCCGATGTTTGATGCTCAAACCGCTCAGCTTTTGCGCTCCGCTCCCGAACTGCCCGGTCTTGACCCGCAGAACCTTCCGGCACTATTGACCTTTCACTACGCCAATCTGGCTTCCTACAGACTAGGTGGCATTGATGCTGCCAGTGAAGATGGCGGCGAATGGACCCTTCAAAGGATTGCCGATACCTACGAACTCACGGCGGTTCTTCAAGCCGAGCCCCAGACCGCCCGCGCCGCGGCCTTTGTCGCTGCAACCGCCCAGCAAATTCTGGCCCGTCTTGAGCAGGAGGAGCCTCGGGCCACGGGCGGGCTGCCGAACATTGATCGGGATCGCCTTGATCCGGCCCTCTCAGCTGTTCTTTTGTTCATGTTGTCCGAACAATTTGCTGATGCGAACGAAGCCACAGCTGCAATTCATCCCAGCGTAGAAGGCCAGCTCTACGAGGCTACAATTCTGACCGAACACATCGCTGATCTCGGTAAAGGCCGTCTGCACGACATCCTTGGGAGATCGGAAAGATGGCGCAGGCCGCGCGCTATCGACTCCCTAGAAGAAAGAGCCTTGGCGGCGCTGATGGAAACCATTGCCACAGGCATTGAACTCTTCGCGGCCAATTTTCTGAGAGAACCCGTGCCGGACGTGATTGCAGGACGCTACGAGAGCTCGAGATTGGCTTTCGAGCGCGTGATCGCACTATCGGCAGGAAAGCGGCCGTTTACGGCGACATCTGAGCCGATAGACATCGTCTATGCGGGACCTCATCATCTGGCTTCATTGCTGTTGTCGGCGACGGACGGTATTTCATCTGCCAGCCTGATGAACATCCCGCCGCCAGAAGGTGCGAACGAAAACGACTGGAATGCCTGGCTTCGCTATCGCAGCAAAAAGTTCCCCTATATGTGGCCAAACCACAGGCAGGCAGTACAGCGCGAGTTCCACCAGACCGGCGTGTCCGGTGTCGTTGTCCTGCCTACAGGCGCAGGCAAGACGACGGTATCTTCATTGAAGATTGCGGGTGTTCTTGCCAGAGGCAAGAAGGTCGTATTTCTCGCTCCCACCCATGCGCTAGTGGAGCAACTGACTGAAGACCTTCAGGAAATGTTTCCCAAGGACTTGCTCGGTTCGGTTGTATCCAGCGATTTCGACCTCCTGCTGCAGGAGGATGCAATATTTCAGGACGTCGAGGTGATGACTCCCGAACGCTGCCTCGCCATGCTGTCCTTTGCCCAAGAAGCATTCAAGGATGTCGGGCTTCTTGTGTTCGATGAATGCCATCTGTTGAGCCCGGAGTCTGGTAAGATTAGGCGCGCTCTGGACGGGATGCTCTGCGTCCTGGGCTTCAATCACGTTGCACCTGAAGCCGACATCCTTTTCCTCTCCGCGATGGTCAAGAACGGCACTGAACTTGCCGGTTGGCTTGCGGGGCTTACTGGTAGGAAAGCCGTCGACGTTGACTTGATCTGGAAGCCGAGCCGTCAGGCTCGAGGCGTCGTGATCTATGATTCAGCTGAGCTGGAAACGGCCAAAACAAACGCTGTAGCCGAACAGCTGCAGGAAGATCAAAGACTTGGAAAAGCCGCCAAGAGCTTAAGAAAGGCAGCCAAAGAGACACTGTTGGCTCAGCCCCACGCAATTTGGGGGCTGCAGCACAACTGGCTTTCGGGGCAGCAAGCTATTTGCTCGACCACACCATTGCTGCGCGCTCAAGTGAAGCTGGCCGGCAACCTTGAGATCGGCCCTTCGGTGTGGCTTACTCCCAACGCGAACAGCGTGGCAGCGCAGATTGCGTCTGTGGCCGCCTCCAAAGATTTGAAGACAATTGTTTTTGTGAACACAAAGAATGACGCCGTCAAAGTTGCGGGCGAGATATCCGGGCTGCTTGATGAAGTTATCGAACCGACCGAACAGGAAGCCTTGAGGTGGTCGGCGCTTGAGCTCGAACTCGGAGGGCTGAGGCACTCACTGCTCCCTGGTCCCGCAACGGCAGTGCCGCACAACTCCGCAATGCTGAGACTGGAACGCGACCTCGCCGAAAGGATGTTCAAGCGATCAAACGGCGCCAAGGTAATCGTTGCCACGCCGACACTGGCGCAAGGCCTGAACCTGCCTGCGCATTTTGCCATATTGGCAGGAGACAAGCGCGCCAGCGCACAAGGCGGACGCGAAAGCCTTGAAGCTCACGAAATTCTAAATGCTGCCGCTCGTGCTGGACGCGCCGGACACCTGGCCAACGGGCTCGTGCTGCTCGTACCGGAACCGATCATCAAGTTTGACCAGACAAACAGCCTTTCACCTCACACCGTGCAGAAGCTAAAGGCGGTCCTGCCCGAAGACGACCATTGCGTCACTATCTCCGACCCGTTGCAGACCGTGTTGGACCATGTGAATGTCGGCGAGACCTCTGACCCGCAGGTTAGGTATACGATTAATCGCTTTGCAAACCTGCCCGCTGGCAACCCGGAAATCATCCCGGATCGGCTCTTCGACCTCAAGAAATCGCTGGCTGCACACATTGCTCAAAGCAAATCTGAAGCAGATGAGTTTGAGGCGAAGCTGGCGACATTCACGAACGCCGTAGAAGAACACCATGCGGGGGGGCTTGACGAAACCACGGCTATACTCGCCTCGCAAAGCGGGCTTTCGTCGGAAATTGTGCTCAGGCTTCGTGAGCGGATCAGCGCAGCAAAAGGAACATTGCCGATAGACATACCGGCTTGGGTAGTATCGACGACCGAGTGGTTGATTGAAGACAAGGAGGCCTGCAATGAACTACTCGGAGACACTAAGGCCGGAATACTTGCTGCGGCTGGTAGGCCCCAAACCGCCCCTCTGGACGAAGCTGTCTTGCGCCACATTCTTCCCGGCATTCTGAGCTGGATAGCAGGGGCGCCGTTGTCCGACATCGAAAAGATTTTAGGAGGGGAGCCCAACTCCCAAGCAATTACCAAAAGGACTTGCCCCAGAGCGCGGTCTCTTGCCAGCGCGGTGATCCCTAGGGGTTATTCTTTTGTGCTGGGTCTGGTTGCCCACGTCGTAAAAGAAATCGATCCCTTTGATGATCAGGAAGACCTTGATCAGCAGGTAGTTGAGGTGATGAGCACAGCGCTTCGGCTTGGATTTGATACAACGGACAAGCTATTCTTCGCACGTGAAAACAAGGATGCATTGGGGCGCGTTCAGGCGCACCTGTTGTGGAAGCAGCAATCAATCGATCCGATTTTTTGAGTTCGTTTTTTGCGCACCCCATCGAGGCGGGCTGTCGTGAACCGAGCCTGACAAGTCAGTCTCGGCCGTCCGGTTTCCATCCCTTACGCATCTGTGGCCAGCCCTGAGGGGCTGACACCTTCTTTCTTGTTTGGGGGCCTGGCGGCCCCATCCTCCGTCAAGGCCAAGCCCTTCGCTCTTCTGCGGGCGCTTGCCAGCGGTTTCCCCGTTCTTCCTCTCTTCGGTTCGTGCAGAACGGGTGATCCCCCTCCGCTGTCAGCAGCCTTGACCGCCGTCCCCCCGCTCATTGGCGCGAGCCTAGTCCGGTTTCATGCGAAACCGACTAACCCATGAAGGGGACATCCAATGAAACAGGATATTTATCAGAAAGTTACCGACAAGATCATTGCCGATCTGGAGCAAGGCCAGCTTACTTGGCTGAGGCCATGGAGCGCCGGAAACCTCGAGGGAAGGATCACCAAGCCGCTGCGCCACAACGGCGCGCCCTATAGCGGTATCAACGTGCTGATGCTCTGGGGCGCCGCAGTTCAGGGCGGCTTCCTCTCACCGTTCTGGATGACCTTCAAGCAGGCCAAAGAACTCGGCGCGCATGTGAAGAAGGGAGAGCGAGGCAATCAGGTGGTCTATGCGAATACCCTGACCAAAACCGAGGAACAGGACGATGGCACTGAGGAAGAGCGCAAAATCCCCTATCTCAAGCAGTACACCGTATTCAACGTGGAGCAGATTGAAGGCTTGCCCGAGCATTACTATGCCAAGCCCGAGCCCGTGATTGATCCCGCCGCGCGGATAGCGCATGCGGATGCTTTCTTTGCCGCGACCGGCGCGGACATCCGCCATGGAGGCAACAGCGCCCACTACAGCGGCGGTAGCGACCACGTGCAAATGCCCGTCTTCGTAAGCTTCCGCAGTTCCGAGGCTTACTACGCAACCCTCGCGCATGAGCTGACGCACTGGACAAAACATACAAGCCGCCTCGACCGCGATTTCGGGCGCAAGAAATGGGGTGATGAAAGTTACGCCCGCGAGGAACTCGTGGCCGAGCTGGGCGCGGCCTTCCTCTGCGCCGATCTCGAACTCACTCCCGAGCCTGGCACTGACCACGCCGCCTATATCCAAAGCTGGCTCAAAGTCTTGAAGGAAGACAAGCGGGCGATCTTCCAAGCCGCAGGCCACGCGCAGCGCGCTGCCGACTACTTGCACGGCCTGCAGCCCCTCATTGATGTAGGGAACGCCGAGGGAGCCGCCGCATAGGTGGCTCCCCACTTCCAAAAATTTTCGGCTGGCCATCGGGCCAGCCTCCCAAGTCTTAAGTTTCAGATTCAGAGTCGTACTTGTCTTGCGCCTGCTGCGCGGCATGGTTCCCTGCCGACCAGGTCTTGCGGACGAGCCAGTCCTCGGCGAGGAAGAACTCGCCGCCCAGCACCTTGGCTTTCTCATCGACCAGCCGCTTTTTCATTGCGTCCTCGCCAACAATGGCGACCGCCGCGTTTGCGTAGGGTGCTTCATCCGGCATCGCCGTAGGGAACAATACCTGCCATTTGAACGAACCCGCCGGATAGGCGCTTTGAATCTGGTTCCTGCGCGCCAGCGGGCTTCTTGAAAACCCCACCTTGATGATCGAGTGCTCTTCGACATCGGCCGCAGGGCATCCGAGATACGCCGCAATATCTCCCTGTAGCTCAAGGATATAGAGGAACTTCGGCCCGTCCGTTTCGCCGACCGTGTAGGGGGCCGAGGGGGGAGGCACCGCGCGGCTCGGCGAGAGAGCGCTTTCCAGGGTCTGAATAGTCGGATCGGCAGAAATGGTGCTGCCATAGACATGCACCTCTTGCACGTCGAGCTGCAGGAGCTTCTCGGCTTCTTCTGCCCCGACCTTCACGCCGCTCGCGCCGATAAACTCGGGGTGTGCGCTGCTATAGGCTTCGGGGAAGATATCCTCCACGCGCTTCCAGTCTTCCGGCACGATGCTCCAGGCGCGGGTGGCTTTGACGGCGTAAAGCCATTTGCCCTTTGAATCGGGATCAAGCTCTTTCTCCCGCCAGCGATCACCCGAGATAAAATTCTGCGCGTGGCCCGCCTCGTGCGAAAGTTCCAGCACACCAACGAGCTTGCCGCGCATTTCCTCGGGGCCTTTGCCCTTGGTTACATAGATCGCAACCAGCGTGCCCGGCCGCGACTGTGTCAGAAAACGGTTGCGCTTGGCTTCGTCGGCAAAGCCGATGCAGCCCCATTGCGAAGGGTTGAACCCCCAGAACGATGTCAGCCAGACTTCGTGGCCATCGGAGAGCCTAGTCGGGTCCGGCTGAAACTCCGGCACGCTCGCCCAATCAAAAGCAAAGACCTCTTGCTGGGTCGCCTCGATGTCGATATCGCCCAGCACATTGCGAATGTATTCCATCGCATCCTCATGCGGATAGCGCTCGCCTTTCTTGACAAGCACAGTCGTCAGCGGTGGCAGTTTCTTCTCGGCGAGGTAGTGGAGAATGACTTCGAGGTGCGCGCCAAGGCCGCGCCCGTTCGGATGGTTCCAGCCGACCGCTTCCCCGACTTGCTGATACGTCGTCCGTTGCTTGAGCGCAGCCTTGGAGGCCAGAAAGCGGGCGATCTCAAATTGTAGTGAATCCATACTCTTAAGCTACCATGTTCCGCTGCCGTGCCCCAACCGTCTGTGTGGCATTTTGCACAACAAGCTTCTCCGGCCTAGCTGAAAGAGCGACCGGCCTGACGGCCAGCCGCGAAAGATTACGAACCTGGCGCGCGGATCGCGAGTTCAGCCTCGATGTTCTGCATAGACTGCAGGGCATGCTGGCGCTCCTGGCTGCCGCGCGGGGCGGCGGCGAAGGCGTTGAATGCCACCCGGAGCAGACCGTGCAGCTCAGCTGTGCTGCGAGATGCCGCTTCGAAACGTGTGACGAGTTTCATGGCTCATCCTCCTCTTCGTTGAAGGAGGCCCCGAACCACTCAGGGCCTTTCGGCCCCGTCCATCACCATCACCGGCCCAGTGAAGGCGCTGATGGTTCGGGTAACTTCTAGCAGTACAAGGAAGGTTGGTGAATGCGATGACGAACGTTTCGAGCTCACGCCCGCAGCCAAACACCAAGAAGCGCTGCAGGTGAATGAGCTGATGCGTCAATAAGGCTGCGGGGCATGAATGAATGCCCTAAGCGTATGAAAAAACAGAAAGATGTGCCGCTATTGCCTATGCATTGCGCTGACGGTGTATGAAAGAATCAAATCAGCAGATATGCTATGGGGCATTCACTTATTTATTCATGGGGACTGCAATGAATTTCGCACATTTTCCGCTAGGACTTATCAGCGCCGCCATGTGGGCCGGGGTCAGCATGGCGCAGGAAATTCGCGTCGTTACTTACAACGTCGAGAGCGACGCGGATACCGAGATCGCAAACGTCACCGCCGACATCGCCGAAATCGGTCCTGCGGACATCTGGGGACTGCAGGAGGTCGAGGGTTTCAATGCCATTTTCGCCTTTCGCGATGCGATGAATGTCGATGGTCGAGACATGTGGTTTGAGCTTGGGCTGTCAGGTGGAGGAGATCGGCTCGCTATCGTCTACGATAGAAACAAGTTCGATGTTCTGGAAGGTCCGGAAGAACTGACAGAGGTTGGCGGTAGCCGTCCGCCGTTACGCATCAAGCTGGTCGAAAAAAGCACCAGCCAAGCTTTCGATGTCATCGTTAACCACTTCAACCGCAGCAATGCGAGCCTTCGGCGAGAACAAGCAGCCAGTCTCCGCAATTGGATTGCTCAGTCGAGCGAGCCCGTCATCGTCATGGGGGACTTCAACTTTGACCTTGAAGCTCCAGATTGGGCAAATTCGGGAGAACTCAACGGCAATCGCGCCTTCGACATCTTCACAGCAGAGCCTTCACCCACAACCTGGATCGAACATGAGCCAAAAAAATCGACACAGTGCAGCGACCGGTATGACAGTGTTCTCGATTTCGTCTTCCTGGGCGGCGCAGCAAGAAGCTGGGGCGCTCAAGCCGAACTCATCTTTGCGGATGAAGCGGAGTATTGCGCGCTAGAAAGTGAGGGCGGAGCCGATCACCTTCCTATCTCTGTCAATCTTTCGATGAGCGCTCCAGTGCCTATGGGTGAGAGAAACACCGAAATTCTAGCCGAGATATCTCGCATGCGCGGCCAGCTCGATGCCTTGGAAGCGGCCATAAAAGCTCAAGAAGTCCGCTAACGACGAAGTCCGTACTCTGTTAGGTCGTTCTTAGTGAACAACTGTTTCTGTAAAAACAGTTTCGTAGCAATCCCTTAGGTCGAGAGCCTCGGCTGGCATTTGTTCAACTTTTCGAAGTATCTGCGCAAAATCTGGGTGATCCCAGCCCCCTGTTCCCCAACCGTATGCCTTAATCACAAACTCACTTGCCGCGTTCTTGCCGAATTGAGACATGGGCGTTGATTCTTTCCATCAAAGATTGGATATCTAACCTTCGCTCAGGGCGAAATCTGAACTTATCTTGTCAGGTTCAAGGGGCAGAGTAAGCGCCTGGTTTCTATACGAGCACGAATTACCAACTCCAAGGCTCGTTCACGATCCTGGCGGCCACGTATATCATTTTCTTTAACTGCGCGAATGAAATTTGGATTTTTGTGCTTTCAATGAATTCTGGAATCATCATCCTCTTGTTGTTTCTTTATATTCGCGAGGGGGCTTGTCGGCTCCTTCATGTCAAAAACAATAGAGGAGCGCCTAATTGGAATATCGGCGCCAGATGCTTTTTCTATGATCTTCGTGAAATAATTTTGAGATTCAAAAATGGCTAGGATATGCTTTGCTTTAAGGTGATCGAAGTGTGCCGTCCGTTTGTGTATTTATCAGCAGCCATTACAGGGGTGACTGGAGTATCGGCGGTACAGTTCTCACAATCAAATGCAGAAGTTGAACTCTAGACTGGCATCTGGTTTTCGAGAGCACCGCATTGACTTGGTTGTGAGACGTATTGACTGAAACGCCTCGCATCTCAGAGATTTTCTCTGTTGAATCTCCGTCGGACATTAGGGTGCATGTTTCGGATTCCGCTGGCGTCAATCTATATAGCCTGGAAAACGTCGAAACATCAATGCGAGGAGGATTTCCCGTATCGGTGAATACCAAGATTGCACCTCGTAATTCTGTTTCAAACTCACCTGTGCTGTCGTTTAATGGGTGTACGTCTAAAATTATTGGGGAATCGCCTGATGTTCCTTCGATTATTAGGGGCGGCGCTACAGCAGAACCCTCTCCCGATGCGGTGCGGCTCGCCTTATCAACAATTTCTGACAATAGCCTAGAATATTTTTCATTGGCGAACTCAAGTTTTCCATTTTTCTTGAGCGTGACAGTAGCGCTGCTGTTAAATAACCTGTCGGCCTGTTTGTTCTTTACTATTATCTGTCCATCCCTAAGTGAAACAGCGATTCCTAGGCCAAACATATCTAGAGATTTGGCTAAAGCACTATACTTCTGGCGTAACATTGAGACCGCTCGTGATAGCTCCAGCGCTCTGGATAGATGCGGCGTGAGAAACTCTATGCTTCGTTGTAAGTCTTGTTTAGCTATGTCAGCGGCGGAATCGTATGACAGCCCTATGCTATCTGTCCACGCTAAATTGTCACTAACGCGAAAACCTGCCCTTACGCCTATGCCAAGATGTTTTTTTCCGTATTTATAGTGGGGCATTTTGTCTAACTTTTCCCTGCTCTGGTGGTATAGGAATGAGTCCTCCATCAAGACGCCAGGACTGCATCTCGCTAGCCTTCTCCATGCCTCTTCCTCAAGGTGTATGTATTTCTTGCAATAATAATCGAATTCTTCGTGTCGTTGTCTATACGCCTCGCTATAGGCGTCAAACCCGTCGAAGGCCGTAGCGCGCTCCTTCAACATCAGAACGACCGCTTTGGCGGCAAGTGCATGTCCAAGGCGGTCGACCGTTTCGCTCCAGTTTTTCGTCGTAATTATACTATCGTAGGCACTTGCCAAGACCTCATAATGACGCGAATCCATCGGATGAAGTTCCCCCAAGAAAACGATTTGGTGCCAAGGTTAGCATAAACCACCATCCGTAGTCCAAACGGATCATGGTGAAAAAAGTTTTTGGGTTTACTCTACGCTGATCCGCCGAAAAATTCCAGATTGAGGCGGGATCGTGTGGCTTGTGTAAAATCACAAGCTCACCAAAAACTAGGCATGAAAGTTTGGATATGAGAACGCTAGGAGGAAAATATGGCTCGCTCGATATCGATTCTTTTGGGGATCACTTCCCTCTCGCTCCCGTTGGTGCTTTTTATGCTCCTTGCACCTAACTATGCTGCAGCACAAAGTTACCCATGCCATCCGGACGGGAGCTATTTGGCGCCTGGGTACTGTTATCCCGATCCTCGAAGCGGAAGCCATCCAGAGGGAATTGCCGTTGCACTTTACCTTCAGTGCCGCGTCGTGAATGGCGGTTCAGACAAATACACAGCGAACTGTTGTGATCATTTGAGCAATAGTTTGGCGCACAGAATGGCGGTATGTGCAGGTCGAACGAACCCCGAGAGCCGGGTTGGATTGCTGATCCAACTCGGGAAAATTTCGGGGCAATTTCCTCTCGTGTGTCAATGGATAAACTGCACTCCGGCAATACGCGCAGCGCTTGGCGCAATGTAAGCTGTGGCCCCAGCGCGCACTGGAAAGATGTTACTCCAAAGCATGACGATGTGAAAGTTGAAGCTCCTTCGTGAAGGTCTTTACAGTAACATTCTGGAATCAAGTGACCGGTGCGCGCGCACTTTCTTCCGAAAATTTCCCGCGGAGCTTTTCGCATCGTGTTCATGATCCGAGAATGTTTCGGCGTACTTGTCATATAAAGCCGGATACCTATTGTGGACTGCTTGTTGCTCAGACTTCGATCTATAGAGGCAACTCATCCACCTCGCGCCTAAAGGGGCTCGGACGGCGACGCCGCAGAAATTCGTCCTGCCGGATCAACGCCGCAAGCCCATCGCATACCGCGAGCCACAGCGCCGAATGCTCGTCTTCATACTCGGCGCGCGCGATGCTCAAACTTTCCAGCAGATCGCCTCCGGTCATCCCAGCAAGAAAATCGATGATCTCGCTCGCATGGCCATGGCGCGCCTCTTCAAGCGCTTTGTGGGTTTCCTGCTCGGTCATCAATGCGGCTCCCCCGGTTCGCAGTGCCTTGGCTTCGAACGCGGCTTAAACTCGGGCACCAGAACATCAGGCTTCTCTTTGCAGCGGGCATGGGTCAGCCGGATCGCAAAGCGTGCCGTTTCTTCCGCTGAAAGCCGAAAATGATCGCGAAGCTCCTGCAGGAGTTTCGCGTGTTTTTCATCAAGATTGAGCATGAGTGTTTGTCTCATCGTGGTCTCCTTTCGTTAACTAGGTTCAAAGCCTGGGCCGCGTTCAGTACCGGGGTCACGATCAACCCCGCGCTGCCTCTGTCGCCGCGTGGATTGCTGATCTGGGATCGGCGCAGCAGCGCCCATTTCCAGGTATCGGACGACATCGCGGCTAAGCGATTGCATGCGTTCGTTCTGCCGGTCGCGCGCGGCCTTAATCTGGCGCTGCAAATTGCGCCGTTCGGCGAGCTGTTTCGTGATCACGACGTGTTTCTCAGCGCGGTCGCGCTGCACGGCGCCCGCGATTTCCGCCTCGTTCTCTTTCCTGATCTTGCGGCTCTTCCCCGTTATCCAGCCCCATAGGCCTTTCAGCCCGCGAGGAGCGCGCTCCGCACGTTTGCGCTCTTCACCAAGCCACCGCTCATGCTGCTCGGTTTTCAACTGCGCGCGCACCTGCCGGTGGCGCTGCACCATTTGTTCGCGCTGGAACTGGCTGGCGAGATTGGCCTTCTCGGCTTTGGCCTGCTCCTCCTTCACCCAAGCCTGCAGCTTGGGCGTCACGCGTTGCGCGATTTTGGCTTTAGCTTCGCTGGCAGAGGGCAGGGCGCGCGGATCGCCCAAACGGTGCTTCAGTTCCTTCGCCTTCGCGCCAGTCATGCGGCTCAGTGAGTAGACCTCGCCGCGCCAATCAACCGCGACGTAGCCGCGCTTATCGCCGCGCGCGAGGAAGTAGCCCTGCTCTCTCAAGGCGGCCTCAAATGCCGAGCACGTATCTGACGCGCGCCAGCATTCTTGCAGAGCCTTCTTAATGGCTTTGGGGTCTTGCTTGGTGCGCTTGGCCTGTTGCCATTCATCGCGCGTAAAACTCAGCGGGTTGCGCTGGCGCTGATCAACAAAGCCCTCAGGCAACCTCCAGCCATGCTTGAGGTACAGCTCCCTTGCGATTTCGTTCAGCCTGCGCTTGAAGAATGGCAGGTTGATCGCCTTCATCTCCAGACCGTCGATCCGGCTCCAGACCGCATGAGCATGCCTGCGTCCCTCCTTTTCATGAAAGACGATAGCGCGCGGCTGCCCCTCAAGACCGAGTTCGCGTTCGATATTGCCGATGGCGAGTTCAAAGACTTCTACGGGCACATCTTCTTCCTGCGGCGGGCTAAGCGAGAGCGAGAATAGGTGTTTACGGCAGCGCGTGCCCTTGGCGATGGCCTCGCTTTCCTGCATCGCGCTGTGAAGATCGTCGCTGGCGAAGCCGCGCAGGTCATGAAGCTCGATATGCTCGTTCTCCACGCCGCGCATCAGATGCTTTGCCAGTTCGCGACCGTTGCCGCGTTCATTGCCCTTCAGGATCATGGCGCGCCTCCATCCAAGCCAAGGGCACGCAAGAGCTCGGCGCGGACCGCAGAGACTTCTTCACAAGCTTTGCGGATGTCTTCTTCTGTTTCGGGATGAACAGGCAGCGTGCCTGTGTTCACGGCGCGAGCGAGTTGGTTCAGGTTCTGAGAAAGCCGCGAACCACCAAGAGCAGCCAGCACTCTGGCCAGCGCCTGATGATCCGCGAGTGGTTTAGCACCGCGCCGACGCACCTTCGGCAACTCACCATCGAAGAGCCGCGCCTTGATATACGCGCCGAGCGGAACGCCGTTCGCCGCCTCCTCCAGCAGCGCCCGTTCCTCGAACGTCAGACGCAGCGAAAACGGCGCAGGCGTCTTGCCTTTGGATATCTTATTGAAATTATGGTGCGATTTCGTCATCGTCGCACCTCGGAATTTCAAACTTTATCGATGCGAGATGGCTTTCCCATTCCTCCAGCGCCTCGAAGAGAGAGTTCGAACTTTCTCCTCGTAGGCGCGCCATCTCACATCTCTCGAATTGAAGAACCTCCAAGACCTTGATGGATAAGGCCTGGTGGGGATCGACTCGGTGCTTCGCGCTCTTATGCGTCTCGCTCAGAGGTCGCATGTCGGAGCGGGGCTCTCTTGAGAGACGTCCATTCAGGCCCCTATGGTTCAAGGGCTCGCTGGAAGCTGCGAGGCACGGAGTTCCTCGAAGGCGGTCTTTGGCTTCATCTCTATTGAACCGCGCCCAGCGAAAGGGTCGGGACGTCTGCCGCACTCATCGCAGTGCGAATGGGGCCGATGCGCGTCCTCCTGCGCGTCGCGGACCATGGGTTCGCAGCTTTGAAGGGGCGTCCGGCATGGCTTCGGAAAGGTCGCGGAATTCGCAGCGAAGGGCCAGGCGCGGCAACGCGTGGGTGGCAGGCCCGACCCCGGGGCCGGGATGTCTTCGCCTCTCCTCGGCCCGCGCGCGGGGGAGGGTGTTTTGCCCCTAGGTCAGGACCTTGCGCGCCGGATTGACGAAAATCCTCTGACCGGCTATCGCCCGGATTGATGCACCCGAGGCGGTGCAGCGTGTCGCCCGCCGCGTGGCCATTTCCGGCAAATGAGCGGGCCCCTTGGACAGATGAACGATGCTGGGAACGTCTTTTCCCTGTGGTGACCCGATGGCCGAGCGCCGCGCCGGCTTTGCCGAGACGCTAGCCCACCTGGGCGACTTCGGCGGCGCGATAGAGGCGCTGCGCGGCGCGATGAACCTCGTGCCGGGCTGGGCGGCGGGCTGGTTCCGCCTTGGTGAGTACTTCGAGGCGGTCGGCGAGATGGATGCCGCTGCCGAAGCCTGGGACAGGGCGGTGGTCGCCGATCCGCGCGACCCGCTGGGCGCGGGGTTGCGCCGCGACCTTCTGCGCGGGGTGCCTGTGGTCGAGAGCATGCCGCCGGCCTTCGTCGAGTTGCTCTTCGACCAATACGCGCCGCGCTTCGAGCGATCCCTGGTGGACAAGCTGAACTACCGCGGTCCCGAGTTGCTGCTCGCGGCGCTGCGGGCGCAGGGGTTCGAGCGGGCGGCGCATGCGCTGGATCTCGGCTGCGGCACCGGCCTGATGGGCGAGCTGCTGCGTGCGCAGTGCGCCCGTCTCGATGGTTTCGACATCTCCTCGGGCATGCTGACCGAGGCCGCCTCGAAAGGCGCTTACGACCAGCTGGAGAAGCGCGACATTGCCGAGATGGCCGCGATCCTGCCGCGCTACGACCTGATCGTGGCGGCGGATGTATTCATCTATCTCGGCGCGCTCGAGCGGGTGATTGGCTGGTGCGCCGGAGCACTGGCTCCGGGCGGGCACTTCGCGTTCACGCTGGAGTTGGGCGATGCGCCGGTGCAGCTGCGTGAAAGTCGCCGGTTCGCCCATTCCCAGGACTACGTGACGGGGCTGCTGGCGGAAGCGGGCTTCACCGGGGTCGCGCTGACCGATTGCGTGCTGCGGCAGGATCGCGGTCAGGACGTTGCGGCGCTGCTGGTTGCCGCGCGCGCTCCCGCGCGCGTCTTCGACCGGGAGGGGGACGGCGAGGCAGAGGCGCTGGTCTAGGCCAGCGCCCCCGCGTCGCAGCGATCAGAAGTTGAAGCTGAGGTTGAGGCGCAGGGCGCTGTCGCCGTCGAAGTTCGACGCCGCCTCGAGTCGGCCGCCCAACCCGTGCCCGCCTTCTGCGCCGTAATCGAGGCCCAGAGACAGCTGGTCCTGGTTCAGAAGCTCGCTGGCCTCGAAGCTGCGGCTGCCGGCCTCGGTGACATAGGTCAGATCGTCCTGATCGCCGCCGAAGACCGTGTAGGCCGCATAGGGCCGCAGCGTGCCGCCGACGGCGCGCACCGGCGCACCCAGCTCGGCGCGGAAGGCCGAGGCAAAACTCACACGGCTCTCGATCTCGCCGCCCTTGCGCACCAGATCGTAATCGCCAGTGGCGTGGCGCAGCAGGTCGCCGGTGACCACGAGGTCGAACCCGGTGCCCGGGGTCGCGCCCTCGCGCAGCATGGTCTCGCCGCGCAGGCTGAGGCCGAGGATGCGGCCATCGTGGTCGCTGCTGCCGCTGGCCGAGGCAGGGCTGGAGAGCTTGTTGTGGGTACGGCCCATGTAGAGCGCGCCGCCGTAGCTGACGCCGTTCGATTCGCCCGCGTAGCCGGTGCCGAGGAAATACGAGCGGATGCGCGCCTCATGGGTGTCGTCGTCGAGGTAGGACACGCCCTGACCGTAGCCGGCGAAGGCCGAGAGCCCGTTGCCGAAGCCCCAGCCCAGCACCAGCCCGCGGCTGTTGTAACCGGCGTCCTGCGCGTGATCCGGTGCGCTGGTGCCGCCTGCCGCGTAGCCGCCGAGGAAGAAGCCGTCTTGCCGGCTGGTCACCGCGGTGCGGCCGATGCCGAATCCGATCTCGCGCGACAGCAGGTCGGTCTGCGTCAGCGGCGCCGGGTCGAGCGCGGGGACCGAGGCCGCCTGGGCCTGAGCGGTGAAAGGCGCGAGGGTGGCAAGAAGGGCGAGGCGGAGGAGGGCGGATGCGCGGGTCATGAGACAGCCTTTAGCGCTGCCGGTGCGCGCCGCCCAGAGGTACGCCGTCACAGCCGCGTGACCTCGGGTCGCGTGCGCTCAGAGCTTGCGCCGCGCGTTGAGCGCCGCGGTGATCGTGCCATCGTCGAGATAGTCGAGCTCGCCGCCGATGGGCACGCCCTGCGCCAGCGAACTCATCGCCACGCGGGTCTCGAGCTGGTCGGCGATGTAATGCGCTGTGGTCTGGCCGTCGACGGTGGCGTTGAGCGCGAGGATCACCTCGGTGATGCCCTCGCTTTCGACCCGCGCGACGAGCTGCGGGATGCGCAGCTCTTCGGGGCCGATGCGGTCGAGCGCCGAGAGCGTGCCGCCGAGCACGTGGTAACGGCCCTTGTAGCTGCCGCCGCGTTCCATCGCCCAGAGATCGCCCACGTCCTCGACCACGCAGATCTGCCCGTTGCCGCGCCGTTCGTCGGCGCAGATCGGGCAGATCTCGGAGGTTCCCACATTGCCGCAGTTAAGACATTCGCGCGCCGTGGCGGCGACCCGTGTCATCAGATCGGCCAGCGGCGTGAGCTGCAGCTCGCGCTTGCGGATGAGATGCAGCACGGTGCGCCGCGCCGAGCGCGGGCCGAGGCCCGGCAGGCGGGCCATCATCTCGATCAGCGCGTCGATGTCGCTGCGGTCGGGCATTCGGGGATGACCTTCTGGGGCGCAGGCCCGGGCTGCCGGTGGCCGCAGAGCGCCTTCGGCGCTCCGCTCCGTCCGGCCAGATGCCGTGCCTGCGGCGTGCGCCTTAGAACGGCATCTTCATGTCAGCGGGCAGGCCAAGCTCTTCGGTGAGCTTGCGCATCTCCTGCTCGGCGCGGTCCTGCGCCTTGGTCTGCGCGTCCTTGATCGCCGCAAGGATCAGGTCCTCGACCACTTCCTTGTCGTCGCTGTTGAAGATCGACGGGTCGATGTCGAGACCTTTCAGCTCGCCCTTGGCAGTGGCGGTTGCCTTGACCAGCCCTGCGCCGGACTCGCCGGTCACCATCGTGGTGTGCAGGTCTTCCTGCAGCGCGGCCATCTTGCCCTGCATCTCCTGCGCGGCCTTCATCATCTTGGTCATGTCGCCAAGACCGCCCAATCCTTTGAACATCTGATCTCTCCTGTGTGAGCTTGCACCCTAGATACGGATCACGCCGCCGGGCGACAAGGGAGGCGCCGGCGTATTTGGAGAACAATGAAGCGGGCGGCGCGGGCGGGAGGCGGCGCGTCGCACGTATTTTCGGAAAGATGAAAGCGGCCTGAGGTGCCCGGCGAGGCGGGCGGGCCGGTCACCTTACCGTCTCACTTTCCGTCGCGGCCGGCGGCCTCGTCGAGCAGGCGCGTCAGCAGAAGCGCGGCGCCGCCGATCATCAGCGAGCGGCCGAGCGAGTCGGTGACATTGGTGGGTGCGAAGGTGGCGACCTGATCGCGCGACGCGAGCGCCGCGCGCCGCGCCTTCGAGCGGCGCGGCAGATCTCCGAACTGCCGCGGCTCGGGTACGTGGCCGAAACGCGGCTTGGCCTTCAGCAGGATGGCGCCAACCGCCAGCAGCCCGCCGGCAAAGAGCATCGGCGCGAGGCGCTCGCGGCGGCTGGCGGGAAGCGCGTCGCCAATGCGGTGGCGCAGCGCGGGGAGAGTGGCCTTGTGGACGGCTTTTGCGGGGTCGAAGCTCATTGCGGGTCCTCCGGGATGTGACCAGAGTCAAACCCCGCAGGTCCGCCGGATGTTCCCGCGCCAGCTGCGGGTCACTCTTCCTCGAAGGGGTCCCACTCGTCCTCGACCTCGGGAAGTGCCTCGACCGCGGCCTGCTGCTGCTCGGCCTCGGGGGTGCGGATCGCGACGATCTTCGCCTTGGGGAAGGCGGCGATGGCGGCCTGCACCAGCGGGTGCTGCTCGGCTTCGGCGCGCAGTTCCAGCTCGGCGGCGTCCCGCTTTTCCACGATGGTCGGTGTCTCGCAGCCGTTGACCAGCGACACGCCCCAGCGCGCGCCGGTGAAGCGCTGCAGGGCGGTGCCGAGCCGCTGCGCCAGATCGCCCGCGGCATTGCGCGCCGGGGTGAACTCGATGCGGCCGGGCTGGTAGGCGGCAAGACGCACGCCGCTTTCCACCTCGACCAGCAGCTTCACGTCGCGGTTGGCGCGGATCAGCTCGAGCACGTGCTCGAAAGTGGGGTAGCGGGCAAGCGCGTTGTTCTGCGCCACTGCAGGCACGGCGTTGCCGTACATCGCACTGGGGCCCGAGGGGCCGGGGTGGGTGGGTTGCACTTGGGAGCCGTAGGCCTGCGTACTGCCGCCCTGCGCCGGGGCTCCTGCGGGCGCGTGGGTATAGCCTCCACCGCCGGGACCATTGGGGCCAGGAGCGGGCGGGGGCGGCGTGTCTTGCAACTTGCGCAGCAGCTCCTCGGGCGAGGGCAGTTCGGCCACATGGGTGAGCCGGATCACCGCCATCTCGGCGGCCATCATTGCGTTGGGTGCCTGGGCCACCTCGTCCAGTGCCTTGAGCAGCATCTGCCACATGCGAGTCAGCGCGCGCATGCCGAGGTTGGCCGCCAGCGCCGAGCCACGAGCGCGCTCGTCGGGGCCGACGGTGGGATCCTCGGCCGCCTCGGGGGTGATCTTCACCACCGAGATCCAATGGGTCAGCTCCGCCAGATCGCGCAGCACCGCCAGCGGGTCGGCACCCTCGGCATATTGCTCGGAAAGCTCGGTCAGCGCACCCGGGGCGTCGCCGTGCATGATCTTCTCGAAGAGGTCCATCACCCGGCCGCGGTCGGCGAGGCCGAGCATGGCGCGGACCTGGTCGGCGGTGGTCTCGCCGGCGCCATGGCTGATCGCCTGGTCGAGCAGCGAGGTGGCGTCGCGGGCCGAGCCCTCGGCGGCGCGGGTGATCAGCGCCAGCGCGTCATCGGTGATCTCGGCGCTTTCCTTGCCGGCGATCTTGCGCAGCAGATCGATCATCACCTCGGGCTCGATGCGGCGCAGATCGAAGCGCTGGCAGCGCGACAGCACCGTCACCGGCACCTTGCGGATCTCGGTGGTGGCGAAGATGAACTTCACGTGGGCGGGCGGCTCTTCCAGCGTCTTGAGCAGCGCGTTGAAGGCGCTGTTCGAGAGCATGTGCACCTCGTCGATGATGTAGATCTTGTAGCGTGCCGAGGCCGCGCGGTAGTGCACGCTGTCGATGATCTCGCGGATGTCGCCGACGCCGGTGTTGGAGGCGGCGTCCATCTCCAGCACGTCGACGTGCCGGCCTTCCATGATCGCCTTGCAATGCTCGCACTGGCCGCAGGGTTCGGTGGTCGGCCCGCCGGTCCCATCGGGGCCGATGCAGTTCATCCCCTTGGCGATGATCCGGGCGGTGGTGGTCTTCCCGGTGCCGCGGATGCCGGTCATGATGAAGGCCTGCGCGATCCGGTCGGCCTTGAAGGCGTTCTTCAGGGTGCGCACCATGGCATCCTGCCCGACGAGATCGGCAAAGGTCTCGGGGCGGTACTTGCGCGCGAGTACCTGGTACTTGGGGCTGTCGTCAGTCATGGAATCCGTGGCGCTCCTTCGGTTGCGGCCAAGGTAAGGTGGGGGAGGGGCGAGGTAAAGCCGGGCGTCGGGGCGGCGGCGATCCCTCCGCATGTGTTGCGCGGGGACTTCCCCATGCGCCGCCGCTCTGGTATGACGCCCTCAGGCCCGATCGCAGGGGGCCGCCCCGTCCGCGGATAGCGCGCGCACCTGCCTTTGAGAGCCGATCCCATATCTTCGGTTTCACTCCTGCCCAGACCAGCGGACACTCGGGCAATGACGGAGGATACCGGCATGCTCATTGCTGAGCCCTTTTCGGGGGCTACCCCATCCATCGACGATCTGCGCCGCGAGGCGCGCCGACTTCACAAGTCCTACGAGGCCGGCGAGCGCGCCGCGCGCGAGCGCCTGCGCGAGCTGCCGCCGCGCGGTGACGGGCGCGAACTCAAGCGCGCCGACTTCCTGCAGGTCGTGGCGCGCGAGCGCGGTTTCGAGAGCTGGCCCAAGCTCAAGCTTGCGGCCGAGACGCAGGGCCTTGACCGGGCGGCGAAAATCCAGCGGCTGAAGATCGCGCTGTTCCACGGGCAGATGCCGGTGGTGCAGGCGCTGCTGGCCGAGACGCCCGACCTTGCCGAGGGGCTTTTTGGCCTGCAATGCGCGCTGGCCGACCTGCCCGGCGTGCGTACGGCGCTGGAGAAAGCTCCGCAGCTCGCAAGCGAGCGGTTCGGGCCGCGCAGTCCGATCCTGCACCTCGCCTTCTCGCGCTGGCATCAGGTGCAGCCCGAGCTGCGCCCGGCGACGCTGGAGATCGCCGCGCTGCTGGTCGCGCAGGGGGCGGATGTGAACGACGCGCAGGACGGGGCAGGGGGAGAGAAGCTCTCGGCGCTCTATGGTGCGCTCTGCGTCTCCCGCAACCTCGATCTGGCGCGTTGGCTGCTGGAGCACGGTGCCGCTCCCGACGACGGCGAGTCGCTCTACCATGCGGTGGAGATGGGCGCGCAGGACGGGCTGAAGCTGCTGCTCGAACATGGCGCAAAGCCGCAGGGCACAAATGCGCTGCTGCGGGCACTCGACTTCAACGACCATGGCGCGGTGGAGTTGCTGCTGGCACATGGCGCGACACTGGACGAGGACGCGCAGACCATTCCCGCGTTGCATCAGGCAGCGCGGCGCGGCTGCGACCGGCGCATGGTGGAGCTGCTGCTCGAGGCCTGCGCCGATCCGTCGCGCGAGTGGCGCTGGGTCTCGCCCTATGCCTACGCCAAGGTGCTTGGCAGCCGCCCGCTGGTCGAGATGCTCGAGGTCCGGGGCATCACCGCCACGCTGTCGCGGGAGGAAGCGCTCATGGCCGAGGCCGCAGAGGGGCGCATCACCAAGGACGCCTACATCGACCCCGAGGCGCTGCCGCCTGCCTACGATGGGCTGCTGCGCGGCCTCGCAGGCCGTCCGGACCGGCTGGAACAGATCGCGGCGCTGGTTGCGCTGGGCATGCCCTATGACGCAGCGGATGCGTCCGATGGCGTGACCCCGGTGCAGGCCGCTGCCTGGGAAGGCTATTCTCAGGTGATGGCGTATTTCCTCAAGCTGCGCCCCGACATGAGCCACGTGAATGCGCATGGCGGTACCCTGCTCGGAACGCTGCTGCACGGGGCCGAGAATGCGCCGAGGAGCGGCGAGCGGGATCACCTCGCCTGCCTGACGCTGTTGCTAGAGCACGGGGTTGCGCTGCCGCGCAAGGCCATGGCGATGGTCGGCAGGCCCGACCTCGTCGTCTTCCTTAAAGGCTGGGCAGAGGCGCATCCGGGGCAGGTCGTCTGATCCGGACTTGCAGCCCGGGCGGTTCGCCCTAACCGGGAAATTCTGTTTCACAAAATCGCGGCAGCCCCTACAATCGGGGCTGCCGCACGAATTTTCAAAAAAGGAATTTTATCATGCGTCTCAGAGGAGTGCGCCGAAGCAGCAATGTCGAGGACCGCCGCCGCTCCGGCGGGCGCGTCGCCATGGGGGGCGGGCTTGGCGGCATAGCGCTGCTGATCGTCTTGGCCATCGGCTATTTCGCCGGCGTCGACGTCACGCCGCTGCTGAACGACAGCACCATGCAGACCTCGAGCGAGCCGCGCGAACTGACACCGCAGGAAAAGCTCGCCGGAGAGTTCGCTTCGCAGGTGCTGGCCACCACCGAGGAGGTCTGGGGCCAGTTGCTGCCCGAGCAGGCGGGCCGCGACTACGTGCCGCCGGTGCTGGTGCTGTTTTCCGGCCAGACCGCCTCGCCCTGTGGCGGTGCCAGCGGCGCGACAGGGCCGTTCTACTGCCCGCTCGACCAGCAAGCCTACCTCGACACCGAATTCTTCGCCACGCTCGAGCAGCAGCTCGGTGCCGAAGGCGATTTCGCCGCTGCCTATGTGATCGCCCATGAGGTGGCCCACCACGTTCAGAACCTGCTCGGCATCCTTCCGCAGGTCGAGGAGATCCGCCAGCAGTCGAGCGAGACACAGGCCAATGCGCTGACCGTGCGGCTGGAGCTGCAGGCCGACTGCCTGTCGGGCGTCTGGGCGACTCATGTGGACGGTCTCCTCGAGCCCGGCGACGTCGAGGAGGCGCTGAACGCGGCCAAGATGATCGGCGACGACCTGCTGCAGAAACGGGCAGGGCGGGTGCCGCAGCCACATACATTCACCCATGGCACCAGCGCGCAGCGCTCTGGATGGTTTGCGCGCGGCTACGAGGCGGGCAATATCGCCGCATGTGACACCTTCTCGGGGGATATCTGATCCGATGATGATCCACGCGCTCTCGGTGCTTGACGGCATCCTCGCGATCTCGCCCCTGCCGGGGGCGGGCGGGGATTTCGCCGGTGACATGGCGCATGTGACCGAGTGGCGTCCGGCGCTGGTGATCACCCTCGTCACCCGCGCCGAGATGGAGGCGGTCGGCGCGGCGCTGCTCGGGGCGCAGGTGCAGGATCACGGTTCGCGCTGGGTGCACCTGCCGATCCCGGATTTTGGCACCCCGCCGGAGGAGATGCTGCGCCACTGGCCCGAGGTGAGCCGTCACGCGCAGCAGGCGCTTGCCGGCGGCGGCCGGGTGCTTGTGCATTGCCGGGGCGGCTGCGGGCGCTCGGGGATGGTGGCGCTGCGACTGATGATCGAGGCGGGCGAAGCCCCCGACGATGCGCTGGCCCGGCTGCGCCATGTCCGACCTTGTGCTATCGAGACCGGGCCGCAGATGCGCTGGGCGCTGCAGGCGCAGCGTGGCGCGGCGCAGTTCCTGCGCCACGCGGACTGAGCGCGCCGACCGTCCACGCGGGCCAGCTCAGCCGATTGCCACGCCCGCGCGGCTCGGCTAGACCCGCGTTGAAGAGCCAGCCTTTCGCCAGCCCCTGATTTTTAAGGAGATGGTGAATGATCCTCCCCCGCAGACGCTTTCTGACCACGTTTGCCGCCGCGGCATCCTGCGCCGCCGGTCCGGCGCTGGCGCAGAGGCGGCAGCTTCCCGCGACCTTCCCGCTGTTTGACGTGCCGCCTGCCAGTCACAGGCTGACGCATTTCGACGTGACGGCGGAGGGTCTGACCTACCGGTTCTTCATCGCTCGCCCGCACGCAGAAGCCCCGGCGGCGGGCTGGCCCTCGCTCTGGATGCTCGACGGCAACGCCGCCTTCAGCCGCCTCGACGCCGCGCGGCTCGAGGCGCACCCCGGCCTTGCGGTGATCGGCATCGGCTACCCCATCGAGGAAGCTTTCGACGGCGCCTCCCGCGCCCGCGACTACACGCCCGTGCCGCTGGAGACCCCGATGCACGGGCGCGGGCGCGACTGGCAGTTCGGCGGACAGGAAGCGTTCCGCGCAAGGTTGCTCGGTCCGCTGGCGGCAGCACTTGCGGAGCGGGTGCCGCTCGATCCGGCGCGGCGCAGTCTCTGGGGACATTCCTACGGCGGGGTTTTTGCGCTGGCCACGCTGCTGTCCGATCCTGCGGCGTTCCGTGCCTACATGCCGATCAGCCCGTCCACCGGTTTCGGCGGCGGCGCCTTGCAGGTGATGGAGGCCGGGGCGCCAAGGCTTGCGGAGCGCAGCACCGAGGTGCTGATGATGCTCGGCGACAGCGAGCACCGCTCGGGCACGCCCGAGCCGGCGACGCCGCGCCCAAATCCCGAAACGATGGAGATGGGCGCACGTCTGGCGCAGCGCGGCGATCTAAAGGTGCAGGTGGAGGTGTTGGAAGGGCTCGGCCACGGCGCGACCTTCGCCGCGTCCTTTCCGCGCAGCTTCGCGCTGGCGGAGGCGTGAGCGGTGCCGGTTAGGGAAAGACCAGGTAACCGCCCCGCCCGCCGTCGAGGGTGAAGCTGGCGCTGCTGCCGGTGCCTTCCTCGGGCGTGGCGAAAAGCGCGTTGCCCTGCGCCCCGTCGGTGCAGGCCAGCGCCGAGCCCATGCTGGGGAAAAGCGCGGGCGGCCCGTCGAGCTGCCCGAGGCAGGTGACGCGGGTCTCTGGCAGGGTCAGCAGCAGGACGTAGTTCTCGCCGTCCGAGCTGAGCACTTGCGCCAGCGCGGTGCCACCGCCGTTCATCTCGCCCACGCCCTGCAGCGCCTGTCCGGGCGCGGTGAGCGGGGTCGTCGCGGGCGCGCGCTCGACCATGGGAGGCTGCGAAACGCGCGCGGCGGAGGCGGTCGGCGCGCTGACCACCGGCGCGCCGGGCGAGTTGCGGATCTGCTTGGTGCGGGCGGGGCTGTCGCGCTCGATGGTCATCACCGGCTCGCGCACCGACCCGTCGGCTCCGGGAATGCGGCTGCCGAGGTCTATGGACAGGCCCAATCCTCCCAGCCCGCCGTAGCCGCCGCCCCAGCCGCCCCCCCAGTCGCCGTGGCCACCCCAGCCACCACCCCAGCCGGGTCGGTGCGGGCGGTCGGGACGGGAGGGCCAGCCGGGACGGTCCGGCCAGCGGAAGAAGGGCCGGTCGCGGCCGGGCGTATCCAGATCGACCACCGTGCCCTGGGCCCAGAGCGGCGTGGCAAGGCTGATCAGCAGCGGGACGAGACGGGCGATCCTCAACATCGGGGCGACCTCCGGGTGGAAAAAGTGTCGGTCCCAGAATGACATGCGAGTCGCGGTCCGGGCGCAAGCCCGAACTTCGCCGGGCAAGCCGGCAGAAGTGTGGCGCGGCGTGGATGTGACCGGCCCGGCGCGTCCCCGCGCGCCGGGCCAGGGGGCGTCAGACGTAGCGGTTCCAGAGGTTCTCGAGCCGCTCCTGCCGCCCGGAGCGCGGTTCGGGATTGATCCCCTCGTCCCGCACCCGCGCCTCGATGCTTGCAAGGTCGGAGGATAGCAGCGCCTTGCTCTCGGGCCTGTCCCAACCGGCGTAGCGCTCGGCGCGCAGCGCCTCCAACGTGCCGTCCTCGAGCAGCTTCGCCGCTGCCTTCAGCCCGCGTGCGCAGACATCCATCGCCCCGGCGTGGCCTAGGATCAGGTCCTCCGGGTCGAGCGACTGGCGGCGGAGCTTGCTGTCGAAGTTGGTGCCGCCGGTGGTGAAGCCGCCCGCCTTCAGCACCTCGTAATACGCGCGGGCGACCTCGGGCACGCTGTCGGGGAACTGGTCGGTGTCCCAGCCGGACTGGTAGTCGTTGCGGTTCATGTCGATCGAGCCAAGCAGACCCAGCGACGCCGCCAGCGCCAGCTCGTGCTCGAAGCTGTGACCGGCGAGTATGGCGTGGCCCTGCTCGATGTTGAGCTTCACCTCGTTCTCCAGCCCGAAACGCTTGAGGAAGCCGTAGACCGTGGCGACGTCGTAGTCGTACTGGTGCTTCGACGGCTCCTGCGGCTTCGGCTCGATCAGGATGGTGCCCGGAAAGCCGATCTTGTGCTTGTAGTCGACGACCATCGACAGGAAGGCCCCGGCCTGCTCGGCCTCGCGCTTGAGGTCGGTGTTGAGCAGGGTCTCATAGCCCTCGCGCCCGCCCCAGAGCACGTAGTTCTCGCCTCCCAGCTTGTGGGTGGCATCCATGCAGGTCTTCACCGTCGCGGCGGACCATGCAAAGACCTCGGGATCGGGGTTGGTGGCCGCGCCGGACATGAAACGGCGGTGGGTGAAAAGGTTCGCCGTGCCCCAGAGCAGGCGGGTCCGGGAGCCTTCCATCTTCTGGCCGAAGTAATCGACGATTTCCTCGAGGTTGCGCGTGGTCTCGGCGAAACTTGCGCCCTCAGGCCGCACGTCTGCATCGTGGAAGCAGAAGAAGGGCACGTTCAGCAGGTCGAACATCTCGAAGGCCACGTCCGCCTTCAGCTTGGCCTTCTCCATCTCCGAGCCGAACCAGGGCCGGTCGAAGGTGCGTCCGCCGAAGGGGTCGCCGCCTTCCCATGCGAAGCTGTGCCAGTAGGCGACGGCAAAGCGCAGGTGGTCCTCCAGCCGCTTGCCCATGACGATCTCGTCGGGGTTGTAGTGGTGGAAGGCGAACTCGCTGCCTCCGTCCGGCTGGTAGGTGAGTTTCGGGATGTCTCCGAAAAAGCCCGTCATGAGTGCCTCGTGATGTGCTGGGGTGTCCGGGATGCGCGGGTCATTGATGCGGGTGCTTGCCGAGGATGATCATCCCGAGGATGTCCTCGTCGGTGACCTCTTTCACGTTGACCGTGCCGACGAGCTGGCCGTTTTTCATCACCGAGGCGCGGTCGCAGAGCTTCATAACGTTGTGGATGTCGTGCTCGATGAGGAAGATGCCGATGCCCTGCGCCTTCAGTTGCTCGATCAGCTCGGCAACCATCTGCGTCTCCTGCGGGCCGAGCGCGGCGGTGGGTTCGTCCATGATCAGGATGCGGGCGTTGAAATAGACCGCCCGCGCGATGGCCACCGACTGCCGCTGCCCGCCCGAGAGCGCCTTCACTGGGTCCTGGAACTTGCGGAAGTTGGGGTTGAGCCGGCCCATGATCTTGCGGGTCTCGGCCTCCATCTGCGCGTCGTCGACCAGCCCCGTGGGCGAGACCAGCTCGCGCCCCAGAAAGAGGTTGGAGGCGGCGTCGAGATTGTCTGCCAGCGCCAGCGTCTGGTAGATCGTCTCGATGTTGTAGCGTCGCGCGTCGCGCGGGTTGTTGATCTCGACCTTCTCGCCGTCGATGAGGATCTCGCCGCTGTCCATGCGGTAGGCACCGGACAGGCACTTGATCAGCGTCGACTTGCCCGCGCCGTTGTGGCCGAGCAGGCCGACCACCTCGCCGGGGTAGAGGTCGACCGTGACGTGGTCGACCGCCTTGATGCCGCCGAACGAGACCGAGACGTCGCGCATCTCGACCAGCGGGGCTCCGGTTCTGTCAGCCATCACGCGTCTCCCGTGCGTTTGCGGTAGAGGATGTCGATCAGCACGGCGAGCACCAGCACGACGCCCACGACGATGTTCTGGAAGGGTGCGTCGACGCCGACCATGGCCATGCCCGATTGCAGCGACTGCATGATCAGCGCGCCGAGGATGGCGCCGTAGATGGTGCCGATGCCGCCCGCCAGCGCGGTGCCGCCGATCACCGCCGCGGCAATCACCCGCAGCTCGTCGAGCGTGCCGATGTCGTTGGAATGGAACGACAGGCGCGCCGAGGCGACCATGCCCGCGAGCGCGCAGAGCACGCCCATGATGGCGAAGACCTTGACCGTCAGCAGACGGGTGTTGATGCCCGACAGCTCCGCCGCCTCGGGGTTGCCGCCGGTGGCGAAGATGTAGCGCCCCAGCCTCGTGCGGCGGGCGACCACGGTCATAACCACGGCCACGGCGATCAGCAGCAGCACAGAGTAGGGGATGCCGTAGCCCGCCGTGAAGCCCTCTGGCATGGTCTCGCCGCGCGCCTCAAAGGTACGGCGCAGCACGCGGGACGGCACCTCGTAGGCGTTGAGGATGGCGACGAAGCCGAGGATCGCCACCGCCGTGAGCGCCATCAGCAGGCCTTCGGCCCAGAGCGGCTTGACCGGGAACTCGTGGTTGATCCGCGCCTTGCGGGCCTGGGCGATGGCAGCGCAGGCGACCAGCGTGGCGAGGACGCCGAAGATCCAGCTGCCGGTCACGCCGAGCGTGCCGCCGATGCCGCCGAGGGTCTGGAAGCTGTCGTCGAGCGGGCCGATGGTCTGGCCGCTGGTCAGGTACCAGGCGACGTTGCGCCAGACCAGCAGCCCGCCCAGCGAAACGATGAAGGCGGGCACCGCGAGATAGCCGACGATCCAGCCCTGGAAGGCGCCGATGAGGCCGCCGGTGACCAGCCCGACGAGGATCGCAGCGGGGGCGATCACCGGATTGCCGTAGTCGAGCCCGAGACCGGGCAGCAGCTGGGTCTGGGTGATCGCCATCATCGCCGAACAGGTGGCGAGCAGCGAGCCGACGCTCAGGTCGATGTTGCGGGTGACGATGACGAAGACCATGCCGGTGGCCATGATCGCCACGCTGACCGTCTGGATCGTCAGGTTGAAGATGTTGCGCGGGGTCAGGAAACGGCCGTCCGTGAGGACGTTGAACACGATGCAGACCAGGATGAACGCGCCAACCATGCCCAGAAGGCGGGTGTCGAATTCGAGGGTCTTGAAGATGTTCCTGCGGCCGGCCCCTGCGCCGGAGGCGTTCGCCTCTGCCATGGTGACCTCTGGGGGTTGGATCCGTTGGTTGGAGCGGTGTCTGGGGTGCGCTGCCCCCGCCGCGACGTGCAGGGCGGGGGCAACTCCGTCAGCCTAGGGCTGCCGGGATCAGTTGCAGGGGGCCGGGCCGTCCGTGACGCCCTGGCACAGGGCGTCCTTGCTGATCCAGCCTGCGTCGACCACGGTGCTCAGGTTGTCCTTGGTGATCGGCACCGGCTCGAGGAACTTTGCCCAGAGCGTCGTGCCTGCCGGAGAGGTCCATTCCGCCGCGCCTTCGATGTCGCTGGCCATCGTGTCGCCGGCCAGCTCTACGGCGATCTCGCCCGCCGCCTTGCCCAGCTCGCGCGCGTCCTTCCAGACCGAGACCGTTTGCGTACCGCGCGCGACGCGGTTCAGCGCGGCATGGTCGCCGTCCTGTCCCGATACGGGGATACCGTCTAGCCCCTGCGCGGTCAGCGCCGCTACGGCACCGCCGGCGGTGCCGTCGTTCGAGGCGACCACCGCGTCAACAGCATTGTCGTTGGCGGTCAGGATCTGTTCCATGTTGCGCTGTGCGTTGGCGGGCAGCCAGCCGTCGGTATAGGCCTCGCCGACGATAGTGATCGCGCCGCTGTCGACGGCTTCCTGCAGCACCTCCTGCTGGCCGCCGCGCAGGAAGTCGGCGTTGGGATCGGTGGGCGAGCCCTTGATCATCACGTAGTTGCCTTCGGGGGCCGCCTCGAGCACGGCGCGGGCCTGCATCCGACCGACCTCGACGTTGTCGAAGGTCAGGTAGAAGGCGCGGCTGTCCTCGATCAGCCGGTCATAGGCGATCACCGGCACGCCTTCGTTGGCAGCGGCCTCGACGGCGGGGATGATGGCCTGGGTGTCCTGCGCGAGGATGATCAGCGCGTCCACGCCCTGCGCCATCAGCGACTCGACGTCCGACAGCTGCTTCGAGGACGAGGACTGCGCGTCGGCCGAGATGTAGGTCGCGCCCGCCGCTTCCAGGGCCGACTTGATCGCCGCCTCGTCGGTTTTCCAGCGCTCCTCCTGGAAGTTGGACCAGGACACGCCGACGGTCTGGGCGGATGCCGTTACGGCAAGCCCGAGTGTGATGGCCGCAGAGGCCAGCAAAGTCTTGTACATGTTTTCCTCCCTAGGTGCCCCGGTGGGGCTGCGCCGTTCTCCCTCGACGCAGCGTCAGCCTGAGCCTCTTAAATTCAGTTGTCAAAGTAAATTTGGCCGCGCATAGTGCCGTGCAGAGCAAAATTTGGTCGATATGCGCCGATGGATGCCGTTTGGGTGACCGGCCTGCGAATTTGAAGATGAATTTTGTTCGCGACTTAAATGAATTCTGGGCGCCCGAAGGTATGAATGACGACGCGGAACTCCTTGGCTGCGGCCCCCTTCTTCAGTCCGCGGACTCGGCCCAACGCCCGCTGCGCCAGCAGGTCTTCGAGCATGTGCGGGCGCTCGGCCGCGTGCCGCGGGTGCAGGTGGCCAAGGACCTGCGGGTCAGCCCGGCCTCGGTCACGACGATCACCTCGGAGCTGATCGAGACGGGATTCCTCGAAGAGGTACAGGCACCGCGGCCGGGCGAGAGCAGCCGGGGCCGTCCTGCCGTTGCGCTGCAAGTCCGCCCAGGCGTGCACCACGTCATGGGGGTGAAGCTCTCGGACATCCATCACACGGCCGTTCTGGCCGATCTGTCTGGCCGGGTGATCGCCACCGCCGCGCTGCCGCGCACGCTGGGGCAGCTGTCGGTCGACACGGTCGCCGAGGTGACCGGGGCGCTGATGCGCGAAGTCTGCGCCGAGGCGGGGGTTGAGGCGGCATCGCTGCGCGCGCTCGGCCTTGGCGTGCCGGGCTTCGTCGATACCGACACCGGGCTGGTGCGCTGGTCGCCGATCCTCGACATGCGCGACACCGACCTCAGCACCGCGCTGGCACAGCGCTTCGATCTGCCCGTGCATATCGACAATGACGCGAACCTCGTCACGTTGGCCGAACTCTGGTTCGGGGCCGGCCGGAGCCTGTCGAACTTTGCGGTGGTGACCATCGAGCACGGGGTCGGCATGGGGTTTGTCATGAACCACCGGCTCTACCGTGGCGCGCATGGCATGGGGATGGAACTGGGCCACATGAAGGTGCACCTCGACGGGGCGCTCTGCCGCTGCGGCCAGCGCGGTTGCCTCGAGGCCTATGTCGCCGACTACGCGCTGGTGCGCGAGGCGCGCACGGCGCTGAACCTGCCCGATCTCGAAACCCGCTCGGTGCGGGCTCTGCTGGAGAGCCTGTTCAGCCAGGCGCGCGCGGGAAACCCCGCGGCACATTCGATTTTCCGCCGCGCCGGACGCTACCTGTCGCTGGCCTTGGCCAATGTGACCAACCTCTTCGATCCGCAGCTGATCATCCTGTCGGGGGAGCGGATGCGCTACGATTACCTCTACGCCGGCGATACGCTGGCCGAGATGAAGTCGATGATGATCGAGACCGGACGCGAGGCACCGAAGGTCGAGATCCACGCTTGGGGCGACATGGTGTGGGCGCGGGGGGCGGCGGCGCTGGCGCTGGAGACGCTGACCGAACAGATGCTCGGCGCGAGTCGCGAGATGGCGGCGCAATGATCCGGGCGGCGCACTGCCTCGCGCTTATTCCGTCGCTGGTGGCGGCGGAGCCAAGGTTCGAGGATGACAGCGCGGGTCTTCCGCTGCAGCACGTCTATTCCGGTGGCTGGGAGCATTTCGTCGGCGGGGGTGTCGCGGCCTTCGACTGCAACGGCGACGAGCTGCCCGAGCTCTTTGCCGCCGGGGGCACCGCCCCGGCCCGGCTTTTCGTCAATCGCTCCGACAAGGGTGGGGCCCTGCGCTTCGAGGCGGCGGTGGTGCCCGGGATCACTGGTGTCACCGGGGCCTATCCGCTCGATCTGGACAGCGACGGGCATCTCGACCTCTTCGTGATGAGGGTCGGGCCGAATGTCGTGCTGCGCGGCCTCGGCGAGTGCCGCTTCGAGGAGGCGACCGAGGCGTGGCATCTGCCGCAGCGGGATGCCTGGACCACGGCCTTTGCCGCCACCTGGGAAGCGGGGCAGGGCTGGCCCACCGTCTTCACCGGCAATTACGTCGACCGCTTTGATCCCGATGGACCCTTCGAGGCCTGCGACGCAAGCGAGCTGATCCGCCCTGGCACGGAGGGATTTGGTCTTGTCGAGACCATCGAGCCGGGCTGGTGCACGCTCTCGGCGCTGATCTCTGACTGGCAGCGCAGCGGCACGCCCGAGCTGCGCCTGTCGAACGACCGGCATTATTACGTGAAGGGCGGCTATGAGCAGATGTTCCGGCTTTCGCCGCTCGAGGAGCGCACCGACTGGGCGAAGGTCTCGCTCTGGGGCATGGGCATCGCCTCGCGCGACCTCACCGGCGACGGGCTGCCCGAGGTGATGATGACCTCGATGGGCGACCAGCTGCTGCAGTTCAACCGCGGCGGGCGTTTCGAGAATGCGCCTTATGCGCAGGGCACCACGGCGCACCGGCCCTACACCGGGGGCGACGGGCGTCCCTCGACCGGCTGGCACGCCGAGTTCGGTGACGTCGACAACGACGGGCGGGCCGATCTCTTCATCTCCAAGGGCAACGTCGACCAGATGCCGGGCATGGCTATGGACGACCCCAATTCGCTGCTGATGCAGGGTGCGGACGGTCGGTTCTCCGAAGCCGGGCTCGCGGCGGGGATCGCCACCCTGCACCGGGCGCGTGGCGCGGCGCTGGCCGATCTCAACGGCGACGGGCTGCTCGATCTGGCGGTGGTCAACCGCCGTGCGCCCATGGAACTCTGGCGTAACGTGACCGAGGGGGCAGGGGCCTGGGTCGGCGTCGCGCCCGCGCAGTCCGGCACCAATCGCCAGGCGGTGGGGGCCTGGGTCGAGGTGCGCGGCACTGCTGGGGTGCAGGCGCAGGAGGTCACCGTGGGCGGCGGTCATGCAGGCGGCAGCGCGCTGCCGCTGCATTTCGGGCTCGGCGCGGAAACGGATGCCGAGCTGCGGGTGATCTGGCCGGATGGCACGGCTGGCGAGTGGCAGCCGGTGCGCCCCGGCGAGGTGATGCGGATCGAACGGCGCTAGGACTCAGCGGTCCAGAGGCAGGCCCGAGGGCACGCTGTCCGGCACCCCGAGGCGCCCCGAGAGCGCCACCGGATCGGTCAGCGTGTCGAGAAACGCCATGAGCGCCGCGATCTCCGCGCCCGTCAGCGCCGTTCCCGGACCCGCCGCCGCCTCCAGCGCCTGCACTTCCTGCGGGGTGTCCATCACCGTCCAGTCGGGCTTGGTTTCCGGCAGCTCGGGCAGGACGACATGGCGGGTGTATCGGCTCAGCCCATCAGCCCGTGCCGCGTGATCGGCGAGGAAGGCGCGCAGGTCGTCATGCCCGCCCGCGTGGCCCCAAGGGCCGGTCTTCGTGACATTGCGCAGCGAGGGTGTGCGGAAGGCGAAGCGGTCCTCCTCTCGCCCGGTCACCCGCATCCGCCCGTCGTCGCGCGCGTGATGTTCGAAGCGCTCCGCCTTGCCCGGCCCGAGCTGCGGCGCGCCCATGGCGTGGAAATCGTGATCGGTGAGGAAGGGCCCCGCGTGACACTCCGCGCAGCCCGCTTTTCCGTAGAACAGCGCCGCCCCCTCCGTCGCCGCACCGCTCAGCGGCGCCTCGCCGCGCAGGGCTGCATCGAACGGGCTGCCGTCCGACCGCCATTCGAAGGCAACAAAGGCGGCGATGGCGTTGGAGATGTCGGTGAAATGCACCGGCGCGCCACCCGCCACATGCGGGTAGACCGCCTTGAAACGCGCGGCATAGTCGGGGATCGCCTCGACCCGTTTCGAAATGATGTCCCAGGCACCGCCCTCGCCGGTGATCCGCCCCGAGCGCACCGCCTTCGACACGTCGCTTTCCGAGTAATGCCCGGCCATCTCGTCGGGCGAGAGCACCGGGAACATGGTCTGCGCCGAGAGCACGCCCGAAAAGCCCTGCTCCATGTCCTCGGCCATCGGCGTGCGGAGGCCGCCGGGGCGCGACGGGTCGGCCTCGATCCGGCCGTCGTGGAACAGCACGGTGAACTCCCGCGCGCCGAGGTTGAAGAGTGCGGTGGCGTTGCGGGGGATGCGCTGCTCGGGTGTGTCCTCGGCGGTCACGTGGCGATCCGGCCCGAGCCCCACGCCGCCCTCGCCGAGCCCGAGGCTCAGCCCGTCCGAGGTGGCAAAGCGCGGATGGTGGCAGGTGGCGCAAGCAATGTTGCGGTTGCCCGACAGGATGCGGTCGTAGAACAGCAGCTGGCCGAGCGCGACTTCTTCCGCATCCGTTTGCACGTAATCCGCATCGCGCACCGCGCGCGGCAGACGCGCGTCCGCCATGGCCGCGGGCCCGGTCAGCAAGCTCAGCCCCGCCAGAGCCATGCCCATCCTGCGCATCGCCATCTCCTCCCCCTCTGTGGGTCATTGATGGCACGTGGGCGGCGTCTGCGGCAAGCGACGAGGATCGGGGGGCGCTGCCCCGTCCGCTGACGCGGACTCTCCCAGGATATGTGCGACTGGGCCAAGAGACTTAGCGCAGCGCCAGCCCCTCGACGTCGAAGGCATGGATCTGCGCGGGCTCGAAGGCCAGACCGCAGGATGCACCGGGGGTCAGCCCGGTGTCGCCGAGCGCCCGCACCGTGAGCTTGCCTGCCGCGCCGCAGTCGACGATCACGTAAGTGTCGGCGCCAAGGTACTCCAAGACGTCGACCGTGCCGTCGAGCTGGCCCTCGCCCGGTGCGGTGAGCGCGATGTGCTCGGGGCGGATGCCCACGTGGCGCGCCTCGGGCGGCATGGGATCGCTAAGGCGGAGCCCGTCCACATCGGCGGGCATGACGTTCATCTTCGGCGAGCCGATGAACTGCGCGACGAAGAGGTTGCCGGGCCGTTCATAGAGCTCGCGCGGGCTGCCGACCTGGCTGATCTTGCCGGCCTCGAGCACCACGATGCGGTCGGCGAGGGTCATCGCCTCGACCTGGTCGTGGGTGACGTAGATCATCGTCGAGCCGAGTGCCTGGTGCAGCTTGGCGATCTCGTAGCGCATCTCCACCCGCAGCGCCGCGTCGAGGTTCGACAGCGGCTCGTCGAAGAGAAAGGCGGTGGGGTCGCGCACGATCGAGCGGCCGATGGCCACCCGTTGGCGCTGCCCGCCCGAGAGGTCCTTGGGCCGCCGCTCGAGCAGCGGCTCGAGCTTCAGCACCCTTGCTGCCTCATCGACCTTGGCCGTGATCTCTTCCTTCGGCGCACCGGCGGACTTCAGCGAGAAGCCCATGTTCTCGCGCACCGACATATGCGGGTAGAGCGCGTAGCTCTGGAAGACCATCGCAAGGCCCCGCTCGGCCGGCGGCTCGGCGGTGGCGTCGCGCCCGCCGATGACGATCTGTCCGCGCGAGGTTTCCTCCAGCCCGGCGATCATCCGCAGCAGGGTGGACTTCCCGCAACCCGAGGGACCGACGAAGATAATGAACTCGCCTTCCTCGACGGCGAGATCCACGCCCTTGATCACCTGCGCGTCGCCGTACCATTTCTCGACGGATTTGAGCTCGATGCCAGCCATGTCAGTCTTTCCTCATCAGTCTTGCCGAAGGCGCCGCGGCGCCTCTCATCCTTTCACCGAGCCTGCGGTCAGCCCCTTGGTCATGAAACGCTCCAGCCCCAGGAACAGCACCATGATCGGCACCGTGGCGATCACCGAGCCGGCCATCAGGTGCTGGCGCGGCACTTCCGAAGAGTTCAGCGATGCAATGCCGCGGGTCAGGGTGAACTTGCTGGGGTCATCCAGAAGCATGAAGGCCAGCAGGAACTCGTTCCAGGCGATCATGAAGACATAGAGCGACACCGAGGCCAGCGCCGGAAGCGACAGTGGCAGGGTGATCTTCCAGATCACCTTCAGCCGGGACAGCCCGTCCATCAGCCCGGCCTCCTCGACCTCGGACGGCAGGCCGCGGAAGTAGCCCTGCAGCATGTAGAGCGCCACGGGGATGGTGGTGACCGGGTAGATCAGCACGATGCCGAAGATGGTGTTGCGCAGCCCGGTCATCGAGAAGGCGATGTAGATCGGCAGCGCCAGCACGATCATCGGCACCATGTAGATCAGCAGGATCGAACGCGAGAACACCTTCTGCCCACGGAAGCGCAGCCGCGCCACGGCATAGGCGCCGGGGATGGCGAAGGCGAGGGTGATCAGCACGGTCAGCACCGAGACGTAGAAGGACGTCCAGAGGTAGCTGCCGAAATTGTAGTCCCGCATCAGCTCGACGTAGGAGCGGAAGAGACCGAGCCCCTGATCAAGGTCGAGCGAGAAATCCAGCGGGTTCTGCACCAGCGCCGCCTGGTTCTTCAGCGAGGTCATCACCATCACGTAGAAGGGGATGACCACGATGGCGGTGAAGAAGATGTAGCCGAAGCCGGTCAGGAAACGGATCACCGCCGCCTCGAAGACATGGCGGGTGAGCGCGCCGGGCACCACCTTGTCGAGGATCTTCCAGAGCCCGACCCCGGTGAAGAAAACGGTGGCGAGGATGCCGACCCAGCGGGCCAGCGGCGCGGCCTCGGGGTCGATGGCGATGGGCGAGAGCCCCGTGAGCCCTGCGGCAAGCAGTATCACCGCGCCGAGGCCGAGCGGCAGCGCGGGCCTGCCGCCGCCGCCCCGCAGGCAGGCGAGCCCCATCAGCGCGCCCCAGGGCAGCGCCAGCCACGACGGCCGGAAGCCGGCGCCGGTGGCAAAGCTCATGGCGACCGCCACGGTGGTGGCGACGACGAAGCACCAGAGCGTTCCCAGCAGTGGTGCGGTGACATATCCGAAACGCAGCGGTCTCATGGCGTCCCCCTGCTTCCATATGTCCCAAATATCCCGGGGGTCCGGGGGCTGGCCCCCGATCCGGCGCAGCTCAAGGTCGGCACGGTTCGGAAAATGCGCATCACAGCCCCTCCTCGCGGCTCATCACGCGGAAGAAGAACAGCGAGAAGAGGATCAGCGACAGGAAGATCACCACCGCCACCGCCGCCCCCGCGCCGATGTTCGACAGGGCGAAGGCCTGCTCGTAGACGTTGACCGTCAGCACGCGGGTGCCGGCGTTGCCGCCGGTGAGCAGGAAGATGTCGTCGAACTTGTTGAAGGTCCAGATGAAGCGCAACAGGAACAGCACCGACAGGATCCCCAGCAGCTGTGGCAGCGACAGGTAGCGGAACTTCTGGAAGGGCGAGGCGCCGTCCATGTCGGCGGCCTCGTACATGTCGGTGTCGATCGACTGCATCCGCGCGAGGATGAAGAGGAAGGACAGCGGGAAATAGCGCCAGATCTCGAAGAGGGTCACCATGATCAGCGCCAGCGGCCGCTCGCCGAAGAAGTTGATCGCCTGGCTGGTCACGCCCATCTGCATCAGCAGGGCGTTGGCCGAGCCGGAGTAGGGATCGAAGAGCAGGATCCAGGCAAAGGCCACGGCGATCACCGGGGCAACATAGGGAAAGAGGTACAGCCCGCGCAGGATGCCTTGTCCGGTGAAGCTCTTGTCGAGCAGCATCGCGGCGAAGAGCCCGAGGATCAGCGCGCCGGCGGTGCCGAAGACGGTATAGAACAGCGTCACGCCGAGCACCGACCAGAACTCGGCGCCGTTGAAGATGCGCGCGAAGTTCTCCAGCGTGAAGCCCGAGAAGGAGGTCAGGACGTTGTTGGCGCGTCCGGTGATGACCGGCTCGCTCGCCTCGACGTCGGGCCCCTCGAAATAGGACGGGTCCGCCGCGACAGGGATGCGGATCTGGTCGCGGAAGCCGCCCTCCCAGTCGCCGAGATCGCAGGTGAGCGTGGCGTCGTCGAGCGTGCAGCGCGGGTCCATCTCGGTGGCACTCAGCCCTTCGGGCCATGTGTCGGTCAGCGTGACGCCGGTGATCGCCTGATCTTGGGACGAATTGCGCAGCCGGTAGCGCAGGTAGGCGTCCGGATCGCCCTCCTCGAGGTCGCCGCGGATGTCCTCGCGCACCACCGGCGCGGGCGGGCGCAGCTCGGCGAGGCCGATCGGCTTGAAGGCGATCCAGAACACCGCCAGCAGCGGCAGGATCACCACCAGCGCTACGGCGGCGAGGGTGGGAAAGAGCAGGCCCCAGGCGAGCCGCGCCTCGCGGCGGGCGAGCGGGCCCATGCCCTTCGGTGGAACGGGTTCCATCATGGACACCCTCCGGTCTTGCACGTCAACAGATGCGGGGCGCCGGGAAAGCGCCCCGCCGTATCAATCGCTTACTGGATCGCGCCCAGCTCTTCGTTGAGCTGGCTGACCGCCTCGGCGGCGTCGATCTCGTCGTCGATAAAGGCGCGGACGACGCGGTTCACCGCCTGGCTGTTGACCATCTTCGAGGCCAGCGCCATCTGGCCGACGTCGGCGCCCCAGCGCTGCGCCACGTCGAGGCCGGCGACAAGCTCGTTCACCGTGTCTTCGCCGTAGAGGTCGCCAAGCGCCGCTTGCCGGTCAACGCCGACCGGCAGCTTCGACCACTCGGTGACGAACATCTCGGGGTCCTCGTCGGTGCCGCGGCGGACCGGGAATTTGCCCTCGGGCGCGATGGCCAGCGTGTCGAGATAGCCCTCGTCCATCGAAAACTTGACGAATTCCTCGGCGACGTCGGTATTGGCGTCGCCGGTGATGCCGAGGAAGTTCAGCTCGGCAAAGGCGGCGCCGTCGGGGTTGGACGGGCCCGAGAAATTGGTGACGATGCCGGTCTTCCCTGCGAGCTCGGCCGAGGTCGGATCATCGTTGATCGTGGGTGGCGCGCTGTCGCGCAGGCCGGCTAGCTCGTCGAGGATGAAGGGCGACCAGATGGTCATCGCGGTATTGCCCGAGAAGTAGATCGTCCGCGCCTGGTCCCAGTAGAGATCGCCCGGCGGCGAGGCCTTGGCGATGGTCTTGTAGAACTCCAGCACTTCGGTGGTCGCGGCCTCGTCGAGCTCGGCAAAACCGTCCGCGCCGACGGGCGAGACGCCGTTGGCGAGGAAGACGTGCTCGAGAACCTGGCTCATGAAGGCCTCGTCGACCTTGGTGGCGGCGACGAAGCCGTACATCTCGGGCGGGTTGTGCAGCTTCTCGATCGCGGCCTCGACCGCGGCGTAGCTGGTCGGCGGCTCCAGACCGGCCTCGTCGAAGAGGTCCTTGCGGTAGATGATCATCTGCGTCCAGCCGTCGGCGGGCACCGAGGCGAAGCCGTCGTCGAACTCGGCCATCTTCAACGCGCCGGGGGCAAAGGTGGCGCCGCCCAGCTCCTCGATCACGTCGGTGGCGGCATCGGGGTCGAGAATGCCGGCTTCGGCCCAGGGCAGGGCGTAGGACAGCGGGTGGTAGATGACATCGGGCATATCGCCGGCGGCATAGGCGGCGGTGGCGCGGGTGCCCATCTCGCTTTCGGTGACCGGGATCACCTCGACCTCATGGCCGCTGGCCTCGGTGAAGGCGGCGGCCATGGCCTCCTGCTTGGCGAGCCGCTCGGGCTGCTCCTCGATGGTCCAGAACCGGATGGTGTCGGCCTGGGCCATCCCGGCGGTCAGCGCCAATAGCATGGCGGTGCCGCCGAGAGCGCGGCGTTTGATGGGTGTCATCGTCTTCCTCCTGTTGCCTTTTTTGGTCAATCCAGCGGGCGGAAGGGGAGGCGTGCACCAGCCGTGCAGCAAGCGGGGAAGGGCGCGCGTGCGTGCGCGCGGCTGCCGAAATGCAGCAAGACCTCCTCCCTGAAAAACCCCTTCACAAGCGTAAACATTCGAACAATCTCCTGGGGGGAGACTTGGGGCTCAAAGCGCTTTAGGCAAGGAAAAAAGACGCTGCGGCGCGGCAACTTACGAGGTTTTCGGGTCAGATGGAGACTTTTTCGAGCAGCGCCTCGCGATCGATCTGCCCGGCCTGTCCGGAAAGCGACACAGCCCCCCGGGTCACGGCATAAAAACTGTCGGCCAGACCCCAGGTGAAATCGAAGTATTGCTCGACCAGCACCACCGCCATGTCGCCCTGGTCGCGCAACTGCGCGATGACCCGGCCGATCTGCTGGATGATATTGGGCTGGATGCCCTCGGTCGGCTCGTCGAGGAGCAACACACGCGGTCGGCTGATGAGCGCGCGGGCGATGGCAAGTTGCTGCTGCTGCCCGCCCGACAGATCGCCGCCACGGCGGTGAAGGAAGTCCTTGAGAATGGGGAAAAGCTCGAAGATATGCGCGGGCACGCCGCGCTCGGAGCGCGGCAGGCAGGCAAAGCCGGACTCGAGGTTTTCCTGCACTGTCATCAGCGGGAAGATCTCGCGCCCCTGCGGCACGTAGGCAATACCGGCGCGGGCCGCCTGATAGGCATTGAGGTGCTCGAGCGGCGTGCCGTCGAGGCTGATCGTTCCGCTGGAGTAGGGGTGGCGCCCGGCGATAGCCTTGAGCAGCGAGGTCTTTCCCACGCCGTTCGTGCCCATCACCGCGGTGACCTTGCCGGGCTCCGCCGCGAGGCTGATCCCGTGCAGGATCTGGCTCTGCCCGTAGTGCAGGGTGAGGTTGTCGACCTTCAGCATGGCATCTCGCTCCGTCCGCAAATCTCTTCGAAGAGATTTGCAACGTCCTTCGAAGGACGTTGCAGTTTCGCGTGTGTCTTCATCGTCCCAGGTAGACGTCGATGACGTCCTGATTGGCGGTCACGTGATCGAGCGAGCCCTCGGCCAGCACCGAGCCCTCGCAGAGCACCGTCACCTTGCAATCGAGCCGCCGCACGAATTCCATGTCGTGCTCGACCACCACCACCGCGTGTTTCTGCGCCGCGCGGCGCAGCAGGTCGGTGGTGTGCTCGCGTTCTGCCGGGGTCATGCCCGCCGCCGGCTCGTCGACCAGCAGCAGCCGCGGGTCCTGCGCCAGCAGCATGCCGATCTCGAGCCACTGCTTCTGCCCGTGGCTGAGCTCGCCCGAGACCCGGCCGAGCTGGTCCGAGAGGCCGATCTCGGCGGCGATCTCCTCGATCCTCTCCGCCCCGGCCCTGGTCTTGTTGTAGAACAGCACATCGAACGGCCCGCGCTTGTTCTTCAGCGCCATGGCGAGGTTCTCGCGCACGGTCTGGGCCTCGAAGACCGTGGGTTTCTGGAACTTGCGCCCGACGCCGGAGCGGGCGATCTGGCTTTCCGACATCTTCAGCAGCGACACGGATTTCTCGCCCCAGAGCACGCGGCCCTCGTCGGGGCGGGTCTTGCCGGTGATGATGTCCATGAAGGTGGTTTTGCCAGCGCCATTGGGGCCGATGATGGCGCGCAGCTCCGGTTCGCCGATGCGGAACGACAGGTTGTTGATCGCCTTGAAGCCGTCGAAGCTGACGGAGACGCCGGACATCTCGAGCAGGGTCTTCATTTCTCTTCCTCCCCCTCGACGGTGCGATGCGCGCCCATGTCCGGGCCGAAGTCGCCGACGCGCTCGGGCACAGGATGGCGGCGGGTGAACAGGTCGAAGATGCCGCCGATGCCCTTGGGCGCGAGCAGGGTCACGGCGACGAAGCTGAGGCCGAGCAGCACCAGCCACCAGTCGGTCCAGTTGATCGTGTAGAAGCCGAGGTTGACGTTCGGCGCGCCGCCACCGGTGAACCAGCTCGACAGCAGCGAGACCACGGCCGCGCCGAGCGCCGCGCCGTAGAGCCGACCGCGGCCGCCGATGGCGACCCAGACCGCGAGGTAGATCGAGGCGATGGGGGCAATCTCGGCCGGGTTGATGATGCCCGCCTGCGGGTAGTAGAGCGCCCCGGCGAGCCCCGAGACGATGCCGGTGAGCGTGAAGATGAAGAGCTTGTAGCTCTCCACGTGGTAGCCGAGGAAGCGCACCCGGTTCTCGTTGTCGCGGATGCCGCGGATCACCGAGCCCATCTTGCCCGAGACCACCCAGGCAAAGAGCAGGTAGCCGAGGCCAAGCGCCAGTGCCGAGCCCCAGAAGAACCAGATCGAGATGGTCGATTGCGGCACCGCGTCGAGGCCGGGCAGGTTCTGCAGGCCCGACAGCCCGTTGTTGCCGCGCAGCCCGGCCTCGTTCTGGAAGAGGTAGAGCGAGAGCGCCAGGGTCATCGCCTGCGTCAGGATCGACAGGTACACCCCGGTGACCCGGCTGCGGAAGGCGAGCCAGCCGAAGACCAGCGCGAGGATCCCCGGCACCAGCACCACCATCGCAAGCTGCAGCGGGAAGCTGTGGGCAAAACCCCAGAGCCAGGGGAAGTCGGCGCTGCCGACCACGCCGAAAATTTGTTGGCCGATGGCGTCGTGGATTTCCTCGGGGGTGGGCGGGATCGGCGCGGCGCGCAGGCTCTCGGCGATGATGAGCTCGGTGCGGGCGTACATCAGCCACATGCCGATCATGTAGCCCCCGAGCCCGAAGAAGGCCATGTGGCCGAGGCTGAGGATGCCGGTGTAGCCCCAGACCACGTCCATCGCCACGGCGACCAGCATCAGGCAGAGCGTCTTGCCCAGCGTCTTGACGAAGGAGGTCGAGAGAAACCCGGTGCCGGTGGCGGGCGCCAGCACGGTCACCAGCAGCACGAAGAGCGCGAGCGCCAGCAGGAACCAGGCGACCGATTTGTTTTGGGCGAAGAAGCTGCTCATGCGGTGGCTCCCTGGGTCAGTGCCCTCGTCGCGCGGGCGCGTTGCCCGCAGGTGGGTCGCCCTCCGGCCGGAAGAAGGGGGCGCTGCCCCCGAGCCGCTGCGCGGCTCTCCCCCGGGATATTTGCAACATGTGGACGAGCAGGGCGCGGCGCGGCTTTCTCTTTTCCGAAAATACTCCCGCCGGAGGCGTCCGCGAGCGCAGCGATGCGGGCACGGCTGGTCATCAGGGTCATGGTCAATCTCCCGCCGCGCGGCCCTTGAGGGCGACGATGCCCTTGGGTCGGAACTGGATGAACAGGATGATGAAGAGGATCATGTAGGTCTGCGCCGCCAGCGTGTTGCTGGGGTTCATCCACTCGATGCCCTTCTGCAGGATGCCGATCAGCGCGGCGCCCGCCAGCGTGCCCCAGACGTTGCCGACGCCGCCGACGACGACGGTCATGAAGCTCTGCACGATGTAGTTGGCGCCCATCTCCGAGGTGACCTGCGCGTAGAGGCCGATGGCGATGCCGGCGATGCCCGCGATGCCCGAGCCGAGGCCGAAGGTCAGCATGTTGATTTTGTCGGGGTTGATGCCCATCGAGGCGGCCATGCCGGGGTTCTGGGTGACGGCGCGGACCTCGAGGCCGATGCGGGTCTTGTTGAGGATGAAGAGGATCAGGCACAGGAACACCAGCGCCAGCACGAAGATCGCGATGCGGATATTGGCGATGCCGGCGACGTCGTTGATGATCCAGGCGCCGTCGAGCCAATGCGGCGAGGTGAGCGGGCGGGCCTGGGTGCCGAAGATGTTCTTCGCCAGCTGTTGCAGCGCGATGGAGATGCCGAAGGTGGCGAGCAATGTTTCCAACGGGCGGTGGTAGAGCCAGCGGATCACCAGCCGCTCCATGGCAACGCCGGCGGCGAAGGTGATCGCGAAGGCCAGCGGCAGTGCGACGATCAGCGACAGCGTGTAGTCGGGAATGATCTGCTGCACCACGTAGCCGGTATAGGCGCCCATCATGATAAACTCGCCATGCGCCATGTTGATCACCCCCATGACGCCGAAGGTGATGGCAAGGCCGATGGCGGCGAGGAAGTAGATCGAGGCCAGCGACAGCGAGTCGAGCCCGAAGTCCACCGCCTGCCAAAGACCGACGCGGGTGCGCACCGAGCCGAGCGCCGCTTCGGCGGCTCCGGTGATCGCGGCATCGGGCTCGGTGTATTCCTCGTAGAAGACATGGGAGGCGAGGGCGGCGGCGCGGTCGTCCTCGGTGACGCGGGCGGGCACGAGACCTTCGGCGGCGAGGGCGGCATAGGCGCGGTCGCGGCCCGCTTCCGAGACGAGCTGGCCGAGCGGCACGCCGCCGACGGCACCATCCACGAGGTTGGCGGTGAGCGCGGCCTTGATCTGCTCGCGGCTCTGCACGGGCTGGGCGAGCTCGGCGCTGACGAGGCGGGCGTAGGCCTCGGTCTCGGTCAGCTCCTTGCCAGGGGTCAGCTCGCGGGCGATGTTGGCACCTTCGGGCAGGGTCTCGGCAACACCGGCGCGGGTGGTGAGGATCTGGTTGAGCACCGCGCGGACGTCGACGCTGAGCTCGGAGGACAGGGCCTCGATCGCGGCGATACGCACCTCGGGCGTGGCGCCGAAGCTGGCGGTGAGCATGCCGTCGAGGCGCTTCTTGCGGGCCAGAACGCCGGGGTCTTCCTCGGTCTCGATCGAGGCGCGCAACGGCTCGATCTGGTCTGCCGAGGGGCTGCGGGCGATGGCGTCGAGCGCGGCGATGCGGTTGTTGATGTTCGGATCGGACAGCTGGAACTGCACCAGCGCAGTGCCGATCACCCGGCGCACACCGCCGTTGGGGCGTATCTGGTCGATCTCGGCACCTGGGGCAGTGCCTGCGGGATCTCCGGTGACGATGTCGGTCAGCGCGTAGTCGCCGCCGTCCTTCTTGGCGTAGAAGAACTGCCCGTCGGAGGTGCGCTGGTAGACCTCGCGGTCGGCCCAGTTCTGCAGGAAAGCCGGGACGGCGGGATCGCCGGAGGTGACGAGCGCGTCGATCAGCGTGTCCACGGTCTGGCGTCCGGGCTTGGCCACCTCGTCCGCATATTGCTGGAGGATCGCCTTGAGACCCGTGTCCTGCGCCACGGCGGCGAGCGGCGCGAGGGTCAGGCAAAGCAGGAGCGCAAGGGCGGAGAGTAGCGCGCGCGGCATGGGCGGCCCCCGGAAACAGAGTGCGGAAATCGGAACGATGGGGTGGCGGGCGCGCGGCTGATGCGCGCGCCCGCCGGAGGGTGGGTCAGATCAGTAGTTGGACTGGATCTGCACGCAGCTCTCGGTCTCGGTGTTGTACATGCCGCACTCGAGGTCCTTCCAGTCGGACTTCAGGACGGCCGAGTCCGGCAGGAAGTCGGTCCAGGCATCGCCTGGAACCGGATCGGTTTCCGAGATGATGTCGAACTGGCCGTCGGCGCGGATCTCGCCGATGAGCACCGGCTTGGAGAGGTGGTGGTTCACGCCCATCACGGCGGTGCCGCCGGTCAGGTTCGGATACTCCTGGCCCCACATGGCTTCGCGCACGGCGTCGACATCGGTGGTCTCGGCGGCGGTCACCGCGTTCACCCACATGTTGAAGCCGATGTAGTGGGCTTCCATCGGGTCGTTGGTGACGCGGGCGTCATCGCCGATGAAGGCATGCCATTCCTTGATGAACTCGGCGTTCTCGGGGGTGTCGGCGGTCATGAAGTAGTTCCACGCCGCGAGGTGGCCGACGAGGTTCGAGGTGTCGAGGCCGGAAAGCTCTTCTTCACCCACCGAGAAGGCCACCACGGGGATGTCGTCGGCCGAGACGCCCTGCGCCGCCAGTTCCTTGTAGAAGCCGATGTTGGCGTCACCGTTGATCGTCGAGATCACGCCGACCTGCTTGCCGTCGGCGCCAAGCGCGACCACGTCCGACACGATGGTCGACCAGTCGGAATGGCCGAAGGGGGTGTAGTTGATGAAGATGTCTTCTTCCGCAATGCCCTTGTCCTTGAGATAGGCCTCGAGAATGCGGTTCGTGGTGCGCGGGTAGACGTAGTCGGTGCCGAGCAGGGCGAACTTCTCGACCCCAAGCTCGTCGAGGAAGTAGTCGGTGGCCGGGATCGCCTGCTGGTTCGGCGCGGCACCGGTGTAGAAGACGTTCTTCGAGCTTTCTTCGCCTTCATACTGCACCGGATAGAAGTAGAGTGCGTTCAGCTCTTCGATGACCGGCAGCACGGCCTTGCGCGAGGCGGATGTCCAGGAGCCGAAGATCACGTCGACCTCGTCGTTGGAGATCAGCTCGCGTGCCTTTTCCGCAAACAGCGGCCAGTCGGAGGCCGGGTCCTTCACCACAGCTTCGAGCTGGCAGCCCAGAAGCCCACCAGCGGCGTTCTGCTTCTCGATCAGCATCAGCATGGTGTCTTTCAGGGTGGTCTCGGAGATTGCCATGGTGCCGGAGAGCGAGTGCAGCACGCCCACCTTGATCGGGCAGTCAGCGGATTGCGCCGAAACCGCACCTGCGGAAATCATAGCCAGCGCGGCCACGGTGGAAAATTTCATTGCTTTGATCATGTTCAACATCCCTAGAGAGCGGGGTCTTCGCTCCGCGCAGCGCGGCTCTTCCGGCCGGCGATCTGGGCGGGACCTCCTCCGCTTCGATTATCGTTGTGCCACAGGCGGCTGCCCTGTTGAGCTTGGTCCGCCTAGGCTCCCCGTTGACGCACCGACACGCGGCGCTCTCTTCGGATAACGGAGGCGGGACGGCCCGCCACGTGCTTTCCGTATCGGAGCCTTGCACCGGGATGGTGTGCTCATTTGGCGGGCATCACGTGGCATGATCGCTCAACATTTAGTCAAAAAATATGAAGATTGAGGCCCTTGTCGGGCTAAACTCAGTTGAATGCTTAGGAGATCAGATTCGTGACGGCTGATTTGCCGGTTTTTTGGGCAGCGAAATCGGGGCTTGGAGCGTTTTTCTGCGCGGGGGGCTTTCCCTCCGCCTGCGAAACGGAGAACGTGAGCCTCAGAGCAAAGGGATTATCATGAGCGCCACGAAGCCAGCGATTTTCAATGAGATGTTGAACGGCGAGCAGGTTCGCCCGCCCTATCAGAACCTCGAGAAATGGTACCGGTCGATGCCGGCGGAACTGCGAAGCCTCAAGCAGAACGAGGCCGAGGCGCTGTTCCGAAGGGTCGGCATCACCTTCGCGGTCTACGGCGAGGGTGGCGATCCGGAGCGGCTCATTCCCTTCGACATGTTCCCGCGGGTGATGACCGCCGAGGAGTGGCGCAAGCTCGATCGCGGCGTGCGCCAGCGGGCGGCGGCGCTGAACGCCTTCCTCGCCGATGTCTACGACCGCCGCGAGATCATCCGTGCCGGCAAGATCCCCGAGCATCTGGTCACCAACAACGAGGCCTTCGAAAAGGCCGCCATCGGCTTCCGCCCGCCGCGCGGCGTGTTCAGCCATATCGTCGGGGTCGACCTGGTGCGCACCGGACCCGACCAGTTCTACGTGCTGGAAGACAACTGCCGCACGCCCTCGGGTGTCAGCTACATGCTGCAGAACCGCGAGATCATGATGCGCATGTTCCCGCAGCTCTTCATGGAAAGCCGCATCCGCCCGGTCGATGGCTACGCCGGCCTGCTGAAAAAGACGCTGGCCTCGGTGGCACCGCAGAAATGCCAGGGCGAGCCGAACATCGTCATCCTCACGCCGGGCCATTTCAACTCGGCCTACTACGAGCATAGCTTCCTGGCCGACCTGATGGGCGTGGAACTGGTCGAGGGGCAGGACCTCTTCGTCGAGGGCGACTTCGTCTGGATGAAGACCACCGAGGGTCCCAAGAAGGTCGACGTGATCTACCGACGGATCGACGACGCCTTCATCGACCCGCTGTGCTTCCGGCCCGACTCGATGCTGGGCGTGCCCGGTCTGATGAGCGTCTACCGCTCGGGCGGGGTGACCATTTGCTCGGCTCCCGGTGCCGGCGTCGCCGACGACAAGGCGATCTACACCTTCGTGCCCGAAATGATCCGCTTCTACCTCGGCGAAGAGCCGATCCTCGAGAACGTGCCCACCTGGCAATGCGCCAAGCAGGACGATTGCAAGTACGTGCTGGAGAACCTCTCGGAGCTGGTGGTCAAGGAAGTGCACGGCTCGGGTGGCTACGGCATGCTCGTGGGGCCGAAGTCCGACAAGTCGACCATCGAGTCCTTTGCCGCGAAGATCCGCAAGAATCCCGACAACTACATCGCCCAGCCGACGCTGGCGCTCTCGGCCTGTCCCACATTTGTCGAGGAGGGGATCGCACCACGCCACGTCGATTTGCGACCCTATTGCCTCGTGGGGGAAACCATCGAGCTGGTGCCGGGCGGGCTGACCCGCGTGGCGCTGACCGAGGGCTCGCTCGTGGTGAACTCGTCGCAGGGCGGCGGGGTCAAGGACACCTGGGTATTGGCGGAGTGACGACATGCTGAGCCGGACTGCAGAACACCTTTACTGGATGGCGCGCTATATCGAGCGTGCCGAAACCACCGCCCGGCTGCTCGAGGTCGGCGCGCGCAATGCGCTGCTGCCCAACGCCACGGGCGGCTACCGCAACGACTGGGAGGCTGTGCTGCTGGCCAAGGGTACGCTTGAACCCTTCGTCGAGAAGTACAAGGATACCAACCAGCGCAATATCGAGACCTGGCTGTTCTTCGATTCCGACAATCCCTCGTCGGTCTATTCGTGCCTGTCTGGGGCGCGCGAGAATGCCCGCGTGGTGCGCACTGCGCTGACCGCCCCCGCCTGGGACGCGATCAACAGTGCCTTCCAGGAACTCCAGCAGTTGCACCGCACCGAGCGTAGCAAGCTGATGGTCACCGATCTGACCGAATGGACACTGCGTGCCTGCCAGCTGATCCGCGGTGCCTTCATGTCGACGCAGCTGCGCAACGACGGATACGATTTCTCGGGGATCGGCACGACCATCGAGCGCGCCGACAACACCGCGCGGCTGATCGACGTGAAATACTACGTGCTGCTGCCCTCGGTGAACTACGTCGGCTCGGGGCTCGACCAGAGCCAGTGGGCCCTGCTGCTGCAGTCGATGACCGCGCAACGGGCCTTCAACTGGAGCTACCAGGGTGAGATCACCGCCGCCAAGATCGCGCACCTGCTGATCCTCAACCGCCGTTTCCCGCGTTCGCTGCGCGCCTGCGTGCAATGGTATTGCGAACATCTCGACAATCTCGCCGAGAGCTACCAGACTGCCACGGCGGCGCAGGAGGTGGCGCACAAGTTGCTCGACGATCTGCGTGCGGCGACCGTCGAGGACATTTTCGAGGAGGGGCTGCACGAATTCCTCGCGCGATTCATGTCGCGCAACGCCGAGGTCGCGACCACGGTGCAAGAGGTCTACCTGAGCGGAATGCCGGCATGAGACTTTCGATCCGACATATCACCCGCTACCGGTTCGACGAACCGGTGCGCGGCATCGTGCAATCCCAGAAGCTCTGGCCGGCGGACTGCGCCAACCAGCGCATCCTGTCGTGGGAGGTGACCTCCCACGGCGGTCAGACCGGGGCGGAATTCGTCGACGGCGCCGGCGACATGATCCGCCTCGCCACCTGGCGCGGCCCGCTGACCGAGCTGACCGTCGAGGTGGAAGGCGAAGTCGAGACCTCGGACCTCTACGGGGTGCTGCGCGATCACCGCGAGCGCGTCCCGGCCTCGGCCTACCTGCGGCCGACCCGGCAGGTCGAGGCGGATGCCGAGCTGAAGGCGCTCTCGGCGGTGGCGCTCAAGGGTATGGAAGGGGCCAGCTCGCTCGACCGCGCCCATGCGCTCAGCCGCGCCGTCTCGGAGGCGATCGCCTACAAGCCCGGCGAGACCAAGCCGCACACCACCGCCGCAGAGGCGCTCTCGGGCGGGGTGGGCGTGTGCCAGGACCACGCCCATGCGCTGATCTCCATTGCCCATGTGGCCGAGATGCCGGCGCGCTATGTCACCGGCTACCTGCAGGCCAGCGAGGATGGCTCGCCGCATGAGGCCAGCCACGCCTGGGCCGAGCTCTGGGTGCCCGAGCTAGGCTGGGTCGGGTTCGATGCGGCGAACGAGTGCTGCCCCGACGAGCGCTACGTCCGGCTCGGCTCGGGCTATGACGCGCTCGATGCCGCGCCGATCCGTGGGCTGGTGCAGGGGGCGACGCCGGAAGAGCACCTCGAGGTCGAGGTCATGGTGAACGCGGTCCAGTCCGGACAACAACAGCAGCAGTGAACGGGACGGGCGGTGGGGCCGCCCAAGAATGAGCCGCCGCTCATCATGTCGTAACCCTATCCCTTCGTGCAGGATTGCCGGGACCGGGGTGGGGCGGTATATCGGTGCGTTGCCTATCGGAAGGACTCGGGGACAGATGACCTATTGCGTGGGATTGCTGCTGGATGCGGGCGTTGTCCTGCTGTCCGACACGCGCACCAATGCCGGGCTCGACAACATCGCGACCTATCGCAAGATGTTCCTTTTCGAACAACCGGGTGACCGCGCCATCGGCATCATGACCGCGGGCTCGCTGTCGATCACCCAAACGGTGATCGCGCGGCTGACCGAGGCCAACGAGGACCCCGACTCGCCCCGTTCGATCCTGCGCGCGCCGGGCATGCTGCAAGTCGCCGAGATCGTCGGCGCCACGCTGTCCGATGTCACCTCCGATGTGTCGGGCAAGATGGAGCGGATGAACCAGAGCGCCACTGCCTCGATGATCGTCGCGGGCCAGCGCAAGGGCGGGCCGATGCGCATGTTCCTTGTCTACCCCGAGGGCAATTTCATCGAAGCCACGCCCGACACGCCCTTCCTGCAGATCGGGGAGCACAAGTACGGCAAGCCGATCCTCGACCGCGTGATCGCGGCCGAGACCACGCTGGCGGACGCGGAAAAGGCGGTGCTGCTGTCGATGGATTCGACCCTGCGTTCGAATCTCAGCGTCGGCATGCCGCTCGATTTCGCGGTGATCGAGCGCGACGCGCTGGCGGTCACCCGGCGGCGGCGCATCGAGCCGACCGACGAGGCCTTCCAGAAGATGAGCCACGACTGGTCCGAAGCGCTGCGCAACGCCTTTGCCGAGATCGACCCGATCTGAAGTCCAGCGCCGCTGCCGCGCAAGGGGGGCGGGACGGTCCGCCACTTCACCGGTCACCTAAGCCGCGGTGCACCGTGGCACCCATTGGCTAATGGCGACCTGATTCTTGGCCAGAGTTTTCTGGAATTTTCCAATGTCTCGATCCTTGTTCAAAGGTCCGTATCTTCGGGCCAGCGCTTGGTGACCCGTGCCGGGCGATATCATTCCGGCCCGACGCATTCCGGCCCGCCGAGCCCGGCGGCAGGTGCCGTCAGAACAACGTGATCTCGGTCGTCGGCGGTTTCGGAGGCTGGATCGGGGCCACGGCCTCGATCTCTCCGGGCACGATGAACTGCCGCACCCGCCCGTCCGTGGGCCAGAAGCGGATGCGCCGCGCCGAGGTGCCTCCGGTGCTTTCCGAGGCGAGCGGGATCGCCTCGTTCTGCAGGAATTCCTTGGCGAAGGTGACGTTCGAGCCGCCGATATCGCGCAGCTGGCTGAGCATGTTGGCGCCGCCGAAAAGCTTCGCGACCAGCCGGTTCTTCTGTGCGCCCGCTTTCAGCAGCCCGTTGATCAGAAGTTCCATCGAATAGGCGCCATAGCGCACATTCTCACCCTCCTTCCCGGCACGTTGCGGCAGCAGGAAGTGGTTCATGCCGCCGACGCCGGCGGCGGCATCGGTGAGGCAGACGGCAACGCAGGACCCCAGCACGGTCGACAATACCTCGGTGGGGGCGGAGGAAATCCGGTACTCGCCCTGGATCACGTTCACCAGCTTTTCTGCAGCATCGCTCATCGCGCGGGGATCCTTCCATTCGTCGCCGGGGCAGGGGCCGCGCAAGCGTTCAGGAGGGCGGGGCCGATCTGTGGCAGCGGCAGGCTGGTTTGCACCGCACCGAGATCGTGGGCGGCCCGGGGCATGCCGTAGACGATGCAGGTTTCCTCGTCCTGGGCGAAGGTCGTGGCCCCGGCATCGCGCAGCGCCTTGAGCCCCTGCGCGCCATCGCGCCCCATGCCGGTCAGCAGGGCCGCGACCGCGCGGGGCGCGCCGGGCAGGGCCGAGGTGAAAAGCGCGTCGACCGACGGCATGTGGCCAGAAATCGGCTCGCCGCTTCGCAATGCGATCTTCATGGGCGCGCCGCCCGCCAGGTGCAGATGCGCGCGGTTTCCGGCGGCGACGACGATCTGGCCGTGTGCCACCCGCTCGCCGTCGCGCGCGGGGCGGACCTGTGCCGCGCTTTGCCGGTCGAGCAGCCGTGTCAGGCTCTCGCCAAATCCGCCGCCCGTGTGCTGGACGATGAAGGTGGGCGGGCAATTGGCCGGGAAGGACGAGAGCACGGTCAGCAGTGCATCGACGCCACCGGTCGAGGCACCGAGCAGGATGAAGCGATTGCTGCGGCTGTCTGACGGGACGCTTTGGGCCCGCGCTGGTGGCTCAGGCTGCAGGCCGCGGCGGCGTGCGGTTCGGGTCAGCGAACGCAGGGCACCGACCAGATCCTCGGGCGGGATCTCAGGATCGATGGCGAAGAGGTCCGAGCGCTTGTCCCAGGGACTCGCGGGCAGGCCGGCCCCCGTGATGCTGCGTGTCTTGATCACCAGCCAGCGCACGTCCAGCGCGGCGAAGAGCGCACGCATGACTTCGAACTCGGGCAGCATGGCGAGTCTCTCGGCGATCAGCACCGCCATCGGCTCCAACTCTTCGACCGCAGTGTAGGTGGTCATGAGATCATGAGTCTCGGCGATCAACTCGATGAAAGCGGAGCCGCGCAGCCCCGCCGCCAGCTGCCGTCGCAGGCCAAGGTCCGGATGGGCCAGGATCAGGGATATCTTCGACATCGATCTTTTCCTTCGAGGCCTCTGGCACCGGGCACGGGGCCCGGTACGGGTTGAATTCAGCGTGGGCTCCGGTCTCCGGATGACCCGGATCGCCCGGTTTTCCCTGTATCGCCCCAGGCCGGCTGTCTCGCCAAGACACGGGATCTAGCACCGCCCGATCGTTGGCCGGGACGCGGGCCAAGAGCGGCGCGCCGGCTGCGGCAGGACCGAAGCGTGGCGTCCGATGCGGTCGAACCGCGAGGCCTCAGTGCCGCGCGGGCGGCGACGTGAAAAGTCCGGCCTCGCTCCGGTCTCCCCATTGGCTGCGTTGGCCCCACCCGCGCTGGGTCGTGGCGGCCCGCCCCTAGCGGCGCAGAAAACTGCGCATGTCGTGCGAGTGAGGGGCTTTGCCCGCGCCGCCACGCCCGGCGCGCGCGTCCGGTCAGAACAGTTCGGGGGCATTCGGCTCGAGGGCGTCGCCCTGTGACCCGCCAAGCCGGTGCCGCAGGTCGCGCAAGGGGATCACGGCCAGTGCATCGCGCAGATCCAGGGCGGCTTCGCCGTCCAGAAGGCGGGCCAGCCGCTCGACGTAGCCGGCGAGCGCATCGGTCGATTGCGCCAGCATGTCGAGTTCCTGGAAGGCGGTGATCGCCACCGAACCGAGACGCGAATCCGCGTTGCCGGAATAGATGTGCTCCATGCCATGTTCGAGTCGCTCCAACCTCTGTTGCAGGTGCCGTATCTCGCGGGACAGCAGCCAGGTCGCTTCGTTGGCGGTGATCGGGACGGTCATGGGCTCAGAGCTTTCCGACGACGCTTTCGATGCACTGCTTCATCGCGAGGGAGGTGAACGGCTTCTTGATCATGTTGTTGAGACCCAGCTGCTTGGCCTGTGTCACCATGTCGGGAGTCGGTTTGCCGGTCACCAGGATGAAGCCGATCTTCTGGGTGGCGCGGTTCTGGCGCACCGCTTTCAGCAGCGCCAAGCCGTCCATGTTCGGCATGTTGAAATCCGAAAGCACGAGGTGCACCGGGCTGCTTGCCATCCGGGTCAATGCCTTGCTGCCGTCATTCTCGGTCAGGTAGTTCTTGATCCCGATCTCGTCGAGCGCCTGGGTGATCAGCCCGCGGCTCGTGGCCATGTCGTCGACCACCATGATGCGCAGGGAAGCCTTCAAACTCATCTTGTTCTCCTAGGTCGGCCGGGACGGACCGGGGGTGGCGCGTTTGCGATAGGTGGTCACGCCTGCGGTGCTGAAATCTGCCAGGGCGGGGCCGGACAGGCGTTCGGAATGCCCGATGAAGAGAAGACCGCCGGCGCGCAGTTTCGCGCTGAAGCGGTCCCAGAGCCGCTGCTGCGTCTCTTGGTCGAAGTAAATCGCGACATTGCGGCAGAAAATCGCGTCGAATGGGCCGCTGAACGGCCAGTCACAGATCAGGTTGAGCTCTGCAAAGCTGATCATCGCACGCAACTCGGGGCCGACTTCGACGGTCTCTGCTTCGCCAGGCGCGGCGCGCAGCCAGCGCGTGCGGAAATCGGCGGGCACCGTTTCGCAATCCTCCGCCGGGTAGCGCCCAAGCCTAGCCTTGCGCAGGATGGCCGGGTCAATGTCCGTCGCGAGAATGCGCGTGTCGCGCGGGCCGGGCGGCAGCGCGTCGAGCAGCGTCATGGCAATCGAAAATGCTTCTTGCCCGGACGAGCAGCCGGCCGACCAGATGCGGACGCGCTTTTGTCCCGAAAGCTCGGGGATCAGCGCGCTGCGAAGAGTCTCGAAATGGTGCCTTTCTCGAAAGAAGCTGGTGACATTGGTGGTCAGCGCCGAGACGAGCTCTAGCCGCTCCGCCGCTTCGCCATCCCTGTCGAGCAGCGCCATGTACTCGCGAAATGAGGCGAGCCCCCGCGCTCGCAGCCGTCGGGCGAGGCGGGAATAGACCAGAGGCTTCTTGCTGACCGCGAGGCTGAGGCCAAATTCGCTCCGCGCGAGACGGGCCAAGGCCTCGAAATCCGCGTCGGTGAAGGCAAACTCCCCCGGCAGGGCGTCAGCAGCGGCCAGGCTCATGCGGCTACTCCTCCCTCCTGGTCGAGCACGGCGTCGAGGTTGACGACGCGCACCATGGATTCCCCCACGGAGATCACCCCCAAAATGGCCTGCCGCGCGGCATCGGACTTCATGTCCGGCGTCTCCTGAATCGAAGATTTGGCAACCGAGAGGATCTCGGAGACGGATTCCACCAACAGACCGATGGTGGTGCCACCGGCGGCGGCGACGATCACCACGTTGCGTTCGTTATCCGGCGTCTCGCCAAGGCCGAAGCGGGCGGAAAGATCGAAGATCGGGATCACTGCGCCGCGCAGGTTCATCACGCCCAGAACGTCGTCCGGGGTGTGGGGCAGCTTGGTGACCGGAGTCCAGCGTCTAATCTCCCGGATCTGCATGATCTCCAGGCAGAAACTCTGGTTTCCGGCCGAGAAGGTGATGAATTCGAACTGCGCCTCGGTAGGGACCTCGTTGGCGTCAAGCATGGTGAAGCTCCAGTTTCGGGGGGGTTATCGCGGGGAAATACGGGGCACCGGGCTGCAACTTGACCACCTCTTCGGGATCGAGGATCAGCGCGATCTTGCCGTCGCCGAGGATGGTCGCGGCCGAGACGCCGGGGATAGCGGCATAGTTGCTTTCGAGGCTCTTGATCACAACCTGGCGCTGGTCGTGGATCGCCTCGACCCGCAGGGCGGTCAGCCCCTGGCTTTCGGTGCTGACAAGCAGCAGCACCCCCTCGCCGGCCTCCTTGCGCCCGGGGGCAAGGCCGAGGTTGAAGGCGACATCCACCACCGGCACGTAAGCGCCGCGCACGAGAATCACCACGCCCTTGGTCCCCACCGCGTGCAGGTCGCGCTGGCTCGGGCGGATGGTCTCGATGATCGAGGCGATGGGGATCACCATGGTCTGATCGGCCACCGAGATGACGAAGCCGTCCATCACCGCCAGGGTCAGCGGAAGCACGATGGTGAAGGTGGTGCCGGACCCGGGGGTCGAGGTGATCGAGACCCTCCCGCCGAGCGCCGCGACGGCGTTCTTCACCACGTCCATGCCGACACCGCGCCCCGAGAGATTCGACACCTCGCTGGCTGTGGAGAAGCCGGGCAGGAACAGCAGGTTGTCGATCTCGGATTCGGAGAGTTCTACCTCCGGCAGGACGAGACCCTTCTCGATCGCCTTTTCAAGGATGCGCGCGCGATTGAGCCCGGCGCCGTCGTCGGCGATCTCGATGAAGACGCTGCCCGAGCGATGCGAGGCCGACAGACGGATCGTGCCGATGGCCTCTTTCCCAGCGGCGGCGCGGGCGTCGGACTTTTCCAGCCCGTGGTCGACCGCGTTGCGCACCATGTGGGTCAGCGGGTCGGCCAGCCGCTCGATGACCGTCTTGTCGACCTCTGTGGAGTCGCCGACGGTGACCAGCCGCGCCTTCTTGCCCGTCGCCTCCGCAGCTTCGCGGACGATGCGCGACATGCGCTGGAAAAGCGGTTTCACCGGCTGGGCGCGGATCGCCATGACCCCTTCCTGGATGTCGCGTGCGAGGAGCTTGTAGGCCTCCAGCTCGTTGGTGAGATGGGCCACCGCGGGCAGCTCCAGCTCTTCGATGCGCTGCGAGATCATCGCCTGGTTGATGATCAGCTCGCCCACCGTGTTGATCAGCCGGTCGACCCGTTCAAGATCGACCCGCAGCGTGGGACGCGGGCCGCGTGCCTCGCCACCGCGTGCCTCGCTGCGTGCCTCGGCAGCTTCGGTTGTGGCGGCGGGGTTCTCTGCTTCGCGCGGGGGTGGGGGCGCAAGCCCAGGCAGGTCCGGCGGGTCGTCCGAAAGTGCCGGTGGTGCGGCGCCGTCGTCTTCCCGGATGTCCAGCTCGCAGAGGGATTCCACGAACTCGAAGATCTCGTGAAGCACCGTTTCAGGCTCTGAAGTCTCGAGCTGGAGGGTCCAGGAGATCACTGCGCCATTTGGATCGAAGGCGTCGAATTCCGGAAGCGCGGAGAGATCCGCTGCCGCCCGCAGTTCGCCGAGTTCGGCGAGTGCATCGAAGAGCAGCAGCGGCTCGTGGCCGTTGGCGTAGAGCGCGGCGCTGGGTTTGAAGCGGATGTGAAAGCGCCGGAGCGCGTCGTCATTGTCGGAACTGTCCTCGGGCGTATCGACCTCGGCCGGGGCGGTGTCGAAGTCCAGCGTGACCGCGTCGAAGCTGAAGCTGTCGTCCTTGTCTGCCTCGCCGAGGTAGCTGTCGAGCTCCTTGAGGATCGCGGCCTCTGACTCCGCGTTTGGCTCGCGCTCGTCGCGCGCGGCCTCCACGAGGTCGGCAAGCTGGTCCCCCGACCGGTGGAAGAGGTGCATCAGCTCCTCGGTCACCTTGAGTTCCTGGCTGCGGACCTTGTCCATCACCGTCTCGAAGGTGTGGGCGAAACTGACCAGGCGGTCGAGCGCGAAGGCGCCGGCGCCGCCCTTGATCGAATGCACGGCCCGGAATACGGCGTTGACGACGTTCATGTCATCGGGGTCCTGCTCCATCGAGGACAGTCCCTCGACCAGCGCCTCGAGCAGTTCTTCGCACTCTTCGAAAAACGTATCGCGGATCGAATTTCTCGACATGTCTACACCATGTGTCCAGTGAGGCGGCGCAGCACCGAGACCAGCGATGCGTCGTCGAAAGGTTTCACGATCCAGCCGGTGGCCCCGGCCGAGCGGGCGCGGGCCTTGAGATCGGCGCCGCTTTCCGTGGTCAGCACGATAATCGGCACGGTGGTCCGATTGGGGCCGTTGCGCAGGGTCTCGATGACGCCGAAACCGTCCATGTTGGGCATGTTGATGTCGGTGATCACCACGTCGGGCTCGACCTCCGCGAACTGCTCGACCCCTTCGACGCCGTCACAGGCCGAATGAAACTCGAACCCGGCCCCTTCGAGCGAAATGCGCAGCAGGTTGCGGATCGTGCGGGAATCGTCGATCGCCAGAACCTTCGTCGTCATTGCAGCGCCTCCTCGCCGTTTCCGGGGCCGCTCTCCGAACCGTTGCCGGCGTTTTGCGGGTCGAACTGGGTGGGTGGCAGGCCAAGCCGTTGCAGCCCGGCGCGGAAGGACTCTGTCATGTCCGACAAGGTGAAAGGCAGTTCCTCGGCCTGCCATTGCCGCTGCGCCACGAGCAGAATCTGCAACCGGTGGGCATCGAGCCGCAGCACATCCCGCGCCGAGATCGCCACGGGCATGTGGCGCGCGCCGAGCAGGAAGGGCACGAGGGGGTCTTCGCCGTTTCGGTTGCGCCCCGGATCGAGCACATGGCTGTGAAGCTCAGTCATCGCGAATTCAATCCTTTGCCACAGGAAAGCGGAGGCAACCTGCCGCCAGCTTGCTGCCGGTCGCCGTGGAGTTGTCGAGCCTTCGGCCCCGGGTGGGGAGGGGCGGCTACGGGGGCCGCCTGTCGCCCCTGCATGATGCCGGTACCTTCAGCGCGGTCCCGGGTCGGGATCGAGAACTACAGAGGGGGTCTTAACAAAGCGTTCTGGGCCGCGGGATTTCTGTATCCAACCCGAGCGGCGTCTCGCGGCAGGGCGGCGGCGCTTGCATCCCCCCGGTGCAGCGCGCACAAATCGCCAAAAGCGATCTGTGAGGGAGTGGCAGAAGATGCGCAACGGTGGGCAATTGGTCGTCGAAAGTCTGATGGCGCTGGGGGCGACGCGGGCGTTCGGCGTGCCGGGAGAAAGCTATCTGGCGGTGCTCGACGCGCTGCATGATACCGGCGGCAAGCTCGATTTCGTGCTCTGCCGGCAAGAGGGGGGCGCGGCCTTCATGGCGGCGGCGCATGGCAAGCTGACCGGCAGCCCGGGGATCTGCATGGTGACGCGCGGTCCGGGCGCGACCAATGCGGCGATCGGCGTGCATACCGCGATGCAGGACAGTGTGCCGATGATCCTGCTGGTCGGGCAGGTGGCCACCGACATGAAGGAGCGCGAGGCCTTCCAGGAGGTCGACTACCGCGCGGTCTTCGGCACCATGGCGAAATGGGCGACCGAGATCGAGCACGTCGAGCGTATCCCGGAGATCCTCTCGCGCGCCTGGATCACCGCCACCACCGGTCGTCCCGGCCCGGTGGTCGTGGCGCTGCCCGAGGATGTGCTGATGGCGCAGACCGCAGTGCCGCCGCTCACCGGCCCGGCGAAGGTCTACGAGGCCGAACCCGCCGCCGATGCGGTGTCCGAGGCGGTGGCGCTGCTGCAGCATGCCGAGCGTCCGCTGATCGTGGTGGGCGGTGCCGAATGGACCGGCCCGGCACGCGCGGCGCTGCAGGGCTTCGCCGAGGCGTCCGACATCCCGATCATCACCTCCTTCCGCTACCAGGATCAGGTCGACAGCGCCTGCGCCTGTTTCTGTGGCGATGCCGGGGTGGGCATGACCGAGGGGGTCAAGGGGCTGCTGCGCGATGCCGACGTGGTTCTGGCGCTGGGAACGCGCTTCGGCGAGAACATGACCGACGGCTACACGCTGCTCGAGGTGCCGCAGCCGAAGCAGAAGATCATCCATGTCCATGCCTCGGATCGCGAGATCGGCAAGGTCTACCAGCCCACTCTGGGCGTGCATGCCGATCCGGGCCGCTTCGTGCTGGCGCTTCCGGTGCAGGTCACCGGCAACTGGAAGGCCTGGCGGTCCGAGGCGCGGGCCGCCTACCTCGGTTTCATCGACAAGGCCCCGGCGCAGCCCGGCCCGGTGGACATGGTCGCGGTCTGCAAGCACATGCGCGAGGTGCTGGGTCCCGACGTGGTGCTGACCAACGGCGCGGGCAATTTCACCGTCTGGCCGACGCGGTTCTTCCGCTTCCGGCCCGGAATGCGCCTTCTGGCGCCGCAGTCGGGCGCGATGGGCTACGGCGTGCCCGCCGCCATCGCCGCCAAGCTGGCACGGCCCAAGTCGACGGTAATCTGCTTTGCAGGCGACGGCGATTTCCAGATGAACGGGCAGGAGCTGTCCTCCGCCCGGCAAGCCGGGGCGGCGGTGATCGTGCTGGTGCTCAACAACGGCACCTATGGCACCATCCGCGCCCACCAGGAGCGCGAGTTCCCCGAGCGGGTCAGCGGCACCTCCATCGTGAACCCCGATTTCGCCGCGCTGGGCCGGGCCTACGGGATGCACGGCGAGCATGTGGCGCGGACCGATGATTTCGCCGCGGCCTTCGCGCGGGCGCTCGCCGCGCCGCACGGCGCGGTTCTGGAGCTCGACATCGACGCCGAGGCGCTGACCCCCTACCGCACGCTGTCGCAGATCCGTGCCGGAGGGATGGCCGCGAAACAGTGATCGAGCGCCCCCCGGCGCATTGCGGCGGGGGGCTCTACAGGAAACCGGGCTTGCGCACATCAAGTGCGCTCAGCGGGATTCACCTCATGTTGATAGGCGCTTAGGTGCCGACTCTCACGTCACATGTTGCCGATATGTTCTGCCCGCGATAGGACGGGAGAAAACAACGTACCGAGGCGGCAGCAGATGAGAAAAGAGTACGAAACGATCCTGGGCGCGGTGACCTTCCTGGCGCTGCTTTGCACCGGCTACGCCTATTATGCGCTGGACGCCTCCGTGGCCACGACACAGGCGCTGCCGCTGATCGTCATGGGGTATTTCACCGTGCTGGTGATCGTCTTCAAGGCGCTCGGTCTCTCGCTCACCCGCTCGAAGCGGCAGGAACTGACGCGTCACATCGAGGCGCATGCCCCGGCGCTGTCGCGCAACCTGCGGCTCGCAATCAAGAAGAACGACTACAATTGCGTCGTGGCGGATGAGCGGCAGGAGACGGTCATTGAATTCCTCGACAGCATCGATCTGTCCTTCGATTACCATCGCATCGAACCAGCGGTCATCGACTACGTGCTGGCCGAGATGGAGCGGGTCGAGAGCGCGGCCCGCGACGGCGGCTTCGACGCCGAGGCCTACCCGAGCGATCCCACCGAGTTCGAGCATTGGTGCGCGGCGCAGCTGCGCCGCTTCGGCTGGGATGCGGATGTCACCAAGCGCGGCTACGACCAAGGCATCGACATCGTCGCCCGCAAGGGCGCGCTGGTGATTGGCCTGCAGGTGAAACGCTACAATTCCCCGGTCGGCAACAAGGCCATCCAGGAAGCCTTTACCGGCAAGAACTACTACGGTCTGGCCGGGGCGGGGGTGCTGGCGACCGCCGGTTTCACGCCGAGCGCCCGGCGGCTGGCGGCGACGACGGGCGTGCTGCTGCTCAGCCCGCACGACCTGCCGAGCCTCGACCGCGAATTCGGCGTAGAGGGTTTTACCGAAGCCTGGGCCATGTGAGGTGATGTGAGGGGCCGCAGACCGGCTCTCGCCACGTCTCGCCCCGAGGACGGCCACGCCGATTGACATGCGCGCAAAGGGCGGCAAGCTGGCCGAGCGTTCAGGCGGTTCGCTTGGATGTCCGGTCTCGCGCGGAGCATGGCTGGCGTCCTGGCCGGCCTCGCAGGATGAATGGCTGTGGCCGGCGCGTTCGGCAGGATATACGCGATGCGCAGGATCCACGGCACCGGCACCGGCGCAGGGGAGGGATGACATGATCGAACAGCGGCTGTCGTTGGGTGTCTTCGCCCTTGCTGCTCTTGCGGGATGCACGTCAGCGCCCAGCACAAATAGCCTTGTTGCGCAGGGCAAGCCGATCGAGGTGATCTATCCTGTGAAGGCGGGCGTGACGCCCGGGCTGATGGCGCGCGATCTTGCCGCCTGCGAGATGGGGGCGGCCCAGAGCGTGCCGCAGCGGATCGCGCCGGCGGTGCCTCCGGCCCTCCCGGGGCAGGCGCTGAAGCCCTGCGCGGAGATGGGCTACTCGGTGAGCTGCAGGGCGCCCGGCGGGCAGATTTTCGGCAGCGAGGCCTATTCGGCTTATTCCTACGACGCGACCGCGAGTGTCCTCGCAGAGGCCGAAGCGCGCTGCATCCTGCGCTCCGGTTACCGATTGGCGACGATCCCCAGCTGCCCCGAGGGCGTGCAGACCAAACCGGTGCTGTCCCGGATGTATCCTCTCTCGGAGCGCACCTGCTATCTTCCCGACGCAGTGGCACTTTACGCGGTGACCGAGACCCTGCGCTGACCAGCGGCAACGCTCTCCGGATCGGTCCGGCGGAGTTTGCGAGTCGCCGGCGCGCGGGAGCCCCTCTCTGCCGCTATGCCTGCCGTCCTGGGGCTGTTGCCGTGCGAGAACGGCCTCCGACCCCGGTTCCGTTCGTCGGTCGGGAAGCACCCCGAGGGTGCGCTGCTCGCCCCGGGCGGCGTGGCGCCCGGGGAATTGTCCGGCAGGTCCGCTGCGTCAGGCGACCGCAGCACCTACCGTCAGGTTGGTCACCGCCCGAGCGAGGCTTTCCCGATCCAGTCCGAAGTGCCGGTAGAGATCGCCGATGGTGCCGGTCTGGCCGAAATGCTCCACGCCGTGCGGGATCACCCGGTGTCCAGCCACCGCGCCAAGCCAAGAAAGCGTCGCCGGGTGGCCGTCGATGGCGGTGACCAGCGTGCAGTGGCGGGGCAGTTCTCCGAGCAGCGTCTCGACGTGCGAGCGGGCCGCCGGGTTGCCGCGTGCCCGGTCGCGCTGCGCCGCGGTCCAGCCGGCGTTGAGTCGGTCCGCCGAGGTCACCGCCAGCACGCCGACGTCGCGGCGGTGCTCGCCGATCATCCCCGCCGCGGCGATGGCCTCGTCGGCCACCGCGCCCTGGTAGGCGATGACCACCGAGCAGTTCGGCCCCGGCTTGCGCAGCCAGTAGGCACCGTCGATGGCGCCCTGCACAAAGGCGTCGTCATGGCGCTTGCCCGGCTGCTCGAGCGGCTTGGTGGTGAGCCGCAGATAGACCGAGCCGCCGGTCTCGTCGCGCAGCCAGGTCCGCTCGTCCGGATCGCCCGCGCCGTCGCGCTGCAGGTAGTCGAAGGCCCATTCCATGATCACCGCCAGCTCGTCGGCGAAGGCGGGCTCGAAGGCCGCCAGCCCGTCCTGGCTCATGCCGATGAGCGGTGTGCCGATCGACTGGTGCGCGCCGCCCTCGGGGGCCAGCGTGACGCCAGAGGGCGTGCCGACGATCATGAAGCGCGCATCCTGATAGCAGGCGTAGTTCAGGGCATCGAGACCGCGCGCCACGAACGGATCGTAGACCGTGCCGATTGGGATCACCCGCTTTCCGAAAAGGCTGTGCGACAGCCCGGCCGCGCCGAGCAGCAGGAAGAGGTTCATCTCGGCGATGCCGAGTTCCAGATGCTGGCCCTCGGGGGCGAAGTTCCACTTGGCGGTCGAGGGGATGCGGTGCTCGATGAAGGCGTCGCTCTGCGCCGCGCGGGCAAAGAGCTTGCGCCGGTTCACCCACGGGCCGAGCCCGGTGGTGCCGGTCACGTCTGGCGAGGTGGTCATGATCCGCGCCGCCAGCTCGCTGTCCCCGCGCGCCAGCTCGTCGAGGATCTTGCCAAAGGCCATCTGCGTCGAGATCTCGCGGCTGGTGTCGATGGCCACCGCCGGAACCGAGAGGCGGGCATCGGAATAGCGCCGTGCACCCTTGGCGAAGAACGGCACGCGGGCGAGGAACTCCTGCAGCGCGGCGGTGTCCTTCACCGTGGCAAAGGGCTCCCATTCCTGCCCCTCGGCGACGCCCATATGTGCCTGCCACTCGGCCATCTGCGCCTTGGTCATCAGCCCGCCGTGGTTGTCCTTGTGCCCGGCGATCGGCGTGCCCCAGCCCTTGATCGTATAGGCGAGGAAGCAGACGGGGCGGTCGTGATCCACGGCACCGAAAGCCTCGGCCATGGTGGCCACGCAGTTGCCGCCAAGGTTCTCCATCAGCGCCGCCAGTTCGACATCGCTGCGCCGCTCGATCAGCGCGGTGACCTCGCCCTGATCGCCCAGGTCCTCCATCAGTCGCTCGCGCCAGACTGCGCCGCCGCGATAGGTCAGCGCCGAGTATTCCGCGTTGGGGCAGGCGTCGATCCAATCGCGCAGCCGTGCACCGCCGGGCTCGTTGAACGCCGCGCGTTGCAGCGCACCGTATTTCACCCGAACCACGTCCCAGCCGAAGGCTTCGAAGATCTTCTCGACCCGCTCGAACAGCCCCTCGCGCACGATGCCGTCGAGCGACTGGCGGTTGTAGTCGATCACCCACCAGCAGTTGCGCAGGTCGTTCTTCCAGCCTTCCTGCAACACCTCGTAGATATTGCCCTCGTCAAGCTCGGCATCGCCGACCAGTGCGACCATGCGGCCCGCGTCGACCTCGGCCCCCCAGTCCTTGGCGCGAATGAAGTCCTGCACCATTGAGGCCAGCGCGGTGATGCCGACGCCAAGCCCGACCGAGCCGGTGGAGAAGTCGACATCATCGATGTCCTTGGTGCGGCTCGGGTAGCTCTGCACGCCGCCGTAGCCGCGGAAGTTTTCCATCTTCTCGCGCGTCTGGTTGCCCATCAGGTACTGCATCGCGTGGAAGATCGGAGAGGCGTGCGGCTTCACCGCCACCCGGTCCTCGGGGCGCAGCGCCGAGAAGTAGAGAGCCGTCATGATCGACACCATTGAGGCCGAGGAGGCCTGGTGCCCGCCGATCTTGATGCCATCCTCCTTGGGGCGGAGATGATTGGCGTTGTGGATCATCCAGTGCGACAGCCAAAGCAGTCGCTGCTCGATCACCTTGAGGTGCTGCGCGTCGTTGGTCATGAAATGCCTCCCTTTGCGCGCGAGGATACACGAGCCACGGAAGCGGAAGCCGCTTTTCGCGTTGCCAGGCGCGCCAATTTGTAGTGGAAATGAGCGCCAAACCAGCAACCGGCGGCGGATATCTGCGCAGATGAGCGAAGACCTCGATGAGATTGATCGAAAGCTCCTGCAGGAGCTTCAGAAAAACGCGCGTGCGAGTCACCAGGAGCTGAGCGAGCGGGTGGGCCTCTCGGCATCGCCCTGCGCGCGGCGGATCCGCAGGCTGGAAGCCGAGGGCTACATTACCGGCTACAGCGCCCGCATCGACGAGGAAAAGCTCGGCTTCGGCTTCAGCGTGTTCATTTCTGTGCGGCTCGACCGGCAGATCGACGACCGGCTCGGGGCCTTCGAGACCGAGGTCAGGCGCTTTCCGGAGATCGTCGACTGCTGGCTGATGACCGGCAGCTTCGACTACCTGCTGCGCATCTCGGTGCGGGACCTTGCCGAATACGAGCGGTTCCTGACAGGCCGATTGACCAAGCTGCCCGGGGTTGCCTCGCTGGAATCCTCGATCCCGATCCGCCGCGTGAAGTATCAGCCAGCGCGGCTCGACTGAGCTTGCTGCGGCGGCCATGGCCGTCAACCGGGCTCAGGTCGGCGGCCACATGCGACTGAAGACGCCGTCCCGCTTGACCAGACCGTGCAGCGCCGCCGCGCCCACATGCGCGGCGATCACGATGATCAGGACTGACTTCAGCAGGTCGTGAAGGTCGCTTGCGGACTTCGCAAGCGCCTCGTCCTTGCCGAACATGCCGCCGAGCAGCGGATCCCAGACCTCCATCGGAAAGCCGCCGGCCTGAACCCGTAGGGTGCCCGAAATCACCAAGGCCACCAGCAGCAGGTAGAGCAGCCAGTGCACCGCGCGCGCAATCATGGCCTGCAGTGCGGGCAGACTTTCCGGAAGCGGTGGTGGCGGCGAGATCAGCCGCACCGAGAGCCGCAGCAGGACAAGCAGCAGGATGATCGGGCCGATGTTCTTGTGATAGAGAAACAGCCCGTCCTGCAGCGCCCGCGGTAGCCCCTCCTGCACCATCACGAGACCGGCGGGGATCGTGGTGAACACCAGCAGGACCGTGAGCCAGTGCAGCAGCCGTGCCGCCCGGCAATAGCGTGTCGGAGTGTGAGGCGAGGATGCGCTGACCATGCGCCGATCTCCCTGAAATGCTCTCACAGGCTAGTGAGTAGCTTCCCTTGCGTAAAGAGCAACGCTTGACAGCCGGGGGCAGGGCGGCACTTCTTTTGTGATGAGCCTGCCGTCTGACCCTTCGCCGCATGCCGTGGCCCTGACCAGTGCAAGGACACCTCTTGCGTCTCTGGTGATGCTGTCGGTCGGCCTGTCGCTGGCGCTTTTCGCCCTGTCATCGTGGCTGGCCGGCTCCGCGGTTCTGCTGCCGGTGCTGGGCTTCGGGACGGGCGCGGCCGTATCGTGCCTGTTCCTGATCCGCCACTGGCCGGCGCGGCGGCTCGGCTATGCCAACGCCCTCACCCTCGGTCGGCTGGCCCTGGCCGCGCTGATGCTCGTGCCGCTGGCCGAGCCGGGGTTGACCGACGGCAGCACCGGGTGGGTCTTTTTCTGTCTCGCGCTGGTGACGCTGTCTCTCGATGGCGTGGACGGCCCGCTGGCCCGGCGAAGCGGGCTGGCAGGCCCTTGGGGGGCTCGCTTCGACATGGAGGTGGACAGCGCCTTTGCCATCGTTCTGGCGGCGGTGGCCTGGCGCAGCGAGGCGGCGGGCGGCTGGGTCCTGATGCTCGGCGGGCTGCGCTACCTGTTCGTCATGGCGGGCTGGTTGCTGCCCTGGCTCGATGCGCCGCTGCCGCAGCGCTTCCGCCGCAAGCTTGTCTGCGTCGTGCAGATCGCGGTCCTGGCCGGGCTCCTGGCGCCGATCGCGGTGCCGCCATGGTCCGAGTTCGCGGCGCTGCTGGCACTGGCGTTGCTGGCGTGGTCCTTCGCGCTCGACGTCGTCTGGCTGGCGAGGCGCCGATGAGCGGGGTGGCGCGCCGCTGGCTGGCGCTGCTGCTTTCGGCGGTTCTTGTCTATCTGCTGCTCATCCTGCCGAACCACCCGGGCGCGATGCGCTGGCGGGCACTGGCCGTGGTGCCGCTGGAATTGCCGGTGCTGCTGCTCGGCATGCTGGCGCTGGGAGCGCGTGCCGGCCCCCTGGCGCTTGCGGCGACGGCGGCACTGACGCTGATGACCGTGCTGAAACTGGCGGACTTTTCGGCCTATACCGCGTTCGGACGCGGCTTCGATCCGCTGGCCGACATGCACCTTCTGCCCGCGGCGGCGCATCTGCTGCGCGGCAGCGCCGGGCTGGCAGGCACGCTGGCGGTCGGTGCCGCGCTGGCGCTGATGCTGGGCGGTGCGATGGTCCTGCTCTACCGCGCATTGCGGTGCTGGGCGCGCGGCGGCAGCCGCCTGCCGCGCGGCGCGCGCCTGCTGGCGGGAGGCGCCGCGCTGCTCTTCGCGGGGCTCTGTGCCGCCGAGATCCGCACCGCGCTCAATGGTTGGCAGGGCTGGCGCCCGCCGGGCAGTGCCTTCACCGCGCGACTCGGGGCCGAGCACATCAGGGACTTCGCACGCTCGCGGGTGGCGCTGGCCGACTTCGCGCGCGCCGCCGCAGCGGATCCCTGGGGCTCCCGCGAAGATCTGTTTTCGGAGCTTGATGGCTGTCCGGTCGTGATCGTCTTCGTCGAGAGCTACGGGCGTGCCGGTTTCGACAACCCGCGCTACGCGCCGCGCCATCTTGCGACGCTGGCCGAGGGCGAGGCGACGCTTTCCGCGGCCGGGCTGGCGGCGCGCTCGGGCTGGCTGACCTCGCCAGTTCAGGGCGGGCAAAGCTGGCTGGCGCATGCGACGCTGGCGGCCGGGGTCGAGGTCAGCGACCAGCGCCGCTATCGCGCGCTCCTGGCTAGCAAGCGGGAGACGCTGTTCACCTTCGGTGCGGGCGCTGGCTACCGGACCATGGCGGTTGCCCCGGCGATCGTGATGGCCTGGCCCGAGGGGCCGGCCATGGGCTTTCAGGAGATCCGCGCCGCGGCGGATCTCGGCTACGCCGGGCTGCCGTTCAATTGGGTGACCATGCCGGACCAGTACACGCTCGCGGCCTTCGACCGGGAGGTGCTGGCGCGGCAGATGCAGGACGGTGTGGGGTCGGACGGCGCGCCGCTCATGGCCGAGATCGCGCTGATCTCGAGCCACGCCCCCTGGACGCCGGTGCCGCGGATGGTGCCGTGGAACGCGGTCGGCGATGGCAGCATCTTCGATGCCGAGGCCACCTCTGGCCCGAGCGCGAAGGAGGTCTGGGCCGATCCCGATCTCATCCGGGATCACTACGGCCGTTCGCTCGACTACGCGCTGCGCACGGTTCTCTCCTGGGCGGCGCTGCCACGCGGGGAGCCGCCGTTGATCATCGTCCTGGGTGACCATCAACCCGCCGAGTTCGTCGCGCAGGCCGGGGGCAGGGACGTGCCGGTGCACCTCATCGGTCCGCCGCAGGTGCTGAAGCTCTTCGACGGGTGGGACTGGACCGAGGGGCTCCGGCCCGCCGCCGCGCTGCGCGCCTGGCCGATGCGCGATTTCCGGGACCGGTTCCTGGCCGCGACAAGCCCTGCGAACACCGATCTGCGGGCGGACGGGTCATGAGGGCGCTGCGCCTGATCCTGCCGCTGGCGCTGATCGGGATCTGCCTCGCGCTTGCAGGTGGGCGGGAGACGCTTCTGCGCCTCTCGGCGCTGTCGCCGGGCTGGGTTGTCATCACACTGGCGCTGCTCAACGGGGTCACTCTGCTCTCGGCGCTGCGCTGGCGACGAACCGCTAAGGCCCTGGACCTCGGGATGCCGCGTGGCGAGGCGGTGCGGGAATACTACATGGCGCAATTCGTCAATCAGACCCTGCCCGGAGGCGTGCTTGGCGATGCGGCGCGGGCCGTGCGCAGCCGGCAGGGCGGCCCGATGAACCGCGCCGCCCAGGCGGTGGTGCTGGAGCGTGCGGCCGGGCAGGCGGGTATGGCGGCGATCGGCCTCTTGGGACTGGTCGCATTTTTCGCCGAAGGCGGTACGGCGGCCCCGGGCCGCTCTTTGGGCATCTGGCTGACCGGCGCTGCATTGGTGGCTCTGCTCGTCGGACTTGCTCTGCGCTCCAGCCGCAGGGGACGTGCCGACGGCTGGCGCGCTGCGGCCCGCAAGGCGCTTTGGGACCAACTGCCCGCGCAGGCCGCGCTGTCCCTGCTGATCGCGGCGCTCACCGTCGCGGCCTTCGTCACCGCCGCCCGTGCCAGCGGCAGCGTGCTCACCATTGGCATGGCCGCTTTCATCGTCCCGCTGACCCTGACCGCGATGCTGCTGCCAGCCTCGGTCGCCGGCTGGGGATGGCGCGAGGGCGCGGCGGCGGCGCTGTTCCCGCTCGCGGGGCTGGGCCCCGAGGCCGGGCTGGCGGCCAGCATCGCCTTCGGCATCGCGGGACTGATCGCTGCCCTGCCGGGGGCGTTCTTCCTGCGCCGCACGGCGCATGCGGTGTCACCGCCTGTTACGCGCATTGCCTCGCACCGCGAATAGCCTAGTCTCATTTCCAAACCGGGAGGGTCCCATGCATTTCCAGACACCCACACGCCGCCTGTTTCTTGGAGGCGCCCTGTCCACCGCCGGGGCTGCACTACTGACGCCGCAGCGGGCACGCGCCCAGGACGCCGTCGCCCTGCAACTGTCGTGGCTGCACTCGGTGCAGTTTGGCGGCAGCTACATCGCGCAGAAGAACGGCTACTGGCGTGACGCGGGGCTCGAGGTCTCGCTGCTTCCGGGCGGACCCAACGCGCCGGTCGAGCCGCCGGTGGTGGCGGGCACGGCGCTGGTCGGCATCTCGGCGGCGGATTACACCGCCGCTGCGGTGAACCAAGGCGCCCCCTTCAAGATCATCGGCGTGGCGATGCAGAAGAACCCCTTTGTCATCGCCTCGCTGCCCGAGAACCCGGTGAACAGCCCCGCCGATCTGGTCGGCAAGAAGATCGGCATGGCGCTGGCCAATACCCCGGTGCTCGAGGCGCTCTGCACGATCAACGGCGTGGATATCGACGGGATCGAGGTGGTGCCGACCCAGTACGACGCCGCGCCGCTGGTGCAGGGGCAGGTGGATTGCCTGCTGTGCTGGGCCACCGATCTGCCCGTGGCGATGGAGATGCAGGGCGTCGAGAGCGTCACCATGCTGCTCGCCGATCACGGCTACGCGGTGCATTCGCAGACCTATATCGCCACCGAGGACAGTATTGCCAACCGCCGCGACCAGCTTGTGGCGCTGATGAAGGGCGAGGTGATGGGCTGGCAGGACTACCACGCCGACCCCGAGGCTGCGGCCGCTCTGACCGTCGAGATGTTCCCCGATGCGGGGCTCGATCTTGCAACGCAGAAGCTTCAGGCCGAGCGGCAGGTGCCGCTGATGTTCTCGGATCTGACCGAGGCCGAGGGCTTTGGCTGGTTCACCGAAGAGACCGTCGCCGCCAATGTGGAAACGCTGGAGCTTTTGGGCAAGCCGGTCTCGGCCGATCTCTGGGACCGCTCGATCCTGGAAGAGGTCCATGGCTAGGCCGCGCCGCGCCAGCCTGCGGGCCCCAGAGGGGGGATGACCGCGCGCCCCGATATCGTGCTTGCCGGGGTGGCCAAGCGCTTTGCCGCGGCGGGCCGCCCTGTGGAGGCTGTGGCGCCGGTCGATCTCACCCTCGCGGGCGGGCAGATGACCGCGCTTGTGGGCCCCTCGGGCTGCGGGAAGTCGACGTTGCTGCGGCTAATTGCTGGGCTCGAGCCGCCCACCGAGGGGCAGATCATCATCGGCGCGGAAAGCCCCGACGATCTGCGTCGGCGCGCCGGGCTGGCGGTGGCCTTTCAGGACGCGGCGCTGCTGCCGTGGCGCACGGTCGAGGGCAATATCGCGCTGGGACGGGGTTTGGCGCGCAAGCCGCGCGACCCTGAAATGATCCGCGAGCTGATCTCACTGGTCGGCCTCTCGGGGTTCGAGAACCGCCGCCCGGCGGAGCTGTCGGGGGGCATGCGGCAGCGTGCCGCCATCGCCCGCGCGCTGGCCGGAGAGCCCGAGCTGCTGCTGCTCGACGAGCCTTTCGCCGCCGTCGATGCGCTGACCCGCGACCGGCTCAATACCGAGCTGCCGCCACTCTGGGAGGCGCGCGGCGCGACCTCGGTGCTGGTGACCCATTCGGTGGCCGAGGCGGTGCGCCTGTCGGACCGTATCCTTGTGCTGACCCCGCGCCCGGCGCGCGTCGCCGCCGACATCCCGGTGCCGCTGCCGCGCCCACGCGGGCCGGAGGTGCTGGCGTCTGAGGCGTTCCGCGCGCTCTGCACAGAGGTCACGGACGCACTGCGCGACCACCAGTATCCCGAAAGCGTCGCGGCGCAATGAGCGCAGGCCCCGCCGTATTGCGCCTGCCCCGCCCGCTGCCGCGCGGCCTCGGGCTTTTGCTGGTCCTGCTGATCTGGGAGGGGGCTGCCCGCGCCACCGCAGGCAGTTTCATCATCGCCGCGCCGAGCCAGATCGCCGCCTATATGGCCAGTCATTCCGGGCTGCTCTGGCGGGCCTTGGGCACCACGCTGACCGCGGCGGCGCAGGGCTTTGTCTGGGGCAATCTTGTGGGGGTGCTGCTGGCGCTTCTGGCGGTTGTCCTGCCGCGCGGCGAGCGGCTGCTGGCGACGCTGGCGCTGCTGGTCTTCTGTCTGCCGCTGGTCGCCACCGGGCCGATCCTGCGGGTGCTCTACGGGCCCGGCACAGGCCCGCAGGTGACGTTGGCGGCGCTGGCGGTCTATTATACCACCTTCCTGCCGGTGCTGGTGGGGCTGCGCGCCGCGCCGCAAGGCTGGTTCGATCTGCTGCGCAGCTACGGGCGCGGTCGGATGACCGCTCTGCGCGAGGTCCGGCTGCCGGCGGCGCTGCCTTATCTGGTTGCCGGTCTGCAGATCGCCGCGCCTGCGGCCTTCCTCGGGGCGATGGTCGGCGAGTTCACCGGCGCCGAGCGCGGGCTTGGCGTGCTGACGGTGCGCGCGCTGCGGGCGCTCGACCTGCCCGCCACATGGGCCATCGCGGTGATCGCCGCCGGGGTCTCGATGCTGGCCTTCGCGGGGGTGGGCGCGCTTGGCCGCGGGTTCGACCTTGCCCCGCCCGAAGTGCTGATGGCCGCGCCTGTCGCGCGCAGTCGCCGGGTCTGGGACGCGCCCGCGCAGGCGCTGCTGGCGCTTGGCGTGACGCTGCTGATCTGGAAGGCTAGCATGGAGATCTTCGGCCTGCCGCGGTTCTTCGCCAAACGCCCCGAGGATGTCTGGAGCTACCTCGTCACCAGCCCCGGCGCCGAGGCGCAACGCGCCCGGCTTTTCGGCGCGCTTGGCGAGACCTTGGCGCTGGCCGGGCCGGGCTATCTGGCGGGGTTGGGGCTGGGCGCAGGGCTCGCGCTGCTGCTGGTGCTGCTGCCGCGCCTTGCCGGGGCGGTGATCCCGCTGTCGATCGCCCTGCGCTCGATCCCGATCATCGCCACGGCGCCGCTGATCGTCTGGGCGCTCGGGCGCGGCGCGGCGGGCACCATCACCGTGGTCGCGGTGATGATCTTTTTCCCGACGCTGATCGCCTGCCAGCACGGGCTCGCCCGCACACCGCGCGCGGTGCTCGATCTCTTCGAGGTCTATGCCGCCAGCCCGCTGCGTCGTCTCATCGGCGCGCAATTGCCCGCCATGCTGCCGGCCTTTTTCGCCTCGGCGCGCATGGCCATCCCCGCCGCCATCCTCGCCGTCACCACCGCCGAGTGGCTGGCGACCGGGCGCGGCGTCGGCGCGCTCATGGCGACGGTGGCCTCGACCTCGGATTACGGCATGCTGTGGAGCGCCATCGCGCTGGTCGGGCTGGCGGCGGTGCTGGCCCATGTGCTGGTGGCCGCGCTCGAGCGTGCGGTGCTGGCCCGCACCAGCGCGGAGCAGCTTGCACGATGAGAGCCTGTGCCTTTGCCATCCCCGGCGATCACCGCCAGAAGACCGGCGGCTTCATCTACGAGCGCCGCCTGCTCGAAGAGCTGCAGGCGGCGGGCCGGGAGGTAACGCATGTCGCGCTGCCCGCCGGGGCGGCCGCGGGAGAGCAGGGGGAGGCGCTGCGCCGCGAGGTGTCGGAGGTGCTGGAGGCCCTGCCGCCGGACCGGCCGCTGATCCTCGACGGGCTGGTCTTCGCCGCGATGCGCACCCGGGCACTGGCGCGGCTGCCTTGCCCGGTGGTTGCCATGCTGCATCATCCGATGGGGCTCGAGCAGGGGCTTGCGCCGGAGGTGTCGCGGGAACTTCTGGCGCAGGAGGCGGCCAATCTCGGCCATGCGGCGCAGGTCGTGGTCACCAGTCCGCACACCCGTCAGACCTACATCGGCCTCGGTGCCGACCCGGCGAAGATCACCGTGGCACTGCCCGGCCATGACGGGCCGCGGGATCTGCGGCGCGTCGAGGCGGGGCCCCGCATCCTCTCGGTCGGCCTGCTTGCGCGCCGCAAGGGGCATGACGTGTTGATCCGCGCGTTGTCGCTGGTCTCCGATCTAGATTGGAGCGCGCAGATCGTCGGCAAGACCCACGACCCGGCGATCGCAGCGGAGTTGCAGGGGCTGATCGACGAGCTCGGCCTTACGGGCCGGATTGCGCTGGCCGGCGAGCTGTCCGACGAGGCGTTGGAAGAGGCCTACCGCAGCGCGCGCATCTTCGCGCTCGCAACCCGCTACGAAGGCTATGGCATGGCGCTCGCCGAGGCGCTCTGCCACGGGCTGCCAATCGTCAGCTGCGCCACCGGCGCGGTCCCCGGCACCGTCGGAGACGCCGCGCTTCTGGCACCGCCTGACGATCCTGCCACCTTCGCCGGGCACCTGCGGAGGCTGCTGCAATCGGGCGCAGCGCGGCAAGAGCTGTCGGCACGTGCGCGCGCACTGGGAAGGGCGCTGCCCCGCTGGAGCGAGACGGCGGCGGTCATGGGGACGGTGTTGGACGGTCTCTGAAGACAGAAGGCCCTATATGTCGGATAGGGCGCATCAGACGGTGTCCGGGCCGCGACCAGAAAGCCGGGGCTGGCTGCGCGCGGGATGTCATTGCTGCGCGGCGTGCTCGCGTGGCTCGGCGGACTCGTCGCCGGTCGCCCCGATGACCGAGGCCCGCTGAAGTTCCCGCAGCCGCGCCTCGGAATAGCCGAGCTTTTCGCGCAGCACCTGCGCCGTGTCCGCCCCGAGCCGCGAGGGTGGGGCAGCCGCCGACGGCCCCTCGCCATCGAAGAGGATCGGCCCGCGCACCAGCCGCATCGGGCCAAGCTCCGGGTGGTCGACGGTCTCGACCAGCCGGTGCGCCGCCACGTGCTCCTGCTCCAGCGCCTCGCCCACCGACAGGATCGGTGCGTTGGGCACGTCAAACTCGGACAGTCGCTCGAGCCAGTACGCCGTGCCCTCGCGGCCCATCGCGGCAAGGATGATCGGTTCCAGCTCGGCGCGGTTCTGCAGCCGCGCTTCATAGGCCGCGAAGCGGGGGTCCTCGATCAGCTCGGGGCGGTCGATGCAGCGGGCGAAGTTGTGCCAGAAGCGCTCGGTCAGGCAGGCGACGATGACGTGCCCGTCGGCGGTTGCGAAGGATCCGTAGGGCACGATACTCGGGTGCTGGGTACCCACCGGCTGCGGCGTCTGTCCTGTGACGAAGTAAATCTGCGAAAGATACCCCTGCAGAGCGATCAGGCTGTCGAGCATCGCCACTTCGACGTGCCGCCCGTGGCCGGTGACATGCCGCTCGTGCAACGCAGCCAGCACCCCGAAGAGCGAGAAGATGCTGCCCGCCATGTCGCCGAGCGGCAGGCCGAGCTTGTTCGGCGCCTGCCCCGGCTCGCGGTTCACGCTCATCACCCCGGAAAGCGCCTGCGCCACGATGTCGAAGGCGGGCTTGTTGCCATGCGGGCTGTCCTTGCCGAAGCCGGTGATCGAGCAATAGACCAGCTTGGGGTTCTCGGCCTTCAGCGCGGGATAGCCGAGGCCCAGCCGGTCCATCACCCCGGGGCGAAAGTTCTCGAGCACGATATCGCTCTGCGCCGCCAGATCCTTCGCGATGCGGATGCCCTCGGGCGATTTCAGGTCCAGCGTGACGCTTTTCTTGCTGCGGTTGAGGGCGATGAAATAGTGGCTCATGTCGCCGATGAAGGGCGGAAAGGCGCGGGTCTCGTCGCCGCGCTCAAGCGGTTCGATCTTGATCACCTCGGCGCCGAGATCGGCCAGGACCATGCTGGCATAGGGCCCCGAGAGGATGCGCGAGAAGTCGAGCACGCGAATGCCGGAGAGAGGGCCGCTGCGGGTGTCGGTCTGGGGGCTGCTCATGTCTCGGCTCCGGGTTTGGCGGATGGGGTGGCGGAAATCTTCATGACTGCGGTCGCTGTGGCCACCGGAGTGTCGCCGCGCAGCACTTCGCCGTCGACGAAAATCAGCGAGCGCGTCTGGTGGCGGACCTCGGCGCGGGCCTCGAGGAAATCGCCGGCCCTTGCCGAGCCCAGGAACCGCGTGTCCATCTGCACGGTGACCGTGGGCAGGCGGTCTGCCGCGTTCCAGGCGGCGACGGCGATCACCTGGTCGAGCAGCGTGGTCATCACGCCGCCGTGGATGAGACCGATCGGGTTGCCGTGCGTCTCGTTGGTCTGCAGGCCGAAGCGGCTGCGCGCATCGCGCTCCACGGGGCGCAGCAGCGGGCCGACGAGGCTGGCGAAGCCCTTGATCTTCGCGATCTGCCAGCCGTCGAGAGAGAGGGAGGTGTCAGTCATGGCTCAACCTCCGACCGCGATCTGAGTGTCCTCGAGTTCGTCGCGGATGGCTTGCATCGCGCGTACGAGGCGGGGGATCTCGCCGTCCTTCAGACGCTCGGAGATGCCGATGGCGACGAGCGACCGGATCATTCGCCCGTCGGGGCCGAACACCGGCACGGCGACGACGGTCACGCCCGAAATGTAGACGCCCTGGTCCACGGCGTACGCCTGCTTCTTTGCCTCTGCGACCTGTGCCTGCCAGTCCTCGAAGCTTGGCGGGTGGTCCCAGACGAGGCGCGAGAACTTCTCCCGAAGCCGGTCCTCGGACAAGTCGCTGTAGGCGGCGAAGAGGCGGCCGGTCGCGCTGATCAGTGCAGGGAAGCGGCTGCCGAGATCGACTTGCAGGCGGAAGGGCATGCTCGACTGCGAGAGCGCGACCACCACCATCTGCGATGGCTCGGAGAGCTGCGTGGCGATGCCGGTGACGCCGAATTCCTGCGACAGGGCCGAGAGCCGGGGCTGCACCAGCGCCGAGAAACTGTTGCGCTGAAGCGCTGCTCGGGCGAGCGGGAGGATGCCGATTCCGATCGAGTAGCGCTTCGTCGCCGAATCGAAATCCACCAGCCCCTCGTCCTGCAATACGCGCAGGATGTGCAGGCAGGTGGAGGGGATCAGGCCCAGCTCGCGGGCGATGGGATTGACCCCGATGGGGTCGGGCGAGCGGCCAAGAAACCTCAATATTGCAACGGCCCGGGTGACCGCGGGCACCTGTCTCTTGCTGCTCGATTTGTTGTCTTCGGCGGCCATCTGTCCCTCCCGATCCGGCGGCATTTTGTTGTCGTGATACAATAACAATAGCGTATTGACAATAATTCTCCTCGATCCCTACCCTTGTCAACGAGCCGGACGCAAAAACCGCGACCGGCTCGAGGGAGAGGCTGGGAGGCAGGATCGGATGACCCGACTGACGGATTTCACGTCCTACGCGGAGGCTCAGGCGCAGTACTCGAAGGCGGGTCTGTGGGAGCTGTTCGACGGCACGCGGGAGCGGTTCAATATCGCGCATGAATGCATCGACCGGCACGCCGGCGGCGATGCGGTGGCGCTGCGGATTGCCCATGCGGATGGCGGGGACGAGATCATCAGCTTCGGGGAACTCTCGCGCCGCTCGTCGCAGATCGCGCATTTCCTGACGGCGCGCGGCGTGCAGAAGGGCGACCGCGTCGCGGTGATGATCGAGCCCTCGCTGCCCTTCTACTGCACGCTCTTCGGCGCGATGAAGGCCGGGGCGGTGGCGGTGCCGATGTTCACCCTCTTCGGGCCAGACGGCATCCGCCTGCGGGTCGCGGATTGCGAGCCGACGGTGTTCTTCACCAATGCCGAGAAGGCACCCGAGGCCGTGGAGGGCGGGGCGCAAGATGTCATTGTCGCCGACCGCGATTTCCTCGACAGCCTGAACGCGCTGCCCGAAACCTTCGACTGGGACACCGCGGGCGATGATCTGGCGGTGCTGCAATACACCTCGGGCACGACCCGCCTGCTGCCCGCGGCGGTGCACCACTCGCACCGCTCCATCGTCACGCTGATGGTCGCCGCGCTCTATGCGACCGGCATCCGCCCCGGCGACCGCTTCTTCTGCCCGTCCTCCCCTGCATGGGGTCACGGCCTCTGGCACGGCACGCTCGCGCCGCTGGCCATGGGCGTGTCGACCGGCACCTTCTCGGGAAAGTTCGACCCGGTTCGGCTGCTGAAGGCGCTGCACGACTTCCGCATCACCAATCTCACCGCCGCCGCGACGCATTACCGGATGATGCGCAACTCGGGGCGGGCCGAGGAGTACAGCTACGCCTTCGACAAGCTGTCGTTCACCGGCGAGCCGATCGACAGCGAAACCGCTGCCTATGTCGAGCGCGTCTTCGGTACCAAGGTGCGCTCGATGTACGGCACCACCGAGATCGGCGTGATCATCGCTAACTATCCCGGTGCCGAGGATCTCGAGGTGCGCGATGGCGCCATGGGCAAGGCGGTGCCGGGGGTCGAGGTAGAGGTGCAGCGCGAGGACGGCGCGCGCTGCGCGCCGGGCGAGACCGGCGAGCTGATGGTCAAGAAGGGCGGCAAGTGGTTCCCGACCAAGGATCGGGGCCGCGTCGACGCGGACGGGTACTTCTACCACGGAGGCCGCGCCGACGACGTGATCATCTCGGCCGGCTGGACCATCGGCGCAATCGAGGTCGAGGACGCCATCCTCAGCCACCCGGCGGTGGCCGAATGCGGGGTGATCGGCGCGCCTGACAGCCTGCGCGGGCAGGTGGTCAAGGCCTACATCATTCTCAAGGGCGCGCCCGAGGATGGGCTCGACAAGGACATCCAGGAGCATGTCCGCGCCCGGCTCGCCCGCCACGAATACCCCCGGCAGATCGAATTCGTCACCGAGCTGCCGAAGACCCCGGCCGGCAAGGTGAACCGCAAGATCCTGCGCGACCGGCAGGCAGAAACACTCGCGGCCGCGGGCTGAGCGCCCCGCCGCACCGTCATTCGAGGAGGAACAAGATGAACGACATGACCCGCAAGTTTCCGAAGATCACCGAGGAGGGTCTCGACGATCTGCGCAAGCGCATCGGCGTGAAGATCGAGAAGACCGTCGAGCCGTGGTGCTACGAGGCAACCCGCGACAATATCCGCCACTACGCCCATGGCATCGGCGACGACAACCCGCTGTGGTGCGACCCCGAGTACGCCAAGACCACGAAGTATGGCGACGTGATCGCCCTGCCGAGCTTCCTGTTCTCCACCAGCCGGATCATCTCGGGCTACGTCGGCGGCCTGCCGGGGGTGCACGCCATGTGGTCGGGCGCGAACTGGACCTGGCACAAGGTCATCCCGCGCAACACCGAGTTCCGCACCGAGGCCTATCTCAAGGACCTCGTCGAGCATGATACGCGCTTTGCCGGCAAGGCGGTGCAGCAGATCTACCACGTCGATTTCTACGACGCGAAGACCGGCGACATGCTGGCCGAGGCCGACAGCTGGTGCTTCCGCACCGACCGCGACGCCGCGCGCGAGAACGGCACCAAGTACACCGAGGCCAAGGCCAAGGGCCGCCGCGTCTACAGCGACGACGAGCTGCAGCAGTTCTACAAGTACTACGAGCAGGAAGAAATCCGCGGCGCCGAGACCCGCTACTGGGACGACGTGAACGAGGGCGACGACCTGCCGACCATGGTCAAGGGCCCGATGACCGCCACCGGCTTCATCGCCTACGCGCAGGGCTGGGGCGGGCTCTACATTCGCGCCAACAAGCTGGCCTGGCAGTTGCAGCAGAAGCACCCTTCGGCCGGGATCAAGAACCGCTTCGGCATTCCCGATTGCCCCGAGCGCGTGCATTGGGAAGAAGAGTTTGCGCTCGAGGTCGGCGCGCCCGGTGCCTATGACTACGGCCCCGAGCGGACCTCGTGGCTGACGCATCAGGTGACCAACTGGATGGGTGACGACGGCTTCCTGCGGCAGGCGAAATGCCAGGTCCGCCGGCACAACCCCGAGGGCGACATCATCCTGATCCACGGCTCGGTGGTGCGCAAATACGAGGAGGACGGGCGCTACCTGCTGGAGATCCAGCAGCGCGCCGAACAGCAGGACGGTGAGATGTCGGCGATCGGCTCGGCCATCGTCGAGCTGCCGAAACGCTGAGGGCCGCGCGCCCGCGCCGGGACAGCCCGAGCGTCAACCAACTGGGAGGTAAGGTTGCACGTCATTGGTACCATCCTGAGAAAACTCGAGGACACCCTGCATCTGCTGGGGTGCCTCGGCCTGCTGGTCGTGGTCGTATTGATCAACGCGGACATCCTCATGCGCCTGGTCCTGCACGTGCCTGTGCAGTTCCAGTTCGAGCTCACCGAGCTTTACCTGATGCCCGCGCTTGCCACGCTCTCGCTGTCACGGGTGTTCCGCGACGGCGGGCACTTGGCGCTCGACTTCGTGCCGGAACACCTGCCCGGGGTGCTGGGGGTGGTGGTCGACAAACTACGCCTGCTGCTGCCGGCGCTGTTCTTCGGCCTCGTCGCCTGGATGTCCGGGAAATTCGCGCTGCATGCCTTCCAGAGAGGCGAGGTCGAATACGGGGTGGTCGATTGGCCCCTCGGCTGGGCCTACGCCATCGTGCCGCTGGGATGCGGCGTTCTGGTGCTGCGGCTGATCTACGACGCGCTGACGCGGGAGGCGCCGGCGCAGGTCTGAGGAAGATCTGATTTTGTCTATAGGGAGGAGGACAAGATGAAGATGACGAACAAGGTGGTCGCTGCCCTTGTGGGGGCGCTTGCGCTCGCGGGCAGCCATGTGAGCGCCGAAACGCTGCGGCTCGGGGATTTCCAGTCCACCAGCCACATCGTTTCGCTCGAAGGTACGACAAAGTGGATTGCCGCGGTCGAGGAGGCGACCGGCGGCGAACTGTCGTTCCAGCACTTCCCGTCCGAGCAGGCGGCGAAATCCAAGGCGCAGCTCGACGCGGTGAAGAGCGGCATTCTCGACGCCGCCCTGCTGGGCACGATCTACCACACCGACGCGCTGCCGCTGAACTCGGTGGTCGGCCTGCCGGGCTACTATGGCTCTGCCGAGCAGGGCACTATGGCGCTGCAGGCGATGCTGGCCGAGGGGCCGATGCGTGACGAGCTGCTGGCCTCGGGGGTGACCCCGGTCTTCGGCTTCGTGCTGCCGCCTTACCAGGTGCTGGCCAAGCAGCGGCTCGGCATGCCATCCGACTGGGAGGCGCTGGACGTGCGGACCTCGGGCGCGACGCAGGCGATGACCGCGCGCGGGCTCGGCGCTGTGGGCATCTCGATCCCCGGTCCGGAGGTTTACACCGCCGTCGAGCGCGGACGGCTCGACGCGGTGCTGTTCCCGCTCGCCTCGGTGCCGGGCTACAAGCTCAACGAGGTGGTCAGCCATATCTCCACCAACGGCTCCTTCGGCGGTTACAGCTTCGTCATGGTGGTGCGCAGCGACCTCTATGACAGCCTCGCCCCCGAGATCCGGGACGCGATGAAGACCGCCGGGGACGAGATCGCCCTGCACGTCGCCAAGGCGCAGGACGCCAGCGTCGGCGAGCTGGTCGCGGGCTGGAAGGCCGATGGCATCGACACCTACGAGTTCACCGAGGAAGAGCTTGGCGCGCTGCGTGCCGGCATGGAACTGGTGACCGAGGATTGGGTGGGTCGCATGGGCGGCGAGAAGGCGCAGCAGGTGCTGGACCGCTACATCGAGCTGACCAGCCAGTAACCTCTTCGCAAGTCCCGGACATACAAGGGCGGTCGGCCGCGCGGCCGGCTGCCCTTCTCAGGAGCCCGTGCCCGCTTCATGCTGACTTTCTTTGCAATACTCGTGCTTCTGGCCCTGTTCATGGCCATGCGCATGCCGATCGCCTTTGCCATGGGGCTGACCGGCTTCTTTGGCCTCGCGCTGGAGCTGGGCCCGCGCCCGGCGCTGGCGGCGCTGGAGCGCACCTTCTTCGACAGCTCGTCCTCGTTCATCCTCGTGGCGATCCCGCTGTTCATCCTGATGGCCGAGCTGCTGACCGCCGGCGACGTGACGCGTCGGGCGATCATCGCCTGCCAGGGCTGGATCGGCCACGTGAAGGGCGGGCTCGCGATGGCCACGGTGGGCGCCTCGGTGATCCTTGCCGCGCTGGTCGGGAGCTCCACCGCCTCGACCGCTGCCATGTCCGCCTCGGCCTTCCCCGAGATGCGCAACCACAACTACTCGCAACGGCTTGCCGCCGCCGTCGTGTCGGTGGGTGGTACGCTCGCCGTGGTGGTGCCGCCCTCGATCGTGCTGGTGGTCTATGGCGTGTTGACCGAGACCTCGATCGGCAAGCTCTTCATCGCCGGGATCATCCCCGGGCTGCTCACCGCCACCGGCCTTGCGGTGGTGATCAAGCTCATCGCCCACACCACCGATCAGGCGCCGAAGGGCGCGCCCTTCGAGCTCGGCAAGGCGGTCAAGGCCAGCCGCCACGTGCTGCCGATGATCCTGCTGATGGTGCTGGTGATCGGGGCGATCTACGGCGGCATCGCCTCGCCCTCGGAAGCAGCGGCGCTCGGTGTCATGGGCTCTCTGGTCATCGTGATCTTTCAGCGCACCCTGTCCTTTGCCAACTTCAACCGCTCGGTCTCGGGCGCGATCCGCGCGACGGTGATGATCGTCGCCATCGTCGCCTGCTCTGCGATCTTCTCGAACTACCTCGCCTTCACCCGCATCACCCATGCGTTGCTGGAGTTCGTCGCGACCACCAGCCTGCCGCCCGCGGTCATCATGGGGTTCATCGTGGTGCTGCTGCTGGTCATGGGGATGTTCATGGACCAGCTGGCGATCCTGTCTCTGGCGATGCCGCTGGCCTTTCCCACGGCGATGGCGCTGGATTTCGACCCGGTGTGGTTCGGCATCGTGGTGACCAAGACCGTCGAGATCGGCCTGCTAACGCCGCCGCTGGGGCTCAACGCCTACGTCGCCGCGGCGCAGACAGGGGTGCCGCTGGGCAAGATCTTCCGGGGCATCCTGCCGTTCCTGGCGATGGAGATCCTGATCTTGGTTCTGCTCCTCTGCTTCCCGCAGATCACCCTCTGGTTGCCGGGGCTGATGCTGCGCTGATGCTGGCGCCGGGGCTGTCGTGCCGCAGGGCCTCTGCTGGGCGAGGTGATCAGGGGCGGGCCTGCCTTCGGCTCCGGCCTTCGGGTCCGCGACTGGCGGTCAGTCGGTGCCGCCCCGGCGCAGCAGGTAGGTGTCCATGATCCAGCCATGCCGCGCCCGTGCTTCCGCGCGGGCGGCGATGATCTCGTCCGCCACTTCGGCAAGCGGTCCGGCAAGCAGCCGTTGCGCCGGGCTTCCGAGATAGGCGCCCCACCAGATGTGCACGCCCTCGGGGTCGAGCCCGGCGAAGCTGCAGGCACCGTCCAGCATCACCACCAATGTGTCTTCACCCTCGGGCCAGCCGTGGTCGCGCAACTGCCGTCCGGTGGTGATCTTCACCGCGCCGTTCACCTTGTTCAGCGGTATGGCGTGGGCGGCAGTCAGCGCCTGTATCGCGGTGATGCCGGGGACGACCCGCAGGGCCGGGCGCGGCATCAACCGTCCGGCGATGCGGAGCGTGCTGTCATAGAGCGCCGGATCGCCCCAGACCAGCAGCGCGACCGGCCCGTCCGGCGCGGCATCCAGCGCCGCGCTCCAGCGCCGTGCGATCTCGTCGTGCCAGGCTGCGACGCGCGCGGCATAGGGCAGCGCCGGGTCGCGCTCGGGATAGTCGAAGCTGCGGACCTCGGCCCGCGTCCCCGCGGCCTCGAGGATCGCGTGGCGCAGCGCCAGCAGGTCTTCCTTTGCCTCGCCCTTGCGCGGCAGCAGGATGACCGCGGCGTCCCGCAGCGCCTGCATCCCGTCGAGCGTCACGTGCCCGGGGCTGCCCGTGCCAATGCCGACAAGCCAGAGGTCCTTGATCATGCGGCTCTGTCCTTCCGTGGTGCCCGGCCCCGGAGCAGGGGCCGGGCGCGTGTATCAGGCGGTGTAGAGCCGCGGTGCGAAAAGGCGGGCGAGCCCGGTGTCACGCAGCGACTTCGCCGCGGCGAGGGCGGCGAGATCGGCGAGCGGTTCGATCAGCAGCACCAGCATGTAGGCCCCGCCGAAGGTCAGCACCGCGCCGAAGGTCTCGGCCGAGACGCCCTGACCGTAGAACACCCAAAAGGCGACCCAGGCCACGACCCCGGCCTGGAAGACCCCCGAAAGCTTCAGCACGTCGGCGTAGCGCAGATCGACATAGGTCGTGCCCTCGGGGACCACCCGTCGCGCCAAGGCGGCGGTGGCAAAGAGCGGCACCAGCAATGTCGTGACGTTGACGAAATACATGGGCAGGTCGGTGGGCGCGAAGAACAGACCCTGCACCAGCAGCCCCAGCGCCAGCCCCAGCGCGGCAGGCGCGGCGCCGAGCAGCAGGAAGAGCGTCGAGCCGAGGATGAAGTGCACCTCCGAGACGCCGACCGGGAAGTGCGGCAGCACCTCGAAGAAGACGAAGGTGCCGACGGCGGCCATCAGCGTGCGCGCGGCGAGGGAGATCAGGTTGCTGCGCGCCACGTCCTGTGCGGTGAGTTTTGCGGTATAGCCCGCGGCGCCTGCCGCGGTGACGGCGGCGAAAGCCATCTTGGCGCCGTCCACGACGCCGGGTTCGATATGCATGTCTTTTCCTTCTCGTGAAGCTGCCCCTCCGGCAGCGGATGTGCCCCTGAGGGCGGGAAAGTCGGTCGCATGGCAGGTCTCCTGACTCGCGGATCCTCGCGCCTCGGCCCTTCCCGGCATGCCTGCCAGTGGCTCTTCCTCGGCGCTCCTCGCTTACAGTTGCGGGGGCAGTCCGGGCCTCTCACCCGGTTCCCTTGCGTCCCCTTGAGGACACCATGCGGGGTGGCTCAGGGCCGGTTGGCTGTCTGGGTCGGCACCTCCTGTATCGACGTGTCGCGGCAGGCGGCGGATTCCTCTGCTGCGATGAGGTGAAAGAAGGTCCCCGTCACCCGGCCCCGGCAGGAGCCGGTCTCGGACACCGGCGCGCCATCGGCATCGGCGACGTCGGCCAGCGGCGGGTCGGGCTGCTCGAGGATGGTGGAATAGTGGAACTCGTGGCCGCGCAGCGCCGTCCCCGGCCCGAAGCCGGGCACCGGCGCGCGCAGAAGGGCGCGGCGATAGCCGAGGTGGAACTTGCGCTTCTCATAGCTGGTGACGAGGCCGAGGAGGCCGGCCATGCGGTGGCGTGTGCCCTGCTTGTCGATCAGCCCCTCGCCAAGCGCCATGTACCCGCCGCACTCGCCGTGGATAGGCTTCGTCTCCGCATGGCGGAGGAGCCCGGAGCGGAAGGTTTCGGCAGCGGCGAGCCGCCCGGCGTGCAGCTCGGGGTAGCCGCCGGGCAACCAGACGAGATCGGCCTCGGGGGCGGGGGCCTCGTCGGCCAGCGGCGAGAAGGGCAGGACCTCGGCCCCCGCCGCGCGCCAGCCTTCCAGCAGGTGCGGATAGGTAAAAGAGAAGGCCGCGTCCCGCGCCAGTGCGATGCGCTGTGCCGGGGTGGCGGGCAGGGGCGGCGCATCTTCGGGTAACGGCCTGCCGGCGGCGGCCGCGCGGAGCGCAGCAAGGTCAACGTGATCGCGCAGGAAATCTGCATATCCGGCGATGGCGTCTTCGAGGTCGGGATGTTCCACCGCCTGAATGAGACCGAGATGCCTCTCGGGCAGCGTCAGGTCGCCGCGCCGGGGCAGCACGCCCAGCACCGGCAGGCCCGCGCGCTCCATGCCCAGCCGGGTGAGCCGCTCGTGACGGGGCGAGGCGACGCGGTTCAGGATCACCCCGGCGAAGGGCAGGTCGGGCATGTACTGCCGGAACCCGAGCGCCGTGGCGGCAGCGGATTGCGCCTGGCCGCCCACATCCAGCACCAGCACCACCGGCCAACCCATTGCCCGCGCCGTCTCGGCGCTGCTGCCAAAACCCTGCTGGCCGCGCGTCGCGACCCCGTCGTAGAGCCCCATGGAGCCCTCCGCGACGCAGATTTCTGCCCCCGCCGCCTGCGCCGCGATACCCTGCCAGAGCCGTGGCCCCATGGCCCAGCCGTCGAGGTTGAAGCTCGGCCGCCCGCAGGCGGCAAGATGAAAGGCCGGGTCGATGTAGTCGGGGCCGGACTTGAACGGCTGCACCGCCAGCCCATCCTCGGCCAACGCCCGCAGCAGGCCCAGCATCACTGTGGTCTTGCCGGTGCCCGACGAGGGCGCCGAGACCAGAAGGCCGGGAACCTCAGCCATCGGTTTTCACCTCCGCGTCGGGAGTCCAGCCGCTCCACGGGCTCTCGGCGCTTTGCGGGCGGTAGCGGCGGTCGTAGTCCACCGCGTAGAGGCAGCTCTCGTCGAAGCCCTCGCCCGCCAGCGCCGGTCCGACGAGGATCAGCGCCGTGCGGGTGATGCCCGCGCCGAGCTTGCCCTCGATGTCCGACAGCGTGCCGCGCAGGATCACCTCGTCGGGCCAGCTGGCGCGGTAGACCACGGCCACGGGGCAATCGGGGCCATAGGTGGGGGAAAGGTCGGCGACCACCCGCGCGATGTTCTGGATCGACAGGTGAATGGCCAGCGTCGCGCCGGTGGCGGCGAAATTGGCCAGCGTCTCGCCCTCGGGCATCGACGAAGCGCGGCCCGGGGTGCGGGTCAGCACCACCGACTGCGCGAGGCCGGGCAGGGTCAGCTCGGCCCCGAGCGCGGCGGCGGCGGCGGCGAAGGCGGGCACGCCGGGGGTGACCGAGACCGGGATGCCGAGCGCCTTCAGCCGGCGCATCTGCTCGCCCATGGCCGACCAGACCGACAGATCCCCCGAATGCAGCCGCGCCACGTCCTGACCCGCCTCATGCGCCCTTTGGATCACGGCGATGATCTGATCGAGGTCCAGCGGCGCGGTATTCACGACCCGCGCGCCCGGGGGGCAATGGGCAAGGATCGCCTTGGGCACCAGCGATCCGGCGTAGAGGCAGACCGGGCAGCTGGCGATAATGTCGCGGCCCCGCAGGGTCAGCAGGTCGGGCGCGCCGGGTCCGGCGCCGATGAAGTGAACGGTCATGGGTCTTGTCCTTCTGCCAGCGCGCAGCTGGCCATTCGGTCGGAGGAGATCGCCCGGGCGGCGAGCAACCGCGCGCCCGGACCGGCGACGGCAAGGGCGGCGGCCTCGGCGACGGAGCCGGTGGCGCGCTCGGCCAGCACGCGGGCGGATCGGGTCAGGGTGGCCTCAGCGGAAAGTTGGGCGGCCGGAACACCACGGATCGGCAGGTCGAGGTCCCGGGCCAGCGCGTGGAAAGCCGGGGCATCCGCCTTGTCGGCGGCGGTGGCGACAGCTTCCACGTGACGCCCCGCGCGCGCCCGGTCATAGGCGTCGCGCAGGCTGGCAGCGTCCGCGCCTTGCCTGAATCCGAAGCCCGCAACGATCATGTGACGTGGCTCCACTGGACGATGGGGTAGGCCGCCTTCCAGCCGCGGCGCGCGCCGAGAGGCTGGGCGGAGGAAAGCTCGATCCGCAGCAGTTCGCCGCCGAGCCGGGACTGCGCTTCGGCGAGCAGCGCCTCGGACTCCAGCGTCACGGCGTTGGCGACAATGCGTGTGCCGGAGGGCAGATGCGCCTCCAGCCAGTCGAGCAGAGCGCGCGACAGGCCGCCGCCGATGAACACCGCGTCGGGGCGCTCGAGCCCTGACAGCGCGTCGGGAGCGCGGCCCTCGATCACCCGCAGCCGCTCGGCGCCGAGCCGCGCGGCATTGGCGGCGATCCTCGCGGCGCGGTCTGGGCACGGCTCGATGGCGCTGGCGCTGAGCGTGGGGTCGCAGAGCAGCCACTCGATGCCGATCGAGCCGGAGCCGCCGCCGATGTCCCAGAGGTGTTCGAACGGGCGGGGGGCGAGGGCCGAGAGGGTGAGCGCGCGCACCGGGCGCTTGGTGATCTGGCCGTCGCTTTCGAACCAGTCGTCGGGGCAGCCGGTGGCGAGGGGCAGCACCGGGCCGTCGCCCCTGACCGTCAGCGCGACGCAGACCGGATGCGCAAAGGCAAGGACGGGGAGCGTATCCGCGCGTGTCTGCGTCAGGCGCTCGCGCGGGCCGCCGAGCGCTTCCATCACGGCGATCTCGGTGGCGCCGAAACCCTCCTCCGCGAGATAGTCCGCCAGCGCCGCGACCGCCGCGCCATCGCGCAGGAGCACGATCATCCGACGCCCCGGCGCCAGCTGCGGACGCAGGCGCGCGAGCGGCGCGGCGTGCAGGCCGAAACAGGAGGTGCCTTCGAGCGGCCAGCCCATGCGCGCGGCGGCAAGCGAAAAGCTGGAACGCCCCGGGAAGGCTTGCCAGTCGCCGCGGTTCAGATGCCGCGCCAGCACCGCCCCGGCGCCGAACCAGAAGGGATCGCCCGAGGCCAGCACCGCCACCCGCCGCCCGCGCAGGGCCAGAAGCGGCGGTATGCCCTCGGCGAAGGGCACGGGCCAGGTGATCTGCCTTGCGCCCCCCTCGGGGAGCAGCGACAGATGCCGCGCGGGGCCCATGACGATTTCCGCCGCGGCGAGGGCGGCACGGGTTGCGGCGCAGAGCCCGTCCGGGCCATCTTCGCCGAGGCCGATGATAGACAGCCAGGGAGCCTTGGACGTGACAGCCTCAGACATGGAGCCAAACCTTCTGGTGCTGGGCGGCACGCTCGAGGCGACGCGGCTCTGCCGCGCGCTGGCCGCTGCCGGGCTGCGCGGCACGGTGTCCATGGCAGGGCGCGTGGCGCGCCCGGCGGAGCAGGCACTGCCGCTGCGGATCGGCGGCTTCGGCGGGGCCGAGGGGTTGGCGCGCTACCTGCGGACGGAGCGCGTCACCCATGTCATCGACGCCACACATCCATTCGCCGCGCAGATGAGCGCCAATGCCGTCGCCGCCTGCCGCGCGGCGGGCGTTCCTCTCATCGCGCTCACCCGCGCGCCGTGGAGGGAGACCGCCGAAGACCATTGGACCCACGTGCCGGGTATGGCGGGTGCGGTTGCGGCACTTGCTGGCGCGTCGCGCCGGGTCATGCTGGCAGTGGGCCGGATGCATCTGCCCGAATTTGCCCTGCAGCCGCAGCACTTCTACCTGTTGCGGCTGGTTGACCCGCCCGAGGCACCGCTGGGTTTCCCTGATCATCACGTGGTGGTCGATCGCGGCCCATTCGGTCTCGAAGGCGACCTTGCGCTGATGCGGGACCATGCGATCGACCTCGTGGTGTCGAAGAACTCCGGAGGCACCGGGGCCTTCGCGAAGATCGCCGCGGCGCGGGAGCTGGGTCTGCCGGTGATCATGATAGACCGGCCGTTCATCCCGGCGCGGCACGAGACGCATGAGATCGAGGAGGTTCTGCGCTGGCTGGATCATGCCGGGACCGACCTCGGGGTGTAGACGAAGGGCGCGCCCTCGCGCGGGATCACCCGTGTCGTCGAGGCGCCGACGATCACCATGGTCCGCATGTCGGCCATCTCCGGCGTGCAGCGGTCCAGCGGCACGACGCGGATCTCCTCCTCCGGGGTCGAGACGGCGCGGGCGAAGATCAACGGGCGGGCATCCCCGCACGTCTCTTGCAGGATGTTCAGGGTCTTCGCGAAGCCCTCGGGCCGGGACTTGGAACGCGGGTTGTAGAAGGCCATGGCGAAATCGGCCTCGGCTGCGAGACGCAGGCGCTTTTCGATCAGGGACCAGGGCTTGAGGTTGTCGCTGAGGTTTATGGCGCAGAAGTCATGCCCCAGCGGCGCGCCAGCGCGGGCGGCGGCGGCGAGCATGGCGGTGATGCCGGGCAGCACCCGGATGTCGAGCGCGCGCCATGCGGGCGGACCGGCCTCGACGGCTTCGAAGACCGCGGCGGCCATGGCAAACACACCGGGATCGCCCGAGGAGACCACCACCACCGAGCGCCCAGCACAGGCCATCTCGAGGGCGTGGCGGGCGCGGTCGAGTTCCACCCGGTTGTCGGAGGCGTGCAGCGTCAGTCCGGGGCGCGGCGCCACGCGGGCGACATAGGGGATGTAGCCGACCACGTCCGTTGCGGCGGCCAGCGCGGCGCTGACCTCGGGCGTGACCAGGGCCTCGGCGCCGGGCCCGAGCCCGGCGATCACAAGCTGCCCGCTCATGGCCGCCGCCCCTGTCCGTGCACCAGCACGATGGAGAAATAGGGGGTCACCCGGCCCTCGGCCTCCGACAGGCGCTGCACGGATTGGCCGGGCATGGCGGCATGTTCCACCAGCCAGGCATCGTCAAAGCGCCCGGCGGCGCGCAGCGCGCGGCGGACCTTGTCGATGTTGCGGCCGATTTTCATGATCACCAATGCGTCGGCATTCCGCATCTGCCGGACCAGCTCGTCCTCGGGCAGCGTGCCCATGAGCGTGCTCATCACGTCGTCGCCCCAGGTGATCGGCAGGCCGGTGGCACACCAGGCGGCGGCCATGCCGGGGATCGCCGGCACGACCTGCAGGGGCGCATGTCCTTTGAGGCGCGTGAACAGATGCATGAAGGAGCCGTAGAAGAACGGATCGCCCTCGGCGAGCACCAGCACCTCGTGGCCCGCATCCGAGAGCGCGCGCAGCTTTGCCGTGCAATCCTCGTAGAATGCCGAGAGCAGCGCATTGTAGCGCGGGTCGGTGAGCGGGATCTCGGTGGTCACCGGGTATTCCATGGCGATCTCGACCACGTCGGCGTGCAGCATCCCTTCGACGATGCGCCGCGCCTGCCCGGGCCGTCCTGCCTTGCGAAAATAGGCGACGTGGCGGGCATTGCGCAGCAGCCGGTCGGCGCGCACCGACATGAGCTCGGGATCGCCCGGCCCGAGGCCGACGCCCCAGATGGTGCCCCGCGTTTCCGCCGTCGCCGGTGTCTCCACAGGCGCAGCCGCCTGCGCGCTGATCTCTCCCCGCGCGTTCATTCGGCGCGGCTCGCAATGGCGTTGACGGCGGCGACGGTGATCGCGCTGCCGCCAAGCCGCCCCTCGACGATGCAGCAGGGCACCGGCTGCGCCTGCCAGAGCGCGTCCTTGCTCTCCATAGCGCCGACGAAGCCGACCGGGCAGCCGATGATCGCCGCCGGGCGCGGGCAGGCCGGGTCCTCGAGCATGTTCAGCAGGTGAAAGAGCGCCGTGGGGGCATTGCCGATCGCCACAAGCGCGCCCGCGAGATGGGGGCGCCAGAGCTCCAGCGCGGCGGCCGAGCGGGTGTTGCCCACCGCGCCGGCCATCTCGGGCACTTCGGGATCGTGCAGCGTGCAGATCACCGGGTTGTCCGCGGGCAGGCGGGGGCGGGTAACCCCCTCCGATACCATGCGCGCGTCGCAGAGGATCGGCGCGCCCTGCGCCAGCGCGCGACGGGCCGCCGTGGCGAAGTGCTCGGAGAAGCGGATGTGCCGCTCCAGCCCGACCATGCCCGCGGCATGGATCATCCGCACGGCGATGGGCTCCTCGTTCGGCGAGAAGCGCGCGAGATCGGCCTCGGCACGGATCGTCGCGAAGCTCTGCCGGTAGATGGCCGCGCCATCCTTTTCGTAGTCATAGGGCATCAGGGCATCCCCGTTAGAAGGGTGGCGGGATCGTCGAATAGAAGGGGCGAGAGACCGGTTCGGCTGGGCGAGTCCCAGGGGGCGCCGTCCTTGACGAGGTCAAAGCCGCCCTCCCGTCCGACCAGCGTGATCTTCGCCGCGCGGGGCAGGGCGCAGCCCTTTGCGCAGCCCGAGACGTGCAGGGTGCCGTCGACTTCCGGCGCAAGCCGGGCCGCGAGCGCGCGGGTGGCCACCGTGGCCTGCGGACAGAACGGTGCGCCCGGGCAGGCGTGGGCCGCCAGCAGCGGGCTGCCCGGCGTTGTGACAAAGCCGGGCGCGGGCACCTCGCACTCCCCGCCGAGCAGGCAGAGGAGCCGCCCGGTCATCAGCCGCAGCGCCCGTGCGCCGCTGCGCTGCATGACGTCGGCGAGGGCTCCGGCGTCCATGCTGCCGAAGGGAACGCCGAGCAGCCGTCCCCCCGGAAGCGGCCCGGGATGCCGGGCGGGTCCGGGACCACGGGGTGCGCATCGCTGCCATTCCTCGGGAAGCCGCACCCGGGCGGGAGAGCTCTGCGGCAGAAGGCGCCCCATGCGACCAGCGCTGCTCCCGCCGGAGGCGACGAACCAGGCGACCATTTCCGCGAGCGCGTCCATGGCGCTGCTCTCCGTCACCGGGCGGCCCCTTTCCGCCCCGTCGGCCCGGAGGATCAGGCCGCCTGCCTCGCCCAGCTCGAAGCGGAAATCGGCGGAGCCCGATGCCAGCTCGGGCCGCAGGCCGGTGTCGAGGGCAAACCCCATCTTCGCGGGCATCGGCGGCAGGCTGGGGAGCGTCTTCAGCAGCGCCGCGTGCAACCGGTCGGTCAGGTCGCCGTCCCGCCAGCCGGCGGGCATGAGAACGTTGCGCCGGGCCTCGACCGCCGGGTCGGCATCGATCAAACCGAGCGCGTCCAGCTTCTCCAGAAGTCCGGGAAAGGCGGCCTCGGACACGCCCCGGATCTGCAGGTTGGCGCGGGAGGTCAGCTCGAGCGTGCCATTGCCATGGGACCGCGCGAGATCGCAGAGCGCCAGCACCTGAGCCGCGCGCAGCTCGGCGCGGAATGGGCGCACGCGCACCACCAGCCCGTCGCCCGACAGCATCGGGCGATGCGCTCCGGGGCACCAGCCCTTGATCTGCGGCGCGCTCATGACCTCTCCTCCAGCGCCGCGATCACCGAATTCTTTCGGCTGTCCCAGAGCCCGGCGTCACGCAGAGCGCGGAAGCGCTCCAGCATGGCGGCATGGGCGCCGGGGCTGGCGTCGCGCAGGAAGGCGTCGGTTTCGGGATCGCCCAGCGTCGCTGCGTGGTAGAGGTCGAACAGATGCCCGCCGACCGCGCCGGCCAGATGTGCGAAGGCGGCCATGTGCTCGAGCGTCGCGGCGATCTCGGCGGCCCCGCGGAAGCCATGGGCGCGCATCCCGGCAATCCAGCGCGGGTTGGCGGCCCGGGCCTGCACGACGCGGGCGATCTCCTCGGGCAGCGCGCGGGCGCGGGGGCGCGCCGGGTCGGTGCTGTCGAGGTGGTAGAGCGCCGCTTGCCCGCCGAGTGTTGCCTGTGCGGCGGCAAACCCCGCCTCATGCGCAGCGTAATCAGCGGCGAGAAGAAGGTCGGTTTCCGGAAGGTCCTGCAGGTGCACGAAGGCCTCGGCCCGCGCTACGCGGGCGCGGATCCCGGCGTCGTCATGGGTCGCCTCCGCGCCGTCCAGCGCCCAGGCGGAGGCGGCGAGCCAGGCCTCGCCGGCGGCGCGGCGGGCCTCCTCGTCGTAGCTGTCCAGCGCCGCGCCCATGCCAAGCCCGAAGCTGCCCGGTGCCGGCCCGTAGACCCGCGCGCCCGGCGCGGTGCCGGCGTAGGGGTTCCAGTCCGATGCCTCGTCGCGCGCGGCCAGCGCGGCAACGGCCTGCGCGAAAAGCCCCGAGAGCGTGGGAAAGACATCGCGGAACAGGCCGGAGACCCGCAGCGTGACGTCGATGCGCGGCCGCTCAAGCTCGGCGATCGGCAGCACCTCGAAGCCGCCGACCCGTCCCGAGCCGTCGTCCCAGAGGGGCCGCACGCCAAGCAGGTGCAGGGCCATGGCGAACTCCTCGCCGGCGGTGCGCATGGTGGCCGAGCCCCAGAGGTCCACGACCAGCCCGCGCGGCCAGTCGCCGTGATCCTGCAGGTGTCGGCGCATAAGCTCCTCGGCCAGCTTCACTCCTTGGGCAAAGGCGGCACGGCTCGGCACCGCACGCGGGTCGGTGGTGTAGAGATTGCGCCCGCTCGGCATCACGTCGCGCCGCCCGCGCCAAGGCGAGCCGGAGGGGCCCGCATCGACCCGCCGCCCGTCCAGCGCGGCGATCAGCGCGGCGCGCTCCGCCCGCACCGAGGCGGCGATCTCCGGCTCCGTGCAGCCCGGCGGCGGTCGGCCCCAAATGTGCAGGCCCTCGCCGAAACGGCTCTCCTTGATGTCGCAGACGAAGCGGTCGATGCGGGGGATCGCCTCTGCGGTGGAGGCGGCACTGTCCAGCCCCAGATCGGCCTCGACCCCCTGTGCCTGCGCCTCGGAGCGGATCTCGGCCTGCAGCCGGTCGCGGCGGCGCGGGTCGAGCCCGTCGGCGGTGGAGAACTCGTCGAGCAGCGCCTCGAGATGGCTCAGCCGGTCCGGGGTTTCGCTGTCGGTCAGCGGCGGCGGAAGGTGGCCGAGGGTCAGCGCGCCGATCCGCCGCTTGGCCTGCGCCGCCTCGCCCGGGTCGTTGACGATGAACGGGTAGAGCACCGGCAGCGCGCCGGTCAGGACCTGCGGCCAGCAGGTCTCGGACAGGGCCACAGATTTGCCGGGCAGCCATTCCAGCGTGCCATGCGCACCGATGTGCACCAACGCGTCGACGCGGCGCTGCAGCCAGAGATAGAAGGCGACATAGGCATGGCGCGGCACCCGCGCGAGGTCGTGATACGTGTCCTCACGCCCCGTCGGGGTGCCGCGTTCGGGCTGCAGGGCGATCAGGCAGGGGCCGAGCTCCAGCGCCGCGACGCGAAAGACGTCGCCCTCGACCAGGGCATCCAGCTCCGGCGCGCCCCAGGTTGCGGTGATCTGCTGCCGGAGCGCCTCGGGCAGATCCGCCAGCGCCGCGCGGTACTCCGCGAGCGGCAGTCGCAGGCTGCGCTGCTGCAGGGCCGCCTCGAGGTCAGAGGGTGCGTCCGGCAGGGCGTAACCGGCGGCGCGCATGTCCTCGAGGATGGCGCGCGCCGAGGCGGGGGCGTCGAGGCCGACCGCGTGGCCGAGGTTCCAGTCCCTGCCGGGGTAGGTCGAGAGCACCAGCGCGACACGGCGTTCGGCCACCGGCGTGGCCGCCAGTCGCAGCCAGCCCGTCACCCGCGCCACGGCTGCCGCAATCCCCGGCGCATGGGGCCGGTGCAGGGTCCGGGAAAATTGCAGCTCCGGGTCGCGCACGCCCGGCTCCTTGAAGGAAATCACGCCAGCCAGAAGCCGTCCATCCACCTCCGGAAGCACCACGTGCATGGCGAGATCGGCGGGCGAGAGCCCCCGCTCCGCCTCGGCCCAGGCCGCTTCGGTCGAGGTTGCCAGCGCCACCTGGAAGACAGGAACCCCGGCCCCATCGAGCGGCGAGCCCGAGGCGCCGCGTCCGCTGAAGGCGGTGGCATTGACGATGGCGTCGGGCGCGAGGCGGATGACCGCCGCAGCCAGCGCCTCCGCCGCAGCAGGAGCCTTGAGCGAGGGGGCGAATAGTCCGACAACCTCGCAGCCTTCCCGCCGAAAGGCTGCGCAGAGCGCTGCAATCGGCGCCATGTCCGCCGCCACCAGGTAGGCGCGATAGAACACGATGAGGACCCGCCGCCCCTTCTTCTCTTTCCAAATACGCCGGGGAGCGCGAGGGGCAGCGCCCCTCGCTTCATCGCCGGCCACGCCTCCGGCACCCTGGCCAGCGCCTCCTGCATCCCTGTGCGTTTTCGTTTCGGCATGGACGCCGGTGTCCGGGATCGCCTCCAGCGCCCCGGCCTCCAGCACCCCGTCCTCTGGCGTCCAGAGACCGACCTCGGGCAGGGGCCGCGCCCCGCCGCGCACCGGCGGCGCGCTCAGGCCCGAGGCCAGCGCAAGCTGTGCAAGCGCCGCCTGTGCCGCCGCCGCGCCACCCGCATCGCAGAGCTGGGCGAGGCGGCGCAGGGTCGAGAGCGGCAGGCTGGAGGCCTCGTCCAGCCGCGGATCGGGTCGGCCGTCGCCGGGCAGCACGGCCAGCGCGATCCGCCGGCGCTGCGCGAGCGCCTGCAGCTGGGAAAGCCCGTAGTCCCAGTAGGATCGCCCGCCGATAAGCCGGACGAGGATGCCCTTCGCGCCCTCCAGCGTCCGCTCGACGTAGGTGTCGACCGACAGCGGGTGGCGCAGCTGCGCAAGGTTGGCCAGCCGCAGCGATGGCAGCCCGCCGGCCTCTCCGCCACCCATGTGCCAGGCTTCCGCGAAGGCGCCGAGGTCGCTGTCGGAAAAGGACAGCACCACCAGATCCGCCGGATCCTGCATCAGGTCCGTCGGCGTCTCGACCTCCTCGAGGCCGTGGCTTTCGCGGAAGACGACGTGCATCGCCTAGAGCGCCGTGTCGAGCACGGCGCGGTGCAGGGCGGCGCGGATCTCGTCCTCGCGGATGTCGTCATGTTCGGCAATCACGACCAGCCGGCCGGTACGCGGCTCGCCCGGCTGCCAGGGGCGGTCGAACTGGTGGCGCACCCGTGCACCCACGGCTTGCACGAGCAGGCGCATCGGCTTGCCGGTGACCGCCGCGTAGCCCTTTACCCGCAGAATGTTGTGGCTGCGCGCGAGCGCTTCGATCGCATGCACCAGCTGCGCGGGGTCGCCCAGTTCGGGCAGCTCCACGGTGAGCGACTCGAAGTCCTCGTGATCGTGGTCATGCGGCGTGTCGTGGTGACTCGGGCGGGCGTCGAGGTCGCCCTCGGCGGCGGCGCCGAGACCGAGGATCACCCGCGGATCGACGACACCTTCGGCAACTTCGATCACCGGCAGCGGACGCGGCGCCTCGGCGGCGATGATCTCCTTGGCGCGCGCGACCCCCAGGGGGCCGGCGAGGTCGGGCTTGGTCAGCAGCACGATGTCGGCGCAGGCGACCTGGTCCTCGAAAACCTCCGAGAGCGGCGTCTCGTGGTCAAGGCTGTCATCGGCGGCGCGCTGCGCGTCCACCGCAGCCACGTCCGGGGCGAAGCGACCAGCGGCCACGGCCTCGGCGTCGGCCAGCGCGATCACCCCGTCGACGGTGATGCGGGCGCGGATCTGCGGCCAGTCGAAGGCCTTCAGCAGCGGCTTCGGCAGCGCCAGCCCGGAGGTCTCGATGAGGATGTGGTCGGGACGCGGCTCCAGCGCCAGCAGCGCCTCGATGGTGGGGATGAAGTCGTCGGCCACGGTGCAGCAGATACAGCCGTTGGCCAGCTCGACGATGTTCTCGGCAGGGCAGTCCGGGATCGCGCAGCTACGCAGGATATCGCCATCGACGCCGACATCGCCAAACTCGTTGACCACCACGGCCAGCCGCCGCCCGCCTGGATTGCGCATCAGGTGGCTGACGAGGGTCGTCTTGCCAGAGCCGAGGAAGCCGGTGATGACGGTGACGGGGAGTTTCGAAAGGTCGGCCATGTCAGCTGTCCTGTTGCTTGGGGGAGGCTTGAAGAGACTCTTGCGGCGGGCCCTTGGGCGCGGGAGAGAGCGGCGGGATGCGGGCGACGCAATTGCGCTTGAAGTGCTCGGGGCGCTGGCGCCAGGGGATCACCCCGTCGGGTGCCGCGTGGAATTGCGCGGCGCCTGCAAGGATCATCTCGGGGTGCGCCGCCTCGTCGACATTGGCGAAGACGTAGGTCCATTTCTCCGCCCCGCCGCGCAGCGCGACGGTGCAGCCGAAATCGCAGTTCTGCAGGCAGTCGGTGGGCGTGATCCGCACCCCCTCGGGCCGCTGCAGCGCGGTGATCTGGTCATAGAGCGCCCGGCCGGGCCGCCGCTCATCCTGCGGGGTCATCCCCGCACGGCGGCAAGTCACGCAGACCAGCAGCTCGGTGTCGCTCTCCTGTCGCGTGTCCGCGCAGTCCATCATTCGTGTCGCCTCATCGGTTGGGCGCACAGGGGTAACGGCGGAATGGATCCCGGGCATGGGAACACCCCGACACCGGCACACCCCGTCCGGTCTCAAAAGTCTTGGCTGGCAGGTCTCCCGGCTCACGGAATTCAGGGCTGCAGATCCAGTCTGTGGCCCGACGGACGCTCAGCCTTCCCAGCCTGTCGGCCAGTGGCTTTCCGAGCGCCCTTTTCCGTTCACGGTCGCGGGGGCGGCTGTGCCTGACCGCGATCCCTCGCGGCTGCACATTCCCTTTTCACCCGTTTACACGGGCACCAGCGTGATGCCAGATCGCCCGGAAATTTGTCCCCTGTCAATACCGGAGAGAGCAGCATGAGCGACGAGGCCAATATTCGCCACGCCGAAAAGATGAAGAAAATCAAGGCGGCGCGCGACCGGATGATGAAGGAAAAGACCGAAGAGAAGGGTCTCGTCATCGTCCACACGGGTCCCGGGAAGGGCAAGTCTTCCTCGGGTTTCGGGATGATCCTGCGCTGCATCGCCCATGGCATGCCCTGCGCCGTTGTGCAGTTCATCAAGGGCAACTGGGTCACCGGCGAGGCCAGGTTGATCCGCGAGAAATTCGCCGATGAGTGCCGGTTCTTTGTCTCGGGCGAGGGCTTCACCTGGGAGACGCAGGACCGCGAGCGCGACATCGCGGCGGCGCAGCGCGGCTGGCAGATCGCGAAGGAGCAGATCCTCGATCCCGAGATTCGCTTCGTGCTGCTCGACGAGATCAATATCGCGCTGCGCTACGGCTACCTGGAGATCGACGAGGTGGTGAGTTTCCTGCTCGAGCAGAAGCCGGCGATGACCCATGTCTGCCTGACCGGGCGCAACGCGAAGCCGGAACTGATCGAAGCGGCGGATCTGGTGACCGAGATGACGCTGGTGAAGCACCCGTTCCGCGATGGGATCAAGGCGCAGCAGGGCGTCGAGTTCTGAGCCTTCAGAGCGTCGCGAAGGCGGTTTCGAGCTGTTCCCAGCGGGCCGAGGGCGGCAGGCCAAGGCGGATCCAGCTGCCCGAGTAGGGGAAGATCCGGCTCCAGATGTGCCGGTCGGCGAGGCGTTCCTGCGCAGCCTGCGCATCGGTGCAGGCATACGTCCGGAACAGTGGCGATCCGCCGACGACGTGCCAGCTCGCGGCCAGCGCCAGCGCGTCGAGCCTTGCGGCGCTGTGCGTCAGGCGGCCTACGGTGTCGGTCCGCCATGGGGTGTCGGCCAGCGCCGCCGCGGCGATCTCTATTGCCGGTCCGGACACCGGCCAGGGGCCGGCCAGGTCTGCCAGCCGTGCGCCGAGGGTCCCATGCGCCAGCGCGAACCCCAGACGCAGCCCGGCGAGCCCGTAGAACTTGCCGAAAGAGCGCAGCACCACGACGTTCGGCAGGCCCGCGTCGAGGCGGGGCGCGATGGAGAGGTCGGGCTCGGGGTCGGCAAAGCTCTCGTCGACCACCAACAGCCCCACCTGCGTGGCCAGCGCGGATAGCGCATCCGCAGTGCAGCGCCGCCCGTCCGGGTTGTTGGGGTTGACCACCACTGCGAGCTCCGCGCCCTTCAGCCCGTCGAGGCTGTTCGCTTCGCGAACCTCCCAGCCACCCGCACGCAGCGCGGCGGCGTGTTCGTTGTAGGTTGGTCCCAGCACCATCGCCCGGCCGGCCGGGCGCAGCGCGGGCACCATCTGGATCGCCCCCTGCGCGCCATTGAACGGGACGATGCGCGCGGGCGTGGCGTAAGCGGCGCGGGCGGCGCCGATGAGCCGGTCCATGTCGGGACGGCGCGGCAGCACCGCCCAGGCTTCCGCGGGGATCGCGGGCACCGGATAGGGCTCGGGATTGATGCCGGTGGAGAGGTCCAGCCAGCCGGTCCGGGCACCTCCGAAGCGCGACATGGCGGCGTCGAGGTTCCCGCCGTGATCTCGGGCGTGTCCTTCTTCGGACGGGTTGGCGGGCGTGTCGTGCGGGCTGTCCATGCGGCTCACCCGAACAGGAACAGCGCGGCGAGCGCAAGGGCGCAGAGCGCCATGGCTCGCCGGTAGAGACGCAGCGCGCGGATCAGATCGGTCGGCGCAGGGTCGGGCGCGCCCGCGTTGAGCCAGGGCTCCTCGGCCACCCGGTCGCCGTAGATCCGCGGCCCGGAGAGCCGGACATTCAGCGCCGCCGCCATGGCGCCCTCGGGCCAGCCGGCGTTGGGTGACCGGTGCTTCGGGGCATCGCGCCGCATCACCCTTAGCGCCTCGGGCAGACGGCGGCCGCCAGCCAGAGCGAAAAGCAGCCCGGTGAGCCGCGCCGGGAGCCAGTTCACCACGTCATCGAGCCGGGCCGCGCATTTGCCAAAGGCCTCGTAGCGGTCGTTGCGGTGGCCGATCATCGAGTCGAGCGTGTTCACCGCCTTGTAGGCGGCAATGCCGGGCAGCCCGGCGACGACACCCCAGAAGAGCGGCGCGATGATCCCGTCAGAGCTGTTCTCGGCGAGGCTTTCGGTGGCGGCGCGCGCGACGCCGGCCGCGTCCAGCCGCGCGGGATCGCGCCCGACGATCATCGACACGGCATGGCGGGCGGCGTCGAGGTCGCCTTTGCCCAGCGGCGTGGCAACGGCGGCGACATGGTCGTGCATCGAGCGCATGGCGATCAGCGGCCAGGCCAGCGCCGCTCCGATCAGGCTGCCCGCGAGCCCGCCGGGCAGCAGCATCTGCAGGGCGAGGGCGGGCAGGGCGGCGAGGCTCACGATCAGCGCAGTGGTCAGGGTGCCGAGCCACAGGCGCCGGCGCCGGCTGCCGCGGTTGAACCGGGTCTCGAACGCCGCGATTGCGCGGCCCAGCCATGTCACGGGGTGGCCGATCCGCGCGTAGAGCGTCGCGGGCCAGCCAAAGACCAGGTCGAGCGCCATCCCGCCGAGCATCATAAGCGCGAAGCTCATACCCCGCCCGTCCCGAAGCTGAGCACGCCGGTGAGCCCGGCTTCGACCAGGGCTGCGGCGCCGTGTTCGGGTGTCTCGCCGGGCGCAAAGACCAAGCCACGTGCCGAGCCGGTATGGGCGCGCAGCCAGCCGAGCGCGCCGAGGTCTCGCGCAAGCTCCGGTGTGGGGTCGGGCATCGGGCCGCGCCGGTCGCTGCAGCGCTGCGCCGAGGTGCTGGCGATTGCGGCGCAGCGCTGGAGATTGTCCAGAACGACCGCCTCGGCCCATGCGTCGATCAAATCGGTGATGTCGTCGAAATCCATGTCGCCGGGGGTCGTGCGATGCGGCGCTCCCCAGAACCCCCCGAGGATGTGGCAGGCGGGCGGTGGCGGCAGGTGGCGCAGGATGCGCCCCTCGCGCGAGGCCCAGAGCAGGGCATCGGGCTGCGGGAACATCAGCGGATCGCTGGCGCCCTCGGTTGCGATGCAGGCCGCGGCAAGGTCGTGGGCGCTGCCGGAGAACCCCGCGCTGCAGGCCAGCGCGACCAACGTGGCGGTGGAGGCCCCGGCACCGCCTCCGAGCGGGGCATCCCGCGTCACGCTGGGAAAAGTCGCGTGGGGGAAATGCCCTGCGATCCCGAGCCGGGCGGCGAAGTCTGCGAGCTGGTCGCGGGTGAAGGGCAGACCGTCGGCGCCGGGGGTGCAGACGCGCAGCGCCGGGCAGCGGACCGTGACCAGCGCAATCGCGCCGTCCGCCCCCATGCGCCCCTGCACCCATTCGCCGAAATGGCCCTCGACGCTCACCGGGGAGAAATTCATGTCCGGCCCGCCTCGATCACTGAGAACGGCCCCTCGGCGTCGCAGCGCAGACGGGTCACCGAGAGGGTCGCGATCTCGAAGGCGAGCCCGGCGTGCAGGGCGGCGGTCACCTGCGACAGCGCGGCGCGGATCACTCCGGCGTGGACCACCAGCACCACCGGCGCGCGCTCTTGCGCCGCCTTTTGCCCATAGCGGAGCAGCGCGGGCCGGACGCGGGCACAGAGGTCCGCGAAACTCTCGCCGTCGGGCGGGGTCCATTGCGCCAACTCCGGGCCGCCGAGCCGGCCGAGGTCAGGCAGATCGGCGTAGGGCAGCCCGTCGTGGGCGCCGAAGTCCTGCTCCCAAAGCAGGGCGTCGGCCGCGGCGGAGCGCTCGGGCCAGAGGGCGTCGGCGGTCTGCCGGCAGCGCAGCGCCGGACTGCTCACCAGAACGCCCGGAGTGGGGAGTGCGGCGCGCAGGGAGGCAATTCGCGCGGGCTCTATCCGCGCCGGAAGATCGGTGCGGCCGCAGAGCCTGCCGGGCTCTGCGATCGGGGCGTGACGGATCAGGATCAGCTCTCCGGAGCCGGGTGTTTCGTGCTGCAACGGCCTGCTTGCCTCTTCCCTTTTGGCGACATTGATGCTTTCCCATGCGGAAATGACAAGGTCGATACTCATCACGGGCGGGGCACGGTCAGGCAAGTCGACGCTTGCCGAACGCAGGGCGCTCGCCCCCTGTGGTCGGGCGATTTATATCGCCACCGCAGAGATTTACGAGGGCGATGAGGAAATGGCCGCGCGCATTTCCGAGCACCGGGCGCGGCGCGGGACCTGCTGGCAGGACCTGCACGCGCCGCGCGATCTCTGCGCCGCGCTGCGCGCCAGCGATGGCGATCTGCCGCGGCTGGTGGATTGTCTGACGCTCTGGCTGACCAACCTGCTGCTAGCCGAGGCGGACTGGCGCACCGAGGTGCAGGCGCTGGTTCAGGAGATCGCGCGGCAGCGCGCCCCGGTGATTTTCGTGACCAATGAAGTCGGGGCGGGAATCGTCCCGGAGAACCGGCTCGCCCGCAGCTTCCGTGACGCCGCGGGATGGATGAACCAGGCGGTGGCCGAGGCCTGCGACGAGGTCTGGCTGGCGGTGGCGGGCTACCCAGTGAAGGTGAAACCGAATGAGCATTCTTTCTGACATCCCCGCGCTCGCGGCGGTCGCGGATCTGGCGCGGTCGCTGCCGGTGGCAGACGCGGCGGCAGCGCAGGCGGCGCGCGCGCGTCAGGCAGACCTGACCAAGCCGCCGGGCTCGCTGGGTCGGCTCGAGGAACTGGCGGTCTTCATGGCGAGCTGGCAGGGGCTGGAGCGCCCGCGGATCGACAAGGCGCAGGCGCTGGTCTTCGCCGGCAACCATGGGGTCTGCGCACAGGGGGTGAACCCCTTCCCGCAGGAGGTGACCGCGCAGATGGTCGCCAATTTCGAGGCCGGGGGCGCGGCGATCAACCAGCTCTGCCGCGCATCGGGGGCGGATCTGTCGGTGGTGGCGCTCGATCTGGACCGGCCCACGGCGGATATCACCGAAGCCCCGGCGATGAGTGAGCCGGAGACGCTGGCGGAGATGCGGCGCGGGGCCGAGGCCGTCTCTGCCGAGGCACAGGTGGTGATCCTCGGCGAGATGGGCATCGGCAATTCAACCATCGCTGCGGCGCTGGCTTGCGCCAGTTTCGGCGGCGATGTTCAGGGGTGGATCGGTCGTGGCACCGGTTCGGACGCGGCCGGGCTTGCGCGCAAGGCCGATGCCGTGCGCCGCGCCTGTGCGCGGCACGCCGGCGTGCAGGGCCTGGGGATCCTCGCGGCGCTCGGCGGGCGCGAGCAGGCGGCGATCTGCGGCGCTGTGCTCGAGGCGCGGGCGCGCCGCATCCCGGTGATCCTCGACGGATTCATCTGCACCGCGGCCACTGCGCCGCTCCATGCCGCCGACCCAAAGCTGCTCGACCATTGCCTCGTAGGCCACGTCAGCCGCGAGCCCGGTCACGCCCGGCTGCTCGAAGCCATGGGCAAGACCCCCGTGCTGTCGCTCGACATGGCGCTCGGCGAGGGCTCGGGGGCGGCGCTGGCGCTCGGAGTGCTGCGCGCGGCACTCGAATGCCACAATGGAATGGCGACCTTCGCGCAGGCCGGGGTCGCGGGCGGATGATCGGGCCGAGGGATCGGCTGCGCGAGCTGCAGGTGGCGGTCATGCTGCTGACCCGCCTGCCCGCGGGGCGGATCCCTGGGCAGGCGCCGTCGCTGAGCGCGGCTCGCTGGGCCTTTCCGCTGGTCGGCGCGCTGGTCGGGCTGATCGGCTGGGCGGCGTTTGCCGGCATGATGGCAGCCGGAGCCGGCCCGTTGCTGGCAGCGGTGGCTGCGGTTGCTGCTCAGGTTCTGGTGACCGGCGCGTTGCATGTCGACGGCTTGGCGGATTTCGCCGACGGCATGGGTGGCGGCCGCGACCGGGCGCATTGCCTGGAGATCATGCGCGACAGCCGGATCGGCAGCTACGGAGTCATGGCGCTGATCCTTGCGGCGGCGCTCTGGATAGCGGCGCTGGCGCAGCTCGGGTCATTGGCCGGGGCAGGGTGGTTCGTGCTGGTCGGCACGTTCAGCCGCGCCGCCATGGTGGGCCTGCAGGAGCTGCTCCCCCCCGCGCGAACCGACGGCATGGGTAGGCTGGCGGCGGGCCGCAGCAGGGCCGCGCGCGTCATGCTGCTGGGCCTCGTTCTGCTTGTTGCGCTGCTGGCGGGCGCGACGGGGCTTCTTCTGGCCCTGCTTTGTGCCACGGTGGCGGCGGGGCTGGGGCGCATGGCGCGTCGGCGCATCGGCGGGGTGACCGGCGATGTGCTCGGCGCGGTGCAACTCGTCTCGGAGGCGGCAAGCTGGGCGGCGCTTGCGCTGATGCACGCGCCGTGGGGGAGCTAGCGATCGGGCTGCGGGTCTGGTGACGTCGATCGACGAATCGACGACTGTTGGTGGCCCCTCCCGTGAGCGCTGTGCGATGCGCTGCCTTGCGAAGAGCGCGGCCGGTGCTTAGGGCCACCACTCGGCGTTGCGCTTTCAGGTCGTAGCGGCAGGGGACGCTCGGGCGACGTACCGAGTTAGGCTTGGCCAGAAAACAGCGTGTCAATCGCCGATGCAGAAGTGAAAGCGACGACGCCTCCCCCGCCGCGAAGCCTGAGGCGGTAGAACTGGAGACAAAGATGCACGCCGTGCTGGGAGTCACTTGCGACCAGGTTTTTCGCCCACGTTCAGGCCTTGACCAAAATCACCACGGAAAGCGGCGGGTAATTTTCTGACAATGTCACGAAAACTGGCGACCCCTGAAGGACTCGAACCCTCAACCTGCTGATTAGAAGTCAGCTGCTCTATCCAGTTGAGCTAAGGGGCCGCGCGCGACAGCGATAGCGCATGTGTTCGGTATTGCCCAGAGGGTTGCGGCCCGGGAGCGGTTCGAAATTCCTGACGTTGCGGCCATGCTGGCGCGTAGGGGGCTGCGGCGCAAATGCCGCGCTCGGCGTTCCAAGTGGTGCGCTACGCTTGCCCAAAGGGCAGGGCTCGGCGAGCCTGATCGCCTGAGGCAAGGATGCGAGGCCCACATGTTCCGGTCACTTTGTGCATTTCTCACCTGTCTGCTGCTGACCAGTTGCACCAGTCAGGCCCCGGAAGGGCCCCGGCCAACGAGTGTGGCGCTGACCGCGCCGGGCACGGCGCCCCTGTCGGGCATCACGCGCAAATGGCAGGGCCGGGCCGACGGCACCTCGGGGGTGCATATCGTCGGCAATGGAATCGACGCGCTGGCGTTGCGGCTCGCGCTGTCCGACCTCTCGGTGACCAGCATCGACGCCCAGTATTACCTGCTGCACAACGACGACGCTGGCCGGCTCTTCGCCGACGCGCTGCTGCGCGCGGCGGATCGCGGCGTGCGGGTCCGGCTGCTGCTCGACGACATGGACACTCGCGGCTACGACCAGACTACCCGCGCGCTCGAAACGCACCCCAACATCGAGGTTCGTCTGTTCAATCCCTTCGCGCGCTCGCGGGGCAAGGCGCTCTCGGCCCTGCTGGAATTCCGCCGCATCAACCGGCGCATGCACAACAAGTCGATGACCTTCGACGGGCGGGTGACCGTCGTCGGCGGTCGCAACATCGGAGACGAGTATTTCTCGGCGCGGGAGGACTCCAATTACGACGACCTGGACCTTCTGGCGGCGGGACCGGTGGTCGGCGAGGTCGGTGCCACCTTCGACAGCTACTGGAACAGCCGTTACGCGATTCCGGCAGCCTTGATCATCGAGCCGGAAGAAGACGGGCCGGATCTTGCCGCGGTGCGCCAGCGGCTTTCCCAGATGCGTGAACAGATCGCCCAGACGCCCTATGGTCAGGCGCTTGCGGGCCGTGTGGAGACGCTGAAACGCCAGCCTCCAGCACTGACGGCGGCCCGGGCCCGGCTGCTCTCGGATCCGCCCGAGAAAGCCGCCGGAGACCTACCCGCCGGCGAGACCTTCGCCGCCTCGATGCTGCCCTACGTGAACGCGCTCGAAAAAGAATTCCTCGTGGTCTCGGCCTATTTCGTGCCCCGCGACAGCGGCACGGCGCTGCTGTCCTCGCTCGAGGAGCGCGGGGTGGAGGTGACGGTGCTCACCAATTCGCTCGACGCCACCGACGTTTCCGCGGTCTACGCGCATTATTCGCATTCGCGCCGCGAGTTGCTTGAGGCCGGGGTGGACCTGTGGGAGCTTCGCGCCGAGAAGGACCGGCCGGACCGCACGCTCTCCGGTCTGGGTTTGTCGCGCTCGGCGCTTCATGCCAAGGCCTTCGTGCTGGACGAAAAGCTGCTCTTCATCGGTTCGTTCAACTGGGACCCGCGGTCGGTGCGGATCAACTCGGAGATGGGCATCCTGGTCGAGTCCCCCGAACTCGCGGCCAAGGCCGCCGCGAATTTCAAGCGGCTGCTGCCAGAGGCGGCCTTCCACCTTCAGCTCGACGAGGATGGCCGGATGCAGTGGCTCGAGCACGACGCGGGCAACCGCTGGCGCCTCTATCGCGCCGAACCGATCCTGTCGAAGATGCGCGCCACCACCGCCTGGCTGACCGGACTGCTGCCGATCGGCGGCCAGCTCTGAGCCCATCGCGTTGACATCCCCGCCCGCATCGGTCCCACTCGGTCCGATGCGGGCCGGAGGATGAACGACTGCTGATGAAGGATACCCCGTTCCAGACTCTCGTGCTGTCCACGGTGTTCGTGCTGGCGGCTGGTACCTTGCTGGTTCTCGGCCGGACGATCCTGATGCCGATCGTCACCGCAACGATCCTTGTCTACCTGCTGGAGTCGGTCGCGGCCGGCCTGCGCCGCCTGCCGGTGCTCCGGCATCTGCCGCTCGGCGTGCTGCGCCTGTTGCTGCTGGTCTGCGCCGCGGCTGTGGTCTTCGTGCTGGCGGCGGTCTTTTCGGCCACGGTGCGCGAGATCATGGCGGTGGCCCCGACCTACGAGGAGAACCTGCGCACCATGGTCGACGGGATCGCGGGCTACTTCCATTTCGAGGATGACGTCCTTTGGGACCGGGTGACCGCCGAGACCATTGGGCGGATCGACCTGCGGCGCTTCTCGCTGGCGGTGCTGGGCGGCTTCACCAACCTCGGCTCGGTGGTGCTGATGGTGATTATCTATGCCGCCTTCATCACCGCCGAGCGCCGGTCCTTCCAGCGCCGGCTGACCGCCGGGCTGCGCTCGCCGGAGCAAAGCGCACGCGTGCTGGCGGTGGTCGGGGCGATCAACGAGAAGATCAGCCGCTACCTGGCCTTCAAGACGCTGATCAACATCGTCCTTGGCGCGATCTCCTATGCCATCCTCTGGGCCTTCGGGGTGGACTTCGCGCTGTTCTGGGCGGTGGTGATCGGCGTGCTGAACTACATCCCCTACGTCGGCTCGCTGCTCGCCGTGGCCTTTCCCGTGGCGCTGTCGCTGGCGCAGTTCGGCTCCATCGGGCTCACCGTGGGGCTGGGGGCGGCGCTGACGGCGGTGCAGGTCACGCTTGGCAATATCATCGAGCCGCGGCTGATCGGGCGGCAGCTCAACCTCAGCCCCTTCGTGGTGCTGCTGGCGCTGGCGGTCTGGACGACACTCTGGGGCATCCCCGGCGCGATTCTCGCGGTGCCGCTGACCTCGATCCTCGCGATCGTCCTCGCCAGCTTCGACAAGACACGGTGGCTGGCGCTTCTGCTGGCCGAACGGGTCGACGGACCCGAGCGCCCCGGCAGCGACACCGGTTCTTCGCAAGCGTTAACAGACAGTTGACAGAAGCGGGGAAGCGGGAGCACGGTCGGGGTGCCGGCAGCGTGTCGGGAATTATTGAAGGAATTTTGAAATGCAGCATTGGCTCACGTGGATACTCCTCGGCGCCGCGAGCGTCATCGGCGGGGTGATCGCGCTCTTCAACCCCTTTGCCGCCTCGGTGGCCGCGCAGACCATCGTCGCCTGGTTCTTCCTGATCATCGGCGTGATCCAGGCGATCAGCATCTTCCGCGTCACGCGCATGAAGGAGCGGCTGCTGGCGATCCTGATGACCATCATCTACCTCTGGCTCGGCATCAGCTTCCTGGCCAACCCGCTCGAGGGGCTGATCTCGCTGACGCTGGTCGCGGCGATCCTCTTCCTGGTCAGCGGCATCGCCAAGGTGGTCTATGCCTTCTCGGTCTCCGAGAGCCGGTACAAGCTTCTGATGATCATCAGCGGCGCGATCTCGGTGGTTCTGGCCATCATGATCTTCACGAACTTTCCGTCCTCCGCGGCGGTGGTGCTGGGGGTGCTGCTCTCGGTGGAGTTGCTGTCGACCGGTGTGGCCATGGTCGCGTTCGGGCTGGTGCTGAAACAGCATCCCGAGTTGCGCAAGCCCGCCACCTGAAACGCGGGCTTTCCTCAGCCGCCGGTCGGGGTGGCCAGCGCGGCGGCCTCGACCTCGGCGGGGTAGCGCCGGCGGCACTCGGCCTGTCCGGCTGCCGCGTCGAGCCGCAACTGCGGCAGCTGCGCTTCGAGGTCCGCATCCCTGCGGCGCAGCTCCTCGGCGTTGATCGGCACGCGGCGGGTGACCGTGTCGGTGTGGTCGCGCCAGCAATAGTGCACGCGTCCCTTGTAGCCCCCGCATAGCTGCCAAGTGGTCCGGGTTTCGAACCCGGTCTCATAGGTGAAGCCCCGCGCGAGATCCTTCGCGATCTCCGCGCGCTCGCGCATCGCCTTGCTGTAAAGGTTCGCCGCATCGCGATTGCAGCGCTCGTAGGGCGTGCCGCAGGCCGCGAGGCCGAGAAGAGGGATGAGGAGGAACTGGCGCATGCGAAGAGGCTACTCCCGAAGCGCGCACGGGTCGAGCGCGAGATTCACGGCCGTCTTCTGTTGAGACGCACGTTCGCGTGACCTATCTCACTGACATATCGAGCGAAGGAGAAAGACAATGATGGGACGGATCGCGATCCTGCTGGGGCTCTGCGCGGGCATTGCCGGCTGCAGCGAGGCGGAGACCAAGGCCGAGGACGACACCTGCGGCGCGGCGGCCTACCAGACACGCATCGGCCAGCCGGTCGAGGAACTAGGGCTTACCGCCGGGGACAAGCTGCGCATTCTCGGGCCTGGGCAGCCGATGACCATGGATTTCCGCCCCGACCGGATGAACATCGAGACCGACAGCGCCGGGCAAATTCTACGGGTGTTTTGCGGCTGACCGCTCCCGCGGCCAGTGAACGCGCGATATAACACATTGGTTCCGGAGAATATTTCCGGAACCTTCAAGCCGGTCTCACGGTTCCTTTACCGAGCATCACGGCGCCGCAAGCGCCGGTGCAAACAAACGGAAGGGAATTGAACATGCGTACCGGATCCATTGTTGCCCTTGTTGCCGCCGCCGCCGTCGTGATCGGCGTGGGCGCCTACATGATCGATTTCGACGTCACTGAAGAGGGCAGCTTGCCCGATGTGGACGTCTCGGTCGAAGGGGGCGAAATGCCCGAGGTCGATGCCGAGGTCGGCTCGGTCGAGGTCGGAACCAAGACCGAGGAAGTGACCGTGCCCGATGTCGACGTCGAGGTCGACACCAAGGAGGCCGAGGTCACCCTGCCCGACATCGAGGTGACCCCGCCGGACGAGAAGAACGACAGCTGATCGCCCGCGACAAATGAACAAAGCCCCTCTCCACACGCGGTGGAGAGGGGCTTTTTCGTGTCCGGGTATCTTGCGTCAGCGCTTGCGCCGTTTCACGTTGCCGCCGCGCTGGCCGGGGCGGCCGGCGGTCGAGCGACCGCGCGATTTCACCGCCTGCTCCGAGGCCGCTTCGACGGCCGACTGACGCGCCAGCGGGTCGTCGTGGATTGCCAGGTCCACCGCCTCGAGCCGCTTGACCTCGTCGCGCAGCCGCGCCGCTTCCTCGAACTCCAGGTTCTCGGCGGCCTTGCGCATGTCGGCCCGCAGCCCGTCCAGCACCGCCTCGAGGTTCGAGCCCTGCTGCTTGGGGTCGATGGTGGCGGTGACGCGGTTCATGTCGACATCGCCCTGATAGAGACCGGCGAGGATGTCGTCGACGTTCTTCTTCACCGTCGCCGGGGTGATACCGTGCTCCTCGTTGTAGGCGATCTGCTTCTCGCGGCGACGCTCGGTCTCGGCCAGCGCCCGCTCCATCGAGCCGGTGACCCGGTCGGCATACATGATGACGCGCCCGTCGGCGTTCCGCGCCGCGCGGCCGATGGTCTGGATCAGCGAGGTCTCGGAGCGCAGGAAGCCCTCCTTGTCGGCATCAAGGATCGCCACCAGCCCGCATTCGGGAATGTCGAGGCCCTCGCGCAGCAGGTTGATGCCGATCAGCACGTCGAAGGCGCCGAGCCGCAGGTCGCGCAGGATCTCGATCCGCTCGATGGTGTCGATGTCCGAGTGCATGTAGCGCACCTTGATGCCCTGCTCGTGCAGGTACTCGGTCAGATCCTCGGCCATACGCTTGGTCAGCACGGTGCAGAGCGTGCGGTAGCCGTCCGCCGTAACTTTGCGGATCTCGTCCAGCAGATCGTCCACCTGCATCTTCACCGGGCGGATCTCGACCTGCGGATCGAGAAGGCCGGTGGGGCGGATCACCTGCTCGGCAAAGACGCCGCCCGCCTGTTCCAGCTCCCAGTTTGCCGGGGTCGCCGAGACGAAGACCGACTGCGGGCGCATGGCGTCCCATTCCTCGAACTTGAGCGGGCGGTTGTCCATGCAGGAGGGCAGGCGGAAGCCGTGCTCGGCGAGGGTGAACTTGCGCCGGTAGTCGCCCTTGTACATGGCGCCGATCTGCGGAACCGAGACGTGGCTTTCGTCGGCGAAGACGATGGCGTGGTCGGGAATGAACTCGAAGAGGGTGGGGGGCGGCTCGCCCGGGGCGCGGCCGGTGAGGTAGCGCGAGTAGTTCTCGATGCCGTTGCAGACCCCGGTGGCCTCCAGCATCTCGATGTCGAAGTTGGTGCGCTGCTCAAGCCGCTGCGCTTCCAGCAGCTTGCCCTCGGCGACCAACTGGTCGAGCCGCTGGCGCAGTTCCTTTTTGATCTGGATGACCGCCTGCTGCATCGTCGGCTTCGGCGTCACGTAGTGCGAGTTTGCGTAGACCCGGATGCGCTCGAAGCTGCCGGTCTTTTCGCCGGTGAGCGGGTCGAACTCGGTGATGCTCTCCAGCTCCTCGCCGAAGAACGACAGCTTCCACGCGCGGTCCTCGAGGTGGGCGGGCCAGATCTCGAGGCTGTCGCCGCGCACCCGGAAGGCCCCGCGCGAGAAACCTGCGTCGTTGCGGCGGTACTGCTGCGCCACGAGATCGGCGATGATCTTTCGCTGGTCGTATTCGCTGCCGGCGTGCAGGTCCTGGGTCATCGCGCCATAAGTCTCGACCGAGCCGATGCCGTAGATGCAGGAGACCGAGGCGACGATGATCACGTCATCCCGCTCGAGCAGCGCCCGGGTGGCCGAGTGGCGCATCCGGTCGATCTGCTCGTTGATCTGGCTTTCCTTCTCGATGTAGGTGTCCGAGCGCGGCACATAGGCCTCGGGCTGGTAGTAGTCGTAGTAGGACACGAAGTATTCCACCGCGTTGTCCGGGAAGAACCCCTTGAACTCGCCGTAGAGCTGCGCCGCCAGCGTCTTGTTGGGCGCGAGGATGATCGCAGGTCGCTGCGTTTCCTCGATGATCTTGGCCATGGTGAAGGTCTTGCCGGTGCCGGTGGCGCCGAGCAGCACCTGGCTGCGCTCGCCGTCGTTGACCCCCTGCGCCAGCTCGGCGATGGCCGTCGGCTGGTCGCCGGCCGGGGCGAACTCGGTCTGCATGCGGAAGCTGATCCCGCCCTCGAGCTTTTCCCGCGTCCGGACGTCCGGCGCGGGCGCGTGCATCATCGGGTCGGACTTGTCGGAATGGGCATAGGGCATCGGGCATCTCCTGGCGCCTGCAAGACGTGTCGCGCCGCGCGGCGTTTTCAAGGGGCCGTTCAGGCAGGTCCGGGGGCGGGCCGCCGGGCAATGGGACGGGGACGCGGATTCGCGGGGCAGGGCGTTTTCACGGAATGTTCCTCTTCTGCGGGCAAGACGCAAGGGTTCGGGAAGATTTGCGGCACTGTCGCGCCGCGATCTCTTGCCCCCGCAGTATAAATTCCCGATAACGCCAGAGAACGTCAGGAGGGATTCCATGCGCGCACGGATTTACCAGCCGGCCAAGACGGCCATGTCTTCGGGGCAAGCGAAGACGAAACAGTGGATTCTCGAATTTTTCCCGGCCTCGCCGCGCGAGGTCGACCCGCTGATGGGCTGGACCTCTTCGTCCGACACCCAGAGCCAGGTGCGCCTGACCTTCGACAGCAAGGAGGCCGCGCTGGCTTATGCCGCCGAGCACGGCATCGAGGCGCAGGTGAACGAACCCAACAAGCGCAAGCCCAACGTTCGCGCCCGCGGCTACGCCGAGAATTTCGCCGTCGACCGTCGCGCGGTCTGGACGCACTGAAGTTTGTAAGAGACACCTGAGTTTTTCCCGGGAACTACATGTAGGGCGCCCACTGGGCGCTGCTCGCGTGACTTCGCAGCCTCCGTCCTCAGCCACGCGGCAAGCTTGTCGGCATAGGGATTAAGCTTGCTCGGCCAGGCCGGAATGCTGAACTTCGGTTCGATCGTGCCTGCTCGCAGAAACTACTTGATGGTGTTCCGTGACAGACCGCTTCGGCGCGCGATCTCTCGGATCGGTAGCTTTTCCGCAAAGCCATGCGGCGGATGACGTTCAAAATTCCCATGTGGATCACGCCGTGGTCCCCCGCTTCAAGCTGCGCCGAGGAGAGGGTCACATGGGTCACTTCTCGATGGGAAACCCGGGTCAGTTCCAACAGTGCTGGACCTCATCATGGCGCTGAGCATGGATGAGGAAGACTTCGAGGAGCCGACCGAAGGGGAAGACGAGTTCGAGGATGAGCTCGAGCTGATTTGACCTTGAGCTTGTCGTTGTGCGCGGAGCCCTCGAAGGCTCTGCCGGAAGGGCGCTAGAAGACCCGCCTGGCGGCAGGGCGTAGGCGAGCCGCGCGCGCCGAGGTCAAATAATTGAATGGTATTCAAAAAACTCCGAGCGGTGGGACTGGAAAATTGACAGGGAGGCCACCTCTCCTGGCGGTGCCGTTCGGCTATCCAGGCTCAATTTGTCTTGAAAAACTTGAATTGTTCTTCCTATCCTTGGTGACCGATCGCTGTGGGGGCACAGAGGGAGGTGGCCATGGCCGTCAGATTTCTCGACTACGTCCAGTCCTCGGGCGCGGGGGCTTCGGGCCTTCATAGCTCCGAAAATTCAAACAGGCCGGTTGGCTCCGTCAGCGGTGACATTCTGCTGATGGACAACTTCGGATCGGCAAAGGGGGCGGGCAAGGGGCCGCCTGCGCCCTCCGGTGGCGGCACAACGGAAACCGTCACCGACGTCTATGTCACCGGCTTGGATGACGGGATCGACGACAGTCTCCAGTACAACATCGAGATCCGCTTCGTCGGCGACTGGACCGACGAGATGAAGGCCGTCTTCATTGCCTCGGCCGACTATCTTGCCTCGCTGATCGCCGAAGACGTGCCGGATGCCGTGGATGGCAGCGGAAATCTCTACGACGATCTGGTCATCACCGCCGATCTCGAAGCGATCGACGGTGTCGGCGGGATTCTGGGGCAGGCGGGTCCCACAGGTGTGCGCACGGGGAGCGGTATTCCGGCCATTGGCGAAATGACCTTCGATGAAGCGGACGCGCAGGCCTATTTCGATGCCGGTGCCTTCGATGACATCGTTCTGCATGAGATGATGCACGTCATGGGGTTCGGCACGATGTGGGATTACAACGGTCTGGTCACGACGCAGGTCGATGACAACGGGACCAAAAAGCCCACGGATGACATCATCACCAGCGTCTATTCCGGCGAGGCGGCGACCTCGGCCTATGTGTCGGAGAACCCCGACGAGGCGTTCCTGTTCGTCGAGACAGATGGCGGCTCGGGCACGGCGGGCGGGCACTGGGATGAAGAGACCTATTTCGACGAGTTGATGACCGGCTATATCGGCTATCGCGCGGACGACGGATCCTATGACAGCACCAATTTCCTGTCGGACTGGTCCGTCGCGGCCCTGACTGATCTGGGCTACGTGCTGGTCGATGGCGCTTCGGGAATTGCCGACGACGTGGTTCTCGTCTGACCGGGCAAACCGGACCGACGATCCGCGTTGCGGCAAAGCCAGTTCTGTATGTGCGAGAGCAGCGGCAGGCCTGCCGCTGCCCGTACTGCGCCGCTTCTCGGGAAGCGGCGCAGAGTTCTGCTGTCCATGCTCGGCGCGCGCGGGGCGCTCTCTGATCCGCTCTGACGTTCCTATCAGGGGCGAGGTTTTTTGACAGAACGGGCCGCAGGGGCGCAGACACCTGCGAACGGGGCAAGGAGCCTCTCGGCGAACGCGGCGAGAGTTTTCCGGCGCGCCTTTCGGCGAATGGCATGCGCCTCGCGTTCATGCGCAGAAGGGGCCCTGAGAGCGGGTGCGGGGTGTTTTATCAGGTTGGTGTCAAATGGAAGCATCATGTCAAATCTCCCTGGCTGGCAATCCCAGAGTGGGGCAATCCGCTCGGTCTCGCTTGAGGGAGGAATGAGGGAACCCCTGTGCTTTCCTTGGGATTTCACTGGGGACGCTTGCAAGAAATGGGTACCATCGAGGCATGGAACATCGTTTCGCGGATTGTGTCCTCGACGACATGCGTCTCACGCTGACACGCGCCGGCATCCCGGTCGCGGTGGAACCGCGCCTCTTCGACCTTGTCCATCTGCTGGTTCGCAACCCCGGTGACCTGGTTTCCCGCGATCGCATGATGGCGGAGGTCTGGCAGGGGCGGATCGTCTCAGAAAGCGCCGTATCCGCCTGTCTCGCGGCGGCTCGCAAAGCCGTGGGAGACACCGGGAAGGACCAGGCAGTGATCCGCACTGTCGCACGGCGCGGCCTAATGTTGGTGGCTGCCGTCGAGACTCTTGTCGAGACTCCTGCGGCGCCGCCACCGGAGCATCCTGCGCCCGAGACAGCCGCGATACCCGTGCGCTATATCTTGGGCGCCACGAGCCAAACGATCGCGGTCGCCGTGCACGGCGAGGGGCCGCCGCTGCTGCGCGTCGATTCACCTGGCTGGGATATCGAGGCGGAAATGGTTTCGCCCTACTGGTGCGAGGCAACCGAGGCCCTGGCACGGATGTTTCGGGTGGCACGTTTCACGCGAAAGGACTTCGAAATTGGCCCGGCCGGCGTGCCGAAAATCGATCATGAGGCGATGGCCGAAGATATCCGGGCGGTTGCCGATGCAGTGGGGTTCGAGCGGTTCGCCCTGTTCTCGCAATCGGGAGGGGTGCATGCGGCGCTTCGCTTTGCCGCGCGCCACCCGGAGCGCGTCAGTCACCTCGTCATCGCGGGCGGCTACGTCGAGGGCCGTTCCCGCCGCAGCGGGACAGATTCAGCGAGTGACGCATTGCGCCGTCTGGTTTCGGAGAGTTGGCGCGCCGAAATGGAGCAGATCGGCGTGGCCTTCATGCTATCCTACCTTCCCGAGGGTCCTCTGCCGGCAATTGTGGATGCAGCTCGTAATTTCCAAGGGTCCATCTCGAAGGACGTCGAACTGGCGCTCAGGGACGCGATCAACACGGTCGACAACGGTGCGATCTTGCCAGCGGTGGTCTCCCCGACGTTGATTGTCCATGCCAGAGACGATGCCGTTCACCCGATTTCGGAAGCGCGGAAGCTTGCTGCGGGAATTCCAAACTCGCAATTGCTGGTACTCGAGACCGCCAACCATCTCCAGATTCCCAGCAATCCGACATGGACGTATTTCCTGCAAGTTTTCAGAGATTTCGTAATCGGCGAAAGCTGACCGCCGTGGTGGCCGACCTCGAATGCGGCATTCCGACCGGACCACTCGATGGGGTCATGTCACTGCGCCGGGTGGGCTGGCAGGTGAACCACAAGCGGGTGGTGCGGCGATCTGAGCTCCGCCATCCATGGCGGAGATTACCACGATCGGGGTCGATCTCGCGAAGTCCGTTTTCCAAGTTCGTGGCGTCGACGCAGAAGGTGCCCTCTTCCTGCGGCGGAACCAAATGCTGGAACTCCTCCAGCGGCTTGGACCCTGCTTGGTCGGCATGGAGGCCTGTGCCGAGGCGCATCGCGGGGCGCGGGAACTCCCTAGGCAGGACTCCCCTGACGTGGGTTCTTTTTCCGGTTGAAGGTTTCCCGTGGCAACAGGATTGCCGGAAGTAGGTCGGAGTGGTCGGCGAGCGGGCCGACGCTCGCTGGGGTGCCTGATGCGTCCGCGCCGGGGCGCAAGCATCGGGGGCGACCGTCAGGACCTCTGCGCGGGACCACTCTGTAGGCGCGCCACCGCCGCGGCGATCTGCGCCGCCTCGCGGGTGGAGGCCACTTCGACGGGATACTCCCTTGAGCCTTCGGCGATGCGCGAGGCACTGGCCCCCAGGGCGGTCAACGGCGCGAGGAAGAGGCGTGCGTAGCCAAAGGTCGCCAGGAGCAGCAGTCCCACGGCACCCGCGAGTGCGGTGAGGACCGCAGCGCGCAGGTTGCCAAGGGTCGAACCCAAGCTGTCTGCCTCGATCCGGCCAGCCAGACGCCAGCCGAAATTGGGAAGGTTCTCGTAAGAGATGCGCGGAACGAGGCTCGAGAAGTAGCGGATTCCGTCGCCCCAGACCTCCTGCGACGCGTCCGCCGTACCCACCTGGACCGCGCTGCGCAGATGATCCCCCACGCTGCCATGGACCTCGGTGGAGGACAGGATGAGCTTGCCGGATGCATCGAAGAGAAGCAGGTCCATGCTGAGGTCGCCCGCGCTTTCCTTAAGGAGCCGTTCCATCCATGCCGCGTCGATGTGCATTGCGACCACCCCGATGGTGTCGCCGTCTTGGTTCTTCACCGGCTGGGCAAGGTCGATGAACTCGGGCGGCACGCCGCTTTCATCCTGCAGCAGCTTGGCGAGGAGGAGCGCCTCGTGCACGCTGCCGGCGTAGCTGCCCACGAGCCCCGCCATGAACCAGGGCCGGGCGCTGACATCCTGCCCGACGAGCATGCCCTCTGCGGCCTCGACCACCTCTCCGTCGATATTCGCGTAGCCGATCCAGGAGATCCGGCTGCCGTCCCCGCGCACCCCATTCATCAGGTCGCGGATGGCCTCGGCATCGCGGCCCGACGCCGCCTTCGCCAGGAACCCGAGGGCTTGCCAGTCCGCGAAGAGCGAGCGCGCCATGTTCTGTGCCGCCGATGTTGTTCGCACCCTCACCGCCCGATCAAGGCTCTGGTCGATGAGAGCCTCGGACCGGGAGTTGATGAAGAGCGCCGCGCCGGTGCCGACGATGAGCATGGTCAGCAGAACGAAGGCATAGAGCGAGCCGCGCAGGGTGACACGCGGGAGGGAGAACTGCTGAGCACTCATCGACACACCTTTGAACGGGTATACTGGCGGGAAAGGGAACGCCTTGCGCTGCCCTAGCGCCCCCTTTTGACCCGGCCCAATGCCGAAACGCAATCTCTGCAGGCCGCTGCTGTCGTTCTGTTGATCCACCGTAGGCACCCGCCGCCGGAAAAAGGGCCATGTTGGGCAGCCAGGCGAACCGGTGCCGCCTCGCGAGGCATTTCGCGGCGGGCCGCCCGGGAAACGGGGGCGGCGCAGCGGGTCTTGCTGCCTACCCGGTCCGTTTCCCGATGAGAGCGAGCACCGCGCCCTGCGGATCCCGGGCATTCAGGATGAACTCCCCGCCCGGGATTTGCTGGGGCCCCATCAGCATCTCGCCGCCGTTCCGGACGATGTATGCTTTCGCCTCGTCGATGTCGGCGACGCGGAAATAGAACAGCCACCGCGACGGTGCGTCGCCGGAAGACATCATCGCGCCGAGGAAGGAGCCGTGGGGTGGGTTGCGCAGCATGTCGTAGGAGCCGGCCGGGCCCATGTCCATGCTGTCGGCCTTCTCCCAGCCGAAGCAGTCCGCGTAGACCTCGAGCGCCGCTGCGGGATCCGTGGTGCGCAGCTCGTTCCAGGCGCAATGGCCCTCGCGCGGGGCATCCTGCGCGAAGGCTTGGCTTGCCTCGTCTGAGGCGCCGCGCATGAGATAGATCGGCGCGCCCTGCGGGTCGTGCAGCAGAGCCATACGTCCGACGCCCTCCATGGTCACCGGCTCCATGATCACGCGACCGCCGTGCCGGACCATGTCCCGCGTCGATGCATCGACGTCGTCGACTCCGATATAACCGGCCCACATGGTCTGTGCCCCGGCATCGCGGGCCTCGGGGGGCAGGCCGAACAGCCCGCCGGCCGGCGGCCCGTCCTTGGAGAAGACACGGTAATCCATCCCGCCGCCGGAGCCCGCGGGCTCGAAGGACCAGCCGAGCAGCCCGGCGTAGAAGGCCTGCGACGCGTCCGGATCGCGGCTCATCAGCTCGTACCAGATGAAATCGCCATGATGGTTGGGCATCTTTGCGTTCCTTTCGGTCAGGGTCGGTCGTGCGGCGGCGCGGGCGGGGCCGGATGGGCCGCCCTGCGCCTTGGCGGTCAGCCCGCCTCGGACATGGCGGCCGGGCCCTCGGCGACGGCTTCGGCGCTCATCCACATCGGCTCCCAGATGTGCCCATCGGGATCGGCGAAGCTGCGTCCGTACATGAAGCCGTGATCCTGCTTCGGGCAGGGATCGAGCCTGCCACCAGCCCGCCTCGCAGCCTCGGTGATTGCATCCACGGCCTCTGCGCTCTCGCGGCTGATGCAGAGCAGAACCTGCGCTTCGGTTCGGGCATCGACTCGCCGTTTGTCGGTGAAGGTCGCCCAGAACTCGTGGGTGAGCAGCATTACGTGGATCGTCTCTGACAGGGTCATCGCCGCGGCCTTGTCGTTGGTGAACCGCGGATCGTTGCGGAACCCGATCGTCTCGTAGAACTGCTTGGCGCGATCAAGGTCGGCAACTGGCAGGTTGATGAAGATCATCTGTGACATCTGGCTTCCTCCCTAAGCTGAGTCTGATGTGGACAGGCTAGGGCTTCGGGGTTACAAATAGCAACCATGAAGTTACAAAAAGAAACCAATGAGCGGAAAAGCCCGCATGGCCGTTGGTACGCCGATGCCTGCGGCACCGCCTTCGGGCTGGAGATCCTTGGCGAACGCTGGGCCCTGCTGATCGTGCGCGAGCTCATGTTCGGGCCGCGCCGCTTCTCGGACCTGCGCGCGAGCCTGCCGGGGATCAGCGCCAAGGTGCTGACCGAGCGGCTGGCGGGACTGGAGGCCAGCGGTGTGCTGCGGCGCGAGACGGCGCCCGAACCCGTGCCAGCGCAACTCTACGGGCTGACGCGCTGGGGGTACGCGGCCGAGCCGATCATCCAGGAGCTGGGCCGCTGGGCCGCCACCTCGCCGCTGCATGATCCGACCCTTCCGCTGTCACCGGTTTCCTTCATGCTCTCGCTGCGCACCATGTTCGACGCCGGAGCCGCAGAGGGACTCGCGGCGACCGCGGTGTTCGCGATCGGGTCAGCGCGCTTCACCGCGCGGCTCGGGGACAGCGCACTGCCCGTCGCGCGCGGCGAGAGCGAGGATCCGGACCTGCGCTTCGAAGCGGGCAGCGGAGCCGCGCTGGCCGCCGTGTTCTATGGCGACGCGCCGCCCGACGCGGCGAGCGTCGTGATCCACGGCGACCCCGGGCTGGCAGCGCGCTTCGTCGGCCTCTTCACGTTGCCGACGCCCATCCGGGACTAGGCGCCGGGACGACCTGCGCTCTCGGGGCGCGTAGAAAGCACCGCTTGAACGGGCCGTCTCTGGCTAATTGTCCCGGGCTAACCGTGGTCGTGGATCACGCTTTCAAGCGTCAGCCTCCGGCGCCAGCCACGAACCTCGAGCTCTGGTTTCGAGTGGAGCTCATCAACGTAGCCCGCGCAGAGATAGGCAACGATTTCAGCGTGGTCCGGGATGCCGAGCAGGCTGCGCAGGTCATAGGGCCGAAAGATCGAAACCCAGCCGATCCCGACACCTTCCGCGCGGGCGGCCAGCCAGAGGTTCTGAACCGCGCAGACCGTCGAATAGAGATCCATGTTGCTGTCGTGGGTCCGGCCGAGAACGACCTTCCCGCCCCGGCTCCGGTCGCAGGTCACGCAGATGTTCAGCGGCGCGGTTAGGATCCCTTCGAGTTTCAGGGACCTGTAGAGTGCCTTTCGATCTTCCTCGAACATTTCCGCGGCCTCGGCATTGGCGCTGAGAAAGGCTGCATGGATGGCAGCGCGGCGGCCCGGATCGCGGATCAGGTGGAAGTCCCACGGCTGCATGAACCCGACAGAGGGCGCTGCATGCGCCGCCGCGAGAATGCGCCGGAGGGCGGCCGGATCGATCGGGTCGGGTCGGAACTCGTTCCGGACATCGCGGCGGGCGTTGATGATATCATAGAGCGCCTGACGTTCACTTGCGTCGAAGCGATGGGCAGGCTGCGGAACCGCGGCCTTGGCAGAAGTGTAGGGGGGCATATCGAGCCTCGCATCGTTCAAGGCGCCGCGGGCTCCACCCCGGGGCGCAATGGTGCCAGGCCGGTCTTCTGGCTCCGGGTCATCTCGTGCTGGCGCCTTCCCGGGACATGCCCAGTGGCCTGTGCCAAACGATCACCGATACAGCGGCGGGCCCGCGCCGGATTTGCACCGGCTTCCCGATTCTCCCCCAGGGGGGCACCTGACGATGTCCTTATCCCGTGATCGGGGGTGGCACGCAAACGGCCGTTCGATCCCGAACCCTCGGAAGTCCGTCGAAGCGCCGGACATCGGCCCCGCGCCCGCAATCGCCTAGCGGCCTTCGGACAGTGGGCGGGTCAGTCGAGCAGCACCGCGTAGCCCGCGATCACCGTCAGAAACGAGGCCAGCAGGTACCCGGCGACGATCACGATCGTGGTCGGATACTGAGGGGAGAGCGGCGCTGTCGGGGCGGACTGGCTGCCGGCCAGAACACCGGCACCGGCGTCGTCGTATTGGGGGTAATCGGCCATATCGGGGTCTGCTGAAGCAAGGAAAGTTGCTCTGTCGAACAACCGGCGTCCGACGATGGTTCCCCGCGTGGACGGCGCAATCCGGATGACTTCGGGTCACCTTCCTTGGCAGGAGGTCACGGCGCCGTTTTCCGATGCACGCGGTACCTGAACCACCCGCTGGTGTTCACCCGGGGAATTGCCCGCATCCTCCCGCTTAGCAAGATTTCGAGGGGCGTTCGAACAGTCTATGACGTAAGCGCACCCGGTCCTTCGAGAGCGCGCCCGTACCAGGCGCGGCGTTGCGAGACTTCACGCATCGTGGGTGGAGCACCTCAATGAGGCTGGCTCACGAACCGGTTCGTGGCGGCGGCATCCCGCGACCATTTTTCGTGAATTGCTGGCTTCAGGCCTCCGGTCCCTTGTCGAAAACCTTCAGCGCCGGGTCGAGCGCGTCCCAGGGCAGAGCGCGGCAGCCATAAGTCCCGAAGCGCGGCTTGAACGCTTCGGGACTGTCAAGGCTCCCGGCGTGGATCGCAGTGACGTCGGGGTTTTCGGGAAATGTGACATAAGTAGGCGTGCCGCATTCGGGGCAGAAGGCGTGACGCTTTTCGTTGCCGCTGTCGCCGATCACGGACCATATCTTAGGTGTGCCCTCCACCGTCACCGCGTCTGGCCCCGCAAAAACCGTGTAGGAACTGTGGCCGGTGCCGGACCGCATCTGGCAGTGTTTGCATTGACAATGCAGCTCGGCGACCGGATCGCCTTTCGCTTCGTAACGGATGGCGCCGCAAGCGCATCCTCCCGTCTGGGTCTGGGTCATGGGCTTTCCTCTTTCGTTTGGCGCGAGTGTTTCAAAGCTCGAGGCCCTGGCCGGTCTCAAGGAACGACTTCATGCTTGACAGCACGAGGGGCCAGCCCTTGCCGATGCCCTTTTCCATGCCACTGCCAGGCTGCAGTTGGTCGTGGGTGACGATGAGTTTGACCATCCCGCCGTCGGCCTCTTCAATTTCAAAGGTTACACGGCTTTCCTCGTCGGGATCGCCGTCCTTGGAGGCGGCTGACCAGGTCATGACCAGCCGGTGCGGCGGGGCGGTCTCGACAACCTTGCCGACGATCTCGACAGCGCGGTCCTCGTTTGCGCGGATGTGTTCCCACCTTGCCCCCGGGGTCCATTCCGACACGTTTTCGTGGCCCCAATAGCGGCGGGCGATTTCGGGCGTCGTGATCGCCTCGTAGATCTTGTCCGGCGTGGTGCGGATGTAGGTCACGTAGACGAAGCTTGCTGACTTATCGGTCATTTCTGTTCCTTTCGGATTTTCGAGTTCTTGTTTCAGGTCGTAAAGGAGTGTGAGCCGACCCTGTTCGAACTTACGGACCCACCGCTCGTAGACGTCGTGCAAAGGAACCGGGTTGATGAAGTGGAGCTTCTCGCGTCCGCGCCGGACCGTGCTGATCAAATTCGCGTCCTCAAGCAGTCCCAAGTGTTGGGTCACCGATTGACGCGCCATGTCCAGGGCTTCGCAAAGCTCGCCCAGGGATTGGCCGTTCTTCCCATAGAGGCGGTCAAGCAACCTCCGACGGCTCGGGTCACCAAGCGCCTTGAACACCTTGTCGTCTTCCACTGGCGTCTCCATCAAAGTCACCTCATTATGCAGGTAAATACCTGCATGTCAATGGCAGGTATTTACCTGCATAAAGGAGCCGCGCGGTTCATGTGTTTTGGGTCGCCGTACTCCGGTGCGAGCTGAACTCCTTAAGCGCGCAAGGGGCGGCACACCCATATGAATTGCCAAGCGAGCTGACGCGGAGATTTGTGTTGGCGGGCTTCGAGAGCCCGCCAGGTTCGTTTCATACAGGTTGTGGCGAGAGTGCAGTGTCACCAGATTTATCGGGAAACCTTTTCGGCACGATTTTCGCAGTGCGCATGCCGAGGCGCGCGAACAGCGCGGCGTCCTGGCTAGCGGATGGATTTCCGGTGGTCAGCAATCGCTCCCCCACGAAGATCGAGTTTGCGCCTGCCAAAAAGCACAGCGCCTGCAACTCATCGCTCATCCCGGAGCGCCCGGCCGAGAGCCGCACAACCGAGGCTGGCATCAGGATGCGCGCCAGAGCCACTGCGCGAACCAGGGCGAAGGGATCAATTGTCTCGGCGCGCTCTTGGATTGGCACGCCGTCGACGGCATTCCACAGGTTCACCGGAACGCTCTGAGGGTGCTCGGGCAGCGTGGCGAGCGTGACAAGCATAGCAATCCTATCCTCTTCGGCCTCGCCCATCCCGAGGATGCCACCGCAGCAGACCCGGATCCCGCCCTTGCGGACATGAGCCAAGGTCTCAAGCCGGTCATCCATCGTCCGGGTTGTGGCGATCTGCGCGTAGTAGTTTGGGGAAGTGTCGATGTTGTGGTTGTAGAAATCGAGCCCGGCTTGCTTCAGCCGCGTTACCTGATCCGGGTTTAGCATACCCAGCGTCATGCAGGTCTCGAGTCCCAGCTCGGCCACCTCCTGAACCATCTCGCAAAGATGATCCATATCACGGTCCTTGGGGCTTCGCCATGCCGCCCCCATGCAGAAGCGCTGCGCCCCGGCGTCCTTTGCCCGCTTTGCGGCGGCAAGAACAGCCTCTTTGCTCATCAGTTTACTTGCCTTCACGCCGGTGTCGTAGTGCGCCGACTGCGAGCAGTAGCCGCAATCCTCCGGGCAGCCGCCGGTCTTGATCGACAACAGGCTGGCGGTCTCGATCTCGGTGGGGTCGAAATGGGCACGGTGCGCGGCCTGCGCCTGAGCTATTATCTCGGGTAGGGGGAGGGCATGGATCGCGCGTGCCTCCGCCATGGTCCAATCCGTGCGGATCATGCCGGGCGCCCTTTTAGGCGGGCCGCGCCCGAAATCAGCGTCGCGGCCAGCGCGACCTTCAAGACATCACCAAGCAGGAATGGCGTGAGGCCGGCTGCGAGCAGCTTTGGGGTCGGGATGAATAGCGCGAGCCAGGCGAGGCCAGCGGCATAGACGAGGGCAAGGCCTGCGATCATCGCCGAGGCTGTGCCGAGCCAGCCACGGCCCCGTGCTAGTGTACCGATGAGCGGCGTCGCGAGCAGGTATCCGGCAAGGTAACCTCCGGTAGGACCCGCCATGTAGGCGAGGCCGATGCCACGCTCCGGTGTGCCCGAAAAGACCGGCAGCCCTAGCGAGCCCGCACCGAGATAAGCAGTCATGGCAGCAAGGCCGAGCCGCGGCCCCAGTCCTGCCGCGACGAGGCAGATCGCCAACGTGTGCAGGGTCATGGGAACCGGCCAGAAGGGGATCTGGACCTTGGCCCCAATCGTGATCAGCGCGGCGCCGGCAAGGGCAGACGCGAGGCTGCGCCAGAGAGGCAGGCCATACGCGTGCGCGGGTGTCAGGGGTGTCATCGAAAGGCTCTCCTCGGGTGGTTGGATGATGATCATCAAACTCGAGCAAAGAGCGGTTTCGAAACAACTCGGATTATAGATAATTACCCGGAAATATCGTATGTATCAGTAATGAAGGAGTTTTTTCTCGCCGCCTTGCGCTTGCCGATCCAGCCGACGTGCCGGGCTAGGACGGTGCAGGCCAAGTCGACCTGCCCCTTTCGCAGCGCCTCGAGGATGGCCCGATGGTCATGATCGGTGCGCGCCTCCCAGTCCCGTCGCCAGGCGGCGAAGAGGAAACGTGCGCTGGCGGCATGCAGGTCATCGATGCTGCGCAGCAGACGAGGCATCTGGCAGGGCGACAGGATGAGTCTGTGAAAATGCCGGTTCGCGGCCTCCCAGTCTCGGACGTTGCAGGCGCGGTCGCCCTGCCGCGTGACCGCATCAGCCTCGGCAATGATCGCGCGGGTCATTTTGGGCGCGGCATTGCGCAGCGCCAATACTTCGAGACTGGCCCGCATCTCCGCCACCTCTCGCAGCTCGGCAACATCGAAATCTGTTACGCGGTATCCCCGGCGCAGCTCGCCCTCGGCAAGCCCCTGCGCCTCCAGCGCACGGAAGGCCTCTCGGACGGGCACATGGCTGGCCTGAAATTCGACGGCGATATGGTCCTGCCGAAGCCGGGCGCCGGGCGGAATGGCCCCGGAGATGATCCGATCCGCGAGCACCCGCGCAATGCGCACGGACTGGGTTTCTTTACGTGTCATGCCAGACCCATAGCGCGGCGGTAAAAGCCATGCCAAGCGCTGGATGTCAGCCGTTGATGGAGTGGGCGCTCCACGTTCGTTTACCAGAATTTCCGATCGAAAGTTTGGGAACATAGAAATCCCTCCAGGCGTCGGCTTCAACCTACTGGCGCTTATGCGATTCCAGGGCAGGGCCCTGACCTAGAGGCGGCAGTATTATCAACAGGCAAGCTTTACAGCGCCGCAAACCTGTCCGGGAAATGGGCGGCACCTCAATCCTCCGCCTTTTCCTATGCTCGGCAAAGGCGGATCAAGGAGCTGAGGGCGACGTGCAGAGAATTGGTTTTTCTCTCGCAAATGCGTTGGAGCTTCCTATCAAAACCTGGATGCCGCATCGTCGAAGGAAGCTGCGCATTTTGGGGTCGACCCTCGAGATGCGTCGGCTCTGCTGACCGCTACGTCCAGCGCAGCTGTCCCGCAGTCTTGGCAAGTTCGAGCACAGATGCGGTCACCGCGTTGATAGCTAGGAAGCTTGTGCCCCGGTTGGCTGGAAGCGTCCGCAAAATCCACTCCGATGAGTTGGAGTTGCGGTGCCTTTTGCCTCTTGGCGGGTGCTGTTGCTGGAGAACCGAAGGCAACTCTCGCCGCCGCTACTGCCAATCAATGGCATGATGCGCGGTCCTGACTTGCAAGTATGTGCCCTCCGGTTTGCGCCCCCTCCATAGGCGCAGCGACATCCGGTTTGTGAAGAGGTCCGCACAAGGGACGTCGGAGGTCAGTTCCGGGGGGCGTCAGGGGCCGCGGCGCGCATCAGTATTGTCTCGAGCGGGTGCTTGTTCGCGGCGCCGTAAGACCCTTCCCGCGCTGAACGCGCGTCAAGCCGGGCTTGCGCACGCAGCAGGGACTTTCGCACCCGTTGTGTCTTGTTCGAGAAGGGCGCGACCGGGGCGCCGAGCGTGATGCTCAGTGGCGACAACGCAGCGGTCGTGCCCCGCTGCCAGACCTTTTGAAGCTGCGCGGCCAATTCGGCCTCTATCTGTTCCGTCGTGGGCAGATCGGCGCTGCGGGCGAGGCATATGAATGTCCCGCTACCGTCGTAGCAGGTCAGTGCCGACGATGCTGTCGCGACGGCCTGCAGCTCCGCCGCCACCGTGACGAGGAGGTCTCCGAATTCGGGCGTGGTGGTGCCGCGATAGATCGCCTCGAAGTCGCCGAGCCGGGCGCCGAAAATGCGGCTGCGCTCGATATCGCCGCGCGATAGCTGCGCAAGGTAGTTTCCAAAGGAGAACGGGTCGATCATCTGACCCGTTCCGAGGATGGTGACACTCTGAGACGCGGCGAAGGGATGCGCGCCGCGGGGTCTCCCGAATGTATTCAGCCGACGCCGATCGCACCGGAACATCCCGGGCGTATCGCGCAGCCGCTCGGCGACACGCAACCGCCCCTTGAGCACACGCGTATTCAGCGTCTTGAGAATGTAGTCATTGGCGCCGGCGGCGAATGCGGCCTCGATGCTGCCGCCGTCGGTGCGCGCCGTGAGCATGATGACCGGCGTCAGCGTGTAGCGGGGCAGGCTGCGGATGTGTCGACACAGCTCGATCCCGTCCATGCCCGGCATCTCGATGTCGAGCAGAAGGCAGTCAAAGGCCTGTTCCGAGCCTTGTAGCAGGCTCAGGGCCTCGGCGGCCGAGGCCGCGCTGGTCACCACCATGTCACTCTCTACAAGCAGCGGTATGAGATCGCGCATCACAGCGCTGTCGTCGACGGCAAGCAGTCGCATGGCGGTGTCCTCTTCGGGTCTCTGAGAGCAGGGGGGTATCACTGGGGCGTGGGATGGCGTGACCGGGGAACCCCTGGTCAAAACAAGACCGCGATCAGCGCGGCCCAGAAAAATGTGCCGAGGCAGGCCGCCGGAGCGATCCACCAGCCAGAGCAAGACATTCGTGGGCTGCCGCCGTGCCGCAAGTTCATGGCACCGGAACGGAAATTGGCGTCCGCCGCGGCCTCTTCGCAACCCCCTGCGTCTGAAGCTGGCAGCGAAGAAGCGGGTACAAGACCGGGCCGCGGGGCTGCATGCGGGGCACTCTGCCGCGGAGCAGGCCCCACGGCCTTTGGCAATACCCCGACAACCCGGCGTCTTCTTGACGCGAAAAGAGCCAAGGTGATCGCGGCGCGGGCAGCATGGGAGGTTGGGGTCATGGGACGGCCTCTGAAGTGCTGGGGTTCGGGGGCGTGCAGGGCGCGCGTCGTGGAAGCTATGGTGGCCTGCCCCGCGGAAGGGGGTGGGGCAGCGGGGCAGGCCGGTTTCAACTGGATCCGTGAGTGGGGTCAGCTGAAATCTTCTTCGACAGAGCTTGAAAGCCCGCCGAGCAGGTCGCCGCCGAGCAGCGATCCATCTCCGCTCAAGCCATCTGTCAGCCCTCCGAGCAGGGACTCGCCGCCACCGAGCAGGCCCCCGTCGCCCAGAAGACCGCTGTCACCGAGCAAGCCGCTCTCGTCGAGGATGCCATCGAGTGCGGTTTCGCCGCCCAGCAGGCTTTCCGCGCCGCCGTCGAGCAAGCCGCCGAGCAGGTCGTCCCCGCTGTCGCCGGCATCGCCGTCGCCGAGCAGGCCCGTGCCGGTCAATTCGCCAACCAGCCCATCATCACCGGTGATCGCGCCAAGCGCGCCATCATCACCGACGAGCTCGCCGAGCAGACCTTCGGAGCCGGTGATCTCGCCGAGTGCGCCGTCATTGCCGGTGAGGTCTCCAAGCAGGCCGTCATCGGCGATTACCGGGTCAAGCAGACCCTCGCCGCTGTTCAGGAGCCCACCCAGGATGTTTTCGGTGCCGCCGTCGAGCAGGCCGCCGAGCCGGTCGTCTCCGCTGTCGCCGGCATCGCCGTCGCCGATCAGGCCCGTGCCGGTGAGTTCGCCAACCAACCCGTCGCCGCCGGTGACCGCGCCAAGCGCGCCCTCATCACCGACGAGCTCGCCGAGCAGGCCATCGGAACCGGTGATCTCGCCGAGTGCGCCGTCATTGCCGGTGAGGTCGCCGAGCAGGCCGTCATCGGCGAATACCGGGTCAAGCAGACCCTCGCCGCTGTCCAGAGCGCCGCTGAGAAGCCCGTCTTCGCCGAGCACCCCGTCCAGCAGGTCACCGGTGTCCGGACTGTCACCGGATGTGCCGTCGGTATCGCCAAGCAGGCCGGTGCCGGTCAGCTCGCCGAGCAGGCCATCCGCGCCAGTGACTTCACTGAGCGCACCGTCATTGCCAGCCAGTTCGCCCAGAAGGCCGTCCGAACCGGTCACCTCGCCCAAGGCACCGTCGTTGCCGGTGGCTTCTCCGAGCAGTCCATCGTCAGAGACAAGTCCATCGGCAATCCCGGTTTCCGAACTGATGGTGCCGTCTCCGAGCAGGGGCTGGCCGATCAGGCTCTCAACTGGCTCGCTGAGCGCGGATTGTGGACCGGCGAGCTCGCCAAGCAGACCCTCGGAGCCGGTGATCTCGCCAAGCGCCCCGTCATTTCCGGTGACATCTCCAAGAAGACCCTCATCGGCGACAAGCGGATCAAGGAAGCCTTGCGTGCTCACCCCATCTGTCGGGTCGGTCCCGTCGGTCGGGTCAGTGCCGTCCGTTCCGTCGGTCGGATCGGTACCGTCCGTTCCGTCGGTCGGATCGGTACCGTCCGTCCCGTCGGTTGGATCGGTGCCGTCCGTTCCGTCGGTCGGGTCAGTGCCATCGGTCCCGTCGGTCGGGTCAGTGCCGTCCGTTCCGTCGGTCGGATCGGTACCGTCCGTCCCGTCAGTTGGATCGGTGCCGTCTGTTCCGTCGGTCGGGTCGGTGCCGTCTGTCCCGTCGGTCGGGTCAGTGCCGTCTGTTCCGTCGGTCGGGTCGGTGCCGTCTGTCCCGTCGGTCGGGTCAGTGCCGTCTGTCCCGTCGGTCGGGTCAGTGCCGTCTGTCCCGTCGGTCGGGTCAGTGCCATCGGTCCCGTCGGTCGGATCGGTACCATCGGTTGGCCCGTCTCCGGCGCCATCGTCCCCGCTATCGTCATCGCCACTGCTCCCCAAGGCAAGGCCAAGCCCGCCGATACCGGCTGCGGCGAGCGCGGCTTGCTCTTCGATGCTCGTTCCGAGGCCGGCTGCCGCGTCGGGGTCGCCTACGACCCCTGCCTCGCTCGAATCTCCGAGAATAAGGCTATGCAGCGAATTGTTCTCTGCTGGTGTGTAGAAATCGTTGATGATCACCCGATCGCCATTCTTCAATTCGACGATCAGTGTTTCTCCCTGCCTTGCGTAGCGCGCAATGTCCTCGGAAACCGCATCAATGCGGATACCGATCTGCTGACCTGCCTGAATAACCGTTTCAACCATCTTTCAACCTCTGTGAACTCACCCACGCGTCCTGTGCAGGGCTATGTGATTGGATTACACTATTTGGTATGTATCAAAACATACTAAAGTATCGTGCGTCAACATACTATCGAGGTGGTCGGTGATAGGGGGAGTTCGCCGCCAAATACGGGATTATCTGGGGGTTGATTTGCGAAATTACGCAGATATTGGGGGCCAATCGCCAATATTTGGTCTTAATCCCGCGGAATTCATTGGGGCTGCATTTCGCCCGAGGGTCTAGAGACAGAGCAAGTGGGAATCGGGTGTCCTCGCAGAAATACATACCAACGTATGTGTTCTTGCTGCGCGGTTTGGAGACTTTTGAATGGCGCGGGGCGCAAAACCCCTGCGCCTGGCTATAATCCGAATTTGGGCACCAGTGGCCTGCCAGACAGAAGGAGGTAGCGTGATGACAGGAGAGCGCCGCATGCCGGAACCAAGAAGCGGTGTGGAAGAGGACGTCTCGGTCTATCGGCCGGTGGTGCAGGTGATCGCCCGGCTTATCGCAACCGACCGTCGTGCCGCTCTTCTGGCAAGTGAGGCAGGGCAGGTGCTCTTGGCCAATGCTCCGGCCAAGGCGCTCGGCCTTGATGCGGCGCGGCTGCGGGCGGTGCTTGACTGGCCCGGGATCAGCGCCCGCGCTCGGCGCGCTGGCAGCGCCCGGGTGGCGGTGACGCTGGCGGGGCGGATGCTGGAAGGGGAGCTGGTCGCGCTGCCGGTTGGACCCGCCACCGGGCTGTTCCTGCGGCTCTCGGACAGCGAGGATGAAGCGACATGGCTGCAAAATCGGGCGCGGGCAGCCACGCTGTTGCGGGTGGCGCACGACCTGAGGACGCCGATCCAGTCTCTGCTGGCCTCGGCGGAGGCGCTGGTGGCTGGCGGAGGCGCTGGCACCGGCGCGCTCGTCGGCCTGCGGCGTGCGGCGGATCTGTCGCTCGCGCATGTGAGCAATGTCCTCTCGGTTCTGCGCGGCGAACAACGTGGCAGCGGGCTGCAGCCTGACGCACCATTTTCCCCGACTGCCGAGGCGGAGGCGCTGGTGGCGATGCTGCAACCGGTTGCGACAAAGGGTGGGGTAAAAATCCGGCTGCAGACTGAGACCGCCGGTCCGGACCAGGTCATCGGGCCGGTGCGTTTCGTGCGGGCGCTTTTCCAGAATATGCTCGACAATGCCGTGAAGCATGGGGGCAAAGAGATCGAAGCCGAGTTGCGACTGATGTCTCAGGCAACACCCGGCGCGGATGGGCGGACGCTGCTAGAAGTGTGTTTCGAAGTGCGTGACCTCGGCGGCGGGCTGCCTAAGGATCAACGCGCGCGGCTTCAGGCGGCGCTAGGTCAGGCGACGGCTGGAGGATTGGCGGCGCAAGTTCCGGCAGTCGCGGACCATGCGGGCTCCGGGCCGCGACCTTCGGGCGGGACAGAGGTGCTGGCGCATGCTCTGCTGCAGTTGGGCGGCACGCTGGAGGTCGAAGACCGGCCCGATCCGGCGGGAGGGAATAGAGGGGTCATTGGCACGCTGCTGCGGGCGCGCTTCAGCCTGCCGACGGTGACGGAGTCAGTCGAAGAGCTCCCCGATCCGATGCCCGATCCATGCGTGGAGCGCGCGTTGGCCGGCGCTCGGATCCTGGTGATCGAAGACAGCCCGGCAAGCCGCGGCTGGCTCTGCCAGGTCCTGCGCAATGCCGGTGCCGAGGCGCAGCAGGCAGCCAGCGGTGCGGAGGCTTTGGCGCTGCTCAATTCTGCGGAAGGCAGCGCCGTCGAGATTGTGCTTTCGGACGTCACGCTGCCGCAGGTCCATGGTGTCGATCTGGCACGGCGCATCATGGCCGGGGTGCGGCGGGGCACATTTCCGACAGGGCTCCAAATCGTCGGACTGACCGCGCATGTGGACGCGCGGATACGTGCGGCTTGCCTGAAGGCCGGCATGGTCGAGGTGCTGGAAAAGCCGATCCGCCCAGGGCAGCTCTGCGCGGCACTTGTAACCCTGCGCGGACAAGCATCCACCGCCGTGGAGGAGCCGGGCGCAGGCCGAGCGGACACGGCGGGCTATCCGCAGGAGCCGGTGATCGCGGCGGAGGTGATCTCAGAACTCGCCAGCGAACTGGGCCGGGACAGGGCGCTGGAGTTCATGGCGCGGGCGCTCGGCGAGGCGGAGCAGGCGCTGGCGCTGGTGCGCGGCGGGATCGACGCGGGGACGGGCTGTGCGCTGCATGCCGCCACCGGTGCCTGCGGGCTCACGGGTTTGGCGCTGGCGGAGCGCCGGTTGCGGGCGCTGGAAGATGCGGTGAAGACCGGGCAAGCCTCGCCCGACGCCGAAATGGCCGCGCTGGCCGACGCGCTCGAGCGAACCGCTGCGACACTGCGCGATCCGCCGTTTTGAGGCCGGTAGGGTATCGGGCGGGGGTGCTGGCGGAGCGCCGCATTCCTTGCCATATTAAAGCCCGATATCGGCATGCGGTGCGGTCAGCGCCGTACCCAAAGGACAAAGAGACATGACCAGCAAGACCGCGGATCCGGTTCGCATCCTCATCGCCGACGACCACGCTATGGTGCTGGAGATGTTCGCCCAGTTCATCGAGAACCTCGAGGACGTGAGCGCATCCACGGTCCCGGACCTCGATACGGCGCTGGCAGCGATCGACCGCGATGGGCCCTACGATCTGGTGCTGCTTGATCTCAACATGCCGGGCATGAACGGGCTCGAAGGGCTGGGTAAGGCAATCAGCCGCAACAGCGGCAAGCCGGTGGCACTGCTGACCAGCAATCCGCCGGCGCATCTGGTGCCTGAGGTTCTGGCCTTGGACGGTGCGGGTTTCGTGCTCAAGACGACCTCGCTCAAGGCCTTCGCCAATGAGATCCGCTTCATGGCGGCGGGCGGCCGCTACATTCCGGTGGAACTGATCGAGCGCCAGCGCGTCGCTCCGCGCGAGCCGCGCGCAACGGCGCAGCTGTCTGAGCGCGAGGGGGACGTCCTCGCCGAACTGGCCGAAGGCAAGTCCAATCGCGACATCGGGGCGGCGCTGGGGCTGAAAGAGGCGACGGTGAAGATGCACGTGAAGTCCATCTGCTCGAAGCTGGAGGCCAGCAACCGCACGCAGGCGGTCATTGTCGCGCGTGACATGAACCTGATCTGAGTTCGGGGCAGCGTGGCCGATCTGCCGCATCGGCCACGAACCTAACCCAAAGTATATATCCCTCTGACATCAAGTCTCCTAGCGTCCTATAAAACCTCTGATATTTAGAGGTCAGGCGCGAGGGAAACACATGCGAAAGCCGGTTATCCTATTTGCCGGGGCGGTCTATCCGGGGCAGTTCGGCCATCTGTGCGATTACCTGCGGCAGGCAAAGCTGGCGGAGACCTATTTCCTGACCACGCCCGGCCACCGCGAGCGTCACGCCCATCGCGGAGAGCACATCCTTGCGTTCAGGCCCGACGGGCCTGTGGTCGGGCCGCAGAGCTATTATTACACCGCCAAGCTCGAGCGCTCGGCGCGGATCGGGCGCGGGTTGCTGGGCGCGGTTCAGAAATTCGAGGAAAAGAAGAAGATCGACGTCATCGTCGCCCATTCGCTCTGGGGGGCGCCGCATTTTCTCTATGGCGAGACCGGGGCTGCGATCGTCAGCTACATCGAATTCCCGAGCTACCGCGCCCACGGTTGGAGTGCCGACTACCCGCCAGATCAATCGCAGCGCATGGGTGACAACAACCTGGAGATGCTGAATTTCCATCAGGCGCTACGCAGCGATCTGGTGATCTGTCCCAGCCAGCATGCCAAGCGGATGTTCCCCGAGGCGCTGCAGGCGAAAATCGAGGTACAGCTAGAAGGCTTCGACTTCGAGGGGCCAGTCCCGCCTGCCGGTGACGGCACGCGCCCCTTTACCATCGGATTCTCGGCCCGCGATCTGTCGAGCTCGAAGGGTTTCGACGTCTTCGTGCGCCTGGTCGAAAAGCTGGTGGCGCGCGGCCTGCGGGCCGAGTTCGTCGCGCTCGGCGGCGCCGAGGGCAGCACCTACGGGTACGAGCAGCAGTGGGTGGCGCGAGAATACGCCGGCGCCGTCGCCAGTTTTCGAGATCACCTGCTGCGGATTTACCCACGGGCCGCCGAGGTGATCCATTTCCCGGGCAAGCTGCCCTATGAAGAGTTCGCGCAGCGCCTCGCGGACATCGACCTGTTTCTCTACCCGCTGCAGTTCGGCGTCGCCAACTGGGGACTGGTCGAAATCCTCGGTCGTGGCGGATGTGTTCTGGCCCCGGACCGGGGCTATGCGGCCGAGCTGATCCTGGACGACATCAATGGGCGGCTCCTGCCGGATGACGACGACGCATGGATCGCCGAGATCGAGGCGCTGGCCCAAGATCCGGCGCGACGCCTCCGCTATGGTCAGAAGGCGCGATATCTCGCCCGGCTGCACTACAGCCTGCCCGCTGTCGCGCCGCGCTACATGGGACTGTTCCGGCAGGCGATGGCGAACCGGGACGCCCGCGCCGAGGACTAGCGCTCAGAACCGGGCGCTGAACGACAGGCCGAAGGCCTGGGTTTCGTCGCCCGGCTCTTTCTGGAGCGGTTGTGCCAGATAGAGTGACACGGGGATTTCGGCGATGTCGAAGGTCAGCGATAGTCCGACTGTGCTGCGCATATGGCGGGCATCGTCGATCTGATCGTCAAGCGTGTCGTCAAGCCCCCAAGTTGACCCGGTCTCCACGAAGACGCCGCCGCGGAGTGGCAGCGAGAGCACTGTCCCGAAATCGCGGCGGATCTCGACAGAGGTGACAAAATAGCTGTTGCCACCGAGCATGTCGTCCCCGTCACGGGGGCCGATACCGCGTGGGGCAAAGCCGCGGAACGTGTCCGCGCCGGGGAAATACCTATCGGTGGCGCGGGTATCGTTGCCCCGCAGCCCGGCCACGCGGCCACCGTGCAGCGTGGCGAGCAGCTCAAGTTCAGGGGCTAGCGGCGCGCGCGCGCGGAGTTCGGCGCGGCTGTCGGAGAGTACGTCTTCAGTGCCGAGGTTCCACAGGTATTGCTGCAGCTCCACGGAATAGGCGGGGCGCGCCCATTCCTCACCACGGCCAGACTCCGCGCTGGCACCGAACGTCAGCGCGAGCCGGGTGTAGGGCGCCGATATACCATCCACCTCTTCGCGCTGCAGCAGCGGGCTGGCATCGCCTTCGACGTCATACATGCGGTAGTCGCGCCAGCCGAGCCCGGCCTCGAGCCGGAAATCCTCGGTCGGGGTCCAGGCGATATACGGCTCGATGCGGTAGCCGCCGTCGGAGTAGCTGCGATCATCGAAATTGGTCTCGCGCCAGATCGCGTCGAGCCCGATGTCCCAAGTGTTGCCGAAGGTGTCGGCCTGATAGAGATGCGCCTGAAGCTCGCGCACCTGCCGGTTGAAGGACAACTGCACCGCCCCGAACGTGCCCGGCAGCAGGTCGTATTGCTCGTAGGAGGCTTCGGCAAGGACACCGTCCTGCATGACGTAGGAGATCGCGCCTTCGAGCCGTCCGGGGCGGGTGTCGATCTCGGCGACGTCGATGATCAGCGTTTCGCCTTCGCCGCGAAGCTGGACGTGCTGGAAGACACCGGTGAGCATCAGGCAGTCCTCGATCGCGCGTAGGTCGTAGTCCTGGTAGTCGATGCCGGGCAGGGCGCCGCAGGTGGCGCGGATGTCATCTTCGGGGATGAAGCGGGCGCCGCTTACGTCGACCTCGTTGTAAACACGCGCCTGTCCGGGAGTAGCGAGGCTGAACAGGACAAGTGTGAGGGCAGTTGTGCAGGCGGGCAGGGGGCGGCGGGCAGGGCGCATGCGCGCGCGCTGCACGCCGTCATTCTTGTGGGATGTCATGAAGAGCCTTTTGTCAGCGCAGCCGTGCGTTCAGCAGCGGGCGCGTCAGATAGCTGAGCACCGAGCGGTCTCCGCTCTCGATATCGACCTGCGCCACCATGCCGGGGCGGATGTAAAATTTCTCGCCGTAGCGCTCGAGGTAGTTCTGCTCTGTTCCGACCATGACCCTGTAGAAATCCTGCGGCCCCTGTCTTGTTTCCTCTTCCACCGTATCCTCGGAAATCTGCATCACCGTGCCGCGCAGATCGCCGTAGGTCGAGAAGTCATAGGCGGTGATTTTCACGCTTGCCGCCATACCGGGTGCGACGAAGGCGACGTCACGGGGCAGCACCTTGGTCTCGATCACCAGTTGATCGTCGATAGGGGTGATCTCCATGATCGGCTCGCCGGATTGTACGACGCCGCCGAGCGTGGTGATGGCAATATCGTTCACTCGCCCCTCGACCGGTGAGCGCACATCGGTCCTTTGCAGTTCGTCCCGCTTTTGCACCACTTCTTCCTGCAGCGTCGCCAGCTTGGCGCGGCGCTGTGCCAGGTCCTTGTAGGCGTCCTGGACATAGGCATTGCGCGCCTCGCCGATGCGGCCATCGAGCTCGGCCTTCTTTTGCTGCAGTTGCAGCAGGTCGATGCGGCTGACCGAGCCGCGCTCGGCGAGCGGGGCGGTGATAGCGATCTGCTCCTCGATGGCATTGCGCTCGCTTTCGAGCGCGGTGAGCGATGCCTCGAGCTTGGTGCGGCGCGCGGTGAACAGGCGCAGCTCGGTGCGTTCCGCCTCGTTGGGGGCGTCGCCGAAAGTCAGTTCGGGGTGTTCCAGGACCTCGGCCTCGAGCCGGGCCACCTCGGCGGTGAGTGCGGTGATCTGCGACTGCGTGGCCATGAAGGCCGATTGCGAGCGGGTGGGGTCGAGCCGGGCCAGAACCTGCCCCTTCTCGACGATGTCCCCTTCGCGCACCATCAATTCGGAGAGGATGCCGCCCTCGAGGCTCTGGATGGTCTGCATGCGCCGGGCCGGGATCACGCGGCCGTCGCCGCGGGTGACCTCGTTGACTTGCGCCACTGCCGCCCATGCAATTGCCGCGAGCACGCTGAGCACGACGACCTGGATGGTAAGCCGTGACTTGGCGAGGGTCTGGCGGCGGAAGCCGCCATCGACTTGGTTGGGGTCGAGGTATTCGGGGCTGCTCATCAGATCGCCTGTACCTTGGCATTCTGCACACTGCGGGCGCGGGCAGCGTTGAGGATCTGTGCAAGATCCCCGTCACGCGCGACTTTCCCGTCCTTCAGCACCAGCGTGCGCTGTGTCAGCGCCAGAAGCTCGCGCTTGTGCGTCGAGATGATCACTGTGCGTCCGTTGAGCCAGGACTTGAGGTGGGCAATGACCCGCGCCTCGGTGACGTGGTCGAGCGCGGCAGTGGGTTCGTCGAGGAGGACCACGCGGGGGTCCTGCAGCAGCACACGGGCGAGGCCGATCGACTGGCGCTGCCCGCCAGAGACGTTGCCATTGCCGCTCAGCTGCAGGTCGAGCCCGCGCACGTGACGGCGCACGAAGCTGCCGAGCCCGACCGCGTCCAGTGCGGCGAGCAACTCGTCATCGCTGTGCAGCCCGTGGTCGAGCAGCAGGTTGTCCCGAAGCGTGCCCTGGAACAGCGCCACCGACTGCGGCAGGTAGCCAATCTGACGGCGTCGGTCGAGAGGGTCGATCTGGCCGAGCGCCAGGTCGTCGAGCAGGATGCTGCCCTGCTGGGCGTCGATATAGCCGGCCATGAGTCGCAGGAAGGTTGACTTGCCCGCGCCGTTGCCGCCGAGCAACGCGATGCGTTCGCCTGCGGTGATGCGCAACTCCGGGATCTGCAGGATCGGTGGCGCGGCGGGGTCATGACGGAAGGCGACGTCTTCGACACGGTAGGCGCCCTGCACGTCGCTGGCGCGGACGAAGTGGCGGTCGGCGGGGCGCTCGACCGGAAGAGCCATGATGCGATCGAGTCCTTCGAGTGCAGCGCGCACCTGCTGCCAGCGGGCAAGAAGGCCGGCGACCTGGCTCATTGGGGTCAGCGTGCGACTGGACAGCATGGTGCAGGCAATGAGGCTGCCAACGGTCAGCTCCCCCGCGCTGATCAGGTAGACGCCGCAGATGATGACCCCGGCATAGGCGAACTTCTGCACCCCGCCGACCAGCTGGGTCATCAGCGTTGTCAGGCGACGGGTACGGACCGAGGTATTGGCCATGGTCGCAGAGAGCTGCGCATGGGCGCGCTGCAGCCGGGTTTCGGCGCGGGCGGCCTTGACCGTCTCGAGGTTCGAGATCGTCTCGAGCAGCAGCCCGTTCAGCGCCGCCGCCTCGCGGGTGTTCTCTCGGGAGGCGCGGGCGAGGCGGGACTGCATCAGCAGTCCGGGCACCACGGTCATCGCGACGCCTGCAAGGGTGACGAAGGCAATGGGGCCACCGATGAACCAGATCACGGCGACAAAGATCAGCACGAAGGGGATGTCACAAAGCGCGGTGACGGTGCCCGAGGTGAAGAACTCTCGAACCGTGGCGAAGTCGCGTACCTGGTTGGCGAACACCCCAGTCGATGCGGGCTGGTGTGCCAGCCGCATGTTGGTGACCTTGTCGAAGAGCTGCGCCGAGAGGCGCAGGTCGAGATCGCGTCCAGAGACGTCTACCAGTGCGGCACGCGTGATGCGCAGCACCAGCTCGAGCACGATCGCAAGGCCCACACCGGTGGCAAGGATCCACAGCGTGTCGAAGGCATTGCTCGGCACCACGCGGTCGTAGACCTGCATCGAAAAAAGTGCGGTCGCGATGGCCAGAAGGTTGGCGGCGAAAGAGGCGAGCACGACATCGCGATAGACCCACCAGTTGCGCAGCACCGGGCCGAGGATCCAGTGCCGGCGGTCGGGGTTCTTCTCGTCGAGCCTATCCGAGGTGACGTCGATCGGTTTCGAGACGAGCACCCGCCCGTCATGCAGCGCTTCGAGTTCTCGCCGTCCCCAGACCGCGCGACCGCCGTCGGCCTCGGGAAGCACGACGGTCGCACTCACCTTGCTCAGCTTCTCGAGTACCACTGACCTACCGCCGCGCAGGAACAGCAAGACCGGCAGGCTGTGCGCGGGAAGGGAGGACAGTTTCTCGCGGGTGACCCGACAGCTCATGTTGACGCGCCGAAGTGCTGCTGCAGCGGTCTCTATAGATATGCTGCCGTCCGCGAGCAGTGGGAGCCCATCGGTCAGCCGAAGCGCCGAGGTCGAGACCCCCTGGCTGCGGCACAGCTCGATGAGGCCAGCGACAAGTGGGTCTGTCTGCGCTCGATCGGTCATGTGGCTCCTCCGGTACTCGTCAATCAGGATACGTCGTCAGGTGCGACTGGCTTCGAGGATCAGCGTGCCCAGGACTCCCAGGTCGTGCGCTGCTTCGTATTCGGTTCGCTTGCGGTCTTCGAAAGTCTCCACGTGGTCGATCTGCGCGTCGTAGAGATCGCGCCCGGTGGTCAACACGTCGATCAAGTCGCGTTGCCCGGCGGTGAACTGTTCCTCGTAGGTGGCAAGGACGCGTCGGGATTCTTCGAGTTGCGCCGCGCGGGCGGTCTCTGTGGCCCGCAAGGCGCTCAGTTGCTGCAAGGAGGTACGGGCCACGTTGGTGAGCTGTCGCTCGACACCTTGAAGATTGTATTTCGCCGCTTCGAAGTCGCGCTGCGAGATCTGCAGGCTGCGTCCACCGACGGTCGACGCGTTGAGGTCGACACCCGCGGCGATGCCGATGGCGGTGCGGGTGCGACCGCCGTTGAGATCGGTGCGGCCCTCAGCCTGAAGGCTGATGGTGGGCAGCCGCGCGGCCTTGGTACGCTGCACCTCGGCCTCGGCCTCGGCGGCCTGGGCCAGACTGGCGACGTAGTCAGGGGCGATGCGCACCGCTTTCTGGATCTGCGCATTGCTGCCATAGCGGCTGGCGTAGCCAAGCGAAGGCGGTGGCACGACGCCGCGCGGATCCCGGCCGGTCAGGAAGGCGATTTGCGACAGGCTCAACGCACGGTCCGATCGCAGCGTGGCAAGGCGATCTTCGGCGCGGGCGATTTCGAGCCGGGCCCGGGCAACTTCGCCGTTATCGCCGAGCCCGGCCCGGGCGCGATCCTCGGCCTGCAGCGCGAGCCGTCCGGCGTAGCTTGCGTATTCAAGCGTCAGCGCGATCTTGCGATCGGCGATCTCGACATCAAGGAAGGCCTCGGAAACATCCAGCGTCAGCGTTTCGACCGACATCTTCAGATCGGAGACCGCCCGCACCCTGGCCTGGGTCGCGGATTTGATCTGGCTGCGAATAAGGCCCCAATCATAGAGCACCTGGGAAATCGTCAGGGTGATCCCGGGGCCGTTGGCATCGGTTGTATTGCTGTCGGCGGAGATGTTCACGCTCGGGTAGTATGCATCGCGCGCCTCCTTTATGCCCAGCGTTCGGCTGGCCACCGTCTGACGCTTCGCGGTCACCGTTGGGTCGAGCTCCGTGGCGAGCCCCAACGCCTGCGTCAGGCTCATCTGCGCTGCAACCGGCCCGGGCGCCAGGCCAAGTGCCAGCGCTGCACAAAAGCCGAGACAGCTCAGAAGCCCGGTAAGGCCTGAAAGTTGATTAGGTTTCATAGTTCGCTTTCGACGGAATCGTTTGGGAAGAGGTCCGGTCCGTCGAAGGCTGCTACGAGGTTCGTATCCGCGTCGGGGAGCGTGCCACCTGTGGTGGCGACCTGCGCGGCAGCTGCGTCCGACGGCACAGTGTTGGGATTTGCTTCGGCGCGTGTGGAAGCCGTTCGCAGCATCTCCGCAAATGTGTCGTCGAGCGCGTCGCGTTCTCCGGATGGAGCCAACAGTTCGGCGATGTCCGGTTCGCTCTGATCTGATGTTTCGATCTTGGTGCTCGCGGTTGCTTCCGCCAAACCGGTGGCAGAGCCAACATCCCGGTCCGTACCCAAGGAGAGCAGCGACATACTGCCAAGGCCAGAGGCCAGTCCAAGTCCGGCCGGCACTATCCCTCCGGTCGCGATTTCAGGGGTATCTGCCGTGGCTTCCGAAAACGCAAGCGCAGATATCCCCTCGGGGCCCCGAGCCGGTATTTCTGTCGAATTTTGGGTGTTAGCGAGCAACATTTCGCCAATCACATCGCTCAATTGTAATTCATCAAAGTCAGCTTCCGGAACGAGCAAGCCGGATAGGAGTGATGCACCATTGTTGTCTACGAGAGAGCTGAAATCTCCGTCAGGACCCGTTGCAAAGAAGTTCTCTATATAAAGCGCACGACCATCCTCCAGGGATACATCGAGATCAGGACCGTGCTTCTCATATTGAGAAATGCCGTTGCGTGATTCGAAGAGGTAAATTTCAGTGGGTTCCGCCAAGGTCAGGTGCGACCCCACGACCCGCAATGTGTCCGTATTCGCAGGCAGGGCGCGCGTAGAATATTCTATAGCCATACCACACACTCCTCACCGAATGGTCAGCACCGTCTCTCCCCACGCTTCTCCTCTCAAGAACGATATCCGGATTGGATATCAGTACGATGCTCCTCGGGATTATGAATTGGGGCAGGGTCGTGAAGCACTGCCCACCCTAGAAACATGTACGGCGTTTAGATCTTTATTTCTGCCGCAATCAACCGCAAGGTGCAACGTATTTTTGCGATCACCGCGCCGGATGTGAAGAAATTCAGCTCTCGGAATATTCCGAGAGCTGCTCGCATATTTGCATAGAAATTTGACTTAATTTGGGCTCGCAACCCAGCGCTTATGAAATGCAGAAATTCGCGGCGAAATGATCAGCTGTTTTCGCTATCGAGCCCGCCGCTGTCGCCGCCAAGCAGGTCGGCCAACAAGCCGTCTCCGCTGCCGCTTTCAAAGAGCCCGTTCAGAGTGCCGTCAACCGCGGCGTCGCCGAGTAGGCTGTCGTCGCCCTCTGCGACCGTGTTTGCCGTGTCGCTTTCACTGTCGCCGAGGTCGAGAAGCGAATCAAAGGCCCCCTGCGCACCGGAGAAAAGATCACCGTCGACGGCACTGCCGAGGATCTCGGTCAGAAGGGCATCAACCTCGGCGCTGTCTTCGATGTCCATGGCTGCGGGATCGAGAATGCCTTCGTCGACGAGGGAGCCGCTGAGGTCGTCTTCGATCCCAAGTCCGGCAAGGAGTTCGCTGGTGGAGGGGTCGAGGGTGCTGCTGTCTGCCGGGTCGGCAGACAGTGCGAAAGGATCGTCTTCGCCAAGCAGCCCATCAAGCACATCGGCAAGCATCTCATCGTCGCCCCCGCTCAGGAGCAGCGTGTCGAGAAACTCACCCTCTGCGGTCTGCTCCTCCGAGGTGCTGTCCAGTCCCAGCAGCCCGCCCAAAAGCCCTTCCTCGCCCGCGACCAAGTCAAGCGTATTGTCAAGCAGGCCCTCCTCCCCTGCGACGGCGTCAAGTGTACCGGTGGCGATGCCGCTCTCGCCAGTAACCGTTTCGAGCAGCCCGTCTTCGCCCGCGACGAGGTCGAGTGTGCTGTCGAGCAGGTCCTCCTCCTCGGCGATGGCGTCGAGTGTGCCGATGACGATGCCGCTCTCGCCGGTAAGTGTTTCGATCAGCCCGTCTTCGCCCGCGACGAGGTCGAGAGTGTTGTCGAGCAGGCCATCTTCTCCGGCGACGGCGTCGAGTGTGCCGGTGACGATGCCGCTCTCGCCGGCAAGCGTTTCGAGCAGCCCGTCTTCGCCCGCGACGAGGTCGAGGGTGTTGTCGAGCAGGCCATCTTCCCCGGCGACGGCGTCAAGAGTACCGGTGACGATGCCGCTCTCGCCGGTAAGCGTCTCGATCAGCCCGTCTTCGCCCGCGACGAGGTCGAGAGTGTTGTCGAGCAGGCCATCTTCCCCGGCGACGGCGTCAAGAGTACCGGTAACGATGCCGCTCTCGCCGGTAAGTGTTTCGAGCAGCCCATCTTCGCCCCCGACGAGGTCGATGGGGCCATCGAGAAGACCGTCTTCTCCGGCGATGCTGCCATGCACGCCGGCGACCGAACCTCCAGTCAGGGCCGTATGAGGACTGGAGTGCGCGGTCTGCTCAGATGTGCTGCTTTCTGTAGGCCGCGCTGAAATGACCTCGCCCTGCGGAGTGAAGGCGGTTGCGGTGATCCTGGTCGTGGTGGGGGCGCCTGTTGTGTCAGGGCTCGGATGAGCCGTGTTGAAGGCGCTATCGGAACTCTCTGCACCAGCTGCCTCGCTGAGCGTGTCCGGTGCATTGAAAAGGCTGGTTTCTGGCCGAGCCTGCTTGGACTGAGTGGTTCCAGAGCCATCGCTCGCTTCTTGGTGCGGCGTGGTGTCGCCATCGGCCTGGGCGTCAAGCGCCGATGCAGCACTTGTCTGCGTCGCGAGTCCCATCCCGATCGCCGCCGCGTTGGCGGCTGTGGCGATCTGCCCGAAATCGGTGCGCAGTTGCTGGGCTTGGCTGCGCTGAGGTGCCAGCGGTTGCGCTGCGCCTGCCTCTGTCGACAGTCGCGGCTCGCTGCTGCGGTCCTTACCTTTCAAGTCAGACACCAAGGTCTCTCCTAGCGTGTGGCGCCCCGCGCGCCCTAGAGGGTCAGAAGCGCTGAAAATTCACGAGATATTCTCTGGCATGTGTCGTTTGCGGAAGTACGCCTCCCTCCAAGCACACCCAGAGTACAGGATCTTATATCTAAAAGTCTACAACCCAAAGTATGTATCTCGGCGCAACGGAGAATTGTCCCGGCAGACGGCCGCGACCAACAAGCCCTTGGAAGACATTTGCCATGCAATACTGTGGGACGGCTCTGTTGCACAAATCCGGTGATGGTCGAGGTTGCCGCTTCCCCGGACAGGCTTATTCCATAGCCTCGGTGACCGGGAGTCCGAGCGCGGTGTAGCCGTTCAGGACGGCGATGCGAACCTAGAGCTCGGCGACCTGTCGGGCGAAGTCCCTTGCCGTGAGCCGCTGGCCCAGCAGTTTCAAACAATGCATCTTCGTCTCAACGCGACTCCGGCGGTGGTCTCCGCTCCATCGTCGCCACAGGGTGCGGCCAAGGTATTTGGAGGCGCGCAGGACCTCGTTGCGAGGCGAGCCCTTGTCCGCCATTGGTTCGAGGAGTTGCCAGCGGATGCGCCATCGGTACGAGCACCGCTGGCGACGGCCTGCGCTCCAGCCGTGATGGTCTTCCAGGGCTTCGCTTTTTTGCCGGGCGGGAAGACGGGATGAGCACCGCGCCCGGCGATCACATCATGACGTTTGCGCGTGTCGGAGGCACCATCTGCCGTGACGCAACCGATTGCCTGATCTTCCGGGATTTGGTCGAGAAAGTCCTGTAGGATCGGCGCATCGCCGACGTGGCTCCCGGTGATCTCAACAGCCCGGACCTCCAACGTTTTCTCATCGCTCCCAAGGTGGATCTTGCGCCAAGCCCGCCGTTTGGGACCACCATGCTTGCGTGCGTGCCATTCGCTTTCACCTTCGACCTTGATCCCGGTGCTGTCCACTGCCCGGCAGGGCATTTCGCAGAAATGTCCCGAGAGGGGGCAGCAGGTGCAGCGGTCCCCTGGAACCGCGATACGGAATGTTCACGGCAAGGGTCTTCTGGCGGCGAGACAGGGTGCTGAAGTCAGGCACCGTCCAGTCGAGGCCAACCAGCCGCAGCAGGCTCTCGACGAACCCGGTCGTCTGCCGGAGTGCCATGCCGAACAGCATCTTCATCGTTAGACGCGTCTGGACGGCGGCATCGCTGTAGGTCAGTTGGCGGCCACGCCTGCCTGTCGACACGGCATCCCAGCTTATCTCGGGGGCGAACCAGATCGTCAGCGAGCCACGGCGCTTGAGCGCTTCATTGTAGGCCGGCCAGTTCCTGGTCCTGTAGGTGGGGGCGGGTCTGCTCATGCAGGCCAGCCACCACTCGGGATTCACGAGATGAATCCCCTCACGCGATTTGTGCAACAGAGTCCCCGAGGTCCGTAGTGCGGGATCTTTCCGACTATCGCGGCGAGGCGATTTCTGCTGTTCTGCCGAGTGTAGCGCTTCTCGAGCTTTGGTCGATCACCGGCACGGCGGAAGCGGCCCTGCAGCTCATGTCCTGGGCCGTCGCGCTGGTCGGCATGACTGGGATGGTGGTGATGCTCTCTGCCAGCCTCGAGGCGCGGCGCCGTGAATTTGCGATCCTGCGGGCCGTGGGTGCGACGCCGGGGCGCATTTTCGCGCTCATCGTCATCGAAGCGGCGCTTCTGACGGTGGCAGGGCTGCTTTCGGGGGCGGCACTTCTTGTGCTGGCAACGTCGACCTCGGACCCGATCCTGTCGGCAAAGTTCGGAATACGGATGGGGTTCGAGTTTGCCACTGCCCGCGATACCGCGTCGATCGTGGCGATCCTTGCGGCCGGGGTGCTTTCGTCCTTTATCCCCGCGCTGCGTGTCTATCGGATGACGCTTTCGGACGGCCTCACCCCTCGAATATGATCGAAACCAAGGAAAATCTCATCATGCGCATCCGGTTTCTATTCTATTTCGCCTCCCTGTCGGCCGTGTTGGCTGCGCCACTCTGCGCCGCCCCGCGGGAGATCGGCTGGGATGATCTCGCGCCACCGAGCGAGGCGACCGACAATCCCTTCGAGGCCCTCTCCGAACCGCAGCTGGACAAGCTGCGCAAGCTTCTGCGTCTGGAGGCGTCGGGCGCGGCGGAACTCGGCGCCGAAGAAAGTGAGACGGCACGTACTTTGCGTGCGGAACTCTCCGAAGACGGTCTCGACGCGGACGCGTTGTTTGCGAAGCGCGAGGAGATCATGGGCAAACGCATCCATGCGGCCTCAGCCGTGAGCGAAGATTTGGTGGGGACGGAAGTCCGCGTGCCGGGCTACGTTCTGCCGCTGGCGTTCGAGGGCGACAGGGCGGTCGAGTTTCTGCTCGTGCCCACCGTTGGGGCGTGCATTCACACGCCGCCACCGCCCGCGAACCAGATGATCCATGTCCGTTTTCCGGAAGGCGTCGTCGTCGAAGGTCTTTATACGCCGGTCTGGGTCAGCGGTACGCTCGCGGTGGAGCGCTCGGTCCAGAGCGTCGTTTACTCCGACGGCCAATCCAAGGTTTCGGTGAGCTACGCAATGCAGCCAGAAGAGGTGGTCCTTTACTAACATTCTGCTGAAGAGCTCTCGAAGCGGCGCTGTAACCTTGGTGGGCCCCCATTGCAAAATGGCGCCCGTGTTTGAGACCACGATCCCAGAGCGCGGGACAAGCTCGCCACGACAGCTTGCAGCCAAGCTCCAGAGCAACGAAGTTAAGCCTCAAAATCCGCTGGTGTCTGAGCGCCGGCTACGCCCAAGAGGCGGCCTCGCGGCGGTGCCGCGAGCAGCACATTCGGCGGGCAGCAGAGCCCATCGCTGCCGGCCCGCTCCTGCCGTTCATCAAATTCGCCTTTGCTGCGGTGGAGCCTCACCAGACCGGCCGTTCGCCGTGGTTGCAAAGCCGAAGCATGGGCGAACTGACGCTCGGATTTTATGGTCGTTTGTCGATGGCGTCCCAAAGCAAAGCGTCGCTCAGGGCCAGGTCTCGGAATGTCAATCGGCAGCGAACTTTGACCCCCTATCGGCGTCCAATAATGACCCCCTCGTTTGGCACAGCTTGCCCGGGGCGGCGTAGCCCCCAAGTCGCGCAGCTGGCTCGGGCAAGCTGATCAGGCACGTGTCTTGAAGCGCCAGCTCTCGTTGCCGGTTTCGATGATGCGAGCAAGCCGCAGGCGCGGTGGGTGAGGCGATCCAGAAGCGCGGTCGTCATCTTTGCGTCACTGAAGACGCTGGGCCATTCACCGAAGTCCAGATTGGTGGTGACGATGATCGAGGTGCGTTCGTAGAGGCGACTGATCAGGTGGAACAGCAGTTGCCCGCCTGTCTGGGCGAATGGCAGGTAGCCAAGCTCGTCGAGGATCACGAAGTCCATCCGGCAGAGGAGATCGGCGATGCGTCCTTGCCTGTCGTCGCGTGCCTCGGCATCGAGCTTGTTCACCAGGTCGACGACGTTGAAGAAGCGACCCCTCTTGCCGCTGCGGATGGAGGCCCGGGCAATCCCGACAGCCAGATGCGACTTGCCGGTCCCGGTGCCACCCCTCTCGGGACATTGCTCCGCAATGCCCTGCCGGGCAGTGGATGAGCACGATGTTGCGCTGCTGCTCGAGGAACTCCGCGCTGGCGAGGTCGCGCACCAGCGTTTCATTGACCGGGCCGTCCATCGGGCTCGAACCGATGGCACCTCGATGAACGGCCCTCGAAGTGGAACTCGTTGACTTCCTTGGCAAGTGGCAGCTTCGCGATGGTCATCTGGTATTTGATCGAGCGTGCCTGCTTCTCGTTGATCTCGGCATGCAGAAGGTCGCCCACGATCTGCTGAGGTTCGTGTTGGCGCTTCACCGCGGTCGCGATGATCTCGTCATATGCCGCCCTCATTCCGTAGAGCTTGAGCTGGCCCATCGCGTCCAGAACCTTTGATCTTTCCATGATCTCGTCTCCTGAGGCTGTCGTAGCGGGTGCAATCGGCAACCGGCTGGCAGCGTAGGCGCAGCGCGTCCGGCATGGTGATTGTCAGGGGTGGCGCGGGTTCCCGACAGCGCGCCAGAATGTTGAGAACAACGGCGGAGGAATGCACGCCTTCCTCGAGCGCTTCAGCGCACGCTGCTTCGACAGCATCCAGCCCATCCGTCAGAACCGCGCTGAGAACATCCACCATCTGCCGATCGCCATTGGGTGCTCTCCCCAGCTTGCGCTGGACCCGCCGCATGGCAGGTGGCAGCTCCCACTCCTTGAAGGGGGCACCATTCCGCAGGGCACCGGGCTTCCGTGCGAGCACGGGGATGTAGTGCAGCGGGTCGTAGACATCTTTGCCGCGTCTGAAGACGCGCGCATGCTCACCCACATGCTTGCCATCCTGCCAGAGCTCGACGCGTTCAGCATAAGCGCGGATTTCGACGGGACGGCCGACGGCATGAGCCTCGACCGAGTAGCGCGTTCGTCGGGCAAAAGGTCCCCCGGACCTTTTGCAGAACCTCCTCACTGTCGAACCGGACGAGGCAGGTCTTCGAGACCGAGGCCGGCACCGCATGGTATCCGTCGAAGGGGCCAGCATAGGGCACAAGGCTTGGGCGTTCTGCCTCGAAGACGTCCCAGGTCGATCGCTCGCGCAGCTCGGGGTGCGGGTGGGACTTGGCCCAAGCCAAGCAGCGATCTCGCAGCCAAGCATTCAGTTCGGCAAGACTTTTGAAGCGCGGTCGCGGGACGAAGAAGCGCCGGCGCACCACACCAACCTGGTTCTCGAGCTGGTCTTTCTCCCACCCCGATGCAGGCGTGCAGCGCCGTTCATCGCGGCGCCATCGGTTCAAGCCCGATGGAAGGCGGATCGACAAGATAATGCCCGCACATCTGTTGGAAGCGGCGATTGTAGACCCGCTCTCGGCCCACGAAGATCGTCTCCACCGCTGTCTCCGCGTCCATTGTCCTCGGACCAATGGCGGACAATTCCCGCTGTCGTAGATGCCCCGCGCACAGGCGCCACCGAAGAACGCAAATGCCCGGTCGTGTGCGTCGAAGACCATCTCTTGTGTCTCGCGTGGATAGGCCCTGACGGAGAGCATTCGACTATGGCACAGCCGGACATGAGCGTCATAGTTACACCATCGATCAGGACGATCTCGTGGCTCCAGTCGAACTGGTAGGCTTCTCCAGGCGCGAAGGTCAGCGGCACATAGGCGGAGGCTGTTGCCTCGCGTTCCGACTTCGCCCACGCCGCAGCATAGCGCCGCACCGCATCGTATCCGCCTGCGTAGCCGAGAACCTGCAACTCCTCGAACAGACGGATGCGGGTGAGCCGGTCGCGCTTGGGCTTGCGCGCGTTCTCCTCAAGCATCCGATCAAGCTCGGCCTTCCAGAGGCCGATCTTCGGCTGCGGCTGGACACTGCGCTCGTAGGTGAGTTCCGTCACACCAGAACGGACCACTTTCCGGACGGTGTTCCGCGAGACACGCAGGTCACGACAGATCTGCTTGATCGATTTGCCGTCCTGGAAATACGCCCGACGGATCTTCGCGATAGTCTCCACGACCAACATCCCAAAACTGCTCCCGGTTGTTCCCGGGAGCATGATGACCATCAATGTAAGGGGGTCATTTTTGGACGCCGATCACCCCGCTACGGGGTCAGTTTTCCATGCCTGTTCACATCTCGGAACGCAGGAACTCGGCCTTGCAGCCATCGCCGCGCTGCCGCCACAATAGGCGGCAGCGCTGTTGCCTTCAGCCAGAATAGTCCGCGTCCGAGACCTTCTCCAGCCAGGTCACCGGCGTGCCGTCGATGATCTCCTGAATGGCGATGTGCGACATGGCAGTGTCGGGCGATGCGCCGTGCCAGTGTTTCTCCTCGGCGGGAAAGAAGACCACGTCGCCCGCTGTGACTTCTTCGATGGGTCCGCCTTCGCGCTGCACCCGGCCGCGGCCAAAGGTGATGATGATGGTCTGCCCCGCCGGGTGGGTGTGCCATGCGGTGCGGGCGCCGGGCTCGAAGGTGACATGGGCACCGCTGGTGCGGCCCGGGGCATCGGCCTGGAACATGGGGTCGATCCGCACGGTTCCGGTAAAATAGTCCTCGGGACCGGGGGCGGAGGGCGTGCTTCCAGCTCGGATGATCTTCATGGAATGTCTCCGTTGGTGAGGCGGCGAGGCCGGGGCCGCGCCGCAGGATTTCAGTCTGCGCGGCTCTCGAACACCTGCCGCGCCACGGGCATCGCCGAGAACACCTTGGGCCAGCCCGCATAGAAGGCAAGATGCGAGAGCATCGCGCCTGCCTCGTCCTGCGTCAGCCCGTTGTCCATCGCGCGGTTCAGGTGAAAGGTCATCTGCTCGGGTTGACCGGCGGCGATCAGCGCCGCGACGGTGACCATGCTGCGGTCGCGGGGCGCAAGGGCCGGGCGCAGCCAGAGGTCGTTGAACAGCAGCTCGCGCGTGGTGTCGACGACGCCGGGGCTGACGGTGGCGAAATTGGACTGAACAGTCTCTTCCCGCGCGGCTTCGGCCTCTTCGTCCAGCGGCAGGAGATCGGGGGCGAGAGCGGGCAGGTCTTCGGCGGTCACGCCGCGCGCGTCATAGACCGGGGCCATGGCCTCGGCTGCTGCAGTGGCGTTGCCCCAACCGGTGTAGAAGGCGAGATGCGTGATGGTTTCCGACAGCTCCGCCGGGGTCACGCCCGCGTCGAGTGCCAGTTCGGTGTGACGGCCGAGCGTGTCCGCCTCGTGGCGTGTGACCAGCGCCGCGAAGGTGACGAGCGCGCGGTCGCGCATCGAGAACGTCTCGTCGGTCCAGACCGAACCGAAGAGGTCTTCGGTGGCATAGGCGGCGAGGGCCGGAGCCACCGCATCGGCGGCAACAGGCAGGGTCCGTGCAACGTCCTGCGCCGAGGCAGTGGTGCCAGCGAGAGCGAAGGCGGAGGCAATGATCTGGGTTTTCATGGGAGCATCCTTAGTATCGGTGACTTGGCGATGGGGCGGGGACCGGTCATACCGGTCTCCCGTTGCAGGCAATCGGTCTCAGCTGCCGTAGTCTTCGTCGGTCACGAGCTCCCCCCATGTCACCGCGGAGCCGTCCTGAACCGCCTGAACCGCGTAGTGGGTGACCGAGGTTCCTGCCGTTGCGCCGTGCCAATGGTTCACGCCCGCCGGGGCGAACACCACATCGCCGGTGCGCATCACCTGTTTGTCCTGGCCTTCTTCTTGGTACCAGCCGGTCCCTGCGGTCACGACGAGGTATTGGCCCACCGGATGCGTGTGCCACGCCGATCGGGCGCCGGGCAGGAAGGTCACTTCACCTGCGCTGACATCGTTCATCTCGGGGCCGAAGACAGGCGCGACGAAGACCGTGCCGGTGAAGGTCTCGGGGCTGCCGATCTGGCCGCCCCGCTCCAGAGGCGTGGTCTGCGTCATCTGCTGGGCGAGGGCTGCGGGGGCGGCGAGGCTCAGTGCAAGCGCGGCGAGGGTCATCTTCATTGGGGCGTCTCCATGATCGGTAAAGGGGGCGATGAGGCGTGCCCCCGCATTCGGGGGCAGGCCTGGGGGCTTACGCGAGGTGGCCTTCGAAAAACGCCTGAAGGCGGTCGAAGGGGATGATGTCCTTCTGATCGTAGAGATCGCAATGATCCGCGCCGTCGATGATCACCAACTCCTTGGGGTCGCGCGCCGCGGCATAGGCGTCTTCGCTGAAATAGCGGGAATGCGCCTCGGACCCGGCGATGATCAGCGCCGGACGCGGCGAGATCTCGTGGATGTAGGTGAGCTGCGGCATGTTCATGAAGGACATGGCCGAGGTCACGTTCCAGCCGCCGTTCGAGTTCAGCGAGCGCGGGTGATAGCCGCGGTCCGTCTTGTAGTAGGCGTGATACATGGCGATCACCGGATTATCGATGCCGTCCAGCGTGTCGGGCAGACCACCGGCCAGCTTCGGAGCCTCGTCCGAGGCGGCGTCTTCCCAGCGCTGCAGGCTCATGGCGGTCAGCGCCTCGGTGCGATCTTCCTCGGTCATCGCATCGAAATAGCCGCGGGCGTTGACCCGGCTCATGTCGTACATGGACGTCACAGCCACTGCCTTGACCCGCTTGTCGGGGGAGGCGGCGTTGAGCGCCATGCCGCCAAAGCCGCAGATGCCGATCATGCCGATACGGTCGCGGTCCACGGCGTCCTGCAGGCCAAGGAAGTCTACCGCGGCCATGAAGTCCTCGGTGTTGATGTCGGGCGAGGCGACGTAGCGCGGCGCTCCGCCGCTTTCGCCGATGTAGGAGGGATCGAACGCCACGGCGGCAAAGCCGCGCTCGGCCATTTCCTGGGCATAGAGCCCCGCGGCCTGCTCCTTGACGGCGCCGAAGGGGCCGGCGACCGCAAGGGCCGGAAGCGGCGCGTCGTCACGGCCTTTCGGCAGGTAAAGATCGCCCACCAGCGCGATGCCATAGCGGTTGGTGAAGCTGACCTTGCGGTGGTCGACGCGGTCGCTCTGCGGGAAGGTCTTGTCCCACTCGGTGCTCGCCTGTGCCAGTGCGGCCTCGGCGCTCAGCGAGGCCATGCCAAGCGCGGCGGCGCCCATTCCGGCAGTCAGCAGCAGCTCGCGGCGGGCGGGGTTTTGGGGATCGGTCTGGGTGGTCATATTGGGAACTCCGGTTCGGATGTGTCGTCTGCCCTCCAATCTGGAGCTGCCCCCGGGGTTGGAGAAGGCCGCCTTGCCTTATCGTTGCTATGAACTGGATTCATGCTTGGGCGACGCTTTTCCTTTGCGTCAGGCTGTTCCTTGCCCCAGAACACCGCGAGCCACAGAAGGAGCGCGCCATGGACCGTGAATTGCTCGGCGATCTTTCGACCCTGCTCGCCGTCACCGAAGAGGGCAATTTCACTCGCGCCGGGCACCGTCTCGGCGTGTCGCAATCCGCCGTGAGCCACACGATCCGGCGGCTCGAAGACAAGATCGGCGTGCGGCTGCTCAACCGCAGCGCGCGGAAGGTGACCCCCACCGATGCGGGCGAACAGCTTCTCGCGGCGCTGCGCCCCAGCTTTCAGCAGCTCGGCAACCGCATCGAGGAAATCCGCACGCTGGGCGAGCGTCCCTCGGGGCTGGTGCGGGTAACCTCCAGCGTGCCCGCGACCCGCGACATCCTCTGGCCGGTGGCCTCGCAACTGGTGCGCGACTATCCCGACGTGCGCATCGAGATCAGCAGCGAAGGCCGGCTTTCTGACCTTGCCGAAGACCGCTTTGACTGCGCGATCCGGCTTGGCGAACACCTGAGCCCCGACATGATCGCAGTCCCCGTCGGGCCGCAGCTGGAAATGGCGGCGGTCGCCAGCGTGGATTACCTCGCGCGGCGCGGCACGCCGAAGCACCCCGACGATCTCGACGCCCATGACTGTATCCTGATGCGGCACCGCTCCGACGGGCCGGTCTATGACTGGGAGTTCGAGATCGAAGGCATCGAGGTGGTGAAGAAGCTGAACGGTCCCTTCATCCTGAACGACCCCGGCCTCGTGATGGAAGCGGTGCGTGCTGGTCACGGGTTCGGCTACCTGCCACTGCCGGAAGTCCGCGCTGACCTCGATACCGGACGTGTGCGCAGGGTCCTCGCCGACTTCTGCCTGCCCTTCGACGGCTACCACCTGTGCTACATGGGGCGGCGGAATCTTAGCTCGGCGCTACGGCTTTTGATCGATCGGTTGCGTGCGGCACGATCATGACGTGTGCTCATGAAAGTGTTCTTCGGGTCGCCAGAAATGACGCCGTCATTTGGCTCAATCCGAGGGTGCGACGCCGAAGCGCTGCTTGCTGGCAGCACTGGCGTTCACGCGACACTGGAGCAGATCAAGCCGTCTGATCTGTCGACCGACCGTCGTAAAAGGGCTTGGTTCCGTCATGCGGGGGTGCAGAACAACCCTCGATCTCTCTCCGCTCTAAATGTCAGGTCCTTCTTTGCTGGGAGATAGGATATTCACCGCCGCGAAAGTCCGCTATCCGCTCTTTGCGTCGGTCTTGGACTTCATGTCGCATGATGCATGAAGGGATTCCAAATGGCTGCCGACCGCGCTCCGCGGTCCTTATCGCGCACGGCGGGCTTGGGCTGATACGACCTGGTTGGCTACTCGGCGCTCTGGCCGGTCAGCCAACGCGAGAACGTGCTCATCGCTGGCGTGGCTGGCCGATCAGACGGCCAGGCGAGGTAGTAGCGTCCAACCGAAACGGTGACCCCGAACGGTTGCGCCAGGCGACCCTGCGCGATGTAGCTCTCGAACATGGAGATCGGCAGCAGCGCCACGCCCGCGCCTGAGGCTGCCAGTTCTGCAAGTGCCACCGAGCTGTCGAAGACCGTCCCGGTGACGGGCGGGCAGGGCACGCCTGCGGCCTCGAACCAGCCCGGCCATTCGGCGCTTCGGTAGCTGCGCAGCAGCGTGACCTGCCCGAGGTCCGAAGGATGCAAAAGCCGTGCCGCGACGCCCGGCGCGCAGAGCGGCGCCATGGGTGCCTCTGCCAACGGGATCGCATCGTGTCCGGTCCAGCCTCCGCTGCCGAAGCGGATCGCCATGTCGAGCCCCTCGCGCAGGATCTCCACCCGGTTGTTGTTGGTCGAGATCCGGAGGTCGATTTCGGGATGGGCCTGTCGGAAAGCTTCGAGCCGCGGCATCAGCCAGCCCATCGCGAAGGTCGTGTTGACGCCGACCTTCAGCACCTCGATGTCGCGGCGCCCACCGAGCCGGTCGAGCACCCGCGCCATCGCGTCGAAGCCATGCTCGAGCACCGGGAAAAGTAGGCTGCCCTCGTCTGTCGGCACCAATCCATGCGAGGTCCTCAGAAACAGCGTCGCGCCCAGCAGGTCCTCGAGCCTCGCGACCTGATGGCTGACGGCGGCCTGGGTGACGCGCAGCTCGATCGCGGCCCTGGTGAAGCTGCCCTGACGCATGGCGACTTCGAACACCCGGAGGGCATTGAGCGGCAGGTCGGGGCGATCCATGGCAGTACCTCAGATAATGGAAGGCCATAAGATTTGTCGTTTGATGGCTGCGATCAAGCCGAAATATACAGGTCGCATGACATCAACTGATGTCGCACCCCATGCGCCCCCGGCGCAGATCCTGAAAGGAATGGTCCCATGCGGTTATCCGCCACCGTCCTGTCGCGTGTCGCGACAGGGCTCGCTCTCGGCCTGTCCATGGCCACTGCCTCCCACGCCGAGGCGCCTGTCGAGGCGCTCCGGGGCACCGTCGCCCGGATCGAGGAGCAGCTCGGCGCCCGCGTCGGTCTCTCGCTCGTGGACACCGGCTCGGGGTGGTCCTGGTCTCACCGCGAGAATGAGCTCTTCCTCATGAACAGCACGGTGAAGGTACCCGTCTGCGGCGCCATCCTCGCGCGCAGCGATGCGGGCACGCTGTCGCTCTCCGACGCGCTGCCGGTGCGCGAGCCCGACCTCGTGCCCTACGCGCCCGTTACGGAGACGCGGGTCGGCCGGACCATGACCCTCGACGAGCTCTGCCTCGCGGCAATCGACATGAGCGACAACGTGGCGGCGAACATCCTGATCGCGCATCTCGGCGGGCCGGAAGCGGTGACGCAGTTCTTCCGCAGCGCCGGCGACATTACGAGCCGCCTCGACCGCCTCGAGCCCGAGCTGAACGCGTTCGCGCCCGGCGATGAGCGGGACACCACGAGCCCGGCCGCCATGTCCGAGACGCTGCGGGTGCTGCTCCTGGGCGACGTGCTGTCCCCGGAAGCGCGCGGGCAACTGGCTGGCTGGATGCGCCACGGCGGCGTGACCGGGGCGTTGCTCCGCGCCGAGGTCGGGGACGACTGGCTGATCCTCGACAAGTCGGGCAGCGGAAGCCACACGCGCAACCTCGTCGCGGTGATCCAGCCTGAAGGGGAGGCACCCTGGATCGCGACCCTGTTCGTCTCGGATACGGACGCGGAATTCGAGGTTCGCAACGGCGCGCTAAAGGATCTGGGCAGAGCGGTGGTCGCTGTCGTTCGCAACTGAAGCCTCTCAAGCGCGGCTGCTGCTCTAAGCCAGAATGAGCGCTGGGCCGGGGCGCAGCGCGACATCACGCGCTTGCGCAGCCGATGGTGCCGGTGGGGTGGCGCGTAGTACTTGGTTGACCAGGCCGGCTCCTTCACCTTCCTTCTAGTCGCGCCGGGAGCTTCGGTCCTAGCGTTAGTGTCGGTCTTCAGGCAGCACCGTTCAGGCCGTCGTGTCAGGTGCTGCATCACAGCTAGGCCCAGCACGAAGGGCGGATTGCGGGCTTTCGCTGCAGGTGCGCCCTGGTCCCGCCAAGTCAAGGAAAAGCAGACATCCATCCGACTCTGGCAGTGGATCGACTGCTGCACCGCCGCAATGCGGCACTGGCCATATAGCCGCCATCCCAAATTGCGCGACGCTCGCGCGAATGGGTGAGCCAGCATCTTGGCTGCGCCGCTAGATGACTCACAACATACTCAGCGTCTTGGCCGGCACCGTAGAACAGTCCGGAACCCTGCGTCTCCATCCAGTGCAGACCACAGAAATACAGCCCCGGGATTTCCGTGACCCTACGCTGGTATCTTGGATACCCGCGCTCGTCGAATATCGGCAGGTCGATCCATCCGAAGTCGTAGTGGAACCCGGTCTGACCTGCCCCCCGCGGGTCCCTCATTCATAACGAGAGTCTGCTGGTTGTGTGATGTGCTACCCGACGCGCCCTCGGCCGTCCTTAGAGTTTCGGCGCTTGCATCAGGCTCACGGGCTGGTGTCGTGAGCAAATTTGATCAGGTCTGCCGGGACCTTGTTGCCGATGGCCCCGTGCGGTCTTTCATCATTGTAGTCTCTACGCCAAGCCTCCAGCTTTTCGGCGGCATCTTCAAGGCTCATGAACCAGTGGCTGTTCAGGCATTCCGCCCGGAAGCGCCCGTTGTAGGTCAGGAAGGATGAGCAAACAGTCCGGGAGACTGTTTGCCCCGACGCAAGATGAAGGCGTTGTCCGTGGGTTTTTCGGGGCGCGAGAAGTCCAGCGTCGCACCCTTGGCGTAGGCCCATATGTCCATGCCCTTCGAGATGAATTCGCTGCCCTGATCGACGCGGATTGTGGCTGGATAGCCGGTGCGTATGCACACCCGTTCCAGGGTCGCGACCACATCTTTGCCGCGGTAAGAGAAGCGTGCATCGAGCACCGGCACGTAGCGCGCGAAGGTGTCCACCACCGTGAGCACGCGAAGCTTGCGCCCCGTCGCGAGCTGATCGTGGACGAAGTCCCTTCCGGCAGATTGCGCTTGGGCAATCGCCTATCGGGCACGGCATCGCCCAGATATCGTTGGGCCCGACGGCCTCCTTCCGGTCGTCGCGGAGCTTGGCCCTTACCCGCCGCTTCGGCGTCTTGTTCCGCAATTGCATGCCCAACTTCTTGTGAAGGCGATAGGTCTTCTTCGCGTTGATCTCCCAGCCCTCGCGGCGCAACAGCACATGCACCCGCCTGTAACCGAAGCGGACACGGGTCTGGCAAATCTCTCGGATCCGCTGTTCCAAAACGGCCTGTCCAGGTCGGCGAGACTTGTAGCGATAGGCCCTTGGATCGAACCGGATCACCTCGCAGGCGCGGCGGATCGACACCTGCCAATCCGCCCGTATCTCGTCGACCAGCGTCCTCTTCCGGGCAGGCCTCAAAGCTTTCGCTTGATGACGTCCGTTCGCAGGTTCTCTCGAACCGATGGCGTTCACCCGCTCACCATCTCGCTGTCCAGCACGAGATCAGCGGCGATCTTCTTCAACCGCGCGTTCTCCTGCTCGAGCTTCCGAAGCCGCTTCATCTCGGACGGCATCAATCCCGCGTACTTCTTCTTCCAATTGAAGAAGGTCGCCGTGCTGATCCCTGCCATGCGGCAGACCTCCACGACAGGCGTGCCATCCTCCGCCTGCTTTAGGATGAACGCCTTCTGCGCGTCCGTGAACTTCGATGCCTTCATGCGTTTTCGCTCCTCTCCCAGCCAAGGATTCCGTCTGAAGAACTCTAAGCTGGAACGGGGACGTTTTCGGGGATCACATCAACGGGGTCACGTGGTCGGGGAGCGCGTCGGTGTGTTCGGTCATCACTTTCGAGTTTAATGTATGGTGATACGGGCGGGATTTGGATGGCGGAATTCTGGCTGTCAGGCAAGAAATTCAGGTATGAGGGGCGACCACTTCTTTAGGATATGTAAATCGCTTATCATCCACCACTCTTCCAAGAGGCGCGCTGACCGGTTTCCCCGAGGCGCGCCTCTTCTCGTTTCTGGACCTCTCTTCAGTCTCGGTATCGCAGCGGAGGCGGGGGCGGCGGGCCGCCGTCGGAAAGCCCGACGTCTAGGGACAGCCAGGGATCCGCGCGCAGCTCTGCGCTGCGCCGTGCGATCCGGCGCGCGGTGCGCCAGCGCAGGAGTATCGCGAAAATCCCTGTCTCTGTCTGGTGCGGACCCGTCTTGGTGTTTGGTGCGGTCACTGTCTCTCTCCTTGCAGAGTCGCGGAACGCCTGCGAAACTGCTTCCTCAAGTTCACTTGAGGTCAAGTGCCTTTCGTATGCGTGAGGAAACTCCATGTCCCGCATGTCCCGTCCTGCCAGCCGTGCGCGCGCCAATGACCTGAGCGTGGGAGAGGTCGCAGCACGCGCCGGCGTTGCCGTCTCGACGCTGCATTTCTACGAGGCGGAGGGACTGATCGAGAGCTGGCGCACGGACGCCAACCACCGCCGCTACGATCGGCGAGAACTGCGCCGCATCGCCGTGATCCGCATGGCGCAGAAACTGGGCGTTCCATTGGCCGAAATTCGCGAGATGCTCTCGGCGCTGCCGCGCGACAAGGCGCTCTCCAAAGCCGACTGGCAAGCGGTCTCGCAAGGCTGGCGCGCCCGTCTCGATGCGCGAATCCGCCAGCTCGAACAGCTGCGCGACGAGCTCGACGGCTGCATCGGTTGCGGCTGCCTGTCACTGGAAAGCTGCCCGCTCTACAATCCGTCCGATCGGCGCGGCCGCGAAGGCCCGGGGCCGCGCGTGTGGATCGAGGAAATGACGAAGGATCAGGCTTGAAAGCCGCCCGCAGCTTGGCTAAACCCCGCCCTACGGGTGATTAGCTCAGTTGGTAGAGCGCTTCGTTTACACCGAAGATGTCGGGAGTTCGAGTCTCTCATCACCCACCATTTTCAATCACTTAGCGACCTCTCCGTCATCATGTTTCCCAATTTCGGGAAACTGTTTCCCAAAGTCTGGTAACAGCAGCACCGTCTCGCGGTTCATGTGCTCAACCTCCGCGCGTCTTGCGTAATGCTTCGACATGCGCTCTGACAGGTGTCCGAGCATTGCCTGAACGCGCTGGATGCCGCCGAATAGCTCTGGGTTTCGGGCGACGGTGTTGGCGATGACTGTGGCGTTCGTTGTGCGCAGGCCGTGGAAGGTCGGGCGAAATTGCCCAGCTTCGATTTCCTCGACAGAGTGGGGCCGCAACTTGAGGCGGATCAGCTCTTTGGTCCAAGAGGCGCCGAAGCCCTTTCCCCACGGTTTGCCGCGGCTGTTGGTCAGGAGGGGAAGAGCCGGGGCGACGATCTGAGCCTTGCGCCGCGCTGCGCGTTCTTCCTCGATGATCGCCAGAACGACCGGGTGCAGGGGAACAGTCACCGGGTTGCCGGTCTTGCCCTGCTCGATGGTCCAGATGCCGTCTCGAATCTGGGTCTCGCACATGCCGATCACATCAGCGCGGCGCTGTCCGGTATAGAGCGCGACCAGGGCGACCTTCACGAGATGCCGCTTGCCTCGGCCGATCAGGATTTCGAGCTGGTCATCGGGCCATGGCTCATAGCTCTCTTCGCTGTGCACGCGCTCGATACGGCGGCAGGGGTTGTCGTCTGCAAAGCCTCGCGTTCTGCCCCAGCTGAATACTGCGCTCATGTCATCAAGCCGCCGGTTGGCAGTCGCTGGGCGATCAGAAAGACTATCGTAGACCGCCTGCACATGGATGGGCCGGATTTGGTCAGCGTCGAAGGCGCCCCAGCGATCAGCCATCAGGTCCAGGGCGTAGTCCCGAAGGAGGCGGCTCGCTTTGGGGAGCCTAGCATATCTCGCGCTGTCTTTGTGGTCTCGGATAAGGCGGGCGATTGCCTTCTGGCTCTCGAACTCTCCCGGGACGGTGCCGAAGGCTTCGTGGTGCGCCGCGTTGTAAGCTGCGCGGTATTCGGCCTCGAACGGATGCGGGAGTGAGCGGCGAAGCTCCTTGCCCTTACGCACCACACGGAAGAAGAAGTACTCTTTCCCGCGCGCAACCTTGCGCTGAACATACTTCTCAAGGCGGATGTCACCGGCCACGGCTGGCCCTCAGGATTGGATCGGCATCGTCGGGCGACTCTGCCGCGCCATCGATGAATCTTTCAACCTCTGACCACTTCCATCGGGTCGCACCGCTCGGCATCTTCCGTGGCTTGGGCAGGTGGCCTTTGCGCGTCCAGTCCCAAATCGTGCTCTCGGATATGTCCATCAAGACGCCAAGCGTCTTCGCGCTGACATATGCCAGTGGTCGGGCCTCGACGGCGAACTCAGCGGGCTGCACGTGGGTCATGCGATCGGGGGGCATGCCTCTGGCTCCTTCTATCGTGGGTTAGTTGGACTGGTCGCTTGCAGGGCTGGGCCTGCGCGCGATGCATTTCTGCGCGAGCTCTCGCATGGTGATCTCGACCGCGCCGGCGGCGACTGCCTTGGCGCGGAGGCCCATGCCGATGTCGAAATGCTCGTCGGCGATGCCGCGCTTCTGGAGCCACTTTCGCTGCAGGCCGATCCGGTCCGCCATGGCCAGCAGCTCGTCGGTGCTGTCCGCAATCATGTGGCTCATCTTCATGTGCCGGAGACGGCCCATGGTGGTGCGGTACATGTCATCGACGTAGGCGGTCATCGGCTGGCCTCCACAGCATGTTGTGTTGGCGATTTCTGCTGATTGAGTTGCCCGAAAATTTCGGCAACTGAAGGCTGAACGGACTCGACAGACTCAGCGCGTTCACACACCGTCGAGGTGGTCCGTGAGTGGACTGACGCGCCCGCAGACCCCTTGGAGCAAAACGCCGGAATTTTCCCGGTGCTGAGGGGGAGGGCAGACATTTGAAGGCAGAACCTTTTTATTACCAGTTGCCCCGGTTTGGACAATTTGCCCCCAATCCGGGGCGTTTGGTGGGTAACGCCACTCACGCCGCAGCCTCCTTCATCGCAAATCCGCCCCATTGCTGCGCCCACGCGGCCGCCATCCCGGCGAACGTTTTGCTGCGGAACTTCCAGCGATCCGGCCCGGGCGGCGCCCGGTGGATCGCGGACCAGCGCTTGTGCTCGTCGGTGCCGGGCCGCGGCGGTGTAAGCTTCTTGGTGGGCACCAGCTCAGGCAGGTTCCGCAGGTAGAGGCCGGTTGCCTTGAAGGCACGGTCGCCGAACCACCACGGCTGGACGATCTGAGGCTTGGTCCAATTGCGGATCCTCTCGCGGGCATGTCGGTGCATGACGGGATTCTCGACCGCCACATGAGGGATCGGGGCGTTCAGGCATTCGCTGAACAGGTCCGCGCCGTCCTCGAGTTCCTGCCACATCTCCTCCACGCTGCGCCCGGCCGGCGGCACCGAAAGCCAGCGCACCCCGGAATTACAAAGCCGGGTGCAGGGCGGGTTGCTGACCATGAGCAAGTCCCAGCCCCAAGGCAGGACATTCCGGATGTCGTTCTGAATGTGCCGGTTGGTCGGCTTGTCAGCGGGAAGGATGTCGCACTGCCAGGCATCGATGCCGCGCTTGAGCAGCTCCTCGAGCACGACGAAGGAGGTGGCACATCCGACAAGGGCGCGTAGGGGGCGCATCAGAAGCCCTCCGCCGTCTTTGCAGCTTTGCGCAGGCTGCGGATCATCGTTTCGGCCTCGCAGGCAATCGCCGCGAAAACATCGCTGATGGGGGTGCCGCGACCAGCGCGTGCCTGCTGCCGTGCGCGGTCACGCACTTCGCTGAGGCGGTCGATCTCGTCCATGGTGTCGCGCATCAGAGCATCCCCTCGATCAGCATGGCGAGCGACCGGATCGCGGCCGCCAGAAGGTCGAGGCCGAGCCAGATCGCGAGAGCGCCGCCGGTCGCAAGGATGGCCAGTACGAGAAACGCGAACCAAAAGCCCTCGGGAAGCCAGCGCTCCTCGTCATGGCAATCTTCCCAAAGGCGATCCGAGAGGCCTTGCCCCTCATATTCACGTTGGGGCGGAAGCGGCGGCAGGGCGGCCGATTTGCGGTGCTCGTGCTCGGAGCGTTTGGCGCGGATTCTCGCGAGGATGTCGTCGGGGCTGGTGGGGCTGGTGTCGGTCATCAGTCCATCCCCAGCGCGGCTTTGTACATCTCGAGCACCGCCTCTTCCTCGGCGATGTCGTCCTTGTCGCGCTTGCGCAGGGCGATGACCTTGCGCATGACCTTGGTGTCATAGCCGCGCCCCTTGGCTTCGGCGAAGACCTCTTTGACCTGGTCGGCGATCTCCTTCTTTTCCTCCTCAAGGCGCTCGACCCGCTCGATGAACTGCTTCAGTTCTCCCGCAGCGACGCCATATGCGCCGTTCTTCACGTTATTGTCCTCGGCGGTCTCTTTCATCGGCGTGCGCTTCTTGGTGGCGGACCGGGCCATCTCGGCGGCGCTGAGTTCGGCGGGCATCTCTTTTGCTACTACATCGCGCTGCCCGACGTGGTCGGCTATGGTGACAATGCCGAGCTCCTCAAGGTACTCCATCAGGCGCGCGGCGCGGTTGTAGCCAATGCCGAGGCTGCGCTGCAGGTAACTGGTCGAGGCCTTCTGGCTGTCGATCACCAGTTTCGCTGCCTGGTGCGAAAGCTCGTCCACAACGACCGCCGCAGCGGCAGCGATCTGCTCGGGCTTGGCTGTCGAGATGTCCTGCTGGAAGTCAGTCGTTTGGGTCATGAGCATCATGGGTCCTCAGTCTGGAAATTTGGGCCCCTCGCCGCGTTCGTCTTGGGGGCAGAGACGATCCATGGTGTGTCGCGGCGAGGGGATGCGGGCCTTATGCCCGGCATTCGTGGTGGCGGGCGCCTCAGCAGGCGCCGCAGCCGTGCAAGGTGTGCAGGGCGTTCCGCACCGTCTTGTCGGCGACGAAAAGCAGGCCGATCCCGCCGGCGGTGATCATCAGCCAGCAAGCGACCGACAGAAGGCGCTCACCGGCGTCCACTGCCGCGCGCTCAAACTCTTCTGCGTCTATGCTGAGCCGGTGCGTGATGCTGCGCGCTGGGGCTTGGGTGTGCTGGTAGGTCATCTGATCCTCCGGTTCGGTCGGCGCTTGGCGCGGCGGAATTCGAGGTCGAGGGCAATGGCGCAAAAGCGCGCGGGGCTCGGGCTCGGCATGTTCACGAGGGCGGTGCGGCGCACGGCGTCCCTGAGCACGATGAACTCGCGCAAGGGGCGTGCCTGGATGGGGCGGAAAGAGACCCTCATCGCTTTGCAACCTGTGAATGAAAATGCATGGAATTACCTAGGGGCACCCCTTGCGGGTCTTTTCGCCTTGGGTGGCGGCGGGTAATTGTTCTGCGGGGATTCGGCACAACTCTCAGGAGACGCGGCTCATGTTGGGCGGTTACGGTCATTGCTTGCGCTCCTCGATGAGGGTGGCAGGCAAATGCGGAAGTGCGGGCGGCGGCGTGCTGCTGCCGTCGTCAGAAGAGGCCGCAAAAATGTCGGCAAGATCGACAGCGCGGGCGGATGCCGCAGGCCGATTGCCCTCGCGGATAGCGCGCTTGAGCAGTTCAAGTCTGTGCTGAAAATGATCCATCGGTGATGTCTCCCTGAAAATGAACCGCGATCAGCCCTGATTGGGTGTCTTCGGCGGCGCACGTTCGGGAAGTTCGCAGATAGCGAACAGGTCGTCAATGAAAAGGTTCGCTCATAGCGGACACTACAGACGCGGAGGCGCGCCGGTGTTCTTGAAGTTGCGAACAAGTTCGTAAAGGTTGCCCTAGGGGTAGAAGGAGCAAGGCAAGTTAATGACTGACGATCAAACGGATAACGCGAAGCTCCTGGCAGAGCTTCTTACGATGCAGCGCGATCAGTTTGAGGCGTTTATTTGCGAGGCTCACCGGATTCGGCGCGATCTCGAAATGCACGAGCGGTCTCAAGGATCAGTCCGCGATGCTCAGGGGACATGAGCTGAAAGGCCTCTAAGAGGTCTTTGGCGTCTTCGCTCAAGTTTTCATCATTGATGAGGTCGAAGACGGAGACGCCAAGCGCCTTTGCAAACTTTTCCAGTCGGTAGCTGTTCGCGCGGCGCTTTCCGTTCTCGAGATCGCTCACGTAGGACTTCGACAAGCCAACTGCGTCAGCGAGTTGCTGAACGGTCAGACCCTTTCGGGTGCGGAGTTCTTTGAGCCGAAGTTCCATAGCGGACGAATAGCACGTGTCTGCGGACATATCCCGCCGCAAATAGCTTACAGGCGGCTTGCAAGACTGTCCGCTATGTGCGAACGATTCCATCATGACATCGCTTTCTGAATATCTGCGGTCGAACGGCCTGTCGCAGCGAGAGTTCGCCGCTCGTGTTGGGCTTTCGAAGACCTATGTGAACGAGATTGTTGCTGGTTCGAAGACCCCGAGCCTGAAGGCTGCCCTTGAAATTCAGGAGGCAACGGAGGGTGCAGTGACATTAGCATCTCTTCTGAAATCCAGTTCTGCAAAGGTTGCGAGTTGATGAAATACCCTCAGCCTCAAAGACCTTTGACCTGCGAAGCTTCATTTCAAGCTTTTGCCAAGAAAAACCGAAACCTGGCAGCGATCGCGCCGGGCAGCAGCGCGGGCAGGGGCTTCTCCTCCTCCCTTGTCCCGCCCGCGCTGCACCAAACCCTCACCACTCACTGAACAAACCACTCGTCCCATGGTCTCCAACATGGGGCGGGACGCCAAGTCATTCCAGCTAAACGAAAATGAGGCCTTCACATGCGAGACCAGATTTACGGCACGATCCAGAGCGCGGTGTGTGCAGCGGTCGAGGCAACCGGGAAGAAGCACCAGGATGTGGCGGCCTTCTTGAATATCCGCGGCTCGACGCTCTCCTACGGGATGGAGGTCAGCGAGACTCGACCGGGCGGTCTCGGTGTGAACTACCTGCACCGCCTCGGCGCCGATTGCCCGGCGGCGGCGCTCCCGCTGGCGCAGCACTTTGCCGGTCTGGCCGGCGGGGTGTTCCAGTCGGTGAACGTCGGTGGCGTCGTCACCTCGCTCTATGCCCAGTGCGGCACTGTCGCGAAGGAGTGCGGGGAAGCTCAAGCCGCGATCATCCGCGCCGCAGAGAAGGCCGGCGGTCATGGGAATTCCGCGCGCGCAAATGCCGAAGCGCTCTGCGAGATCGACGAGGCGATCGAGGCGCTGACCCGTGCTCGCGCCTCGATCGTTGCCAGCCGGGATGCTGCATGATGAAGGTCGACAGGGACGAAATGCGACGGTTGCACGCGAAAGGTTGGAGTGATCGGCAGTTGCGAGATCACTTCAAGGTTCGGCATGAGACGATCTTGCGCATACGCGAGGCCCTTGGGCTGGCGCGAAATGACTACACAGTGCCGGTGGGTCCGCAGGCGTTCAGCGAGGCCGATTTGCGGGCCTTGCACTCGGCTGGCTTCTGCGACGCCGAAATCGCCAAAAAGCTCGGGGTGTCCGCAGCTTCTGTGCTGAGGTGGCGGCGGCGGTTGATTGGCTTGCCGTCGAACCCTGTGCCGAAAGAACGCCAAAAGCTCGCCGATGCGAAGGCTCGGGAGTGCCTCGCGAGTGGCCCCGTTGGTGTCGCAGTTCGTGGTGCCTTCGGGCTGTCGCCCTCCGATCCACGCATCCTGACGATGCTCGAGCCATATGTGGCTGAAGCGATGAGGGCGGCAGCATGAGCGGTCCCGAGCGCGCAACCTTCGTCGTCGCGGCTACTGCGCTGGCGCTCCGCAAGGGCGGAATGAAGATCTGCGAAGACAGCCTTCGGGCGCTGAGCGGTGCGCTCGACGGCTATCCGGTGGCGCTCCCTGGGGACGAGATCGGACCGGCGCATGGCCGAGCGCGCGAGGTCATTGCTGCGCGGCGCGCCGGTGATGAGGCTGCTTTTGGGGCGGCAAAACATGCGCTCGAGCTTGAGATGTCCGGCTTCTGGGCGCTGCGGGCTCTGGCCTATGCGAGTGGGAGCGCATCATGAGCACCGCCAGCCTGACCCGCGTCTCCGACGTGACCGATCTTCCCGAATACCCGGTCCCGGCCGGCGAGCGCCTGGAGACGCACAGCTACTTCAAGCTTCACCACACGTCCTTTCTTGAGAGCGACTTCTTTAAGGCTTGCAAGGAGATAGAAGACTGGGAGGTCATCGGGCTCGCTCTCGCCCTTTGGTCCAAGTGCCAGCTGCAGGACCCAGTCGGCACGATCCCCGCTGAGCCGCAGCGGCAAGCGTGGATGATGGATATACCGTTGGCTCGGTGGGAGGGATACCTGCGCCGGAAGATCAGCCCGCTCCACGGATGGACGCGGTGCCGGATCATCGGCACGGGCGAAATCCGCCTGATGAACCGCTTCGTCACTGGCGTGACGCTCGACGCGCTCAAGTGGAAGCACAAGGATCAGGACCGCAAGTCGGCTGATCAGGAGCGGCAGGCACTCAGCCGCCTGCGGAAAAGCGTCGAAGAGATTGGGTCGAAGAACCTGGCCTCGAATCCGCGCTACATCGTGATGCTGCACCGCTGGCTTCTCGACACCTATCCGCACGGCAACCGCACCGCAGTGCGCATCCTCGAGGGCATGGAGTACCTCGGGACCACCGATTACCGCAGATGAAGAAACAACCGGTTTTGTCACGTGTGACAGAACCGTTCAGAAGCGTGACAGAACTTTGGACATTCTGTCGGCTCTAAGAGTGGAGAAGAGACCGAAATGAAAGGAAATTTCCGCTCGGCTCCAAAACCAACCGCTGACACCTGTGAATAACTCAGGATTTGCTGAGAGAAGGGGCTGGCCATGACCACCGAGCAGACCACCACCGAAACGAAGCGGGGCAGAGTGAGGCGCCTGTTGATCGAGCCACTGACCGAGCACGGCTTCCGGAAGCCCGGCAACGTGAAGACGGGCGCACATGAGGGCTTCCTGGTGAAGCTGGCCGATGCGCTCACCTACATGTCGGATCATCAGCTTGAGACCCTGCGCGACATGCTGCGCTATCGAGGCGAGGGCAAGTCGCGCGATGCTTGGCCGTCGATGGCGACGATTGCAGCCATGGCCGAGACGGTCGCGCCGCGCCCCCTCGAAGAGCATCCGACGATCCTAAGCTGGTTCGGCTCGGCGCGCGGTCCGAAGGCGTTGGAAGAGGGCGTGCTCGTGGCAGAGTTTGCCTTCCTTGAGAGGCGGAAGCGCCCGCCGCTGAACGACGGTGATCGCCGCACAATCCGCGACCGGGCCGATGAGTGGGCTCGGCAGCGTGAGCTGATGCTCGATCGTGGGCGGCGCGGGATGTCCCGGGACGGGGATGCGCAATGGTTGCGCTGGTATGACGGAATGGAGCGGCGGGCGATGTCCCTGCTGCCGACAGAAGCAAGTTAAGGAAGGCGAGGCAGTGTTGAAGACCTACAGCAAGGGCGCCCGGCGGCGCGCGAAGAAGAACGTCCTCGGTTTGCCGGAATTGGCAGGGAGCAAAAGCCGTCAGCCCGATGGGCGGCTGCGTCCGACAGCTGACCGGCAGGACCCTGCGCGACTGGCGTTGGAGGCACGCTGCCGCCATGCCGGTCTCGAGGTTACACGGGCGAACTTGCGAGACGTTCGTGCGCAATGGTGTGGTTGCTCGGCTGGTCGGGCCATGGCATCAGCCGTTTCAGGCAATGATGAGAGGGCTCGGCTCTGGGACGCAATCCAGCACATGCGCCGCGTCCAGATCGCCTATGACCGTGCCATCGGTGCGCCGGATCGGCACGCTAAATGTCTGCGCTTGCTGGTCCCGATTGACGCACTGTCGACTGATGCCGAAACGCCGCCGCTCGACGAGCGCACCGACGAGGAGCGGCAGCGAGCTGCGACCTCAGCCATGATGAGGCTCGAAGGTTGGCTTGGATACACCGACAAGGCGGCGCGATCAGAAGCGCTGCGCGTGGTGGTTGATGACGCAGAGGTGCGCGATCACGCGGGCCTGCTCTCTGCGCTGCTCTGCGTTGCAGATGGGCTCTCGGGGATGCGGGCGCCGGCCTGGCGCGGAAGGGGTTGACGCAAGATAGCAAAATCGGCAGTTTGGCATCATCGAAGGTTGCTGCGCCCGGGGGAGAAATCCACCCGGGCGCACTCGTTCAGAAGTTCACGACACTCAGAACGGTTTCAGAATCTGGAATGGTGAACGTTCCATCTTTGTTGGCTGCGATAGGGTGTCCGTTCCCTAAGACGAAGCGTTGATGCTCACCGTCGGATTGCTTGAAGACGGTGACCGTCGCGCCGATCTCGGACTGACACTCCATGACCTGGATATTTGTCCATTCTTCCGACATTGCTGACTCCACAAGTGCTGCCTCGCGATTTGATCTTCTGCTCGAGGTTGTGAGTGGTGTGCGGTTTTGGCTGTGCACATCGGGAGTCTCGCAGGCTCTACCCTTGGCTGGCAACGTCTGATTGGATCGCCGCCATGAAACGGCAGGTTGTCGCGCGAAAATACGTGGACGCGCGCATCGAATTGCCGATCTGACCTTGCAAGCCAGTACTAATCGAAAATCGTGGGTCCCTTCTGGAAACCGCCCGTATACGGGGCGGCTAAGGGCATGGGTTTTGCCTCTCTAAACAAACGAAAAAGCCTAAACTCCGAACTAAACCAAGGGGATGGAGCTAAACGACTTGGGAGGTCGCGGATGAATACGACCGAACTTGCGAAAGAACTGGGGCTCTCGAAGGGCCGCATCAGCCAATACGTTTCAGAGGGCAAGCTCGACGGGTGCTTCACCGGCGCGGGCCGGGCGCGGCGCTTCAACGTCGATAAGGTCCGCGCGGTGCTCGAGCAACGGCTCGATCCCGGCCAGATGCTGGGCAACGGCGCCGAGACGAAGCGCAAGCTGCGCGATTCTGAGCCCGTACATGACCCTGCCGACGACAGCGGCGCTCTGCCGAAGCGTGACGGGCAGTTGCCGCGAAACGATCCCGATCGGTACGAGCTGGCCCGGATCCAGAAGGTCGAGGAAGAGGCGCGGCGGCTGCGCAGGCAGAACATGCTCGAGGAGGGAAGCGTTGTCCTGGCGGACAAGGCCGGCCGAGAGGCTGCCCGGCTCCTTTCGAAAGAGCTCGCCCAGGTTGAGGATTTCTTGCGGCGCGGTGCCCGCGCAATCGCCGATGAACTCGGAGTGGATCACAAACATTCCCGTAAAATTCTGATCGACCTTTGGCGCGAGCACCGGGGCGTGCGGGCCGAGGCAATGGCCGAAGAGGCCGAAGCGGCCACGATGGACGCCGAAGAGGACGAGGTCGATTTCTGATGGGCTTTCTTGCTTCGGCGCGACATGTGGTCTGCTCGGCCATGGCCGCGGCGATGGCGCCCCCGCCACCGCCGGACATCACCCGCTGGTGCACCGAGAATATCGAGTTCGACGAACGCTCGCCGATCTCGGGCCCGTTCGACATAGCGCGCTTTGAGTTCCTGCGCGAGATTCACCAGGTGCTCTCGCCGGAGCACCCCAGCCGGGAAGTGACCATTCGCGGCTCGGCGCAGTGGGGCAAGACGGTGTCGATCATCCAGCCGACGCTGGGCGCCTGGCACGAATACACGCCGCTCGACTCGCTGATCGTGCATCCGACCGGGAGCGCGGCGAGCGAGTGGGTCAACAACAAGTGGATGCCCATGCGCCGGCAGGCGCCGGGTCTGATCCGGGTCTTCGGGGCAGGGCGCGGCGAGAACCGTGACAACATCTTCAACCAGGAGACGCTGGACCGGAACGGCTCGCTGAAGGTTGCCTCGTCCGGCTCGCCTGCCGACCTGACCGGGACCAGCCGGCGCCTCGTGATCATGGATGATCTCTCGAAGTTCGAGAGCTCCGACAAGGGCGATCCGGAAAAGCTGGCGGAGAGCCGGGCCTCGGGCTTCGACGATGCCAAGATCCTCCGGGTCTCCACGGCGATGATCAAGGGGACGTGCCGGATCAGCGATGCTTACGAGCGCAGCGATCAGCGGCTCTTCCACGTACCGTGCCCGAGCTGCGGGGTCGGGCAGCCTTTGACCTGGGAGAACTTCAAGGCCAGCCTTGAGCCCGAGCGGCTGCACGCTGCGCATTTCACCTGCGAGAGCTGCCGTGAGCCGATCCGCCACGGGGCCAAGGAAAAGATCGTGCGTCTCGGCAAGTGGGTCCGCCACAACACAGGCGGCGACCACCCGGGGTTTCACCTCTGGCGCGCCTATGCACCCCAGAGGGACTGGGCGTCGATCGCGGTTGAATACGCGCAGATGATGGGCTGGACCCGGCTCGAGGCGGGGCGTTCGAAAGCTGCCGAGGGGCAGGGGAGCGATGAGGCGCCCGGCAAGGCCGCTACAGCCAAGCCGATCAAGGCTGCAGTCGAGCAGGTGTTTTTCAACGACGTGCTGGGCCTGCCTTACGAGCAGGCCACTGACGCGCCGGACTGGGAGACCCTGCGCGACCGGACCGAGAATGCCGAGCCGAGCGCGGTGCTCGAGCTCGGTGTGCTGCCTGCAACGGGGTTCATCTTCGCGGCCGGCGTCGACTGCCAGGATGACCGCCTTGAGGTGCACCTGGTGGCCTTCGGCGCGAACCGTCGGCGTTGGGTCATCGACTACAAGGTGATCCCGCACCACATCGGCGACGAGGCCGGGAGGGACGCGCTGAATGCGTTGCTGCGTCAGGAGTGGCGCACCGAGCTGGGCTTTCGGGTCCCGCTCGACATTCTCGCGATCGATGGCGGTGCCTATACCGACGATGTGTGGAGCTGGGCGAAGCGCCACCCCTGGGGCCGGGTGATCATCGTCAAGGGCGGCAACACCGAGAACGGCCCACTGATGGCACTGCAGAAGTTTGACCGGCGCAAGGATGGCAAGGTCAAGAAAGCGCAGAAGCGCGCTTTCAACCTCAACGTCTCGTCGCTGAAGGCGGGGCTCTACGCGCACCTGCGCAAGGAAGATCCCGAAGAGCGAGGCTTCATCCAGTTCGCCCGGGCTCTCGGTGACGAATATTACCGGATGATCACCGCAGAGAACCGCGTTCTGAGCCGGAACAAGCAAGGCGTGATGACGAGCCGCTGGGTCCTCGTCGAGCCGACGCGCCGCAACGAAGCGCTGGACACGATGAACTATGCCGAGGCCGGCGCGCTGCGGAAGGGCTGGGCCGCCATGACCGACAACCAGTGGGATGCGCTGACGGCGGAACGAGGCGGACCAGCGCCGGACAAGCAGCCGGACCTCTTCGATGCATCGCTGCCGCTCCTCGCGGGTGAGCAGCCACGCGCCGCTGGCGCGAAACCGAAACCCAAGAGCAAGCCGGCCAGCAAGGCCACGCGGCTCGCCGATCTTCTGAGGGAGCAAAATGGCGGATAACGAGACCCTCACAAAACGCCTGGCCGAGGCCGAGGAAGCGTTGCACCAGGTGCGGATCGGCGGACAGGCCGTGGTTGTCGGCTACGACGGGCACCGCACCGAATACAGCCCGGCCAATGCGGCAGAGCTGCACCGTTACATCATCTCGCTGCGCCGCCAGCTCGGCCTCTCGAGCGGCGGCCTCGCGTCGCGCCCGGTGAGGTTCTGAGATGGCCCGGCAATCCCTGACCGAGGTGCCGCGCATTCCCCGCAAGCGCGGTGCGCTCCGTGACGCCGGTTTCGGCGGCTCGGCGCCCTATGTCGCCGCTGACACCGGCATCGACACGCTGTCGGGGTTTCTGCCCACCAACCGGGCGATCGACGCCGAGGTGCTGCCGGGCCGTGATCGCATCACCGCGCGCAGCCGCGATCTCGGCCGCAACAATGGCTGGGCCGCCGGCGCGATCGCCAAGGAAGTCGATGGGGTCATTGGCGCGAACTTCCGGCCGCTCCTGAAGCCGGACTGGCGCGCCCTCGGGCTCGATGCCGACTGGGCACAGGACTTCAAGGAAACGATCGAGGCGCGCTGGCGGACCTATGCGGATGACCCGCGCAAGTTCTGCGACACCACGCGAAGCCAGACCATGCCGCAGCTCTTCGGCATGGCCTATCGCACCTATCTCGTCGAGGGCGAGGCGATTGCCCTGGTCAACTGGCGTGCCCGGCGGCCGTTCAAGACGACGATGCGCGTCGTCGATCCCGATTTGCTGAGCAACCCGAACGGCGCAGCGGACGAGGCGCGGCTGCGCGGCGGCGTTGAGATCACCCGCGACGGCGTCGCGCGGGCCTACCATTTCCGGCAGGGCCACTTCGCGACCAGCTGGACGGAGGTCTCGGACGCGATGACCTGGAAGCGGATTGGCCGCGAGTCCGCGACCGGCCGCCCCCAGGTGATCCACTTCTTCGACAAGACGCGGGACGGCCAGACCCGAGGTGTCAGCCGCCTCGCGCCGATCGTCGAGCGACTGCGCATGGAAGATCACTACAGCCGCGTCGAGCTGCAGGCCGCTGTCATCAATGCGGTGCTCGCCGCCTTCATCAAGAGCCCGATGGGTCCCGAGTCGATCAACGAGATGTTCGGCGATGATGACGGCATGCAGGCGTTGCTGAACTACCAGAGCGGCCGGAAGGAATTCTACGGCAGCTCCGGCGGGGTAAAGATCGGCGGCGCGCGGATCAACACGCTCTATCCCAACGACGAGATCGGCATGGTGCCGACCGCGCGGCCGGCGGCGCAGTTCGCCGATTTCGAGGCGGCGGTGCTGCGGCACATCGCGTCCGGCATGGGCATCAGCTACGAGCAGCTCGCCTCGGACTGGTCGAAGACGAACTACTCGAGCGCCCGGGCGGCGATGATCGAAATCTGGCGCGGCTGGACCGCGCGCCGCACCGCCTTCGCGCAGGGCTTCTGTCAGCCGTTCTTCATGGCCTGGCTCGAAGAGCAGATCATGGATGGCCATGTGCGCCTGCCGCGCGGTGCTCCCGACTTCTATGCGTTCTGGCCTGCCTATGCCCGCGCCAAGTGGATTGGCCCGGGCAAGGGTTTCGTCGATCCGGTCAAGGAAGCGCAGGCCGCGGCCATGCGCGTGTCGCTGGGGCTCTCGACCCTCGAGGAGGAGGCGGCCGAGCTTACCGGCACCGACTATGCCGACAACATGGAGCAGATCGCGCGCGAGGTCGCGGCCATGCCCAAGGGCACGCTTCACCCGGCGCAGGAGAGCTTCGCGAAACTGCTGGGCCCGACCACCGGCCCGAGCATGAGCCCCGAGGACTGACATCATGCACCATCCGCAAATCGCGCAGCGTGTGTTTCACACGCCGCTTCTGGCTGCGTCGACGAAGGCCGCAGCCTTCATCATGGGGCTCGGCCCGCGCCTCGTGGGCGCCGAGGTCGAAGTGGTCGGCGCCGAGGCCTCGCCTGAGGCCAATCGCCGGGCGCGCGCGTCTCTGCTCGACGAGCGCCTCGAGGAAGGTATGCGCAGCGGTCGGCTCGGGTCCTACCGCGTTCGCGACGGGATTGCGGTCATTCCGGTCACCGGGGCGCTGATCCACCGCGGGGGCTGGATCGGCAACAGCTCGGGTCAGACCTCCTATGAGGGGCTCGCAGCTCAAATCGAGATGGCCGCGAGTGACGGCATGGTGCGCGGCGTGGCGCTGGAAATCGACAGCCATGGCGGCGAGGTCGCCGGGTGCTTCTCTCTGGCGGACCAAATTCGCGAGCTGCGCGAGAAAAAGCCGGTCTGGGCCTTCATCAGTGATCACGCCTTTTCGGCGGCCTACGCCATCGCCTCTCAGGCGACCCGCATCGTCATGCCGCGCACCGGCGGAGCAGGGTCGATCGGCGTCATCTGCATGCACGCCGACAAGAGCGCGCTGCTCGAACAGATGGGTGTGCAGGTGACCGTGATCTCTGCCGGGGCACACAAGGCTGACGGCAATCCCTATGCGCCGCTTCCCGAGAGCGTGCGCGCGGACCTGCAGGCCGAAATGGAGCAGCTGCGCGCGATCTTCGCCGAGACGGTCGGTGCCGGCCGCGGCCAAAAGCTCACCGCCAAGGCGGCGCTGGCCACGGAGGCCCGCTGTCTGATTGGCGCTGACGCGGTCGAGGCGGGTCTCGCCGATGAGATCGCCAACCCGCGCGAGGCTTTCGAGGCCTTCGCCGATGACCTCTACGGCCGCCGACCCTCGCGGCCTTCCACCAGTGCAGAAGGAAAGACGCTGATGAGCGATAAGACCAACCCGACTCCCGCCCCCAACGCGGACGCGCAGACCACTCCGGCGCCGGACGCCACCACCGCGGCGCCCGACGCTGCCAGCGCGAGCACGCCTGCGCCGGTTGCCCCGACCGCGACCACCCCGGCGCCCTCGGCCGAGAGCGAGGACCCGAAGGCGCGCATCCAGGCGATCCTGACCTCCCCCGAAGCTGAGGGTCGCGAAGAGCTCGCCAAGAGCTTTGCCTTCAACAGCGACATGCCCTCGGCCGAGGCGATCGGGCACCTCTCCGCGTCGCCGAAAGCCGGCGCGCAGCAGAGCCTCTCGGCCTCGATCGATGCCGAGGCCACCGAACTTGATGCGCCAGACGCCGACGCCGGGGCTGCAGCTGCGCCCTCGATGAAGGACCGCATGGCGGATCGCTTCAAGTGAACCGGTGCGGGGTCCGTCCCGCGTCCCCCCTTTGACCAACGGCAGAAAGGACACGTCCGATGCCTCCCAAGAATGAAGGCCGCACCGCCGGCGATTTCGTGTTGTTCGACCAGGCCGAGTATTCCCGTGACTCCGCAGTGATCGGCGCTGGCGCCGACCTTCAGCCCGGCACGGTGCTCGGCAAGATCACGGCCACCGGCAAATACGTCCGTTGCGCCAGTGGCGCCAGCGACGGCTCTCAGACGCCCGTCGCCGTGCTGCGCACCGAGGCGCCCGCGGCCTCGGCCGACGTCACGGCGGTGATCCAGGCGCGGCACACCCGCGTGCGCCGCTTTGGTCTGATCTTCGATGCGAGCTTTGCCACCGAGGCAGACCGCAACGGCGCCTGCGCAGCGCTGAAAGAGGTCGACATTCTCGCGACCTGATCCGTCATCGGCGCCGGGGGCACCCCGGTGCCGCCGTCCCGCCGCGCAGAAGCGCGCCAATCGATGAAAGGAGAGCCCGATGGCTCATTACGATATCTTCAAGGGCGATGGCTTCTCCGCCATGACGCTCGGCGAATCCATCCGTGTCGTCCCCAATCAGTGGGGTCTGGTGAGCGGCATGGGCCTCTTCGCCGCCAAGCCGATCCGGGGCACCAAGTTCTCGGTCGAAATGGTCAACGGCGTGATCCAGCTGGTGAACTCTTCCGAACGCAGCACGCCGCTGCCCGGCGCGAGCACCCGCAAGGGCAAGCTGGTGGACTTTTCGACCAAGCGTTTCGGCCTCAAGGCCCGGATCACCGCCGACGACATCGACAACATTCGCGCCTATGGCTCCGAGACCGAGCTCAAGCAGGCGCAGGACGAGGTGATGGAGCGCCAGATCGAGCTGCGCGGCTCGCTCGACATCACCCGCGAGTATCACCGCGTCTGCGCGCTGCAGGGCATCGTGCTCGATGCCGACGGCTCGGAACTCTGGGACCTCTTCGACAAGTTCGAGATCACCCGCAAGGCGGTCGACTTCACCCTTGGCACCGGCACCACCGAGCTTGCCGCGAAATGCCGTGAGGTGACACGCCACGTGCGCACCAACCTCAAGGGCGACGTGATGACCGGCGTGTTGGGCCTGATCCACCCCGACTTTACCGACAAGCTCATGGGCCACGCGGACTTCAAGGACCGCTACAAGTACTTCCAGAACACGAACGGCGGAGATCCGCTGCGCGACGACAAGTCGGACGGCTTCGAATTCGGCGGCATCACCTGGAAGGAATACCTCGGCGAGGCGGACGTGCCGCAGGAAGACGGCACGGTGGTGACCCGCAACTTCATCCCCGAGGCAGAAGCGAGCTTCTTCCCGGTTGGCACCCGCCAGACCTTCCGCACCTTCAACGGGTCGCCCGACTATGTCGGCCTGGCGAACACGCCGGGGCAGGAGTTCTATTCGAAGGTCATCTACGACCGTGATGAAGAGCGCTTCGTCGACGTCGAGGCGATGATGCAGAACGCGCAGATCTGCACCCGCCCGGCCGTCCTGGTTCGCGGACACACCTCGAACTGATCTCGATAACCCCGCTCCGGCGTCCTGCGCGCCGGGGCCCCGTTCCCAGGAGTGACCCCCATGGCGAAGAAGACCAGCACCGAACTCGTTCGGGTCAAGATGACCGGCGATTTCACCTACAAGCTCGACGGCTCGTCCAAGCGAACCCTGCCCAAGGGCTGGGCGGGCCCGGTCCCGGCCTCGATCGCCGAGCTGATCGAGGCCGACAAGGTCGGCGCGCGCGAAGCGGACGGCGAAGCCGTGGTCGCGCCCAAGAAGGCAGCCGCCGGCAAGTCGGCACCCAAGAAGGTCGAAGCTCCCGCTGGTGGCGATGGCGGCGAGGGTGCAACCGGTGGCGCCGATGGCGCCGGCGGCGCGGGCTGACCGCGATGGCCCCGTTTCTTCGCAGTGTCGAGGAGACGTTCCGGCGCCATGGGATCGAGGCCGTCCTCGATCCCGACTGGGCTGCCCGCCCGGTGCGCCTGCTGCCCGCCCGGCCAGATGAGATCGCCGACTTTCGCAGCATGCAGGTGCAGTCGGAGACCGGGATGTTCGAGATCCTCGCCAGCGACTTCGAGGGGTTCTCGAAGGGGGCAATCCTTGCGATCGGCGCCGAGCGGCGCAAGGTGCAGCACATCCGCACGCGCGATCCGCGGCGCTACAAGGTGCTGCTGAACACGGTAGAGCATCCCGCATGAAGGATCGGATCAGTGTTGCCCTGACCGGCAACCTTCAGGACTTCATGGAAGAGGAACTTGATCTCGCCGAGCGCGCGGTTACCGCCGGGGTCCGCTCGGCCGGGGCCCGGGCCAAGAGGCTCTTGCGGCAGGACGTGCTGGCTGGCGGGCTCGGCCCGCGCCTCGCGCGGTCATGGCGCCAGAAGGATTACCCGCGGTCGCAGGCCTCGCTCGAGGCCGCTTCGATTGTCTACACCAAGGCACCCGAGTTGCTGCGCGTCTTCGACGAGGGCGCGACCATCCGCTCGGCTGAGGGTTTCTACCTCGCGATCCCGACCCCGGATGCACCAAAGCTCGGCGAAGGGCGTAAGCGGATCACGCCTTCCAACTTTCCCGAGCACCGTTTCGGGCCATTGCGCTTCGTCTACCGCGAGCACGGCGCTTCGCTGCTGGTGGTCGACAACCAGCGGCAGCGGAAGGGCAAGCGCGGTGGCTATACGCTCTCGAAGAGCAAGCGCGCACTCAAGAGTGGGCACGGGCTGATGACCGTGCCGATGTTCTACCTGGTGCCGCAGGTCCGCCTGAAGCGCCGGCTGAACATCGACAAGAAACTGCACCTCGCGATGCGCCACCTCGCCGAGGACATTGACACAGCATTCCGGACGCTGCGCCGGCGCAAGAGAAGGCGCAAGTGATGCCGAGCACCCATGAGACCGCGATCTCCGCGCTGGTGGCGGCACTTGCCCCGCTGTTCGCGGATGTGCTCCGCGAGGCGGAGCTGCCGCATGCCTGTCCGGCCGAGGGCCTGGTCAATGTCCAGCCCGCCGATCCCGAAGAGGGGGAGCAGCATCTCGGCACCGGAACGCGCGAGTTCGAGCGCGACATCGAGCTTGAGTGCGTCGTGCAGGGATCGGACGCCGAGGCGCGCGATGCGGCCCTCGATCTCTTGCTGCGAAGCGTGGCGGCGCAGCTGCTCGCCGACCGCTCGCTCGGCGGCGCGGTGACCTACCTGCGGCTCGAAGCCCCTCAGGGAACCGACGTGGTGCCTATGGATGGCGCGGAGAGCCTGAAAGGCGCCGTGCTGCCGGTGACGATCTACTACGAAACCCCCGACAACCCGATGGAGTGATCCCATGACCTTTGCGCGTGGAAACGAGGCGCGGCTGCTGTCGCGCCAACAGGCGAGTTTTGGCACCGCCGAAGTGGCGGCCGATGGCGCCTTCCGGCTGATGCCCTTCTATTCCTACAACGTCTCGCCGACCGGTGAGCTCGCGAATGACGAGGCCGCCTATGGCGACTCGATGCCGGGCGAGGTTGTCGCCGGTCTGGAGAACCTCACGGGGTCCATGGCCGTGCCGATGGGCCTCAACTCGATCGGCTGGCACCTGCAGCAGCTCTTCGGCGATCCGGTGACCAGCGGGACCGAGGATTTCAGCCACGTGTTCAACGTGCCGCGCCAGCAGGTGATCCGCCTCGCCACCCACGGAATTTCGCACAACGGCATCGACCAGCACTTCGTCCAGGACAGCCTGGCCATGACCGGGCTCGAGCTCTCGGGGCAGAAGAATGGTCAGCGCCAGCGCGTCACCTTCAACCTCGCCGGTCGCCAGGAAGTGGGCGTGGCGGCGACGCTCGATGCGACGCCCGTGCAATATGCGCCCGATCCGGTGCCGGTCGGGTTCCAGGCGGCGCTGCTGATGGATGGCGCGATTGCCGGGGCGGTGACCCAGGCGGCGTTGACTCTCAACAGCGGGATCGAGCCCGACCAGGAGGCGCTCAACGGTCTGCCCACGGCGGCCGCGATGCAGTCCGGCTTCTGGGAACTTTCCGGCACGCTCGGTGCGCGCTTCCAGGACCGTGTTATCTATGATCTCGCCAATACCGGCGGGTCCTTCTCGCTGGGCTTCAAGTGGGAGATCAGTGCGACACGCTCGCTCGAGATCGTCTGTCCGGACGTGCGGCTCGAACGCACCGGTGTGCCGGTCGAGGGGCGCGGCATCCTGTCGTCGTCCTTCAACTGGCGCGCCAATCGCCCCGCGGATGGTGCCGAGCTGATGACCATCACGCTCAAGAACAGCACCGCCAGCTACGCCAACCCGGTCTGATGGTGCTGCGCTTGCACCGGCGCGGCTCCGAGCCGCGCCAGATCGACCTCGGTTACGGCGTCACGGTCTCCTGCAGGCCGTTTGGCTATGCCGACTACCGAGAGGCCGAGGCCGCGGCGCTCCGGCTCGCCCGGCAGAACCTGCCCGAAGAGCTGCAGCTCGCGGCCGAGATTCACGATGAGGAGAATCTCGGCCCGGAACACGACGAGGCTCTTCGGGGCCTCGCCGCGCGCTACGTGGTCAAGCTGCTCCTCCTGCGGTTCGGCGTCAGTTGGTCCGGCGTCGAACTCGAGGACGGCAGCGCCGCGCCGATGATCTCGGAGACGCTGGACGAGTTCATGCGGCTCTTTCCCGGCGTTTCCGCCACGCTGCACGGCGAACTCCTCGCGCCCTGGATTGCACTGGAGCTGGAGGGAAACGTCTCCGCGCCCTCGCCAAATACCGCCACAGCGGAGGGCTGAGCCATTGCGCGGGCTGCCGGGACGCTCCCGGCTTTGCCTGCGCAAGGTTCGGCGGTGAGGGCGCTTGCCCCGAAGACATCCACCTGCCGCGCTCGATCGAAGGCCGGGCCATCGCTTCGGCGGGGCTCGAACTCTTCCACCAGCGGCGGATCGGTCCCGGTGGCTATGCCGGGCTCGACATGCCTGCCTGCCTCGCGCTCCTGAAGGCGCGGGGCGTTCCCGAAGATATTGCAGCGCTGCTCCTGCCGCGCTGGGAGGCCGGGCTTCTTGAGGCCGCGGCGCTGCAACGTGAGGACAAGAGCGAATGAGCCGAACGGAACGCCAGTACTCGATCCGCTTCTCGGCGGCTGGCAAGCAGCAGCTCGAGGCGGACCTGCGCGCACTCGGCACCAGCGGTGAGCGCAGCCTGCGCCTGATCCAGGGCGCCGCGCGCCCGGCTGGGGCGGGGCTGCGCGAAACCGATCTTGCGGCACGCCAGCTCAAGGGATCACTCAACTCGGTTGCGGCCGAGTTGCCGGCGTTGCAGCGGCTCGCCCGCTACATGGGCTCCACGGCGATCGCTGGCGGACTGGTCGCTTTCGGCAAGGGCGCGCTCGACGTTGGGCGGCAGTTCCAGGCGATGATGCAGCGCGTCCAGGCGGCAACGGCTGCGACCGAGCAGGAGGCCGCCAGCCTCGAGGCCGCGGCCAAGCGGCTTGGCGGCACGACGGCTTTCACCGCGATGCAGGCTGCCGAGGCAATCGAAGTGCTGGCGAAAAACGGTGTCGCGGTCTCCAGCATCCTCGGTGGTGCCCTCGACGCCTCGCTGTCCCTGGCGAGCGCTCTCGGCGCGGAGCTTGCGCCGTCTGCTGATCTTGTGACCGATCTCATGGCGCAGTTCAGCCTCGAGGCGTCGGCGCTCCCCGATGTGGTGGATCGCGTCACCGGTGCGGCCTTCACCTCGAAGTTCGGCTTTGACGATCTGCGCCTCGCGATCGGGCAGGCCGGCGGCGTGGCCGGCACGGCCGGGGTCGAGCTCACCGACTTCCTGACCTCGCTCTCCGCTACGGCCTCGAACTTCTCCTCGGGTCAGGACGCGGGCACCTCGTTCAAAACCTTCGTCCAGCGCCTCACGCCGGAGAGCAAGCAGGCCGCGGCGGCGATGCAGGAGCTCGGCCTCGAGTTCTTCGACGCGCGTGGGAACATGAAGACCATGTCGGAGATCGCGGGCGAGCTGCAGGAGGGCCTTGCCGGTCTGTCGGAGGAAGCGCGCAACGAAGCGCTCAAGACAATCTTCGGGACCGATGCCATCCGGACCGCGACCGCGCTGGCTAAGACTGGCGCCGAGGGGTTCCGCGAGCTTGCCTCCGCGATCTCGGAAGTCTCGGCCGAGGAGCAGGCTGCGGTCAGGTTGCGCGGTCTCGATGGCGCGCTGAAAGAGCTCGCCTCGGCTTGGGAGGCGCTGCAGTTGCAGTCGGCGCAAAGCGGAGGGCTCGAGATCGCGGAAGAGGCTGTGCGTCGTCTGACGGATGCGCTGCGCTTTCTGACCGAGAACTTCGACGAGGTGCAGGAGGTCGTGGAGCGGGTGGCACAGGCCCTGGCGGTCTACCTGGTCGGCAAGGGGATGACGCTGGCGATCGCGAAGGGCGTCGCCATGCGGGCCTCCTTGATCGAGATCGCGGGGGCGACTGCGGGCGTCGGCACGGCCGCCAGCCGCGCGGTGGGTCCACTCACCCGCCTTGGCCTCGCCGGGCGCCTGCTCATGGGCACGCTGGGTGGTCCGCTGTCGCTCGCTCTGACTGCCGCTTCGCTGGTGTCTCTGGGCATCGACACCGACACTGCGGCCGATGCCATCGGTCGGGCCGAGACCTCGGCGCAGAAGGCCGCAGATGCACTGCTTGCCTACCAGGATGCCAGCAAGCGCGCGGCCGATGAGCAGGCCAACCTCGGCGGCAAGGTCAGCGAGGCCACGCAGCAGATGCTGACGCAATCCCGTGCGGCACTGGTGCAGGCAGTGGCCGACATCGGGCACGAGCTCGAACAAGCACAGAGGGCGATGGGCGACTCGCTGCTCGACCGTGACGGTTTCGACGATTTCGCCGCGCGCTACCGCGTGGCACTTGGCGGCGGGCTGCAGACGGGGAAAATCGGTGGCGGGGCTCCGAGCAACCGCTACCTGGCAGAGCTCGCCAAGATGGCGGAGCAGGCTGGCAAGATGGAGATCTCGGCCAGCGAGTTCGCAGCCGCCTTCGAGAGGGTGCAGGCAGTCGGCCCCGGGCTCGAGGCGGCCTCGGCCGCGATGGCCGAGCTGCTTGGCTCCGGCGGAGCGATCGGCGGAAGCGAGACGCTGTCGGCGATCACCGAGCTTGCCGAGCGGACCGGTCTTTTCGGTGAAGAACTTGCGGCGCTTTCCGAGGCGGGCAGCGAAGCTGACCTGCGCCGTGCCTTTGAGGCGCTCATGCGGGCGATGAATGAGGCGGTGGTCGCCGGCAAGCAGGTCCGCTCAGAACAGCTCGAGGGCTTCCGCGAGAACGTCGCGGGGCTGGTCGAGGTTGAAACGAAGCAAAAGGAGCTGACCGAACAGCTCGGCGAGATCGAAGGGCTGCAGGAGAGCCTTGCCGCGCAGCGTCCTTTCGATGGGACCGCCGAGAGCGCGCGAGAGGCGGCTGAGGAAGTGGACCGCCTGAAGCGGGCAGGGGACGCCTACCTGCAGTATCAGGAGAGCCGGTCTCAGGTCGCGGTGCTCGCCGGCCGATCCGGCGAGGCTGCCGCCAAGGACCTGATCCGCGACAAGGAAGACTTCCGGGCCGACGCCTATCCCGACTGGTCCTACAAAAACGGCAAGCGCTACAACAGCGGCTGGCGCGCCGGCTACGGCTCCGACACCTACACCACGGCCAATGGCGAAGTGCATGACGTCGAGCGCGGCATGATGATCACCCGCGCGCAGGCCGAGCTCGATCTTGATCGGCGGATTGCGCTCTATTTCGACAAGATCACCGCGCAGATCGGCGAGATGGCGTTCTCCGCGCTGAGCGATGACCAGAAGGGCAGCCTCGCATCGCTGCTGCACAACTACGGGGAAAACGAATTCCGCGCCGGTGGCGATCTTGGCGGTGTCGTTTCGGCGCTGCGCGGGGGCAACTCACAAGCCGTGGCCGATGCGATTGGCGGGCTCGCTGGGCACAACAATGGCATCAACGAAAAGCGGCGCCTTGAGGAGGCTGCGGCTTTCGGCAGCACCAGCTCGGCAGAGGCCGCGCTCGCGCGTGCTGACGCCCTCAAAAAGGTTGTTGAAGCCGGAGCCGAGCAGCTTGAGCAGCTGCGGCTCGAGGCCGAGCTGGCAGGCCAGAGCGTCGAGGCGCAGGCGCGGCTTACTTATCAGGCCGAGACCCTGCGCCGGGCCAAGGAGGCGGGGATCGATGCCGAGACCACGCTCACCGAGGACGGGCGCAAGTTGGTGGACGTGATCAACGAACAGGCCGAGGCCTACGGCAAGCTGATGGCGGCGCGGGACGAGGCGGACAAGCGGCGGGAGAATTCCGGCGACGAGGATCAGGATCGCACGCAGCGAATTGAGGAATACCGGCAGGAAATGTCGCGCCTCTTCGACAACCTCAAGCCGGGCGGCGGAGGATGGGCTGGCTTCATCGGCGACTTCCAAAGCTACATGCTCGACAAGCTCTGGGAGCTTGCCCTCGACCCGGTCTGGCAGCAGCTCGCCCTGCTGATGGACCAGGCCTTCGGTGCGATCGGGCTTGGCAGCCCGATGGTGGCCTCCGGGGCGGGCGCGACCGCCGGCTATTCCGGGAGCGCCGGCGCGATGACCTCGGGCGGGCTCTACTCGACAGGCGGGCCGCTGCCACGCCGAGCGGGAGGGGGAGGCTTTCGCGGAGTACCGCGCGCCGTCGGCATGCTGCAGGGGCCCGGAAGCAAGACACAGGACAACCTGCTTTTCTGGGGCTCGCGCGGCGAGTTCATGCAACCCGCCGCGGCGGTGGACTACTACGGCCTCGAGTTCATGGAAAAGCTGCGCCGGCGCGAAATTCCGAAATTCGCCGAGGGCGGCGCTCTGCCTGGCGCGTCCGCGGGCAGCACCAGCGGCGTCACGCTACGCCAGGGCGACGTCGTCGTGAACAACTTTGCAGGGGTCGAGGTCGAGCAGCGACGTGACGCGGCGGGCAACCTCGCGCTCGATCTGCGCCGGGCGGTCAGCGACATGATTTCCTCGGGAGGGGCAGATACCGCGCTGCAGTCCCGCTTCAACCTCAAGAAAACGCCGAGAGGAAGGTAAGCATGCCGAGCTGGCCCAGCAGTCTGCCATTCTTTTCCGGTCGCAGCGCCTACGAGCTCAGCGGTCCGACCGGCCATATCCTGCGCTCGCAGCCGAGCGTCGGTCCCGCGCAGCGCCGCCTGCGCACCACCGCCGCCTCGCGGCCTTTCTCCGGGGCGATCTCCCACATGACGCTCGCCCAGCTCGCTGAGTTCGAAGCCTTCTACCGCGACGATCTGCGGCTCGGATCGCTGGCCTTCGATGCGGTCGATCCGCTGACCGGTGAGCCGCATGTCTACGCCTTCGCGGGTGAATACAAGATCAGGCCGAATATGCTCGGAGTGAGCGTCTCGGCCAAGTTGGAGATCATGCCATGAGGCCCCTGAGCGATCAGCTTCTTGCCGAGATGTATGCCGACTCGAGCGGCGCTGTTCTGGTGCCGTTGGTCAAGCTCGAGCACGTCGATTGGGACGTGCCGGTTTGCCTCGCGCGAAACGCCGAGCCGGTCTCGCATGGCGGCGAGACCTACATGCCCTTCCCGATGGAACTGAGCCTGCCCGATGATGAGGACGAGGGGCTGCCGATCCTGCGCTGGACCGCGCAGAACGTGGTCCGCGAGATCATGGGGTATTTCCGGCAGGTCTCCGGCGTGGTGCGCGGGACGGTGGTCTATGTCCAGCCCGCGGTGCCGGGTGTGGTCGAGATCGGCCCGTTCGAGGTCGAGATTTCGGGCATCGAATATGACGAGCGGACCCTTTCCGGCGTCATGACGATCGAGCCGATCCTGGAAGAGGCCTTCGGCTACCTGACGATGACCCCCGGGACCACGCCGGCGCTCTTCTGACCCATGTGGACGGATGACTGGATTGGTTTGCCCTATGCCGAGCTCGGCCGGGGACCGGGCGCCTATGACTGTCTGGGTCTCTGGCTCGCACTGCAGCGCGCGCGCTTCGGGCGGGACGTGCCGGATCCCGAGTGCCGGATGGGGGATGCTCTCCGACGCGGAACAGTCGATCGCTACCGCGCCCGCTTCGATCGGGTGAATGACGCCACCGAGGGGGATCTGCTGCTCTTTCTCTCCGCCGGCCGCCCGCTGCACGTGGGCTTTGCTCTCGACAATCAAGACATGATCCACATCGACGCCTTCGGGGGCAGCCGTGTGGAGCGCTGGCGCGGGATGCGCTGGCTTGGAAAGCTCGAAGGGATATATCGCCTTGCTTGACCACCTGACCCACGCTGACAGCCTCGAGGTTTCGATCGAGCATCACCCGTGCGCACGGGCCGAATGGGAGATCAAACGCGCGCCGATCGGCGCGACCGTGGCCGAGATCGTGGTGATGTCGAAGATCGACTGCGCGCGCTTCGGCACCTTCCCGACCGTGATCCTGGTGCGGGGGGATCGTATCGACGTGGTGCCGCTCACCATGTGGCGCAAGGTACGTCCAAAGAGCGGCACGCGCGTCGAGATCGCTTTCCCCTTGGGGGAGCCCGGCACGATCGCACTCATTGCCTCGGCGGCGCTGCCGCATGCCGCCGCGGCCGCGGCCACAGCCTTGAACCTGACGGGGTGGGCCTACGCGCTCACGGTGGCGGCGATCACCGTGGTGGGGGCGCTTACGATCAATGCGCTCATTCCGCCGGCGCAGCAGCAAGGAAATGGCTCGGGACCGCAGAACTACGCCATCACCGGCGTGGCCAATGTCGCCAATCGCTATGGCTCCTTTCCCTATGTGATTGGCCGGCACCGCATGTTCCCGCCGCTGACCGCCAGCGGCTATTCGGAAACGGTCGGTCGCACGATCTTCTATCGCGGCCGCATGACCTTCGGCTATGGGCCGGTCGCGCTCGAGGACCTGCGCATCGGCACGACACCGATCTGGCAGTATGACGGGGTTGAGCTCGAGTTTCTGAATGTCGATCGCGACCGGTCGCTGGCAGCAATGCCGCAGCTCGCGAACCTGGTGATCGCGCGGAATGAAGAGGCGCAGACGCCCAGGGCATTCGTTGCTCCGAGCGGTGGCGCCTATGTCTTCGCGCCGGACGGCATCGCAAAAAACGCCAGCCTGACCATCACCCCGAGCCCGCTGGCCTATTACGCGAGCCTCGACGTTGTGGTCGAGGTATCGGAAGATGGCGGCGCGTGGTCCCTCGCGGCGAGCTATCCCGGCATCACCGCGCCCGTCACCTTCTCAGCGGGTACGTTCTCAGATGGGGTCTCTCGAAGCTGGCGCGTGCGGATCTCCGCCGCAACTGAGGCTGGCGGAGTTCCGAGCTCCGTTCTGCGCCGAAAGTCGAGCGAGGGTATCACCGTCACCGCAGCCTCGGCGGCCTACCAGATGCCGACCGCGGCCTGGCGCAAGGGCAGCGAAACGATGCGCCTCTACCCGAAGGACGTGGCCGAAGACGGATATTCGGACGTGCCGCAGCTTAACGATCCGGTCGTGAAGTATACCCGGCTCGCGACTACGAGCGCGGCGATCGACCTGACCTTTCCGCAGGGCCTCTACAAGACGCGCAGCAGCGGGAAAATTTCGGGCCACGGCACCGATTTCCAATTCGAGTACCAGAGCACCGAGGGCGGTCTCAATGCGGGAGACTGGACCAATCTCGGGGTCCACAACATCCACGCCAAGAGCAGCACGCTCTATCGCTGGACGAAGCACATCACCTTCCCGGCGCCGGGTGAATATGCCATCCGCATTACCCGCCGGTGGCTGATCGATACCGACCCCGGCGACGTGAACACGGCGACCCTTACGGCGATCCGCTCTTTCGGGGACGGGGACCTGCCGAGCCACGAAGGGATTGCCGAGGTCGCCTTCCGCATCAAGGCAAGCGAGCAGCTCAACGGCCAGATCGACAGCCTCAACGCGATCGTGCAGCAGCTCGCGCCGATATGGGATGGGGCGGCGTGGTCTGAGCCCCAGCCGATCCGGCATCCCGCCTGGGCCTTCCTGCAGGCGCTGCGCGGCCCGCATCTGCGCCGTCCGGTGCCAAGCTCGCGCATCGATCTCGAGGCGCTTCGCGCTTGGGCGGAGCAAGAGCCGCACTGGACCTGCGACTATGTCGTCGACACGCCCACGCAGGTCGCGGATGTTCTCGACGTGATCGCCGCCTCCGGCCGCGCAAAGCGCACCCTGGCCGATCTCAAATGGTCGGTGATCCGTGAGAGTGCTGCGGACCCGGTTCGCCAGGTCTTCACGCCGCGCAACAGCTGGAACTTCAAGGCCGAGCACCGCTTCCCGCGCGAAATTCATGGCTTCCGCGTCAAGGTGCGCAGCGAGCGGCTCGAGTGGCAGGAAGATGAAATCCTCGTCCTGATGGATGGCTACACGCGAGAGACTGCCTCCGAGCTCGAAACGCTCGAGCTTCCCGGCGTCGTCGTCTCCGCCGACAATGAGGATGAGGGAAATGCCTTCCGCCTTGGCCGCTATCATCTCGCCTCGGCGCTGCACCGGCCGGCAACCTACACGCTGCAAACCGGCTGGGAGCACCTGCGGGTAACGCGCGGTGACAAGGTGCGCCTGGTGCATGACGCGGCGCTGATCGGCGTGGGCCAGGGGCGGATCAAGGCGGTGGGCGACGACGGCTCTGGCGGCCTCGCCTCGATCACCCTCGATGATTGCCTCTATGGCGCGAGCGGGGAGTTTCGGCTGACCGTGCGCACCGTCGCCGGTGAGGTGATCGTGACGGCAACGGCGCCCGCCGATCCGACGACACGCCTTTGGACGATTGCCGCAGCCTCCGGCATCGCGGCCGCCGACGTGGCGCCGGGCGATCTGGCGATCGTCGAAGAGATGGCGCAACAGAGCGCCGAAATGCTGGTCACCGCCATTCGGCCCAATACCGAGGACGGGGCCGAGCTGGTGCTAGTCGACTCGGCGCCCGAGATCCTCGATGCCTACAGCGGTACGATCCCGCCTTACGACCCGATCGTCACGGCGCCGCGCGATCCGGCGACCGACAGCCTGCCGCCGCTTCCTGTCGTGACGACTGTCTACTCGGATTACCGATCGCAGCTCGAGCAGCCGGACCTCTCGGTGTTGCCCCGGGCTGGGGTCGAACTCGCGCCGTTCACGACGGGGGTCAGCACCGCCGGCATGGCGGTGCAGCTGCGTTGGCGCGATGTCGATGGCGGCGCGTGGGTCTATGGCGAGATGCTGACCGGCGGCGAGTACCAACCCCTTACGGGCGCGCTGTCGGAGGGCGAGGACTATGAGATTGAGGTCGCCACATTCGGCGGGGCGGGCCGCACTCGGGGCTGGGTTCCGGCCGGGACGGTGACGGCCAGCACGATCGCCCCGGCGCCGGTGCTGATCGACGCGGTGTTCGCGCCGACCACGATAAAAGACGCGGGTGGCACCGATCGCCGCGCCGCGATCTCGCTGACCTGGACGCCGCCGGTTGGCGGCGCGAAGGCGGTGGCGTGGGAGATCAAGCCCACGGGGCAGGCCGCCATCTACGGGCAGACCGTCGACATCTCGGCGGGAAGCTACCTTCTCGAGGGGGTGCTGCCGGGGACGCAGTACCAGTGCCGGGCGAGCTACCTCACAGGCGGCAACGCCACGAACTGGACCGCTTACCAGACGATCACCACCGGGGCCGTAAAGCTCGGCGGGGCCGACCTTGAGCTTTCGGGGCTCATTGATGAGACCTCCTTCGCCTCGGGGATCGCCGGGCTATTGATCGTCTCGGCTCTGCCGACCTCGGGCAACTACGAGGGTCGCACGGTCATCCTGACAACGGATAGCCTGATCTACCGCTTTTTCGAGGGTGAATGGACTGCGCAGATCCTCGCCACGCAGATCGTCGGCCAGCTCATCGCCTCGCAGATCGCGGCCGGGGCCATCGGTGCCGATCAGCTCGCCGCCGGCGCGGTGCTGACAAAGCACCTCCTGGTTGGTGATCTTACCAACCTGGTGAAAAACGGCGACCTGGTGGATACCGCCACAGATGCGGCGACCTATTGGGATTTCGTCAACGCGGGGACATATGGCTACGACGCGGCCGAGCTTTACAGGGGGCGCCCGACGCTCTTTGCCACGAAGTCCTCGCCCGAGGTCTCGCAACGCTTCTGGGGCAAGGCCGGTGACATGTTCCGCGCCGAGGCGGGCGAGGAATTTGCGGTCGAAGTGGTGGCCAAGGGCTCGGCCGCGGCCGCCGCGGGCCTGTTCATCATCATTGATTGGTACGATGCGGCCAAATCCACGCTCTTGCAACAGGACTTCCTGTTGAACAACGGCGCGATCCCAAATGATTGGACGGACTACCAACTGAGCGCGACTTGCCCCGCGGGGATCGGCGCCGTGTATGGACGGGCGCGGATCCTCAATCACTCGAGCCAGACCGATTGCCTAACGCTCTGGCTTGGCAAGTGGCGGATCTGGCGGAAGGTCGGGGCGGTCGAGATCGGCAACGGTGCGGTGCGGGCCGAGCATGTCGCGGCCGGCTCGATGAACGCCGACATTATCGGCGCCGGGAAGCTCGATGCCGATTACCTGAACATCAACAAAATGTTGGAGCTCGACAGCGTGAACGCCGGCTTCCGTATCGGCAAATTCAGCGTCGCGGACTACGTGACGGACGGGGCCTATTTTGGCAGCACGGATGATGGCGCGGGTGGGCTCGGCTTCGGCTTCTTCGTCGGTCGGACCGACAATGGCGAGAACCAGTATATCCGCTGCACCGAGGGCGACGGCCTTGAGCTGCAGAACGCGCAGTTCTTGATCACCACAGGCATCGGCAGCAACGCCTCCACACGCAACAACGGGACAATCACATTTGACCCCTCGACAGAGACAATGGCACTGACTCTCGTTGGCGGTGGGCATGGGGGGTACGGCGGCACGGGGCGGAAAAGCCTCGGCGAAGGCGAGTATCAATATTATCCGGGGGGACCAGGCAGTCCCGGTGGCACCACCACCGTCCGGCTCTATGATGGCGCTACGCTGATCCAGACTTGGACGGCGACAGGCGGGAACGGGTACAACAGCACCTCGGCTGGACAGAGCCGTGGTCGTGGAGACCTCGCCGGGAACGGCGGCGACGGTGGGGACAACGCTGGTGCCACTTCCGGCGCCCAGAAAGGCGGGCTCGCGGGCCAGGTGGTCACGGTCGCCACCCTCAACATTGCGGCCCTGACCGATCCCAAGATTGAGGTCACCATAGGAGCCGGGGGAGCTGGTGGTGCCCATGGCGGATATGGGAGCGGCACCGCTGGCAAGCCCGGCCAGAAGGGGGTCGTCGATTATCAGGTCTCCGGCAGGGCCGGGCTCGAAGCGCGCCCCGTTTCCCTCAAGGCATCGCAGGGCGGCACCATGGGGTTCTCCGCGGGCACGTATAGCCTGCCCTCATTCGGCGCAAAGACCCGCGGTTTCTGGAACATCAGCAGCGTGCCCTCGGGGTTCCAGGTCCAGCTCGGAGATGGGCTTACGGCTGTGTGTCACGTCAATGGTGGCTCGATTTCCTTCGTTACGGAGGGACCGGTTACCTACTACTCCCCCAGCAGCGGCACGCTCCGCTACACCTTCTGGCCCATGGATAACTGAGGCTCCGCTATGGTTATGAAACTCGTCGCCTTCTATGCGCCAGACGCGGAAGACCCCAGCTCGGGCACGGTCACGCATACGTCGCTGACACATCACAAGAACCTCGAAGACCTGTCCGGCCCTTACATCGAGCTGGCCGAGGATCCCGGTGAGCTGCACGGGCTGCGCGTAGAGAGCGGTGTGCTGGTTCGGGCAGACCTGGAGCCCCTCAAGGCCGCTGCGCAGGCGCGCGCCGATGCGGCCATGGCAGCGACCCGCGCGCTCTACGTCACCGACCTGCCGGCGCAACAGATGATCTATACCGCCAAGGAGGCCGAGGCGGTGGCCTATCTCGCCCTCGATCCTGAGCCTGCCGATCTGACCGGCTTTCCGTTCCTGGCAAATGAGGTCGGGATCACCGCGGCCACGGCCGCCGAGCTGGCGCAGCTCTGGGTTGCCATGTCGGACCAATGGCGCAGTATCGCCGGGGCGCTCGAAAGCATCCGCCTCACGCACAAGGCCGCCATCACCGCCGCGGCCATCGAGGCCGAGGTGGTCACCGCCGACGCCGCTTTCCTCGCGGCGATCGAGCAGCTCAAGGCCGGGAGCCCGCCCGCGTGAGCCGCTACACCCGGCTGTCCGACTGGTGTGTCCCGGTCAGCGGCATCGACTACGATGTCACGGTGCCCCTACCTTGGGAACTCGGTGCTAAGGGCTCGGGCCTATGGCTGATCGTTCCGCGCGGGACGCGCTTCAACTGCTCGGTGCCGCGCCTGCTGCGGTGGGCGTTCGACCCGCGCGACCCGCGCTACCGCAAGGCCTCCTGCCTTCACGATTGGCTTCTTGCCGCGAAAGGCTGGGGCAGGGTGGCCGCCGGCGCGGTCTTCCACGACGCGCTTGTGGCCGATGGCGTGCCACCTTTAGAGCGGCTGGCCATGTGGCTGGCCGTTTCGCTTTACCGGTTTCGCTGAGCAAGGCGGCGGACCTTTGAGCAGCAAAGAATAAGGAAAGGGCGGCGCATGCCGAACGTCAAATTCGACGCGGCCGTGAGCACGGGCAACATCATCTCGATCCTCGCCATGCTGGTCACGGTGACCGCTGGCTATGTGACCATGGCCAAGACGCTCGAGGCGCTCACGCTGCGCCTGACGCAGATGGAAAGCGAGGCGTCGGCGTTCGAGAGCCGGCTTCGGGCAACCGAGCTGACGCAGGCGGGGCAAGCCTCGGACCTGCGGAGCATTCAGGCCACACTGCAGAAGATCGACGGCAAGCTCGATCGGTTGTCGCAACAGAAATACTGAGCGCGGCCAAAGTTCGCCTCGGTAGGGCACAGGGAGCACCCATCTGAAAGAGGCGAGGTGCAAAGAGTTACGGGGAGTTCTCAATTGGCCGCGCTCGCAGTGAGGCTAGGGGAAGTATCGAAAAATCACTACCGAGGAGGTTGCAACATCGCCGTTGCGGTTCGCTTGGCTAGGGTGAGCGCGGCGATGATCCAAAGGCCGAGCCGAGATGATTGATTGATCCCTCCAGTCATCTCAGCGGCGCGCCGCGCTCATCCTTTCAAACCCGAGTGGGGCGCAAAGGTTCCAGCTCTTGTCGTGATGTTCGGACCTCCGCGGGTTCCCGGCGGTGCTTAAGGGGGACAACTATCGAGTGCTATTGAAGGAAGGTGAGCGCGGCAGTTTTTCCACTCCGCGCCAACTTGTGGGTCGGTCGAAGTGAACAGCCACGGATACGACATATAGGCAAGAACCGCCGCGCTCTTCGGACAACTGCGATGAACCTCACGAAGTTCCCGAAGTGGCACGCAAATTGCAGGCGAAAGAAGGTGAGCGCGGCCCCGTTTCATCGGCGTCTCTCCCGAACGCAGAAGAGTTGTACGGGCCGCGCTCATGCGGCGGGCTTTGCAGCAAGGATCAAATGCAAGCGCAGAGGCATCTAAGATACGCAAGTCGACGGCCTCTGCGCGCCCGACGCGGAATTAGAGTACCACATCGGCTTTGATTCTTCATCGCCAAGCTTGTTCCGCGTTGGCCCCGGGCCTTCCTGCGCAGAGGGATGCAGTGAGCGTGGCGTAGGACTCCTTCGACACTGAAGAACTGCGACGTTTCCGACGAAAGAAGTCTTCGTGTCACCCGGACAGGACGATACGTCGCCACGCTCGACGTAAGTGTGCTTGATCGGGGTGACCAAATCAACACGAGAGACGTCCGTGGCCGAAGACCAATAATGGTGAGCGCGGCGCGCCCTTCCCTGGGGATACGGGATGTGACGAGGGGCCGAAATGGCCGCGCTCGGGCGCAAGATGGTGCGGCCGCTCCTCGGTTTAAATGCGCGACGTAGGGGCAGAGTGAGCGCGACACCAGGCCTCGTAGGGCTGAAAATAACCGCGATGGGTTGAAATTCCGAAGCCTTGGACCCTCGCACAGGTGGGGATGAAAGGGAACTTCAGCGCCGCGCTCGTTTTCTTAGATAACGCGGAAATCGGTATTGTCACGCTCGGCCCCGTGCCCAGTGTGATCGATTTTTGCCTAATGCCCTAAAACGATTGCCCATGCAGTCGTGACAAAGTGCGCGCACTCACCAATTTTCCATGCGGACCGGGCGAGTGATTTATCTGCTTCTTAGGGTGAGCGCGGCGCGCGCGTCTCAAAAAAACAGTCTGGGGTACGACCTGTGAGAAGCTTCCCGTGAGGGTGTAGGGTGAGTCTCGTTTGGGTATAGCGCCGCGCTCTGATGTTACCATAGCGGGAATGAGGTCCCTGTCACCCCTCTAATTTCGTAGTGTAGCGGGGTGAGCGCGGCCTGAATTCAGCAGTGTCTCCTCCAATCTGCTGAGGCTTGCCCCTATCCTTGGCCGCGCTCGCGCGCCGGCCAGAGCTGCAAGAAACAGCGCTCTCTGCGGCAGTCTCAGTTTGCATCACGTTCGCTGCCGCGCGCCCGTCGCGCCCCTGACCAATACCACATTCACGCCGATTCTTCACGCCCGCCATCGCGCGGGCCTTTCTGCTTGGGAGCATATCATGCAAGCAACTTTCGAAACCTGCCACCCGTGGGTGCTGATCCACGAGGGCGGCTTCGTGAACCATCCCAACGATCCTGGCGGTGCCACCAACCAGGGTATCACGCAGCGAACCTACGACGCATGGCGGCGGGTCATGGGTCTGCCGACCCGCGACGTGCGCCAGCTCGAAGCCTACGAGCGCGATACGATCTACCGCGACCAGTATTGGGAAAAGGTATGGGGCGACCGGCTGCCCGCCGGGCTCGACTATGCGCTCTACGATTTCTCGGTGAACTCCGGCCCCGCCCGGGCGGTCAGCTTCGTACAGGAGCTCGTCGGCATGAAGGGCGCGGAGGTCGATGGCATCATGGGCGTGAAGACCCTTGCCGCGATCATGGAGCGCGACCCAGTGCAGCTCTCGGTGGCGCTCTGCTCCAAGCGGATGCGCTGGCTTCGCACGCTCAAGATCTTCGCCGACTTCGGCGTTGGCTGGGGTCGCCGGGTCATGGGGGAGCACGATGGGGTGCAGAACGGCGACTTCGGTGTCGTCGACCGGGCGGTGAAGCTCGCGCGCGGCGCGGTCAGTATCCCGGCTCCCAAGGCGCGCGATGACGGCGCGGGCGCAAAGGCGGTTGGCGGCTCAGGCCTTCTGGCGCAGATCCTCGAACTCCTCACTTCGATCTTCGACAAGAGGGCAATGGCATGAATCAAGAACCGATCTTCATCCTCTGGGCGCGGAGCTTCTGGCTCGGAATCCTGCCGCTGGTGTTGGCCGGGCTTGATCTGCTGATCGCGCTCGGCTCCAGCGAAACGGTCGGCCCGATCTCTGCGGCGATCGAAGCGCTCACCGGCGTCTCGGCCGAGACCGCCGAAAAGGTCCTGCGCGGTCTTGCGGTCCTGTCGGGCTTGATTGTTGCGCACCAGCGGCGGGGCGCGTCTCGACCGTACACCGCAAAGCCGGCGAGGCGCTGATGCTCAAGGCTCTGCAATGGCCGCTGGCGTGCGCGCTGGTGGTCCTCATCGCGTACGGGGTCGGGTTCCTCTCCGGACGCCTCACCGCCCATCGGAGCGCCGCCCTGCGCAGCGCTGAGGACAGGATCGAAGGCATCGAGCAACGTGAAGGGATGACACATGAAATTGAGGCTCTGGATGACGCTGCTTTTCGCCGCGACCTTTACCGCTGGCTGTCTCGGCCGGGCGGCTGACGGCGCGCTGTTTTCGGACGTGTCGAAGGCGCCCCCCGTGGCCAGGCCGGCGACGATCGAGGCCATCGAGGCCGATCGGCCTTTCGGCGAGTGGGTGATCTACCAGGCGCGCGCCTGTGAGCGCTGGGGCTGCTCGCGGTCTCCCTGATCTCTGTATCACTCGAGCATGCCGTGCGGCCGCAAGACGTGCCGAATGCCATTAACCCGCGCTCTCCGGGGCGCTTCTCTCGCCCCGCACGGGGCTCCTTCCTTTGAAAGGTTCTTACAATGCCTGCAACTCCCTGGGCGCTTTACGGTGCTGCCCTCGAGGCCATCCTCGCTGGCTCGATCGATCTCGATAATGACAGCTTCCGTATGGTGCTGGTCAGCGGCGACTACGTGCCGGATCAGGCTGCCGATGCGGCATGGTCCGATATCTCGGCAAATGAGATCGCCGGCACCGGATACACCGCTGGCGGCAAGGCAACACCGATCACCCTGTCCCGGACGGGTCTCGCGGTGTCGCTCGATACCAGCGATGTGAGCTGGCCGTCTTCCACCTTGACCGCGACCTATGCCGTGATCGTGCGTGATGCTGGTGGCGTCGGCGCGCTCGCGGCCTCTGACCTGCCGATCTGTTTCTGCGAGTTGGAAAATGGCGCGGCGGTGAGCACCACCAACGGCACCCTTGCGGTGACGATCAACGCGGCCGGCCTTTATACCTTCACCGCCGCCGCAGCAGCGTAAGGAGGGCGCCGCATGGCCCTCCCCACCTTCCCGTCTATCGCCTTCCAGCTCGACACGTCCGCCGCGTCCATCAACGTGGATGTGTCGAGCCTAGGCCTGGTCGAGGGCGATGCCCTCATCGCCCTCACCGCCGAAGATACGAACCCGGATGGGCATACCGTCAGCGGGAACAACTCGGGCGCCTATGCGCTGCTGCATGAGAGTTCTTCGTCTTCCCCGTCAAGCACCGTGGCCTGGAAGGTGCAGGGCGCGACCCCGGACACTTTGGTCAACGTCGACCTGATCAACATCCGGGCGACGGGTACCACTGGCCTGATCGTCAAGATCCCGGGCGTCAACGTCGCGAACCCGATCGACGCGCCGCTGGTGAACCTACAGGGCACGGCTGGGATGCCCAACCCGCCTGCGGTGGCCACGGTCACGGCAAACGCGGTGCGGATCATCACCGGTCACCTCGACGACGACCAAACTCCGGTGATAGCGCCTTCGGGCTTCGAGCAGGTCATCTACAACGCGCAGACGAACGCGGTCGGCGGTCATACCACGGTGATGATCGCCTTCCGTGAGGAAACCACGCCGGGCATGCTCGACCCGGGACCATTCGTTGCCACTGGCGACGGCGACGACGAATGGTGGGCTACCCATTTCGCGGTCAATCTCGCAGCTGCGCCCGCTGATGATACCAGCGCCTCTCCCGGCGCGGGCGCAGCGAGCACCGCAGGAGCAGCGCCTGGCGCGGCCGCTGGGGCAAGTTCGGCGCCTGGTGCGGGTGCGGCCTCGACCGCGGGCCAGGCGCCGGTCATTGCGGCGAGTACATCGTCGCGCTCTGAACTCGGCGTGGCTACAGGAGACGGTCTCGCCGTCGGCGCCTCGGTCGCCAGCGGATCGAACACACTTCCAGGTGCGGGGTCGTCAAACAGTCTGGGATTCGATCCAATTGTTGGCGCATCGGTCCATATCGAGGGGTTATCTGGCGTTGCTGATGGGACCGGGCAATCTGCTGGCGTGTCCTTCGGTGCCGGGGCGGAGATTGGTGTGGCGCCAGGTGGCGCGTCCGGCACAGGGTCCCAAGCTGCCTCGAGCACGAGCTCTGAGCTAGCTCCAGCTGCAGGGCTCGCATCCGGCGCGGGGCTGGTCGCGATCGTGTCGCGAGAGCAGGGCGCCTTGGTTGCTCCGGTCGCTGGCGCTGGCCTCGGCAGAGGCTACGCGCCGGGTGTCCTTCAGCCGGTGCCGCCAACCAACGGCGTGATGCCCCCGGATTCACGGGTGTTCACGGTGCGGCAACAGATCAGAATTTTCCGCGCACCAGCGCAAAACAGGAGAGTGAGGGCGTGATGAGTGCACTGCATTGGCCGTGCAAGGACCCCGATGAGGTACTTGATTATGGCATAGATTGGAGCCGCAGGCTTGGAGATGACACGATCACCGACTCCATCTGGCAGGTCCCTGACGGGCTCGTCCGCGGGGACGATACGAAGACAGACAAGGGAACCGTGGTTTGGCTTTCCGCAGGCGAGGATCACCGCGAGTACAAGGTGGTCAACCGTATCACGACGATGGGCGGCAGGAGGATGGAGCAGAGCGTGATCCTACGGGTGTTGTCGACTTGAAGGGTCACGGCACCTGCGCGTCCCCGGCGTTCCGAGCGGAGCAGATGACTGACGAGGACCTGCATCACGAGCTCATGCGTGCTGGGCTCTCCCTGAACACAGCAGCTTCCGCTGTCGATGTCTTTCGGCAGGTGTGCCAGGCAATCGACAAGGGGCGAATAGAGCCGCGCCCAGGATGGGTTGGGCGGTAGCAAGGAGAAGGCCCGGTGCAAGGCGCTGGGGTTTCCGTCTGGATTCTATACCCTATCTGCAGGCAATGTGGGTGCGCAGAAGAACCGTGGTGGCTGGGAGGACGGACGGCGACAATGACTGGACGGTCTACAAAGACCGGCAGCCGGTGGGCCGGGTCTATGCCACGCACATCAGCGACCCGGCTCTCCGGTGGATATGGGTGGTGCAGGTCGGCCCGGTTGGGCAGGGATATGCGCCTGATCTGGTCGAAGCGCTCGAGGAAGTCCGTCGGCGCTTCGGTGGAGCCGGGTCATCTGGAACTCCGCTCACTCACTCGAGGCACTTTTGCTACCCATCGCGAGGAGCTTCGAAGTGCGGACTGCGCGGAGCGACGAGCGCCTCTATGCCCGTCGAGGGTCAGAATGCTGTAGTGGAGTTCAGAAGTGTTGCCCAGAAGCCTCTAGCGGCTGTTGGTGAGGCACGAGTGCCCAGAAAGTAACCACGTCCTGAACTGATCATTAACCATTGATTTACCATCTGGAGATACGCTGGAAAAAGAAAGGCGGAGGAAGCCTAATGCCTGATGCGATGTCCCTGAGTGACGTTCTACTGGACTACATCACTCGGTACGGCCTGAGCCCGAAAGCGAGAGAGTATCTACGGCAGCGTGCCGAAGAAGAGTTGGGCGAGAACGGCTTCCAAACGCCCAGCCTCCGCCAAGTGCAGCGTGGGTGACGTGCCGTTTCCCAAGCCGTCCGTGGGTGACCTGTCGATGTGGATTGCGGTCCACTTTGCCTTCCGACCGACGAGGAGATTTGCCAGCATGCCAGACTTAGAGCGAAGGGCAAGGCGGTTGTGGGGGGAATAGCCAGGATCGCCTTAGCGGTATGGGGACTTGCGCTGGTCGGCGTCACGGTCGTGCTCCTCTCTATTTCGAGAGGATGAAGCGCTGGACTAGGCGCGCAGGGCTGCAGTCAGCGCTAAGCGGACCTGTGCGCCTGACGCAGCTAGGCCAGCAGGGCGGACACGAAGGGCGGAAACCGGTCATTCGCTGCAGATGCCAACGGTTAGGACTTAAACGTTGGGAGCAGACATTGAGCGGCAAACAATTAACCGGCGGACCATATTATTCAGGGCGTTATGTCAGATCACTCACCCTTTGAAGGCTCTTCGAAGCGCGTTTCAATATCCGTAAATGTGATGACTTCCACGGAGTGCTTAACGGCCAATTCCGCAAAAATCAAAGGAGTGGGTTGGCTGAGCAATAAGACACGCTCCACTGTCTCAATCTCCATGCCAACATAGTCGCCCACCTTGTCGAGATTCGCCTCAATCTCTTCACATCTGTTCAAGTGCTTTTTGAGGTCGTCTGGCTTGCCGTTGCTCTTGATGATGCCTTGATACTTCGATAACCGATTTGCGACTTCGCCGATTGTCTTATCAAAAGACAAATCTTTGCATTCTATGATGAGAAGGCGCTTACTCGCCTTATCCCATGCCAACACATCAACATCACCAAATGTCTGTGATTTCGGTCTGTTGAAGATTTGACCATCCGATTGATTAGGCTTGGCTTCCCAGCCGATCTCACCGAACTTCTTCGCTACAATGCTATTGAACTCTTCGCCCATCTCACCATTGATTGCGTCCATCAACTTATAAAGCTTCCCGTTCGTTCTGAACATGTCATGCGAAAATGCGCCTTGAAGCGTATTCGCATAGAACCGTTCCAAGTGCTGGACGCACATTGCGGGAGCGATCATCAGCACTGGGTCTTCTTCATCATTCAACTGGATAATGGGTTTCGTCACCAATGACAGTTGTCGTTGAAATCGCCACGGATGCCAAGCGTGGTCAGGATAACCGTCTGACACGTCAGTCCATGATGGACGCGGTTGAAGCGTAAAGCTATCGAGACATTTACCGATTTTTTCATCGTCAAGTTCGATGTCCTTCCCGATCCGTTTGACAAGAGCTGAGCGTGCCTCTTTGACGATCGGCTCGCGATCTGTCTGCAGGATCATCCAAAAACCGCCGATAAATCTGAGAAAATCTTCGGCGCTGAAGCCGAACTCATCAAGCCAAGCGTTCTCAAAGGCATCCTTATCTTTCTGTTCTTTCTCGGAAAGATCGGGCGGTCTTTGGTTTACTTCCTTGGATTCGTAGCGAGAGGCGTATTTTCTCTTCTCTCCTGCGAGGGAGTGTGCGGTAAAATGCTGACCAAACGGTCTTATCACGGAGTCACTGAACCCGTGGTCCATCATGACTTCACCAGCGGGTGAGATCACAATCTCTGGCGGCATAATGCCCGCCAGTATAGCGGCGCGGTATCCGCCCAGATGATGTATTTGTGAGGCATCAGCAAGCAGTCTGTTGATGTCCATATCACCAGGTTCGAAGCCTTTATACAAAGGGGCTTCGCATATGGCAGCCTCAGCGATGATCCTTGAGGCCATGCTCCCAGCAAACAGGCGTCCGATTTCTTCGGACGCATCTTGAACCGCAAAATCATCTGTATCACTCAGTGCCTCGACCGCACCAAAAGTGCGCTTCCACACGTCGCTTTCGTGCGAACATGACTCGTGATTTAGCAATGCGCGCCCAAGCAAAGCTTCACGATCAAAGTTTGCCACCTGTTCCTTGAACCGAGTAGCAAGCACATCAAGCAACTGAGTTAGATAAGCGGCACACGGGCCTTTGCCTTCAATTTTGTGACCGTCCGAGCGGTCGCGACACGACCATCCTAGTCCAATCCGTGTGAAGGCATCGTCTAGCTGTTCAACGACCAAAGGCGACGGCAAATGATCACGAACATAGTCGCGTAAATCTGGTTCAGCGAAGGCGTGTAAGTGCCGCGCTTTCTCTGACTTCACCACTGACCAAATCAGTGTTTCGAGCTCATCGGCATTCAGCTCGCGCCCTTGCGCCTCAACACAGGCGTTGATCAGTGCCCCAACAAGTTGGCGCTCTCCGAAATTGTCCGCACGACGACCTGCCGACATGAAGCCCCTCTTGACATCGATGACAACGTCCACACCCTCGGATTGAGTGCCCGAGCGTCGCTCAATCAGGGAAACAATTTCTTCATCGGTTGGTCTTGGTAGGGTCCCATCAATCGCGATCTCATCGTCGCCAAAAGCGACATGGTGAGACATCTGAACACCCTGCGGCGTCTCATCTTGTGCATCAATCATGCGAAAAACTTTCTCGGCCCAATGCATGGTCAAAGAAAGCAGTTGATAAGCGCTGTGACGGTCCAAGTCATCTTTGGTGCTCACGCTTATCCAATATTTCCCCTTTTCACCAAGATAGACATTTCGATATTCCCCGTCGCGATAGCCAGTCACGTCAACATAAAATGGCGATAGAGATCGCGTACCGTATCGTGGCGTAGCATGTGCGCGTTGCGCTTCTGCAAATGTACCATTGGGACGTTGCAAGGTTCGAATGTCAGACGCTAGATAGGATTCAATCCGCGCATCCAACAAGCTATTTGTTGGGATATGCATCATTCCAGGACGGTCCGCAGTAACAAAATCATGCTCCAACTTCTCATGTTGGACGATGTGTCCATCGTTATTCATCATCCACGCCCACAAATTAAAAATGCCGTTTGCATTGATCAGGACGATATTCTGTTCTGACACGGCGTCTTGAGCATCCAATATCTTGAATAAGTCAGTCGTCTTGAATTTAGGCATGTCATGAAAAGCAAGAGCATCATGAGGGGGCATCAAATCAATGCGCCAGTTGTGAGGGAGTTCAGGTGGTCGAAATCCTACATATCGACCCCAGCCGCATGGAATAACAAGCGTCAAGCCCTCGCGGAAGTCAGACGCCTCAACGCATTTCTTATGCGCTTCCTCTATTGATTTCCCTACATAGTCCGAAATCGGGTCTACTGGGTTCGTGCCGATAAATGTTTCTTCTGTGAAGCCCTCAAAGCCATCAACAAAGAACAAGAGGTGTAGGTATCGCCCTTTATCCAGCTCCTGCACGAGTTGTGCGGCATGGAACGGGCCACAATACTGCATCTGAAGTGGCGGAGGGTTTTTCTTGAGCAAGCCCTTATTGGCAAAGAGTTGCACATACGCATTGGCAAGCGCTCCGTGCAGTTCTCTTTCCATGTCCATCCTCTGACATATCGTTATCATCATGTGGCGGATCGCCGTGCCGATCATCGTTGGGTGGAAAACGACCAGTTCATCCTTATGCAGGATGAGAGGATGCCAATCCAATGGGCTATGACCAGGCATATGGTCTAGCAGACCTTTCGCGTGATCTTTCTGAATGAAGAAGGGCTCAAGGGTTGACAGATCAATCGCATGGGCTCCAAGCGCACTCTGCGAGAAGACGACCCTTTGGCGTAACTCTCGCCACGCCTCTGGTGAAGGTTTGCCAATCCCTGATCTCGGTGTTGTGCTCCCTACATAGTATGGCGGGACACCAAATCGTTCTGCGATCAGCTCGGATAGTGTGAGGATCGAGCGAACACCATTCTTCATCATGGTGTAAGGTCCGCCATTCGGCATGTCCTGTAAGATCGTTAAGAACAGTTGAGTGTGGAAGCGATTGCCTTCTGCGCTTCCCTCAAACAGTCTATATTGCTGCCCTTCAAATGTGACAGGTGCAACAAATACATCTTCGGTGGCGTCCTCTTGCCGCCCGCACGTCCCCTTATCGAGTGCGTTAAACCAAGCTGTTACATTCGTGGGCGTAGGACGAGATTTTCCTTCTGCATGAAGGAACGCTAAGTGGATAAGGACTTCCAAACGATAATGATTGGCCTGCAACTCGGGTATGGTCATCATGGCGCCAATAATGCGCAAGCAATTTACACGACCATATTTTTTTAGTGCCCTAGAGATTGCTTTGTATTCTTTTGAGAAATCCCCAAATGTTTTGCTGAGGGGAGAACCTGCGAAATTTTCTGGGCTGAAATTCTCGCCAAGATTTAAGCTCGCCATTGTTGCTTCAGGCGGGCCTGATTTTCCTTTTATAAAATCAGAGATCAGTTTTAAGAGATCATCATCGTCTTTAGACACAATACCCTCGCAGGGAGTTGACATATACGCATTTTCGTTTTCCGCGAAGGTCGGCCTTGAGGCCACGCACGCAGCATACTCTTAGCACTTGGTCGTCGGTTCTTAGAGGGTCAGTGGAAACAGTTCTTGGGTTTCGGATTTGTCAGCAACAAGTACTGAGCGTACTCAATCATTCAGCGTTCCCCTATATCGTTCAGCACCAACGAGCACCTACAACATGTGGTCGTTGGATGGCGTCGATTCAACCGTCGGGGCCGACCTTACCACAACGTGGAAGTCATTATTCTTATGAATGGCTGCTTTGATGGGCCGCGACGTAAAGCCGGAACACCGTACCCAATGGCAGCAAAGGGCCGGGAGCAGACTCGGTCGTGAAAGGGCAGACAGACGACATTCGCTGCATACGGAGGCAACGTCTGTATCCCACCCCCGTCGAGAGGGGTGGGATTAGCTCATGCGTGTTCGCCTTCGCAGCTATCTGAGATTCGCCACGCGAAAAGGGAGCGTCCGGCGTAAGCAGCGGCCGGCTCGTCGCCACTTCATCATTGGGGCGGACCTGTAGCAGCGAGTCGAGAAATAGGTGTTAGTTCGGCAGAGTGCCCACCAGAGTGCGGTTGGCCGCATGGCGCGCGGGGCGATAAAAACTATAAAAGGTCGATTGTCGGCAAGTCCAACCGGAAGGCGGTAGTATTCCCCTCGCTCAGAAGGGATAGACGCCCGCCGTGTGCCTTCGCTATCGAGGATGCGATGTGCAGACCCAGTCCGAGACCCTCGCTGGTCTCGTTCCCGCGACGGAAGGGCTGGAAAAGGAACTTCTGAACCTCTGGCGGTATCGGTTCACCTTGGTTCTTCACTTCGATATAGGTCTCTTCCTCACCGCTCCTGACTGTGAGTTGCACTGGTGTGCCGGGGGCTCCGTGCGTGAACGCATTGGAAAGCAAATTGGAAACTGCTTGCCCGATACGGTCCGGATCGCAACTGACCGGGCGCTCCAGATCCACATTCAAGTGTATTTCCTTTTCAGGGGCGGTGACACGGATTTCATTAACCAGCTGTTGCAGCGTCTCCGCCAGGGGCACGTCCGGCACAGCAGAGACGGCGATACCACCACCGAGCCTCGATTTCGCGTGCAACATGATATTGTCGATCAGTTCGTTCATTCTTTGCAACGATGCACGCATGAGAACCAGGATTTCTCGGCCGCGGCCAGTAAAAGGCTCTTTGTCGAGTTGACGGACCCCCGCGCCAAGGGCGGCGACCGGATTTCGCAGGTCGTGGCCGAGGATTGCCACGAACTCCTCCTGTATCTGAACCAGCTTGCGCTCGTGCTCGATCAGCTGCTCCTGCGCCTCCAGTCGCTCTTCGGTTTCCAGGCTGCGTCCGATAAGTTCGGCGAACATCTTAAGCATCGCTACAGCGCGGGGGCTGTTGACGTCCTTCGGTTCGGTGTCAATCGCGCATAGGGTGCCGAAGAAGCTCCCGTCGCTCCGATAGATCGGAACCGAGGCATAGCTGACGATGCCAAAGGCCGCGGCAATTGGGTGACCTTGGTAGACGGGGTCGGTCGCGGCGTCGCTGAATATGACCATCTCGGACGTTTCCCGGACAGTCTGGCAGAAGGTGGAATCTATGGCGATCTCATCGCCTTCCGCGAGGCCGAACTTCACCTCGTCGATTGTGCGGCATGCTACCCATCTGTCGGCCGTCACGCGCGCGACCCCGGCAAAGCGCATGTTCGTCGCAAGCATCACGGTTTCGAGAATGGTCGCAACGAACTCGCTTTCGGTCAGGCGTTCGATATCTGCTTGGAAATCGTGCACTCCAGCCAGAAACGCACCGTGATCCTGCATTTCAGTGTCACCTTCTCGTCTGACCATCAATGTCACCGTCGCTGTTTCCGGAAAGCTACAACTCAGTTCCTTAAATGGGTAGGGCCCATTTGCCGAGAACGTACCGGCGTAGAGTGGTTGGGCCGCCAGCAGCCATCCGCCGTGCTCGGCACGACGGTCGGCTCTGGGCCGGTAACGTCATCAAGGGCGCCCAATGGTCGTCTCTTCGCTATGTCGGTTTCCGCGCAAAGCAGCCCCGACGTGCGATCTCGAGCAGCCTTTGACTTACTCAGGTAATCTAGTGGATGGTGATCCAATAAGCAGTGTGCGAGGTGAGTTTGTCCAGATTTTGGGGGTACATCTTTGAGGCTCCGGGGCGTCCGCCGCTGGCTAAGCAGTGCAAAGTGATGCGGGCCTTGGGCGTGGATATGAGCGAGTTCTGCATCTGCGCGCACGACAAGCTTACAAAGGGCTCAACGCGCTATCGTCGCGCTCCTTTGCCTGAGGCTTCCGGAAAAGGATGCCGCGTGGCACCTCGCCGAACTGGCCGAGCGCGTCGCGACAGTGACGGTCAACTGCGACCTCGACTCGATCAAGGCGCGCGAAAATTATTCCGATATGCTGCGCCGACTGGCGAGTGCGCAATACGTTCATCATGTGCGAGGGACGAAAGCCAGGGTGAGATTGACCGTCCGCGCGCTTCGCTTGCCCGCTCAGCTTACACCGTGAGCCGGGCTGCTGGTGCCTGTGCCGATGGAGACCTTTCGGGTCCTCGCATTGATGATCTGTCCACCTGCGCGCTCGAAATCGAGGGAATGTACCGAAATAGCAGGAGAGAGGGGTGAAGTTCGTTTCAGTCCCGGAGCTAGGGCCTGATCCTTGGCTCTTCGCCGTAGCAGTAGTCACGGTCGTGATTGTGCTGGCCATAACCTTCTGGTTTCTGAGGCCGCTCCGTCGTCGGTCAGGTCAGGATTGCAGGTGGCGCCGCAAAGTCAAAGGCGATCGGGGTAGGCTTTCCGCTTGGGAGTGTCAGAGCTGCGGGGTGGTAGGCTACTCCGCCAGTCGAGGGCGCCCTTCGATCTGTCGCCGCGGCAGCGCGACAAATAGGCTTTGAATGATGGTCCAGATAAGGAACTCTCCCCAATGACCAGCGCGCAGAAACGAGCTATGGTAGCGCTCCTTGCAGCTTGCGAAGAGTCCGAGCGTTTCGGTGGGGAAGGGTGGACGAAAGCAGCTGCTATGGCGGTAACTAAATCTGAGCGCAGTTCAAAGAATATGATCGGGCTTGTACGTCTTGGGTACGTCGAGGCTCGGAGGAAGCCAGGCATTGGGAGACAATCTCAGTGGTTGTATCGCATCACGGCCCGGGGTCGTGCAAAACTCCAGGAAAGGAGCGAGCAAATGACGATATGTTTGTGCGGTTGCGAGGGCCCGACCAAGGGAGGAAAGTTTCTCCCTGGACATGATCAAAAACTGCGGGCCGCTATCGAGGCAGAGGTTGGTGGGCTTGAGAGCCTGAGGGCTATCGCGGAAGCGCACTTGGGGCGCCAAATAGTTGCGAGGAAATCGTCGGATTAAGGAGCTAGGCAATGGGACTCAGGGATGAACTTTTGGCCGAGGTTGGGTCGAAGACGCACGTTGCCGAGCTGTGCGGGCGTGCCGCTGATGAGTTGCTTATCCAAGAAATGAAGATCGACCGGCAGGAGCGGCAGATAGAACTGCTGCGCGCTGCGCTTGGCCGCTCTGCCTTTATTCTGAACCGGGCTGCCGATGCCTGCGCCGATGGCGACCTGTCTGATTCTCGGATTGACGATCTGTCGGTTTATGCGGCCGAGATTGAGGGCATGTACCAAATGAGCAGGCCCAAGTGAGGAGTGTGTGGAGATGCATCCGAGGCTGATCGAGAAAACTTGCAGCAACTGTGATCTGCCGTTTTTCGTAACTTCGAAAAGGAATGACGAGGAGTTTTGCAGGCTTTGTCGAGATGCACTGGAAAAGCGTGATGGTTCGTTTGACCGGCGTAGGCTCAGCCACCAGTAGTCCAGAAGAGAACCGTGAGCGATGCCCGCCGGAGCCAGCACTGCGGACCGCATCGAATGCCTCTGTGTTTCCCATACCTGGTGAGGACAAAATGCCAGCGCCTAGGTGCTTGCAGGCCTTGAGACACTTTCGCTGTAACTCATTGGTTCATCTATGCGCGCATTGCGGCCAGAATGGACCGATGCAAACTGATATCAATGCGAAATTTCAAATTTCTTCCAGCCCGTGTGGGACCCAAATACTTGCTGCGCTCGGTGCGGTCTAGCTGGCATCAAAAGCACTTTGACGCTCGCGTTTAAGTTGTTTGCCAATGTTTCCCAAGTTCGTGCTTCGTTTCGGTTTTGTCCAGCGTGTTCTGCTAGGGGAGTGGGAAACGGTTGTAAAGCGTATTCAGAAGCTTAGGGTGCTTGTTTCCTCGTTTACACCGAAGATGTCGGGAGTTCGAGTCTCTCATCACCCACCATCCACCCCTCTGGGACCGCACGAGCTCTTCATATTCAGGGCCATGCCTTGCTTCGACTTGTGCACGGGGCGGGGATCAATCGAGTTGGGTGTGCACGCAACCCGGGTTCGGGTCGGGCTTTTGCCTGCTTATTCATACTCGGGCCTTGGAATGCGCCACCAGAGCTCGCCAGCATGGTCTTTCAACGGTCGACCATGCCTCGGCCATTCATCCGGGCCAATCCCAGAGCGCTGCCTATCGGTGCCGGGCGTTCGGATCGTGCGAAGCCCGACACCGTATTTCTGGTCGGCCCCAGGAAGACTCCGGGGCCCGCAGGGTCAGCCGGCCGGGGTGCCGCCGGCGCCCACGTCCCAGAAGACGCCCGCCATCACCCGGAGCGCATCGCGCGAGACCTGTTTCAGCACATGCTCGTTGGGCGCATGCTGGGAGCATCCGCGATAGGAATGCGGGACCCAGATCGTCGGCAACTCGAGAATGTCGGTGAAGCTGTCATTCGGCAGCGACCCCGCGAGGTTGGGCAGCACATGCAGCGCGCCAGCGGTCCTGCGGATCGAGTCTCCGACGAACTGCGCCCAGGGGTGCTCCGGATCGAGCCGCGTCGCGGCGAAGAAGCCACGGTCATGGGCGCGGATCTGCACCCGTTCGAACCCATGTGCGTCGAGATGCCGGCGCAGGGCAGGGACGACCTGCTCGGGGTCGGTGCCGACCACGTAGCGCAGCTGGCAGGTCGCACGCGCCCAGCCGGAAATCGCGTTGACCGGCGCTTCGGGTACGCCCGAGACCATCGCCAGCACGGCAAAGCTGTTCCAGCCAAAAGCGCGCTCCGCCGGCGTCAGGCTTTCCTCGCCCCAGTCCGGATCCACCGCGGGTCCTTCGCCGCCGGCGACCGGCAGATCGCGGAGCGCCGACCGGACGCTCTCGGTGAGGCTGTCGGGGCGCCATTCGGGCACCTTGATCTGGCCGCGCACGTCGGTGATGCAGGCCAGCGCATGGGCAAGGATCATCGCCGGATCGGCGAGCAGCCCGCCCCAGTTGCCGGAGTGATGCGCGCCCTCATGGGTTTCCACCACCAGATCGAAGGTGGTGCCCCCGCGCGAGCCCATGAACATCGTCGGCACCCCGGGCTGCAGGCGCGGCCCGTCCGAGGCGATCAGCACGTCCGCTGTCAGGCGATCCTTGTACTGGCGGAACACCTCCGGCAGGCCGACCGAGCCGACCTCCTCGCTCATCTCGATGACGATGCGGGTGTTGAAGCCGAGGCTGCCGCGGGTGGCGAGAACCGCCTCCAGCGCCGCGATGTTGACCAGGTGCTGGCCCTTGTTGTCGGCGGTGCCGCGACCGTAGAGCCGGTCGCCGTCTTCGACGATTTCCCAGGGGGTCAGCCCCTCGCGCCACATGCCCTCCTGCCCGAGCACGGCATCGCCGTGGCCATAGGTCAGCACCGTCGGCAGTCCCTCGCCCTCGACACGCTCGCCCAGCAGGAGCGGCCCGCCGCGCGGATCGGGGTTGTCGATGATCTCGCAGGTGAAACCGATCTTTTCCAGCCGGGGCTGCATCGCCTCCTTCAGGTAGCGCATCGACTCGGCGCGCGCCGCCGGGTCGGGGTTCTGGCTCTCGGTGCGATAGGCCACGAGCGCGGCCAGCTCGGATTGGAAGGTCCCTTCGTCGAAATACTCGGTGACATGGGTAAGGGCGGCGTCGCGGGTCATTGGGCGTCCTCGAGGGCTGCGTCGCCCCAGGGCGACATGATTTCTGTACATCCGGTGTTCGTCGTGCCCTCGCGCATCACCCCCGCCGGGCAGGCGAAGGCATAGGGCAGCACGGTGCGGCGGGTGGTTTGCACCGGCATGACGTTTGAGAGGGCCGTGAGCACCTCCTGCGGCAGCGTGTCGTCGGCGACGATGCGGTCGCCGCCGGACACGTCGATGCGCGGGGTGTGGAAGGCCTCGCCGATACCCTTGCCGCCATCCACCGCGAAGGAGGCCAGTTGCGAGACCGCCGAGACGATCTTGCGCCCGCCCGAGGCGCCAAGCGCGAAGCGGCGCGCACCGGCAGAGCCGAGGACCGGGCAGACGTTCATCAGGCAGGCCTTGTCCGGCGCCAGCGAATTCGGTCGCCCCTGTTCTGGGTCGAACCACATGATGCCGTTGTTCATCAGCAGGCCGGTGGAGGGCGAGACCACGCGGCTGCCGAAAATCGACAGCAGGGTCTGCGTGTTGGCAACCATGTTTCCGGCGCGATCGACGATCGAGAAATGCGTCGTGCAGCCCGGCGCTTCGGGGACCTCTCCGGTGTCGCCCATCTTGCCGAGACGCTCGGCATAGGCCGTGGAAAGTGCCTGCGCATAGGCGGGATAGGCACTGGCGGGCGTGGAAAGTTCGGCCTCCGAAAGCTGCTCCATGACCCGCGCGAAGGTTGGGCCGGCGGTGAGGCCGGGCATGACGTGGAACAACGCGTCGCGGTAGGGCACCGCCTGGGCCGCGCCCATCCATGCTCGGTAGCCGGCGAGATCCTCTGCCGCGAGGCTGCCGCCCTTTTCCTGCACGTCCTTCGCCAGCGCCTGCGCGACGTCCCCTTCATAGAAGGCGCGCGGCCCACCGGCGGCCAGGGCCTCCAGCGTGCCCGCCATGACGCTCTGGTCGAGCCGGTTGTCCGGGATCGCGGTCCAGCCGCTGCCCTTCGGCCAGATGCCGTCGTCGAGGAACAGCGCCGCCGCGTCCGGATCCTTGGCAAGGTTCCGCGCCGTCGAGGCGATGAGCAGGGCGGCGTACCAGTCCACCAGCATCCCCTCGCGGGCATGGGCGATGGCGGGCGCGAGCAACTCCGCCCAGGGCATCCGGCCCCAGCGCGCATGGGCCTGCCCGATGCCATCGACGGTGCCGGGCACGGCGATGGCGGTGGCTCCCTCGACGTTGCGGTCGTCGACCACCCGTTCCCAGGGGAAGAGATCGCCGGCCTTGCCCTCTCCGCTCAGCGGGTAGTCGGCCACCTTCAGCCCGCGCGGCGAACGCATGCCGAAGTTGATCGCGACAGCCTCGCCGGTCTCGGCGCGCCAGTGCACCGCCGCGCCGCCGCCAGCGGGGCCGCTCATCCAGGGTTCGAGCACGCCGATGGCAAAGGAGGTCGCCACCGCCGCGTCGACCGCGTCGCCGCCGGCCCGCAGCACCTCGGCCCCGGCCTCGGCGGCGAGCCTGTGCTGCGCCGCGACCACGCCGCCGGAGGTCTCGATGACGTGTTTGCGGGTCTCCTGCGTCTTCGACAATGCGCTCATGCCGCGCTCCTTTCGAACATCGGGCTCTCGGGGTCGTGCAGGTGACATTCGACGCGGCCGGCCCCGGTGTCGAGCGGGCGCGGTGCGACGGCCTTGCAATGCGCAGTCGCATGCGGGCAGCGCGGATGGAACGCACAGCCGGAGGGCGGATCGATCGGGTTGGGATAGTCCGTTCCGAGCGAAGTTTCCGGCACGCCCTGCGTCGGATCGGGGGTGAGCACCGAACTCAGCAGTGCCCGGGTGTAGGGGTGACGCGGCCGCTCAAAGAGGTCGGCGACCGGGGCTTCCTCGACGATGCGGCCGAGGTACATCACCGCGACCCGTGTCGCGAGGTGCTCGACCACCGCAAGGTCGTGCGAGATGAACAGGTAGGTCAGCCCGAACTCGCGCCGCAGGTCGCCGAGCAGGTTGAGAATCTGGCTCTGCACCGAGACGTCCAGCGCCGAGGTCGGCTCGTCGCAGATCACGATCTCGGGGCGCATCACCAGCGCCCGGGCGATGGCCACGCGCTGCCGCTGCCCGCCGGACATTTGGCTGGGGTAGGTGTTGATGACGCGCTGCGGCAGCCCCACCACGTCGAGGATCTCGCGCACGGCCTTCTGCTGGCTCGCGGCATCGCCGATCCTGTGCACCCGCAGCGGCAACGAAATCAGGTCGTAGATCGACTTGCGCGGATTGAGCGAGGAATAGGGGTCCTGGAAGATCGGCTGCAGCCGTCCCGCCAGCGCGCGACGGTCGAGCCCGGTCAGCGCGTCGCCTTCTACCATCACCTGCCCGCTGGTCGGTTGCTCCAGCCCCAGTAGAAGCTTTGCCAGCGTGGACTTGCCGCAGCCCGACTCGCCCACCAGCCCGAGGACCTCGCCCTTGCGCATCGAGAGTGTCACGTCGTTCACTGCGGTGAGCGGCTTGCGCTTGCCGAACAGGCCCTGCTTGACGCTGTAGGTCTTCTTCACCCCTTCGAGGGTCAGGATATCGCTCATGCGACCTCTCCTTCTTCGGCCAGTTCTGCGGCCAGAGCGCCGTCGGCATGGATGCAGCGGAAGCCGTGGCTGGCATCGCCGCGCAGCGGGATTGGCGCGCGGCATTCGGGCCGGGCGTGAGCGCAGCGCGTGCGGAAGGCGCAGCCGGTGACCTCTCCGATGAGCGAGGGCACGATGCCGGGAATGGTGCCCAGCGGGGCACCGCGCTCGGTGGTGCCGGGCTGCGGAATGCAGCGCAGCAGGCCGCGTGTGTAGGGGTGGCTGGGCCGGGCGAAAACCTCTGTCGAGGGGCCGGTCTCCACCAGCTCGCCGGCATACATCACCGCCACCTTGTCGGCGACGCGCGCCACCACGCCGAGGTCGTGGGTGATCAGGATCATCGCCATGTTCATCTCGCGGGTGAGATCGACCAGCAGCCGCAGGATCTGGGCCTGGATGGTCACGTCGAGCGCGGTGGTCGGCTCGTCGGCGATCAGCAGGTCGGGCTCGCACATAAGCGCCAGCGCGATCATCACCCGCTGCCGCAGCCCGCCCGAAAGCTGGTGCGGATATTGGCTCAGCCGGCTCTCTGCGGCGGTGATGCCGACCTTCTCGAGCAGTTCGACGGCGCGCGCCCGGGCCTGCGCCTTGCTCACCTTGCGGTGCAGCCTGAACGTCTCGGTCAGCTGGTCGCCGATGGTGTAGGCCGGGTTGAGCGAGGTCATCGGCTCCTGGAAGATCATCGCGATGCGGTTGCCGCGCAGGTTGCGCATCACCCGCCGGTTGGCGGTCAGAAGGTCGACATCCTCGAAACGCATCTCGTCGGCCTGGCGCTTGATCGACTTGCCGAGCAGGCCCATCACCGCCAGCGAGGTCAGCGACTTGCCCGAGCCGCTCTCGCCGACGATCGACAGGGTCTCGCCGCGCTTGAGGTCGAAATCGATGCCCCTGACGGCGTGCAAGGTGCCGCTGCCCATGGGGATGTCGAGGGTCAGGTTCCTGACGGAAAGCAACGTGTCACTCATGGCTCAGCTCCTGCCTTCGGGGGCGGTGACGTCGCGCAGACCGTCGCCCATCAGGTTGATTGCCAGCACCAGCACGAAGAGCACGGCACCGGGGATCAGCACCAGCCATGGCTCGAACAGCATCATGTTCTTGCCCTCCGAGACCATCAGGCCCCAGGACGGGGTCGGCGGCTGCACGCCGAGCCCGAGGAAGCTCAGCGCGGCTTCGAGCAGGATGGCGTGGGCCATTTCCAGAGTGATCACGACGATTAGGTTGTTGAAGATGTTCGGCATGATCTCGGTCAGCACGATGCGCGGGGTCGATGCGCCGATGACCTGTGCCGCGGCGACGTAGTCGCGCCGGCGGACCTGCAGTGTCGAGGCCCGCATGACCACCGCGAACCGGTCCCAGAGCAGCAGGCCGAGCACGCAGATCACCACGGTCAGAGACCCGCCGAGGATCGCCACCACGGCCAGCGCCACCAGCACCACCGGCATGGCGAGGCGCACATTGATCAGGAAGGTGACCACGGCATCGACCTTGCCGCCGAAATAGCCGGCGGCGACACCCATGGCGGTGCCGATGATGCCCGAGATCAGCGCGGCTACGGCGCCGATCAGCAGCGACACGCGGGCGCCGTAGATCAGCCGCGACAGGTAGTCCCGGCCAAGATGGTCCGTGCCCAGCGGATGCTCCCAGGTGCCGCCCATGAACACCGGCTTGACCATGCGGTTCATCAGGCTCTGCTGGTAGGGATCGTGCGGCGCCAGCACCGGCGCCAGCAGCGCGACCACGATCAGCAGGGCGACCACGGCCATGCCGAAGATCAGCGCCTTGTGCCGAAGCGCGCGTGCCTTGAGCATCTGGCGGGGCGAGGGCCCTTCGATTTCGCGAAAGAGGGGATCGGTGGCGTCGGTCACGTCAGGCGCTCCGCATTCTGGGGTCCAGCCAGGCGTTCAGCACGTCGGCGAGGAAGGTGAAGACGATGTAGAACATCGAGAAGACGAGGATCAGCGCCTGCACGGTGGGCAGGTCGTTGCGGGCGATGCTCTCCCAGGCGAGGTACCCCGCCCCGTGCAGGGCAAAGACCGACTCGACCACGATCGAGCCGCCGAGCATGAAGCCCATCTGCACCGCCGCGAGGCTGACCACCGGGATGATCGCGTTGCGCAGCGCGTGCTTGAAGAGCACCCGCGTCTCGCCTGCGCCCTTGGCGCGCGCCGTGCGGATGTAATCCGAGCCCAGCACGTCGAGCATCCCCGCCCGCGTCAGGCGCATGATGGCGGGCATCGCGTAGTAGCCAAGCACGATGGTCGGCATGATGAAATGCCGCCAGGTGGCCGCACCCGAAGGGGGCAGCAGACCAAGCTGGATCGCGAAGACGACGATAAGGATCAGGCCGAACCAGAAGGACGGCATCGCCTGGCCCGCGACAGACAGAAACAGCGCCACCCGGTCGATCAGCGAGTTGGGGCGGATCGCCGCCACCACGCCGAGCGGCACGGCGGTGACCAGGGCAAAGAGGATGCCGCAGACGCCCAGCGTCATGGTGACCTGCAGCCGTTCGGCGATCAGCCCTGCCACCGGCAGCTTGAAATAGTAGCTCTCGCCGAAATCGCCGCGCAGGGCGGAGAACAGCCAGTCGCCGTATTGCACGAGCATCGGACGGTCGAAGCCGTAGATGCGCCGGATTGCCTCGATGTCCTCGCCGCTGGCGGTCTCGCCCGCCAGCGCGGCGGCCGGATCGCCCGAGAGGAAGAGCAGGGAAAAGCTGATGAAACTGACGGTGAAGGCGACGAGCAGCGCCAGCCCCAGCCGTTTCAGGATGAATGGAAGCATGCGGATCCTCTCGCTCCGGACCTCGCGGTCCGGGCGTCTGGCAGGTCGGTGGTCGGGGAGATGGGTGAGGGGGCGTGCCCCTCACCCTTGCGGTATCAGTTCCAGCTCATGTCGACGAAGCGCAGCACTTCGTCGGGCGTGGGCGTGTAGCTGATGTCCTGCGTGAACACGTAGTTGGTGTTGTAGGTGAACATCGGGGCCCAGAAGGCCTCGTCCGCGATCTTCTGGATCGCTTTGGTGTAGTACTCGATGCGCTCATCGGGGTCGGTCGAGCTGTCGGCGACGTCGAGCCACTCGAGCACCTCGTCGTCACGGGTGCTGTCCAGCGAGCCGTGCTTGAAGAACTGGCTGACCATGGCCGAGGCGTCGTTGATCGAGTAGCTGCCCCAGGTCTGGAACGACAGCGGCACCTTGCCATCCATGTTGAGCTCGCGCAGGGCCGAATACTGCAGCATCTTGAAGTCGGTCTCGATGCCTACGGCGTTCAGGTAGGAGGCGATGGCCTCGGCGTACTGGCGATCGCGATAGGCGTAGAACTCGGTGCTGAAGCCGTCGGGATAGCCAGCCTCGGCCAGCAGCTCCTTGGCCTTCTCCGGGTCGTACTCGTATTCGGTCACGTCCTGGATGCAACCGAACTGGCTCGGGAAGCAGGGCGTGTAGACCACCTTGGACGAGCCCTGAAGCAGCGCGTCCACCAGCTCCTGACGGTTGATCGCGTGGTTCACCGCCTTGCGCACCAGCGGATTGCCGAAGGGTGTGTCACCGGAGCGGCCGGCGCTGTCCATCTGCAGGTAGCCCACGCGCATGGTCGACTCGTTGGCGACGGTGAACTGGCCCATCTGGCCCAGCTTCTCGGCCTGGTCCGCGGGCACCTGCCAGATCAGGTCGAGCGAGCCCGAGAACAGCTCGGCCATCTGCGTGTTCACGTCGGGAATGGTGCGGATGTCGATCTTCTCGACGCTCGGCTTGCCCTTCGGGCCATCGTGGTAATTCTCGTTCGCCTCGAGCACGAAATGCTGCCCGGGAACCACGTCGACCACCTTGTAGGGGCCGGTTCCGACAGGCTTCAGTCCCATGCCGGAGGGGCCGGCCTCGGCGTAATACTCGTTCGGGTACATGGAGACCGGGCCGGAGAGGAATTCGATCGCCGCCGGGAACTTCTCCTTCAGCTTGATGCGCACGGTGTAGTCGTCGATCTTCTCGGCGGACTCCATCCAGTTCACGTTGCGCTGGGTCTTCACGCCGTTTTCTTCCTTGGCGACGAAGTTGACCGTGAAGACGACGTCATCGGCGTTGAACGGCTCGCCGTTGTGGAAGCTCACGCCCTGGCGCAGCTTGAATTCCAGCGTCGTGTCGTCCACCCACTCCCAGCTCTCGGCGAGGTTGCCGACATACTCGTTGGTCTCGGGGTCACGGTAGATCAGCCCGTCCCAGACGGCGCGCTGCATCACCACGCCTTCGCGCGACGAGTTGAAGTAGCTGTCGACGTTCTCCAGCTCCTTGGTGAAGGCGACATTCAGCGTGCCCGAGGCCTTGTCGGCAAGGGCGGGCAGGGCGGTCGTCATCGCCAGCGTGGCGGCGATGATCGCAGAGCGGTCGAGCATTCTTCTGGTCATTACATATCCCGTTGGTTGACATTCATGGTATCATTATATGATACTTATACTTGTTATTTGATCAGGATAGCCGAAGCGTGGAGGTTGTCGTCAACCCCTCTTCGCAACAAAAACGGGTGGCGCGCTGCCCCCTCTGCACGCGAAGGCGGGAAATGAAGCAGAACTCTCTCTACGTCGGAACACTCGCCAAGGGCCTGCGTCTCCTGCGGGCTTTCGATGAAACGCATGTCTCGCTCTCGCTGACCGAGCTGATCGAGCGCACCGGCCTCGAGAAAAGTGCGGTGCAGCGCATGGCGTACACGCTGCATTCCGAGGGCATGCTGGACCGCGATCCGGACACCCGCCGCTATCGCCCGAGCCACGCCTGGCTCGAACTGGCCTATGCCTACTACTGGTCAGACCCGCTGATCGCCCGCGCCCTGCCAAAGCTCATCGAGCTCAGCCGCACCCTGGGCGAGACGGTCAATCTCGCGCAGATATCTGGGGATCACATCATCTATGCCCTGCGGCTGCCCAACCACCGCACGCATTTCGCGGCGAGCATCGTCGGGCGGCGCGTGCCTGCGCTCGCCACTGCGTCCGGGCGCGTGATCCTGGCCACGCGATCCGAGGAGGAGTTGCGTGATTCCTGCGCAAGCTGGCCGCTGTCGGCGGTAACTCCCAAAACGGTCACGGACCGCGCCGAGGTCGAAAGCGACATACGCGCCGCGAAGCGCAATGGCTACGCGATCACCGAGGGCCAGATTCTGCTCAACGAAATCAGCATCGCGGTTCCGATCATCGGCCCCGACGGTCGCGCCGAGGCCGCCGTGCAGGTATCGGTGTCCGGCCTCACCAATGACCTCGACCACGTTCGGCGCAAGATCCTGCCGGTTCTTCTTGATACGACGGCCAGCATACAAGGCTAGTCTCGGTCAGCTTTGGTGCGGCCATGCGAAGGCGGAGCGGGCGGGGTGCTTGCATTCGGGCAAGATGCCAAGCCGGGGAGGCCTCTGGTGCAGACCTCGGGGCAATCATGGTGCCTTACGGGACCGACCGTGAAGTGGCGATGACACCGAAAAGGCCGGGCGCCGGGACAGGTCACCATGCGCCGGTGGCGCCGAAGAGCTAGTCAACGGCGCCGCGATCTCCTCAGCCTTTCTTGAGGAGCTCCAGCCGGGCGACCGCCTGATTGCTGCTCATCGGAACGCCCGTGCAAGCCGCGACCCAGCTCAGAGCCATGTCGTGCTTCTCTCGGCTGAAATCCGCGAGGGCATCTGCCACGAAGAAAGGTTCGATGTCGCGCTGGAACGCCTCTGCCGCGGTGGCAAGGCAGCCGATATGGGCGTAGATCCCCGTCACGATCAGCTGGTCGCGTCCGCGCGCGCGCATCAGCGTGTCGAGGTTGGAGCGCTGGAAGGCGCTGTAGCGATGCTTGACGAGGGGGATGTCACCCTCGACCGGGGCGAGCATGGGGATGATCTCCTCGTGCTCGGGGATCGCCTGCATGCCCGGCCCCCAGAGATCGGCTTGCAGTCCGCGGTCTGGGCGGAATTGGTTGCCCTTCTGCGCGGTGTAGAACACCGGGACGCCGGCGCTGCGGGCGGCCGCCAGCAGCCGCGCGATATTGGCCGCTGCCGCGGCGATGGTGCTGCCGTCGCGGGTGAAGGCGTCCTCGCCGTAGGCGGCGCAGAAGTAGCGCTGCATGTCATGCACCAGCAGCGCGGCGCGCTGCGGCGCCAGCTCGAAGGGCGCGCGCGGCTGCGGCAGTTCGGCCTCGGCGGGCAGCGGGTAGTCGGGGATCTTGGGAAGGGCCATCGTCTCTCTTCTGTGGTCTGGGTCGGCGGGCTCAGAGGCTTTCGGCGATGCCGAGCGCGCGGCGCATCGCGATGAATTTCGCGCGGGTCTCGGCGACCTCTTCGAGCGGGTCCGAGGCGGCGACGATCCCGGCGCCGGCAAACAGCCGCGCGGCGCGGCCCTCGATCATCGCGCAGCGCAGGGTGACGTGCCATTCGCCGTCGTTCGCCTCGTTCACCCAGCCGAGCGTCCCGGCATAGAAATCCCGGTCGAAGGGTTCGGCGTCGGCGATCGCCTGCAACGCCTCGCGCAAGGGGGCTCCGGCGACGGCGGGGGTCGGGTGCAGCGCGGCCAGAAGCTCGAGGCAGGGCGTGTCGGCATCGCGCAGGGTGCCGTCGATGCAGGTGCCGAGGTGCCACATGCTGGCGGTGCGGTCGAGTTGAGGCGCGTCGGGCACGCTTAGCGCCGAGCAATAGGGCGCGAGGACGTCGTGGATGTATTCGACCACCACGCGGTGCTCGACATTGTCCTTCTCGGAACCGAGCAGCGCGGCCTTGGCGGTGGCGTCCTCTGCGGGATCCTCGCGGCGCCGGGTGGAGCCGGCCAGCGGATGCGAGCGAATGTCGCTACCGGTCTTGCGCAGCAGGAGTTCGGGCGTGGCGCCCACCAGCCAGCGTGCCTCGGCGCGGCGGCCGGGCAGGGGCAGGCAATAGGCGGTCACATGCGGGTCGGTCCCGAGCCGTTCGGCCACGGCAAACGGATCGAGCGCGCGATCCGTGCTCAGGTCGAGCGCGCGGGCCAGCACCGCCTTGCTGAGCGGGTTGGCGGCGTGGGCCACCTGCGCCGCGGTTGCCGCCACTGCCTCCGCGTAGGCGTCCTGCGAGGGCAGGCGGCGCAGGTCCAGCGGGCGGGCTTGGACCGCCTGCGGCGCGCGCGCCGGTTCGGGCTGATGCAGCTCGGGGCGGATCCCGTAGAGCCAGCCGGCCGTTTCGCGGGCGAATGGGAAGGCACCATACATGCGCCGGGAAATGGCGCTGCGGGTCCGGGCGAGATTGGCGAGTGTATCGCTCTGCGCCTCTTCGATGACGCCGCCCCATGATCCGAGGCGCAGGGGAAGTCCGGCGCAGGAGGCTGCCGACTGCAGGGAAATGGCCAGTTCGCTCAAGAAACATATCCTGTTCTAGGAGCTGCCTGCCGGGAAGGTGGGTGCTGTCGGTGAGAAGGGGGCGGCTTCGCGCACCCAGTGCCCCGGACCTAGCGTGGGTGGGCAAGGGCTGTCAATTCACAAGCGGCGCGTACCGGGGTGCCTTTTGCGTGAGCCTCTGATTGGCTGCCGAGCGGGCCGACCCGAGCCCCCGTTCAGACCAACCTTGTTCGCAGTCTTTGCGCTCGCCTTTGGTGCCGGGTCCGGTCAGTTCAGCAGGCTTTTGATCCGGCTGCGCTTGTTGGCGTCACTTTCCCGGCCGTAGAGGACTGCACGGATTTTGCCGGTCCTCTCCGGCGGAATCATGTCCGCGTCGATCCCGGGCACCAGCATTCGCAGCTGCTGCTTCTCGCCCTGCGTGAGCTCGACGGGCCTGCCGAGGCTCATCGCGTAGCGTTCGCCCTCCGGCTGCGTATCGGGAGTCGATGCCCGGTCCGTATTGGTCGGTGTCCGCGCACGGCTGGTGGCGGCAGCACCGACGACGACCAGCAAGGCCCCGAGGGCGAAGACGACAGCAAGGCTTTTCATGGCGGGTCCCGATCGGTCAGCATTCAACACACCAAAGATAGTCCGTCGGGCGGCGCACACAAGGTGAGCTAGACGCGCGGGGCATGGGACTTTACGTGGTCGATGAAGGCGCGCAGCGCCGGGGGCATCAGCCGTCGCTCGGTGAAATAGAGCGACGGGCCGGGGAAGGCCGGCGTCCAGTCGCCGAGCACTTGCACCAGCCTCCCGGTCGCGAGGTCCGCCGCAAGGTACTCGTCGAAGGCATAGACCAGCCCGTGTCCGGCGCGCGCCGCGACCAGCGCGGCGGCGGAGCTGTTCACCGCGAGCCGTCCCTGCGGCCGGATGTCGAGCGCTTTTCCGTCCTTTTCGAAGGACCATGGCAGGGTGTTTCCGGTGCCGAAGACATGGGTGATGCAGGCGTGCTGCGCGAGGTCGTCGGGCGTGAGCGGCGTGCCCCGCGCCGCGAGGTATTCGGGCGCGGCGGCGACCAGCATGCGCTGGTCGGGGCCCAGCCTCACCGCCACCATGTCCTGCGCCAGCGTCTCGTCATAGCGCAGCCCGGCGTCGAAGCCGCGCGCCACCACGTCCACCAGATCGCCTTCGCTGACCGCCTCGATCCGCACCCTCGGGTGCAGCGCGAGGAAGGAGGCCACCAGCGGCATCAGCCGCAGCTCGATCGCCGGGGCGGGGCCGTTGATGCGGATGCGCCCGCCCAGCGGCGCGTCGCGCCCGCTGCCGACGGCGGCGGCGGCCTCGTCCAGCACGGCGATGGCATCGCGTGTGCGCGCGAGCAGGCGCTCGCCGTCTTCGGTCAGCGAGGTGCTGCGGGTGTTTCGGTTGAGCAGCCGCACCCCGAGCCGCGCCTCCAGCTCGCGGATGCGTTCGCTCAGCGTCGAGGGGGACATCGCCAGCTCGGCGGCGGCGCGGCGGAAGTTCAGGTGCCGGGCCACGGCGACGAATTGCGCCAGGGTGTTCAGGTCGAGCTGCTGCATTGTTCGGATATCCGGATAGCCTATGCGTATCTGTACGATTTATCGCACGCAGCGGGCAACGTATCTCTTCAGGCAGGCGGGCAGCCATGCTGCCCAAGCACAGGAGAGACCGACATGACCAAAAAGATTGCCCTCATCACCGGCGCGAGCCGTGGCCTTGGCCGCGCCGCCGCATTGCACCTCGCCCGCGCGGGCATCGAGGTGATCGGCACCTACAACAGCTCGCCCGAGGCCGCCGCCGAGGTCGCGCGCGAGATCGAGGTGCTTGGCGTGCGGGCGGCGATGCTGCCCTTCGATGCCGAGCATGGCGACATCGCGGAATTTGCCGATCGGGTCGGCGAGGCCCTCTCTAAGACCTTCGGGCGCGACAGCCTCGACTATCTGGTGAACAACGCGGGTCTCGGGGTTCATCGCAGCATTGCCGAGACCGGGCCGGAAGACCTCGATCTGCTGTACCGCGTGCACGTACGCACGCCCTTCCTGCTGACCCGCGCCTTGTCGCCGATGATCTCCGAGGGCGGCTCCGTCCTCTTCGTTTCCTCGGGCCTCGCGCGGTTCACCCTGCCGGGCTACGCGGCCTATGCCTCGATGAAAGGCGCGGTGGAGGTGCTGACCCGCTACGCGGCGCAGGAATTCGGCCCGCGCGGCATCCGGGTCAACTGTCTCGCCCCGGGCGCGATTGCCACGGATTTCGGCGGTGGCGCGGTGCGCGACAATGCCCAGATCAACGCGGGCATCGCGGGGATGACGGCGCTTGGCCGGGTTGGCGAGGCCGAGGATATCGGCGCGGGGGTTGCCGGGCTGCTGACCGGCGGGCTGTCGTGGATGACCGGCCAGCGGGTCGAACTGTCGGGCGGGCAGCGCCTCTGACAGCCGGCGCCCGGACGCCGCAGCGGTGGTCATGTTCGGGGATGAAGGCGGCATGCATGACCATGCATGAGACGCGCCAAAAGCTCCTTGGGCCGCCGGCAGGTCTGCCGTACGGGCCCAAGGAGTGCAGGGTTTAAAAGAATACCACTCACATTGGAAACAACCCTGCCTCGACGCTAATCGGAGGAGGGTGAATCTTTCGTGAATCCCTGCAAATCAGCGATTTTCAGTGGAGATTTTGCGACTCGGCGCAGAATCGCATGGGGTGAGGTCCGCGTGGCCGCCAGCAGGGTGGCCACGCGGAAACGCCGGTCACGCTCAGTCTGGCAGGGCGCCGCAGAAGCCGCCCGAGGCGACGCTGCCGGAGCCGAAGGCCAGGATGGCGGGGGCCTGGTAGGGGTTCGGCGGGGTCTTGACGAGGTCGAAGACCAGCAGCGCCGCGACGAAGGCCAGCGCAAGAGAGGCGGTGACGCTGCGGGTCATGTCCGCGCCTCCAGTCCCAGCAGGGGCCGGAGCCGGATGCCGAGGAAGGCTCCGCCGAAGGCAGCGATGAACCAGACCCAACCGTGCAGGCTGCCGGTCGAGATGCCCGAGAAGAAAGCCCCCACGTTGCAGCCGAAGGCGAGCCGCGACGAATAGCCGAGCAGGAAGCCCGCGACGATGGTCGCGACCCAGGCGCGCGCCGGGTAGGTCGGCAGCTTTGCCGCCAGCGCCCCGCGGCGCCAGGCCGCCACGCCGAAGGCGCCGAGGATGATGCCGAAGTCGGTGAGCGAGGTGTAGTCGGTCAGCACGCTCGACTGCACGCGTTCCATCGAGCCCGGTGCGGCCCAGAAGGCCGAGGCCGAGAGGTCCCCGCCGAGCGCGCTATAGCCCTTGGCCGCCCAGAGCCCGAGCCCGTAGACCACGCCCCAGGGCTGGCCCGCCACCAGCAGGTTGCCGATCGCCAGCAGCGCCAGCACCACGGCGGCGATGGCGTGACGCCGGCTCAGCTTCACCGCACCGGGCGCCGCGCGCCACAGGAAGATCGCGGCCGCGATGGCCAGCAGCACCAGCGTGACGCCAAGCCCCGCGCCGCCCGAAAGCGTCAGGATCGGCAATGCGCCGAGATCGGTCCACCAGATCAGCCCCCAGGCCCCGGCAAAGCTGCCGAGCGCGAAGAAGGGCAGGGCCAGCAGGCTGATCGGGTTGCCGCTGCCGGCATTGACCAGCGTGCCCGAGCCGCAGCCCAGCACGATCTGCATGCAGGCGCCGAAGACGAAGGCACCGCCGACCATGGCAAAGCCGATGGGGGCCTGGGCGCCGACGAGTTCTCCGGCGTGGCTCGACAGCAGGGGGATGGCGACCACGGCAACCAGCGCAATGGCCAGCAGCTGCGCCAGCACCCCCGAGGGTTCGCGGCGCAGGATCATCGCGCGCCACGGTCCGGCGAAGCCGAAGCGCATGCCTTCGAGTGCGATGCCGAAGCCGAGGCCGATCGCCAGCAGCAGGCCATAGCGTGCGCCCGCGAAGAGTGCGACGAGGGCCACGACGACAAGCGCGCCGAGGATCAACCCGGCGCGCTTTCCGAAGGTTCCTGTGGGGGCGGTATCTGCCGCCCCCTGTAGGGTTGCCTGGCTCATCAGTTGCCCCCGGTGACCTGGTTCAGCAGGTTCTTGAACAGGCCCGGCGAGTTCTGCATGTCACGACCGGTCTGCGAATATTCGACCATCGAGCCGGGGTAGAGTTTGACGTTCTCGATCCCCGCCATCTCGCTCAGAGCGAACCAGTTGGTCGCGGCCCAGTGGCCGGTGTTGCAGAACGAGACGATCTCCTCGCCGTCGTCGACGCCGAGCGAGGCTTTGAGCGCCTGCACGTTCGAGATCTGGCCGATGGCGGTGGCGCCGCTCTGGAAGAACTGCGTGTAGGCGTAGTTCTGCGCGCCGGGCAGGGTGCCGGGCTTGGCGGCCGCGCCATGCGCCTTCTTGCCGTCGAAGAAGGCGGCGGGGCGGGCGTCGAGCAGCAGCGCCTCGTGGCCGCCGTCGACCACGTCGGCCACCTCGGGGGTCTCGGCGGTCCAGGCGTCGTTCCAGCTGATGTCGAGTTCGCTGGGCTCGGGGCTCACGGCGTCCTTGCTGAGCGGCAGGCCGGCGTTCACCCAGGCCTGCGAGCCGCCGTTGAGGATCGACAGATCGGTGAAGCCCGAGCTCTTCAGCGTCCAGTAGACGCGGGCGGCGGCACCGAAGTCGGTGTCGGTGTCCCCCTGCGAGACGATGACCACCGGCGCGTCAGGCTCAAGGCCGAGCTTCTCGTAGGTGGTTTCCAGCTGGTCCACCGGCACCAGTGCGCCGGGGTTGTCCTCGGGGCCGCGGAACAGGCCGTAGGGGGCCGAGACGGCACCGGCGATGTGACCATCGGCATAGGCGTCGCCGCGGATGTCCAGCACCTGCGTGGTCTCGGCGTCGGTCAGGGCGGTTTCGAGCTCGGCGGGGCTGACCAGCGGGCCGAGGTCGGCGGCGAGGGCACCGGTTGCGGCGAGGCCGCTGATCGCGGCGGAAAGGGCAATCGCTTTGTAGGTCATGATGAGGCCTTCTCGTAATCGGGGTCTTTTATCGCCTTATTTCGGTCTGATAGCCTGCGCTGCAAGGGCCGGCAGGGCACCCGGGCGCAGCGCGGTCGGGACAGTGCTCCGCCGATCCGGCGCGCCTTGGATCAGCGATTTCTGGGAGAGGCGCGGATGGAATATCATTCCTTGCGCGCCCCGCCTTTGGTGACGATGTTCTTATTCGTTGCGGTGAAGCCCGGGTCGTGCCGGAACCTTGTCCCGATCACCTCATTCGATGCCGCTGCGCCGCGCATCCCAGAGCGTGATCGCGAAGAGCACGAAGCCCCCGGCGCTCAGCGCCGCCCCGACATAGCCTGAGGAGGGGAAGTCGTGCCCGGCGGCGATCACCCTTGCGGCGAGGAAGGGCCCGACCGCGTTGGCGACGTTGAAAGCCGCGTGGTGCAGCGAGGCAGCAAGCTGCTGCGCCTCGCCTGCGACGTTCATCAGCCGGGTCTGCATGACCGTCGAGACACCGCCGAGGATGCTCATGCAGAGCACCGCGATGCCCATCGTCCAGAGGCCCCCCGACACGGCGGCCGGGAAGAGCGCCAGCACCAGCGCGCCGCCGCCGAAGGCGACGAAGGCGGTGAGGTTGAGGTTCTTGTCGGCCAGCGCCCCCATCAGGAGGTTGAAGATCGTCATGCCGATGCCCGCGCACATCAGCATCACCGCCACCATGTCCTCGGAGGCCCCGAGCGTGCTCTGCACCGTCGAGGCAATGTAGGTGTAGACCGCGAAGAAGCCGCCGAAGCCGACCGCGCCGGTGGCCAGCGTCAGCCAGACCTGGCGGTTCTTCAGCGCGCCGAGCTCGCGCAGGGGGTTGGCGTTCGGATCGGCCGGGGTGCGCGGCGCCTTGAGGTAGACCGCCAGCGCCGTCGCCAGCGACAGCGCGCCGACGATCACGAAGCCCGAGCGCCAGCCGATGTACTGGCTCAGCCAACTTGCGGCGGGCACACCGATGGTGGTGGCGATGGTCAGCCCGAGGAATACCCGCGAGACCGCCGTGGCGCGCTTGTTGCGCGGCACGATCGAGGCCGCGACCAGCGCCGCCACCCCGAAATAAGCGCCATGCGGCAGACCCGAGAAGAAACGCGAGATGGTGAAGAGGCCGAAGGTCGGCGCCATGGCCGAGAGCGTGTTGAAGGCGGCAAAGGCGAGCATCAGCCAGATCAGCAGCATCCGCTTGCGCATCTTCGCCGCGGCCACCGCGAGCACCGGCGCGCCGACCACCACGCCGAGCGCATAGGCGCTGATCGCATCCGCCGCGCGGGCCTCGCTGACGCCGAGGTCACGGGCGAAGCTGGGCAGCAGCGCCATGGCGGCGAACTCGGTGGTGCCAATGGCAAAGCCGCCCATGGCGAGTGCGAAGAGCACCATGCGCGCCGAAATATGTCTCTCGCTGCCGGCCATCGAGGCAGGCGCGGTATGGGCCGCTCTGTCGGTCATGCCAATCCATCTGGTCTGTCGGGAATCGGGAGGGATTCCGGGTCTGCCTCACTCCCTGCGATCACACCTAGGACGCTGCGGCAGGCGTGGCAAGCGGTGGGGTCAGGTTTCTCGATCACAGCGACGGGCGTTGCGCGGGGATGCGGCGTTCGGGCGATGGACGCAGCCCGATCCCGCTGCTATCAGGCGCGCGAGCGATAACAGGAGAGGCGCCATGTCGAGCCACGGGGACCCCATTCCGATGATTGCCCGCAAGTCCGCGGGCCTTAAGGGCGAGGCACATGTGCCGGGCGACAAATCCATTTCGCACCGGTCGCTGATCCTCGGCGCCATGGCAGTGGGCGAGACCAAGGTCACCGGCCTTCTGGAAGGGCAGGACGTGCTCGACACCGCCAAGGCCATGCGCGCCTTCGGCGCCGAGGTCGAGAAGACGGGCGACACCTGGCACGTGCACGGGGTTGGCGTCGGCGGTTTCGCCGAGCCGGGCAACGTCATCGACTGCGGCAACTCCGGAACCGGCGTGCGGCTGATCATGGGGGCCATGGCGACGACGCCGATCACCGCCACCTTCACCGGTGATGCCTCGCTGAACTCGCGGCCAATGGCCCGCGTCACCGATCCGCTGGCGCTCTTCGGCGCGCGCGCCTACGGGCGCAAGGGCGGGCGGCTGCCGATGACCATCGTCGGCGCGGCGGATGCGCTGCCGGTGCGCTACGCCACGCCCGTACCCTCGGCGCAGGTGAAATCGGCAGTGCTGCTGGCCGGGCTCAACGCCCCGGGCGAGACCGTGGTGATCGAGCGCGAGGCGACCCGCGACCACTCCGAGCGGATGCTGACGGGCTTCGGCGCGCAGGTGACCACCGAGGAGACCCCGGAAGGCCGGGTGATCACGCTGGTCGGCCAGCCCGAGCTGAAGCCGCAGACCATCATCGTGCCGCGCGACCCGTCGTCGGCGGCCTTCCCGGTCTGCGCCGCGCTGATCACCGAGGGCTCGGACGTGCTGGTGCCGAACATCGGCCTCAACCCGACCCGTGCCGGGCTGTTCTTCACCCTGCAGGACATGGGTGCGGACCTGACCTTCGAGAACATGCGCGAGGAGGGCGGTGAGCCCGTCGCCGATCTGCGCGCCAAGTTCTCGCCGAACCTCAAGGGCATCGAGGTGCCCGCCGAACGTGCCGCCAGCATGATCGACGAATACCCGGTGCTGTCGGTGGTCGCGGCCTTTGCCAGCGGCAAGACCCACATGCCCGGCGTCAAGGAACTGCGCGTCAAGGAAAGCGACCGCATCGACGCCATGGCCACCGGCCTGCGCCTCAACGGCGTCGAGGTCGACGAGGGTGAGGACTGGTGGACCGTGCATGGCCGCGGCTTCGGCGACGTGAAGGGCGGGGCGACCGTGGAAAGTCACCTCGACCACCGCATCGCCATGTCGTTCATGGTGATGGGGCTGGCCACCGAGGCGCCGGTGCGGGTGGACGACGGCGGGCCGATCGCCACCTCCTTCCCGATCTTCGAGACGCTGATGACCGGCCTTGGCGCCGACATGGGCCGCGAGGCGTGAAACACGTCCTGCCGCCCGTTGCGGCCTTTGCCGCCGCGCTGCTGATCTGCATGGGCTATTACACCTGGGCGGTGCTCTGGCCCGGCACCGGCGGGCTGCTGCCCTTCGATCTGCGGGTCTTCGGCTATTCGGCGGCGGAGGCGCAGCGTTACCTGCTGGCGCTGAGCGACGACGCGCGGGCGGTCTACCTGCTGGAAATGCGCTGGCTGGGGCTGGCCTTCCGCGTCGTCTTCGGCCTCGCGATGCTGCTCGGGGCCTTCTATCTCTCAAAGGGCCGCGCGTGGTGGCGACGCGGGATCTTCGTGGTGCTGGCGCTCGCCTGGATCGGGGCGGATGCCGCCGAGAACCTGCTGATCAACGAGATGCTGCTGCGCGGACCGGTGGCGCTCGACCGGGCGCTGGTCGAGTGGTCGAGCCTGTTCACCCGGCTCAAGTACGTGCTGCTGGCGGTCTGCGGCGTGGCGCTCTTCGGCCTCTGGAAGCAGCAGCGGGGCAGGTAACTTGCGGCCCTTCCCGGCGGGGGCCATAAAGGCCGCGATCTGAAAGAAAGGGACGGCCATGGCCTTTACCATTGCCATCGACGGGCCGGCGGCTGCCGGCAAGGGCACGATCAGCCGCGCCGTTGCGGCGCATTTCGGTTTTGCCCATCTCGACACCGGGCTGCTCTACCGCGCCGTCGGGCGCAAGATGCTGGACGGGGTCGAGCCGATCCTCGCGGCTCAGGAACTGGTGCCCGATGACCTTCAGGTGGAGGGGCTGCGCACCGCCGCCGTGGGGCAGGCCGCCTCGCGCGTGGCGGCGATCCCCGAGGTGCGCGCGGCGCTGCTCGACTTCCAGCGCGCCTTTGCCCGCCGCGACGGTGGTGCGGTGCTCGACGGGCGCGACATCGGCACGGTGATCTGCCCCGAGGCGGAGGCCAAGCTCTTCGTCACCGCCAGCGCCGAGGTGCGCGCCCGTCGCCGCTACGAGGAACTGGTGGCCGGAGGGGCCGAGACCGATTACGAGACCGTTCTGGCCGAAACCCGCGAGCGCGACCACCGCGACGCCACCCGCGCCGACGCGCCGCTGAAGCCGGCGACCGACGCGATGATGATCGACACCTCTGAACTGGACGTCGAGGCCGCCGTGGCCGCCGCAATCTCGGCGGTGGAGGCGCGCAGCCTCGAGCGCGTGAAAGGATGAGCATGAAGACAGTTCGCATGGGGGCCGGCGGTCCCGAGGTTCCCGCCTTCGGCATCGGCGCCATGTCCTTTGCCGAGTTCTATGGTCCGACCACCGAAGAGAATTCCTTCGCGGTGCTCGACGCCGCGGCGGAGGCCGGTGTGGTGCATATCGACACGTCGAACGTCTACGGCATGGGGCGCTCGGAGAAGGCGATCGGCGCCTGGCTGAAGGCCAACCCCGGGGCGCGCGAGACGCTGCATATCGCCACCAAGGCCGGCATCACCAAGGACGCGGACGGCAACCGCTGCTACGACAATTCCGCCGCCCACCTCGAAGGCGAGCTCGACGGCTCTCTGGCGCGCATGGGGATCGAGCAGGTCGATCTCTTCTACGTGCACCGCCGCGAGGCCGACCGACCCATCGAGGAGGTCACCGAGACGCTCGCCGGGCTGGTGAAGAAGGGCAAGATCAAGAGCTTCGGCTTTTCCGAGATCGCGCCGTCCTCGCTGCGCCGGGCCGCGGCGGTGCATCCTGTGGCCGCGGTGCAGTCGGAATACTCGCTCGCCACGCGCTTCGTCGAGCTCGGGCTGCTCGCCGCCTGCAAGGAGCTGGGCACCGCCTTCGTGGCCTTCTCGCCGGTGGGTCGCTCGCTGTTGACCGACAGCCCGATCGGGGCCGAGACCATCGCGGCGAACCCCTTCCTTGCGGGCAACCCGAGGTTCACCGAGCCGAACCTCGCGGCGAACCTTGCGATCACCGACCGGTTCCGCGCGCTGGCCGCCGAGATGGGGCTGCCCGCCGCTGGTCTCGCCATCGCCTGGCTGCTCACCCGCGGCGATCACGTGATCCCGATCCCGGGCACGCGCTCGGTCGCGCACTTCCGGGAACTTCTGACCGGGCTGAGCGCCACGCTCTCGGACGGCGATCTTGCGCGGATCGAGGAGGTGCTTCCCGTCGGTTGGGCGCATGGCGACCGCTACTCGGTGATGCAGCGCGTGGGTCCCGAGAACTTTTGCTGAGTCCGCCGGGCGTGTCCCGTAGGTCTAGGGGGCGCTGCCCCCTCGCCGCTGCGCGGCTCACCCCCCGGCGTATTTGATGGAACAATGAAAGGGGCGCGGCATGTCTCATGTCACCCTCGTGCGGCACGGGCAGGCCAATACCCATGCCAAGGACGAGATCAGCTATGACCGGCTGAGCGATCTGGGGCGCCAGCAGGCGCGCTGGCTGGGCGATCACCTGCGCGGCACCGGCGAGGTCTTTGCCCGCGCCTATTCGGGCACGCTGCAGCGCCACCGCGAGACTGCCGCCGAGATGGGCATCGAGCTTGAGGTCGTGCAGGACGCGCGGCTCAACGAGCTGGAGTATTTCACCATGGCGCAGCTCATGGACCAGCAGCACGGCATTGCGCTGCCGCCGGACCGCGAGGGATTCATCCGGCATCTGCCGACGCTCTTCACCTACTGGCGCGAGGGCCGGCTCGAAGGTGCGCCCGAGAGCTTCGAGCATTTCGAAAGCCGTGTCCGAGACGTGCTGGGCGAGATCGCCGCTGGCGAGGGGCGGGCCGTGGTGGTCACTTCGGGCGGGCTTATCGGCATGGCGATGCGGGTGACCATGGGCCTCGAGATGCAGGCGCTTGCGCATGCCTGCCTTGCCATCGAGAACAGCTCGCTGCACCGCTTCCAGCCGCTTTCGACCGGGCTGTGCCTGACATTGTTCAACGCGGTTCCGCACCTCGAAGGCGCGGAGCGGTCGCTGGCACGCACCCATCTCTGACGGCCGTCTTTCCCCGCTGCGCGCTTTTCTGTAGCAAGGCGGGGAATTTGGCTGTGGAGAGACGGATGACACATCTCTGGGTGCGCGCGGAGCAGCGGCAGAACGAGGACCGGGTGGGTGTGACCCCCGAGGGGGTGAAGGCGCTGATCGCCGCGGGGCTGCGCGTCACCGTCGAGGAAAGCCGCGCGCGGGTCATCGGCATCGAGGGCTACCGCGCCGCCGGGGCCGAGATCGCGCCGGAGAACAGCTGGCCCGATGCGCCCGGCGATGCGATCATCTTTGGCCTCAAGGAGCTGCCCGAGGACGGCACCCCCCTGCGCCACCGCCACATCATGTTCGGTCATGCCTTCAAGGGCCAGCCCGCCGGGCAGCTCCTGCTGAAGCGCTTCGTCGCGGGCGGCGGGGCGCTCTACGATCTGGAATATCTCGTCGCCGAGGACGGGCGGCGCGTCGCGGCCTTCGGCTACTGGGCTGGCTACGCGGGGGCGGCGGTGACGCTGCTGGCCTATGCGGCGCAGAAGCAGGGTGGGCTCTGCACGCCGGTCTCGGTCTGGCCGGGGGCGGCGGCGATGGAAGCGGCGGTCACCGACGCACTCGACGCGGCGGGCGGCGGGCGGCCGAAGGCGCTGGTCATCGGCGCGCTGGGGCGGGTCGGCACCGGGGCGTCGGACCTCTGCCGCAAGGTCGGCGTCGAGGTCACCGGCTGGGACATGGCGGAAACCGCCCACGGTGGGCCGTTCCCGGAGGTGCTGGAGCATGATGTTTTCTTCAACTGCATCCTCGCCCATCCGGGCACGCCGGTCTTCGTGCCGGCCTCGGCGGTCACCGACCCGCGCAAGCTGCGGGCCATCGGCGACATTGCCTGCGATCCGGACAGTGACTTCTCGCCGGTGAAGGTCTATGACCGCGTGACCGACTGGCAGGCCCCCGCGTTGCGGGTTCACGAGGAGCCGCCGCTCGACGTCATGGCGATCGACAACCTTCCCTCGCTGCTCCCGCGGGAGAGCTCGGAGGATTTCGCCGCGCAACTGCTGCCGCATCTGCTGACCCTGCCCGCGCTGGACGCGGGCGTCTGGGGCCGGGCGGCGGCGACCTACGACAGATACCTCAAGGAGGAACTTGCATGATTCATTGGTGCGGAACGGGGCTTTCATCCATCCCGGGGCTGCGACGGCTGATCGAAGCGGGCCACGACGTGATGGTTTGGAACCGGACCGAAACCAAGGCCCGCGAGGCCGTGGGCGACATCACCAACCGTATTCTCGCCTTCGCCCCCGAGGTGCTGGAGCCTGCGGTGCAGGAAGGCGACGTGATCGTCTCGATGCTGCCGGGCGACTGGCACGTGAAGCTGGCCGAGATCGCCATCAAGAAGAAGGCGCATTTCGTGTCGTCCTCCTATATCTCGCCGGAGATGCGCGGGCTTGATGCGAAAGCCAAGGAGGCCGGGGTGGCGCTGGTCAACGAGGTCGGGCTCGACCCGGGGATCGATCACCTCATGGCGCATGACCTCGTTGCGGCCTACCGGGCGTCGGGCGCCTTCGATCCCGCCAATGAGATCAGCTTCCTGAGCTATTGCGGCGGCGTGCCGAAGGAGGCCAATGCCTTCCGCTACAAGTTCTCCTGGGCGCCGGTCGGCGTGCTGAAGGCGCTGCGCTCGCCCTCGCGCTCGATCCGCCACTTTGAGGAGCTGAACGTGCAGCGTCCCTGGGATGCGCTGACCCGCTACGATGCGCCGCTCGATCCGCCCGAGAGCTTCGAGGTCTATCCCAACCGCGATTCGCTGCCTTTCATCGAGCAGTACGAGTTCGGTCAGGACTGGAAGGTGAAGGACTTCGTGCGCGGCACGCTGCGCCTGAACGGCTGGTCCGAGGCGTGGAAGGAGATCTTCGCCGAGGTCGAGACAGCCGACGATGCGCGGCTGGCGCAGATGGCCTCCGACCTGCTGGCCGAGAATAAGTACGAAGAGGGCGAGCCCGACCGGGTGGTGCTCTGCGTGACGCTGAAGGCCGAGAAGGCCGGCGAGACGGTCTGGCACAAGACCTGGGTGATGGACGCCTGGGGCGATGCGCGCGGCTCGGCCATGGCGCGGCTGGTGTCCATGCCGGTGTCCTGGGCGATCGAGGCGGTGCTGAACCGCGAGATCAAGCCGGGTGTCTCGGCGGCACCGTCGGACCCCAAGCTGGTCACGCGCTGGCTGGGCGGGGTCGAGAGCCTCGCGCAGCGGATGATGCGCGTCGACGAGGCAGGCTGAGAAAAGTGAACCGCTGGCGGGGCGAGGGCCTCGCCGGCGCGTTCTTTAAGAGGGGCAAGGCGCGGTTGCGCCGGCCCGGTCGCCTGCCTGTCGTTCTCGGGAAGGTCTCAGGCCGCGGTAGAGGCGATTATCATCTTGCGCTCGGCGACCATATTCACCTTGCGATACTCCTGCAGGCCGGTCACCTCGCGGCCCACCCATGGGGGCAGGGGCAGGGGCGTGTCGATCGCGGGCAATTCGACCTCGGCGATGATGATCCCGGCCAGCAGCCCTTCGTAGACATCCACGGTCCAGACCAGCGGCCCCGCCGGAACGTAGTGGCGGGTCTTTTCGACGAGATTCTCGCAATGGGCGGCGAGCATCTCTTCGGCGTCCTGCGCCGGGATGGGGTATTCGAACTCGTCGCGCGACAGCCCATCGCGGCGCCCCTTGATGCACAGGGTGGCGCGGTCGTCGTAGAAGCGGACGCGGGCCTTGCGCCCGTCCGCGGCGGCGATCAACCCGTCGCGCAGGCGTTCGCTGCGCACGGCCTCGATCTGCCAGCCCTGGTCGGCCACGAGGAACTTGCGTTCGATTTCCTTTGCCATGGTCGCCTTCGGATGGATGAAATTTTGGGCTCTTTGCGAATCCAGCTTTAGCCCGGCGCCCGGTCGAAAGCCACCGGGGAAACCATGCTCTTTCGCCAAGATGTCCCGGGATCGAGACAGCCGTAATGTCCGCGGGTTCCGAATGAAAAAGGACGCGCCGGCATGGCGCGCCCCGATGGCCGGCACCCTGGCGCCGGCGTCTCCGAGAACGGCTTACTGCGCGTCTTCGTAGTGCTCGTCGAGAACCTTGGCGAACTCGTCGTAGGACATGTTCGAGTAGGGCTTGCCGTCGATGATGAAGGAGGGCGTCGCGGTGATGTTGTCGCGGGTCGCGTTCTCCTGGTACCAGCCGACCAGCGCCTGCAGCTTGGCGCCGTCGTTCATGCAGGCGTCAAGCTGCTCCTGGCCGATGCCGGCCATCAGGCCGATCTTGCGCAGGCCGTCGGCGATGCCCTGGTCCGAGCCCGCCTTGATCCAGTCGCCCTGGGTCTTGTAGACCATGTCGGCGATGCCGAAGAACTTCTCGGGCTGGCAGCGCGCGACCATCGCCGCCCACATGCCGTACTTGTCGAAGTAGACGTCGCGGTAGACCAGTTTCACCTTGCCGGTCTTGATGTAGTTCTCCTCGATCTGCGGCAGCACTTCGTTGGAGAAGCGCGCGCAGTGCGGGCAGGTGAAGGAGGCGTATTCGATCATCTCGACGGGGGCGTTCACGTCGCCCTTCACCATCTCGACGATTTCGGGTGCGGTTTCGGTGGCGCTGGCCTCGCTGCTCGCCTCCTGCGCGCTGGCCGCGCCGGACAGGGCAACGCCCCCGAGGGCGAATGCGGCCGCGAACGCGGCGACGGGGAAAATGCGGGTCATGTAAGGTCCTCTTGTGGTTGCCTTGCCTGCGGCGCTATTGCCGCGATTTCGAGATGACGTTGCCGGCGAGGCGCTCCAGCGCCGCGCGCAGCCCGTCGTCATGGATGTCGCCGGCCACCTTGTGCGCCTCGGCCTTGATCTCGGGCGAGGGCTCGGGCTTTTCGGCCTTGGCGGCATGGCCAAAGGCGACGCGCCCTTCGGCGAAGCCGGTGGCGGCGGTCTGGGTAATGCGGACGCGCGCGATGGCGTTGTAGCCGTAGATCGCGTTGACCTTCTCGCGCAGCTGTTCCTTCTGCATTTCGAGAAGCGGTGCGTTGGCGCCGATGGTCAGCAGGGTCAGCGTCGCGCCGAGTCCCTGCTGGCGGGAGTAGCTGACTTCGACCGGGCGGGCCATGGCGGCCACGTCGGCGCCGACGATCTCGTCCCAATGGGTGAGCAGGCGCGACTGCGCAAAGCCGCGACTTTCGCTGGCCTTGCGGATCTGCGCGTTCAGCAGGCCCGAGGTCTTTGCGAACCCGTATGTTGAGGTGTTGCGCCGTGCCATCTTGAATCCCTCTCTGCGGACCTATTCTAGTGACCCCGCATCCGCATGCCAGCAGGGAATCGCTTTTGTCGTCGATGATCAAGGGAATGTCAGCCACGCGTGACACGGCGCAGGCCGCAGATCTGCTCACCTGGTACGATCGCCATGCGCGCGAGCTTCCGTGGCGCGTCAGCCCGGCGGCGCGGGCGGCTGGGGTGCGCCCCGATCCCTACCGCGTCTGGATGTCCGAGATCATGCTGCAGCAGACCACCGTGGCTGCGGTGAAGAGCTACTTCGAAGCCTTTACCGCGCGCTGGCCGACGGTGTCGGACCTCGCTGCCGCCGAGGATGCCGATGTCATGGCCGCCTGGGCCGGGCTGGGGTACTACGCCCGTGCCCGCAACCTGCTGAAATGCGCGCGGGCGGTGGCCGATGAGCACGGCGGGGTCTTCCCGCAGACCCTGGAAGGGCTTCGCGCCCTGCCGGGGGTCGGGCCCTACACGGCGGCGGCGGTGGCGGCGATCGCCTTTGATCTGCCCGAGACGGTGGTGGACGGCAACGTCGAACGGGTCATGGCGCGGCTGCACGACGAGCACATGCCGCTGCCGCAGTCGAAACCGGCGTTGACCGGCTATGCCGCCGCGCTGACCCCGCAGGAGCGCCCCGGCGACTACGCGCAGGCGGTGATGGACCTCGGTGCCACCATCTGCACCCCGCGCAACCCGGCCTGCGGGCTTTGCCCGTGGCGTACCGCCTGCGCCGCCTGGGATCGCGGCACGCAGGCGGAGTTGCCGAAGAAGGCCCCGAAGAAGCGCAAGCCGACCCGTCACGGCATCGCCTATCTGGTGAAGCGGGTGGACGGCGCCTGGCTGCTCGAACGGCGTCCCGACAGTGGGCTGCTTGGTGGGATGCTGGGCTGGCCCGGCTCGGACTGGTCCGAGGAGGCCCCTGCCGACGCGCCGCCCATCAGGGCCGAATGGAAGACGCTCAATGCCGAGGCGCGCCATACCTTCACGCACTTCCACCTGCGGCTGACGGTGAAGACCGCGCTGGTGCCGATGGAGCGCCGCCCCGAGCGCGGCGAGTTCGTCGAGGCGGAGGTCTTCGATGCCGGTGACCTGCCCACGGTGATGCGCAAGGCCTTTGCCCTGACCACGGGCTGAGGCAGGGCGGCCACGTCACGCAGTCCGCGGCCCTTGCGCCGCATTGACCGGGGCCGATGATCGGCTCAAGCTGCGGCAAAAGGGCCTCGATATGCGCCGCGTGCCGGCCTGAAGCGATATCCGGGGCGGACGTTTGGGACGAGTGCATGATTTCCGCAGATAAATTCTCGCGCTGGACCGCTGCGGCTCCGTTCTGGCTGGTCTACCTGCTGCCCGTGCTGGTCTGGATCGGCGCGCTGAACGGCGGACTCTGGGTGCTGTTGCCGCCGCTTGCGACCTGGTACCTCTTCTCGGCGCTCGACGCGGCACTGGGCCTGAATGCCGAGAACGCTGACCCGCAGACCGAAGAGCGCGCGCTCGTCTGGTATCGCGCCGGGGTGATGCTCTGGGCACCCGTGCAGTTCGTCACGCTGTTTGCGCTGATCTGGTACGTCTCGGGCAATGACGCATTGAACAACTGGGAGAAGTTCGGGGTTTTCTTCGGCACCGGGGTGATGACCGGCACGGTGGGGATCGTCTACTCCCACGAGCTTCTGCACCAGCGCAACAATCTCGAGCGGCGGCTGGGGGACTGGCTGCTGGCCATGGTGCTCTACTCGCATTTCCGCTCCGAGCACTTGCTGGTCCATCACCTCTGGGTCGGCACACCGCGGGACCCGGTGACCGCGCGCTACAACGAGGGCTTCCACCGCTACTACGCGCGGGTGCTGCGCGATTGCCCTGTCTCGGCCTTCCGGGCGGAGAAGCGGCTGCTGGCGCGGCGCGGGCTGCCCTGGTGGCACAGGCGCAACCCGTTCTGGCTCTATCTGGCGCTGCAGGGGGCGATGCTGGCGCTCGCGGTCGCGGTTGGCGGCCCCGGAGGGCTCGTCCTGTTTCTCGTGCAGGCGGGGGTGGCGGTCTGGCAACTCGAGCTGACCAACTATGTCGAGCACTACGGGCTGACCCGCGAATACCTCGGCGACGGGCGATACGAGCACGTCAAGCCGCACCATTCATGGAACTCGGCGCATACCGCGACCAACTGGTTGCTGATCAACCTGCAGCGCCATTCCGACCATCACTACAAGCCCGACCGGCGCTTCCCGCTCCTGCAGACCTACGCCGAGAGCGAGGCGCCGCAGCTGCCCTATGGCTACCCCGTGATGACCATGGCGGCGATGGTGCCCCCGGTCTGGCGGCGGGTGATGAATCCGAAGGTAAAGGCGTGGCGGCGAACCTGGTACCCGGAGATCAAAGACTGGTCCGACTACAATCGCGCGCGCACGCCCTTGCCGAAGGGGTCGGCCTGACGCACCGCCGCGCACCGGGGGTTTCACATCCCCGGACCCCCGCGAAATATTTTCCTTTGGACGAAAGGGGCAGGGAGGGGTGCGGGGATTGCATTCGCCGTGAACGCCTCGCAACATGGCGCCGAAAGTCCAAAGAGGTGCGCCATGTCGCTCGAGAAAGCCGCCCGCGCGGTGCGTGAAAACGCCTATGTCCCCTATTCGAAATTCAAGGTCGGGGCGGCGATGCTGGCACCCTCGGGCAAGATCTACGCCGGTTGCAACGTCGAGAACGTTGCATATCCCGAAGGTACCTGCGCCGAAGCGGGTGCCATTGCCGCCATGGTTGCCGCTGGCGAGACCGAGATCATCGAGGCCTATGTCATCGCCGATTGCGAGCACCCGCTGCCGCCTTGCGGCGGCTGTCGCCAGAAACTCGCCGAGTTCGGCCGGTCGCATGCCAAGGTGACACTGGCCACCACCGACGGGGCGACGCTGGAGACCACCGTGGGCGAGCTGCTGCCGGGGGCCTTCGGTACGGGGCACATGGACCGGGTCTGATGGACGCGCGCACGGTCATCGCCGCGCTGCGCCGGGGCGAGGTGCCTTCGGACGAGGGGCTGCGCTGGTTCGCCGAGGGGCTCGCCGACGGCACGGTGACCGCGGCGCAGGCCGGGGCTTTCGCAATGGGGGTCTGTCTGCGCGGGCTGCCGGAAGACGCCCGGGCGGTGCTGACCCTCGCGATGCGCGACAGCGGAGAGGTACTGCGCTGGGACCTTCCCGGGCCGGTGCTCGACAAGCATTCGACCGGCGGGGTGGGGGACTGCGTGAGCCTCGTACTTGCGCCGATGCTGGCGGCCTGCGGGGTTTATGTCCCGATGATCTCGGGGCGGGGGCTCGGCCATACCGGAGGCACGCTCGACAAGCTGGAGGCGATCCCGGGCTACGTGACCGACCCGAGCGCCGCGCGGCTGCGCGCAGTCCTGAGCGAGGCGGGCTGCGCCATCGTCTCGGCCTCCGCCGGCATCGCCCCTGCGGACAAGCGGCTCTACGCCATTAGAGACGTCACGGCGACGGTGGAGTCGCTCGACCTGATCACCGCCTCTATCCTGTCGAAGAAGCTGGCGGCGGGGCTCGAAGGGTTGGTGCTGGACGTGAAGGTGGGATCGGGGGCTTTCATGAAGACCATGGACGACGCACGCGCATTGGCGCGCTCGCTGGTCGGCACAGCCAATGCCGCGGGCTGTCCGACCACGGCGCTGATAACCGATATGGACCAGCCGCTCGCCGATGCGCTGGGCAACGCGCTGGAAGTGCGCACGTCGATGGAAGTGCTGACCGAAGGCGCAGGCGGGTCGCTCCTGGAGCTCTCCGTGGCGCTTGGCGCGGAACTGCTCGCCGGGGCCGGGATGACGGAGGGCGAGGCGCGGCTGCGCGAGAGCGTCGCAAGCGGCGCCGCGGCGGAGCGTTTCGGGCGCATGGTGCGCGGGCTGAGCGGTCCGGCGGACTTCGTCGAGCGCTGGCGCGATATGCTGCCGCAGGCGCCGGTGGTGATCGATGTGCCGGCGGCAGAGGCCGGGCATGTGGCGGCCATGGACGGCGAGGCGCTGGGGCTGGCGGTCGTGCACCTCGGCGGCGGGCGCGAGGTCGAGAGCGATCCGGTTGACCCCGCCGTGGGCCTGTCCCATGTGGTGCGCCTCGGGCAGCGTCTCGAAGCGGGACAGCCCTTGGCACGGGTCCATGCGGCGAGCGAGGACGCAGCTCGGGCGGCGGCGCGGGCGGTGCAGGCGGCGATCCGGATCGGGGACGCGCCGCACGTAGGCCCATTGGTGCGGGAAAGGATCGCCTGATGCGGGCATTTCTGCTGGTGATGGATTCGGTGGGCATCGGCGGCGCGCCGGATGCAGCCTCCTATTTCAATGCGGGACATCCCGACACCGGGGCGAACACGCTGGCGCATATCGCGCAAGCCTGCGCCGAGGGCCGGGCCGAGGAAGGGCGCAGTGGGCCGCTACGCCTGCCGGTGCTGGATGCACTCGGGCTCGGTGCGGCCGTGCGGCTCGCCAGTGGCGACGCGGTGCCGGGGCTCGAGGTCGAGCCTTCAGGCCTTTGGGGGGCGGCGTCCGAAAGCTCGAGAGGCAAGGACACGCCCTCGGGGCATTGGGAACTGGCGGGTCTGCCGGTGCCCTGGGATTGGCACTATTTCCCAGTGGAGCAGCCGGTCTTCCCGCCGGAACTGCTGGCCGAGGTCTGCGAGATCGCCGGTGTGGACGGCACGCTGGCCAATTGCCACGGCTCGGGCACGGTCATGCTCGAGCAGTTTGGCGAGGAGCACCAGCGCACGGGCAAGCCGATCTGCTACACCTCGGCAGACAGCGTCTTCCAGATCGCCGCGCATGAAGAGAGCTTCGGGCTGGATCGGCTGCTGGACCTTTGCGAGAAGATCGCCCCGACGCTGCACGAGATGAAAGTCGGCCGGGTCATCGCGCGGCCCTTCGTCGGCACGCCCGGCAGTTACAGGCGCACCGCCAACCGCCACGACTACGCGATCATGCCGCCGGAGCCGATCCTTACCAACTGGGTGCAGGACGCCGGGCGGCGTGTCTACGCCATCGGCAAGATCGGCGACATCTTCTCGATGCAGGGCATCGACGAGGTGCGCAAGGGCGAGGACGCCACGCTCATGCGCCACCTGTCGGACCTCGTGGAGGAGGCCGAGGACGGCTCGCTCACTTTTGCCAATTTCGTCGAGTTCGACAGCCTCTACGGCCACCGTCGCGACGTCTCGGGCTACGCCCGCGCGCTCGAGTGGTTCGACGCCGAGCTTGGCAGGCTGCTGCCGCGGCTGCGCGAGGGCGACCTGCTTCTGATCACCGCCGATCATGGCAATGACCCCACGTGGATCGGCACCGATCACACGCGCGAGCGCGTTCCGGTGCTTGTGCACGGGCGCGGGGCAGGGCAGATCGGGCAGATCGCATTCGCCGATGTGGCGGCAAGTATCGCGGCGCACCTGGCGGTGCCCGCGCAAGGACCGGGAAGGAGCTTCCTTTGAGAGACCCAAGAGACCACGACGAGGAAAGCCTGCATCGGATCAAGGCCTTGCCCAAGGTCGAACTGCACCTTCACATCGAGGGCGCCGCGCCGCCGTCCTTCATCCGCGGTCTGGCGCAGGAAAAGAACGTGCGGCTCGATGGGGTCTTCGCCGAGGACGGCTCCTACGTTTACCGCGACTTCGTGCATTTTCTCGAGGTCTACGAGGCGGCGACCTCGGTGCTGAAGTCGCCCGAGGATTACGCCCGGCTGACCAGTGCCGTGCTCGAAGAATGCGCGGCGAACGGCGTGATCTACGCCGAGACATTCATCTCACCCGACTTCTGCGGCGGCGGCGACGTCGGCGCGTGGCGTGAATATCTGCACGCGATGCAGGACGCGGCGGACCGCGCCGAGCGCGACATGGGCATCACCCTGCGCGGCGTGGTGACCTGCGTGCGCCACTTCGGCCCCGAGAAGGCCAAGGCCGCGGCGCTTTGCGCAGCAGAGACCGCGGGCGACTGGATTTGCGGCTTCGGCATGGGCGGCGACGAGAACCGCGGCGAGCAGCGTGACTTCGCCTACAGCTTCGACATGGCGCGCGAGGCCGGGCTGCGGCTGACCACCCACGCCGGCGAGTGGCGCGGGGCCTCCGAAGTGCGCCGCGCGATCGAGGACCTGGGTGTCGAGCGCATCGGCCACGGCGTGCGCGCCATCGAGGATCTCGCGCTGGTCGAACTCATTGCCGAGCGCGGCATCACGCTCGAGGTCTGCCCGGGCTCGAACGTCAGGCTGGGCGTCTATACGTCCCTCAGCCAGCACCCGATCCAGAAGCTGCGCGAGCGGGGCGTCAAGGTCACCGTGTCCACGGATGACCCGCCGTTCTTCCACGCGACGATGGTGCAGGAGTACGAAAACCTTGCACGTACCTTCGGATGGGAGGAAGAGGACTTCATCGAGATCGCCAAGACCTCCGCCAACTCGGCCTTCTGCTCGGCCGACACGCGCGAGGCGCTGCTGAAGAGACTGGAGAGCGCATGAAACACCTGACCGTCGTCGATCACCCGCTGGTGCAGCACAAACTGACCCTGATGCGGGAGAAGGACACTTCCACCGCATCCTTCCGTCAGTTGCTGCGCGAGATTTCCCTGCTTCTGGCCTATGAGGTGACCCGCGAGCTGCCGGTGACCACCAAGCAGATCGAGACCCCGCTCTGCCCGATGGCCGCCCCGACCATCGAGGGCAAGAAGCTGGCGCTGGTGTCGATCCTGCGTGCCGGCAACGGTCTGCTCGACGGCATCCTCGAGCTGATCCCCGCCGCGCGGGTCGGCTTCGTGGGCCTCTACCGCGACGAGGAAACGCTGGAGCCGGTGCAATATTACTTCAAGGTGCCGAAAAACCTCGAGGATCGCACGGTGATCGCGGTCGACCCGATGCTCGCCACCGGCAATTCCTCGGTCGCCGCCATCGACCTGCTGAAGCAGGCGGGGGCGAAGAACGTGATCTTCCTGTGCCTGCTCGCCTCGCCCGAGGGCGTCAAGCGCATGGAAGAGGCGCATCCCGATGTGCCGATCATCACCGCCTCGCTCGACGAGAAGCTCAATGAAAAGGGCTACATCGTTCCCGGACTAGGGGATGCGGGCGACCGCATGTTCGGCACAAAATAAGCCCGTCCAGCGCTTTACAGCTACGCGGCCCTCATGCAATGCTCGCCGCGTAGCTTCCTGGGGGCGACATGGGTTTCAAGGTTCTGGCAAGTCACGCCATTCTGGCACTCGGGACGGCGCTTGCCGCCGCTCCGGTCTCGGCACAGCGGATCGATACGATCAGCGATCCGGCGGAGCTTCCGCCGGCCAGCTATTCCGCATCGCAATACGTCGACAGCCGCGGCTGCGTTTTCGTGCGCGCCGGGTTCGACGATGCGGTGATCTGGGTGCCGCGGGTCAGCCGCGCCGGCGATCCGGTCTGCGGTTACGCGCCGAGCCTGCAGGGCCAGAGCACCGCAACGGCGGCCGCTCCGGCCCCGAAACCCAGCCCGACACCGGTCCAGACACCGGCCCCGGCGCCTGCCGCCACTCGCACGGTCCAGGCCGCCGCGCCGACGCAGGCTCCCGCCCGCAGCAGCCAGCCGATGACCACCGTGGCCTCGAAGCCCGCAACCGTGGTCAAGGCCCCGGCCTCCAAGCCGCCTGCCGCGCCTGCGCCGCGCGTCGTCGCGACGGTTCCCGCGCCGAAGGCCGTAGCAGTTCCCGCACCGCAGGGTGGCGGTCTGGTCGGTGGGGCCTGCGCTCCCGGTTTCAGCGGACAGATCCAGAGCGATGGCCGGACGGTGCGCTGCGGGCCGCAGACCGCGCCCTACGTCACCGAGGTGCGTCGCGGCGAGGCACCGGCACCCGGAAAGAACGTCTACTACAATACCGGAAACGGCACCGGCAGCTGGCAGGACGGCAAGCTGATGGTGCCCGGCAGCACCCGCATCCTGCCGCGCCACCTCTACGAGGAGGGGCCGGCCGAACGCACGTTGATCCCCGCAGGCTACCGCCCCGCCTGGGAGGATGACCGGCTGAACCCGCATCGCGCGCTGCAGACGGTAAAGGGCTACTACGACACCCAGCGCGTCTGGACCAAAGAGATTCCCCATACCTCGACCGCCGGCTCCACGGTGGTCGCCAAGGCCCCACGGGTGCGTTTCGAAGGCGACCCGGTGCTGAAGCCCGCCCTGTCCAGCACCGCGGCCCGGTCTTCCACGATGGTCGCCGTGGCGTCGGACAGCGCCTCTGACGTAAGCGCCACGCCGCGCTACGTGCGGATCGGCGCCTTCACCTCGCCGGAAAAGGCCGAGGAGGCGCGCCGCCGATTGCAGGCCGCCGGCCTGCCGGTGCAGGAGCTTCTGCGCAAGACGGACGGCATGCGCCGCCTGCGCGTCGGTCCTTTTGCCGACGAGCGCGCGGCGCGGGTCGCCCTCGCAAGGGTCCAGGCCACCGGCTACAATCAGGCAGCGCTGCGCTGAGCGCGCTCACGCCTTCTTCTCTTTGAAAATACGCCGGGGGAGTCCGCATCAGCGGACGGGGCGGAGCCCCCTCTCGGGCCTGGGTCGCGTGCCTTGTTCCGGCCCGCGTACCTCAGCCGCCGCAGATGCCCTGCAGCCGCACCCAATCCGCATCGCTGAGCACCTGCACGCTGCCCTCCGCGGCGCGCGGGTCGCCCTCGACCAGCGGCAGCACGGTCTCGCCGGTGATATCATGGGCATAGGCATAGGGCGAGCTGCGCAGTTCAATCTTCGCGAAGGCGGCGAGCAGCTCGTCTTCGGGCACCGGCACCTGCGGGCGGGTGAGCAGAGTCTCGGCGTAGCTCTCCAGCGTGCCGCGCGGCAAGGTGCCGGTGGTCAGCAGTTTGAGGCTGGACCAGAGACCGGCGTGCCGCAGCAGGTCGCCCAGCGGATCCGATTGCTTTGCCCGGAGCGACTCGGCGAGGATGTAGCCCGCTGCCACGTCCGGATCCTCGTAATCCTCGAGCAGATCGCCGCTGACGAGGATCAGCCCGCCCGGCAGATGCGCGGTGTCGCGGACCCCGTCGCGCAGGACGACGAGATCGTTGCGGCGGCTCTCGCCGAGGACGCGTGCCGCGAGGTGGCGCAGCGGGCGGGTCGCCTCGCCGGTGCCGCAGGGCCGCCCCGAGACGCGGGTGATCTGGCCGAGCAGCGCCTGTCCGATCTCGACGCGCTTGGCGCGCGGCACCACCCGCTCGGCGTGGTCGAGCAGCGCGCCGGGCAGCCACAGCAGCGCGCCCGCGGCGACGATGGCGGCGGTGCCGATGACCATCCGCATGCGCAGCTTTCCCGGCTTGGGCCGGCGGCGCTCGATGTCGCGCAGCACGCGGTCGATGGCGTCGATCATCGTCGCCTCGTCCTCGGCCAGTTCCAGCGTCTCGCCGGGATCACCGTCGGGATGGTAGAGCGCCGGGTTGCGGCCCTTGTTGGCGCGCACCACGGCGGCCATCGACCAATGCGACAGCGCCCGGCCCGAGATATCCGAAACGGTCAGTGTGGCGTCGCCCATCGACAGGATCACCTCGCGCCGCTGCGCATCCGGCTCGGGCCGCCAGAGCGCGGTGGATTCGAGGCGCTGGTACTCCTTGAGGGCTGTCATGCTCGGGATGTGTTCTCGGGGCGTTTCTGGGGCGCTTGCGGTGGCCGGGACGGCATCTGCTCTGCCTTTTCTCCGCCACTGATTAGCAAGCTCGTCGTTCAGGGGCAATCGCTGCCGCGCTCCGGCGGTCGCAGCGGCCTGCGCAGCCGTGCCACGGTGGCGAAAAAGACGCGGATTGGTCGGGTGTTGCGGATGTTCCGGCAGCCGCGGCGGCGCTAGTCTCGGCCGCATGATCATCTCGTCCGGCCGCCGCTACATCTTCGTGCATATCCCCAAGACCGGGGGCACCTCGCTGGCGCGGGCTCTGGAGGAACGCGCACACCGCGACGACATCCTGATCGGCGACACGCCCAAGGCGCTGAAGCGCAGGGGCCGGCTGAAGGCGCTGACACCGCGCGGACGGCTGTGGAAGCATTCGACGCTGGCCGACATCGACGGCATCCTGACGCCCGAGGAGATTGCCGGGATGCGCCGGATCGCGCTGGTGCGCAACCCGTGGGACCGGATGGTGAGCTACTACCACTGGCTGCGGGTGCAGGAGTTCGATCATCCCGCTATCGGGTTGGCGCGGCAGCTGGACTTCGGCTCCTTCGTTCTGCACCCGCAGACCACGCAGAGCCTGCGCGCCTGGCCGAGTGCCCGCTACCTGCGCGACGTGTGCGGGACAGATCGCGGTGATATCTGGCTGCGCCTCGAACATCTCGACGAAGATCTGCCGCCGCTCGAGGCGCACCTCGGGTTTCGCCTCGCGCTGGGGCACGCGAACCGCTCCGAGCGGCAAGGCGACTACCGGGCGTATTACAGCGAGACGGTTTCGCGCCATGTGGCGGAAACCTGCGCCGAGGACATCGCCCGTTTCGGCTACCGTTTCGGGTGACGGACGGGCGCTTTGTGGGGCTTTCGACGACAGGTCGAAAAATTATGTCCGCTTAAGGGCGATTAACTCTTTCGTTAACCATTTCTTAAGAGCTTGGGGATTTGACTGACGGCACGGTCGCGACCTCGTCTACTGGCGGCCGTGCCAGGGGGTGAACCGCTCCTATGATCGTTTCCGTTTTCTGTATGCTGGCAAGCATTTGATCTTGGATCGGGTACACCCTCTGGCGCTTTTCCCCTGCCGCTGATGCCGTCCTGCAAAGCCCGCCGTCTGGGCCGCTCTCATGGCTGTCGCACGGGCTTGGGACGTGGTTCATCTCATTGGATCGGATCGAGCAGGGCATTCGGGAGGCGGCAGTCCTTAACCACGTCCTGGCCGCAGGGCACGGGCTCCAGTTTCTTGGACAGGCACAGCCGCGCCTCCTGGATGCGTCCCGACTGGCAGGTGATGGTGAGCATGTCCGGGTCCCATCCGGGATTGGCCTTCAGGAAGGCCTCCTCGATGACCTTGGCAGGCAGGGTGACCGGATCTTCGAGCCGGCGCAGCACCTCGGGCCGAGAGACGCTTTCGTAGGCGCGGCGGGCGAGGGCGAAATAGTCCTGCGCGGAGAGCCCTGCGCAGACGCCGTGTTTTTTCCACTGGTACCAGGCCAGCCCCGGCGTGCCCATGATGTCGGCCATGGCGGCGGTCTCGGCTCGGCTCGGTGGGCGGGCCGTGGTGTCGCAATAGGAAGGGTAGCCGCGGCTGTATTGCGGCCAGAGCCCGTGCAGCACCCAGCCGAGCGCGCGCTCGCATTGCGGCGAGTTCCGCGCCTCGCCCTCGAGCGCGCACCAGGTCGGCGACCAGCTCAGCGAAAGCACGTAATAGTCGAAAACCCCGGCGCGCTCGCCTTCGGCACGGGCTGCGGGGGCGAGCGGGCCAAGGATGACGCAGATGAGCAGGATCGGCAGCCAGCGCATTTTCTCTTTCCTCTTGGGTTCGCCGCGACTATATAGGCCCGAAGTTCCCCGACAACGGTAACCCGTCCTGGAGAAGTAATCCGGGACCTCCCGAGGCCAGCGCCTTGGGGGAGGGGAGAAGATTTACGTAAGGAGATGATCCATGGCAAAACTGCTGCATCCCAAGGCGACCGCTGTCTGGCTCGTCGACAACACCACTCTTACCTTCAAGCAGATTGCCGACTTCACTGGCATGCACGAACTGGAAATCCAGGGCATCGCCGACGGTGACGTTGCCGGCGGCGTGAAGGGGTTCGATCCCGTGGCCAACAACCAGATCGACCAGATCGAGATCGACAAGGCCGAGAAGAACCCGCTCGCCAAGCTGAAGCTGAAGTACAACCCCGCCGCCGTCGACGAGGACAAGCGCCGTGGCCCGCGCTACACGCCGCTGTCGAAGCGCCAGGACCGCCCGAACGCCATCCTGTGGCTGGTGAAGTTCCACCCCGAGCTCAGCGACGGCCAGATCTCCAAGCTTGTGGGCACCACCAAGCCGACGATCCAGTCGATCCGCGAGCGCACCCACTGGAACATCCAGAACATGCAGCCGATCGACCCGGTTGCGCTGGGTCTGTGCCGCCAGTCCGAGCTGGACGCCGCCGTGGCGAAGGCCGCGAAGAACCGCGACGAGGTGATGACGGACGACGAGCGCCGCAAGCTGGTGTCTACCGAGCAGAGCCTCGGCATGGACAGCCACGAGCCGCGCCTGCCCTCGGCGATCGAAGGTCTCGAGACCTTCTCGCTCTCCGACCCGCGCGGCGAGGACGACGAGGAAGAAGACAAGGGCCCGAGCGATTTCTCGGACGCCGACAGCTTCTTCAACCTGCCGTCCAGCGACGAGGATGAAGACGAGGACGACAGCGACGATCCGCGCGGCTGATCCCGCGCGCCTGCACGGCGAGGGCGGGTCCGCCCGCACGCAGCGCAGGACATTGCGACCGTCCGAAAACAAGGGGCTTGCCGGGGATATCCGGCAGGCCCCTTTCTCTTGCGGCACGATCTTTTCCCCGGCCGCTTGCAGGATGTTGGGGCCACGCTCTCGCCAGCAGGGCGCTCTTGCACGGGTGTTCTGCTTTCCGCACCTCGCCGGGCGGTGGACCTTTGTCGGAGCCGGTCGCAATGCCGCTCACGTCGGCGAGGCCGGCCCCCTTTCAGAAGTCCCGAGCGGGTGGGGCCTGAACGGCAGGCGCCGGTGCTCCGGTCGGTGGGAGCGCGGCCTATGGCGGGGCCTCTCGCCCCGGGTTCGTGGGGGAGACGTCATCTTTGCACGCGGAAAGCCCGGCCTCATCTTGCGCGAGACGTAGCGCGCGCCGGAGGGTCTGCCGTCGTCACGGGCCAGGGACATAGGCAATGGGGAAGGGTGCATTGCCCTCCGCGGCTGACAGCGCCCTCTCCGGCGCGCAGGCAGGCCCACGGGATCGGCAGACGGGCGCGCCACTGAACCGCTTGCGCGAGAAGGCGGCGGGGCGTGCGGCGGTTGTTCGCCGCGCGCGCGTGCTTAGAAACCGATGGTCCTCAGCAGCAGGAAGCAGCCAGCCGACAGCAGGGCGGCGGCGGGCACCGTGATCACCCAGGCCGCGACGATGGTCATGAAGTGCGAGCGGCGTACCAGCTTGCGACGGGCGCGTTCCTGGCGGGGAATGCTCACCGCGGGGCGGTTGAGATGGATCTTGCGGGCGCGGCGTTCGGAATGCCATTCGCGGAAGAAGCCGACGCCGAACACGCCACCGACGGCGATATGGGTCGAGCTGACCGGCAGGCCCAGCCAGGAAGCCGCGATCACCGTCACCGCCGCCGAGAGGGCGACGCAATAGGCGCGCATCGGGTTCAGCTTGGTGATCTGGTTGCCCACCATGCCGATCAGCTTCGGCCCGAAGAGCACGAGGCCGAAGGAAATCCCCAGCGCGCCGATCACCATGACCCAGAGCGGGATCGAGACCTCGCCGGCGACGCTCGCGGATTGCTGCACGTAGACGATGGCGGCGAGCGGGCCCACGGCGTTGGCCACGTCGTTCGCCCCGTGGGCGAAGGACAGCAGCGCCGCCGAGACCACCAGCGGCAGGCGGAAGAGGGTTTTCAGCGAGCGGGTCCGGTTCTCCAGCCCCTCGGACTGGCGGCGGATGAAGGGCACCGAGATGAGGCCGATCACCAGACCGGCTACGGCACCGATGAACAGCGCGGTCGCGAAGTCGATCTTCACGAGCTTCTTCAAGCCCTTGAGCGAGAGATAGGCGGCGAAGGCGGCGGCCATGATGCCGATCAGCACCGGCACCCAGGTCCGCGCGGCGGCGATCTTGTCCTCGACGTAGATCACCCGCCACTTGATGAAAGCGAGCATGGCCGCGGCGATCAAGCCACCGAGCAGCGGCGAGATCACCCAGCTGGCGGCGATGGCGCCCATGGTGGGCCAGTTCACCGTTCCGAGTCCGGCTGCGATGATGCCGGCGCCCATCACCCCGCCAACCACCGAGTGGGTGGTGGAAACGGGCGCGCCGAGCCAGGTCGCAATGTTCACCCAGATCGAGGCCGCGAGCAGCGCCGCCATCATGGCGCGTACGAAGATCGCCGTATCCGCCAGCCCGGCGGGATCGATGATCCCTTTCGAGATGGTCGACACCACGTCGCCCCCGGCGATCAGCGCCCCGGCGGTCTCGAAGACCGCGGCGATGGCGATCGCCCCCAGCAGCGACAGCGCCTTCGCCCCCACGGCGGGGCCCATGTTGTTGGCCACGTCGTTGGCGCCGATGTTGAGCGCCATGTAGGCGCCGAAGGCCGCCGCGACGACAACCGCGAGGCTCTGCACCTCACCGCCGGTGAAGATTGCCGCGGCCACGGCCGCGAGCGAGACGAAGACGAGGCTGACGCCCACGCCGACCAGGGGCCGCGAGGCGTACATGGTGGCCTCTTCCAGACGCGTCAGACGGTTCAGGTCCTTGTCTAGCGTCTTCCACTCAGTCGTGGTGTCATCAGTCACTGTGAGTTTCCTTGAAGTCCTGTGGTCCGTCCGGCGCTGGCAGCGCGCCGGGGGCTCGCTCAGGGTTGGCGCGCGTTCGCGAGCAGGGCAGGGAAGTCAGCGAGGATCGTCTTCAGCTGATCCTCGTCCACGGCCTCCGCGGCGTCGGCCGGGGCCATCCACTTGCGTTCGCGCGACTGCATGTCCGGGTAGCTGTCGAGCAGCTTCTCGACCTCCACGGCGTAGACATCCACGTCCGTGGTCACCGGCAGCCGGTCGTTGACGATCTTCTTGTAGCGATATTGTCCGATGCGGATCGGGCGCTGGCCGCGGTGCTTGACCCCGGCTTCCTCCCAGGCTTCCTGCAGCGCGGTTCCGGCGCCATCGGTGCCGCTCATCGGCCAACCCTTGGGCAGGATCCAGCGGTGCGCGCCGTGGGTGGAGGTGATCAGCAGAACCTCCGGGCCGTTGTCGGCGGAGCGGTGACACAGCGCGGCGATCTGGACGCGGGCAGGCCTGCCCAGAAGCGGGGCAAGGTAGCTATTCCACAGACGGCTGAACATGGGCTCACCGGATTTCGACAAGGACGGATCGGGGGCGTGTATCGCATCGCGCGCAGGATCTCAACCCGGCGGCGGACTGCCGCGGGGGCAGGCGGGCATGCCGGTCACTTGCAGCAGAAAGCAAAGCGGCCCGCGCGGCGCCGGAGGGGTGTCGAGGCGGGTGTCGGCCCGGCTTGGCGCAGCGTCTCGCGAAGCCAGCCGTGTGCCTTGTCCGAACCAGTGGGCTCGTGCCGGATCAGGTGGTTGGCGAACCGGTCCATATCCAGCCGTCTCCTGGCTTCGGCCGGCCGGGCGCGCTGAAAACGGGAGCTCGGAAATGCGCTTGGTGAGCGCGCCGGTCGGGACCGAGCGCATCGGCAACGCGCGACCGATGGCGAGGCGCGTCACCGACGTCGCGATGGCGCGACCGCGGGCGTGGCGAACAGGCTCGTCACCAAAAGCGGCACGACTCGTCGGTGATGCTTGCCAAGAGATGGCGATGGGCGAGGGGGGGCGGTCTCGGTCGCCAGTATCAAGTCGACGTTGTCTATGCGGCGCATGTGGAGCCGATCTCCGGCGCGATCCTTTCCACTGGTTCGATCCGCTGCGCGACCCCCGTCAGGCTGAAACGGTCGCGGGCGTCGATGGTGAACCGATCCTCGGTGCTGGCGAGATCGAACTGCCGGGGACACAAGACCGCGGTCCAGGCTCCATTGACGGGATTGGCCCTTCACCACGGAGCGCAAGGACACGCCGGTCAAGGCCCCGTCCAAGAGGCCTTTCGGTCCGCGTGATCTTCTTGGAGGTGCGCGCACCGCGATCGTTCAAGCAACCGCCATGACCTGGCACCGGCGGGGTGCCAGACGCCATCGTCGGCTCCGGACGAGACCACTGACCAAGCGGGGCTGGAGCGCATGCATGACGACATGCTGTCCCCTATTCGTGCGCTGTCCGGCGCTTGTCCGGACCGCGAGCAAAAATGCACGCGCATATGCCCGCTGACGGAAAGTTGTAGGATATTCCCGCCTCTCGCGTTCAGGCCCGAGCTGCCGCGCAAACTGCCCGTCAGGACTGCCAGGCGGCTCTGCTGGCCTTGGGCGGTGCGCCGAGAAGCCCGCGGCTAGAGCTAGGAGGCCGTGGATCGGTCGTTGCCAGGCTGCCGGGCTCAACACCTGCGGACCGGACCCGCGGTGGCGGCGGGCCTCTTTGTCGGTATCGGTCCCTGAGGGTTCAGCTGCGGGGAAAAACCCGCCCGTCGAAAAGCTTGCGCGCGGTGCGTAGGGAGCCGGCGCGCCGCACCGCGCCGTCGGGGCCCCGGTCCAGCAGCACCTCCGCCGCACCGTTGGGGTGCTCGATGGCGAAGCTTTCGCCCGCAGGCAGTACCGCCAGTTCCGCGGCGGGCGTGCCGGGCAGGGTGCAGGCGGTGGCCACGCTGACCGCCGCGAAGACGCCGATGGTCGCGTGGCAGCGGTGCGGAATGAAGCTGCGGGTCGCGATCACGCCGCCCGCCTGCGGCGGCGAGACCAGCGTCATCTTGGGCACGGATTTCTCCGACACGTCCCCGAGGGTCATCAGCAGCCCTGCCTGCAGGCGGATCGACTCGAGCCTGGCCTTCAGCGCCGTGTCGCCGTCCAAGGTCTCGCGGCTCTCGGTGCCGGCGATCCCCAGATCTGCCGCGCGCAGGATCACGCAGGGCATGCCATTGTCGATCAGCGTGCACGCCACCCCGTCGATCACGTCGACCGCCTTGCCCGAGGGCAGCAGCGCGCCGCACATGGAGCCGGCCAGCCGCTCGAACATCAGCGGCACCGGCGCGTGATGGCCCGGCACGCCGTCGATACGCGCCGCGCCGGTAAAGCTGACTCGCCCACCCGGCGTCTGCACGCGGGCGAGTGCGATTTCGCCGGTGTTGCGCATGTGGATGCGCACTGCGGTCTCGCCCTCCGAGGTCGGGACCAACCCGCGCTCGATGGCGGCGGGGCCAACCCCTGCGAGGATATTGCCGCAGCCCTGCGCGTCCGAGACCAACGCCTCGTTCACGAAGACCTGCAGGAAGAGATAGTCCACGTCCGCATCCGGGCGCGAGGACGGCGCCAGCACCGCCACTTTCGAGGTCAAAGGATCCGCCCCGCCGATGCCGTCGATCTGCGCCGGATCGGGCGAGCCCATGATCCGCAGCAGCAGATCGTCGCGCGCCGCGGTGTCCGGCGGCAGGTCGGAGGCGAGAAAATACGCCCCTTTCGAGGTGCCGCCGCGCATCCAGAGGCAGGGAATGCCCTCGGCTTCGTCCATCCCGCGTCCTTTCATCGTTCCGAAAATACGTCTGACCCGGCCTATGCCGCCTCAGACATACGTCAGGCCCTTCTCCGCGAGCCGCCCGCGCATGTCGTAGATGTCGAGACCCAGTTCGCCTGCCGCCAGCCGCTTGCGCTTGGCCTCCTCGGCGGCCAGGCGCGCCTCGGCTTTCCGCAGCACCGCCCCGGCGTCCTCACGTCGAACTACCACCACGCCATCGTCATCGGCGATGATCACGTCGCCCGCCTCGATGGCTTGCCCTGCGCAGACGACCGGCACGTTGACCGAGCCGAGCGTCTCCTTGACCGTGCCCTGCGCCGAGATCGCCTTCGACCAGACCGGGAAGCCCATCTGCGTCAGCTCCCGCACGTCGCGGCACCCGGCGTCGATGATCAGCCCGCGGCACCCGCGCGCCTGCGCCGAGGTTGCCAGAAGGTCGCCGAAATAGCCGTTGTCGCAGGGCGAGGTCGGCGCCAGCACCAGGATGTCGCCCGCCTGCAGCTGCTCGATGGCGACGTGCAGCATCCAGTTGTCGCCGGGAGGCGCAGAGATGGTGACCGCCGAACCGGCGATCTGCGCGCCCGGATAGATCGGCCGCATGTAGCTCCGCAGGCACCCCTTGCGCCCCTGACCTTCGTGGACGGTGGCCACGCCCGCGCGCGCCAGCGCGTCGATGATATCCTTGTCCGCCCGCGCGACGTTTTGAACCACGACCGCCATGGCAATCTCCTTCCGCTTCTTCTCTTTCCAAATACGCATCAACCGACGGTACCAGGGGCGATGCCGCCGGGCAGGTTTCTCAGCCTTTCACCGGCGGCGTCCCGTGGGTGTGGAAGCTCTCGATGGTTTTCAGTCCCCAGGCCTGGCCCTTCCTGCGGTCCGCCTCGGTCCAGCACACCGGTTGCCAGTCGGGCGCAAGGATCAGCCGGGCTCCGGCATTGGCCAGCTCCACGCGGTTGCCCGCCGGCTCCCAGACGTAAAGGAAGAAGGTGCCCTGGATCGCGTGCTTGTGCGGACCGGTCTCGATGTGCACGCCATTCTGCAGGAAGATGTCGGCGGCGCGCAGGATATCCTCGCGCTGGTCGGTGGCATAGGTCACGTGGTGCAGCCGGGCGTTGCCGCCGCCGTGCTCCTCGGTGCAGGCGAGATCGTAGGTCTTGTTGTTGACGGTGAACCAGCAGCCGCCGATCCGGCCATTGTCGAGCTGGATGTACTCGGTCACGCGGCTGCCGAGACAGGTCTCCATGAAGCGCCGGAACTCGGCAACGTCGGAACTCAGCAGGTTGAGGTGGTCAAGCCGACGCGGCGCGGCGCCGGAGAAAGCCGAGGCCGTGTTCTTCAGCGCGGACTTCTCCGCGTCTTCCTGTGCCTCGTACCAGCGCGTGTCATAGTAGATCTCGAAGACATGGCCGAAGGGATCCTCGAAACGGAAGGCGCGGCCATGGCTGAGATCGCCCTCGGTCCAGCCATGGACCTTGTAGCCGGAGGCCTCGATGATCGCGACGCGGCGCTCCAGCGCCTCGGGCGAGGCGGCGCGGTAGCCGATATGGGCGACGCCGGTGGTGTCCGAGCGGGTCAGCTTCAGCGTACCGTATTCGTAATCGTCCCAGGCGCGCAGGTAGGCGCTGGTCTCGTCCATGCCGGAGAGTTTCAGGCCATAGACACGGGTGAAGAAATCGAGGCTCTCTTCAAACTTATCGGTCAGCATCTCCACATGGCCGAGGTGGGCGATGTCGAAGCTGGGGTTTGTCGGCTGGGTCATGGTTGTCTCCTCCCTCGGCCTCAGAGCTCGTCCACGGTGCGCGGGAAGATCGACTGGAAACCTTCAGCGAATTTGCAATCGCGCCCGCCCGACATGCCGCCCGAGTTTCGCTTGAAGTGGTTGGCGCGCTGCTGCGCGACGCGGGTGTAATAGTCCCACAGGTGGATCTGCCCCTCGTTGCATTCCATCGCCGTCTTCTTTTTCTCCCACACCGGGGTGATGTCGAGGAAGGTGTCGGGCTTCCAGCCCATCTGCTCGGTCTGATGTGGCTCGAAGAGGTAGAGCTGCGGCGCGCCGAGCACCTTCTCACCGGGGTTGTGGCCCCAGGCCTGGGCGATCATCCGGCATTCCAGAGCGACCTGCGACATGTACATGTGGTCGGTGTTGTAGGGGTCGTACTGCGAGTGGCTCATCATGAAGCGCGGCTGCACCTTGCGGATCAGATCCACCAGCCCGTCCTTGTCGGTCCGATCAAGCTGCAGCGGGTAGTCACCCTTGTCGAAGCAGACAAGCTCGTGCACCCCGAGCGCCTCGGCCGCCCTCTCGGCCTCGCGGCGGCGGATGTCCTTGACCTGTTGCAGCGACTTGCCTTCCTTCCACAGTCGCGCGCTTTCGCCGCGTTCGCCGAAGGAGAGACAGGCGACGGTCACCTCGTAGCCCAGCTCGGCATGCAGCGCGATGGCACCGCCGCAGCGCCAGACGAAATCGGCCGCATGGGCGGACAGGATCAGCGCGGTCTTCGTGTCGGACATGATGTCTCCTCCGGGTGTCTTGCTACCGGCATGTCATGGCGCGTGCCTGGCGGGCAATTTCGAAATCCGTGAGGTGTGATAAGTACAGGCTATAATGAGTGGCGCGTCTCAAGGCAGTGTGCGAAGCGTCGAGGCGGGTAGGATCGGAAGGAACGCGCCGATGCAGAGAGAGGATGAATGCCGTGCAGAGCTTGCCGTCACGGCCTTTGGAGAGGCCACGCAGGCGTTTCTGTCGGACTGGCCCGAGGGGGTAAGCCCGCGTGTCTCGGTCTATGACAGCAAGTTACGGCAGGCTGGAGCCGCCGTGCAGATGCAGGCACGCGATGCAGCCGCGGCAGCGCCGGGCGAGAAAGCCTTTGTGACGCGCCTCGACGCGCGGCTCGCCAAGCCATGATCTCGCGCAATCTCAGGCACCTGCGAGTGTTTCTTGCGGTTCTCGAGCTACGCTCGCTGACGCTGGCCTCGGCGCGGGTCCATATCTCGCAGCCGGCGGTGACGCAGGCCCTCGGTAAGCTCGAGGCGCAGGCTGGCGGGCGGCTATTCGATCGCACCGGGCAGGGGGTCTTTGCCGCCGAGCGCGGTAAATTGCTCGGCGAGCGGGTGACGAGGGCCTTCTCGCGGCTCGATCCGGCGCTGGCGGCATTGTCGCCGCGGCTTTGCCTCACGGCCTCCAGCGCGCAGCTCTCGGCGCTGATCGCGGTGGTCGATACCGGGAATTTCACGCTGGCGGCGCGCAACCTCGGCCACGCCCAGCCGACGGTGCACCGGGCGATCACGCAACTGGAAACCGAGGCCGGGCAGAAGCTTTTCGAACGCCGCCGCAACGGGCTGGTGCCGAGCCGCCCCGCGGCGGCGCTGGCGCAGGCGGCACGGCTCGCCTTCACCGAGCTGGAACAGGCCGAAGCCGACCTCGCCGAGCTCGACGGGCGCGAGGTGGGCCAGCTGGTCATCGGGGCGCTGCCCATGGCTCGCTCGGTGCTGCTGCCGCAGGCGGTTGCCGAGTTCCGGGCGCGGCGCCCGCATCAGCCGATCCGCATCGTCGACGGCCTTTACGATGACTTGCTGGCGGGGCTGCGCCGGGGTGACATCGACCTGATCCTCGGGGCGCTGCGCGAGCCTGCGCCGATAGGCGACGTGGTGCAGGAGCCGCTGTTCGAAGACCGGCTCGCGGTGCTGGCGCGTCCGGGCCACCCGCTGACCGCGGCGCGCGACCTGACCGCAGAGGCGCTGGCCGCGCAGAGCTGGGTGGTGCCGCGTCAGGGGGCCCCGTCACGGATGCAGTTCGACGCCTTCTTCGCGGCGGCGGGCGAAGAGGGGCCGAAAGCGGTGATCGAGGCAGGCTCGATCCTCTTCATGCGCGAGCTTCTGCGCCGCGGCGATTTTCTCGGCTGCATCTCCGAGGCACAGGCGGTCGCCGAGATCGCCAACGGCCAGCTACAGCGGCTCGAGGTGGCAGGGAACTGGCCGGGCCGTCCGATCGGCCTGACCACCCGGTCGGACTGGGTGCCGACGCGGGCGCAGCGGCTGTTGCTCGAGCGCCTCCGGGCAGTCGCCCGGGACCACCGCACAGCCTAGGTGCGCTCGGCGGCCCGATCCTGCGTCTGTCAGGGGGCGCGCAGCTCAGGGACTATAGCGGCGCGGCAAATGTGATCGCGCCGGCCCCCGGCGCCGAGCTCGGCGCGGCTCACTCCACCGGCGCGCCGAAGACCGCGATCACCAGCCCCAGCAGCGCCAGCGCCTCGAAGGCCAGCGCCCGCCCGCGCCGGCCCTCAGCCCGCGCTCCCAGCGCTGCGATGCCCGACTGCAAGGCATAGTAGAGTGCAAAGGCACGGCTGGCGAAGGCGATGATCTCGAAGACATCCATCATCCATGTCAGGACCAGCCCGAGCGCGACCAACAGCGCATAGGCCATGCGCACCCGGACGCGGCGCCGGGTCAGTTCCTCTACCAGCCCGCCCGCTCCGCCGGTGTCGGCCACCGCCGCGCTGAACTGCGCCGCCAGCGCCGCGGCGGTGAGCATCAATGGCAGGATCGGCGCCACCAGCCCCATGAGCCCGATGATCGCCGTTTCGCTGGAGTCCCCGGTGCCCGGGGGGAAGACATAGGCGATGAGCCCTATGTAGGCCATGTAGATGAGCGCCGAGAGACCCTGCGCAAGCTTCATCGCGCGGATGCGGGTGGGCGCGGTGTACTCGGCGCCGAGATAACGGGTGGTCTCGAACCCCTGCACGGTGACGATGAGGCCGAAGCCCAGCGTCAGCGCCGCCCAGCCCGACAGGGTCGGCGGGTTGGCAAGCAGCGCCCCGGCTCCGGCCTTGTCGCTGAAGAAAACCGCCAACCCCGCCAGCAGACCGGCGATGATCGCCAGCTTCAGCCCCACGGCGATCTGCTCCAGCCGCTCCAGCGCCGAGAAGCCCCGCGTCCAGCCGACGCCGAGCACCAGCAGGAACATCGCCGAGGTCAGCAGCTTGGCATGCAGCGGGTCGTTCCAGGGCGTCAGCCGGGTGCCGAAGGCGCCGAAGAGGTTGAGGTAATAGGCCACCGAGATCACGTAGGCGAAGGCCAGCGCCCAGGAGGCGCCGGTCTCCAGCCGCTCCTCGGCGGCGCTGCGCGTGCCCTGCGCCCGGCGCGCGATATTGGCACGCACCGCCGCGCCGAAGAGCCAGGCGCCAAGGCAGAGCGCTGCCATCACCACCGGCGCCCAGATGCCGTAGGCGGCCTCGAGGATCGGGCCGAGAACGAGAAAACCGCTGCCGATGATCGAGGCCAGCGGCGTCACCGTGGCGCGCCAGAGCCGGGCGCGGGAGAGCCGGGGCCAGAGCAGCAGAAGCGCGGTGCAGAGCGCAGCGCCAAGGATCAGGACGTTCATCATGGCGGCACGCTAATCCCGTGTCGCGACAAAGGAAATGCGGCATGGACGGCATTTTCGCGGTCTTGCGGGTGGGGCGGGGCCGCACTAGGGTCGCGCTGAAGTCACAAGGGAGCGGCGCATGGCCCACGAGTTTCCGGTGCGTGTCTACTACGAGGACACCGACATGGCGGGGATCGTCTACCACGCCAATTACCTCAAGTATATCGAGCGGGCCCGCTCCGACTGGGTGCGCGCCCGCGGCATCGACCAGAATGCGCTGCGCGAGGTCGAGGGCATCGTCTTCGTGGTGCGCCGGATCGAGGCGGACTATCTTGCCCCGGCACGTTTCGACGAGGAACTCGTGGTCCGCACCGAGGTGAAATCGGTCTCCGGCGTGCGGCTGGGGCTGGTGCAGGAGGTGCAGCGCGCCGGCAAGCCGCTGTTCCGCGCCGAGGTGACGCTGGTGGCGATCACCTCCGACGGCCATCCGGCGCGCCTGCCGGCCGCGATCCGCCAGCAGATGCACTGAGCCGGGACGCCCGGCCGGCATCCGGGGCTTCTTCTCTTTCCAAATACGCATTTTGCCCCGCCGGGCCCCGTCAGACCGGCAGGGCGACGCGAGGCGCATTGCCCGTGGCGGCACGCGTTCCGGCTCGGCGCCGTGGCTTCAGCGGTGCGCCGCGCCCCTGACCCTGCGGAAATGGGCGATTTCCCGCGGGAATCTGCCGCTTTCACGCCCCTGATGACGTCAATGTGTTGGTGATGCGCCTGCAAATCGGCTACATAGGCCGGTAATCGAGAGCCTCGAACGGAGGCCAATTCATAGCCCATGAGGAAGAGCAGGCTTATGGACGCAAATACCCTTGCGCTCGCGCAGGAGATCGACTTCTCCATGTGGGGGCTCTTCGCCCGTGCCACGCTGACCGTAAAACTGGTGATGCTGATGCTGATCCTGTCGTCGGTCTGGGCCTGGGCCATCATCTTCGAAAAGATCGTCGCCTATCGCCGCGCGCGCCGCGAGGCCGCGGTCTTCGATCGCGCCTTCTGGTCCGGCGAGCCGCTCGACGAGCTCTTCGACCAGATCGGCCCCGAGCCACGCGGCCGCGCGCAGCGGGTGTTTGCCGCCGGCATGACCGAGTGGCGCCGCTCGCATCGCGGCGATGGCGGGATGATTGCCAATGCCTCGGCGCGGATCGACCGCTCGATGGATGTCGCCATCCAGAAGGAGGCCGAGGACCTGCAGCGCGGGCTGCCGGTTCTGGCCACCGTCGCCTCGGCGGCGCCTTTCGTCGGCCTCTTCGGTACGGTCTGGGGGATCATGCACGCCTTCATCGAGATCGCGCAGCAGCAGGACACCTCGCTGGTGGTTGTGGCCCCCGGCATCGCCGAGGCGCTCTTTGCCACGGCGCTGGGTCTGGTCGCGGCGATCCCGGCGGTGATCTTCTACAACAAGCTCTCGGCCGACTCGGACCGCGTGATCGCGGGCTACGAGGCCTTTGCCGACGAGTTCTCGACAATCCTCTCGCGCCAGCTGGATTCCTGATCCATGGCCGGTGGCGTGATGAAAAAGGGAGGCGGCGGGGGCCGCCGTCGGCGTCGCCGCAGCGGTGGCGGAGGCCAGCCCATGGCCGAGATCAACGTCACGCCGATGGTGGACGTGATGCTGGTGCTGCTGATCATCTTCATGGTTGCCGCACCGCTCCTGACCGTCGGCGTGCCGGTGGAGCTGCCGAAGACCGCGGCCTCCTCGTTGCCGAACGAGGCCGAGGAACCGTTGACCGTGACCATTGCCGCCGACGGCATGGTGATGATCCAGACCACCGAAGTGCCGATGGACGAGCTGACCCCGCGCCTGCAGGCGATTGCCACGGAGCGCAGCGACGATCGCATCTTCCTGCGGGCCGACGGCTCGGTGCCCTATGACACCGTCGCCAAGGTGATGGGCGCGCTGAACCGCGGCGGCTTCTCGTCGATCGGCCTTGTCACCGACGCCGGCGGTCCGACGCTGGACGGCACGGCCTCCGCGGCCGGCAACTGAGGGAGCGCCCTTGCGCAGAAACCTCTATATCTCGGGCGCATTGCACCTTGCCGTGATCCTTTGGGCGATCTTCGGCAATGTCTTCCGCCCCGATCCGCCGCAGGTCGAGACCTCGGCGGTCACGGTGATCTCGGAGGCCGAGTTCGCCGCGCTGACCCGTGCCGCGCAATCGCCGGAGACGGCGCAGGAAATCGACGCGCCGCCCGCGCCCGAGCCTGACGCGCGCCCTGCGGCACGGCCCGAACCCGCCGAGCCTGAGCCCGCGCCCAATCCAGAGCCGCCTGCGCCGACGCCTGAGCCTGAGCCCGAGCCCATGCCGGAGCCGGTCGCACCGCCCGCGCCGGTGACCCCGCCCGACACCACGCTGCCCGAGGCACCGCCGACCCCAGAGGCCTCGGCCCCGCCGCCGGTGCTCGCGCCCGAGCGCGCCGACCGCCCGGTGCCGCGCCCCGCGCCGCGCGTCGCGCCCGAGCCCGTCGCGCCGCCCGAGCCCGACACCAATGTCGCCGAGGAGGTCCAGCAGGCCGCCGAGGCCGAGTCGGAATCCGCCGAGGTGGTCGAGGAAGAGCAGGAGGCGACGGCCCCCGAGGAAGTGGCGACCGAGATCGTCACCGAGGCCGAGGAGCCCGCCGCCGCAGAGGAGCCCGCGCCGCCCGCGCCGACGCTCGCGCCCGATGCCTCGCGCCGTCCGCTGACCCGGCCGACGCAGCTCGCGCAACGCCCGGAGCCGGAGCCTGAGCCGAAACCGGAAACGCCGACGCCGGCCGAGAAGCCAGCGGAGACACCGAACACCGAGACCGCGCAAACCGAAACGCCCAAGCCCCCCGCGCCGGAGCCCGCCGAGGATGCCGTCGCCGAGGCCATCGCGCAGGCGCTGGCCGCCGGCGGTGCTGCCGAGAACACCGGGCCTGCCGGGCCGCCGCTGACGCAGGGCGAGCGCGACTCGCTGCGCGTTGCGGTGCAGAAGTGCTGGGTCGTCGACGTCGGCAGTCAGGCGGCGAACGTGACGGTCACCGTCAGCATGGACATGGAGCCCGGTGGCCGGGTGGTCTCGTCCTCGCTGCGGATGATCGGCTCGTCGGGGGGGGATGCCTCCGCGGCGGAGACGGCCTTCCAGAACGCGCGCCGGGCGATCCTGCGGTGTCAGGCCGACGGCTACCCGCTTCCGGCGGACAAGTACGACCAGTGGAAGACCATCGAAATGACCTTCAACCCCGAGCAGATGAGGCAGCGGTGACCGCCCGTTTCGCAAGGTTTTGCGCAAGCCGCGCGTTGCGGCGCTTTGTCCGGGGCACCTCCCCGCGCTATGTTCGCCCCGAGGCAGTCACCTCGGCGGACAACAAGCGCGGCGGCGCGACCGGGAAGGAGAACACGAGCATGACTAGACTTCTGGCCTTTATCCTTGCCCCTGCGCTGGCAGTGGCGGGACTGGCGGCGCCGGCGCTGGCCCAGAGCGGCCCGCTGCGCATCGAGATCACCGAGGGGGTGATCGAGCCCTTGCCCTTCGCGGTGCCGGATTTCGTCGCCGAGAGCGGCGACGCCGGGCAATACGCGCAGCAGATCAGCCGGGTGATCGCCGAGGACCTCACGGGCACCGGCCTCTTCCGCGAGATCCCGCGCGACGCGCACATCAGCCGCGTGTCGAATTTCTCGAGCCCGATCCAGTTCTCGGACTGGAAGGCGATCAACGCGCAGGCGCTGATCACCGGCGCAGTGTCTTCGGACGGCGGCGGGCGGCTCACCGCCAAGTTCCGCGTCTGGGACGTCTTCGCCGGCACCGAACTCGGGCAGGGCATGCAGTTCTCGGCCACCGCTGATGGCTGGCGCCGCCTCGCGCACAAGGTCGCCGATCAGGTCTACTCGCGGATCACCGGCGAGAGCGGTTACTTCGACAGCCGCGTGGTCTTCGTGTCGGAAACCGGCCCGAAGGACGAGCGCGCCAAGCGGCTCGCGGTGATGGACTACGACGGCGCCAACGTGCAGTTCCTGACCTCCAGCAACTCCATCGTCATCGCGCCGCGTTTCTCGCCGAACGGCGACCGGGTGCTCTATACCAGCTACGAGACCGGCGAGCCGCGCATCCATGTGCTCGACGTCGGCTCGGTGCAGAGCCGCATCCTGCCGACCTCGGACGGGGTGATGAGCTTTGCGCCGCGCTTCTCGCCGGACGGCTCGCAGCTGCTTTACTCGATGACGCGCGGCTCCAATACCGATATCTACGCGATGAACATCAACTCCGGGCAGACCCGGCAGCTGACCACCGCGCCCTCGATCGAGACCGGCGCCAGCTTCTCGCCCGACGGCAGCAAGATCGTCTTTGAAAGCGACCGCTCGGGCAGCCAGCAGCTCTACGTGATGCCGGTGAGCGGCGGCGAGCCGACGCGGATCAGCTTCGGCCAGGGCCGCTACGGCACGCCGGTCTGGTCGCCGCGCGGCGATCTCATCGCCTTCACCAAGCAGAACGCCGGCCGCTTCCACATCGGGGTGATGCGCACCGATGGTTCCGAAGAGCGTCTGCTGACGGCATCGTTCCTCGACGAGGGTCCGACCTGGGCGCCGAACGGCCGGGTGCTGATGTTCGCCCGCGAAACGCAGGGCGCGACCGGGGCGAGCTCGCTCTATACGGTCGATGTCTCGGGGCGGAACCTCAAGCGGGTGCGCACGCCGGATGGCGCGTCGGACCCGAGCTGGGGACCGCTGCAGTAAGCGCGGCACCCCGCGCGCCAGCCGGGGGGTCGGCGCGCAGGGCGGTCTCCGTTCCATCCCCGGACGGAGACCATGCGCGGCGGGATGAGACCGGCGGCGTTGTTGCTCAAGAAACAAACCTCTCAAAAGGGTTATCTTGCCTTCAATACGCCACGTTCCCAAGGCTTTCGCGCTGTGCTAGCGTTGGTGCAAACACACGAGCAGGACAGTGATCCAATGACATATCTTCCGAAGGTGATGATGCTGGTGGCCGGCCTCGGGCTTGCCGCCTGTACCAACCCTGACCGCTTTGGCGCGGGCGACGGCTCCGCGGGCGCGGGTGCTGGTTACGGCAATGGCAGCGGCGTGAACGGCGGCTACCTCGAAGGTTCCGCAAGCGACCCGCGCTCCTCGGCCTATTTCAACCAGGCGATCGGCGACCGCGTGCTCTTTGCCGTCGACCAGTCGACGCTCTCGGCGCAGGCTCAGGCGACGCTGGATGCACAGGCGCAATGGCTGATGACCAACTCCGACTACCTGGCGGTGATCGAAGGCCACGCCGACGAGCAGGGCACCCGCGAGTACAACATCGCGCTCGGCGCGCGCCGCGCCAACGCGGTGATGGAGTACCTGATCTCCAAGGGCGTGGCATCGAGCCGCCTGCGCCAGATCTCCTACGGCAAGGAACGCCCGGTCGAGATCTGCTCCGAGGAGGCCTGCTACGCCAAGAACCGCCGTGCGGTGACGGTGATCTCCATGGGCATGACGAGCTGAGGCTGAGCGGATGCGTCTGACCGGCATTGCCCTCTGCCTGGGCCTCATCGCCACCGGAGTGCAGGCCCAGCAAACCGAGACCCTGGCGGACCTCCGCCAGGAACTCGTCATGCTCAACGGTGAACTGCAGAAGCTCAAGCAGGAACTGAACACCACCGGGATCGGGTCGATGAACGTCTCGGGCAGCACGCTCGACCGCGTCAACGCGATCGAGGCGGAGCTGTCGCGGGTGACCGCGCGCACCGAGGAGCTGGGTCACCGCATCGACAGCGTCGTCGCGGATGGCACCAACCGCATCGGCGATCTGGAATTCCGCATCTGCGAGATGGAGCCGGGCTGCGACATCGGCAGCGTCGGCCAGACCAAGCCGCTCGGCGGGCAGCAGCCGTCGACGGGCGGCACACCTGCGCCCGTTCCCGCGGCCCCGGCGGACACCGCGGAGACGCCCCTCGCGGGCGGCGCGCAGCTTGCCGTCGGCGAAGAGACGGACTTCCGGCGGGCGCAGGAGGCGCTCGCCAACGGTGACTTTCAATCCGCCGCGGACAAGTTTGCGGCCTTCCGCCAGACCTACCCGGGCTCTCCGCTAGAGGCGGCGAGCTACGTGGCCGAGGGGCAGGCGCTGAAGAAGGCGGGCGACACCCGCGAAGCGGCCCGTCGCTTCCTCGGAGCCTATGCCAACTATCCCGAGAGCGAGGTCGCCCCGGCGGCGCTCTGGCAACTCGGCACGGCGCTTGGCGAACTGGGCAGCACCACCGAGGCCTGCGTGACGCTGGGCGAGGTCGCGACCCGCTACCCGGGCGCTCCCGAGGTCGCCCAGGCACAGGCCGAGATGGGTCGCCTCGGCTGCCAGTGAGGCAGCCGGTGACCGCGCGTTCCGAGAGCCCCGTCGGCGCCTCGCTCGACCAGCGGTTCGCCGAGGCGATGGGGGCGGCGCTCGGCCCTGATTTTCCCGAAAGCATCGCCCTCGCCGTTTCCGGCGGGGGCGACAGCATGGCGATGCTCACGCTGGCGCACAACTGGACCCATGTCTGGGGCGTGCGCTTGCGGGTGGTGACCGTCGATCATGGGCTGCGGCCGGAGGCTGCCGCCGAGGCAGAAATGGTCGCCGAAACCTGCGCCGAACTGGGCTGGGAGCACCAGACGTTGCGCTGGAACTGGGACGGGCAGGGCAACCTGATGGACGCGGCGCGGCGGGCTCGGCTTTCGCTGATCGACGGTTGGCGGGGCGAGACCTGCGATGTGCTGCTGGCCCATACCGCGGATGATGTCGCTGAGAGCTTCCTCATGCGTCTCGCGCGCGGGGCGGGGGTCGAGGGGCTGTCTGCGATGCGCGCCGTGCGCGAGGTTCCCGCGGGGCAGGCCACGCCGATGCGGATCGTGCGCCCCTGCCTCGACATGCGCCGGGCGGAGCTGCGTCACTACCTGCGGGTGCTGCAGGGGCAATGGGTGGATGACCCCTCCAACGACGACGAGAAATACGAGCGCGTCCGCGCGCGCCGTCTGGTGGCGCGGCTCGAGGCCGAGGGGACGCTCGCCGGCGCGGATCTTACCCGCGCCGCCACCCGTATGGCGCGGGCCGCCGAGGCGCTGCGGGCGCGGGCTGCGCAGGTCTGGGGCGAGATCGCCGTCGTGCCGTCTCAGCAGCGCCGTGGCGAGCTGATTTTCGACCAGTCCGGGTTCCAGTGCGTCGAGCGGGACACGCAGTTGCGGCTGCTTTCGTCGGCGCTCCGCTATGTCTCCGGCGGAGCGTACCCGCCGCGCGAGGCCCCATTGGAGGCGCTGCTCGATCGGCTGCTCGGCGGCGGAGGCGGTACGCTGCACGGCTGCGAGGCGCGGATCGAACGCGGGCGCATCGCCATCTTCCGGGAGTTTGCCGCCGTGCAGGAACTGCGCGTGCCAGCCGTCGCAGGTGCGCTCTGGGACGGTCGCTGGCGGCTGGCGCGCGACGTGCCAGAGGGACTGATCCTGCGGGCCCTTGGCGAGGATGGCTGGGCGCAGCGTGACCGCGCGGCCGCGCATTCGGTGCCATTCCACGCCGCGCGCAGCGCTCCGGCGCTCTTCGAGGACGCGCGTCTCGTCGGCTGCGACGCGCTGCAACCCACGGGCGAGCAGCCGCTTTTCGACTTCTGCCTCTTCGGGCATGGGGGGCAGGACTTCGCGGCTTTCCTGAGGTCTGGCCCCGCTTCGGGGTGAAATCGCATTGAACCGGCTGGCTCAGCCCTTATGTTAGGCACACATCGCGACTTCGCGAGGAGCGCGAGATACGTCATTTTAGGAGGCCGTCCTTGGGCAACGCACGAAATATCGCCTTCTGGGTCGTTCTTTTCCTGTTGATTCTGGCGCTCTTCAACCTCTTCTCCGGGGGTGGAAGCACGCTGCAGAGCCGGGAAATCAGCTACTCGGACTTCATGGAGGCGGTGGATTCGCAATCCGTCAGCTCCGTCACCATCGACGGCGAGCAAATCCGCTATCGTGGCAATGACGGTCAGGATTACGTCACCGTCAAGCCCGAGGACGCCCAGGTCACCGATACGCTCATCGACAAGGGCGTGACGGTTCGGGCCGAGGCACAGGAACAGTCTGGCTTCCAGGCCTTCCTTCTGAGCCTTCTGCCGTTCCTGCTGCTGATCGGCGTGTGGATCTACTTCATGAACCGCATGCAGGGCGGCGGCAAAGGCGGCGCCATGGGCTTCGGCAAGTCCAAGGCAAAGCTGCTGACCGAGAAGCACGGCCGCGTCACCTTCGACGACGTGGCGGGCATCGACGAGGCCAAGGAAGAGCTCGAGGAGATCGTGGAATTCCTGCGCAACCCGCAGAAGTTCTCGCGCCTTGGCGGCAAGATCCCCAAAGGCGCGCTGCTCGTGGGCCCTCCGGGCACCGGTAAGACGCTGCTGGCGCGCGCCATCGCGGGCGAGGCGGGCGTGCCCTTCTTCACCATCTCCGGTTCGGACTTCGTGGAAATGTTCGTCGGTGTCGGCGCATCGCGTGTGCGCGACATGTTCGAGCAGGCCAAGAAGAACGCCCCCTGCATCGTCTTTATCGACGAGATCGACGCCGTTGGCCGCAACCGTGGCTCTGGCTATGGCGGCGGCAACGACGAGCGCGAACAGACCCTCAACCAGCTGCTGGTCGAGATGGACGGTTTCGAGGCGAACGAAGGCGTGATCATCATCGCGGCCACCAACCGCCGCGACGTGCTTGACCCCGCGCTGCTGCGTCCGGGCCGCTTTGACCGTCAGGTCATGGTGGGCAACCCCGACATCAAGGGCCGCGAGAAGATCCTCGGCGTGCACGCGCGCAAGACCCCGCTCGGTCCGGATGTCGACCTGCGCATCATCGCGCGCGGCACCCCCGGCTTCTCGGGTGCGGATCTTGCGAACCTGGTCAACGAGGCGGCGCTCATGGCTGCCCGCGTCGGCCGCCGCTTCGTCACGATGGAAGACTTCGAGAACGCCAAGGACAAGGTCATGATGGGCGCCGAGCGCCGTTCCATGGTCCTGACCGCCGAGCAGAAGGAAAAGACCGCCTATCACGAGGCCGGTCACGCCGTGGTGGGCCTGATGCTTCCGCAGTGCGACCCGGTCTACAAGGCGACGATCATCCCGCGCGGCGGTGCCCTCGGCATGGTGGTCTCGCTTCCTGAGATCGACCGCCTGAACTGGCACAAGTCGGAATGCGAGGAAAAGCTCGCCATGACCATGGCCGGCAAGGCCGCCGAGATCATCAAGTACGGCGAGCCCAACGTGTCGAACGGCCCGGCCGGCGACATCCAGCAGGCCTCGGCGCTGGCGCGTGCGATGGTGCTGCGCTGGGGCATGTCGGACAAGATCGGCAACATCGACTACTCCGAGGCGCACGAAGGCTACCAGGGCAACACCGCGGGCCTGTCGGTTTCGGCGCATACCAAGGAGCTGATCGAGGAAGAAGTGCGCAACTTCATCCAGGTCGCCTACGAGCGCGCCTACCAGATCCTCACCGACAACAACGAGGAATGGGAGCGCCTGGCTCAGGGGCTGCTTGAATACGAGACGCTGACCGGCGACGAGATCAAGCGCGTGATGAAGGGCGAGCCGCCGCAGGCCTCGGGTGGCGAGGATGACGGGTCGGACGACACGCCCAGCGTAACCGCGATCCCGAAGACCAAGCCCAAGGCCAAGCCCGCCGAAGACGGCGGCATGGAGCCCGAGCCCTCGGCATGAGCCGGATGGCAAACACAGACTGGAACCCCGGGACCTATCACAGGTTCCGGGGTTTGCGTTTGCGCCCCGCGCTGGACCTGCTGCGCGCGCTGGGTCCTCTGCCGGAGGGCGCGGTGATCGATCTTGGCTGCGGTGCGGGCGACGTTGGACCCGCGCTGTCCGGGCTGGAGCGGCGGCTCGAGGGGGTGGACCTGAGCCCGGCCATGCTCGAAAGCGCCCGCGCGACCGGCTGCTATGACGCTCTGCACGAGGCCGACCTCTCGGCCTGGGCTCCCGACGGGCCGCCCGCGCTGATCTTCTCCAACGCCGCGTTGCACTGGCTTAAGGGCCACGAAACCCTGCTGCCGCGATTGCTGCTCATGCTGGCGCCGGGTGGCACCCTGGCCGTGCAGGTGCCGGCGCAGAACAACGCGCCCTCGCACCGCATGTGGCTGGCGCTGGCGGACGAACATTTCCCGGGGCGCGTCGATCATGCGAAGATCCCCGGCATCCTGCGCCCGGCGGAGTATCATGCGCTGCTGGAGCCGCTGGGCGAGATCGCCCTCTGGGAGACGGAATATTACCAGCTGCTCGACCCGCAGGAGGAAGGCCACCCCGTGCGGCACTTCACCCAGGCGACCTTTGCCCGCCCGGTGCTCGAGGCGCTGACCCCCGCGGAGCAGGCGCAACTGATCGCGGCCTACGAAGAGGTGATCGCCAAGGTCTACCCGGTGGATGCGCAGGGCCGCGCGCTGTTCCCCTTCAGGCGGCTGTTCTTCACCGTCACGGTCTGAGGCGCCACGTCTGCCCCGTGCCACCACTCGCACGGCAGGTGGCGGCGCTGACGGTGGTGCAGACTGGCCCGGCCCCAACATGCACCGATATTGGCAGAGCGGCAGGAGCTCTTGAGCAGACCGACCTCCGGCGCGCTATGTTGGCTGCGGCGAAAGTACAAGGGTCGGCACCGTGCCCAGTGCTGTTCCGCTGCGCTCGGGGATGGAGGATTTCCCCCCTCGACGCCGGGTCGTATCTGTGGCCCAACTTGGCCCCGTACCGTTATTTTCCGAGGACACGCAATGCCCGCGCTTATCCCCACTGAGTTCACCGCCCGCATCACCTGGCTCGGGCAGGTCCCGATGGAGGGCGACAATATCCGCTCGCAGGCGGTCGAGGCGCTGGACATCGGCTGGGGTGGGCCGGAGGGCGAGCGCCACGGCGGGATCACCCGGCCGTCCTGCTCGCGGGTCACCTCCCAGCACAAGCGCGGCACCGAGATCGCCAATGTTCGCCAGCTGTGCCTGATGTCCGCCGAGGAACTGGCGGAGATCGCCGAGAGCCTGATGCTGGACGCGGTCGATCCGCAGCTTGCGGGGGCGACGCTGGTGCTCGAAGGAATCCCCGATTTCAGTCACCTGCCGCCCTCGTCGCGACTGCAGGGGCCGGATGGGGTGACGCTGGTCATCGACATGCAGAATCGTCCCTGCCACCTGCCGGCGCGCGAGATCGAGGTGGAGCACGAGGGCCACGGCAAGGCCTTCAAGACGGCGGCCAAGGGCAAACGCGGAGTCACCGCCTGGGTCGAACGGCCCGGGCATCTGGCGATCGGCGACACGCTGCGGCTGCACATCCCCGACCAGCGCGCGTGGGATCATCTCGGGGCCGCGCGGAAGGGCTGAACGCTTCGGGCGTGACCGCGGCGGGCGAAGCCGTTATGAGGGCGGCAGAAAAGCAGCCGGACAAGGGGGCCCAGCCATGACCACCGACATCGAAATCGCCCGTGCCGCCGAGAAACGCCCGATCCAGGAGATCGGCGAGAAACTCGGGATCACCGGTGCCGACCTCATCCCCTATGGCCACGACAAGGCGAAGGTGTCGGCCGGGTTCATCGCCGGGCTCAAGGGGCGCAAGCAGGGCCGTCTGATCCTTGTCACCGCGATCAACCCGACGCCCGCGGGCGAGGGCAAGACCACCACGACGGTCGGTCTCGGCGACGGGCTGGCGGCGATCGGCAAGAATGCCGCGATCTGCATCCGCGAGGCCTCGCTGGGGCCGAACTTCGGCATGAAGGGCGGGGCCGCCGGGGGCGGCTACGCGCAGGTCGTGCCGATGGAGGAGATGAACCTCCACTTTACCGGCGACTTCCACGCGATCACCGCGGCGCACAACCTGCTCTCGGCGATGATCGACAACCACATTCACTGGGGCAACGCGCTCGACATCGACCTGCGCCGTATCGTCTGGCGGCGGGTGCTCGACGTCAACGACCGGGCGCTGCGCGACGTGGTGACGGGGCTTGGCGGCGTGCCCAACGGTTTCCCGCGGCAGGGCGGTTTCGACATCACCGTCGCCTCCGAGGTCATGGCCTGCCTGTGCTTGGCCGATGACCTTGCCGACCTGCAGCAGCGACTCGGCGACATGATCGTCGCCTACCGCCGCGACAAGACGCCGGTGCACGCGCGCGACCTCAAGGCCGATGGCGCGATGACCGTGCTGCTCAAGGACGCGCTGCAGCCCAACCTCGTGCAGACGCTGGAGCACACGCCGGCCTTCGTGCATGGCGGGCCTTTTGCCAATATTGCCCATGGCTGCAACTCGGTCATGGCCACCAAGACCGCGCTCGCTCTGGCCGATTACGTGGTGACCGAAGCGGGCTTCGGGGCCGACCTCGGGGCCGAGAAGTTCTTCGACATCAAGTGCCGCAAGGCCGGATTGCACCCCGACTGCGTGGTGCTGGTCGCCACGGTGCGGGCGCTGAAGATGAACGGCGGCGTGGCCCGCGCGGACCTCGGGGCCGAGGACGTCGCGGCGGTGAAACAGGGCTGCGCCAACCTTGGCCGCCACATCGAGAACCTGCGCCAGTTCGGCGTGCCGGTGGTGGTGGCGATCAACCATTTCGCCGGCGACAGCGAGGCAGAGGTGGCAGCGGTCAAGGCCTATGCCGAGGCGCGCGGTGCCGAGGCACATCTCTGCCGCCATTGGGCCGAGGGCTCGAAGGGCATCACCAAGCTGGCCGAGCGCGTGGCGCATATCGCCGATGGCGACGCCGCGCAGTTCGCGCCGATCTACCCCGACGAGATGCCGCTCTGGGAGAAGATCGAGACCGTTGCCAAGCGCATCTATCACGCCGAGGAGGTCTCCGCCGATCCGCGCATCCTTGCGCAGCTCAAGGAGTGGGAGGAACAGGGCTTCGGCAACCTGCCGGTCTGCATGGCCAAGACCCAGTATTCCTTCTCGACCGATCCCAAGAAGCTTGGCGCGCCCACGGGGCACATGGTGCCGGTGCGCGAGGTGCGGCTCTCGGCGGGAGCGGGCTTCGTCGTGGCGATCTGCGGTGACATCATGACCATGCCCGGCCTGCCGCGCGTGCCCGCTGCCGAGACCATCCGGCTCAACGACGCGGGTGAGGTCGAGGGGCTGTTCTGACGCAGCCTGTCCCGTCGCAAGCGCGGGCGCCCTCTCCGGGCGGTGCCCGCGGTTTCCGATCTGCGCGCCGATTGTCGTCTTTGTACTGAGCTTTGCCGCACTGGTGCGTTGATCATCGCGCCGCATCGCGGCATAGGGGGCGCACCGGATCACGGTCACTTTGCAAGGAGACGCTCATGCGCGATCCCGCAACCCTTGGCGACATGACGGCGCTGCGCGCCGAGATTGACGCTACCGACAAGGCGCTGACGGCGCTGCTGGCGCACCGCCAGAGCCTCATCGACCGTGCCGCCGAGATCAAGACCGGCGCGGGGCTGCCCGCCCGGATCAAGGCCCGCGTCGACGAGGTCATCGCCAACGCCCGGCGCAATGCCGAGGCCGAGGGCATCGACCCGGACCTGAGCGAGACGCTCTGGCGCGAGCTGGTGGACTGGTCGATCCGCCGCGAAGAAACGGTACTGGGACAGGAGTGAGGCGCATGAGCGCAACGATCATCGACGGCAAGGCCTTTGCCGCAAAGGTGCGTGAACAGGTTGCCGCCCATGTGGCGCGGCTGAAGGACGAGCATGGCATCACCCCCGGCCTCGCCGTGGTGCTGGTGGGCGAGGACCCGGCCTCGGAAGTCTACGTCCGCAACAAGGGCAAGCAGACGCTCGAGGCGGGGATGAACAGCTTCGAGCACAAGCTCGCCGCCGACACCTCCGAGGCGGACCTGCTGGCGCTGATCGACCAGCTCAACACCGATCCGGCGGTGCACGGCATCCTCGTGCAGCTGCCGCTGCCGGGGCACCTGAACTCGGATTTGGTGATCAACTCCATCGACCCGGCCAAGGACGTGGACGGCTTCCACATCTCCAACGTCGGTCTTCTGGGCACCGGGCAGAAGAGCATGGTGCCCTGCACCCCGCTCGGCTGCCTGATGATGCTGCGCGAACAGCACGGCTCGCTCTCGGGGCTGAACGCCGTGGTGGTGGGGCGCTCGAACATCGTCGGCAAGCCGATGGCCCAGCTGCTGCTCGGCGACAGCTGCACGGTGACCATCGCGCATTCGCGCACCAAGGACCTGGCAGAGGTCTGCCGCCGCGCCGACATCCTCGTAGCCGCCGTCGGCCGCCCCGAGATGATCCCCGGCGACTGGGTGAAGCCGGGCGCCACGGTGATCGACGTGGGCATCAACCGCATCCCCGCGCCGGAAAAGGGCGAGGGCAAGCACCGGCTGGTCGGTGACGTCGAGTTTGCCTCTGCCGCCGAGGTCGCGGGCGCGATCACCCCGGTGCCGGGGGGCGTCGGCCCGATGACCATTGCCTGCCTGCTCGCCAATACCGTCACCGCCTGCTGCCGGGCCAACGGTCTGCCCGAGCCCGAGGGGCTGACGGCGTAACTGCGCGTGGAGCCGGGGGAGCGCCAGCCCACGGGCAGGCGCTTCCCCGGCGGCCTTCGGGCCTTGTTCCGGGAAGACGTCTGCCGCTACCTCGGCATCGGCAGACGCAGCGGCTTTGCCCCCGTCAGGATCGCCTGCGCGCCGTCGCCCATTAGTCCCGAGAGCACCGCGCTGTCGGTCCGCAACCCGCCAGTATAGGCACCGTAGGCGGGCATCAGCAGCCGCGACGCATCCAGCAAGAAACAAGGCCGCGAGATCACCCGCCCGCGCAGCACAAGCCGCGCCTTGGGGTGGTAATGGCCCGAGACCTCACCCTTCGCGTCCGGCTCGGCGATGTGCCGCAGCACCAACTCGCCCAGCTCCAGCTCTGCCAGATGCGTGCCTCCCAGAGACACCGGACCGGGATCGTGGTTGCCCTCGATCCACATCCAGTCGCGCCCCGCCTGCAGCCGGGCAATCCACAGCCGCTCTTCCTCGGGCAGCAGCAGGTCGAGGCCCGCTGCGTCAAAACTGTCGCCAAGGCACACAACCCGGCGCGCGCCGGTGGCCTCGAGGTCGTGCTCCAGTCGCAGCAAGGTTTCGCGCCCCTCGTAAGGGGGCAGCAGCGCGCCCCCCTGCGCCGCCAGCCGCGCCGATTTGCCGAGGTGCAGGTCCGAGACCACGAGCAGTCGTTCGGAGGGCCAATGAAGTGCCCCCGATCCCAGCGCCTCGAGCGCCGCGCCGTGAAATTCGAAGCCGAGCCATGTCATCGGCGTTGCCATGCCAGAGCGCCGCGTGCCCCGCAAGGCGCTTGCCGCCGCCACCGGGCCGCCCTAGCTGGCGGGCAGGACACAAGAAGGAGAGAGCCATGCGCCGCGCAATCGTCACCGGGGGATCGGGCCTCATCGGCCGGGGCATCTGCACGCGGCTGATCGCGGCAGGCTGGGAGGTCGCCAGCTTCGATCTCGCCGAGGACGGTCCCGCCCGCCACATCCGCTGCGACGTCTCCGACGAGGGTTCGGTGAAGGCTGCCTTCGACACGCTCGGCTGGGACCGGCTCGACCTGCTGGTCAGCAACGCCGGGCGCACCGGCGGCATCGACATGGATCTCGGCACGACATCTCTGGACGACTGGAACGGCATGATTGGCAGCCACCTGACCGGAGCCTTCCTGATGAGCCGCGCGGCGCTGCCGCTGATGGGGCAGGGTGGGGCGATTGTCGTCATGGCCTCGACCCGGGCGCTGATGTCCGAGGGTGGGGATTTCGCCTATGCCGCCGCCAAGGGCGGGCTGATCGGGTTGACCCAGGCGCTGGCGGTGCAGCTTGGGCCGAGGGTCCGGGTCAACGCCATCGCGCCGGGCTGGATCAGCGGCGAGGCGGAGCTGTCGGCAGAGGACCACGCGCAGCACCCGGCCGGGCGCGTCGGTCGTAGCGATGACATCGCCGACGCCGTGCTCTATCTCGCGGATGCAGGTTTCGTCACCGGCCAGACGCTGACCATCGACGGCGGCATGACCAAGAAGATGATCTACGCCGACTAGCACTCAGAGCTCGCCGATCCCCGCCTCCTGCAGCAGTGCGCCGATCTCCTCCTCCAGTAGTCGGGCCTCGGCGCTGCCGCGGATTGGCACGCGACCGGGTTCGAGGAACAGCGGCGCCGAGAGCGGCGAGAGACGGTCGAGCCGCACCAGGTCGATCCGGCCTTCGACGCGCGCGCACATCTCGCGGATGCGGGCGAAATCGACCAGACCGCGCATCGCCTCCTCGCGGGTGATCTGCAGCAGCAGGTGGTCCGGGTCGTATTTCACCAGCGTGTCGTAGAGGATGTCCGAGGACATGGTGGCCTGCTTGCCGGTCTTGCGCTGGCCGCCGTGGTTGCGCTCGATCAGCCCGGCGATTGTGGCCGAGGCCCGGAAGGTGCGTTTCATCACCGCGTTGCCCGAGAGCCAGCCCTCCAGCCCCGCCTCCAGCGCCCGAAGATCGAAGAGCGGTGCCGGGTCGATCACCGCGTCCAGCCCCCAGATCAGCACGGCGTAGTCGGTGGCGACAAAACCCATGGGCGCCAACCCTTCCTCCTCCATGCGCTTGGTCAGCAGCAAGCCCAGCGTCTGCATCGCGTTGCGCCCGGCAAAGCCGTAGACCACCAGCTGCTCGCGCCCGTCATGCGGGAAGCTTTCGATCAGCAGCCGCCCGGGCTGCGGCAGCGAGGACACCTCGCGCTGGAGGCGCAGCCAGTCGGCGGTGTGCTCCGGAAGCCCGGGCCAGTCCTCTTGCCGGAACATCCGCAAGATGCGTTCCGAGAGCTGGGTGGAGGTGGCGAACTTGGTGCCCATGAAGGTGGCGATCTTCGGCTTTCGGTGGGCGTCGCGGCTCACCTGCACCACCATTTCGCGCAGCCCTTCATAGCGCACGATCTGCCCGCCGATGAGGAAGGTGTCGCCCTTCGTCAGCTGCGCCGCGAAACCCTCCTCGATCTCGCCCAGCGGCGCGCCGCCGCGGCCGCGGTAGCGCACCTTCAGCGTGTCGGTGTCCTGAATGGTGCCGATGTTCTGCCGGATGCGCGCCGCCGAGCGCGGGTCGCGCAGCTGCCAGAGCCCGTCGTCGCGCTGCTTCAGCCGCTGCCACTGGTCGTAGGCACGCAGCGCGTAGCCGCCGGTAGCGCAGAATTGCAGGCAGGCATCGAACTCGGCCCGCGTCAGCCCGGCGTAGGCCCCCGCCGTGGTCATCTCGGCATAGAGCTCGTCGGCCTCGAACGGCCCGGCGCAGGCGGCGATGAGGATGTGCTGGCACAGCACGTCGCGCGGCCCGGACCCGCGGCTTTCGCCATCGAGATCGCGTGCGCGCACCGCCTCGAGCGCCGCGAGGCATTCCACCACCTCGAAGCGATTGGCGGGCACCAGCAGCGCCTTGGACGGGGCGTTGTAGCGGTGGTTGGCCCGGCCGATGCGCTGCACGAGGCGTTTGACGTTCTTCGGCGCGCCGATCTGGATCACCAGGTCCACGTCGCCCCAGTCGATCCCCAGATCGAGTGAGCCGGTGCAGACGATGGCGCGCAGCTCGCCGCGCACCATTGCGGCCTCGACCCTCTCGCGCTGGCCGCGGTCGAGCGAGCCGTGGTGGATGCCGATGGGCAGCGCGTCCTCGTTCTCCAGCCAGAGCTTGTGAAAGAAGATCTCGGCCTGCGCCCGGGTGTTGTGGAAGATGAGCGTGGTGCGGTGCCGTTTCACCTGCTCCAGCACCGCCGGGATGGCGTAGGCCGCGCCGCCGCCGGACCAGGGCGGGGCTGCCTCGCTCTGCAGCATCGAGATGTCCGGCTCTGGCCCCGGGTCGGCCTCGAGAATCTCGCAGGGATCCGGGTGCTTCGCCAGTAGCCGGGCGATGGCCTGCGGATCCTCGACCGTGGCCGAGAGCCCGACCCGTCGCAGGTCCGGGCACAGCCTCTGCAGCCGCGCCAGCGCCAGCATCAGCTGGTCGCCGCGCTTGCTCTCAGCCAGCGCGTGAATCTCGTCCACAACGACGCGCTGCAGTCCCTCGAAGATGCGCGGCGCGTCTTCGTAGGAAGTGAGCAGCGCCAGGCTCTCGGGCGTGGTCAGCAGGATATGCGGCGGATCAGCCCGCTGCCGCCGCTTGCGCGAGGACGATGTGTCGCCGGTGCGGTCCTCGACGCGGATCGGCAGGCCTGCCTCCTCGATGGGAATGAGCAGGTTGCGCCTTATGTCCGCCGCAAGCGCCTTCAGCGGCGAAACGTAGAGCGTATGCAATCCGCTCCGCGGTGCCTCGGTGAGCTCGGCCAGCGTTGGCAAGAAGCCCGCCAGCGTCTTTCCCCCGCCCGTCGGCGCGATGAGCAGGAGCGACGGGGCAGCAGCACGCTCCAGCATGCTGCGCTGATGCGGGTGCAGGCCCCAGCCACGGGAGGTAAACCATCGGTCAAGAGAGGCGGGCAATGCGGACATGCCTCCAAGATAGGTGCGGCTTGACCGAGGAAAAGCGTCGCGCATCCTCTTTCGCCTAGGTGAAAATATCCCGGCGGAGACCGCGAGCAGCGCGGGCGGGGGCAGCGCCTCCACTTTGTCCGGGGGCGCGGTGCTGAGAGCGGCGCGCAGGTCAGCGCCGCGACCGCCTCACACCCTGTTGTGCCGCCATGCACAGCGCCGGCTCTGGCCTTTCGGGCGCAAACCACTAGGGTTCGCCCCAATCAGATAATGGAGCCCTCTCATGACTGCTGAATACACTCCCCCCAAGGTCTGGACATGGGATGCCGAGAGCGGCGGCCAGTTCGCCTCGATCAACCGTCCCATCGCCGGGGCGACCCACGACAAGGAGCTGCCGGTCGGCAAGCACCCGTTCCAGCTCTACAGCCTCGCCACGCCCAACGGCCAGAAGGTCGGGGTGATGTTCGAAGAACTGCTCGCCGCCGGCCATGACGCCGAATATGACGCCTGGCTGATCAAGATCGGCGACGGCGACCAGTTCGGCTCGGGCTTCGTGGACGTGAACCCGAACTCGAAGATCCCGGCGCTGATGGACCGCTCCGGCGACAAGCCCGTGCGGGTTTTCGAATCCGGCGCCATCCTGCTGCACCTCGCCGAGAAGTTCGGCGCCTTCCTCGGAAAGCCCGAGGACCGCGCCGAAATGCTCAGCTGGCTGTTCTGGCAGATGGGCAGCGCGCCCTACCTCGGGGGCGGCTTCGGGCATTTCTACGCCTATGCGCCCGAGAAGTTCGAATACCCGATCAACCGCTTCGCGATGGAGACCAAGCGCCAGCTCGACGTGCTCGACCGCAACCTCGCGGACCGCAAGTTCATGACCGGCGACGAATACACCATCGCCGACATCGCGATCTGGTGCTGGTACGGCAACCTCGCGCTCGGTCGCCAATACGAGGCCGCGGAGTTCCTCGACGTGGAGAGCTACAAGAACGTCCAGCGGTGGGCGCAGGAGATCGACGCGCGTCCGGCGGTGAAGCGCGGCCGCATGGTCAATAAGGCCACCGGCCCGGTGGAAGAGCAGCTGCACGAGCGCCACGACGCTTCGGATTTCGAGCTGCGCACGCAGGACAAGCTGGAAGCGTGACGGGAGGGGCAACGTCCTTCGAAGGACGTTGCAAATCTCTTCGAAGAGATTTGGCCCGGGCGCTTTCGCTCCCGGGCCTTTTCTTGATCAGACGCCGAGCATCTCGGTCAGTACGCGCAACGCCTCGCGGTCGGCGTCGTTCATCTTTGCGGCGCGCGAGCGGAAGAGCGTGGCCTGGCTGCGCAGCACCGGCTCCTCGGCCAGCACCTTGAGATGGTTGGCGCGCAGCGTCTCGCCGGTCGACGTGATGTCGGCGATGGCCTCGGCGGTGAGGTTCTTCACCGTGCCCTCGGTCGCGCCCTGGCTGTCGACAAGCTGGTAGTCGGCGACGCCGCCCATGCGCAGGTAGTCGCGCACCAGCCGGTGGTATTTCGTAGCGATGCGCATGCGGAATCCGTGGCGCGCGCGGAAGGCGGCAGCGGCCCCGTCGAGATCGTCGAGCGTGTCCACGTCGACCCAGGCAGCAGGCACGGCGACGATGAGATCGGCCTGCCCGAAGCCCAGCTCGGCCAGCGGCTCGACCTTCTGGTCCCACTGCACCAGCTTCTCGCGGATCAGGTCGGTGCCCGTGACCCCGAGGTGGATGCGCCCGGCGGCGAGCTCGCGCGGGATTTCCCCGGCCGAGAGCAGCACCAGTGACACGCCGTCGACGCCCTCGACCGCGCCCGCGTATTCGCGGTCCGAGCCGGTGCGCGAGAGCTTCACGCCGCGCGCGCCGAACCAGTCGAAGGTCTTCTCCATCAGTCGGCCCTTGGAGGGCACGCCAAGCTTGATGCTCATTTCGCCACCTCCAGAAGGATGCCCGGGCGGATCACCCCGCCCACCGCCGGGATTTCCTGACCGCCGCCAAGCCGCCGGGTCAGCGCATCATAGCGCCCGCCGGTGGCGATGGGGGGCAGGTCCGGACGGCTTTCGCAGACGAAGCCGAAGGCAAAACCGTCGTAATATTCCATCGAGCTGCGGCCGTAGCTGGCCTCGAAGTCCAGCTCCGCCACGTCGACGCCGCGGGCCGAGAGGGCATCGCAGCGGCGTTCGAAGGTCTCGAGCGCGGGCAGCAGCGCGGGCATGTCCACGGCGATGTCGCGCAGGTGCTCGAGCGCGAAGGAACAGGTCTCGCGCACCGCCAGAACGGCGTCGATCAGCTCGACCTGTCCGCGCGAGAGCGCGGGCTGCGCGGCATCGGCGCGCAGGGCGGCGATGCGGGTCTCGATCTCGCGCTCGCTGCGCAGGCCGATCACCGGCCCGGCCGTGGCCATGGGCGCGTCCTGCGCCAGCATGGCGGCGCGGGTGGCGGGCACCGGCGTCTTGCCCGAGAAACGGTCGAGCAGGGCGCGGAAGCGGCGCGGCCGCCAGATGTGGCGGAGCAGCGCGTCGCGGCGTTCCTGCGAGGTCTGCAACCCGGCGACGGCGGCGGTCAGGATGCCGATGTCGCCGGTCACCGGGCGCAGGTTCACCGGCTTCAGCACCTCGGCAAAGAGGCCGAAGACCTCGGCGTCGAGCTTGGCCTGGTCGCCCCGGTCAAAGACCTCGTAGCCCACCTGATAGTATTCCGAGGGGCGCTCGGGATGCTCTTCCTGGCGGCGGAAGACCTCGCCCGCATAGGTGTAGCGGGCCGGCTCGGCGCCATCGGACATGTGCATCTCGACCACCGGCACGGTGAAGTCGGGGCGCAGCATCATCTCGCCGCGACTCGGGTCGTGGGTGACATAGGCGCGGGCGCGGATGTCCTCGCCGTAGAGGTCCAGCAGCGTCTCCGCCGACTGCATGATCGCGCAGTCGAGCGGCTGTGCGCCGGCCTCGGCGAAGACCGCCCTCAGCCGTTCGGCCTCGGCCTTTTCGGCGGCGAAACTCACGCCCATTGGCTCAGGATCTCGCGCACCTTGGCGACCAGCTGGTCGCGCGGGACCTCGTATTGCGAGGGCCGTTCCTTCCACTCCTCGAGGCTGGCGCTCTGTGCCAGCTTCGCGCCGAGGATCAGGTCCTTGATCTGCACCACACCGCGCTCCTTCTCGTCGCCACCTTCGATGACGGCCACGGGGGATTCGCGCTTGTCGGCATACTTGAGCTGGTTGCCGAAGTTCTTCGGGTTGCCGAGGTAGACCTCGGCCCGGATGCCGTTGTTGCGCAGCTCGGCGACCATCGCCTGGTAGTCGGCCATGCGCGCCTTATCCATGACGGTGACCACCACCGGACCCTGCGCGGTGCCGCCGATGCGGCCCTTGGCGCGCAGCGCGGCGAGCAGACGGTCGACGCCGATCGAGACGCCCGTCGCGGGCACCGACTGGCCGGTGAAGCGCTTGACCAGATCGTCGTAGCGCCCACCGCCCGAGACCGAGCCGAACTGCCGCTTGCGGCCTTTCTCGTCGAGGATCTCGAAGGTCAGCTCCGCCTCGAACACCGGGCCGGTGTAATAGCCGAGGCCGCGCACAACCGAGGGGTCGATCTCTATGCGGCTTGAGCCATAGCCGCCCGCGTCGAGCAGCGTGGCGATCTCTTCGAGCTCGTCCACGCCCTCGGCGCCCACTGCCGAGCCGCCGATGGCAGCGCGCAGGTTGGCAAGCGTCGCGGCGGCGTCAGCGCCCTTGGAGGTCAGGAAGGCCAGAACCGGCGCCGCCTGATCGTCGGAAAGGCCCACGCCGTCGATATAGGCGCCAGAGGCGTCGAGACGGCCCTTGCCCAGCAGCTCACGCACGCCGCTTTCGCCGACCTTGTCGAACTTGTCGATGGTGCGCAGTACGGCCTGCTGCTGCGCGTCATCCGACAGGCCCATGGTCTCGAGCACGCCGTTCAGCACCTTGCGGTTGTTGACCCGCACCAGATAGTCGCCGCGCGGGATGCCGACCTCTTCCAGAGTGTCCGACAGCATCGCGCAGATCTCGGCGTCGGCGGCCACCGAGGGCGCGCCCACGGTATCCGCATCGCACTGATAGAACTGGCGGAAGCGGCCCGGGCCGGGCTTTTCGTTGCGCCAGACCGGCCCCATGGCGTAGCGCCGGTAGGGGGTCGGCAGGTCGTTGCGGTGCTGGGCGTAGACCCGCGCCAGCGGCGCGGTCAGGTCGTAGCGCAGCGCCACCCAACCGTCGTCATCGTCTTCCCAGGCAAAGACACCCTCGTTCGGACGGTCGACGTCCGGAAGGAACTTGCCGAGCGCCTCGACGGTCTCCACGGCGGAGCTTTCCAGCGCCTCGAAGCCGTAGCGATGATAGACCCCGGCGATGGTATGCAGCATATGTGCACGCTCGGTCACTTCCGTGCCGAAATAGTCGCGGAACCCCTTGGGCGTTTGTGCCCGGGGGCGGGGGGCTTTCTTTTCCTTGGCCATGGCCTCGCTCCGGCTGTCCAGATTGCGCGCATCCCATAGCCGCTTGACCACCAAGGAGCAAGCAAAGGCCTTGGGGTCCGAGGCTTTGGCGACCCTGCCCGCACGATTGTGTCCGCCGGGGCGCGGGCGACGGGAGCGCGGGAGAGGGGTCTTGCCGAGACTGCAGCGGTATGCGCAGCCTTGCGGCCTACGGGGGGCGTCGTGTCACGCGCGCCGTGATGGCGCAAGACGAAGGAGCACCGATGGCCAAGCAGGACGACAAGGCGCTGCGGCAGAACCCACACGCCCTGCGTGAACAGCGCGAGAAGAATCTCGAGGTGGCGATCGGGCGGCAGGTGCGCGATCTGCGCAAGCGGCAGCGGATGACGGTGGCCGATCTGGCGACGCAGACCGGCCTGTCGGTGGGGATGCTGTCGAAGATCGAGAACGGCGTCATCTCGCCCTCGCTCACCACCATCTCGACGCTGGCCCATGCGCTGCGCGTGCCGCTGGTGCAGCTCTTCTCCGGCTACGAGGAAGAGCGTGGCTGCATGCACGTCAAGGCGGGCGAGGGGGTGGAGATCGAGCGTGCCGGCACCCGAGCCGGACATCAGTACCACCTGCTCGGCCACATCGGCTCGAACAACTCGGGCGTGGTGGTCGAGCCATACATGATCAGCCTCGACAGCGAGAGCGACCAGTTCCCCACCTTCCAGCACGAAGGGATCGAGCTGCTCTACATGCTCGAGGGCGAGATGGGCTACCGTCACGGCGACCGGCTCTACCGGATGGAGCCGGGCGACTCGCTGCTCTTCGATTCCGACGCGCCGCACGGCCCGGAGGAGCTGATGTCCCTGCCGATCCGCTACCTGTCGATCATCACCTACTCTCAACAGCGCTGACTCTGCCCAAAACGCAGGCAGAAATTCCGGAGAGGAAAATAATTTTCCCCACACGGCTGATTTTCTTGGAGGGAATAAAGTTTTCCCAATAGTGATCTTGATTAAAGGGCGGTCCCGCCCGTTCCTGAACACTATGGAGGACCCATGTGCGGCATCGTTGGCCTTTTCCTGAAAAAGGATGACCTGCGCCCCCAGCTGGGCGACATGCTGACCGACATGCTCATCACCATGACCGATCGCGGCCCGGACAGTGCCGGCATCGCAATCTACGGGGATGAAGCGGCCGGTCTGAAGATCACTGTCCAGTCGGACACGCCGGACGAGGATTTCGCCGGTCTCGACGCGGCGCTCTCCGGAGCGCTCGGCACCGAGGTGGCGATGCGCGTCGCCAGCACCCACGCCGTGCTGACGCTGCCGGTCGAGAAGGAGGCCGAGGCGCTGGCGTTCCTCGACGCGCGCGGCCTGCGGGTCATGGGTTCGGGCGAGAGCATGGAAATCTACAAGGAAGTCGGCCTGCCCAAGGATGTCGCCGCCCGCTTCGGCATCCGTGCGATGGGCGGCAGCCACGGCATCGGCCACACCCGCATGGCGACCGAAAGCGCGGTGACCACGCTCGGCGCGCATCCGTTCTCCACCGCGGGCGACCAGTGCCTCGTGCACAACGGCTCGCTGTCGAACCACAACGCCATGCGCCGCAAGCTCGCCAAGAAGGGCGTCTTCACCAAGACCGAGAACGACACCGAGGTGGGCGCGGCCTATATCTCCTCGCGCATCGCCGAGGGTGCGTCGCTGGGCGAGGCGCTGGAAGGCACGCTGAAGGACCTCGACGGCTTCTTCACCTTCGTCACTGGCACCAAGAACGGTTTCGGCGTGGTACGCGATCCCATCGCCTGCAAGCCCGCCGTGATGGCCGAGACCGACGACTACGTCGCCTTCGCCAGCGAATATCGCGCCTTTGCCGATCTGCCGGGGATCGACGCCGCCCGCGTGTGGGAACCCGAGCCCGCCACCGTCTACTTCTGGGAGCGCTGATCCATGCCCGTTCTGGATATGCTGAAAACCGAGCTGCGCGAGGTCAACGCCACGCTTCAGTCCGCCGCCAAGGCCAAGGGCAACGAGGCCTATACCATCGAGAACCCGCGCGGCGCGCATGCCATGGCGGTGGGGCTCGACGGACCGATCTCGGTCACCGTGAAGGGCTCGACAGGCTACTACTGCGCCGGGATGAACAAGCTCGCGACCGTGCATGTCGAGGGTTCTGCCGGTCCGGGTGTGGCCGAGAACATGATGTCCGGCGAGGTGATCATCGAGGGCGATGCCAGCCAATACGCCGGGGCCACCGGCCATGGCGGGCTGCTCAACATCAAGGGCAACGCCAGCTCGCGCTGCGGCATCTCGATGAAGGGAATCGACATCGTCGTGCACGGCAACATCGGCCACATGTCCGCCTTCATGGCGCAGAAGGGCAATCTGGTCGTTCTGGGCGATGCCGGGGATGCGCTCGGGGACAGCCTCTACGAGGCGCGGCTCTTCGTGCGCGGCTCGGTGAAATCTCTGGGCGCGGATTGCGTCGAGAAGGAGATGCGCCCCGAGCATCTAGAGATCCTGCGCGGCCTGCTCGAACGCGCCGGCGCCGATGCCAAGCCCGAGGAGTTCAAGCGCTACGGCTCGGCGCGCAATCTCTACCATTTCAGCATCGACCACGCCGACGCCTACTGAGGAGCGGACCATGGACAAGACACCCCAGAAGACTCCCCAGACCGACCCGCGCCAATCCTGGACCTTCTCGCGCGAGATAAACTCCGAGATCCGCCGGGCGGCGGCGACCGGCATCTACGACATCCGCGGCGGCGGGGCGAAGCGCCGTGTGCCCCATTTCGACGACCTGCTGTTCCTCGGTGCCTCGATGAGCCGCTACCCGCTCGAGGGTTACCGCGAGAAGTGCGACACTTCGGTGGTGCTCGGCACGCGCTTTGCCAAGAAGCCGATCGAGCTGAAGATCCCGATCACTATCGCTGGCATGTCCTTCGGCGCTCTCTCGGGCAACGCCAAGGAGGCGCTCGGCCGCGGTGCGACGCTCTCTGGCACCTCGACCACCACCGGCGACGGCGGCATGACCGAGGAAGAACGCGGACATAGCGAAAAGCTGGTCTACCAATACCTGCCGAGCCGCTACGGCATGAATCCGGACGACCTGCGCCGCGCCGATGCCATCGAGGTGGTCGTGGGGCAGGGCGCCAAGCCCGGGGGCGGTGGCATGCTGCTCGGCCAGAAGATCACCGAGCGGGTTGCCGGGATGCGCGATCTGCCCGTGGGCATCGACCAGCGCTCGGCTTGCCGCCACCCCGACTGGACCGGGCCGGACGATCTGGAGATCAAGATCCTCGAACTGCGCGAGATCACCGGCTGGGAAAAGCCGATCTACGTGAAGATCGGCGGCGCGCGCCCCTATTACGACACCGCGCTGGCGGTGAAGGCCGGGGCCGACGTGGTGGTTCTCGACGGCATGCAGGGCGGCACCGCCGCGACGCAGGACGTGTTCATCGAGCACGTCGGCCAGCCAACGCTGGCCTGCATCCGCCCCGCGGTGCAGGCGCTGCAGGATCTGGGCATGCACCGCGAGGTGCAACTGGTGGTCTCGGGCGGCATCCGCACCGGCGCGGATGTGGCCAAGGCGCTGGCGCTCGGCGCGGATGCAGTGGCCATCGGCACTGCCGCGCTGATCGCGCTCGGCGACAACGATCCCAAGTGGGAAGACGAGTATCGCGAGCTTGGCACCACCGCCGGGGCCTATGACGACTGGCACGAGGGCCGCGACCCGGCGGGCATAACCACGCAGGATCCCGCGCTGATGGCGCGTCTCGATCCCATCGCCGCCGGACGCCGGTTGCGCAACTATCTCAACGTGATGACCCTCGAATGCCAGACCATCGCGCGGGCCTGCGGCAAGAGCCATGTGCACAATCTTGAGCCGGAAGACCTCTGCGCGCTCACGATGGAGGCCGCAGCCATGGCGCAGGTGCCGCTTGCCGGGACAAACTGGTGGCCGGGCAAGGGCGGGTTCTGACCGGCTTAGCCCCGCACGCAATACGGCGAGGGCGGCCAACGCCCCGTCGACACCAACAGGGAACGAAAGGGACCACCATGGCTGATCTGGCCGAATTCGCCCGGGCGCGCGGCGTGAAGTATTTCATGATCTCCTACACCGACCTCTTCGGCGGCCAGCGCGCCAAGCTGGTGCCGGCGCAGGCGATTGCGGACATGCAGGAGGACGGCGCGGGCTTTGCCGGCTTCGCCACATGGCTCGACCTCACCCCCGCACACCCCGACATGCTGGCCGTGCCGGACGCCGAGGCGGCGATCCAGCTGCCGTGGAAGCCCGAGGTCGCCTGGGTGCCGGCCAATTGCGTGATGGAAGGCGACGACGTCGAGCAGGCGCCGCGCAACGTGCTGCGCAAGCTGGTGGCCGAGGCCGCCTCGGAAGGGCTGCGGGTGAAGACCGGGATCGAGGCCGAATTCTTCCTGCTGACCCCAGAGGGCGAGCAGATCTCCGACCCCTTCGATACCGCCGAGAAACCCTGTTACGACCAGCAGGCGGTGATGCGCCGCTACGACGTGATCGCCGAAATCTGCGACTACATGCTGGAGCTGGGCTGGGGCCCGTATCAGAACGACCACGAGGACGCCAACGGCCAGTTCGAGATGAACTGGGAGTTCGCCGACGCGCTCACCACCGCCGACCGCCACAGCTTCTTCAAGTTCATGGTGAAATCGGTGGCCGAGAAGCACGGGCTGCGCGCCACCTTCATGCCGAAGCCCATCGAAGGGCTGACCGGCAACGGCTGCCACGCGCATATCTCGGTCTGGGATGCCGAGGGCAAGGTCAACGCCTTTGCAGACAAGAGCAAGGAGCTGGGCCTTTCGGATCAGGGCCGACACTTCCTCGGCGGCATCATGAAGCATGCCGAGGCTCTGGCGGCGATCACCAACCCGACGGTGAACAGCTACAAGCGGATCAACGCGCCGCGCACCACGTCGGGCGCCACCTGGGCCCCCAATACCGTCACCTGGACCGGCAATAACCGCACCCACATGGTGCGCGTGCCCGGCCCCGGCCGCTTCGAGCTGCGTCTGCCCGACGGGGCGGTGAACCCCTACCTGCTGCAGGCGGTGATTATCGCAGCGGGCCTTTCCGGCATCCGCTCCAAGGCCGATCCGGGCAAGCGCCACGACATCGACATGTACGCCGAGGGCCACCTGGTGAAGGACGCGCCGCGCCTGCCGCTCAACCTGCTGGATGCCATCCGTGCCTATGATGCCGACGCCGAGCTCAAGGAGATGATGGGCGCGGAGTTCTCGGCCTCCTACACCAAGATGAAGATGCAGGAGTGGACGTCCTTCGTGTCGCATTTCTCCCGCTGGGAACGCGACAACACGCTCGACATCTGACCCTTCCCCCATTGCACGCGAGCTGAGCCATGCATTTCTCCGGCCTCCGGGTCATCAAGGAAGCCCTCACCGGCCACAGGGGCTGGAAACCGCTCTGGCGCGATCCCGAGCCCAAGCCGGCCTATGATTTCGTCATCGTGGGCGGCGGCGGGCACGGGCTCGCCACCGCCTTCTATCTCGCGAAGACCTTCGGTCAGGCGAAGGTGGCGGTGCTGGAGAAGGGCTGGCTCGGCTCGGGCAATATCGGGCGCAACACGACGATCATCCGCTCTAACTACCTACTGCCCGGCAACGAGCCGTTCTACGAGTTCTCGATGAAGCTGTGGGAGACGCTCGAGCAGGTGACCAACTTCAACTCGATGGTCAGCCAGCGCGGGATCATCAATCTGTACCATTCCGACGCGCAGCGCGATGCTTACCGGCGGCGCGGCAATGCCATGCTGCTGGCCGGGGCGGATGCGCAGCTGCTGGGACCCGAGGAGCTGCGCGCGCGGCTGCCCTATCTCAACTTCGACAACGCCCGTTTCCCGGTGAAGGGCGGGCTGCTGCAGGCGCGCGCCGGCACCGCCCGGCATGACGGCGTCGCCTGGGGCTACGCGCGCGGCGCCGACATGCGCGGCGTCGACATCATCCAGAACTGCGAGGTCACCGGTTTCCGCATCGAGGGCGGCGCAGTCAGGGGGGTCGAGACCACGCGCGGCTACATCGGTGCAGGCAAGGTCGGCGTGGCGGTGGCGGGCTCGTCCAGCCGGGTCATGCAGATGGCCGGGATGCGTCTGCCGATCGAGAGCCACGTCCTGCAGGCCTTCGTGTCGGAGGGGCTGAAGCCGCTCATTGACACGGTGATCACCTTCGGCGCCGGGCATTTCTACATCAGCCAGTCCGACAAGGGCGGGCTGGTCTTTGGCGGCGACATCGACGGCTACAATTCCTACGCGCAGCGCGGCAATCTGCCGGTGGTCGAGGACGTGGCCGAGGGTGGCATGGCCCTCATGCCGATGATCGGCCGGGCGCGGCTGCTGCGCAGCTGGGGCGGCATCATGGACATGTCGATGGACGGCTCGCCGATCATCGACGCGACGCCGGTGGACGGGCTCTACCTCAATGCCGGCTGGTGCTATGGCGGCTTCAAGGCGACGCCGGCCTCGGGCTACGCCTTCGCCCACCTGCTCGCCACCGGCCGCCCGCACGAGACCGCGACGGCCTACCGCCTCGACCGCTTCGCGCGTGGGCATCTCATCGACGAAAAGGGCGCCGGCGCCCAGCCGAACCTGCATTGAGGTGACACGATGCTGATCCCGCACCCGCTCCTTGGTCCGCGCGACGCGCAGGAGTTCACCTACCTCGGCGACGCCGCGCTGCTCGATCGCCCCTCGCCCGAGGGGGAGGGCGCCGAGGCCGCCTTCTGCGACTACGTCTTCCTGAGGGGCAACCCGGCGGGCGTGCACCGAGAGCTGTGGTTCCACGAGCAGGGCGATCGCTCGTGGCTGGTGGTGACCCGCAACACGCTGACCCATGAGATCCTCGGGGCCGAACTGGCTTCGGAGGTGGCAAAGGCCCTGAAGGGAGCCGCCGAATGACCCGCATCCCGGGCGGCCTGATCGACCGCAGCCAGACACTCACTTTCAGCTTCAACGGCAAGACCTACACCGGCCACCCCGGCGACACGCTGGCCTCGGCGCTGCTGGCAAACGGCGTGCGACTCATGGGCCGCAGCTTCAAGTACCACCGCCCGCGTGGGCCGGTCTCGGCCGGCAGCGAAGAACCCAATGCCCTCGTCACCCTGCGCACCGGTGCCCGCGCCGAGCCCAACACCCGCGCCACCGTGGCCGAGCTCTACGAGGGGCTCACCGCGCGCAGCCAGAACCACGTCGGCCCGCTCGGCTTCGACGCTATGGCGGTGAACGACCTGCTTTCGCCGGTCTTCGCGGCGGGCTTCTATTACAAGACCTTCATGTGGCCGCGCGCCTTCTGGGAAAAGCTCTACGAGCCGATGATCCGCCGGGCGGCGGGTCTCGGCGCGCTCTCGGGTGAGGCCGACCCCGACGCTTACGACCGCGGCTACCTGCATTGCGACCTCTTGGTCGTCGGCGCGGGCGCGGCGGGGCTCGCGGCGGCGCTGACCGCCGCTCGCGCCGGTGCGCAGGTGGTGCTGGCCGACGAGGACTTCCGCCTCGGCGGTCGCCTGCTGGCCGAGAGCGATCCGCTGGACGAGGCGCCGGCACCCGCCTGGGTGGCGGCCGTGGAAGCGGAACTGCGCGCCCTGCCGAACGTGCGCATCCTCTCCCGCACCACGGTCTTCGGCGCCTATGATCACGGCATCTTTGGTGCCGTGGAGCGCGTCGCCGATCACCTGCCCGAACCGGGGGCGCAGGTGCGCCAGACGCTGTGGCGGATCACCGCGAAGCGCGCGGTGCTGGCGGCGGGGGCGACCGAGCGGCATATCCCCTTCGCAAGCAACGACCGTCCGGGGATCATGATGGCAGGCGCCCTGCGCGCCTATGCCAACCGCTGGGCCACATTGCCGGTGGCAAGGCCGCAAGACCGCATCGCGGTCTTCACCAACAACGACGACGGCCACCGCACCGCACTGGATCTGCTGGTAAAGGGTGCCAACCTGCTCGGCGTGATTGACCCGCGTGCGGATGCCCCGCGCTTCGGCGACTACCAGCTTTTTGCCGGGGCGCAGGTCACCGCCACGCACGGGCGCCTGGGATTGAGCTCGATCGAGATCACCCGTGACGGCCGCGCCGACTGGCTCGAATGCCATGCGCTTGGCGTGTCGGGCGGCTGGAACCCCAACGTGCATCTCGCCTCGCACCACCGTGGCCGCCCGGTCTGGAACGAGGAGCTGCTGGCCTTCGTGCCGGGCGAGGGCGGGCCGCAGGGCCTCATCCCCGCCGGTGCCTGCGCCGGGCGCGGCTCGACCTCTGCCGCGCTCGGGGATGGCGCGCGGGCGGCGCAGGCGGCCCTGTCGGAGCTTGGGGTCAGCGCGGCGCTCCCCCGCCTGCCCGAGGCCGAAGACAGGCCCCTGCGCCAAACCGCCTTTTGGCATGTGCCGGGCAAGGCGCGCGCCTGGGTGGACTTCCAGAACGACGTGACCGTCAAGGACATCGCGCTGGCCCACAAGGAGAACATGCGCCCCGTCGAGCACCTGAAGCGCTGGACCACGCTCGGCATGGCCACGGATCAGGGCAAGACCGCCAATGTCACTGCGCTCGCGGTTATGGCAGAGCTGACCGGCAAGTGCGTCGCCGAAACCGGAACCACCATCTTCCGCCCGCCCTATACCGGCGTCTCGCTCTCGGTCCTCGGCGGCGGTGACACGGGCAAGGACTTCCGCCCGACGCGCCTGACCCCGACCCACCGTTGGGCCGAGGCGCAGGGCGCGGCCTTCGTCGAGGTCGGGCCGTGGCTGCGGGCGCAGTATTTCCCGCGCCCCGGCGAAACCCATTGGCGCGAAAGTGTCGACCGCGAGGCGAAGGCGGTGCGCAGCACCGTCGGCCTCTGCGACGTGACCACGCTGGGCAAGATCGACGTGCAGGGCCGCGATGCCGGGGAATTTCTCAATCGCGTCTATTCCAACATGATGGGCACGCTGAAGGTCGGCCGCGTCCGCTACGGGCTGATGCTGCGCGAGGACGGGCATCTCTACGACGACGGCACCTGTGCACGGATGGCCGAAGATCACTACGTGGTCACCACCACCACCGGCAACGCCGGGCTGGTCTACCGCAACATGGAATTCGCGCGGCAGTGCCTCTGGCCGGAGCTCGACGTGCAGATCATCTCGACCACGGATGCCTGGGCGCAGATCGCCGTGGCGGGGCCGCGCTCGCGCGAGCTGCTGTCGCGGATCGCGGACGGGTTCGACCTGTCGAACGAGGCCTTCCCATTCATGGCCTGCGCCTCCCTTACCGTCTGCGGGGGCTTGCGCGCGCGGCTGTTCCGCATCTCCTTCTCCGGCGAGCTGGCCTACGAGATCGCCGTGCCCGCCCGCTACGGCCATGCGTTGATGCAGCGGCTGATGGAGCAGGGCGCGGATCTCGGCGTCACCCCCTATGGCACCGAGGCGCTCGGCGTGTTGCGCATCGAGAAGGGTCACGCGGCGGGGGCCGAGCTCAACGGCCAGACGACGGCGGCGATGATCGGGCTTGGCATGATGGTGTCGGGCAAGAAGAACTCGATCGGTGCGGTCATGTCCCGCCGCGAGGGGCTGGCGGAGGACAGCCGCCGGCTCGTCGGGCTGCAGCCGGTGGACCCCGAGGCGAAGGTGGTACCCGGATCGCATCTCTTCACCGACGGAACTGCGCAGGACATGGCGCATGACCAGGGCTGGATCACCTCGGCGTGTTTCTCGCCGCATGTCGGCAGCTCCATCGGCCTTGGGTTTCTCGAGGATGGCGCAGCGCGCATGGGCGAGGTGATCCTCGCCGCCAACCCGCTGGAGGGGAGCAGCGCAGAACTGCGCGTGGTCCCGCCGCATTTCGTTGACCCGGAAGGAGAGCGTCTGCGTGGCTGATCTTATCTCTCTTACGGCGCTCGGCGCCGACACCGCGCGCAGTGCCCGCTTCGGCGCGCTCACCCTGACCGAACGGCCCGACATCGCGCTGGCCTCGCTGGCGCTGCGCGCCGGCGCTACCGAGCCCGCGCCCTTCGGCCTGACGCTGCCCGGACCCGGCGGGCTCTCGGCCTTGCAGGATCACGCGGCCTTCTGGACCGGGGCGGGGCAGTGGATGGTCCTGGCCGAAGGGCGTGCCGACACGGACTTTGCCGCCGAGCTTCTGGCCGCAGTGCCCGGATGCTCGGTGACCGAGCAGACCGATGGCTGGGCTGGCGTAGACATCACGGCGCCCAGGGCGGATCCACTGGAACGGCTCACCGAGCGACTGGTCAACCTGCCGCCCGAGGCGCTCGCTCCGGGCCGCGCCACCCGCACGGTGCTGCATCACATGCCGGTGCTCGCGCTGAGGCATTCGGATACGCGGCTCACGCTGTTCGCCATGCGGTCTGCCGCGGCCAGCCTGTGGCACGCGCTGGAGACCGCCGCGCAGCGTCGGGCGGTGAGCTGAGCTGCCGCCTGTTCCCGGCGTCTAGTTTCCCGGAGCGGTCGAGGTGACGGGGGCACAGGCGACGTCTGAAAGGCCCGAAACGCAAACCGGCCGCCCCCTTGGGGACGGCCGGTGCATTTCTTGCAGACCGGGTGGCGCTCAGATCTGGCGCACGGCACCCTTGGCGGCCGAGGTGGTCAGCGCTGCATAGGCCTTCAGCGCCTTTGACACCTTGCGCTTGCGCTGCTCGTCCGGCTGCCAGCCCTTTTCCTCGCGCTCCGCACGACGCTCGGCGATCACCGCGTCGTCAACGGCGAGGTTAATCTTGCGGTTCGGGATGTCGATCTCGATGAGATCGCCCTCTTCCACGAGACCGATGGTGCCGCCTTCGGCCGCCTCGGGCGAGACGTGGCCGATGGACAGGCCCGAGGAGCCGCCCGAGAAGCGCCCGTCGGTGACCAGCGCACAGTCTTTCCCGAGGCCCTTCGATTTGAGGTAGGAGGTCGGGTAGAGCATTTCCTGCATGCCCGGACCGCCGCGCGGGCCTTCGTAACGGATCAGCACCACGTCGCCCTTGTGCACCTTGCCGGTCAGGATCGCGCTCACCGCGGTATCCTGCGATTCAAAGATGCGCGCGGGGCCGGTGAACTTCAGGATCGACTCGTCCACGCCCGCGGTCTTCACGATGCAGCCGTCCTCGGCGAGGTTGCCGTAGAGCACCGCGAGGCCGCCGTCCTTCGAGAAGGCGTGCTCGGCGTCGCGGATCACCCCGGTCTGGCGGTCGAGGTCGAGCGTGTCATAGCGCATCGACTGCGAGAAGGCGGTGGTCGAGCGCACGCCGCCCGGCGCGGCGCGGAAGAAATCATGCACCGATTCCGAGTTGGTGCGGGTCACGTCCCAGCGGTCGAGCGCATGGGCCATGGTCTCGGCGTGCACCGTGTGCACCGAGGTGTCGAGCAGACCGGCACGGTCGAGCTGGCCGAGGATCGACATGATGCCGCCGGCGCGGTGCACGTCTTCCATGTGCACGTCATCCTTGGCGGGCGCGACCTTGCACAGCACCGGCACGTTGCGCGACAGCCGGTCGATGTCGGCCATCTCGAAGGGCACTTCGCCTTCGTTCGCGGCGGCCAGCAGGTGCAGCACGGTGTTGGTCGAGCCGCCCATGGCGATGTCCAGCGTCATGGCGTTCTCGAAGGCCTTCACCGTGGCGATCGAGCGCGGCAGCACCGAGGCATCGTCCTGCTCGTAGTAACGCTTGGCCAGATCGACGATCAGGTGGCCGGCCTCGACGAAGAGGCGCTGACGGTCCGAGTGGGTGGCCAGCGTCGAGCCGTTGCCGGGCAGCGACAGGCCGAGCGCCTCGGTCAGGCAGTTCATCGAGTTGGCGGTGAACATGCCCGAGCAAGACCCGCAGGTCGGGCAGGCGGCTTCCTCGATCGCCTGCACCTGCGCGTCGGTGTATTTGTCGTCGGCGGCGGCGACCATGGCGTCGACCAGGTCCAGCGCCTTCTCGGTGCCTTCCCAGTTGACCTTGCCCGCTTCCATCGGGCCGCCCGAAACGAAGACCACGGGGATGTTGAGGCGCATGGCGGCCATCAGCATGCCGGGGGTGATCTTGTCGCAGTTGGAGATGCAGACCATCGCGTCGGCGCAATGCGCGTTGACCATGTACTCGACCGAGTCGGCGATGATCTCGCGCGAAGGCAGCGAGTAGAGCATGCCGTCGTGGCCCATGGCGATGCCGTCATCCACCGCGATGGTGTTGAACTCCTTGGCGACGCCGCCGGCCTTCTCGACCTCGCGGGCGACCATCTGGCCCAGATCCTTCAGGTGCACGTGGCCGGGCACGAACTGGGTGAAGGAGTTCACGATCGCGATGATCGGCTTGTTCCAGTCGCCATCCGTCATGCCTGTGGCGCGCCACAGGCCGCGGGCGCCGGCCATGTTGCGGCCGTGGGTGGTGGTGCGGGAGCGATAGGCAGGCATGGGGCATCCCCTCGGAGTTTTGGATTACCGGGGGTGTTTAGCGCCCATAGGGGGCAGCGGCAAGGGCAAGGGGACGCTGCAGCGCGGCGTTGCGCAAGAAGGTTGCGTAACTTGATTACTGAGCTTCCCGAAAGTTCCTCCATGCGAGGCCGGGGATGTAATTTTTCGCGCGTCGTCGGGTGTTTGCGCGTGTTCTCCTGGAACCACCGCAGAAGGCTACCGGGCAAGCGCCCGCCTGCCCCGGCGGGCGGGCGCATTTTGCCTGGGGCACGGCGTTCGAGACCCATGCGGGTTTGGCTTTCAGAAAGCCCGTTCCACAATCATCGCAGCGCCCCGCCACAGGCAGGCGCTCGCTCGGCGCGCGTCGCGGTGGCTCACCCCGCGCTGCGCCTGCTCCGGCCCTTCGGGCGCGGCGGCTTCGGCGCGACCTTGGTCTCGATGTGCTCGATGATCAGGCCCGAGATGTCCTTGCCCGAGACCTTCTCGATGCCCTCGAGGCCCGGCGAGCTGTTCACTTCCAGCACCTTCGGTCCGTCCGAGCCGCGCAGCAGGTCGACCCCCGCCACGTCGAGCTTCATCGCCCGCGCGGCCTTGATCGCCACCTCGCGCTCGGTCTTGGAGATCCGCACCGGCTCGGCGGTGCCGCCCTGGTGCAGGTTCGAGCGGAAGTCGTCGGGCTTGCCGCGGCGGCGCATGGTGGCCACCACCTTGCCGCCCACCACGAGGCAGCGGATATCCTCGCCCGCGGCCTCCTTGACGAAGCTCTGCACGAGGAAGTCGGCCTTGAGCCCCTGGAAGGCCGAGATCACGCTCTCGGCGGCCTTGGGGGTCTCGGCCAGCACAACCCCCTTGCCCTGGCTGCTCTCCAGCAGCTTCAGCACCAGCGGCGCGCCACCCACCAGATCCACAAGGTTGCCCGAATCCTTCGGGCTGCGGGCGAAGGCCGTGGTCGGCATGCCGATGCGGTGACGCGCCAGCACCTGGTGCGCGTGCAGCTTGTCGCGCGAGACGGTGATGCCCTCGGAGCCGGCGAGGCAATAGGTACCCATGCTCTCGAACTGGCGCACCACGGCGGTGCCGTAGCTGGTGATCGAGGCGCCGATGCGCGGGATCACCGCGTCGTAATGGGGCAGGCGGCGACCGTCGTAATGCACTTCGCCGCCGACAGCGCGGATGTTCATGTAGCAGCGCGAGGTGTCGATCACCTCCATCGTGTGGCCGCGGTGCTCGGCGGCCTCGATCAGCTTGCGCGTCGAGTAGTTGTGCGGCTCGCGGGTCAGCACCGCAAGTCGCAGGGCGCGGCGGTGCTGCTTGTGACGGGGCAGGGCGCGGTAGGCGTCATAGTCGAGCTCAGGCTGCTGCAGACGCTGGCTCGGCGAGACGACCATGTCGTCGAGGAGCGCGCTGCGCCCCAGCAGCATGCGGTAGGCCATGCTGCCGCGGTCGGTGAGGGTGATCTCGATCGGCCAGCTGCGCTCGCCCATCCGCACCTCTGTCTCGATGACGAACCGCAGCTCGGTCTCGCCATTCGACGAGGTGACCTCGCGGCGGTCCTTGAGCGGCGCCGAGCAGATGATCTCGAGGCCCGGATCCTGCGGATCGGGGTGGATCGCAAAGCGCACCATTGGCTTGTCGGAAGGGCCGAAGGGCTCGATGGCAAAGGCGTGCAGCGCCGAGGTCCGCGCGCCGGTGTCCACCTTGGCGCGGATCGCGGGCAGGCCGAGGCCGGGCAGGGCAAGCCATTCTTCCCATCCAAGCGTGAACTGCGTCATGTCTACCTCCTTCGCGGGCCGGGGTCGGATTGACGGCCTCTATCCGCGCAATGTGACAGGCGCAATACGGCACGCAGCACTCCCGCAAGGGAACGCACATCTCGACGGGGGTTGACCTAGGGGCGATGCGGCGAAGGGCAATGTTGGCCAAGCGCGGATTGGCTCCGCGCCGTGGGGCGGGGTGCGGCGACGCGCTGTCCCTGTGGGGACAGCGCCGGTCCGCCGGACGCGAGCGTATGCTCGGCTGTTTTGCCTTTTCGGCATGGATGGCGCGCCTGTCCCCGCGGGGACAGACATCTGTGCCTTAGGCTCCCGCGATCATCTCGGACTGGCGCACGATCACCTCGGCCTGCTTGATCGAGGCGATGTCCACCAGCCGGCCCTTGTAGACCGTGGCACCTTCGCCCTTGGCCTTGGCGGCCTCCATGGCGGCAAGGATCTCGCGCGCTTCGGTCACAGCGCCCTCCGAGGGGGTGAAGACCTCGTTGGCCAGCGCCACCTGCTTGGGGTGAATCGCCCATTTTCCGACCATGCCCAGCGTTGCCGAGCGCAGCGCCTGCGCGCGGTATCCCTCGTCGTCCGAGAAATCGCCGAAGGGGCCATCGACCGGCAGTACGCCATGGGTGCGGCAGGCCGCGACGATGGCGGCCTGCGCCCAGTGCCACGGGTCCGACCATTGCTTCGCGCCCTCGTGCAGCATGTAATAGTTTTCCTGCGTGCCGCCGATGCCGGTGGTCGCCATGCCCATCGAGGCGGCGAAATCCGCCGCGCCGAGGCTCATCGCTTCGAGCCGGGAAGAGCCAGCGGCGATCTCTTCCACATGGGCGATGCCGGCGGCGCTCTCGATAATCACCTCGAACTTGATCGGCTTCGTGCGCCCCTTGGCGCGCTCGACGGCGGTGACCAGCGCGTCGACGGCATAGAGGTCGGCGGCGTAGCCGACCTTTGGGATCATGATCTGATCGAGCCGGTCGCTGGCCTGCTCCAGAAGGTCCACCACGTCACGGTACCAATAGGGCGTGTCGAGCCCGTTGATGCGCACCGAGAGGGTCTTCTTGCCCCAGTCGATATCGCCGATGGCCTCGATGATATTGGCGCGCGCACTATCCTTGTCGTCCGGGGCCACAGAATCCTCGAGGTCGAGGTTGATCACATCCGCGGCGCTGCCGGCCATCTTCTCGAAGATCGCCGGGCGCGAGCCGGGGCCGAAGAGCTGGCAACGGTTCGGACGGGCAGGCGCGGCGGGCTGGATGCGAAAGCTCATGTGGGAACCTCGTGAGGGTAATGAAGTTACATATTTGCGATTGTGAGGGTTATTAAATTGCGCGACGCTGCGCAAGCGAAATTTGCCGCGCTGCGGCGCAACTCTTGCCTGTCCTGTCCGAAGCCCGTGCACGATTCTTCGGCGACGGCGCCGAAATGCGTGGAAATTTGGCGTCACCTCGGGTGCAGGCGTGGAAATCGAGACGGATTTGCGTGCCATACAGGGCAGAGTGAGCGTCGAAACCGCTGGCCGGGCGGCCTCCCAAATAATGCCCCGCCTGCAACCATACACGAACACAGGGAATACAAGAATGATCGAGACGCCGTACCTCCTCTTCCTCGGTGACGCTCCCGACGGCCTGGCCGCCAAGGTGGCCCAGGGCATCAAGGACTGGCGCCCCGAGAACTGCGTTGGCCAGTTCCGCCTCGAAGGCTGCAAGGCCGACCTCGGCCTGCAGGACATGACCCTCGCCGAAGCCAAGGCCGCCGGCGCCAAGACGCTGGTGATCGGTGTCGCCAACCGCGGCGGCAAGATCTCGCAGGCCTGGAAGAAGGTCCTGGTCGAGGCGCTGGAAGAGGGCTTCGACCTCGCGTCGGGCCTGCACAACCTGCTGCGCAACGAGGAAGACCTCAAGGCCGTGGCAAAGGCCACCGGCCAGACGCTGCACGACGTGCGCATTCCTTCCGTGGAATACCCGATCGCCAACGGCGAGAAGCGCACCGGCAAGCGCCTGCTGGCGGTGGGCACCGACTGCTCGGTCGGCAAGATGTACACCGCGCTGGCGATGGACGCCTGCATGCGCGAGAAGGGCATGAAGTCGACCTTCCGCGCCACCGGCCAGACCGGCATCCTGATCACCGGCGACGGCGTGCCTCTCGACGCGGTGATCGCCGACTTCATGGCCGGCTCGATCGAATACCTCACCCCCGACAATGATCCCGACCACTGGGACATCATCGAGGGCCAGGGCTCGCTGTTCCACGTTTCCTACTCGGGCGTGACGCTTGCGCTGATCCACGGCGGCCAGCCGGATGCGCTGGTGCTCTGCCACGAGCCGACCCGCACCCACATGCGCGGCCTGCCGGGCTACAAGCTGCCGACGCTGGAAGCCGTGCGCGACACCGCGCTTGCGCTCGCCAAGGTCGGCAACCCGGACTGCAAGGTGGTCGGCGTGTCGATCAACACCCAGCACATGGGCGAGGAAGAGGCCAAGACCTATTGCGCAGAGGTCGAGGAAAGCCTTGGCCTGCCCTGCGTCGACCCGTTCCGCCATGGCGCCGAGCGCCTGGTCGAGGCGCTGGCCGCGGTCTGAGCCGTCTGGCAGAGTGACCACATCACCCCCGGCGGCGGCGCTTCCGGCGCCGGGGGATTGCGTATTTATGGAACAATGAAAGGGGCAGGGTTTGAGCATCGAGGTCACCCGCGACACCTTCAAGCTGGCGCAGGTTTTCACCATCTCGCGCGGCAGCCGCACCGAATCCCAGGTGATCACCGTGAAGATCACCCGCGGCGGCATCACCGGATGGGGCGAATGCGTGCCCTACGCGCGCTACGACGAGACGCTCGACAGCGTCGAGGCGCAGATCCGCTCGCTGCCGCAGGACGTGACCCGCGCGGCGCTGCAGGATCTCCTGCCCTCAGGCGCCGCTCGCAATGCCGTCGACTGCGCGCTCTGGGATCTCGAGGCCAAAACCGCCGGCAAGCGGGTCTGGGAGCTGCTGGGCCTGCCTGCGCCGAAGCCCGAGGTGACCGCCTACACGCTCTCGCTCGCCGCCCCCGAGGAGATGCAGGCGCAGGCCGCCAAGAACGCCTTCCGGCCGCTGCTGAAGGTGAAGCTCGGCACCCCCGAGGACCTGCCGCGCCTTGAAGCCGTGCGCGCCGGGGCACCGGACAGCACCATCATCGTCGATGCCAACGAGGGCTGGACTCCCGAGGTCTACGCCGAGCTGGCGCCGCATCTGCTGCGTCTCGGCGTCGCCATGGTCGAGCAGCCGCTTCCGGCGGGTGAGGATGATGCGCTGCTGGGCATGGAGCGCCCGGTGCCGATCTGCGCCGACGAAAGCTGCCACGACCGCGCCTCGCTGCCGAAGCTGAAGGGCAAGTACGACATCGTCAACATCAAGCTCGACAAGACCGGCGGTCTGACCGAGGCGCTGGAGCTGCTCGAGGCCGCCAAGGCCGAGGGCTACGGCATCTTCGTCGGCTGCATGGTGGGGTCGTCTCTGGCGATGGCTCCGGCGGTGATCGTCGCGCAGGGCGCGCAATACGTCGATCTCGACGCGCCGCTGCTGCTCGGCGAGGACCGCGAACACGCGATGGTCTACGACGAGGCAGGCGTGCACGCCCCCGAGGCGGCGCTCTGGGGCTGAGCCCCGCGGTTGCCGGAGCGCCGAGCTCCGGCACCCCGAACAAAATCTGGACTACACCGGCATGACGGGTTGCCTGCGCGGGTCAATGTGATCGAGCAGGCTTGACCCCGGGTCCGCTTTGGCGGAACTGACCCACAGCGAATTATGGAGAGAGCTGCAATGCGCACCGTTTACGTCAATGGCGAGTACCTGCCCGAGACCGAGGCCAGGGTGTCGATCTTCGACCGGGCCTTCCTGATGGCCGACGGGGTCTACGAGGTGACCTCGGTTCTCGGCGGCAAGCTGATCGATTTCGACGGCCATGCCAAGCGTCTCGCCCGCTCGCTGAAGGAGCTGGACATGAAGGCGCCCTGCACCGAGGAAGAGCTGCTGGCGATCCACCGCGAGCTGGTGGCGCGCAACGAGATCACCGACGGTCTGGTCTACCTGCAGGTGACCCGCGGCTCCGCCGGCGACCGCGACTTCGCCTTCCCCGACCCCGAGACCACCGAGCCGACGCTGGTGCTCTTCACCCAGAACAAGCCCGGCCTCGCCGAAAACCCGGCGGCCAAGAAGGGCATCAAGGTGATCTCGCTCGAGGACATCCGCTGGGGCCGCCGCGACATCAAGACCGTGCAGCTGCTCTACCCGTCGATGGCCAAGATGGCCGCCAAGAAGGCCGGCTGCGACGACGCATGGTTCGTCGAGGACGGCAAGGTGACCGAGGGCTCGTCGAACAACGCCTATATCGTCAAGGGCGGCAAGATCATCACCCGCGAGCTGTCGACCGACATCCTGCACGGCATCACCCGCGCCGCCGTGCTGCGCTGCGCCAAGGAAGCGCAGATGGAAGTCGAGGAGCGGAGCTTCACCATCGAGGAAGCCAAGGAGGCCGACGAGGCCTTTGTCACCTCGGCGTCGAGCTTCGTGATGCCGGTGGTCGAGCTGGACGGCGCCAAGATCGGCACCGGCACGCCGGGTCCGGTCGCCGCGCGCCTGCGCGAGATCTACCTCGACGAGAGCCTGAAGGCAGCCGTCTGAGCGATCGCCGTCTGAATTGAGATGGGCGCCGCTCCGCAGGGGGCGGCGCCTTTTTCATGCGGCTCTGCCGATCGGTGAGGGCTGGCTGGATGCGCGCGACAGCGGGGCAGCTCCGGCGCTCACGTCCCGGTGCCAGTTCCCTTGCGGTACATGGTGATGCGTCGCGAGTCGCGGAACCCCAACTTCTCGTAGAACCGGGTCAGCGCCTGATCCTGCTCGGCCTGCGGCGTGATCACCAGCACCGTCTCGCGCGCGCCGTGCTCCCGGGCCCAGTCGAGCACCGCCGCGACCAGCGGGTGCGACCATCCCATCCCGCGGCAGTCGGGGCTCAGGTAAAGGTCCTCGAGCTCGGCCGACCAGCCAAACTCCACGCCGAAGGTGAGGCTTCCCGCGGACATGCCGGCCAGCCCGTCGCCGGTGTCGGCCACGAAGATGCAGGCGCGGGGATCGCCGAGCATCACCGACAGGTTCTCGGCAATGGCCTGCGGCGGAGTGGCGATGCCGTCCTCGCGGAAGAAGGCGACGTAGAGGGCGCTGAGCGCCTCAATATCGGAGGACGTGGCGCGTCGGATGATCATGGCCTGCCCCCAGCCAATGGCGAAGGGGCGTCCCGGACCGCCGCAGTAGGAGCCGACGTGGCCATATTCAGGTGCCGGGAGGCTGAGCAGCTGCCAGCCGTGCCGCCGCTGCCCGTCCGGCCCAGAGGCCGGTGGCGAGGCATCCGGTCAGCAGGTAGCCGCCCGTGGGCGCTTCCCAGTCGAGCATTTCGCCGGCGACGAAGGTTCCCGGTCTGTCCTTGAGCATCAGCCCCGCGTCCAGCGCCGCGAAGGGCACGCCGCCGGCCACCGAGATTGCCTCGTCGAGCGGGCGCAGCCCCACGTGCGGCACCGGCAGCGCCTTCAGCAGTGCGGCCAGCGCGGCGGGCTCTTCGGGCAGGGGACGGGCGCATTCCATCAGCAGGGCGCGGGCCGCTGGCGAGAGTTTCACCACCTTGCGCAGGTGGTTCGACAGGCTCTGCTTGCCACGCGGACGGGCGAGTCGGCGGGTGAGCGCGGCGAGGTCCACGTCCGGGCATAGATCGACGGTCAGCGCCGCCCCCGCGCGCAGCGCCGGCGACAGCGGGTAGAGCCCGCCGCCCTCCAGCCCGCGCGCCGAGATCACCGCCTCGCCGCGCGACGCCAGATCGCCCGCGTGGAAGGCCACGCCTTTCAGCGGTGCGCCGAACTGGGCTTTCATATGCGCTGACCAATCCACGCAGAGACCGGCGTTGGCCGGGGCGAAGGGGGTCACCGGCAGGCCCGCCCCCTGGAAGATCCCGGCCCATTGTCCGTCCGAACCGAGTCGTGCCCAGCTTGCTCCGCCAAGCGCCAGCACGGTGACGCCAGGGGTCAGCCGGCGCGCTCCCTCGGGCGTCTCCATCAGCACCGCCTCGCCGTCCCAGCCGGTCCAGCGCCAGCGGGTGTGCCGCTCCAGCCCCATGCCGTCCAGCCGTGCCAGCCAGGCGCGCAGCAGCGGCGAGGCCTTCATCCCGTGCGGAAATACCCGCCCTGTGGAGCCGGTGAACAACGTCTGCCCCAGCCCCTCGGCCCAGTGCATCACCTCCTCGGGCGGGAAGGCCGAGAGCATGGGCCGCAGGGCAGGGGCCGCCGCGCCGTAGTTGCCGAGGAAGGCGGCAAAGGGCTCTGCCTTGGTCAGGTTCAGCCCCGACTTGCCCGCCATGAGCAGCTTGCGCCCGAGCGAGGGCTTGGCCTCGGCCAGCACCACCGGATGTCCCGCCGAGAGCAGCGCGTCTGCCGCCATGAGCCCCGCCGGGCCGCCGCCGATCACCAGCGCGCCCGTCATGGCCTGTCGTCCGCGAAGCGCGCTGCGCGCATGGGGAGTCTCCTGTCTCGCATGGCTGTCGTCTTGCCCTGCCGCGCCGCCCGGCACAAGGTCGCGGGCCGCTGTGGCACCTCTCATCGGGGCGCGCCGCCTGCGGCTGAGGCAGGACGACGCGGCGCGGCGACGGATGGCCGAACTTCGCCTTGGCTCAATAGCTCCCGCAGAAGTTGTTGATTTTTCAAGCCGGGAGGCGTTTCAATCGCACATGTTCTGATTGTGTCCGAGTCGCTCCGGTCGGGGCGGACTTCATTTGACCAGACGATTTTTGAAATGCCTTCGCAGCCGAAAGGACGCCCCCATGACGCGACGCATGGTCTCCCTCGCACTTTCCACCACCCTGCTGGCCTCGCCGCTGCTGGCGCAGGTGACCACCGACGCCGGCACCATCGACCCCGAGAAAATCGAGCGCTTCTTCAACCAGCCGGGCTATTCGCCCTATGCCGGGCGCAGCTTCCCGACCCGCCCGCTCTGGGGCGAGCAGCATCTTCACACCTCCTGGTCAGCCGACGCCTTCGCCTCGGGAACCCGCGTCGGGCCGGACGAGGCGCTGCGCTATGCGAAGGGCGCCGAGATCACCTCGAGCACCGGCCAGCCTGTGAAACTGTCGCGGCCCTATGACTGGATGGTGGTCGCCGATCACTCGGACGCGATGGGCGTGGTCGCCAGCGTCTACGAGGGCGATCCCAACATGATGAGCGATCCGCAGCTCAAGCAATGGCACGACGGCATGGTCGAGGGCGGTGCCTCGGCCAGCGCGGTGATGATGGAGATGATCGCCGCGCAGGGGAATGGCGAGCTGCCCGAGCAGATGACCGACAACACCGTGCAGTTCGATATCTGGAAGAACATGACCGAGATCGTCGAAGGGCACAACGAGCCGGGCGTCTTCTCGGCGATCATCGGCTATGAGTGGTCCTCGAACTACGGTGGCGGCAACAACCTGCACCGCAACCTGATCTATCGCGACGACAAGTATTTCGCCGATCAGGTGCGGCCGCTGACCACCTTCGACACCGAGCAGCCGCGCGAGCTCTGGGACTGGATGCAGGCTTATGAGGACAAGACCGGCGGTCGCATTCTCGCGATCCCGCACAACGGCAACCTGTCGAACGGGCTGATGTTCGCCACCGAAACCCCGGACGGCAACCCGATCGACGCCGCCTGGGCCGAAAAACGCGCCCGCTGGGAGCCGCTCTACGAGGTTACACAGGGCAAGGGCACCTCGGAACAGCACCCCTCGCTCGCGCCGTCGGACGAATTCGCCGACTTCGAGATCTGGGACAAGGGCAACCTCAACGTCGTGCCCAAGGAGCCGGGCATGATCGAGTACGAATACGCCCGCGAGGCGCTGAAGCGCGGGCTCAAGCTCGAGGATGAGTTCGGCACCAACCCGTTCAAGTTCGGCCTGCTCGGCTCGACCGACGCGCATACCGGCGTCTCCTCGACCGAGGAGAACAACTTCTGGGGCAAGTTCCCGCCCTCCGAGCCGGGGCCGGAGCGCTCCACCGGCAATGCGTTCGATTTCGACGGGCGCACTGTGAAGGACTGGAAGCTCGGCGCCTCGGGCCTGACCGCGGTCTGGGCCCGCGAGAACACCCGCGCGTCGATCTGGGACGCGATGAAGCGCAAGGAGGTCTACGGCACCACCGGCACCCGCATCGGGTTGCGCTTCTTCGGCGGCTGGGAGTTCGAGGAGGCCGACGCGCTGGGACGGAACCCGGGCACCATCGGCTATGGCAAGGGGGTGCCCATGGGGGCGGACCTGATGCCCGCCCCCGAGGGGGCCGAGGCCCCGAACTTCCTCGTCGCCGCGCTGAAGGATCCCTACTCGGGCAACCTCGACCGCATCCAGATCATCAAGGGCTGGGTCGATGCGGACGGCGAGATGCAGGAGAAGATCTTCGACGTGGTCTGGGCGGGGGACCGCGCGCCCGGCGAGGACGGCAAGCTGCCCCCGGTCGGTGATACGGTGGATGTCGAGAATGCCTCCTTCACCAATACCATCGGCGCGCCCGAGCTGATCACCGTCTGGACCGATCCCGAGTTCGACCCGTCTCTCGATGCCTTCTACTACGCCCGGGTGATCGAGATCCCGACGCCGCGCTGGACCGCCTATGACGCCGCCTATTTCGAGGAGTCGGACTTCCCGGAAGACACAGTGATGAAGGTCACTGAACGCGCCTACTCCTCGCCGATCTGGTACTCGGCGGGCGAGTGAGCATGGCTGGCTTCGGTACAGACGTGACCCTCGACCGCCCGTTTGACGAGGCGGTCGAGGTGGTGACCGCGGCGCTGGCCGCCGAGGGCTTCGGGGTGATATCCCGGATCGAGCTCGACAAGGCCTTCGCCGAGAAGCTCGGCACCGCGTTTCGCCGCTACACCATCCTCGGGGCCTGCAACCCGGGGCTGGCGCATCGGGCCGTCACCGCGCGGCCCGACGTGGGGCTGCTGCTGCCTTGCAATGTCACGGTCGAGGAGGCGCCCGGCGGCGCGCTGGTGCGGCTGGTGGATGCCGGGCAGATGATGGCCATGGGCGATCTCGGCCAGGTGCCCGAGATCGCCGATCTGGCGCAGGACGCGGGCGCTCGGCTGGGCCGGGTCGCCGATGCGCTGCGCAGCGGCTGACGGCGGGAGGGCCAGGAAGGCAGGACCATGAAGATCGGAACCATTCTCCGCTCCCCGCTACTGCATTTCTTCGTTCTGGGCGGGCTTGTCTTCAGCCTCTATGCGGTGATGGCCCCGCCTGAGGCCCGCGGACCCCGAGACGACGTGCTGCGCCTCTCCGAGACGGAGATGAACCGCATGGCCGACGGTTTTCTCGCCGCATGGGGACGCGCGCCGACCGAGGCGGAATCCCGCGGCCTCGTGCGCGACTGGGCGATAGAGGAGGTGATGGTGCGCGAGGCGCTGGCGCTCGGTCTCGACAAGGGCGACGCGATGATCCGCAACCGCCTGCGCGCCAAGATGGAGTTTCTCGCCGAGGCCCCCGCCGCCGCCATGACGCCGGACGAGGCGACTCTGGAGGCGTATTACGCGGAGAACGCCGCGGCCTACGCCCGTCCCGCTCAGGTCAGCTTCGCGCAGGTGCTGCTGCCGGGGGATGCCACGGCGGAGGAAGTCACGGCGCTGCGCGCCGAGCTGGAGCAGGGCGCGGACCCGGCCGGGCTCGGGCAGGCGACGATGCTGCCGCCGCGGCTCGAGGCGATGGCCACGTCGGCGGTGGAGCGCGTCTTTGGCGGCGGCTTCGGCGCGGCGGTGGCCGAGGTGCCGGTGGCGGTCTGGTCCGGCCCGCTGTCCAGCGGCTACGGGCAGCACCTCGTCAGGCTCGACGCGGTTGAGGTGGCGCAACTGCCGCCGCTCGAGAGGCTGCGCGACAAGGTGATCGCCGACTGGCGCTCGGCCGAGGCGCGCAAGATGCGGGGTGCCTTCACCGACGAGCTGCTGAACCGCTACACGCTGGACCTGCCCGGTGAGGAGGCGGCGGAGCAGCCATGAAGCAATTTCTTGCCCTGATCCTGCTGCTGACCGCAGCGATGCACCCCGGCGGGGCATCGGCCCATGCGCTCGATCCCGGCTTTCTCGAGCTTTCGGCCATGGACGGGGCACAATGGCGGGTGAGCTGGCGGATGCCCGACGTGAACGGACGCCCGATGCCGATAAGTCCGCGCCTGCCCGAGACCTGCCAGCAGACCCCTGCGCCTGATCCGGCCTTCGACGGGAGGGCCTGGGTCATCTCGTTCCTCGCCACCTGCCCCGAGGGGCTGGCCGGCGGCAGCATCGGCATCGACGGGCTGGAGCGCACGCGCACCGACGTGCTGGTCCGTTACGAGCTGGAGCCGGGGCAGGCGCAGACGCAGCGCCTCACTGCGGGATCGCCGGAGTTCAGCGTCCCCGCCGAGCTGGGACCCGGCGCGGTCTTTGCCAGCTACGTCGCGCTGGGGGTGTCGCATATCCTCGAGGGGGTCGATCACCTGCTCTTTGTCTTCGCGCTGCTGCTTCTCGTACGGCAACCGCGGCGGCTGCTCTGGGCGATCACCGCCTTCACGCTGGCGCATAGCCTCACGCTGGCGGCGGCCACGCTGGGCCTGCTGCGCCTGCCGTCGGCCCCGGTCGAGGTGGTGGTGGCGCTGTCGATCGTCTTTCTGGCCTATGAGCTGGCACTGCCGCCGGAACGGCGCGATCCCGTCTCCGAGCGGTTCCCCGCGCTGGTGTCCTTCGGCTTCGGGCTGGTGCACGGGCTGGGATTTGCCGGGGCGCTGCGCGAAATCGGCCTGCCGCAGTCCGACATCCCGCTGGCGCTGCTGTCGTTCAACGTGGGGGTGGAGCTGGGGCAGCTGATGTTCATCGCGCTGGTGCTGAGCCTGGGATATCTGGCGCGTCGCATGGCGCCGGTGCTGGCCGAACATGGCGCGCGCCTGAGCCGCCTCGCCAGCTACGGCATCGGCAGCATCGCGGCCTTCTGGGTGATTGAGGGCATGGCCGCCTTTTGACCGCCTCCGGGCAGGTTCGAGGGCATGTGGGACTCAGGCGATGCGGGCGGTGACCGCGATGTCGGGGCCATCGAAGGACAGTCGCCAGACCTTCGAGGCGATGCGGCTTCCGGCGGCGGTGCGGTATCCGGCCACGGTCAGGACGCTGCCCGAAAGCCGCGCGTCGGCGCGCATCCCGTCGGCAAAGAGCAGCACCGCCGGCGTCTCGGCGGCAGTCGCAAATCCGGCAGTCACGCGGCCCTTCGCACCCGGGTAGAGGTGGGTGTGAAAGACCTCGATCTCGATCATCAGAACCCGCTCAGCGCGTCCTGCACGATGGTCATCGTGGTGGCGATATGCGCGCGCGCCAGCTCTTCGGCCAACTGGTCGTCCTGTGCCTCTATGGCGTCGATGATGCCGAGGTGCTGGGCGTTCGACGCCTCCACCTGCTCACGGGTGAAGAGGATCGGCAGGCGCAGGTTCCAGTAGTTGTACTGGGTGCGTTCATGCATCTCGATGAAGAAGGCATTGCCGGAGGCCTCGACGATCAGCCGGTGGAACTCGCGGTCGAGCGAGTTCAGCTCGGCGCGGCTGAGGCCGGAGAAATTCGACATCTTCTCGGCCAGCCCGCGCAGCGTTGCGATCAGCGTGTAGGGGCGGCGCTTGGCGGCGAGCCGGGTGGCATAGCCCTCGATTGCGATCCGGCTCTCGAACAGCATCGGTGCGTCGGCCGGGTCGATCTCGTCGACGACCCAGCCCTTTTCGCGGGCCACGAAGCCTTCGCCCTGAAGCCGCAGCAGCGCCTCGCGCACCGGGGTGCGCCCGACGCCCAGCGTCTCGCTGATCTCGTCCTCGATCAGCCGGGTGCCCGGCTTGAACTCCAGCGTCAGGATTTTCTGCCGCAGGATGTCGTGGACGTTCGCCGCGAGAAGCTTGCTGCCGTTCTTTCTGACCATGTCGTGTCCCATTGTCCTGCCTTGCGACTGTTAATGAGCCGAATCCGCATAGTGATCAAGGAACTGACGCGTTCGCGCCTCGCGCGGGGCGGCAAAGAACTCCGCGGCCGGGCGATCCTCAACCACATGGCCGTCCGCCATGAACACCGCCCTGTCGCAGAAGCTCGAGGCGATGGACATCTCGTGGGTCGCGATCATCATCGTGTAGCCGAGGTCGGCGAGGCCGCGGATAGTCGAGATCACCTCCTTGCTCAGCTCCGGGTCGAGCGCGCTGGTCGGCTCGTCGAGCAGCAGCACCTTGGGCTCCATCGCCAGCGTGCGGGCGATGGCAACGCGCTGCTGCTGGCCACCCGAGAGCTGGCTCGGGTAGGCCGCCGCCTTGTCGCTCAGGCCGACGAGAGCGAGCAGTTTCTGCGCCTTGGTTCGTGCCTCCTCGCGGTTCTGGCGCAGCACCTGCAGGGGGCCGGACATGACGTTGTCGAGCACGGTCATGTGGCGGAACAGATTGAAGCTCTGGAATACCATGCCGATGGCGCGGCGCTGCCGGGCGATCTGCTTGTCCGGAAGCTGGTGCAGCCTGTGGCCGCGCTCCTCGTAGCCGATGAGCTCGCCGTTCACGTGGATCTTCCCCGCGTTGATCGTCTCGAGATGGTTGATGCAGCGCAGCAGGGTGGATTTGCCCGAGCCCGAAGGCCCGAGCAGGGCGACGACCTGTCCCCGCGGCACGTCGAGGCTGATGCCCTTGAGCACCTCGAAATGGCCGTAGGATTTGCGCACGTTGTCGATGGATATGATGGTCTGGCTCATGGGGATCACCGCAGGGGAAAGGTCTTTTCCAGCACCGTCTGGATGCCGGTCGCGAAGGCGGTCATCACCAGGTACCAGACCGCCGCGACGGTCAGCAGCTCGACGACGAGGAAGTTCGACGAGTAGATGTCCGTGGCGATGCGCAGCAACTCGAGATAGCCGATGGCGGAGGCCAGCGAGGTTGACTTCAGCATCATGATGTACTGGTTGCCGCCGGCCGGCAGGATGATCCGTGCCGCCTGCGGGATCACCACCCGCCGCATCACCTGCGCCCGGGTCATTCCGAGTGCCCGCGCCGCCGCCTGCTGGCCCTGGTCGACGGCCTGGATGCCGGTGCGGATGATCTCGGACATGTAGCCCGCCTCGGCCAGCGACAGGCCGATCAGCGCCGCGACGAAGGGGGTGACCATCTGCGTTGTCGGTGCCTGCAGCAGCATGATGTCGGTGAAGGGCAGCGGAATGCTGATCTCGCCGAACATGATCGGCACGGCATTGAACCAGAACAACAGCTGGATCAGCATTGGCGTGCCGCGGAAGAAATAGACGTAGATCGCGGCGATGGAGGCCATGATCGGGTTTCCGGAAACCCGCATCAGCGCCACCACCAGCCCGACGCCGCAGGCCAGCACCATGGCAAGCGAGCCCAGCACCAGCGCGTTGCGTGCGCCGATCAGGATCTGTTCGCTGAACAGGTATTGAACGAAGAGCTCCGGGTCGAGGATGCGCGCCTCGATCCCGGCGCGCAGGACGGCGAGGATCAGGCCAAGGCAGAGGAAGCTGAGGAGCCAGGCCCCCCAGTTCCGCCGATGCACGACCTCCTGCACCGGCTCCGGTGCGAAGTGCGATTGTGCTGCGGTCATCATCAGCGTCAGGTCCTCAGCGCTTGCTTGCGGGCAGATTGATGGTGATCTCGGGTAGGGCTGCGCCCTGCATTCCCCACTCCTCGAGGATGGCGAGATAGCTGCCGTCGTCGAGCATCCCCTGCACCGTCTCCTGGAACAGCGGTGTCAGCGGGCTTTCCTTGGGGAAGGCCCAGGAGGTCACGTATTTCACCAGCAGGTAGTTGCCGTCGGCGATGACGTATTTGTCGGGATCGCCGGAGATCATGTAGACCAGCGCCGGGAAGTCGCCGATATAGCCGTTGACCCGTTTCAGATCGAGCTGCATGCGGCTGTCCGGGGCGCCGGGCAACTGCTCGGCGGTGATCTCTCCCTTGCCCGCCGCCACGCAGTCGGCCGACGCGGCCTCGACCGCAGTCATGATGGTCCGCCCGCCCAGCATGGTCGAGATGGAGTCGTCGCAGAAGTCCATGATGGTCTTGTATTTTCCGTCATCTTCCTGGCGCAGGAGGATCGAGGCGCCGGACATCATGTAATTGACGAAATCGACCTTCTGCTCGCGCTCCTCCGTGTCGGAGATGCCGCCCGAGGCCATGTCGAAACGTTTCGCCTCGAGCCCGGGGATCAGCGCCGAGTAATCGGCCTGCCGGTATTCCAGCGCCAGCCCCAAGCGCTCGGTGATCTCGGCCAGCAGGCTGGCGGAGACGCCGACCGGCATGTCCTCGCCGTCACGGCGATACTCGACCGGCGGAAAGGTCTGCTGCGAGCCGACGGTGAGCACGCCGGCGGCCTTGATGCTCTCGGGCACCTTGGCGGCGAGCTCGGGTTTGACCTCGGCCTGGGCTGCGCCCGCCATCCCGAGGATGGCGGACAGCAGGGTGATATTGAGCTTGTTCTTGATCTTGTTCATGTGTCTCTCCCTGTGGGCGTTGCGCTCAGCGCGAGGCGGCGGATTTGCCGGGAATCTTCGACGGATTCGGGCGATCCGCGTCGGGGCATTCCGCAGCGGCCTCGAAAGTGGCGAGCACCGACTGGATGTACGGCTCGGGGAAGCCGTGATCGCGCATCCCCTTGGGAATGTGGTTCCAGTAGAAGTGCGGCGGACGCATCGGGACGCCGGGGGTGATCAGCCGGTAGGTCCAGCAATCGTAGGTCTTGCCGTCATCGCCGAGCACGGTCACCGTGCAACGCTCGAAGTCATCGTATTCGTCGTTGAAGTGGATGCCTTCATGCTCGAACACGATGCCATGGGCTGTGGTGCCCCAGGCATCCTTGCAGGAGCTGTTGAAGTGGCACCAGCCGCGATCGGTGCGGTCTGCCGCAGCATGGAAGGTCAGCCGGTGATTGGGCGCAACTGCGTGCGTCACCTTCTTCGCGTTCGGCATGAAACGGCGGAGTTCGGCGTCGTCGAGCCAGGTGCAGTAGCCAAAGTAGTACATGTCAATCCTTCTTCGTTTGCGGGCCCGGCCATCGCCGGAGCCCGCATCTTCTGTTTGTGTCGGGTCTGGGCGACCCGGTCGTTACAAGAGCAAAGCGCCTAAGCGCATATGTAAAAATATACGAAGAAATATACGAAGCAAGATGGAATTTTTCCACCTAAGGTATCCGCATATAATCGTTTGTTTTTACGAGAACTTTTTCTGGTCGTCCGGGGTCTTGCGGATTTCCAGCACGACGCCAGCCTGCGCTTTCGTGTCGAAATAGCAGAAACCGGATTCGTCGGTCTTGCGACCGCGGGCGACGACCTCGAGTCCCATGCCGCGACCTTCGGCTTCCGCCGCGTTCCGGTCGGGCACCTCGAAGCCGAGCTGATAGACGCCTTCGCCATGGGCATCGAGATGGCGTTTCTGCGGGCTGTCTAACTCACCGGGATCGCAGAGTTGAATCTGGAAATTTTCCAGATCGCAGCACTTGTAGCGCATGGCGCGGGAGGCGGCTGCATTGGGCACGTCGAACTCCAGGTAGGCGCCCGACTTCGGATAGTCGAACCAGGGTCCAATGCCGACGCTTTCGTAAAATTTCTGCTTCTCCTCGAGGTCCCTGACAAGGACGCAGACATGGTGGAGTTGGTTGAAGATGGGCATGAGAAACCTTTCGCTGTGTTTGACAAATTGTGAGTCGTATACGACAACATATATCCTGATGATCGCGCGTCGGATGTCAAACTTGCAGTTCGCCGGGGGTCCTCGGTGCAGCTCTACCTGTGGCCTTCGGCCTCGCCGGGACGGGCGTGCCGCTCGGTCATGGTGTCGGGGAGAGGGGGGCGACCTTGGCAGTGACCGCGCTGGGGCCCTACACCGGGGCAATGTTGCGGCGGCGTTGCGACGGTGCCGCGAGAACGGCAGAAACTTCGGGAAGCAGGCGTGATACGGCAGATCTTTTCGCGCGATCCGTTAGATAACAGGATAGACGCGGTCGGTCACAGGGCCAGTGGCCAGCAATGGAAAGAGATGAGCATGAGTGTTGCCCAGGATACGTCCGATCACGCGCTGCCGCCGGGCAGTGCCGAACTGATGCCGCCCGAGGCTCTTGCTCGTCACCTCGCCTTCATGCGCCGCGAGGCTCCGAAGGTGGAGAGCGACTGGATGCAGGTGGACACCTACAAGGCACGCATTGAGCCGGTCGCCGCGTCGATGATCGACCGTCTGCACGAGCTGACGGTGAGCGTGTTCTGGCCGCACCGTGCCAGTGACATCGAACTGGTGCTCGGGCTGGGTACCGGCTACCTCGCGCTCGACGAGATCGGCCGACCGCTCAGTTCGGTGATGGGCTTCCCGAGCGGCGAGGATTTCACCATGCTCGGCATGATGGTGACGACGCCGCGCCTGCAGTCGCAGGGCACCGGCGGGCGGCTGTTGCGCCGGGTGATGACCGAACAGGCCGGGCGCGACCTGCGGCTGTCGGCAACGCGGCAGGGCTACCGGCTCTACGAGGGAGCCGGCTTCACGCCGGTGCGCCTCGTCTACCAGCATCAGGGGGTGGCGCGAGCGATCCGGCCCCCCGAGCCGGTGCAGGGCGTCTCCATCCGGCCGATGCAAGAAAGCGACCTGCCGGCAATCCGGGCGCTCGACACCCACGCCTATGGTGCGGAGCGCACGGCGATCCTCGACGCGCTTCTGGGGGTTTCGGACGTGCTGGTCGCCGAGCGCGGTGGGGCGATCGAGGGCTACGCGATGATCCGGAACTTCGGCAAGGGCCGGGTGATCGGCCCGCTCGTGGCCGAGCAGGACGGGGTCGCCATGCAGTTGGCCGCCGAGTTCATCATGGCGCATGAGGGCCAGTTCCTTCGGCTCGACACGATCATCGAGAGCGAGCGCTTCGAGGCCTTTGTCTCGGCGGCGGGGCTTGGGGTCTACGACACGGTCACCGACATGCGCTACGGCCGCCTGCGCCGGGCGAGCAGCGGGCCCATGACCTACGGGCTGGCGATGCAGTCTCTGGGATGAGGAAAGGGGGCCAAGGGCCCCCTTCGTGTTTTCAGGAAATCCGGTCCTTCAGGCCGAAGTACATGCCGACCAGAGGCAGGAACCACGGCTTGCCGGAATGCAGCGGCACCTTGGGCCAGTCGAGGCCGCGCAGCGGGTTGGTGTCGTTGCGGCCCATGGCCATATCCGCCAGCACCTGGCCCATCAACGTCGACATCTGCGCGCCGTGGCCCGAGTAGCCCATGCCGTAGAGCATGCCGTCGGCCTCACCGGCGCGGGGCAAGCGGTCCTTGGTCATGCCGACCATGCCGCCCCAGCAATAGTCCAGATCGACCTCGGCCATCTGCGGGAACATCTCGGTCAGCGCCGCGCGCAGCACCTTGCCGGACTTGGCGTCCGAGCTCTGGTCCGAAGTCGCGGAGAACCGCGCCCGCCCGCCGAAGATCATCCGCTTGTCGGGGGACAGGCGGAAGTAGTTGCCGATGTTCATCGAGGTGACATAGGTGCGGTTGCCCGGCAGGGTCGCGGCGATCTCGGCGTCGCTGAGCGGGCGGGTCGCCACGATGAAGGAGCCGACCGAGATGATGCGCTTCTTGAAGAAGCCAAGGGGGGCCTTCCCGACACTGTTGGAATAGGCGTTGGTCGCGGCGATCACCCGCTCGGCGCGGATCGAACCCTTCGGGGTCTCGATGAGCCAGCCACCGCCGTCGCGGGTGCGCCCGATGACCGGGGTGTCTTCCCAGATCTTGGCACCATGGCGGTGGGCGGCATCCGCCAGCCCGGTCACGTAGCGGCCCATGTGCATCATCGCCGACTTGCCGTAGAGCATGCCGCCGTGGAACTGCTCCGAGCCGACCTCATCCGCCAGCTCGTGCTTTTCAAGGAAGCGGGTGTCGGCGTCGACCTCGCGGTGGATGGTCTCGAAGTTGGCGCGCAACCCGGCGACATGGCTGGGCTTGGAGGCGAGCTTTAGCTTGCCGCAGCGGCGGAAGTCGCAGGCGATGCCCTCTTCGGCAATGACGTCCTCGATCATGTCGATGGAGCGGTCGTAGGCTTGCCAGAGTGCCTTGGCCCGGCTCTCGCCAAGATGCGCCTTGGCCTCGCCGTAGCCATGCGCCATGCCGTTGTTGAGGTGGCCGCCGTTGCGGCCCGAGCCACCGAAGCCGACGTGACGGGCCTCGAGCACCGCGACGTTCACACCCTCGCGGGCCAGCTTGCGCGCGGCGTTGAGCCCGGTGAAGCCCGCGCCGATGACCACTACGTCGACCTTGCCCTCGACCGGTCCCGGCTCTGCCGCGGCAAAGGGGGTGGAGGTGGCGTGCCAATAGGACTGAAACTGCATCGCGGTGCTCCTCGCTTACAGGCCGACGACGCCCGGCAGGCCCGAGATGTCCTTGATCTCGGTATAGCCGTAGAAGGGGTTGGCGGGCTCGTGGCCACGGTTGACCCAGACCTTGTTCTTGATGCCGAGGTCATGCGCGGTCATCAGGTCGTAGCGGAACGACGAGGAGACGTGCAGCACATCCTCCGGCCCGCAGCCCAGCTCCTCTAACATGTACTCGAAGGCGCGCATCTGAGGCTTGTAGGCCTGCGCGCTTTCAGCGGTGAACACATGGGCGATGGGCGCGCCGAGCTTGGCGATGTTGTGCGGAATCTGGCTGTTCATCGAGTTCGTCAGCGCCACCAGCGGGATGTGCGGCGCGATCTTCGCCAGACCGGCGGGCACGTCCGCATGCGGGCCCCAGGTCGGCACGCGCTCGTAGATCTTCTGCGCGATCTCGGGATCGAAGGCCACGCCGTTGCGCTGGCAGGTGCGCTCGAGCGCGTTGTGCACGACCTCGGCATAGGGCTTCCACGCCCCCAGCACCTCGTCGAGCCGGTAGGCAGAGAAGTCGCGGATGAAGACCTCGATCTTCTCTGCACCGAGCGCTTCGCCATAGAAGTCGCGCGCCGCGCCGGCCATGTCGAAGAGGATCATGGTGCCGTGGCAGTCGAAGGTGATGAATTTGGGGCGGAAGGTCATTGTCGTCTCCGGGGGGTAGATGTCGCAATCATCTTCACCCGGCCCCGGCGACAGCGCCTGCCGCGTTTCCCGCTTTCAGCGCACGAAATTGCGTTTGACGCGAAGGTGGCGGCAGGGTCTGCCGTGTGGCCCGCGCTTTCGGTCCCTGCCAAGGGGAGGCGTAGGGCATTCTGGAGCAAAGCAACCAAGATCATACGAAAGACCCGACCATGACCAAGCTCATCGCGCTCGACACCGCCCCGACCTTCTCCCCGCGCGAGGCCGAGGCCGCCCCGGAGCGCTGCATTGAGGGCGTGCCCTCCTACAAGACCTGGGAGCTGGATACCGCGCTCGCCGAGGCCGCCCAGTGGGGCAAGGTCCGCACCGGCATCTGGGAAGCCACCCCGGGCACCACGATCTCGATGAAGGGCGAAACCTTTGAATTCTGTCACATCCTGTCGGGTCGTTGCGAGATCTCCGAGGACGGCGGCGAAAGCCATGTCTTCGGCGCGGGCGACAGCTTCGTCATGAAGCCGGGCTTCGTGGGCAAGTGGAAGACGCTGGAAACGGTGAAGAAGATCTTCGTCATCGCATCCTGAAGTTGGGGCATGTTCTCATCACCGTGTAGAGGCTCAGACAGCGCCGGTCCCCCGAGACCGGCGCTTTTTGCTTTGCCGCAGGCGGGCCCGGGAAAGCCAAGTCTCTTCTTCCCGGCACCAGCAGGCGGCGCAGCATAATCTGCGGCAGCGCGGAGCAGCTTTCGCAGAAAACTGCCGCCGCTTTCCGGGATCAAATCGAAACTGCCGCCCGCCCGCGCCTAGCCTGAGCGGGACCAGAACGGAGCCGACCATGACCGACAGCCCCTCGGGCACCATGCCCCGACTGCAGACCGCAGAAATCGTGCCCTTCGCGCCCGAGCATGTCGCCGGTGCCCTGCGGCTCTCGCGCGAGGCCGGCTGGCCGCACCGCGCCGAGGACTGGGCGCTGACGCTTTCGGTCTCGCAGGGGGTCGTGGCGCTGCTGGAGGGCGAGGTGGTGGGCACCGCGCTCTGCTCGATCTTCGGTGAGGTGGCGGCGATCAACATGATCATCGTCGATGCGCGTATGCGCGGCCAGGGGCTTGGCCGCAGGCTGATGCAGGCGGTGCTGGACATCGCTGGCGACGGCGAGCTGCGCCTGACCGCCACCACCGACGGTCTGCCGCTCTACGAGAAGCTAGGGTTCGAGGTGACGGGACACATTGCCCAGCACCAAGGCATTGCTCGGGCAAATGCGCCCGAGGTGCCGGTGCGCATCGGCGGCGCGGTGGACATCGCGGAGCTCGTCGCCATGGACCGTGCCGCCAGCGGCCTCGACCGCGCCGCGCTGCTGGGCTCCATCCTGCGCACGGGTGATCTGCTGCGCGCCGAGCGCGGCTTTGCCGTCCTGCGCGAGTTCGGGCGGGGCAGGGTGCTCGGCCCGGTGGTGGCGCAGGACGCCGAAACCGCCCGCGCGCTTATCGCTGCCGGAGCAACGCGCTGTGCCGGGCAGTTCCTGCGCATCGACCTGACCGATCCCGCGCTTGCCGCCCATGCCGAAAGCCTAGGCCTCGCCCTTGCGGGTGGCGGCACCTCGATGACCAAGGCCGCGCGCCGCGTGGCCGAAACGGAATTCAAAACCTATGCCCTCGCCTCGCAGGCGCTGGGCTGATCCTTCGGAGAGCTTCATGCTGACCAATTCCCTTGTCGAGCTGGACCGCCAGCACCTTGTCCATCCGGTCTCGTCCTTCCGCGGCCACGAGGCGCGCGGCGTGCGCGTGCTGCGCTCGGCATCCGGCGCGACAGTCACCGACACCGAGGGCCGCGAGCTGATCGACGGCTTCGCCGGCCTGTGGTGCGTCAACGCCGGCTACGGCCACGAGAGCGTCGTCGAGGCCGCCGCCGAGCAGATGCGCAAGCTGCCCTATGCCACGGGCTATTTCGATCTGGGGGCAGAGGCACCGATCCGCCTTGCCGCCGAGCTGGCCGAGCGCAGCCCGGGCGATCTCAACCACATCTACTTCAGCCTCGGCGGGTCGGACGCGGTGGACAGCACGATCCGCTTCATCCGCTACTACTGGCACGCCAAGGGCCAGCCGCAGCGTGACCAGTTCATCTCGGTCGAACAGGGGTATCACGGCTCGACCACGATGGGCGCCGGCCTCACCGCGCTGCCCGGCTTCCACGAGGGCTTCGGCGTGCCCTACCAGTGGCAGCACAAGATCTCGTCGCATTACATCTACCGGAACCCGCTCAAAACCGAGCAGGAGATCATCGATGCCTCGGTCGCCGAGCTGAAGGCCAAGGTCGCAGCGATCGGCGAGGACAAGGTCGCCGCCTTCTACGTCGAGCCGATCCAGGGATCGGGCGGGGTGCTGGTGCCGCCGAAAGGCTGGATCAAGGCGATGCGCGACGCCTGCGCCGAGATGGACATTCTTTTCGTCGCCGACGAGGTCATCACCGGCTTCGGCCGCACCGGCCCGCTCTTTGCCTGCGCCGACGAGGGCATCGTGCCCGACCTCATGACCACCGCGAAAGGCCTCACCTCGGGCTACGTGCCGATGGGCGCGGTCTTCATGCGTGACCATGTCTACGAGACCATCGCTGAGGGCGCGGGCGCCAAGGCCGTGGGCCACGGTTTCACCTACTCGGCTCATCCAGTGTCCGCCGCCGTGGCGCTGGAAGTGCTGCGTCTCTACGAAGGCGGTCTGCTGGAGAACGGTCGCAAGGCGGGGGCGCGGCTGATGGCGGGCCTCGAGACGCTGCGCGATCACCCGCTGGTCGGCGACGTGCGCGGCCGGGGGATGCTGGCCGCCGTCGAACTGGTCACCGACAAGGAGAAGAAGACGCCGCTGCCCGCCGCCGTTCAGCCTGCCACGCGTCTCTTTGACCGGGCATGGGAGCAGGGACTCATCGTGCGCAGCTTCGCGCAGGGTATCTTCGGCTACGCGCCGCCGCTGTGCTGCACCGAGGCCGAGATCGACGCCATCGTCGAGCGCACCCGCACCGTGCTCGACCTGACGCTGGAAGACCCGGAAATCCGCGCGGTGCTCGCCTGATGGCGCTGCTCTATCTCTCCACGGCGGACCGCGCCGAGGTCTGGAAGCCGCTCTTCGCGGCGGCGGGCGAGGAGATGATCATCGGCGAGGCGGCGGTGTCCGACCCCGCCGCGATCACCCATATCGTCTGCTGGCTGCCGCCGCAGGATCTGCGGCGCTACCCGAACCTGAAGGTGGTGATCTCGACCGGTGCGGGCGTCGACCAGATGCCCGCCATGCCCGAGGGCGTCAGCCTCGTGCGGACGCTGGCGCCGGGTATCGAGGAGATGGTCCGCGACTGGGTGGTCATGGCGACGCTGATGCTGCACCGCGAGATGCCCGTCTACCTCGGCCAGCAGCGCGCGGCGGAGTGGACCACCCGCCCGGTGCCGCTCACGCGCGGGACGCGGGTGGGGATCATGGGGCTGGGGCGGATCGGCCTTCTGGCCGCAGACACCCTGCGCGGCATGGGCTTCGACGTGGCCGGTTGGTCACGCTCGGGCCGCCCTGTCGAGGGGATCGAGGTCTTCGGGGCCGAGGGGATGGATGCCTTCCTTGCGCGGTCCGATATCCTGATCTGCCTGCTGCCGCTGACTGCCGAGACACGCGGGCTGATGAATGCCGCCTTCTTCGAGAAACTGCCGAAGGGCGCGATGCTGGTCCACGCGGGGCGTGGCGCGCAGCTCGACATGGCTGCGCTGGAGGACGCGCTCGATGCCGGGCAACTGGCCTCGGCCATGCTCGACGTCACCGATCCCGAGCCACTGCCCGCGGATCACTGGGCCTGGGCCGACCCGCGGCTGGTCATCACCCCGCACATCGCCGCCAACACCGACGCCGCCGAGGGGGCCCGGCACGTGCTGAACGTGCTGCGCGCCAGCCGGGCAGGGGAGCCGCTTCCGGGGCTCGTCGATCAGGCGCGGGGCTACTGAAACGCTGCTCCGGGGCACGGCGCGAAAATGCCGCGCCCCGGGGGAATACAGAAGAATATGCCGCCCCCCCGCCCGCTTTCGGAGTTTCCGAAGTGCCATTTCGGGGGAAGCTGAATGCAACAGGGACGCGACGACCCGGCGGGATTACGCAGGATTTCCCCGAAGAACTTGGGGGAAAACGACGGAAACCAGCGTGGGTGGGGCAAAACCGCAGGCAAAGCAGAAGATTCTGCAAAAGCCCCGCGTCCCGGCACGGATCATGGCGCCCCTCCCGCGCCGCTACATCGCAGAAAGGACTGCCGAGATGGCAACGACCACCGCCGTGAAACCGCTTACCGCCTTCAGCTACGTCACCTTCGACGTGGTCGGGACGCTCATCGACTTCGAGGGCGCGATCAAGGACGGACTTGCGACCATCGCCGCCCGCGAAGGCGTCGACGTGGACGGCGAAGCGGCACTCTCGGTCTACCGCGACGCGCGTTACGAGCCGGGCGCGGGGCTTTTCCCCGACGATCTGGGCCGCTGCTATTCGCGCATCGCCGAAGCCTTCGGCCTGCCCGACACCGAGGAATACCGCCAGCTGATGATCGACACGGTGGGCGAGGCGAAACCCTTTCCCGACAGCGCCGAGGCGATGGCGAAGCTCAAGGCCCGCTACAAGCTGATCGCCATGACCAACGCCCGCCGCTGGGCCTTCGAGAAATACGCCGAAAAGCTGGGTCAGCCGTTCTGGGCCGGTTTCACCACCGACGACACCGGCTGCGAGAAGCCGAACCCCGAGTATTTCCAGCAGGTGTTCGACTACGTGGCCAAGGACGGCGGCTCCAAGGACGACATCCTGCACACGGCGCAGAGCCAGTACCACGACATCGGCATTTCGCGCGAACTGGGCATGACCAACGCCTGGATCCAGCGCCGCCACGCGCAGAACGGCTACGGCGGCACCATCGAGCCGAAGGAATTCACCGAGCCCGACTACCATTTCCACGCGCTGATCGAACTGGCCCTCGCGGCCGAAGACGCCTTCGGCGCGTAACCCCGCAAACCAACCGGTCCCAGGCGGCGGCAAGACCGCCGGGGCCATTCAAACCATCACAACAGGGAAGCACGACATGACCAAGATTCCTACCAACTGGACCGGCCGCGACGACGCGATGGTCGAGCAGATGATCCGCCGCGGTGCCTCGCGCCGGGAGCTGCTGAAGATGCTGATGTCCTCGGGCGTCGCTGCCGCGGCGGGCGGCTCGCTGCTGATGCGCGCCGGTGCTGCCGTCGCCGCGACCCCGGTTTCGGGCGGCTCGCTCAAGGCCGCCGGCTGGTCGTCCTCGACCGCCGACACGCTGGATCCGGCCAAGGCGTCGCTCTCGACCGACTACGTGCGCTGCTGCGCCTTCTACAACCGCCTGACCTTCCTCGACGAGGCCGGGCAGGTCCACATGGAACTGGCCGACAGCATTGCTTCGGACGATGCGCAGACCTGGGAAGTGAAGCTGAAATCCGGCGTCACCTTCCATGACGGCAAGACGCTCTCTGCCGATGACGTGGTCTTCTCGCTGAAGCGCCACCTCGACGAGGCGGTCGGCTCCAAGGTGAACTCGATCGCCAAGCAGATGACCGAGATCTCCAAGGTCGATGACCTGACCGTGAAGATCGTGCTCTCGGCGCCCAATGCCGACCTGCCGACCATCCTCTCGCTGCACCACTTCATGATCATCGCCGACGGCACCACGGATTTCTCCAAGGCCAACGGCACCGGCGCCTTCATCTGCGAGGCCTTCGAGCCCGGCGTGCGCTCGGTGGCGGTGAAGAACCCGAACTACTTCAAGGCCGAGGGCCCGTATCTCGACAGCTTCGAGTTCTTCGCGATCCCCGACAACAACGCCCGCGTCAACGCGCTGCTCTCGGGTGACATCCAGCTCGCCGCGTCGGTCAACCCGCGCTCGATGCGGATGCTCGAGGGGCAGGAGCAGGTGATGACCTCGGTGACCACCGCGGGCAACTACACCAACCTCAACATCCGTCTCGACCTCGAACCCGGCGCCAAGGCCGATTTCGTCGAGGGCATGAAGTACCTCGTGAACCGCGAGATGATCCAGAAGTCGGTGCTGCGCGGCTTTGCCGAGATCGGCAACGACCAGCCCGTGTCGGCGGCCAACCGCTACCACAACCCGAACCTCGCGCCGCGCGCCTTCGACCCGGAAAAGGCCAAGTACCACTTCGAGAAAGCGGGCCTGCTGGGCACCGAGATCCCGATGGTCGCCTCGGATGCCGCCTCGTCGTCGGTCGACATGGCGACCGTGGTGCAGCAGGCCGGCAGCCAGATCGGCATGAACCTGAAGGTCGAGCGCGTGCCCTCCGATGGCTACTGGTCGAACTACTGGCTGAAGGCCCCGGTCCACTTCGGCAACATCAACCCGCGCCCGACGCCGGACATCCTCTTCTCGCTGCTCTATTCCTCGGACGCGCCGTGGAACGAGAGCCAGTACAAGTCCGAGAAGTTCGACAGCATGATGGTCGAGGCACGCGGTGCCCTCGATGAGGAGAAGCGGACCTCGATCTACTGGGACATGCAGGAGATGATCGCCAACGAAGCCGGCACCATCATCCCTGCCTACATCTCCAACGTCGACGCCGTGTCGAGCAAGCTGGGCGGCCTCAAGCCCAACCCGCTGGGCGGCATGATGGGCTACGCCTTCGCCGAATACGTCTGGCTCAACGCCTGATCTTCGCCCACACTTTGGGCCCGCGCCAGCCGCGGGCCCGGTCTTCGAGTTTTCCGACACCCCCGGCTGAAAGAGGTGCCCCACTTGCCCCAATCGCTCACGCCATGGTTCCTGGTGATACAGCGGCTCGGCATTGCCCTGCTGACGCTGGTCATCGTCTCCTTCGCCGTCTTCTTCGCCACCGAGTTGCTGCCCGGTGATGTCGCCGAGATCCTGCTGGGTCAGGCCGCCACCCCCGAGGCCGTCGCCGGCCTGCGCGAGGCGATGGGCCTGAACGAGCCTGCGCTGAACCGCTTCATCGGCTGGCTGGTCGGGCTGCTGGGCGGCGATCTGGGCACCTCCTACGTGAACAAGATGGAAGTGGTGGAGCTGATCTCGGGCCGACTGGGCAACTCGCTGAAGCTCGCCGGGGTGACGACACTGGTTTCGGTGCCGATCGCGCTGGCGCTCGGCATCGGCGCGGCCATGTGGCGCGGCTCGCTCTTCGACCGGATCGTCTCGGTGCTGACCATCTCGGTGATCTCGGTGCCCGAGTTCATGGTGGCGACGCTCGCCGTGCTGATCTTCGCGGTCTGGCTCGGCTGGCTGCCGGCGTTGAGCTACGGCGCCGACGTCAGCTCGCTGTCGGCGATGCTCAAGGCCTATGCCATGCCGGTGATCACCCTGTCGTTCGTGGTCTCGGCGCAGATGATCCGCATGACCCGCGCCGCGGTGATCGAGACGATCAACACCCCCTACGTCGAGATGGCGCTGCTCAAGGGCGCCTCGCGCAAGCGCATGGTGCTGGGCCACGCGCTGCCCAACGCGCTGGGGCCGATCGCCAACGCCGTGGCGCTGTCGCTGAGCTACCTCGTCGGCGGGGTGATCATCGTCGAGACGATCTTCAACTACCCCGGCGTCGCCAAGCTGATGGTCGATGCGGTCAGCACCCGCGACCTGCCGCTGATCCAGTCCTGCGCGATGATCTTCTGCGTCAGCTACCTGTCGCTGATCACCCTGGCGGACATGATTGCAATCCTTTCCAACCCGAGGCTGCGTCGATGATGGCTGAAGTTACCACCACCACCGCCAAGGACGCGCCGAAGCGCAAGGGGCCGGGCTACCGTTTCAACTGGGTCGGCAAGATCGGCCTCGCGATCATCCTCTTCTGGGCCGTGGTCGCCGTCGTCGGGCCGTGGCTGGCGCCGCACCCGCCGGGCGAGATCGTCGACTGGGACTACTTCGGCCCGGTGACCAAGGATTTCTGGATGGGAACCGACTACCTCGGGCGCGACATCTTCTCGCGCATCCTGATGGGCGCGCGCTATACCGTCGGCATCGCGCTCGCGGCGGTGACGCTGGCCTGCACGCTGGGGGTGATCCTCGGCATGGTGGCCGCGGTCGCCGGCGGCTGGTTCGACATGATCCTGTCGCGCCTGCTGGATGCGTTCAACGGCATCCCCTCGCTGCTCTTCGGGCTCGTCGTGGTGGCCGCTGTCGGCTCGTCGATCCCGGTGCTGGTTCTGACGCTGGCGGCGATCTACATGCCCGGCGCCTACCGCTTCGCCCGGGCGCTGGCGGTCAACGTCAACACCATGGATTTCGTCACCGTGGCCCGCGCCCGCGGCGAGGGCACGCCCTACCTGATCCTGCGCGAGATCTTCCCCAACATCCTCGGACCGGTGCTGGCCGATCTGGGCCTGCGCTTCGTGTTCATCGTGCTGGTGCTCTCGGGCCTGTCGTTCCTTGGCCTCGGTGTGCAGCCGCCCAACGCCGACTGGGGCGCGCTGGTGCGCGAGAACATCGAGGGGCTGAGCCTCGGCGCGCCGGCGGTGATCTTCCCTTCGGTGGCCATCGCCTCGCTGACCATCTCGGTGAACATGTTCATCGACAACCTGCCCACCAAAATCCGCGACAGGAGCGAATGATGACAGACCCCCTCGTTTCCGTCCGCGATCTGCGCATCGGCGCGACCACCGACGCCGGCCGCAAGGTCGAGATCATCAAGGGCGTCAGCTTCGACATCGCGCCCGGAGAGATCGTCGCGCTGATCGGCGAGAGCGGATCGGGCAAGACCACCATCGCTCTCTCGCTGATGGGTCACACCCGCACCGGCTGCCGCATTGACGGCGGCAGCATCCGCCTCGGCACCTCCGAGATCACCGCCATGTCCGAGCGCGCCCGCGCCTCGGTGCGCGGCACAGAGGTCTCCTACGTGCCGCAATCGGCGGCGGCGGCCTTCAACCCCTCCAAGCGGATCATGGAGCAGGTGATCGAGATCGCCGCGATCCACGAGCTGATGCCGCGCGCCGAGGCCGAGAAGAAGGCAGTGGAGCTGTTCCGCGCACTCGCCCTGCCGGATGCCGACAATATCGGCCAGCGTTACCCGCACCAGGTGTCCGGAGGGCAGCTGCAACGCCTCTCGGCGGCGATGGCGCTGATTGGCGATCCCAAGCTGGTGATCTTCGACGAGCCCACCACGGCGCTCGACGTGACCACCCAGATCGAGGTGCTGCGCGCCTTCAAGGGCGTCATGCAGAAGGGTGGGATGGCCGGCGTCTACGTCAGCCACGACCTTGCCGTGGTGGCGCAGATCGCTGACCGCATCATCGTGCTGAGAGGCGGCGAAATTCAGGAAGTTGGCAGCGCCGAGCAGATCCTGCGCGCGCCCCAGCACCCCTATACCAAGCAGCTTCTTGCGGCCTTCGAGCCGGTGCCGCACCAGCCTGTCGACCAGCCGGTGCAGACGGCCAAGCCCAAGCCCGTGCTCGAGGTCTTCGACCTCTGCGCGGGATACGGACCGCTCCGCGACGGCGTGCCCTTCGCCAAGATCCTGAAGAACGTGAACTTCAAGCTCGAGCGCGGCCGCAACCTCGGGGTGATCGGCGAGTCCGGCTCGGGCAAGTCGACGCTGGCGCGGGCCATCGCCGGGATCCTGCCGGCCTATCGGGGCGCGGTGCTGGTCGATGGCATCGAGCAGAAACCGGCGCTGCAGAACCGCTCCAAGGACGACCTGCGGCGCATGCAGATGGTCTTCCAGCTCGCCGACACCGCGCTCAACCCGTCGCATTCCATCGGCAGCATCCTCGCTCGCCCGCTGACCTTCTACGAGGGGCTGCGCGGAAAGGCGCGCGAGGCGCGGGTGATCGAGCTGCTCGACATGGTGCATCTTCCGGCCGCGCTGCGGCACCGTCTGCCGGGCGAGCTCTCGGGCGGGCAGAAGCAGCGGGTGAACCTCGCCCGCGCGCTCGCGGCCAGCCCCGAGCTGATCCTCTGCGACGAGATCACCTCGGCGCTCGACACGGTGGTGGCTGCGGCGATCCTGGAGCTGCTCAAGGAGCTGCAGCGCGAACTGGGGCTGAGCTACATGTTCATCAGCCATGACCTTTCGACGGTCGAGGCGATCTGCGACGACGTGCTAGTGATGTACAAGGGCGAGGTCGTTGAGGCGCTGCCCGCCGCGCGCATGTCGAGCGAGGCGACGCATCCCTATTCGCGGCTGCTGATCTCTTCGGTGCCGCAGCTCGATACCGGTTGGCTGTCGGGGCTGGAGCAGGATCCGGAACTGGTGGCGCAATTCGCCAATCGCTGAGCGCAGCGTGGCGCGGGCGCCGAGGTGCCCGCACTGCTCGGCTCAGACCTTGTCGGCGAAGAGATGGGTCAGCGGCATCTGGGTCTTGGAAAACGGCGTCTTCATCACCACGAAGCTGAAGTACTTGTCGATCCCGATGTTGCGGTCGATCAGCCCCTCGACAATCGTCTGGTAGTCGGAGATCGACGAGGTGACGAATTTCGCCAGGTAGTCGTAGCCACCCGACACGAGGTGGCACTCGACGCAGCAATCGACCTTCTCCAGCGCCTCCTGGAAGCGCGCGAAGTCGATTTGGCGGTGGTTGCTCAGCGTGAATTCGGTGAAAACGGTGAGCGTCTCGCCGAGCTTGGCCATGTCGATCTGCGCGGCGTAGCCGGTGATGTAGCCCGCCTTCTGCAGCTTCTTGACCCGCATCAGGCAGGGCGAAGGCGACAGGTGCACGAGGTCCGCAAGCTCGACATTGGTGATCCGGCCATTGCGCTGCAACTCGGCGAGAATCTTCAGGTCGATCCGGTCGAGCTTGTAGCTGCTGGTCATTCTTCTTGGTCCTCGGAGTCTGCGCGCCGTACGCGTCTTGTGAAGGGCAGAGCGGCCCTCAAGTCAACCGCATTCGACAGGAAATGCCGTGATCGCCCGGTGATCCGGCAGATGCGTCTGGCCGCGCCGTCGTAGAAGATCCGGGGACTACAGGAGAAGACCATGACCGCCCCCTTGCTGCACATCGACACCCAGACAGAGCTGCCCGAGACCGCCGACTGCGTGGTGATCGGTGCCGGCATCGTCGGCACCAGTGCTGCCTACTGGCTGGCGCGCGCGGGCCAGAAGGTGGTGCTGCTGGAAAAGGGCCGCGTCGGGGCCGAGCAGTCGAGCCGCAACTGGGGCTGGTGCCGCCAGCAGAACCGCGACGCACGCGAGCTGCCGCTCTCGACCCGCAGCCTCGCGCTCTGGGAGGAAATGGCCGAGGACATCGGCGAGGATCTCGGGTTCCGACGCTGCGGGCTGCTGTACCTCTCGGGTGATCAGGCCGAGATCGACGGCTGGGCGCGCTGGGGTGCCTTCGCCCGTGGCGAGGGGGTGGACACGCGGATGCTGAGCGCCGCCGAGGCGACGGAGCGCGGCGCAGCCACCGGCAAGGCGTGGAAGGGCGGTGTCTGGTCGCCCACCGACGGCACCGCCGATCCCTCGCGCGCGGCACCGCTGATCGCCAGCGGCATCGTCAAGCACGGCGGCACGGTGCTCCAGAACTGCGCGGCGCGGGGCATCGAGACCTCGGGCGGCGCGGTCTCGGCGGTGATCACCGAAAAGGGCACGATCCGCACCAGACAGGTGGTGCTCTCGGGCGGGGCCTGGGCGGCGAGCTTCCTGCACCAGTCGGGCATCTTCTTCCCGCAGGCCTCGGTGCGCAGCTCGATCCTGTCGGTGGCCCCCGGTGCCGAGGGCCTGCCGCCGGCCTTGCACACCGCCGCCGTCTCGATCACCCGCCGTGGTGACGGCGCCTACACGCTGGCCATTTCGGGGCGCAGCAACATCGATCCGACCCCGGGAACGCTGCGCGGCGCGAAACACTTCCTGCCGATGTTCGCCAAGCGCTGGCGGGCGCTGTCTCCGGGCGGGCTGCAGGCGTGGAAAGCAGGCTTCGAGACCCGCGATATCTGGGCACTTGACCGCGAGAGCCCGATGGAGCGGGTCCGCATCCTCGACCCCAGACCGTCGGAAATCCTGATCAACGAAACCCTCACCCGGGCCCGCCATCTTCTTCCGTCGCTCGAAAACGTGCCGGTGCAGGCCAAGTGGGCGGGCTATATCGACAGCACCCCCGACGGCGTGCCCGTGATCGACAGCGACATCGGCATTCCGGGTCTGACGCTGGCCGCGGGCCTCTCGGGCCACGGCTTCGGCATCGGGCCGGGGGTGGGGCATCTCGTGGCCGACATGCTGACAGGGCGCGAGCCGATCACCGAGACCGCGCAGTACCGCCTCGACCGCTTCGAGAGCTCGCAATGGGGCAAGGTGGCGAAATTCTGATCTCACGCCGCGAACCGGGTGATCGCCATCGCCGCGATCGGCGTCTCGCAGGTGCCGGTCGCGATCAGCTCGGCCATGGCATCACCGACGCCGGGGCCGAGCTGGAACCCGTGACCGCAGAAGCCGAAGGCGTGGAACAGGCCGGGCGTCGTGCCCGAGGCCCCCATCACCGGCAGCATGTCGGCCATATAGCCCTCGTTGCCCGACCAGTTCCGGATCACCGCCACATCCGCCAGCGCGGGGCAAAGGCGGATCACCTTCTGCAGCTGCGTGACCTGTCCGGCGGGATCGTATTTCGCGTAGCCCGAGCCATCCACCGCCACCCGCGTCACGCCGCCGCCGAAGACCACATTGCCGCGCTCGACCTGCCGCAGGTAGGCACCGCCGTCGCGCGCCCACATGCCGACCACCGGCAGGATGCGGTGGGGCAGGGGCTCGGTCACCCCCATCTGAGGCCCGTGCGGCGTCAACGGCACGTCCTCGCCGAACTGGCGGGCAATGGCGCGCCCGCCGGAGCCGGTGCAATTGACCAGAATATCGGCACCGAAGCTGCCCTGCGCGGTGTTGACCTCGAAGCCCGCCTCGGTCCGGGTGATCCGCACGTCTCCGGCCTGCGCGACGATCTCGGCCCCGGCGCGTGCCGCGGCCGCGGCGAAGGCCGGGCCGACCAGCCGCGGGTTGGCGCTGCCGTCCTTGGGCGAGAAGCTGGCGCCGATTGCCGTAGGGCCGAGACCGGGAAAGCGGCGGCGAAGCTCGGCGGCCTCGAGGTGCTCGAGCGCGAGGCCCAGCGGGCGTGCGGCCTCGGCGAAGCGCAACATGTCCGCGCGGCCTTCCTCGTCGAAGATCAGCCGAAGGTGGCCGGTGGCGCGAAACTCCACGTCGCGCCCGAGCAGCTCCTCCGCACGGGCCCACAGCGCCAGCGAGCGATGCGCCAGCGCCATCTGCTCCGGCGCCCGCCCGGTGCGGCGGATGTTGCCGAAAGAGGCGACGGTGGCCCCCGCGCCGATATACCCGCGCTCGATCAGTCGCACGCGGATGCCGCGCCGGGCCAGGAAAAAGGCCGTGGCCGTGCCCATCAGCCCGCCGCCGAGAACGATCACCTGCATCACACATCCTTTCCGTCTGCCCGCAGGAAACCCCGGCCCGCCCCTTCCGGTCAAAGACGGGAAACGACTAGTGTCATAAGCCAGACCTATGGAGCCGCCCATGCGCGCACGTCAGCTTGAAGTCTTCACCGCGGTCATGCGGGCCGGCACGGTGACCGAGGCGGCGCGGATGCTGAACATCTCGCAGCCCGCGCTGAGCCAGATCCTGCGCCACACCGAGGACGAACTGGGCTTTGCGCTCTTCGACCGCGAGAAGGGGCGGCTGCGCCCCACGCCCGAGGCGCTGGAGCTTTATCCCGAGGCGGAGCGGTTGTTCGGCGAGCTCGAGGGGTTGCGCCGCAAGACCGCCGACCTGAAGCTGGGCCGGGCCGGACTGGTGCGGGTCGGCTGTTCGACCCCGCCGGCCATGTCGCTTCTTCCCCGGGTCATGGCGGCCTTTCGCGCGCGGCATCCCGACATCGCCCTGCGCTGCAACGTCGCCCCGGTGCAGTCGCTGCGCACCATGCTGCGCGAGGGGGACGCGGCGCTGGCGCTGGCGCTGACCGACCGTATGCCCGACGAGATCGAGGTCGAGGTGCTGGGCCGTACCGGCTTTTGCTGCCTGCTGCCCGAGGGCCACGCGCTGGCCGCGCAGTCGGCGGTCGGCCTTGCGCAGCTCGGCGATGAATTCGTGATCTCCTACCGCGCGGCGACCCGGCCTTTCGACGAGCTGGACAAGGCGGCGCGGCGCTCGGGACTGCGCTTCGAGCCGCGGCTGGAAATCGACACATCGATCTCGGCGGTTGGCTTCGTGCAGGCGGGGCTCGGCATCGCCGTGGTCGACTCGCTGCTGCCCTGGGAGCAGTTCGACGGCATTCACATCCGCCCTCTGGAGGACTCGCCCGCGCTGCCGCTGTCGCTGCTGACCCTGCGCGGCAAGTCGCTGTCACGCGCCGAAGAGTTGATGCGCGGGCAGATCCGGGCCCTGCTGCCTTCGGGTCTCGCCGCCCCATAGGTCGCGCTTATGGCCTGAGCCGTCATCCGACTTGGACCGCCGCGCCGCGCTCTGCTCGACTGGGACAGAGGCAACGAAAGGCGACGAGCGATGGACGGCCAATTTCCCGGTTCGGATGGGCAGAGCGTAGGCAAGCAGGGCGAAGACTGGAAGATCGGCGTCGATATCGGCGGCACCTTCATGGACTTCTGTGCGCTCGAGGCCCGCTCGGGGCGCATCGCCTCGCTCAAGGTGCTGACCACGCCCGACGATCCCGGCGCCGAGCTGCGCACCGGGCTTGATCTGCTGGCCGAGCGCGAGGGGTTGGATGCCGCCGCGGTGAGCCGCTTCGTGCATGGCACGACAGTGGGCATCAACACCATCATCCAGCGCAAGGGCGCGAGACTGGCGATGTTCACCAACGCTGGTTTCGAGGATGTGATCGAGCTGGCGCGGCTGCGCATGCCCGACATGTACTCGCTGTTCTGCCACCGCCCCGACCCGCTGGTGCCGCGCGACCTGATCTTCGGCCTGCCGGTGCGCATGCGCGCCGATGGCAGCCGCACGGATGCGCCCGAGGGGGCCGTGGCAGAGGCGGTCGCCGGGGCGCGTGCCGCAGGGGCGGAGGGCATCGTTGTGGCGCTCCTCCACGCATGGCGCGACCCGGCGCAGGAGGTGGCGATCCGCGAGCAGATCGAGGCGCTCGCGCCGGACCTCTTCGTCTTCACCTCCTCCGAGGTCTGGCCGGTGATCCGCGAGTACGAGCGCAGCTCCACGGCGATCCTCAACGGCTACGTCCACCCGCGAGTCTCGGGCTACCTCGAGGCGCTGGAGGCGCGGCTGGCGGCGCAGGGCGTTCCGGCGCGGGCGATGCTGACCAAGTCGAACGGCGGGGTGATGACCGCCGGTGAGGGCCGCCGCGACTGCGTGTCGATGCTGCTCTCGGGCACCGCCTCGGGGGTGATCGGCGCCGCCTGGCTTGCGCGGCAGGCGGGCGAGAGCCGCATCCTGACGCTCGACATCGGCGGCACCTCGGCCGATTTCGCGCTGATCATCGACGGCGAGGTGCAATTCGGCTCGGACGAACTGGTCGGGGAGTTCCCGCTGCACATCCCCTCGGTCTCGGTCAGCTCGATCGGGATCGGCGGCGGGTCGATCGCCTCGGTAGACGCGCATGGCGTGCTGCGCGTGGGGCCGGAGAGCGCGGGCTCGGTGCCCGGCCCGGCCTGCTATGGGCGCGGCGGCACCCGCGCCACGGTGACCGACGCCATGGCGGTCTGCGGTTGGCTGGGGCATTCGGAAATGGCCTATGGCCAGCTCGACATGCAGGTCGAGCTGGCGCGCGAGGTTGTCGGCGCTCTGGCCGCGCAACTGGGGCGTGGCGTCGAGGAGACGGCGCAGGCGATCCTCGACATCGCGGTGTCGGAAATGTTCGTCGAGGTGGAGAAACTCTCGTCCCGCGCCGGGGTCGACCTGCGGGATTTCGCGCTGATGCCCTTTGGCGGCGGCGGTCCCATGTTGGGCGCCTTTCTCGCCCGCGAGCTGGGAATGCCGCGCGTCATGGCGCCGCGCCGCCCGGGCGTGGTCTCGGCGCTTGGCGGGCTGGTGGCGGACCTGAAGGGCGACTTCATCCGAACCGTCTTTGCCGATCTCGACGCGGCGCGGCTGCCGCTGCTGCAGGAGCAGTTCCGCGCGCTCTCCGACGAGGGCCGAGCATGGCTGGAGGCGCAGGGGCATGACGGCGCCATCGAGCTGAAGCTCTCGGCGGACATGCGCTACGCCGGGCAGAGCTACGAGATCGAGGTGGCGCTGGAGCCCGCGTGGCTCTCGGACCTCGACCGGATGACCGGGGCCTTCCACGCCACCCACCGCCGCATCTACGATTTCGATGACCCCGAGGGGCGGATCGAGATGGTCAATCTGCGCCTCTCGGCCATCGGCGCCGGGCCCAAGCCCGATCTTGCCGAGCTGGCGCAGGTCGAGGCGGGAGAGAGCCGCGAGGTGCAGGTGCATATCGGTGGCTGGCGCCCTGTGCCGCTGCACAGCCGCGCCGCGCTGGCCTCGGGCGCCACCTTCGACGGCCCGGCCATCGTCGCACAGGAAGACACGACCTTTGCCATTCCTGCGGGCGCCCGCGCCCGGGTCGACGGCCATCTCAACATCCACCTGCAGTTCGAGGACTGACCCATGTTCGACAAGATGACCCTCCAGGTGCTCGCCAACCATGCCCGCGCCGCGGCCGAGAACATGGCCCATACGCTGCACCGCACCGCCCATTCCGCCTTCGTGAAGGAGACGCAGGATTTCACCGTCATGCTGATGGACCGCGCGGGCGATACCTTTGCGGTGCCGATGGAGCTGGGTGCGACCTGGTATCCGGGGCTGACCTATGGCCGCGCCATCGACATGGTGGAGGAAGAGTATCGGCCCGGCGATGTCGCCTTCACCAACGATCCCTATTCTGGCCACGTGGCGACCCACGCCCCCGACACCCACCTGTGGAAGCCGGTCTTCGCCGACGGCGAGATCGTCGCCTGGACCGGCGGGCACATCCACAACACCGACATGGGCGGCGCGGTGCCTGCCTCGCTGTCGCGCTCGCTGACCGAGATCCACCAGGAAGGCCTGCGCTTCCCGCCGATGAAACTGGTGCGTGAGGGGGTCTTCGATGAGCAGATCATGAAGATCATGTCGACCAACGTGCGCAAGCCCGCGCTCAACATCGGCGACATCAAGGCGCTGGTCGGCGCGCTCGGCACCGGCGAGCGCAAGGTGCATGCGATGATCGAGCGTTTCGGCAAGCAGGGCTTCGTGCAGGGCGTTGCGGCGCTGATGGATCAGGCCGAGGCGCAGGCGCGCTCGGTGCTGGCTGAAATCCCGGACGGCCAGTACGTCTTTGCCGACTACGCCGACGAGGACAGCGACGAGGCCAATCCCTGCCGCCTCAAGCTGACGCTGACCATCCGCGGTGATGAGGCGGTGCTCGACTTCACCGGCTCCGATCCGCAGCTGGCCTCCTCGCTCAACGTCCCCTCGGGCGGCGATCCGCGGCATACGATGCTGCTGGTGGGCGTCTACTACGTGCTCTACACGCTGAACCCGCGCATCTTGCTGAACACCGGGCTTACGCGCCCCTTCACCTGCATCACCCCTGAGGGCACGGTGCTCAACCCGGTGTCGCCTGCGGCGGTGGGGATGCGTTCGCTGACCTGCGCGCGGCTGCGCTCGGTGATCTTCGGGGCCTTTGCTCAGGCGATCCCGGAGCGGATGCCCGCGGCACCTGCCGGCAACAACTGCATCGTCAACGTGATGACCCGCGACGAGCGCAGCCGGAGGACGGTGATCGCGGCGGTGAACCCGGTGGTCGGCGGCGGCGGCGGCATGCCGCATCGCGACGGCACCAACGGCTCGGGTGCGGATGCGGCCTATCTCAAGAACACCCCGATCGAGATCACCGAGACCGAGGTGCCGGTGGAATTCGTCAAATACGGGCTGGCCCGCGACACCGGCGGCGCCGGGCGCTGGCGCGGCGGGCTGGCGACTGAAATGGCTTTCCGGGTCTTCACTCCCGACAGCCGCATTACCGCGCGCAACCGCGACCGTTCGTTCTTCCGTCCGTGGGGCACGGGCGGCGGCAGGGCGGCGGGGCTCGCCGACATGGTGGTCAATCCCGGCACGCCGGACGAGCGGCGCATGGGCTCGAAGGACACCGCGATCCTGCAGCCGGGCGATGTGCTCGAGGTCCGCTCGGCGGGTGGCGGTGGGCGCGGCAACCCGGCGGAGCGAGAGCCGTGGCGCGTCGCCCGCGACGTGGCGCGGGGCTATGTCTCGCCCGCGGCCGCCGTGCGCGACTACGGCGTCATCCTGAAGGAAGGCGAGGTCGACGAAGAGGCCACCGCCAAGGCGCGTGCCGCAATGCCGACCCCTTCGGAGGCTTTCTTCCACTACGGTCCTGAACGTGAGGGCTACGAGGCGCGCTGGACCGCGGAGGCCTACGACCGGCTGACCGAAATCCTTGCCGCGCTGCCGATCCACTGGCGCTTCTTCACCAAGACCGAGATCTTCCGCCGGATCGAGGGCAGCGGCGCGGAGGCCGTGGAGGCCGCCTTCGAAGCAACTTGTGCACGCTTCCCCGAGCTGCCGCGCCCGACGACCTACGCCGAGGCGGCAGAATGAGCAGCGGGCGGCTCGTCCGGCTGGCCGAGACCGCCCGCGCGCCGGTCGGCTTCACCTTTGACGGCGAGGCGCTGACCGGGCTCGAGGGCGACACGGTGCTGACCGCGATCCTGCTGTCGCGCCGGGCCCTGCGCGACGCGGACTTCGGCCCCGAGGCGCGCGCGGGCTTCTGCCTGATGGGGGCCTGCCAGGATTGCTGGGTCTGGCAGGAGGACGGCCCGCGCCTGCGCGCCTGCTCGACACCGCTGATGGACGGCATGCGCCTGCGCAGCGCCGCCGCCGCGGACTGGCCCGGAGCGCCGGCATGACCCGCGTGCTGATCGTCGGAGCGGGACCGGCGGGCATCCGCGCCGCCGAGACGCTTGCAGCGTCGGGGCTGCACCCCGTGGTGGTGGACGAGGCGACGCGGGCAGGAGGGCAGATCTACCGTCGCCCTCCCCAGGGCTTCACGCGCCCGGCGAAAAAGCTCTACGGCTCCGAGGCGGCCAAGGCGCGTGCGCTGCACGACACCTTCGACCAACTTGTGGCGGCGGGCCGGGTGACCCAACTGCCGAACCGCTCGGTCATCGCGCTGCGCGATGGCGTGGCGCATGTGCTTGGCAAGACGCTGGAAAAGATCAGATATGACCGGCTGGTGCTTGCCACTGGGGCCACGGACAGGCTCGCGCCGGTGCCCGGCTGGCAGGTCGGCGGCGTCTACTCGCTCGGCGCGGCGCAGATCGCGCTGAAGGCGCAGGGTGTGGCGCTCGGCCGGAAGATCGTGCTTGCCGGCTCCGGGCCGCTGCTGACGTTGCTGGCGACGCAGCTGATGGCGGCGGGCGCAGAGGTTGCGGCGGTGCTCGACACAGCACCGATCCGGACCCAACTGCGCGGAGGTCTGCATATGGCGCTGGCCCGCCCGCTCGTCACCTTGCGTGGGTTGCGGATGCGGGCGGCGCTCGGGCGGCGCTACCACGCCGGTGTCACGCTGGGCCGCATCGACAGCGACGAGGCCGGCCCCACCGCGCTGCATTGGCGCGACGCGCGGGGCGAGGCGCGCCGCACCGCCTGCGACACGGTCGCGCTCGGCTGGCACCTGCGGGCCGATGGTACTCTGGCGGACCTCGCGGGTGCCAGCTTCGACTGGAACCCCGCTTTTGCCCAGTGGATGCCACGGGCCGATCCTCTGGGCCGGGCGGGCGACGGGCTCTATCTCGCCGGCGACGGGCTGCGGATCCTCGGGGCGGACGGGGCCGAACTGGCCGGGCGCGCCGCCGCCATTGCCTGCCTGCAGGACCTCGGCCTGCCGTCTCCCGATCCCGCGCCCGTGCTGCGCCGCCTTAGGCGGATGCAGCGCTTCGCCGAGGCGATGGCCGGTGCCTTTCCCTGGCCTGCCAAGCACGTCCGGTACCTGCCCGACGCTGCAGTGGTCTGCCGCTGCGAGGGCGTTTCCGCAGGCGACCTGCGCGCCAGTTTGCCGGTCTCGGGACCCGAGGCCAACCGGGCGAAATCGCTGGCGCGGGTTGGCATGGGGCGCTGTCAGGGTCGCTATTGCCAGCTGGCCGGGGCGGAGATCATCGCAGCCGCCACGGGCACCGCGCCCGCGCAGGTGGGCCGCCTGCGCGCCCAGCCCCCGGCCCGCCCTGCGCCGATCGGGAGCCTGCTCGCCGCGGGGGACCGCGAGGCAGAATAATCTGCCAGCGTGGCGCATCCCGCAGAGAATTCTGCGGCAGCGCGGCTTTCGGCAGCTTCCGCCGGGCCCGCGCGCGCATTCTGCTTTCAACGAACCGTCGGAGGGGGTTATGCCCGGCATCCAAGCCCCCTGTGGCGGGGCCGCAAATCCGTACCGACGGGCCTATGAGTTGGGAGTATCCGATGAAGACCTACAGCCTTGCGCTGATCCCCGGCGACGGGATCGGTGTTGATGTCACCGATGCTGCGATGGAGGTGCTTGGCGCCGCCGCGACGGGGCGCTTCGCCTTCGAGACCACGAGCTTCCCCTGGTCGTGCGCGTATTACCTCGAGCACGGCAGCATGATGCCGCAGGACGGGATCGAGACG
>JBLXGS010000003.1:0-179072 GCA_048381755.1 Roseobacteraceae bacterium
CGCGGGATGGAGCAGCCCGGTAGCTCGTCAGGCTCATAACCTGAAGGTCGCAGGTTCAAATCCTGCTCCCGCAACCACTTCCACCGATCACGCATCGACACCGCGCAGCACACCCGCCTGCACCTGATCGATCATCGCGGTGATCGCCCCTTCCAGTTTCAGAACCAGACCACCCTTTGCGGCCCTCGTGGCGCACGGTCACGCGCTCGATCAACCCGCGCAGCACCTCGAGTGCCCGCGTGCGGATCGCCTCGTCGCGCAGCGCGCCCAACAGCTCCGCGACCTTCTTGAGGTAGGGCTCCGCCCGCCCAGGGTGGAAGCGCACCAGGGCAGGGGCGGGCGCCTGCAAATCGGACTCAAATGCTGCCTTCCTCGCTTCCAGCTTAGCTGACCCCATGGATCGAAGGTCGACGATGCATTGGCATTTAACCCGGACCACTCGATGGCGTCAGCTCAGCGTCATTCCGAGATTCAGTGTAGGCGAACCGTCCTTTTTCGCGTCATTCACGCTTTGGCGCCGCGGAAATTCCATGCAAGTCGCCTTGCCACTCCCAAGCCCGCGCGGCTTTGCCCGGCGCCCGGCGTTCGGCGCAGTGCCATATTCGCCTGGAGTTTGCCGCGCCGAACCTGCTCGCCGCTCATGGCCCGGAGCGCGAATCGGTGCTCCCCGGCCGTCATGAAGTTCTGAATGACAGGGAAGGAACTTTCGTCCTATAGATTAAGCATTGAATGAAGTTGATGAACATCAGTGGATTCCTGCCGGTCGAAGATTTCTCGACGGCGCCGTAGCCGGTATCGTGCTCGTTGCGGCTGAATTTTGGAGCCTGCTGGCGGCAAAATTTTTCGGAATGAGTTATGAGCACAGTTTCCAATCACCCGACAGTTTCCAATCCTTCCCGTGAATTTACCTTGTCCGGATCGAAATCCGATCCGCAGCGTGATCTGATGAGAGAGCTCATATTGAGTGCTCTGTTCTTCATGCTGGTCATGGCGTTCTATTGGGTCGTCCATCCCACCGTGGAAGGCAGCTACCAGTACTCGGCGGGCGAGTTTCTCCATATCGTCATCCTTGGCGAGGATCTCGACCAGCACGAGCCTCTCGGGTTCCGGCCACCCGCCTATCCGATGCTCCTGGCGATGATCTACTACGTGGCCGGCCCCGAGGGCGACTTCCCCGAGGCGGCGGTCGTGATGATGAACACTTTTCTGCTCAGCCTCTGTCTTTTCATCTCTATGCGTCTTGCACGGCATATTGGGGTGGGCGCGGTGCGGCTCCTGCTGCCCGTCGGATTTTTGGTGATCTTCGGCCCCGTGGGCGAGGTGTTCATGATCCGGGAGACGACCTTCTACACGGCGCTGCTGCTTTCGTTCATCCTGGTGCTGACGTTCAAGACCGACCTAAAGGCGGCGGTGTTGTCCGGTCTCATCGTCGTGCTGCTCATCTTCACGCGGCCGACCGGCATCCTGTTCATCCCCATTGCCATCGCGACCTTCGCGTTCGGCGCCTCCAGTCTGGCGCAGTTCTTCAAGAACAGCCTGGTCTTCCTGGTGATCGTCTTCGGGTTGGTCTTCCCCTGGCAGGTGTACCTGACGAAACTGTCCGGGACACTGGTGGTGGCTTCCTCGTGCACCTCTGGAAACAATGCCTACAAGGGTCAGTCCACCGGCGACCTCTATCTCTATTCCGATATCGACAGGATTCGGCTGCCCTTTAGAAACACCGACACCGTGCATCGCTGCGTTTATGACAAGGACCTGCGCGAGCGCGCTAATGCGCAGTTTTGGGAGCGGGTCGCCGACAAGCCCGCGGACTTTGTTCGCGATTCCGTTCTCAAGGCCATCCTGTTCCTGCCGGGAGCCGCGCCGCTGGGCAAGGCCGAGATCCAGAACAACCCGGACAATTCCTTCGAAGTTCATAACTTCAAATTCGACAAGAACCGGCTGATCTACTTCTTCGTGTCGTTCTTCGTGATCTCTCTAGCCATGGTCGGCATCGCGGTGACCTTCATGTTCCGGGGGCTCTACGACAGGCGTGCTCCGGCGTTGATGGTCTCCGTCCTGCTGGTCCACTGGGCGCTCTACACCGCCGCCTGGCCCGAGGCGCGGTTCGCCTTTCCCTTTGTGCCGATCTACTGGGTCTTCGTGGCCGTGCTGGCAGATTTCCTCTCGCGGGTGCGGCTCGTATCCTCCTAGCACGACTTTGGCAGAGTTTTCCTGATGCGATACCCACGAGATCCACGGGAGCGGTTTTGGATGATTCATAGGGAGCCAGCATTAGGGGAGGCTGGCGATTGGCGGGGAAGTGGCGAGGCAATCTGGACGTGGGGCTGTCGGCGTTTCTTGCGGCACTTGGTCACGAGACGCGCGGGCGGATGTGTCCCGCCTATGTCGCGGGTCTGATGGGTCCGGGCGACCGCAACTCGTGCTCATCGGCGGGACCGGGACCGTCAAGTCGCGTCTAGCTGTCGGGATCGCCCGAGCCGCTGCGCGACTTGAGGGCTACGCTACTCTGGGCAAGCTGTGCCAAACGAGGGGGGCAGTATTGGGCGCTAATAGGCAAATCAGTCGGCAGGCCGCCGATCAAGCCGCCTCTTTCAGCAGAATCTGCGCTTCGCTGCCGACAGTCGCCCATGCGTGCTCCCGCAACCAATGCTACCGAACACGCATCGACGCCGCGCAGCGCCCGGCTGCGCCTGCTCGATCATCGCCGTGATCGCCCCTTCCGGCTCGAGAGCCAGACCGCCGTTTTCGCCCTTGTGGTGGACGGACGACCACGTGTTTGATCAGCCCGCGCAGCACGTCCAGCGCCGACGTGCGGATGGCTTCGTTGGGCACGGTCTGCGACGGTTCGGCGACCTTCTTGCGGTAGCGTTCGGACAGCCTGGGATGGACGCGCAGCAGGGCAGGGACGGGCGGCTGCAAATCGGTTTCCAGCACTGCTTTCCTCGCTACCAGCTCGTCGCGCTGCAGCAGCAGGCCTGCCGCTCCGGCAGACGGCCGGCTTTGTCGCAAGCCTGTTGGAGATGGGCGGTCTGGACTGGACGGTGCCGGTATGAAGTTCCGCGGAGACGGCGTCCTGCAAGCTCACAAACACGCCCCTTCCCGCCGAAGGCAAGGGTGCAAGGTCCATATGGCCATGGACACTCAGACCGGCGATGTTCGCGGTGTCGGGTTTACCTCGGGGCGGCAGGGCCGCTCTCGGCAGATTGCTTCGCAATCGCCTGCCGGGCAATGGATGGCGATGATGACGCGTGACGACGCCACATAGCGATCATCGATCGAGACGCCGATGCGGTCCTACCGATCCACCGCAACGGGCGCGCCTGGGAGGAAGAAGGTCCTGCCGCAGCCGCCCGTAATGACGTCTGGCACACCACACGCCATTTGGGCCGGGCGCTCTGGAAACGATGGGCGGGATATCACGATCGAAATCGGGTGGAGGCCCGGATGAGCCGTCTCAAGGCCTTCGGGACGCCTATTATGTCACGAGACCCTGATCGTCAGATTGCCGATAGACAGATCCGCATCGCCAAGATGAACCGCCTCTACAGCCTCGTCACCCCCGACATCAAGGCAGTTGCCTGAAGCCGGAAGGCTGAGCGGAAATTCCAACTCTCATTGGATCAGCGCGACAGCGCCCGGGCCTGGCATGAAAGGGCGACGCGGGACGGGCGTTCTTGCGGATGACGTCTACCGGTCGAGCGCGCGTGGCGGGCCCCATGGCCCATGGTCCAGGCGGCTCCCGCGCGAAGGCGCTCGAGTTCTGCGAAACGGTTCTTCATTGCGTGATGCGGATCCTTGGCCGACACTGCTCGCATGGTGTGGAGGAGCGTCCCATGGACAAGCGAAATCCCCTTGATCTGCGGCCCGTGGGGACCGGTGACGTCGCCGCCCTGTTCCGAGCCTGGAGCAGTTTCGGCAGCGAGACCGTGACACGGATGTTCGACGCGACCCAATCCGCGGCGTCGCGTATGGCGGAGGCGACGGCCAGCCACTGGGCGAACGGGGTGAACGCGCGAGGGTTGGCGGAGGACATGCTGGCTGAGGGAGCCTTGCTGGCGACGAATGTCGCCGCGGCGCCGATGTCTGCGCTGGCGGTCGCGGTCGCGCAGATCGACGCGGGCGGCGACGACCTGCCCGCCGAGGTCGAGGACGCGCTGTCGGGCGGCGCGCCCGCGCCGATCGCACGGTCGGTCTCGCTCGATCCGCAAGATGCCAACCGGCAGCGGCTGGACCTGGCCGAGCGTGCCGGTGCGTTGGCTGAGAGCGCGCGGCACACGATCCCGGAGACGCGCGTCGCGGACCGGTTCGTGCTACCGGCGAGAGTGCTGGATGCCTCGCAGGCCTGGGCGTCGTGGCATGTATCCACGTCGTTGGCGTGGGAGCTCATCGAGGAGGCGGTGGCACTTGGTCACCAGCCGGTGGAGGCTCTGGCCTTCTACGAGCCTGTCTCGGTTGGAACCGGCCAATCGATGGTGTCCATCGTGGCGACCGATTACCGCGCGTCGGACTTCGGTGTGCTCCGCGAGATCGGCCTGACGCTTTCGGTGACCCCCCGGGGTGGGGCCTTCCCGGACCCCGGCCAGATGTTCCTGCGGCTCATCGTGACCGACCCTTACTCCCTGGTTGCCGCGAGGCGCATCTGGGGTATTCGCAAGGATCTCTGCGATGCCGAAGGGGCGGGTCCGCGGTCCGCGCTCGACGTGGCCTACTCCGAGAACAGGGTGTGTTTCGGCCTCGGGGCGGCGCGCTCCGGCGTGCTCCGTCCAAGCGACCGGTTCGAAATCGATTTCCCGCGTTTCGGGCGCGGAGCGAGTCACCGGGTGCCGGGGCTGATCTGTTCGATGGTCGAGCCCGAAGGGCGGTCGGCCGGCCCTGTTGTCCCCGCGCGCTCGGTGCTGACACGCAGCGGAACCGGTGAGGGTTTGCAGTTCGGTGGAGACGTGCGGCTGACCCTCGGCCAAAAAAACAAGGGCGCCGCGACGAATGGATGCTTCTGCGCCGGGGGCATGGCCTGCCTGTGCGAGACCATGCGGCGCCTCGAGCTGCCAGGGCGGCGACCAGCGGCCAATGGATGGACGGAGCGGATGAGCGGAACGCTGGGCGAGCCGGCCGTGGTCAACGCTCCGGGAAGACCGATCTGAACACGCGGCCGAAGGTGCTGTCGGTCTCCGAAACCGCCTTGGCCGCATATGCCAGTGGGCGCATGGCGGTGACGGCCAGTTTCAGCGGGGCCCTGGGCAGGGTGTCGGGGACCTTGATGTCCACCGGGTGGCCGACGCCGGTGCGCCGGCGCACCGCCTCGGCGGCCATCAGTCCGCTCGTGGCGGCGCCTTCGATTGTGACCACGTCGATGGGCGTCTGCACGAAGTCGCCGGCGATGAAGAGATCGGGGAGCGCCGTGGTGGCCCTGGGGCGGTACTTCCAGGTCGCCACGGAATTGACGAAGAGTTCGCTGCCCGCGTTGGTCTGCAGGTGGGTCCGGCAGTGCAGGATGTCGGCCTCGGGGTCGAAGTCGATGTAGCGAGCGAGTTCCTGCAGGATCATCCAGACGATGACCTGAGCCCCCCCGTTCTGCCCTGCAAAGGGCATCAGGGGGTCGGCGTCGGAGGCGCATATGGACAATTGCGTGAGCTTCGAGTCCTCGGGGTCGTCGGAGTTTTGCACCACCGGAGCCCCGGACCGCCACATCTGGGAATTGTCGTAGACGCTCAGCTCGTACTTGGCGTCGAGCAGGATGACGATGCCGCGGGGCAGGGGGCGTTTGAGCGGCCTGCGCAGAATGATGTCGAGCGTCATGATCGACGCCCCCTTCAGCCGCGAAACATTGGCCAGCGACGGATCCGCACCGGCCAGGGTCCGCTCGTAATAGGCTTTGTGGGTGTCGTCGGCGCGGAGATGCACAAGCTGGGCCAGCTGTCGCGGCGGGATCGTCAGGACAACCGGCCCGTGGAACCGCCAGAGCGCGGCCGGGGCGGGCGCGTCTTCTGACTTGCGTGTGTCCTGCACACCCGGAGACGTGCTTTCGCGATTGAGGCGCAGCATGAACGCGCCGGTATAAGGGTCGACTTCCATCCCGGAGACACGGGTCAGGGGCATGAGCGTGAGCGTGGGACGCTCTTGGCCCATGGACGGGGCCGTCCCGGCCTTTTTCGCTTCTTCTTGGTATTTTTCGTAAATATCGAGAAAGACCTGCCGCTCCTCGTCGCCAGGCCAGTCGATGATGAATTCCCCCGCCAGCCGAGTGAGGTGGAGCAACCAGGGCGTGAAGATCGCCTCCTCCGTATGGCCGGTGAGCAGCCACATGGCGGGTTCGGGCAGCCGAGCGCCGTATTGCACGAAAGACTTGTAGGAGGAGGCCGAAGCCAGGGCGGTCGGCGAGGCGAAGGCCTTTGCGAGCACACGATGCGACGCCTTGCGCGAGGCGTCGGTCGTGTAGGGGAGGTGGCGCAAGAAGGCATCGACGCTCATCTGATCGAGGTGCCGGTCGGCGAAATCCGGGCTCGAGATCAGCTCCAGCAGCGACTGGCTGTGCAGGAACACATCGGCGGGCGCGACCACGCCGCTGGTCATGTTCTGCCAGGCCGTGGCGGGCGAGCCTGAGTTGATGGTTTCGAGGGGGGCAGCGCTCGGATCGGGGCGCAGGTAATTGATCGCGGACATCGGCTCGAAACGGTCGATCGTGCCGATCTCGCGCATGAGCTGCCAGAAGTTGTGATACCAGTTGAGGTACATGTGGTAACAGTGCTCGTGCCAGTCGTCTGCCCGATCCGCGGCAGAGCATTCATCGGGGCAGTGCTTGCACGGACGCTGGCCGAAATGCGCCGCCGGCTCCGTGTTCGGATCAGCCGGTTCCGTGTTGCCGGACGAAGAGTTCTCTGCTCGCGCTGTCTGGACCGTTTCGTCCGCAGCCTGATGCGCGCCGAGTTTGCCGCCGACGAAAGCGTTGGCTTCGATCAACGTCACGTCATGGCCACGTTCGAGCAGGCGGTGCGCCGTGGTCATCCCGGCAACGCCCGCCCCGACGATGATGACATGGGGCCTCTGACTGCGACGGTCGGGCAGGGGATAGTCCTGCACGATGGGCGCGGGGGCCGTCCCGCGCGCGGCGTCCGTGTATGGCAAATGATTGTCGTGCAAATCTTTCTGATTTTGATTTGTTGCCATATCCGCCTCCAGACTTCACTATTGTTCACATTGGGCGACTTGTGAAGTCGGGGATGCGCGTGACGGGCGAACAAGCACGAAGGGTGGAGACGCTTTCACAGTTCTACGTTGCGCTGCTGTCGGCGCAGGCGGAAGTCGGCGCACGCGCCCTGCGCGTGGCGGCGGCCGAGAGCGCCGAGATGGCGCAACTGGGTGCAGATACCCTTCGCGCGCCGCCCGACCGGCGCATGGAGGCGGGCGAGCGGCTGTTGCGGGGCGCGTTGGACAGTCACCTGCGGACCCTTCACGCCCTGCGCGGCGCAGGCGCGTATTGGCAGATGTCGGCTCTCTACCGTCTCGACGCCTCGCGGCGTCGTTGACCGCCGCCAAGTACATTTTCAGTTCCCGAGGAGAGAGCTCACATGACGACCACCGGCCCGGATCCTTTCAGCTTTTCGCAGGACGGCAGCTCGTCGCAAGGGAACGCGAAGGATAATCTGCGCGGCATGTCGGAGGCCGCGGCGCAGATGCTCGACGGCTACGCGCGTTTCATGACCCGGCTTGCCGGTGGCGCGGCGCAATCGCAGGGAGCCGGGGCCGCTCCTGGAGGAATGCCCGAGGCATTGGCGGAGGTCTGGGGCATCACCTCCGGCAGCGCCCTGCGCTACGGTCAGGGGATGTCGGACGTCTTTGCCCGGCACCAGGGCGCGTTGACGAATTCCCTGGCGTTGCAATTCACTCCCGGCACCGCGGATCAAGAGCAGCAGCGTCTGGCCGACGTCGAAGCGCTGCGGGCATTTCTGCGTGAGGTCGGCGCCACCGCGGTCTTCGAGGCCCGGCGGCTCGAACAGGAGCTCGAAGCCATCGGCGAGAACATGGCGCAGCGGGCGGCCGGGCAATGGCCCGAGGACGCCGACCACCGCACATGGAGCGTCAAGCGATGAACGTCGATGCCTCCGCAACGGTCGATGACACCAGCGCCTCGGTGATCGACTCGCTCGGTTTCCCCGAGGAGATGGCCCGCCTGCGCGACGCCATCACCGCTTGGGTGTCGCATTGCGATCCCGAGATGCAGGAGGCACTTAAATGGCAGTTCTTCGGCGGCTCGAAGTATTTCCGTCCGCTCACTATCTTCGCCTGCCACCGGGCGCAGCACGGCCCCGGTCCGATCCCCGACAGGATCATGACCTCGGCGCTGGTGATCGAGCTGTTCCACAACATGTCTCTGGTGATCGACGACATCCTCGACAAGTCTCCGGAGCGTCGCGGCCGGGCCACGATGCACACGCAGTTCGGCGAGCTCAACGCGCTCATGACTTCGGGATACATGGTCGCCGAGGGCTACCTGCAGCTCGGTGACGATGTGCAGGGCATTGCCCTGTTCTCGGAGCTCCTGAAGCGGCTCGGCGTCGCGGAGTGCATGCAGTGGCGCCTGCGCCGCCAGCCGCTGGGGTTCGAGGACTGGCTGCGCATCTCCGGAGAGGACACCGGCTCGATGTTCGAGGTCTGCGCCTGCCTCGGCGATCGCAGCGGCGCGCTGCGGCGCTACGGTGGCTTGCTGGGTACGCTCTATCATGGGTGCGATGACGTGGCCGACGTGCGCGGCCTTCCGGCGCTTGGCGGGGGCGGCACCGAGGATTTGCGCGACGGCATCCTGACATTGCCCGCCAGCCTCGCGATTGCGGACCCGGTGGTTCGTGCCGCCTTCTGCCAGCCCGATCCCTCCGAGGAGGAGCTCAAGCTGACCGGCGCCGCCTTCTACGACGCGCTGCCGGCGAGCGAGCAGAAGCTGAACGACATCGCCGAGCAGGCCCTGCGCGAGGCGCGGCAGTTCTCCAGGGACAGCCGCCCGCTCGAAGCCCTCGTCGCGCAGACGCGGACATTGAGCGGGCGCTAGGGTGGGCCGATGTCGGATCGGCTGCGCAGCTTTCTCGAAACACACGGCCTCGCCGACTATCTTGAGCTGTTCCTGAAAGAGCGGATCGAACCAGAAGACATTCCGCTGCTCTCGGACGAGGATCTCGTCGGGCTGGGGCTTCCGCTTGGCCCGCGCAGGCGGCTCCTGCGGGCCGTGGCCGACGCGGGCTCGGCCTCGACGGTGCACGAGCGGCGCAATCTCACGGTGCTGTTCTGCGACATGGTGGATTCCACCGTGCAGGCGACCCGACTCGACCCCGAGGATCTCCAGACCCGGTTCCATGACTTCCGCGCCGCCTGCGAGGCGGCGATCGCGGAATCGGACGGCTTCATCGCCAACAGTTTCGGTGACGGACTCATGGCCTATTTCGGCTATCCCGCCGTGCTCGAGGACGCCGCGCTCTGCGCCGTGCGCGCGGGGCTGGGGCTGGTTGAGCGATGCGGGCAGCTCCGGACCTGCGGCGGGGCGGTCGCGGTCCGGGTCGGCATAGCCAGCGGTCTCACGGTGATCGAGACCCGCCGGGCGCTGCGCGGGGCGCCCGAGGAAGTGGCGACCGGCGCGACGCTAGCGCTGGCCGCGCGGCTGCAGGCCGAGGCCGGGCCGGGCGAGGTCGTGGTGTCCGACAGCACGCGCCGACTTGTGCAGGGCACGGTGCAGATGTCGGCGCTGGGAGCGCGATCTCTCAAGGGCTTCTCCGAGCGCCTGGCGGTCTGGCGTGTCGAGGGCCTGGCATCGAGTCCGTTGCGCGACAGCGGCGAGCTCCTCGGGCGCGACGCGGAACGCGCGGTGTTGTTCCGGATGATGGCGGGTTTGTCCGGCTCTGGCGGGGGCGCCGTGCTGATCGAGGGCGAGGCGGGGATCGGCAAGTCGCGGCTGCTCGGCGAACTGGCCCATGCGGCCCCCGCGGGCGCCGAGGTGGTAAGGCTGCAATGCAGCCGCGCCGCGCAGACGGCGACGCTGCGCCCGGTGCTGGAATGGCTGGAACGGGTCGTCGCGGGGGCGGAGGATCCCATGGTGGCGCTGTCGGCCCTTCCAGGCGCGACGCCGGACAATCTCGCCGTACTTGCCCGCATGGCGGGTGTCGCTGCTGCCTCCGACACCGAACAACTCGCCGGGAAGGATCTGCGCGGTGCCGTGGTCGAGGCGGCGGTCGCAATCCTGGCGGGCGAGACGGGCGGGGCTCGCCTGTTGCTTGTCGAGGACCTTCACTGGGCCGACGCGGAGACGCGCCGGCTGCTCCGGCGCCTCGCCGCCTGTGCCGGCAGCCGCGGCCTGCTGTTGGCCGCCACGACCCGGCCGCGCCCCGGTGTCAGTTTCGACGCGTTTCACCGCATTGCGCTGGCGCCGCTCGATGCCGAGTCGACGATTTCGCTGATCGCCGCGCAGGAGGGGGCCGAGGCCCTGTCCGCCGAGGTCCGCGAGATCATCGTCACCCGCTCCTGCGGTGTGCCGCTCTTCGCCGAGGAACTCACGCGGGCTCTGCTCGAGGCGCCGGAAACGCCGATGGCGGTCGGCGGCGAAGTCCCCTTCACATTGCAGGACACGCTCATGGCCCGCCTCGACCGCCTGCCGCACGGCAAGTCGGTGGCCCAGATGGTGGCCCTGATCGCGCCCAGCGTCAGCCGTCCGCTGCTGCACGCCTGCTGCGACATGAGCGATCAGCATGTGGACTCGGGCCTCGAGGAATTGCTGACAGCCAACCTGCTCGAGCGACAGCCCGGCTCCGCCGATACCTTCGGATTTCGCCACGTTCTGATGCGGGACACCGCCTACGGATCATTGCTGCTATCGCGGCGGGCGGCCCTGCACCTGAAGGTGGCGCGCACGATGGAAACCGCCTTTCCCGAGCTCGCGGAGCAGCGGCCCGAGGCGGTGGCGGCGCATTTTGCCATGGCCAGCGACACCGCAGCGGCGGGCCGATTCTGGGAGAAGGCGGCGGATCAGGCGCTGGCCCGGGCGACGCCGGCCTCCGCCGTTGGGTTCTTCGAGCGGGCGCTTGCGATGCTGGAACAGCAGCCCGCTTCGGCGTCGCGCAACAGCCGGGCGATCGCGCTGCGGATCCGGCTCAACATGGCGCTGACCGTCACCACGGGCTTTGCCTCGCACGAGACCGAGCACAACCTTGCCTCCATGGCCGAGCTGTTCGACGGGCATGTCCCGGGGGAATCCGCGCTGCAGTTGCTCTGGAGCAGGTCGATGTCCGCTCTGGTGCGTGCGGACCTCGTCCTGGCGCGCCGCAGCGCGCTGCAGTTCGACCACGCCGCGCGCCGATCCGGGCTGCGCGATACGCTGCGCATGGCGCAGCGCTTCCTCGGCTACGTGTCGATCCTCGAAGGGGAGCTGCCCGCGGCCGAGACGCTTTTCCACGACGCGCTCGACGGCTACGCGCCGGAGGGCTTCGATCCCATCCTGCCGGGCCATCCCTTCGACGTGCTCGCGGCTTCCCTGTCTCAACGCGCCATCCTGCGCGCCCTGCAGGACCGGCCCGAGGCGGTCGAGCGCGATCAGGAGCGTGCCCTGAGCCGGGCCGAGAGCTTCGACGACAGCGCGACCTCCTTCCAGGTGCTCGTGCATCTCTGCCTCGCCCGGTTCGAGCTGGGCGACAGCGAGGGCGTCCTGCCGCTGCTGACGGATCTGCGCCGGCTGGTGGACCGTAGCGAGATCGCGCCGCTCTACATCAACATCTGGGACGGCTGGCTCGCGGCGCGCAATGGTGCCCTCGACGAAGGACTGGCGGCGATGGGGGCGGCGCAGGCGGCGGCGATGGAATACGCCCTGTGGATGCCCCGCATCTCGCTGCTCAGGGTGCAATTGCTGTGCGAAGCCGGGCGCACGGTGGAGGCCCTGACGCTGCTGGAGACCTGCGATCATGACATCGAACGCTTCCGGCATTTCTACCTGCGTTCCGAGGCTCTGCGCTTGCGCGCGCTCTGCCGTGCGCAGGAAACCGCGGACCCCGGCGAGGTACTGGCACTTCTCGACCGCGCCGAAACCATCGCGCGGGCGCAGGGCGCGCGCCGGTTCGAGCGGGCGGTGCGGCGAGATCTTGTCGGGCTCGACCCTGGCGGCGATCACCGCCGGCGTGGGCGGTCGATGAATTTCGAGCCTGACAGTCCGACAACAGAGGCGCATCCCGGAAAGGTCTGAGCCCGCGATGTTTCGGGCAGGCACGTCGATGCCGCCGCCGGGCGGGGGGGGAGCGATGGGCGCGGCTCCGCCCGTCCGATGCAAAAGCGCTTTGAGCCGGCGCGATTGGGTGCCAGTATCCGCTCTGCGAGATTTTTATATAATTCATTCAACTATGGAGTTTGCGATGGGGAATTCGCGACGATACGCGGCTGAGCTCATAGGAACGTTCTGGCTGACACTTGGTGGCTGCGGATCTGCAGTGCTTGCGGCCGCCTTTCCCGAGGTGGGGATCGGCCTGCTTGGTGTCTCACTGGCCTTCGGTCTGACGGTGCTGACCATGGCCTATGCCATTGGCCATGTCTCCGGGTGCCATCTCAACCCGGCGGTGACCGTGGGTCTGGCGGCGGGCGGGCGTTTCCCGGCCTCCGACATCCTGCCCTACATCATCGCCCAGGTGGTTGGGGCGATTCTCGGCGCGGCGGTGCTCTACGTGATCGCCAGCGGTGTGCCGGAGTTCGACCTGGTGGCCTCGGGCTTCGCCGCCAATGGCTACGCCGAGCACAGCCCCGGGGGCTATTCGCTGCTCTCGGGCTTCGTGGCCGAAGTGGTGCTGACGCTGATGTTCATCTTCATCATCATGGGCGCCACGCATGGGCAGGCACCGGTGGGCTTCGCGCCGCTGGCGATCGGGCTCGCGCTGACGCTGATCCATCTGATCAGCATCCCGGTCACCAACACCTCGGTGAACCCGGCGCGCAGCACTGGCCCGGCGCTCTTCGTCGGGGGATGGGCGCTGGGTCAGCTCTGGCTGTTCTGGCTGGCGCCCTTGCTCGGCGGGGCGCTCGGCGGGGTGCTCTACAAGTGGCTCAGCCCGACGCCGACGGGCATCGTCGAGGGCGGCGTGCCGAGTAAGTGACATGGAAAAAGGGCGCGGCCCCTTCGGACCGCGCCCTTTCAGTGTTCGGCAAATACGTCCGCCGGAGGCGTCTCAGCGCGTCCCGGCGAAGCGCTCCTGCCAGTCTTCGCGCTCGGCGTCGGTGATCTTGCGGAAGGTCACCTCGGGCACCTCGAAGGCGTGGCCGGCGGGCAGGGTGCTCAGCGCGGCATCCAGATCGCCCGGCCAGCCGTCATCTTCTGTCTTCAGCGCTGCCAGCAGCTGCGCCGAGGCGTCGGGGATGAAGGGCGAGGAGATCACCGCGTAGAGGCGGATCATGTTCAGCGCGAGGCGGATCTGCATCGCCGCAGCCTCGGGGTCGGTCTTGAAGGTCGACCACGGGGCGGCTTCCTGCAGGTACTCGTTGCCGAGAACCCATGCGGCGCGCAGCGCGCCGGCGGCCTTGCGCACCTCATGCGCCTCCATCTGCGCCTCGTACTCGCGGATCTTTTCGGCAAGGTCGGCGATCAGCTTGGTCTCCAGCTCGCCCATGGCGCCACCCTCGGGCACCACTTCGCCGAACTTCGAGCGGCAGAACTTGGTGACGCGCGATGCGAAGTTGCCGAGCACGTCGGCGAGGTCCTTGTTCACCGAGGACTGGAAGTTCTCCCAGGTGAACTCGGCATCCGAGCTTTCCGGCGCGTGGCTCAGCAGCCACCAGCGCCAGTAATCCGCCGGCAGGATCTCCAGCGCCTGGTCCATGAAGACGCCGCGCCCGCGCGAGGTCGAGAACTGGCCGCCATCGTAGTTGAGGTAGTTGAACGACTTGATGTAATCGACCAGCTTCCACGGCTCGCCCGAGCCGAGGATGGTGGCCGGGAAGGTCAGCGTGTGGAAGGGCACGTTGTCCTTGCCCATGAACTGGGTGTAGGTCACGTCTTCGGCGCCCTTGTCGGTGCGCCACCAGCGCTCCCAGTCCTCGCCCTTGCCGGCATCGACCCATTCCTGCGCGCAGGCGATGTATTCGATCGGCGCATCGAACCAGACGTAGAAGACCTTGCCTTCCATGCCGGGCCACTCTTCCTCGCCCTTCTTCACCGGGATGCCCCAGTCGAGGTCGCGGGTGATGCCGCGGTCCTGCAGCCCGTCGCCGTCGTGCAGCCATTTCTTGGCGATCGAGGTGGTCAGCACCGGCCAGTCGCTCTTGCTGTCGATCCAGGCCTCGATCTCGTCCTTGATCTGGCTCTGGCAGAGATAGAGGTGCTTGGTCTCGCGCATCTCGAGGTCGGTCGCGCCCGAGATCACCGAACGCGGGTTGATCAGCTCCACCGGGTCGAGCTGCTTGGTGCAATTGTCGCACTGGTCGCCGCGCGCATCCTCGAAGCCGCAGTTCGGGCAGGTGCCCTCGATGTAGCGGTCCGGCAGGTAGCGCCCGTCGGTGGGCGAGTACATCTGCGTCTCCGACACCTCGCGGATCAAGCCGCGCTCGGCCAGCACACCGGCGAAATGCTGGGTCAGCCTGTGGTTCTGCGGGCTCGAGGAACGGCCGAAGTGATCGAAGCTGAGGCGGAAGCCTTCGGCGATCTTCGACTGCACCTCGTGCATCTCGGCGCAATACTCGGCCACCGGCTTGCCCGCCTTTGCGGCGGCGAGCTCGGCGGGGGTGCCATGCTCGTCGGTGGCGCAGAGGAACAGCACCTCATTGCCGCGCGCCCGCTGGTAGCGCGCGAAGAGGTCGGCCGGAAGCTGGCTGCCCACGAGGTTTCCGAGATGCTTGATCCCGTTGATATAGGGGATCGCCGAGGTGATCAGATGACGTGCCATGTTCGTCCCGCGAATGAATCTGGAGTTGTCGCGTCCTTAGCGGATGTTGTCCGGGCTTGCCAGTGCGGCGGCGAGGGGGCTGTCTGCCCCCTCGAACTCCCCCGAGGATATTTGGGACATATGGAAGGAGGGTCAGTCCTTCTCGTCGCGCTGGCGCGACAGCAGGCGGCCAATGAGGAAGCTGGTGCGCGGGGCGTAGACGTAGGGCGTGCGGCGCGCGGCGGGGCGGGCGCGCATGCGGATCAGGCCGAAGATCACCAGCAGCAGGTGCCCGGCACCGATCAAGACGAAGAGCGAGGCGGGGCCGAAGGTGGCCATCAGCAGGGCGGCGCCATAGGGGGCGGCGATCGCGCCCACGGCGTACCAGAACATCAACGCGGCGGAGAGCTCGACCCGTTCCGAGCTGTCGGCGAAGTCATTGGCATGGGCCGCCGAGACCGAGTAGATCGGGTAGGTCACCATCCCGAAGAGCGCGGCCATGGCCATGACCCCGGCAGGGGAGAGGCCGGTGAAGCTGGCGGTGGCGACCGAGACGAGGATCGAGGCGACCGAGAGCCAGATCAGCACCGTCCGCCGGTCGAAGCGGTCGGCGAGCCAGCCGACGGGATATTGCGCCGCCGCGCCGCCGGCGATGTAGGCAGCGAGGAAGAGGCCGATCTGGTCGGGCTGCAGCCCGACACCCGCTCCGTAGATCGGGCCGACCATGCGGAAGCTCGCGCCCGACAGCGCCGAGACGATGACGCCCGCCACCGCCAGCGGCGAGCGCGCGCCGGCAAGACCCGGGCGTAGGCGCGGTGCGGCCGGGGTGGCGGGCTGCGCCCGGCGGGTCAGGGTGATCGGCAGCATGGCGGTGCAGCACAGCAGCGCCAGCAGGTTGTAGCTGACGTAATGCGCCGGCTCGAGCACGCCGATCAGCATCTGCGCCACCAGCGCCGCGCCCATGTCGGCCATGCGGTAGGCGGCCATGGCGCGGCCCCGGGTCTCGTTGGTCACCTCGGCCTGCAGCCAGGCCTCGATCACCGTGTAGGCGCCGGCCACCGACAGGCCCGTGGCCATGCGGAAGATCGCCCAGGCTTCGGGGGTGGTCAGCAGCGGATGTGCGATGAGCCCGATCACCCCCGCAGCGGTAAAGGCGGCATAGGCGCGGCTGTGGCCGACCGAGCCCATCAGCCGCGGCGCCCACCAGCAGCCGACGAAGAAGCCGATGAAATGCGCCGAGCCGAGAAAGCCGATCTCGGCGGTGGTGAAGCTGAGCGCGAAGCCCGAGAGCGCGTCCAGCGGGCCGACGCCGCCGGAGGAAAGCTGCTGCAGGATGACGGAGAGGAAGAGGGCGGCGAAGGAAATTGGCAGGCGCATGGGCCGGTTAGGGACATGCGTTCCCGGGGTTGTCGCGGCGGATTGCGACAGGGCCACGTCGTTTTTGGAGCAACCGCGGTTTCTGTGATCTCAAATCCGCCCATACGCTGCGCCGTACCTGCCTGAGCGATGGGCACTTCGGGCTGCCCCGGAGGATCCCGGAGCTTGGGGTCTTGGCTTCCCGGCTCAGGTGACTAGTGTCGCGCCGAGCGCTAACAGGAGACCTCCAATGAAGAAAAACCCGCTGGGCCGCACAGGCATGTCGGTGACCGAGCTCTGCCTCGGGACCATGACCTATGGCAACCAGACGCCGCCCGAGGATGCCTTTGCGCAGATCGAGCGCGCGCTCGATGCCGGCATCAACTTCATGGACACCGCCGAGATGTACCCGGTGAACCCGGTGCGGGCCGAGACCGTGGGCCGCACCGAGGAAATCCTCGGTGACTGGTTCGAGAAGTCCGGCCGCCGCGGCGAATGGATCCTCGCAAGCAAGCACACCGGCCCGTCGAAGCTGGTGCGCGACGAGGCGCCGATCAGTTCCGAGACCATCCCGGTCGCCGTCGAATCCTCGCTGAAGCGGCTGAAGACCGATTACATCGATCTCTACCAGTTCCACTGGCCGAACCGGGGCAGCTATGCCTTTCGTCAGAACTGGACCTTTGCTCCGTGGAAACAGGACCGCGAGGCGACCCGCCAGCACATGGCCGACGCCCTTGGCGCACTGCAGCGCGAGGTCGAGCGTGGCACCATCCGCGCCTTCGGCCTGTCCAACGACAGCGCCTGGGGCACCGCGGAATGGCTGCGCATGGCAAATGAGGTGGGCGGCCCGCGCGTCGCCTCGGTGCAGAACGAATACTCGCTGCTCTACCGCATGGCCGACACCGATCTCGGTGAGCTGATGGTCAACGAGGACGTCGGCCTGCTGCCCTATTCGCCGCTCGGGGCGGGGCTGCTGACCGGCAAATACCAAGACGGCGCGCTGCCCGAGGGATCGCGCATGGCGATCAACGGCGATCTCGGCGGGCGCAAGACCGACCGGGTCTTCCCGGCGGTGGCAGCCTATATCGAGGTGGCGCAGGAGTTCGGCCTGGACCCGGTGCATATGGCGCTGGCCTGGTCGGCGCGGCGGCCCTTCGTCGCCTCCTCGATCTTCGGCGCGACCACCCTTGGCCAGCTCGAGCACCTGCTCGGCGCGGCGGAGGTGACGCTAAGCGACGAGCTGCTGGAGCGGATCGACGCCATCCACAAGCTGCACCCGCTGCCCTACTGATCGCGCAGGCCCGATCGTCGCGGCGGCCGGGCCCCTCGTGAAGCGTTGCAGAAAAGGGCGCGGAAGTGATTGCTCCGCGCCCGCTTCGCCGTTAAATCGCGGCGCATGACCAGCTCGAACAAGCATCCCGGCGCCCCCTGGCGCAATTTCTACGGCCGCCTGAAGGGCAAGTCCCTCCGCCCGAGCCAGGAGACCTACCTCGAAGAGGACCTGGCGAAGCTCTCGCCGGGGCCGGTCGACTGGGAGGTGAACCCCGATCGCGAGAACCTCGATCTGCAGGCGATGTTCGGCGGCAAGCCGGTCTGGCTGGAGATCGGCTTCGGGGGCGGCGAGCACCTCGTGCACCAGGCTGCCACGCATCCGCACATGGGGATCATCGGCTGCGAGCCCTACATCAACGGCGTTGCCATGCTGCTGGGCAAGATCCGGCAGGCGGGGGTCGAGAACCTCAGGGTCTATCCCGGCGATGCACGCAACATGTTCGACGTGCTGCCGGACGAGAGCATCGACAAGGCCTTCCTCAACTATCCCGACCCCTGGCCGAAGAAGCGCCACCATCGCCGCCGTTTCGTGACGCAGGAGCATCTCGAGCCGCTGGCACGGGCGCTGAAACCGGGTGCCGAGTTCCGCGTGGCGACCGATATCCCAGATTACGTGCGCCAGACCCTCGAAGAGGTCCCCAAGGCCGGGTTCGAATGGCTGGCCGAGGGGCCGACCGACTGGCGCGCGCCCTGGGACGACTGGATCTCGACCCGCTACGAGCAGAAGGCGCTGCGCGAGGGCCGGACGCCGCATTACCTCACCTTCCGCAAGCGCTGAGGTCTGGGCCGCGCGGCGCCCCGATGTGGTCGGCGCGCGCCTCCGAGATGCACGGTTTGGCAAGGTCGTGCAGCGGTGACGGCATCTTGGCGTATGGATGGGGTGCAGTGCCGGTCGTGGTTGTGAGGGATGGAGGAACCTGCGTCATGCGTGCGGCTGCAGGTATGGACAGGGCGGCGGCTTGACGGCTTTGCTGCCTGACCGAACAGGGAGAGGGAAACCGAGATGAAGATGCATACCCCCATCCGGCTGGGCATGGTCGGCGGCGGCAAGGGCGCGATGATCGGCGAGGTTCACCGCATCGCCGCGCGGCTCGACAACCGTTTTGCGCTGGTGGCCGGCGCGCTTTCGACGACGCCCGAGCGCAATGCGGAAAGCGCCGCCGCCTGCGGCATCCCGCCGGAGCGGACCTACGACGATTTTGCCGAGATGGCCCGCACCGAGGCGGCGCGGCCGGACGGCGTCGAGGCGGTGTCGATCTGCACGCCCAACCATCTGCACTTCCCCGCGGCCAAGGCGTTTCTCGAAGCCGGAATCCACGTGATCTGCGACAAGCCGATGACCTCGACGCTCGATGATGCGCGGGCGCTGGCGACGATCGCCGAGACCTCGGACGCGCTCTTCGTGCTGACCCACAACTACTCGGGTTACCCGCAGCTTCGGCTCGCGCGCGAGATGGTGGCGCGCGGTGACCTCGGGGCGATCCGGCTGGTGCAGGTCGAATATGCGCAGGACTGGCTGAGCGAGGACAGCGGCAGCAAGCAGGCGGCTTGGCGGGTCGATCCGGAGAAGGCAGGGGCGGGGGGCTCGATCGGCGACATCGGCACCCACGCCTGGCAACTGGCGCGCTTTGTCAGTGGCATGGTCCCCGAGCGGCTGGCGGCGGATCTGACCAGCTTCGTGCCCGGACGCAGGGTGGACGACAACGCACAGGTGATGCTGCGCTATGCCTCGGGGGCAAAGGGGGCGCTTTGGTGCAGCCAGGTGGCGCCGGGTGCCGAGAACGGGCTGAAACTGCGCATCTATGGCGAGAAGGCCGGGCTGGAATGGGCGCATGAGGTGCCGGAAACGCTGTGGTTCACCCCGCTTGGGGAGCCGAGGCAGATGCTGCGTCGGGGTGCGCAGACCATGGCCGGCAGCCGTGTGCCGCCGGGCCACCCGGAAGGTTTCCTCGAGGGCTTTGCCAATATCTATGCCGGGGCGGCCGAGGCGATCCGCGCACATCAGGCGGGTGCGCCGATGCCGACGCTGCTGCCGGGCATTCGCGACGGCGTCGAGGGGCTGGAGTTTGTCGACGCCTGCGTCCGCTCGGCGCGGGCCGACAGCGCGTGGGTGGAGATCGGCCGCGAGTGACCTGAGGTCAGGGCGCTGCTGGCGTCAGTTCCCGGAGGAGCTGTCCGTGAGGTCGCGGAACTGCCGCGTCACCAGCTCCTGCGCCACCCCGATGTGATAGCGCAGGGCGTCGCACGTCGCGGCTCCGTCACCGCGGCGCATGGCATTGACAATGGGCTCGTGGGTCTCGGCGATCTTGTGCGGATCGTCGTAGAGCCGACCGATCACCATGATCGAGAACTCGGTCTCGGCGGCGATCTGTTCGAAAACGTGCAGGAACTTGGGGTTGCCGCTGCCGGCGCAGAGCAGTCGGTGGAACTCCATGTCGGCCTCGACCTGCGTGAGCATGTCGGCCCCTTGCTCGGCGACCTCGTGCAACACGTCGATCTGCGCGGCGAGCCTGTCGATGGTCTCGGTCAACCCATGCCTCAGAACCCGTTGCGCGGCGGCAGTCTCGATCACCATGCGCAGCTCGTAAAGATCGTTCAGCGCCTGGGCCGAGGTCTCGCGGACAAAGAAGCCGCGGTTGGCGCGGTAGGTCACCAGCCCCGAGTTCTCCAGCAGGCGTGCCGCCTCGCGCACCGGCGCGCGGCTGACCCCCAGCTCGCGGGCCACGACGGATTCCGACAGTCGCGCGCCGGGCGCCAGTTGCCCGGTGACGATGGCCTTGCTCAGCAGGGTTGCGACACGCTGTACAAGCCCCTCGCGGTCGAGGGGCTGGAAGCTGGTGGTCTGCGGAGATTTCGCCATGAGGGTCTGTGAGGTTCTGTCGCCTGAATTTTCTCCAGAATAATTGTCGATTTGCCGATTGTCGACAATTCTCTTGACCCAACGGGGGGCGCTGCACTTACTCTGTCTGTAAATCACGCAGAATGACTCGCCTTAAGGGCGAGCGACGACAGGGAGACTTTCATGCCCGATGGCGCCTCGCCCCCCGATGTTCAGGACCTCAGACGCGACCTCGCCGCAGCCTACCGGCTGATCGCGCTGGAGGGCATGGATGACGGCATCTACACCCACATCTCGGCGCGCCTGCCCGACGGGCCGGGTGGCGAGAAGCGGTTCTTGCTGAACCCCTTCGGCCTGCGCTTCGACGAGGTGACGGCTGCGAACCTCGTGACGGTCGACGAGACCGGCGCGGTCATCGATGATCCCTACGGCGCGGGGGTGAACGCGGCGGGCTTCACCATCCATTCCGCCGTGCACATGGCGCGGCACGACGCGGTCTGCGTGCTGCACACGCACACGGTGGCGGGCGTCGCGGTGTCGTCGGTCAAGGAGGGGCTGCTCAGCCTCAACCAGTGGTCGGCGCAGTTCCACGACCGTATCGCCTACCACGCCTACGAGGGCATCGCGCTCGATCTGGCCGAGCGCGAGCGGATCGTTGCGGACCTCGGGGAAAAGCAGGTCATGCTGCTGCGCAACCACGGCACGTTGCTCCTTGGTCGCTCGGTGGCCGAGGCGGTCAAGCTGGCGCTGAACCTCGAGCGGTCGTGCAAAGCGCAGGTCGCCGCGCTCGGCATGGGACTGACCCCTGACGTGCTGCCGGACGATGTCGCCGCCCACACCGCCGGTCAGTACCAGCGGGCTTATGATTCCGTCGAGCTTGGTGGCAAGCCCGACCCCGAATGGGCCGCGCAACTGCGCCGGCTCGAGGTTCACGCCCCCGGCTACCGGGGCTGAGCACCTGCCCGCCCTGGGCAGCGACCGGGGCCTGACTTTCGAAGAAAAGCAGACAATCAAAACCGACAGGGACCATCATGACCAAACTCAGAGCGACCACCTTCCTGATCGCCGCCACCCTTGCCGCGCCGCTTGCCGCGCAGCAGGAGGGCGGCCGCCTCGACATCGTCGTGCAGCCCGAGCCGCCGGGGCTGATGCTCGGCCTCGTGCAGAACGGCCCGACGCAGCTGGTGGCGGGTGACATCTACGAAAGCCTGCTGCGCTACAATTCCGACCTCGAGCCGCAGCCGAGCCTTGCCGAAAGCTGGGAGATCTCGGAAGACGGGCTGACCTACACCTTCCATCTGCACGACGGGGTGAAATGGCACGACGGCGAGCCCTTCACCGCCGCCGATGTGGTGTTCTCGGCCGATGTCTTCCTGCGCGAGACCCACGCGCGCCTGCGCGCCTCGCTGGCCTATGTGGAGAGCATCACCGCGCCCGACGACACCACCGTGGTGTTCCAACTCAAGGAGCCTTTCGGCCCGTTCATCAATGCCTTCGAGGCCGGCACCATGCCGATCGTGCCGAAGCACATCTACGAGGGCACCGACTACGCCACCAACGAGATGAACGCGACGCCCATCGGCACCGGACCCTTCAAGTTCGATGAATGGGTGAAGGGCAGCTACATCCATCTGGTGAAGAACGAGGATTACTACCTCGACGGCAAGCCCTACCTCGACGAAGTCTTCTACCGGGTGATCCCCGATGCTGCGGCACGCGCCGTGGCTTTCGAAACCGGCGAGGTGGACGTGCTGCCCGGCGGCTCGGTCGAGAATTGGGACGTGCCGCGGCTGACCGAGATGGACGGCGTTTGTTCGACCGGCGCGGGCTGGGAGTTCTTCGCGCCGCTGTCGTGGATGTGGATGAACAACCGCGAAGGGCCGACCTCGGACGTGCGCTTCCGCCAGGCGGTGATGTACGCCATGGACCGGAACTTCGTGAAGGACGTGGTGTGGAATGGCTTCGGCAAGGTCGCGACCGGTCCGGTCGCCTCCTCGACCAACTTCTACAGCGATGACGTCACGCAATACGACTACAACCCCGACAAGGCCAAGGAGCTTCTGGCCGAGATGGGATATGACGGCGAGGCCGTGCGCATCCTGCCGCTGCCCTACGGCGAGACCTGGCAGCGCTGGGCCGAGGCGGTGCGACAGAACCTGTCGGAGGTCGGCATCAACGCCGAGATCGACAGCACCGACGTCGCGGGCTGGAACGAGAAGACCTCGCAGTGGGATTACGATCTGGCCTTCACCTACCTCTACCAATACGGCGATCCGGCGCTTGGCGTGTCGCGCAACTACACCGCCGACCGCATCAAGAAGGGCAGCCCCTGGAACAACGTCGAGGGCTACGAGAACCCCGAGCTCGACGCCAAATGGGCAGCGGCGGCCACGATGGTCACCCCCGAGGAACGCGCCGCGGCCTACGCCGAGATCCAGAAAGAGATCGTCGACGACGTGCCCGTGGCCTGGCTGCAGGAGCTGGAGTTCCCGACCATCTACCGCTGCGACGTGCAGGACCTCGTGACCACGGCCATCGGGATCAACGACGGCATGCGCGACGCCTGGGTCGAAGAGTAATCCGCGCACATAGGGGCGGGCCCGCGCGGCCCGCCCTCACGTCGCCCCCGGCATGAGTGCCTCGGGGCAGGAACCAACGGGACGACCGGCGTGTCGAACGGGGGCCAATGAGCATATTCACCACCATCCTGTCGCGGGCCTTCAAGGCCTTCGTGACGCTTCTGGCCATCGCGGTCCTGAACTTCTGCTTGCTGCACGCGGCGCCGGGCGATCCGGCGGTTGTGCTGGCGGGCGAGGCCGGGGCCGCCGACGAGCAGATGATCGAGCAGTTGCGCGAACGCTTCGGCCTCGACCAGCCGTTCTACGTGCAACTGGGCAAATACGTCGGCAGCGTGCTGACGCTGGATCTGGGCTATTCCTTCCGGCAGGGCGCGCCCGTGGCGCAGCTGATCGCCGAGCGCCTGCCCGCAACGCTGCTGCTCACGTTGACCGCCTTCGTGATCTCCCTGGTGCTGGGCATCGCCTTCGGTGTTGCCGCCTCGGCGCGGGTGGGCAAAGCCTCCGACAGTCTGCTGACCACGCTGGCGCTGCTCTTCTATGCCACGCCGCTCTACTGGGCGGCGCTCATGGCGGTGCTGGTCTTCTCGGTCTGGCTGGGCTGGCTGCCCGGCTTCGGCTACGAGACGGTGGGGGCGGGCTATACCGGGTTTGCCCGCGCTTTCGACATCGCCAAGCACCTCGTGCTGCCGGCGCTGACGCTCGGCCTTTTCTTCATGGCCGTCTACATGCGGATGACCCGCGCCTCGATGCTCGAGGTCAGCCAGCTCGATTTCGTCAAGACGGCCAAGGCCAAGGGTCTCTCGGGCCCGGCCATCCGCCGCCGCCACATCCTGCGCAACGCGATCCTGCCGGTGGTGACGCTGGCGGGCCTGCAGGCGGGCCAGCTGGTGGGCGGCGCGGTGCTGACCGAGACGGTTTTCGCCTGGCCCGGCATCGGGCGACTGATGTTCGAGAGCCTCGCGGCGCGCGACTATAACACCATTCTCGGCGTCTTCCTCGTGTCGGCCGCCATGGTGATCCTGTTCAATATCGTGACCGACATCGTCTACCGGCTCGTCGATCCGCGTATCGGCGCCAAGGCATGAGGAGGGTCTGAGCCATGTGGAAACGCTTTTCCTCCAACATCGGGGCGATGATCGGCGTGGTGTTGCTGCTGGCAGTCATCGGGATCGCCATCTTCGCGCCGCTGATCTTTGCGCACACGCCGTGGCAGATGGTGCAGCGGCCGTTCCTGACGCCCTTCACCATGGACGGGCTGCCGCTCGGCACCGATACGCTGGGCCGCGACGTCGCCTCTCAGCTCGCCTACGGCGCGCGGGTGTCGCTGCTTGTGGGTCTCGTTTCGACGCTGGTGGCGCTGCTGATCGGCGTGCCGCTGGGGGCGCTTGCGGGCTTCTATGGCAACTGGGTGGACGAGGGGGCCATGCGCTTCACCGAGTTCTTCCAGACCATCCCCAATTTCGCGCTGGCCATCGTGCTGGTGGCGATCTTCGAGCCCACATTGGCCTCGATCACCATCGCCATCGCCATCGTGTCGTGGCCGCCTGTGGCGCGTCTTGTGCGGGCCGAGGTCATGTCGGTGCGAAAACGCGAGTTCGTAGATGCCGCGCGCCTCGCCGGACTGTCGCGCCCGCGCATCCTGATGACGCAGGTGCTGCCCAATACCGTCTCGCCGATCATCGTCATGGCCTCGCTGATGGTCGCCACCGCGATCCTGCTGGAAAGCTCGCTGTCCTTCCTCGGCCTCGGTGATCCCAACGCGATGAGCTGGGGCTACATGATCGGCGCGGCGCGCACGGTGATCCGCAGTGCGTGGTGGCTCAGCTTCTTCCCGGGCATCGCCATCGTCGTCACGGTGCTGGCGCTGAACCTCATCGGCGAGGGGCTGAACGACGCCCTCAACCCCCACCTCAGCCGGAAGGGCAAGGCATGAGCGCGCTCTCCATCGAACACCTCAGCATCGGATTGCCGAAGGGTGCCGACCGGGCCTTCGCGGTCGAGGATATCTCCTTTGCCATCGAGAAGGGCGAGATCCTCTGCGTTGTCGGCGAGAGCGGCTCGGGCAAGTCGATGACCGCCAACGCGCTGATGGGGTTGCTGCCACCTGGCGTGACGGTGGAGTCGGGCCGCGCCATGTTCGAGGCGCGCGACATCCTGCGCCTGGCGGAACCTGAGAAGCAGGCGCTGCGCGGCGAGCGCATCGCGATGATCTTCCAGGAGCCGATGACCGCGCTCAATCCGCTGATGCGCATCGGCGAGCAGATCGCCGAAGTCTTTGCCGCGCATGACCGCTTTTCCCAGCAGGAGCGGCGCGACAAGGCGCTGAACCTCATTCGCGAGGTGGGCCTGCCGGATCCCGAGAAGATCATCCGCGCCTATCCTTTCCAGCTCTCGGGCGGGCAGCGGCAGCGGGCGATGATCGCCATGGCGCTGGCGCTGGAGCCGAAGCTGCTGATCGCCGACGAGCCGACCACGGCGCTCGACGTCACCACGCAGGCGCAGATCCTCAAGCTGATCCTCGACCTGCGCGAGCGGCACGGCATGGCGGTGATGTTCATCACCCATGACTTCGGCGTGGTGGCCGAGATCGCCGATCAGGTGATCGTCATGCGCGAGGGCAGGGTGGTCGAACGCGGCAGCGCGGCCGAGGTGCTGACCGACCCGCAGCACGACTACACCCGCCGCCTGCTCGATGCGATCCCCACCGGCAAGCTGCCGCCCGCCCGCGCCCCGCGCGAGGTGCCGGCGCTGGAGATCAAGGGGCTGCGCAAGGTCTACCGTACCGGCGGCGGCTTCTTCCGCCCGGTGCGCGAGGTGCGCGCGGTGGACGATGTCTCGCTCACCGTCGGGCGCGGCGAGGTGCTGGGACTGGTCGGCGAGAGCGGCTCGGGCAAGTCGACGCTGGGCCGCACCGCGGTGCGGCTGGTGACTCCCGATGGCGGGCAGGTGCTGGTTGGCGGCACCGATCTGGCGGCCCTGTCCGAGGAGGAACTGCGTAGGCAGCGCCACAAGGTACAGATGGTGTTCCAGGATCCCTATGCCTCGCTCAACCCGCGCCAGCGGATCATGGGCGCGCTGACTGATGGGCCAATCACCAAGGGCGTGCCCAAGGCGCAGGCGAAGGCCCGCGCGAAGGAATTGCTGGAGATCGTCGGCCTCGGTGCCGACGCTGCCAGCCGCTTCCCGCATGAATTCTCCGGCGGCCAGCGCCAGCGCATCGGCATCGCCCGCGCGCTCGCCATGGACCCCGAGCTGATCATTGCCGACGAGGCAGTTTCGGCGCTGGACGTCTCCATTCAGGCACAGGTGCTGGACCTTCTGCGCGATCTGCGCGAGCGTTTCGACTTGTCGATCCTCTTCATCACCCATGACCTGCGGGTGGCGGCGCAGCTTTGCGACAGGATCGCCGTGATGCAGAAGGGCAAGCTGGTGGAGATCGGAACCGTGCACGACATTTTCCTGAGGCCGCAACAGGACTACACGCGGCAGCTCCTGGCCGCCGTTCCAGGCGCAGACTGGGCGAAGGCAGGCGCCGCATGAGGGGCGTCATCACGACGACCGGCGGTGTCGATCTCTGGCCGCACTTCAACGGGGTCTTCGCCGAGGATGCGCCCGAGCTGACCGTCATGCAGCGCGAGGATGTCTCCGATCCGGCGCAGGTGGATTTCGTCTTCACCTTCATCCCGCCCGACGATCTCTTCGAGGGCATGACCGGGCTCAAGGCGATCTTTTCGGCGGGGGCGGGCACCGATGCGATCATGGCCTGCCCGTCGCGCCCCGCGCACGTGCCGGTCTACCGGGTCGAGGACGCCGATCAGGCGCTGCAGATGGCGGGTTTTGCCGCCTTCCACGTGCTCTGGCATCACCGCGACATGGGCCGTTACGTGGCGCAGCAGGGGCATGGCGAATGGCAACGCACGGTCACGGGCCTGTCGCCGAGCTACCGCAGGGTGGGGGTGCTTGGTTTTGGCCACATGGGACGCGCCATTGCCAAGGGGCTGATGGGGTTGGGCTATCCGGTCGCGGGCTACTCGCGCCGCGCCCCCGATCCGGCGGAGCCGGGGGTGGAGCATTTCCATGGCGACGGTCTCGACGCCTTTCTCGCCCGGACCGACATCCTGGTGAACGTCCTGCCGCTGACCGGGGCCACGCGCGGGCTGATTGACGCTGGCTTCCTGTCGAAGCTGCCGCAAGGCGCGGCGCTGGTGCAGATGGGACGTGGCGGGCAGGTGGTCGAGGACGACCTGATTGCCCAGCTCGACAGCGGGCATCTCTCGGGAGCCTCGATGGATGTCTTCGAGACCGAGCCGCTGCCGCAGGACCATCCGCTCTGGAGCCATCCCAAGGTGCTCATCACCCCGCATGTCGCCAGCATCCCCGAGCGCCGCTTCGTCGTGCGGGCGATCCGCGAACGGCTTTCCTCCCTCTGATCCCGGACCCAGCCCCATGACCGACCCCAACGATCTCACCGCCCGCGAGCTATCCGCCCGCGTTCGCGCCGGTACGCTGAAGGCTGCCGAGGTGACCCGCGCCACGCTCGACCGGGTGGCGCGGCTGAATCCCGCGATCAATGCCATCGTCCAGGACACTGGCGAGGAGGCGATGCGCGACGCCGAGGCGCTCGATGCCCGCATCGCCGCGGGCGAGCAGGGTGGTGCGCTGGCGGGCGTGCCGGTGACGGTCAAGGTGATCGCCGACCAGAAGGGCTATGCCACCACCAATGGCACCACGCTCGCCAAGGACCTGATTGCCACCGAGGACAGCCCCTTCCTGCGCAACATGCGCGCGCAGGGGGCCATCGTGGTCGGGCGCACCAATTGCCCGGCCTTCTCCTATCGCTGGTTCAGTTCCAACAAGCTGCATGGCACGACCAGCAACCCGCACAACCCGGGACTGACTCCCGGCGGGTCCTCGGGCGGGGCCGGAGCGGCCACGGCGGCGGGGCTGGGCCATATCGCCCATGGCACCGACATCGCCGGCTCGATCCGCTATCCCGCCTATGCCTGCGGCGTGCAGGGGCTGCGACCGACTCCGGGGCGGGTGCCGGCCTTCAACCACTCGGGGCCGGACCGGGCCATCGGCCCGCAGCTCATGGCCGTGGCCGGACCGCTGGCCCGCCGGGTCGATGACCTGCGGGTGGGGCTACAGGGCATGGCGGGATATGCGCCCGACGATCCCTGGAGCGCGCCGGTGCCGCTCACCGGACCCGCCGTGGTCCCGCGGGTGGCGCTGATGAAGCGCCCCGGAGGTATCGACACCGACCCACGCATCCTCGCCGATCTGGAGCGGGCCGCGGAGATTCTGCGCAAGGCGGGCTGGCAGGTCGAAGAGCCGGCGCAGGTACCGGACATCCGCGAGGCGGTGGAACTGCAGATCGACCTCTGGCTCTCGGACGCGCATTCCGACAAGCTGGCGGCGGCGAAGCTCGAGGGCGATCCGGGGGCCATCGCGCTGCTGTCCTTCTACGAGCAGCGGGCAAAAGCGATCGACCTCGCGACGTTCAGCGAGCTTTTCAGCCGCCGCGCACGGTTGATCCGCGCCTGGCGCGCCTTCCTCGTCGATTACCCGCTGGTGCTGATGCCGGTTTCGGCGGAGCTGCCCTTTGCGCAGGACGAAGACCTGCGTGGTCCCGAGGCCATCGCGCGGCTGTGGGAATCCCAGGTTCCGCAGATTGCCATCCCGCTGCTCGGCCTTCCGGCGCTGTCGGTCTGTTCTGGAGTGGAGGCAGGCGTGCCCTCGGGCGTGCAACTGGTTGCACCGCCCTGGCGCGAGGACTTGTGCCTTGAGGCAGGCGAGGTTCTGGAACGCGCCTTCGGCCTACATCCGCCGGGCTGAACGCCAGGCAACACGCGCGCGAGCGCCTAGGTGTCCGACCTATGTGTCGGATCTGGGCTCGGCCACGGCCTTGCGCGAGGCAGCGCTTCGCTGCCGCAGCCGCTGGCGCAGATAGCCGTAAGAGCTCGGGCGCAGAGGGTGCACCATCTGACCGGCAAGGCCGGGAACCATGTCGTCCGACACGCCGAGGGGAATGTCGCATTTGCCGGGCACCCGGAAAGTCCCGAACAGGCGGTCGAACAAGGAAAACACCGTGGCGTAATTGGTGTTGAAGGCGGCAGGGTCATTGGCGTGATGCCAGCGGTGCATTGCCGGAGAGACCAGAATTTTGCCGAGCGGCCCATAGGTCCACGGCAAATCGGCGTGGATGAAAGCCCCGTAGAAATGGCGCACAAAGGCATTCACTAGCAGCGCATAGGGCGGCAGACCGAAGAGCGTCAGGAAACTGAAATCAACCAGCGTCGTCGACAGCCGGTTGATCGGATGGAATCTGAAGATCGCCAGCCAAGTCATCTCGGTGTCGCTGTGGTGAACCGCGTGCGATGGCCAGAGCAGCGGCAGATGTTCGAGGCGGTGGCGCCAGTATCCGATGAAATCTCCCAGAAAGATCGCGATGAGACCGACGAGTGCCGGCGGTAGGCCCTCCCATAATCCGGGGTGGAAGATAGTGAGATCGTATTTGGTGAAAACCGCTCCGACGGCCAGCGCCATTACGGTGAGCAGCGGCGCCACCAGGAGCGCATCGACGAAATGGATCAGCACGTTCGTGCGCACCTCAGGGAGCGCCCTGCGGATATCGGTGAAGAGCTTTGTGCGCTTTACCGCGATCGCCAGAAGCGCAAAGAACGGCAGGGGGAGAAGGATGGCTTCCGCGGCGTTCGTCAAAGATGGAAGTATATAATCGGTAAAAAGAGAAATCATAAAAGTCTCCGGTAAAAGCCTAACGGATATCTCGTGACATAAAAATGATACAAGCCCTCCGGGAGAGGACCAATAGAAAATCCGGGGGCGGAATTGCGTGCGGTGATCTGCCTCTCGAAGGGAGGGGTATACCGCGCGCGAGACGCATCAGCCCTGAGTGGTGGCGGGGGAGGGCTTCGCCGACCGGGCGGGAACGCTGGCGGGAGCTCGGTGCCGGCTCAAACGCTCGTGCCCTTCAAGGCGAGTTACCGTATCGGTCTCGGCGTGCACATGATCTGTCTGTGTGTGGGGGACTTCTGGTAGCGGAGGAGGGACTTGAACCCCCGACACGCGGATTATGATTCCGCTGCTCTAACCAACTGAGCTACTCCGCCAAGAAGTGAGCGCTGAATATGGTTATGGGCCGGGAGGGTCAAGCGGAAAAATCACCTGCCGTGGCGGAAATTTTCGCCCCCCTCCCAGGCCGTCATTTGGGAGCTCATTTGACGATGGTTTCATCCCGCACGAAGAGGTTCGCCCAGGCCCGGTCGATCAGTTCCGGGGTCATCCGGTGCTCCCAGCCCTCGAAGTCGCAGATCGCCTTCATCTGGTCGATCAGGAAGACTGGCTGGTAGTTGGCGTAGACGTTGTCGATGGTCGGGTACTTGGTCTTCAGAAGGTGCACGAGCGAGGCCTCGTCGAGCACCATCTGTTTCTTGCGGGCGACCATGGCGAAGATCTTCAGGAAGTCCTGCTGGTTCGGCCCGTCGATCTTGATCTTGAAGAAGATCCGGCGCAGCGCCGCCTTGTCGAAGATCTCGTTTGGGTGGAAGTTGGTCGAGAAGATCACCAGCGTGTCGAAGGGCACCTCGAACTTCTCGCCCGACTGAAGGGCGAGGATGTCCTTGCTTTCCTCCAGCGGCACGATCCAGCGGTTCACCAGCTTCTGCGGCGGCTCGGCCTGGCGGCCAAGGTCGTCGACGATGAACAGCCCGCCCGTGGACTTGAGCTGCAGCGGCGCCTGGTAGGTGCGCGCGATGGGGTTGTAGACCAGATCGAGCATGTCCAGCGAGAGCTCGCCGCCGGTGATCACCGTCGGCCGGTCGCAGAGCACGTAGCGCGTGTCGAAACGGGTGGTGCGGCGCAGGCGGGTAGGGTCCTCGACCTCGGTCTCGGCGGCATTGTGCACGATCGGGTCGTAGACGGTGATCACCTGGCCTGAATACTCGATGGCGCGGGGCACGTAGATCCGGTCGCCAAGGGCTTCGCGAATGCCGTTGGAGATCGAGGATTTACCGTTGCCCGGCGGGCCATACATCAGGATCGAGCGTCCGGCGCTGACTGCCGGACCGAGGTGCGACAGCAGCTCGTTCGGCAGGACCAGGTGGCCCATGGCACCGGTCAGCGCCTCGCGGGTGACCTGGATGTTGCGGATCGACTGGCGCTGCACCTGCTCGCGATAGGCCGAGAGCGGCACCGGCATCGGGCCGAAGTATTCCGACTGCGACAGCGCGTCGAGAGCGCGTGCCTTGCCGCTGTCGGTGAGCTGGTAATGCATCTCGCTGCTGAGGGCATCTCCGCGCGTCCCCATCGCCTCCACCAGCCCCTGCGACCGGGCGAGATCGACCAGCTCCTGCGTGATGACAATGGGCAGGCAGATGGCGCTGGCCAGTTCGGTGATCACGTTGGTGTTCTTGCGGAACAGGGTCTTGAGGACGATGTCGCGCATCATGGTGCGCGGCAGCGCCATGTCTTCGAGTCGCTTCGGTGCCGGTGGCGCGACGACGCCGGAGGTCTGCATGTTCATCGGTGCTCTGCCCTGTGTCCGTCTTGCCCGTGCCTGCCGGACGGGCTGGGAATTTGCGCGCCAGTCCGTGTCCAAAGGCGCCGTTGTTGCCGCTCAGGAAACTTCAGCATTGTGGCAAGAGCTTGTCTGGGGCCGGGAATTGCCGGGGCGCCTTGCGCGAATGCGGCCGGTGGGGGAGGCTGGCCGCGAACGCGAAGGGAGATGGATATGGCGGATCGGATGACGGTCGGAGTGATCGGCGGCACCGGGATGCTGGGGCGCAGCCTCGTCGGCGGGTTGCTCGACGGGGGTGCGGTGCGGCCCGAGAACCTCTGGGTCGCCAACCGCTCAGGCGCGCGGGGCGACCTGCCGGAGGGTGTTCAGGTGACCGCCGAGGCGCCCGAGCTGATCGAGGCCTGCGACGTGGTGATCCTGTCGGTGCCACCGGCGCTGTTCGAGGCGCTGGAGGTGGATGCCTCCGGGAAACTGGTGATCTCGGTCATGGCGGGGATTTCCCGCGAGAGGATCGCGGCGCAGACGGGGGCGGCGCGGCTGGTGCGCGCCATGTCGAGCCCGGCGGCGGCGCGGCGGCTGGCCTTCTCGCCCTGGTGCGGCGATCTCGACGAGGCGGACCGGGCGCGGGTGGCCGCACTGCTCGGGGCCTGCGGAACCACGGCGGAAGTTGCGGACGAGGCGCAGATCGAGGTCTTTACCGCGCTGACCGGCCCCGTGCCGGGCTTCGTCGCGCAATTTGCAGCGGCGATGGGCGAATACGCCACGCGGCGGGGTGTCGCGCCTGAGGTGGCCGATATGGCGATGCGGCAGCTCTTCCTGTCGGCGGGGGAGATGCTGGCCGGGGACGCGCCCTCGGCGCAGAAGCACGTGCAGGGCATGATCGATTACGCTGGCACGACAGCTTCGGGGCTGCTGGCAATGCAGGCCGCCGGCTTGCAGCAGATTGTGGACGAGGGGCTCGACGCTGCGGTTTCCCGCACCCGTGAGATCGGCGGCTAGGGACGGGCGGTCAGACCGGGGTCGCGCCGTAGCGCGCCCCGAGCAGCAGGTAGAGCGCCAGCGTTCCCGCGAGCGCCAGCCCCATGGGGAAGCGGCTGCCGGCCTCCCAGCTCTTCCAGTCAGGTGCCAGCTTGCGCATCGGCGTGGCGCGCATCAGGCGGTGGCTGGCAAAGGCCGCCAGCAGCGTCGCGGCAAAGAGCGCCATGACGAAGCGCAGATCGCCGAGATGGATGAAAGGGGCGGCGGCGGCTGCGAACTTCGCGTCGCCCGCGCCCACGGCACCACCGGCATTGAGCGCGATTCCCGCGACCAGCACCGCCAGCATTTGCCCCAGCCGCCAGCCGTAGTCGCCGAGCGGCAGCACGAAGGGACCGATCACGACAAAGATCGCGACGAGGGTGATCACCGCCTTGTTGAGGATCCGCATGTACTTCATGTCGGTGAAGCAGACCCAGAGGCAGACCACCAAAACCGGTGGCAGAAACCAGAGCGCGGCGTTTGCGGAGATCACCAGCATGCTCTCCGCCTCAGTTGGTCACCGTGCCTTCCAGCGCATCGAGTGCACGGGCGGCGGCTTCGAAATGCTGCGGATGCGTTTCCAGCGCGTCGCGCAGCAGGCCCTTTCCGATCTCCACGTCACCGCGTTTCACCGCGGCGAGGCCGAGCGTCTGGAGCAGCTCGGCGCGTTCCACCTGGGTCATCTGCATGACAGGCAGCGCATAGTTGCCCTGCGCACCGCGCGCCAGAACGAGGTTGTTCTTGGCGGTGAAGAGCTTCGGATCCTGCCGGATGGCATCGGCGAAGAGCTTCTCGGCGTCGGCATAGTCGCCGCGTGACAGCTTGGAATAGCCCCAGTTGTTCAGCACCGAGGCGGGCTTGGTGGTCAGCCCCGCCGCGACCTCGTAGAAGCTGTCGGCCTTCTGCCATTGCTGGTGACTGTCGGCGATCATGGCCTCGAGCCGGTATCGCTGAAAGGTCTCGTGGGTCGGCGGGATATCGTTGAGAACCTGCTCGGCCTGCGCCCAGTTGTTGCTGCGGATCAGCGCATCGGCGAGCGCCACCCGGTCATCGTTGGTCGAGCCCTCGTGGGCAATGACCTGGGTCCAGGCGGATGTGGCCTCTGGGTAGCGTTTCGCGCGCACCAGCGACTTGGCAAGGCCCCGCTGGAAGTCGATGCGGGTCGGATCCTGTTCGGCGCTCCGAGAGAAATAGGCTACTGCCTCGTCGGGGTCGCCGGCGCTGAGCATCACCTCGGTCAGCCCGGCACCATCGATGGCGTTGACGCTGGAGAACTCGCGATCAACCGCGTCCTTGTCGATGTCCTTGCCACAGGCGGACAAGGCGAGAAGGCCCGCCGCGAAGGCGATCAAAACATTCGGGTGGCGCATTTCCTGCGTCCTCTTGCTGCTCTTGCCTTTTGCGCTGGCCCTGTCGCCGTTCCTGCCGCGGCCCCTGCCATGCCCGGTGGGGGAGGGCTCAGTCCGTGCGCCGGATCAGAAAATCTCCACTGCCCCGGCGAACCAGCCTATAGTCTTGATTTTGCGCCGGATCATAACCGGTATCGTCCCGCTTTGCGAGCGCCAAGCGCAGATTGTCTCGGATTGCGTCACTTTCGCCGTTGTCGAGCCCATAGGCCCGGCGAAAAATCTCGGCCGCCTCGGCGGTCTGGCCGCTTTCCATCAACACGACGCCGAGATTGTTCCACGCCTCGGGCCAGGTGGGTTCGACCTCGACGGCGCGGCGCAGCAGGGTCTCGGCCTGTCCAAGCCGCCCCAGCGCGAGATTGGCTGAGCCCAGCGAACTGAGCACCTCGGCGGAGAGCCCGTCGCGCCCGGCGGCGCGGGTATAGGCCTCGAGGGCGAGCTCAGCTTCGCCGGCCTGCATCAGCCGGTGCCCGACGAGCAGCTGGTCGACCTCTTCGCCGCGCGGATCGAGTGTCGGCGCATAGGGCGTGCCATCCTGCTGCTCCAGTGTGTCCGGGGTGCCGAAACTGCCAAGGCCGCCCGTGGAACAGGCGGCCAGACAGAGCAGTGCGACAGCGGCGAAAGCCGGGTGTGGAGGCATGGAGTCAGTTCGCGAAGGTTGCCAGTTTGCCGATGCCCACCAGCGACGGTCCGACCAGGATGATCATCAACGGGGGCACCGTGAGCATCATAGTGGTGAGCGTCATCTTTGTCGGCAGCTTGTTGGCCTTTTCCTCGGCACGCATGACTCTTTTGTCACGCATCTCGGCGGCATAGACGCGCAGGGCGTCGGCGATCGAGGTGCCGAAGTTCGCGGCCTGGTTGAGCACCACGACGAAGGACGACACGTCGTTGACGCCGCAGCGGTCGCCCATGTCCGCAAGCACCGCGGATTTTTCCTTGCCGGCCTTCAGCTCGTGGCAGACGATCTCGAATTCATCGGCCAGTGCGGCGTAGGAGGCGCGCAACTCACGCGAGACCCGGTTGATCGACTGGTCGAGCGACTGGCCGGCCTCGACGCAGACGAGCATCATGTCAAGCGCGTCGGGGAAGCCCTCCTCGATCTGCTGGCGGCGCTCCTCGACGCGGCGGGTCACCCAGTATTTCGGCGCGTAGTAGCCGAAGGCCCCGGGCGTGATCATCCAAAGCATCTTGGTGTGCAGCGGCGCGTCGGGCGTGTCGAGCACCATCAGATAGTAGACCGAGCCGAGCGCCAGCAGGCCGAGCCCAAGCACCATCTGCGCAAGATAGTAGAGCCGCACGGCATCGCGCGTACGGTAGCCGGCCTGCATGAGCTTCTTGCGCACGGCACTGAGCTCTTCCTCGGTCGTCGGTTCGAGGTACTGCGCGTATTTGTTGAGCTTCTCGTTGCGACGGGTGTCGCGGAGGACGGCGCGGGTTTCCTTCTCCATCGACTGGCGCGAGGTTTCGCGCAGCTTGTCCATGGGGTCGGGGCGCGAGCGCAGCATCAGCGGGATGCTGGCGAGGATGAGCAAGACGGCGAGGCCAGCGACCACCATGAGGGGACCCGCCGGGCCGAGCCGCGCGATGATCAGGCTGTTGAGCGTATCGAGCATTGCTGGGGCCTCAGACTTTGATGTTCACCAGGATCTTCATCACGATCAGATTGAGGACCAGGAAGATCGCGACGGCGAAGCAGGCAGGGATGAAGAAGGCGTGGTCAATGACCTCGTCGTAGTAATGCGGGTCGAGCACCTGGATCGCCACGAGCACGAAGATCGGGAAGCCGGACAGGAACTTGCCCGACCATTGTGCCTCTGCGGTGATCGCCTTGACCCGCCGGAACAGCCGGAAGCGGGCGCGGATCACCTTGGCAAGGCCTTCGAGGATCTCGGCGAGGTTGCCGCCCGATTGCTGCTGGATGCTCACCGCCACCGCGAGAAAGCGCATGTCCTGCATGTCGAGCCGTTCGGCCATGTGCTTGAGCGCCTCGCCGATGTCTCGCCCGTAGGTGGCCTCGTCAGAGATCACCCCGAACTCGGTCGCCAGCGGGTCTTTGATCTCTTTCGAGACGATGCTGATGGCCGAACTGAACGGGTAGCCGACGCGCAGGCTGCGCACCATCAGCTCGACCGCGTCGGGCAGTTGCTCCTCGATCAGGGCGAGGCGCTTCTTGGCCTTGCCGTTGACCCACATGTAGACACCGCCGACGCCGATCCCGATGCCCATCACCAGGCGGATCGCAAGCGAGGCCTCGGTGGCGAGGCTCAGCGCGAAGAAGGCAAGAACGCTGACGCCGATCATGATCAGGATCAGCTGCTGCGGCGTGAAGGCGAGCGCGGCCTTCTGCGCGCGATCCGCCAGCAGCGAATAGAGCGGGATGCCGCGATTGTTGCTGTGCTGGTCCATCTCCTTGCGGAGCGTGGCAAGAACATCCTCGCGCGAGGTGGTCTTGTTCAGCATGTCCATCCGGCGATTGACCTTGCTGTTGAGGCTGATCGACTTGCCGAAGGCGACAAGATAGATGCCCTCGACCAGCACCAGAACGCCGATGAAGATCAGGCCGTAGATGATCGGTTCTGCGCTGAGCATGGCTTACTCCGGACGGAAGGGTTCGTAGATCGAGGGCGGCACGTCATAGCCCCACATGCGGAAGCGCTCGGAATAGTGACTGCGCACGCCGGTGGCGGTGAAATGGCCGATGATCTTGTTGTCGGGGGTGAGGCCGACGCGCTGGTAGCGGAACACTTCCTGCATCGAGATCACGTCGCCTTCCATGCCGGTGATCTCGGTGATCGAGGTCATGCGGCGCGAACCGTCCTGCAGGCGGCTGGCCTGCACCAGCACGTTCACCGCCGAGGAAATCTGGCTGCGCATCGCTTTCAGCGGCATCTCGACACCCGCCATGGCGATCATGTTTTCGAGGCGGGAGATGGCGTCGCGCGGGTTGTTGGCGTGGATCGTGGTCATCGAGCCGTCGTGGCCGGTGTTCATTGCCTGCAGCATGTCGATCACCTCCTCGCCGCGGGTCTCGCCGACGATGATGCGGTCGGGGCGCATCCGCAGCGCGTTCTTCAGGCAGTCGCGCGGGGTGACCGCGCCCTTGCCCTCGACGTTCGGCGGGCGGCTTTCCATGCGGCCCACGTGGGTCTGCTGCAACTGAAGTTCGGCGGTGTCCTCGATGGTCAGGATGCGCTCGGCGTCGTCGATGAAGGACGACAGGGCGTTGAGCGTCGTGGTCTTGCCCGAGCCCGTGCCGCCCGACACGATGATGTTGAGGCGCGTGGCCACGGCGGCCTGCAGGTAGACGGCCATCTCCTCGGTGAAGGCGCCGAAGTTCACCAGGTCGTCGATGCCCAGCTTGTCCTTCTTGAACTTCCGGATCGACACCAACGAGCCGTCCACCGCGATCGGCGGCACCATGGCGTTAAAACGCGAGCCGTCGGCGAGGCGGGCGTCGACATAGGGGTTGGATTCATCGACGCGGCGGCCAACGGCCGACACGATCTTGTCGATGATCCGCATCAGGTGACGCTCGTCCTTGAACGTGATGTCAGACAACTGGAGCTTGCCGCTGCGTTCCACGAAGATCTGATGCGGGCCGTTGACCAGGATGTCCGAAACCGTGTCGTCCTTCAGCAGCGTCTCCAGCGGGCCGAGGCCCTTCACCTCGTCATAAAGCTCCTGGTTCAGCGTGCTGCGTTCCTCGCGGTTCAGCACGACGCCCTTTTCCTGCAGCGACTCCGAGGCGATCGCGGCGATCTCCTCGCGCAGTTCCGCTTCGCTCGCCTGGTCGATGGCGGCAAGGTTCAGGTTGTCCAGAAGGGCGCGGTGCAGTTCGAGCTTGATCTCGCCCATGCGCTCCTTGCGCTTCTTCTCGCGGTCCTGCGGTCCCGGCTCCGCGGCGCGCTTGGGCAGCGGCTTGCGCATCGTCTGTGGGCGCGCCTCGGCCTCAACCGGCACCATCTGGGGCTTGGGTGCCTCGGCGGGTGCGGCTGCGGCAGGTTGGGATGTGGGCTTCTTGTAACGCGAGAACATAGCGGGCTCCTATCACGCGGCTTCCGCATCCGACTGGCCGATGGCGTAGAGCTCGGCGGCCAGCTTGGCGATTTCCTTGCGCAGCGGGTTCTTGCCCGCCTGCCTGACAAGCGGCTGTCCGTGGTCGCCGGCCATTTGCACCTGTTTGCCGCCGTCCGGCAGCATCACGCTGAATTCGATGCCCAGCCCCTCGGCCATGCGCTTGGCGCGGGCCTTGCCGGAAAGGTCGGTGAATTTCGGCGCGTGGTTCAGCACGAAGCGGATCTTCTCGAAGGGCAGGTCCTCGGACTGCAACGCGCGTTTCAGGCGCAAGGCGTTCTGGGCCGAGCGCATGTCCAGCTCGACCAGCGCGAAATAGACCTGTGCCTCGGTCAGCACCGTGTCGGTCCAGTGGCTGATCGTCGTCGGAAGATCGACCACGACGAAGTCGAAATGCTCGCGCGCGGTGTCGAGCAGGGTCTTCACGTCCTCGGGGGAGAGCATGTCGAGCGGCAGCAGATCCGGGGGCGCGGTGAAGACCTGCAGCTTGTCCTCGTAGCTGGTCAGCGCCTGGCCAAAGCTGTCGCCGTCCATCGAGGGAATGTCGCTGAGCAGCTCGAAGACGGCGTCGCGGCGGGGCAGGTCGAGATGGGTGGCGACGGTGCCGAACTGCAGGCCGAGGTCGATCAGGCAGACGCGGGGCGCGCCATCCTTGCGCACGGTCGCAAGCTCCCAGGCGAGGTTCACCGCGAAGGTGGTGACACCGCAGCCGCCGGCAAGCCCGTGTGCGGCGATCAGCACGCCGTCACCGCCACCCTTGAGTTGCACGCCCTCGACCGGGACAGGCAGTTGCGCCGCAAGGCGCGCCGCCTCGGCGCGGGCGCGGATTCGGGCAACGGCCGCGGCCAGCTCGCCCTCGGGCAGGGGGTAGGGGGCAAATTCGTCGGCGCCGCCGCGCAGCAGCTTGTGCAGGGAAGCGGGGGTCACATCTTCGGCGATCAGCACCACCTTGATGCCGCGCGCCGCGGCGCGGGCGATCAGCTCGCCGAGCAGATCGAGGGTGTTCTCATCCTCGCTGTCGATGGCCAGCGCGATGAATTCCAGAGTGTCGGCGTCGGGTTGACCGAGGAAGGTCAGGGCATCCTCGAAACCGAGGTCCCCCCAGGCCTCTCCCAGCAGCGCTTCCATGTCCTCGATCAGCAGGTCGAAATTCTGCACGTCCCGGCTGACGGTGCAGGCCAGGATCGGCGCAGGGGCAGACTGCCGCTCGGGGGTCGTGGTCATTCTTCTTGTCCTTTGCCTCACGCGGGGCGGTGGCAAGGGGTGCATGTCCTGAAAAGCCCGCACCTCGCCCGCCGCTCAGTTTCCCGACTCGGAAGCCGTGCCGGGAGCGACCCGCTGTTGCAGAAATTGTCGGTCAAGTGGGGCAACATTTTGTCCGAAAAACCGTAATTGTACGGAATTGTCGGACGATCACCCGGGGAAACTGCCCCCCGGGGATCAGCCAGCAGGAACGACCGTGGGGTCAGTTGTCCTCGGTGGCACCCGAGACCGCCTCGCTGGTCAGCCCCGTGACAGGCTCCGCGCTGCGCACGTATTCGCGGTAGATGACCTGGGCGTATTTTCCGTCCAGCAGCGACGGGTGGCCGGCCACGAAGCCGGAGACCTCGGTCACCGTACGGCGGTTGCGGCGCTCGCGGCCTTCGGTGACGATGAGCGGTTGTGTTTCGCCGTAGGAAACGACCGCCTCGAGGCGCGCGCGAGAGATCCCGAGGGTCGAGAGGTATCCCACCACCGCCTGCGCACGACGCAGGCCGAGCGATTTGTTGTAGGCAGAGCTGCCGACGAGGTCGGTGTGACCGTAGACGCGGAATCGAATCTCGGGGAACTGGCGGATCCAGTCGGCCTGGCGGCGCAGGATGCCCTGCGCGGCTGCGTCGAGCACGCTGCTGTTGAAGGCGAAGGTCACCATGCTGGGCACCTCGGCGGCAAAGCGGGCCGAAAGGTCGTGCACGTAGCCCTGCTGACCGGTCATCACCAGCGTGTTGGTCATCGTGGCATTGCCGAAGGTGCCGTCATCGACGCCGGACCCGCTCTCGTGGGTCGAGCAGGCGGCGAGAAGGGCGAGTCCCGTGGCTGCGCCTGCGGTGCGAAGCTTCATGAAGCCGGTCTTTTGCTGTCGTGCCTGCATCGGATCAATCCATCACATAGCCGTAGGAGCCGCTGAAGTCCTGCTTGGCGACTTCTCCGGCAGCCCCTTTTACCGGGCGGCTTCCCTCAGCTGCGGTGCGGCCATAGAGGAAGAGGTCGCGCTCTGAGGGCGGTTTGACCCGGTCGGTCGGCAGGGCGAGCACCTGCCCCCGGGTCGGGGTCACAAGGTGCGGCGTCACGATGATCACCAGCTCGGACTGCTGGCGGCTGTATTCGGCGCTGCGGAACAGCGCGCCGAGCACAGGTATGTCGCCGAGCCAGGGAACCTGGCCATTCAGATCGGTGAAATCGTCCTGCAGCAGGCCGGCAATGGCAAAGCTCTCACCGTCGCGCATCTCGACGGTGGTCGAGGTTTCGCGGCGGCGGAAGGCATCGATGCGGATCTGGTCGACGTCGACGCCGTTGCTGGTGTCGATCGAGGAGACGGCAGCCTTCAGCTCAAGGTTGATCAGGTCGCCGTCGACAACGCGGGGAATGAAGTTCAGCTCGACGCCGAAGGGTTTGAACTCGACCGAGATCGTGCCCTGTTCCTGCGCCACCGGTACAGGGTATTCGCCACCGGCAAGGAACTTCGCCTCCTGCCCGGAGAGGGCGGTGAGGTTGGGCTCGGCCAGCGTGCGCACAACGCCCTTGGATTCCAGCGCCTCGAGAAGGATGCCCACCTCGAGCCCGCCGGCGTTGAAGCCGAAGATCGCCGCGCCCTCGGTGCCGTCGGCCACTTCCACCGCCGATCCGAGCGCGTTGCTGCCTTCGAGCCAGGTGCCGGTTTCGGAGGACAGTCCGAGATCCCCGCCCAGCAGGTCGCCGCTCAGCGACAGCGAGCTGCGCAGGGTCTTGGCGACGGAGCGCTGCATCTCGGCGAAGCGCACCTTCAGCATGACCTGCTGCACCCCGGCCACCGACATCAGGTTCGACACGCGTTCGGGCGCGTAGCGCTCGGCAAGGTCGAGGGCGCGGTCGAGCTTCTGGCTGCTCGACACGGTCCCCGACAGCACGATGCCGTCGTTCGCGGTGCGCACCTCGATGTTCTCACCCGGCAGGATCTGCCGCAGCCGTTCCTTGAACTCGGTGACATCGGCGGCGACGCGCACGTCGACGTTGGTGATCAGCCGCCCATTCGCATCGAGAATCGTCAGGGTCGTGGTGCCCGGCGTCTTCCCGAGGACGTAGATGGTCCGGTCGGACAGCGAGGAGATGTCTGCGATGGCGGGGTTGGCGATGGAAAGTTCGGCGAAGGGCGTGTCGCTCTCAACCACCACGGCGCGGTTCATCGGCACGTTCAGCGCGCTTTCGGTGCCGGTGCGCACGACTCGCAGGTTTTCGGCCCGCGCGCTCGGGGTGAGGGCCGTCACACTCAGTGCCAGCCCAAGCAGGGCCGCCTTGAAGAAGTTGTCAACTTTCATGTGACCTGCCTTTCGATCACGCCTCAGGAGCGGATCGTGGCGCCCGCTTTCGCGGTCACTCTGCGCGCAAAGCGGTTTCCATGCAAGAATCAATGGCTTCGCGCTGTTGCCTGCTGTGGACACTGGGCAACAACAGGGGCGAGGACCGCGCAGCGAAAAGGGGCGCCGTGCTGGCGCCCCTTTCGGGCAAGCTCTTGATTCCGGGTCAATTCGTGCAGGGGATCGGGATCTCTGCGACCTCGCCACCGCGGCGGACGCGGGTGGTGCAGGATTGGGCAACCGGCTCGGCCTTTTCCACTTCGGGGTCTTCGAGGCCGAGCATGACGCGCTGGTCCACCTCGATGACATCGGCGACGGTGATGTCGTTGGAGTTCATCAGCGACAGCGACAGCCGGCCGGTGCTCTGTGCCTGCGCGAGGGATGCGATCTCCTGCGGCGAGGCGGCGACGGTCACCGAGCGGGCGATGTTGACATCCGAGTCTGCCATGTCGGCGGTCTGGTCGATCGCGATCAGCCGGACGCCGGCCTGGATCAGCTTGGTGAACTCGCCGCGGACGCGGTTCGCGGAATCGGTTCCGACCTTGCCGGTCCAGTAGACGTCGACGCGGTCGCCAGGGCGCAGGAAACCCGAAACGCCGGTGTGCACGTCGACCTTGATGGCAAAGGCGCGCTCGCCGGGGCGCAGGCGCGAGGTCAGGCCGGCATCTCCGCCGGGTTCGCTGATCTTGGTCGGCACCACGGCCTCGAACTTCTCGAGCGGTCGCATGGCGACCCGCGGGGCATCGCCCTCCTTGAACAGCGGGGTCTCGGCACCGAAAGTGTTCTCCGGAAGGATCTCGACCGGCCAGGGGGCAAGACGCACGTCCTCGGCGGTGACGATCTCGCCGTGGGCGATGGCGCGGGTGGTCACGTAGATTTGCTGCGTCGGCACCGCCTCGACGGATTTGGCCCGCTCTTCGTTCAGCGCCGCCTGGTAGGCGCCGATGTAATTCTGTGCGAGGTAAACCGCAAAGCCGGCGAGGCCGAGCCCCGCGATCAGAACCAGTCCGAATAGCAGTCGCATGTCTGTCCCTCTCGATTTCGGGGCGGGCGGGCCCCGGCAGGTCGCTCTCGCGCCGGTTTCCCGCGCGCGTCCAATGGACTGTCTAAGCGGGGATTATGGTGAAAAATGGCCGGTTCTGGGCCTTCATGGCGGCGCGGTCGCCGCGAGGCTTGTCCGGGCTGCCGCAGGCACCCGCACTCTGGCAGGAGACGCTCTTCTGCGCGTTGCGGGCGGGGAGGCAGTGAGACCGGAAAAGCGATACCGGGCAGGGTGGCCGGCTTGCGGCAGAGGTCTATGCGACCTTGCATTTGCCCGGGGGTCTCACGGCAATCCGCCGCCGGAGCGCATCCGGCGGCGGATTATTCTTGGATAAGCGGCGCTTGCGCGTCGACTTATTACTCGACGGCGGTGGTCAGGTTGGTGCCGACGGTGCCGAGAGCGGTCGTCACGTTCGAACCGATCAGGCTGTAGGCGCCGGCGGCCATGGCCACAACGGCTGCGGTCAGCACGACCCAGTCCACGGTGACTGCGCCATCTTCGTCCTTGCGGAAGTTTTTGATGAATTTCAGCATTGTCTCTCTCCGTAAATCCAGTTTGCTCTCTCTAACAACCGCTTCGGAAGACGTTGGCAGGGGTCTCTCTTTCCCTTGTCCCTCGCGGCCTGACCCCAATAAAGCCGTCGGAATGAGGCGGGACTTTGGCGCAATCGGATTGTTTTTGCAGTCTGGAAAGATTTCTAAAGAAATCGTTTAAGGCATTGAAAGTAAATAAAAGAAATCACCGGAAAAGCGACAATCTGGCAAAACCGCGCCAGCTTCGGCCTGTTAGCCCCGCCTTCATGCGCGTATCGCGAACAATCTTGGTTGATCATGCAATCTGTGCGAGACTCACCCGAAACGCGTCGGCCTGCGCCTTTCGGCTTCCCTGTCGGGGGCAGGGCGCAGCGCTCCGATACGGCAACCCGGGCAGAGATCCGGGTGTCGCTCAAGACAGACGAGGCAGCAGTGACCGCAGGCACGTCCCGACATGGCTATCTCCGCGTCGCCGCTCTGGCGGCGGTGATTGCGCTCGGCCCGCTGGTGCGGGCGCCCTTCGCCGAGACGCCCGCACCCTTTCCCGACTTTTCGGCCAAGCGCGTGACGCCGCCGAAGCCCGGCGCAAAGAAGCGGATCACGGTCCAGATCGTCGCGCCGCCGCCGAAACCGCTGCCGCTGCCGCAAGCGGGTGGGCAGGATACACCCGGCGCGGGCGGCTCCTCGGGGCGGGCCGAGGGGATGGGTAGCTACGGCTGGTTCTGGCAGGCGGTCTCCCCTGAGCTTTCCGCCTCGGGGCCGGGGCGGCTCGAGCCCGCCCTATTCAGGCTCGGCAATCCGCCGCAGGGCGGGGGCGTGCGCGCGCCGCGTCTGCAGCAATTGCAGGACATCGCCGCGGGCTATGGCATCGAGCTGCTGAAGGCGACGGTCGGCACCCGCGTCTCCCCGGCGCTGGCGCTGGCGGTGATGTCGGTGGAATCGGGTGGTCGCAGCGATGCGGTCAGCCGCGCGGGCGCGCAGGGGCTGATGCAGCTGATGCCCGCCACCGCTGCGCGCTTCGGCGTCGCCAATGCGCTCGACCCGGTGCAGAACATTCGCGGCGGCGTCGCCTTCCTCGACTTCCTGATGGAGCGCTTCGACGGCGATCCGATCCTCGTGCTGGCAGGCTACAACGCCGGCGAGAATTCCATTCCCCAGTACCAGGGCGTGCCGCCCTACGCCGAAACCCGCGACTACGTGCCCAAGGTGCTGGCCGCCTTCAGCGTCGCCAAGGGCCTGTGCCTGACGCCGCCGCAGCTGATCTCCGATGGCTGCGTGTTCCGGGTGGCTGCCAACTGAGGCCTTCTTCTCTTTCAAAATACGCCCGGGGGAGGCGCGCGCAGCGCGGCGGGGGCGGAGCCCCCATCCTGACCTCGCCCCGACGCGCGATCCTGCCCCCTCGACGCGACGCCGCCGATCTCGCATAACCCCGCGCATGAAGCTGCCGATCGACGCCGCCCTTCCCGAGCTGATCTCCGCCCTGCGCGCGCAGGGCCGCGCCGTGCTGCAGGCCCCGCCCGGCGCGGGCAAGACCACGCGGGTGCCGCTGGCGATGCTGGATGCCGGGTTGACCCAGGGCCGCATCGTCATGCTCGAGCCACGCCGCCTTGCCGCCCGCGCCGCCGCCACGCGCATGGCCGAGACGCTGGGCGAGGCCCCGGGCGAGACCGTGGGCTACCGTATCCGCGGCGAGAGCAAGACCTCGAAGGCCACCCGCATCGAGGTGGTGACCGAGGGCATTCTCACGCGCATGATCCAGTCCGACCCCGAGCTGTCGGACGTCGGCGCAGTGATCTTCGACGAATTCCACGAGCGCTCGCTCAATGCCGACCTCGGCCTCGCGCTCTGCCTCGAGATCGCGGGAGCGCTGCGCGACGACCTGATGCTGCTGGCCATGTCGGCGACGCTCGACGCCGGCCCGGTGGGCGAGCTGATGCAGGCACCGGTGGTGACCTCCGAGGGGCGCAGCTTCCCGGTCGAGTCGCGCTGGCTCGAGCGTTCGGTGCCCAAGACCCAGCGCTTCGAGCAGGCCATGGCCGATCTCATCGCGCAGGCGGTGTCGCAGACCGAGGGCGGCGTCCTCGCCTTCCTGCCCGGCGAGGGCGAGATTCGCCGCACCGAGGGGTCGCTGAAATCGCGCCTGCCGAAAGACGTGACGATCCGGCCGCTCTTCGGGGCCATGGACTTCGCCGCGCAGCGCGCCGCGATACGGCCCGAGGGGCAGGGGCGCAAGCTGGTGCTGGCCACGTCCATCGCCGAGACCTCGCTGACCATCGAGGACATCCGCGTGGTGGTCGATGGCGGCCGCGCCCGCCGTGCGCGCTTCGACCCCGGCTCGGGCATGTCGCGGCTGGTGACGGAAAAGGTCACCCGCGCCGAGGCCACCCAGCGCGCGGGCCGTGGCGGCCGCGTCGCCGAGGGCATTGCCTACAAGCTTTGGACCAAGGGCGAGGAGGGCGCGCTGCAGGCCTTCCCGCCCGCCGAGATCGAGACTGCCGATCTGGCCGGCCTGGCGCTGGAGCTGGCGCTCTGGGGGGCGACGCCCGAGGACCTGCCCTTCCTCACCGCGCCGCATCCCGGGGCCTTCGCCGAGGCGCAAGCCTTGCTGAAGATGCTCGGCGCGCTGGACGGCGAGGGCCGGATCACCGCCCATGGCCGCCAGCTCGCGCGCCTGCCACTGCACCCGCGGCTGGCGCATATGCTCAGCCTCGCCGGCCCCGAGGCCGCGCCGCTCGCTGCCCTGTTGGCTGAGCGCGATCCGCTGCGCGGCGCGCCCTCCGATATCGGCTACCGCCTCGAGGCGATCCGCGACCTGCGCCGTTTCACCGAGAGCCGGCCCTTTGAGGTCACGCGTGCCGCGCTGGAGCGGATCAAGCAGGAGGCCAAGCGCCTGTCGCGCGCCGCCGGGCAGGGGCAGGGCGAGCGGCTCTCGCCCGCCGCGCAGGCCGCGCTCGCCTATCCCGACCGCATCGGGCTGCGCCGCAAGGGCGATGCGCCGCGCTACCAGCTGTCGGGGGGCAAGGGTGCGGTGATGGACGAGGCGGACCCGTTGGCACAGACCCGGCTCATCGTGGTGACCGACACCGACGGCAACCCGCGCGAGGCGCGCATCCGCCAAGCCATCCCCATTGCCGAGTCCGAGCTGCGCGGGCTCTTTGCCGATCAGATCGGCTGGCACGACATCTGCGAATGGTCGAAGCGCGACCGCCGGGTCGTCGCCCGGCGGCAGGAGCGCTTCGGGGTCATCGCGCTCGACGACCGGCAGTGGAAGGATGCGCCCGCCGAAGCCGTCGCGCTGGCGATGCTGGATGGGGTGCGCGACCTCGGTATCCCGCTCTCGGACGCCGCCCGCCGCTTCTGCGCCCGGGTTGAGATCGGCCGCGCCGCCGGGCTCGATCTGCCGGACATGGGGCCGGAGGCGCTGATGGCGGATATCGGCGATTGGCTGCTGCCCTTCCTGGGCGGGGTGAAGAGCGCCGAGGACTGGAAACGCTTCGACCTGCTGCCCGCGCTGCGCGCGCGGCTCGACTGGGGGCAGGTGCAGGCGCTCGACGCCAAGGTACCGGGCAAGTTCACAACGCCGCTCGGGCGCGAGATTCCCATCGACTATTCCGGCGAGCACCCCGAGATCACCCTGCGCATCCAGGAGATGTTCGGCCAGCGCACGCACCCGATGGTCGGCAAGCTGCCGCTGCGGGTCACGCTGCTCTCTCCGGCGCGGCGCCCGGTGCAGACCACCATGGACCTGCCGGGCTTCTGGGCCGGCTCCTACGCCGACGTGCGCAAGGACATGAAGGCGCAATACCCGCGCCACCCCTGGCCGGAGGACCCGCGCGAGGCCGACCCGACGCTGCGCGCCAAGCCGCGCGGCACGTGAGCGCGCGCCGCTTCTTCTCTTCCCAAATACGCAGGGGGTGAATTGGCCGCAGGCCAAGAGGGGGCAGCGCCCCCGGCGGCGCCATCCGCAGGCGCCGCGTCGGAAAGGGGGGGGGCTCCGCCGCCGCCGCGCTCTGTGCGGCTCCCCCGGGATATTTCGGTCTGGACGCAGCCAGGCGGGTGGACATTGCGGGCTTGGGCGGCGCAAATCGGGGCAAACGGAGCGAGGTGGCATGGATATCGAGGATCTGGCGGCGCGCATCGAGGCGGGCGAGCGGCGGGCACTGGCGCGGGCAATCACCCTTGTGGAAAGCGGTCGCGCCGATCACCGGGCGCAGGCGACGGCGCTTCTGGACCGGCTGCGCGGGGCCCGGCGCGAGGGGCTGCGGATCGGTCTGTCGGGCACGCCCGGCGTGGGCAAGTCCACCTTCATCGAGGCCTTCGGCATGATGCTCACCGCGCAGGGGCTGAAGGTCGCGGTGCTGGCGGTCGATCCTTCCTCGGCCCGCTCGGGGGGGTCGATTCTCGGCGACAAGACCCGGATGGAGCGGCTGTCGCGCGACCGCAATGCCTTCATCCGCCCCTCGCCGGCGCAGGCACAGCTGGGCGGCGTGGCGCGGCGCACGCGCGAGGCGATCGGGCTTTGCGAGGCGGCGGGCTTCGACGTCATCCTGATCGAGACCGTGGGGGTGGGGCAGTCCGAGACCATGGTGGCCGACATGTCCGATCTCTTTCTGCTGCTGCTGGCCCCGGCCGGCGGCGACGAATTGCAGGGGGTGAAGCGCGGCATCATGGAGAGCGCCGACATCATTCTCGTCAACAAGGCTGATGGCGAGCTGAAGAGCGCCGCCACCCGCACCTGCGCCGATTACGCCGGGGCGCTGCGGCTGCTGCGCAAGCGCCCGCAGGACCCCGAGGGCTTTCCCAAGGCGCTGACCGTCTCGGCGCTGGAGGAGGCGGGGCTGGCGAAGGCCTGGGAGGAGATGCTGGCGCTGGTCGGCTGGCGGCGCGAGGCGGGACAGTTCGACGCCCGCCGGGCCGAGCAGGCGCGGCACTGGTTCGAGGCCGAGGTGCGAGATGGGCTGCTGGCGCGGCTGCGCCAGGAGCCGGTCAGAGGCGCCATGTCGGCGCTGGCGCAGCGCGTCGAGCAGGGCGATCTCAGCCCGGCCCGCGCGGCCGAAGAGATCCTGCAGACCTATCTGCGGGGCTTTGCCGGGAAGGGCTCTTGACGGCGATGGGGCTTGGAGCTAGAGAAGCCCGACCAGATTCCGGGCGCTGTGAAAGCGGCGCCCTTTGATATTGGCGGAAGGCCCGCTTTCGCCCCGAGACATGAAGGAATGGACCCAATGTCGCGCGTATGCGAACTGACCGGCAAAGGCCCGATGACGGGCCACAACGTGAGCCACGCCAACAACAAGACCAAGCGTCGCTTTCTGCCGAACCTGAATGATGTGACCCTGCAGTCCGAGACCCTCGGCCGCGGCGTCAAACTGCGCATCTCGGCTTCGGCCCTGCGTTCGGTCGACCACCGTGGTGGCCTCGACAAGTTCCTCGCCAAGGCGAAGGACGTCGAACTCAGCGCCAATGCCCTGAAAGTGAAGAAAGAAATCGCGAAGGCACAGGCCGCTCAGGCCTGATCCTGCCCACAGAGATTTCCACAGCCCCGGAGCAACCTGCTCCGGGGCTGTTTTTGTTTGTTATCAGAGCCTTGCTTCGATCCGGTCGCGCGGAGGCGCGGCAATTCCACATAAGATATCCCCACGTCATGCCCTTGCGGCATCGCTGTGGATGGTCCACGAATTCCCAGGTATCGCGTTCACTTGGGGAGGACTGCTGAGAATGAACCTGAAGATTGCCATGGCGCTCGCGCTGACCCTGTCCACAGGGGGAATCGCCCGTGCGGAGATCACCGTTTCGGAGGCCTACGCGCGTGCCGCCATGCCCTCGGCTCCGACCGGCGCGATCTACATGGTGCTGAACAACGACGGGCCGGAAGACGACCGCCTGCTCGCCGCCGAGTCGGAGATTGCGGCCAAGACCATGCTGCACGGCAGCTCGGAGAGTGCGGGCGGCGTGATGAAGATGACCGGCCACGCGCAGGGCGTGGTGATTCCCGCCGGCGGCAGCCATGCCTTTGCGCAGGGCGGGGATCACGTGATGCTTATGGGGCTGACGCGGTCGCTGGAGCAGGGGGCGACGGTGCGACTCGTCCTGACGTTCGAGCGGGCGGGGGAGATGCGACTCGAGGTGCCGGTCGACCTCGACCGCTGAGTCTTATCGGGCCAGCAGTTCGTCGACCCATTGCGGGACGATGCGGCTCGCCGGGCCGACGCGGTGCTCGGCGAAACTGCGCGAGGTGTCGCTGTCGTTGAGGTTCAGCTCAATAGTATGGGCGCCGGCATAGGCGGCCTCCTGCACGAAGCCCGCCGCCGGGTAGACCTGTCCCGAGGTACCGATGGCGGCGAATATCTCGCAGTCTTCGAGGTGCGCGGCGATCTCATCCATGAAGTAGGGCATCTCGCCGAACCAGACGATATCCGGGCGGGTCGCGGGACGGGTGCATTTCGGGCAGGAATCGGCGGGGCGCATGAGCAGCGGTGCCTGCCAGCGCGCGCCGCAGGCGGCGCAGAGCGCGCCCTCCAGCGCGCCGTGCATGTGGATCGCGTGCGCGCCGGCCATCTCGTGCAGCCCGTCGACGTTCTGCGTGACGAGGATCACCTCACCGGGATAGTCCGCCTGTAGCCGGGCCAGCGCCCTATGGGCGGCATTGGGCGTGGCCTCGGCGGCCTGCGCGCGACGCGCGTTGTAGAAATCATGCACCAGCGTTGGGTTGCGGGCGAATCCCTCGGGCGTGGCCACGTCCTCGATGCGGTGTTGCGCCCAGAGACCGCCCTCGTCGCGGAAGGTTCCGAGACCGCTTTCGGCGGAGATGCCCGCCCCGGTGAGGATCACGATCTTGCCTACGGTGTCGCGCTGCGCTGCCATGCGGCCTCCTGGCTTGCGCCGGGGCTTTGTCTGCCGCCGGCTTTCGGGGTATCACGGGCCCGAAGGAGACCCGCATGACCTACCGTATCCTCTTTGTCTGCCTGGGCAATATCTGCCGGTCCCCCTCTGCCGAGGGGGTGCTGCGCGCGAAAGCCGGGGCGCGGGGGCTGGACCTCGAGATCGACAGCGCCGGCACCGGCGACTGGCACGTGGGCGAGCCGCCCTACGGCCCGATGCAGCAGGCGGCCAGGGCGCGGGGCTACGATCTGTCGGCGCTGCGCGCACGGCAGGTTTCGCCCGGGGACTTCCATCACTTCGATTTGATCCTGGCGATGGACGGCGCGAACATGGCCAACCTCGAAGCGATCCGCCCCGCAGGCGGCAGGGCTGACCTGGGGCTGTTCACCGAATATGCACCCGAAACCGGCGCCATCGAGGTGCCCGACCCCTATTACACGCGCGATTTCGATGGCACGCTCGATCTGGTCGAAATCGCCGCGGACGGGCTGATCGACCATCTCACGCGCTGAGCCCGTGTTGCGCATTGGATGCGCTCGCGGTCCGAGACCGCGCTCCGGGTGGACAGGGCAGCGTTCCTGCGCCATGCAAACGCCATCACAATGACGGTGCGACAGGCGCCGGGGCAGACAGGAGAGCAGAATGGCAAACGGAACCTTCGCGGTACTGATGCTGATCGGTGGCCTCACCGACATGGGAATGAACTACTGCGGCACGGCGGACGGCTGCCTCGGCCCCAACGAGACCCAGCCGCGCCTGGCCTTCTCTGCCGGGACCTGGGTCGACCGCGAGGCGGAAACCAAGGCCGAGGCCTACCTGCGCTATGATCTTGGCCGCAAGTTCGGCCCCTTCGGCCAGACGATGGGCCTTTCGGTGAGCGAGGACGGCGAGGGCTGGGTCGGCTACGGAGCGACCTATGGCACCAACATCGGCTACAGCCCGTTCTACGCCGAGCTGCACGCCATGCCGGGCCTCTATTTCAACAATGACGGCTTCGATCTGGGCGGCCCGATCGAGTTCCGCTCGGGCATCGAGCTGGGCTATGAGACCAGCCGCGGCTGGCGCATCGGCCTGAGCTACGACCACCGCTCGAACTGGGACATCTACGACGAGAACCCCGGCCTCGAAACCGTGCAGCTGCGGGTCAGCATCCCGACGCGTTGAGCGGGATTTCTGCCACCGGCTCGAGGGCGCCCCACGCGGGCGCCCTTTTGCGTTCTTCGCGGCAGTTGGCGCGGGGCATCCCGCTGTCAGACCTCTGCGTCGGGGCTCGGAGGGATGCCACGGTTGGCGTTCGCGGTGTCGGGCTGGGGGGCCGCACGCCATGGATGCCCGGCCACCCTCGACACGCGCCTTTGCCATCAGGTGCACCCCGTCCTTCGGCAGCCCTCTCGCACAGGGGAGGATGGGTCGTTGCAGCGCGGTCTGTCGCACGATCGGCATGTGCCCCCCCTGACGAATTCGTCAGACTGCATGTATTCTTTGATCGCGACCCGGAGTATTGTATCCTCGTCGGATGCCCCGGGGAGACCGTCCATGCTGCCAGATTTTCGCTGCCCTCACGTCGCGGAACCTGTTCGCCGGGGTCTTCGCGGTGGCCTTCGCGGGTTCGCGCTCGGCGCGCTGATGCTGGCCGTCGGCGGTCCCGCAGCGGCGCAGATGCAGGGATTTGGTGGCGGACATGGTGGAGGGCCGGGCGGAGGACACGGCGGCCCGGGCATGATGATGCATGGCCACGGTGCCGACGGCACCGGCCATGACGAGGTGACCATGCCCGGCCTTCGCGGCCTCGATGCCACCCCGGAAGAGAGTGCCGAGCTTGCCGTCATGTTCCGCAACTTCCGGAGCCTCTCGCGCGAGGTCGTCAACCTACCGGACGGCATCCGCACGGTCACCCGCTCCTCCGATCCCGAGGTCATGGACGTGCTGATCAGCCATGTGGCCGGGATGATCGGCCGGGTCGAGGCGGGGGACGATCCGCAGGTGTTCATCCAGAGCCCGACGCTCGACATCTTCTTTGCCCGTCCCGAGGCCATCAAGACGAAGATCGAGATGACGGATGCCGGTATCACCGTCACCCAGTTCTCGGATGACCCCGAGATGGTCGAGGCACTGCATGTCCACGCTGCCGAGGTCTCGGACATGGCGGCGCGCGGCATGCAGGCGGTGCACGAGATGATGATGCGCCGCGCCGGGAACTGATCTCTCCTGATCCGTCCGGCGGCGCGGCTCGCGCGATGGGGCGGATGCAGAAGGGCCGGGGCATTGCCGCCCCGGCCCTTCATTGTTCCTCAAATACGCACTCCCTGGCCCGTGCCGCCGCAGCGGCGTCGGGCGGGGGCGTTTCGCTTACCCCAGCGCCGCGTCGCAGCGGGCGCAGGTGTGCGCATGATCGTGCGTGCCGACGTCGGGCAGGATCTTCCAGCAGCGCTGGCATTTCTCGCCCTCGGCCTTTTCGAAGACAACGCCGACATTCGGCACGTCGGCCATGCGGAACGCCTCGGCCGGGGCCGGATCGGCGGTCAGCGCAATGCCCGAGGTGATGCAGATGTCCTCGAAGGCGACGGTCTTCAGCGCCTCCAGCATCTCCGCGTCCTCGACGTGCACCACCGGGAAGGCCTCGAGCGAGGCGCCGATGACTTTCTCGGTACGTTGGATCTCCAGCGCCGCGGTGACCGCGCGGCGGGCGAGGCGGACCTTGCTCCACTTCGCGGCGAGGGTGGCGTCGCGCCACGCGGGCGGGGTGGCCGGGAAGTCCTGCAGATGTACCGAGCTTTCCTCGCCGGGGAAGCGGTCGAGCCAGACGTCTTCCATAGTGAAGGGCAGCACCGGCGCGAGCCAGGTGGTCAGCCGGTGGAACAGCAGGTCCATCACCGTGCGCGCGGCCTTGCGGCGGGCGGTGTCGCCGTCGCAGTAGAGCGCATCCTTGCGGATGTCGAAGTAGAAGGCCGACAGGTCCACGGTGCAGAAGGTGAAGACCTGCTGGAACACATGCTGGAAGTCATAGGCGCGGTAACCCTCGCGCACGACTTCATCCAGTTCGGCCAGACGGTGCAGCACCCAGCGCTCCAGCTCGGGCATGTCTGCCGCCTCGACCCGGTCGCTCTCCTCGAAGTGGCCGAGCGCGCCGAGCATGAAGCGCATGGTGTTGCGCAGGCGGCGGTAGCTGTCGGCCACGCCCTTGAGGATCTCCGGCCCGATCCGCTGGTCGGCGGTGTAATCGGTCTGGGCGACCCAGAGGCGCAGGATGTCGGCGCCGTACTGCTTGATCACCTCTTCGGGGACGATGGTATTGCCGAGCGATTTGGACATCTTGTTGCCCTTCTCGTCCAGCGTGAAGCCATGGGTGACCACGTTGCGATAGGGCGCGTGGCCGGTGGTGCCGACCGACTGCAGTAGCGAGCTGTGGAACCAGCCGCGGTGCTGGTCGGTGCCTTCCATGTAGACGTCGGCGATGCCGTCCTTGGTGCCGTCGGCGCGGTCGCGCAGCACGAAGGCATGGGTCGAGCCAGAGTCGAACCACACGTCGAGCACGTCGTAGACCTGCTCCCACTCGTCGGCGTTGTAGCCCTCGCCGAGGAAGCGTTCTTTCGCGCCGTCGGCGTACCAACAGTCGGCGCCCTCGGTCTCGAAGGCCTCGCAGATGCGCGCGTTGACCGCCGGGTCCCGAAGCAGGAAGCCCTCGTCGGTGGGCAGCGCGCCCTTCTTGGTGAAGCAGGTCAGCGGCACGCCCCAGGCGCGCTGGCGCGAGAGCACCCAGTCCGGGCGGGCTTCCATCATCGAGAAGAGACGGTTGCGGCCCGACTGCGGCGTCCATTTCACCTGATCGATGCAGGTGAGGGCGCGGTCGCGGATGGTCTTGCCGTTCTCGTCCTGCCCGTCGTTCACGTCGCGGTCGATGGCGGCGAACCACTGCGGCGTGTTGCGGAAGATCACCGGCGCCTTGGAGCGCCAGCTGTGCGGGTAGGAGTGGGTCACGCGGCCGCGCGCGATGATGCCACCGGCCTCGACCAGCTTGGCGATCACGGCGGTGTTGGCCTTGCCTTCCTTGCCCTTGTGGTCGAACACGGTCAGCCCGGCGAAGAGCGGCACATGCGGCAGGAACTCGGAGTCCTCGCCGACGTTGTGGGTCATCCGGTCGATCCAGTTGCGCTTGACGAAGCACTCATAGTCGTCGGCACCGTGCGACGGCGCGGTGTGCACGAAGCCCGTGCCCGCATCGTCGGTGACATGCTCGCCGTCGATCATCGGCACCTCGTAGTCCCAGAAGCCATCCGCGCCGTCCATGCCGGCGAAGGGGTGGGCGAGGGTGAGGCTCGACAGCTCGTCCGCGGAGACGCCGCGCTTGCGCGAGACCATCTCGGGCTCGAGGCGGGCGGCTTTGAACACGTCGCCTGCCAGCTTGTCGGCCACGACGTAGAGATCGCCCACCGAGCACCAGCACTCCTCGGGGGTCGCGGTGACCTCGTAGAGGCCGTATTCGATGGCGGGGTTGAAGGCGACGGCCTTGTTCGAGGGGATGGTCCAGGGGGTGGTGGTCCAGATCACCACGCGCGCCTTGTGCAGCCCCTCGGCCAGCAGCTCGGTGTCGGCCCCGGCATAGTCGTCATCCTCGCCCTGCGGCAGCGCCACATGGCCGCCCGAGACGATTTGGAACGGCACCCAGATCGTGTGCGACTTGTGGTCGTGATACTCGATCTCGGCCTCGGCCAGCGCGGTCTTCTCGACCGGCGACCACATGACCGGCTTCGAGCCCTGGTAGAGCGTGCCGTTCATCAGGAACTTCTGGAATTCCTCCGCGATCACCCGCTCGGCGTGGAACGCCATGGTGAGATAGGGATCGTCCCAGTTGCCGGTGATGCCGAGGCGCTTGAACTCCTCGCGCTGGATGTCGACCCAGCCCTCGGCGAACTTGCGGCATTCCTGCCGGAAGTCGATAACCGGCACCTCGTCCTTGTTCTTGCCCTTCTTGCGGTACTGCTCCTCGATCTTCCACTCGATCGGAAGGCCGTGGCAGTCCCAGCCCGGCACGTAGCGCGCATCGTGGCCCATCATCTGGTGCGAGCGGACGATCATGTCCTTGATCGTCTTGTTCAGCGCGTGGCCGATGTGCAGGTGGCCGTTGGCGTAGGGCGGGCCGTCGTGCAGCGTGAAGGGGGTGCGGCTGCCGTCCTCTGCCTTGTCGCGGAGGCGGTCGTAGACGCCGATCTTCGCCCAACGCTCCAGCCACTCGGGCTCGCGCTTGGGCAGGCCCGCGCGCATCGGGAACTCGGTCTTCGGAAGGTTCAGCGTGTCCTTGTAGTCAGGCGTCTGGGTGGTGGTGTCGGCGCACATGTTCTGCGGTCCCGGAAGTTATGTCGGAGATGTCTGAGAAAGGTCGGCGCGGCGGTCCATACGCCTTGTCCCGGCGGCTCTATTGATCAGAGCGCCGGGCATGTAATTCGAATGATGATCGCATGGCGGGGCATCATGGGCGCCTTATAGGCATCCGACTCGTGATGGTCCAGTGGTTGCGGAGGGGTGCCTGCCGCAGCGGCAATGCGCGGAATTCCCCCTTGGGCGCTTTCGAAAACGGCGCGGCGCCGCCGGTTTTCCGCAGCGGCGGCGGGGATGCGCCAACCGGATCGCGGGATGTGGCGGCAGCACGCCGGAAACCGGGTCGCCGCGGGATTGTTCGCGACCTTGCCCGGATATCCGTGCATTTGTCTCCAAATGCCGCGCTCCTCCCATCACTCAACGGTATCCGGCGCGCGCACTTCGAACTCGTGGAGGCGTTATGGCCTATCGTGACACCGGGCTGCCCCGTGGCGGCTCTTACGGCCCGACCTTGCGGTCAGAGCCGCGGATGGATTTGGCGGAAGGGCGCTTGGCGGGCGGCGCTGGAACGCTGACCGGCGGCTTGCTGATGGCCGTTCTCGTGTTTCTCGGCTTCGTGGTCGGGATTGGAACCCTGAGGGTCGGTGGGGTTGGTGAGTCCCCCGCCACTTCAGGAAGCGGAGCCCATGGCTCCGTGATGGGGCAGAGCGGCGGGACCGAAACCGCTGTGCCCCGACTTGTGCCGGTCAATTAAGGCCGGTGCCTTGTACCCCTCGCCGGGAAGCTGGGACCTGCTGCCACTCACGGAAGGTCCGGGCGAGGGTTTCCTCCCAAGAACAGCCCTGTGTTGAAGGGCACCCAGGGCCAGTGCCGCTCCGAAAACTCCTCTGCGGCACTGGCCTCCCCATTTTCTGCGGACCCCGCTGCGGGTGAGCCCCCGGCCTGTCACAGGGTGAAGAGCCGCCCGACCGCGAAGGCCAGGCCGGCAGCCACGCCGCCGATGGCCACGGTTTCCAGTCCCGACCTCAACCAGGGTGTCAGCGACCAGCGGCTTTTGTAGGCGCCGATGCCGAAGAAACTGGCCATGGTCAGCGCCGTGGCAGTCCCGAGGGCGTTTTCCAGCGACAGCACGAAGGGCAGCAGCGGCACCAGCCCCGCGGCGAGGAAGGCCGCGAAAGTGGCAATCGCGGCGCGCATCGGCTGCGGGTCGATGTCGGACAGGCCGTGATCGCCGGCCAGCAACTGGCGCCCCCAGTGCCCGGGATCGGCGGCGATCTGTGCGGTCGCGGCCTCGAGGACCTCGCCGGACAGGCCCTGACGCGCCAGCTGCGCGCGCAGGTCGCGGCGGGCGGCCTCGGGCTCGGCCTTGATCCTCGCACGTTCGAGCCGTTGCAGCCGGTGCAGGTCGTCGAGTTCCGCCTTGGTGCCCGCGTAGTTGCCCGCCGCCATCGAGAAACCGTCGGCCAGCACGTTCGCGAACCCGAGCGCGAGGATGATGAAGGGCGACAGCTCCGCGCCCGCCACCCCGGCGACGATCGCGAAGGTGGTGACCGAGCCGTCCATGGCGCCGTAGACGATGTCGCGCAGGCGCCCGTGGCCATCCTGCGCGGGAAGTTCCCGGTCCGGGAGGCTGGCTTCGATGTCGGCGTGTGCGGGCTTGTGGGGGCTGTCGGGATTTCGGGTCAACGAGCTGGCTCCTGCTGGCCACACGAGCCTGACCTTGCCGCGCCGGACGCGCCTTGTCCGGGATCAAATGCGCGCCGCTCGGGTCTCAGCCCTTGCCGCTGTCCTTGAGCACGAAACCGGCCAGCGCCGTGCGGATGATCTCGCGTACCGACGGGCGCTTGCGGCGGATGAAGGGCAGGGGGCGGCAGACCTCGATCGCGGCCACGCCCACACGCGCGGTCAGCGCGCCGTTGACCAGCCCCTCGCCGAAACGGCGCGAGAGCTTGCCGAGGATGCCGCCGCCGAGCACCGGCTCGAGCATGTCATCGCCCACCGCCACCGCGCCGGTGGCGACGAGGTGAGACATCACCGCCCGCGTCAGCCGCCAGCTGCCCAGCGTGCCTGAGCGACCGCCGTAGATCTCGGCGATGCGGCGGATCATCCGCAGGTTGGACGAGAGCGCCGCGACCACGTCGGCCAAAGCCAGCGGCACCAGCGCGGTGACCGTCGCCACCTGCCGCGCCGAGGCCTCGACCTCGCGCCGGGCGGCGGTATCGAGCGGGGCAAGAAGCTCGTTCTCGGCAAGTCCGATCAGCCCCGAGGCATCGAAGACCTCGGCGCCGCGCTCCTTCAGCCGTTCGCGGCCCCAGCGGGTGTCCTCGCGCCCGGCGTAGAGGTTCGAGAGCTGGTCCACCACCTTGCGGGCGGCCTTGAGATCCTCGGCGGCCAGCGCCGCATCGGCGGCGCGGTGCAATGCGTCGACCTTGGCCAGCCGCGACATGGCGGCAAGCTCCTTGACCACGATGGCCAAACCGACCAGCACCACCAGTCCCATCAGCACCGACACGGCAAGGCCGAGCAGCGGCACCGAGGCGATAAGATCGGTGGCGAAGCGCCACGCGGCAATGGAGATCAGCGCCGAGATCAGCGTGCCTGCCAGTGCCCAGAACCAGCGCGCCAGCTTCGACGGGCGGCGCGCGGCCAGCGCGGCGGCGGTGGTCATCGCCTGCCCCTGCGGGCCGGGCAGGTCGGGCTCGGGCACCGGCGGCGCGTCCGAAGGGGTCACCGTGGGCTGCGTCTCGTCGAGATCGAAGAGGATCGGGCCTTGCTTGCGGGGGCCACCGGGGGGCAGGTCGCTCATGCGCGGGCCTCCATGTTGCGGGAAGCGGTCCCGATGTCGGGGGCCTCCCAGACGTAGAAAAGATCGGGCAGGCCTTCCTCGTTGGCAGAGCCATCGCCGCGCCGGGTCACGGCAAATCCGGCGCGCTCGTAGAAGCGCCGGGCCCGGGCGTTGGCGACGAAGGTCCAGAGTTCCAACCGGGATGCACCGCGCTGGGCATCTTCGAGCAGGGCACGGCCGACGCCACGCCCCTGCGCGCCCGGCGCTACGAAGAGCGCGTGCACGTAGCTGCCCTCCCGGGCGAGAAAGCCCAGCACCGCTCCGGCGCGGTCCTCGGCCACGGTGACCCATCCCCGCTCGATCATCGTACCGGCGTGGGCGATGTCCTCGGCGCCGCTGTGCAGCACCGGCTTCCAGTCATGGGCCTCCACCGCGCGGGTGATCATCCCGCCGAGGCTGCCGGCATCGGTGGAGCGTGCGGGGCGCAGCAGCAGGCTCACAACCGGTCCCCCACGAGGAACTGCGCGGCGCGGTCGAGACGGATGTGCGGCGGGCCCTCGCCGGGTTTCAGCGTCAGCGGGGCCGGGGCGAAGCGCATGATCTCGTAGTCCGCATCGAGCCATCCCTCCGCCCCTTCGCGGGCCGGGGTCAGCAGGTGCGCCGGGTCCTCGGGCAGCGCGCCGGGGTAGAAGGCCGCCTGCCGCCCGCGCGAGCCGTCGGGGTTCAGCAGGGTGCCGCGCACGCAGTCGAGCTCGCTGCCGTTGTGCGGCAGCGTCTGCTCCACCGTGGCGCGCAGTGCGGCGATCGACATGGCCGAGGTCTCGGCCCCGGCAAAGCGCGCGCGGTCGCGCGCCTCGCGGGTCAGCGCCTCCATTATCGCGGTCAGTCGCTGGTGCTGGGTGTGGTGCAGGTGGTCGGCCTTGGTGGCGGCAAAAAGGATCTTTTCCACCCGCCGCCCGCGCAGAAGCTGCGTCAGCCAGGCGTTGGAGCCGGGGCGAAACGCCTTGAGGATGCCCGCCATGGTGCGCCGCAGGTCGTCCAGCGCGGGCGGGCCGGCGTGGATCGCGCCAAGCGCGTCCACCAGCACGATCTGCCGGTCGATGCGCGAGAAGTGGTCGCGGAAGAAAGGCTTCACGATCTGCGACTTGTAGGCCTCGAAGCGCCGTTCCATCTCCCGCCAGAGGCCCCGGCGGGCGGGATTTTCCGGCTTCGCCATGGGCGCGAAGGTCAGCGCGGGGCTGCCCGCCTTCTCGCCGGGCAGCAGGAAGCGCCCGGGGGTGCAATCCGAGAATCCCGCCTCACGCGCGGTCTGCAGCGCGCTGGTGAAGGCCTCGGCGAGCGCCTTGGCCTTGGGTTCGGTGAACTCCTCGTTGGGGTCGATCCCGCCGAGCAGGGTCAGGAAGGGCTCGGAGCCGGGCCGCTGCGGCAGGCGTTTCAGCGTCTTCTCGGTCCAGTGCTCGTAGCTCTGTTCGAGCAGGCCGAGGTCGAGCAGCCACTCGCCGGGGTAATCGACGATGTCGAGATGCACCGTCCGCGGCCCCTGCAGCCCCGCCAGCAGCCCGGTGGGGCGCACCTTGAGCGAGAGCCGCAGCTCCGAGACGGCGCGCGTGCTGTCGGGCCAGCGCGGCTCGCGCGCGGTGAGCGCGGCGAGGTGGCTCTCGTAGTCGAAGCGCGCCACGGTGTCGTCGGGCTGCGGCTGCAGGTAGGCGGTGAGAATGCGCGCCTCCGCCTCGGCGGCGAGCTGCGGCATCCGCCCCCGGTCGAGCAGATTGGCCACCAGCGAGGTGATGAAGACGGTCTTGCCCGCGCGCGACAGCCCGGTCACGCCGATGCGCACGACCGGCTCGAAGAAGGTTTCCGACAACGTGTCGGTGACGTTTCCGACACCGCGGGTGAGCGTGTCGGCGATGGTTCCGATGACCAAGGTGGGGCCCCTCGTTCTGCGTTTCCCTAGAGATAGCGGCGCAGGTGCCGGGTTGCCAGTGGCGGTGGACCGCAAGGTCAAGGCGCCGCGTTGGTCCTCCGCCGGCGCTGTCGCGGCACGCCTCGTGCCAGGGGGCGCTGCCCACTCGGCGCTGCACGCCTCACCCCCGGGATATTTTTCCCATGTGGAAGATGCGGCGGGTCACGGGGATTGATGGGCGCGCGGCGGCGGGCTATGGGGCGGACATGCCCAGATACGCGCTTTTGGTGGAATATGACGGCGGGCCCTTCGCGGGCTGGCAGCGTCAGGCGGATCAACCCTCGGTACAGGGGGCGATCGAGGCTGCGCTTGGCAAACTCGAAAAGCGCGAACACACCATCGCCGCAGCCGGTCGCACCGACGCGGGGGTGCATGCCCGCGGCCAGGTCGCGCATTGCGACATGGAGAAGGACTGGGACCCGTTCCGTCTTGGCGAGGCGCTGAACTTCCACCTCAAGCCAGAACCGGTGGCGATCCGCGCCTGCGCCACCGTCGCCGACGACTGGCACGCGCGGTTCTCGGCCATGGAGCGGCGCTACCTCTTCCGGGTGCTGGTGCGGCGTGCGCCCTCGACGCTGGAGAAGGGGCAGGTCTGGCGGGTGATGAACCCGCTGTCGCTCGCGGCGATGCGCGAGGGCGCGGCGCATCTGATCGGCTTGCACGACTTCACCACCTTCCGCTCGACCATGTGTCAGGCCGCCTCGCCGGTGAAGACGCTGGACGAATGCCGCATCGAGCAGGTCGAGACCGGCGCGGGCACCGAGTACCATTTCCACCTGCGCGCGCGCAGCTTCCTGCACAACCAGGTGCGCTCGATCGTCGGCACGCTGGAGAGGGTCGGCGCGGGCAGCTGGGCGGCCTCGGACGTAAAGGCCGCGCTGGAGGCTGCCGACCGCGCCGCCTGCGGCCCGGTCTGCCCGCCGGACGGGCTTTACCTTATGGGTGTCGGCTACCCGGACGACCCATTTGCCGGGTGATCCGCGCAAGGTGCTTGATTTACGCGGGGAAACCCGGCAATAGCCTGCGCATGACGCAAGCGATCCGAATCCGACGAGCCTGAGCTCCTCCTTCCGTGCCCAATCCGGGCGCGCCTTTTCGTTTGTCCGTCAGACTCCCCCTTTGAAATCTTGACTTGGCCCCGGGCCCTTGGCACCAATCGGGCCTCATCGCAGAGGAAGACCCCATGATCCCCTCCGTCCTGCCGACCTATTCTCGTGCACCGCTTCACTTCGTGAAGGGTGAAGGCTGCTGGCTGATCGAGGAGGACGGGCGCCGATTCCTCGACCTCGGCAGCGGCATCGCGGTGAACGCGCTCGGCCACGCGCATCCGGTGCTGGTGGCCGCGCTCACCGAGCAGGCGAACAAGCTCTGGCACGTCTCGAACCTCTACGAGATCCCGCAGCAGCAGGCGCTGGCCGACAAGCTGGTGGCCGCGAGTTTCGCCGACACCGTCTTCTTCACCAACTCGGGCACCGAGAGCTGCGAGCTCGCCGTGAAGATGGCGCGCAAGTACTGGTACGAGAAGGGCGCGCCCGAGAAGACCGACATCATCGCCTTCACCGGCTCGTTCCACGGCCGCTCCTCGGCGGGCATCGCCGCGGCGGGCAGCGAGAAGATGGTCAAGGGCTTCGGTCCGATCCTGCCCGGGTTCAAGCATCTGCCCTTCGGTGACATGGACGCGCTCGAGGCGGCCATCGACGAACACACCGGCGCGATCCTCATCGAGCCGATCCAGGGCGAGGGCGGCATCCGCCCGCTGCCCGACGATCAGCTTAAGGCGCTGCGCAAGCTCTGCGACGACAAGGATGTCCTGCTGATCCTCGACGAGGTGCAATGCGGCATGGGCCGGACCGGGCGTCTCTTCGCCCATGAGTTCGCCGGCATCACCCCCGACATCATGATGGTCGCCAAGGGCATCGGCGGCGGCTTCCCGCTCGGCGCGGTGCTGGCCACCGAGGAGGCAGCCTCCGGCATGACTGTCGGCACCCATGGCTCGACCTATGGTGGCAACCCGCTCGGCTGCGCCGTCGGCGGCGCGATGATGGATGTCCTGACCGAAGACGGGTTCCTCGATGAGGTGAGCCGCAAGGCCGGTCTGCTGAACCAGAAGCTCGAGGGCCTCGTCGCGGCGCATCCGGAGATCTTCGAGGCGGTGCGCGGACAGGGACTGATGATCGGCCTCAAGACGAAGATCGCTCCGGCGGACTTCGTGAAGGCCGGCTACGAAAAGCTGGTGATCACCGTGCCCGCGGCGGACAATGTCGTGCGCCTGCTGCCGCCGCTGACCATCACCGACGAGGAGATCGCCGAAGCGGTTGATCGCCTCGACGCCACCGCCTCGGCGCTGGAGGCGGCAGCCTGACCTTCGTCCAGACACAAATATCCCGGGGGAGCCTGCGCGCCGCGCGGGCGGGGGCAGCGCCCCCAACCCCCGGCTCAACAAGAAGTCCCGACAGATGAACCATTTTCTCGACATCCACAAAACCGACCCGGCGGACCTGCGGGGGATCATCGACAGCGCCAAGGCGATCAAGGATCGCCGCAATGGCCGCCCCAAGGCCATGGCCGACGACGAGACCCCGCTCGACGGGCGCATGGTGGCGCTGATCTTCGAGAAGCCCTCGACCCGCACGCGCGTCTCCTTCGACGTCGGCGTGCGCCAGATGGGCGGGCAGACCATGGTGCTTTCGGGCAACGACATGCAGCTCGGTCACGGCGAGACCATCGCCGACACCGCCCGGGTGCTGTCGCGCTTCGTCGACATGATCATGATCCGCACCTTCGATGAGGCGGTGCTGACCGAGATGGCCGAGTTCGCCACCGTGCCGGTGATCAACGGTCTGACCGACCGGACGCACCCCTGCCAGATCATGGCCGACATCCTCACCTTCGAGGAGCACCGCGGCCCGATCAAGGGCAAGAAGGTCGTCTGGTGCGGCGACGGCAACAACGTCTGCTCGTCCTTCCTGCATGCCGCCGGCCGTTTCGGCTTCGACCTGACCTTCACGGGCCCGGTGCAGCTCGACCCCGAGATGGAATTCGTCGGGCTGGCGCGCAACGAGGGTGCCAGCATCACCATCGAGCGCGACCCGTTCAAGGCCGTGGAAGGCGCGGACCTGGTGGTCGCAGACACCTGGGTGTCGATGCATGATGCGCAGAGCGCCAAGGAGCGCCGCCACAATATGCTGCGCCCCTATCAGGTGAACGAGACGCTGATGGAAGCCGCGGGCAAGGATGCGCTCTTCATGCATTGCCTGCCGGCGCACCGCGGCGAGGAAGTCACCTCGGAGGTGATGGACGGGCCGCAGTCGGTGATCTGGGACGAGGCCGAGAACCGGCTGCACGCGCAGAAGGCGATCATGCGCTGGTGCCTCGGCGCCTGACGCTTCGGTCGTCGGGAAAGGGGGCGCTGCCCCCGCCCGCCTGGCGGCGGACTCCCCCGGCATATTTGGAAAGAGAAGAAGCCGGGCGGCAGCGTCCGGCTTTGTCGTTTCGGTCGAGCCGCGCCGGATGCGCGAGCGCTGCACAGCGCTTGTGCGCGGCAGGGCGGGTGACACAGGCTTGCTTCTCGCGATGTTATCGCTACCTTCCGCGGCACACTCACAGGAGGCTTCCATGGCAGACCCGCAGATCGGCATTTACGGATTGGGCACGATGGGGGCCGCGCTGGCGCTCAACATGGCCGACAACGGCATCGAGATCGCGGTGTCGAACCGCAGCGCAGGGCCGATTGCGGAGTTCATGACCCGCGCCGAACCTTTCGGGCACCACGTGACCGCGGTGGACACTCTGGAGGCGCTGATCGACGCGCTGCCGACGCCGCGGCTGCTGCTGGCGATGATCCCCTCGACGGCGCCGATGGACGCGTTTCTCGAGCAGGTGATCCCGCTGCTCGCCGAAGGCGACACGGTGATCGACGCCGGCAACGCCGATTTTCATTCCACCCGGGCGCGCAGCGCGAAGCTTGCCGAACACGGGCTGCATTTCGTCGGCCTCGGGGTCTCGGGCGGTGAGGACGGCGCGCGGCACGGCCCGTCGATGATGTTCGGCGGCTCGGAGGAAAGCTGGACCGGCCTGCAGCCGATCCTGTCGAAGATCGCCGCGCAATTCGAGGGCGCGCCCTGCGCCGACCGCATGGGCCCCGACGGGGCGGGTCATTTCGTCAAGACGGTGCACAATGGCATCGAATACGCCGACATGCAGATGATCGCCGAGGTCTACGAGCTGCTGCGCCAGGGCGCGGGGCTCTCGCCGGCCGAGATCGGCGCGCAGTTCGCGCGCTGGAACGATGGCGCGCTGGAGAGCTACCTCTTCGAGATCACCGGCAAGGTTCTCTCCTATGACGATCCACTGGGCGAGGGGCCTATGGTCGATGCCATCCTCGACCGCGCGGGGCAGAAGGGCACCGGCCGCTGGACCGCCATCGAAGCGGTGAAGCTGGGCCAGTCGGCGACGATGATCGAGGGCGCGGTGGCGGCGCGGGCCTGGTCTGCCGAGAAGCACCTGCGCGAGGTGGCGGGCGCGGCGCTCGGCTCCGATCGCGCCGGGTTCTCGCCCGACGTCGAGGAGCTGGAAGCGGCGCTGCTGGCGGCGCGCATCCTGGAGTATTCGCAGGGGTTCCGCATTCTCGCGGCGGCCTCGGAGGAATACGACTGGCAGCTCGACTTTGCCCGCATCGCAGAGATCTGGCGCGCCGGCTGCATCATCCGGGCACGGCTTCTGGACGACATCTCCGCCGCCTTCCGCGAGGGGGCGCCCGAGGGGCAACTGTTCCTCGCTCCGCGCTTTGCGCCGGTGCTCGAGCGCGGCATCCCGGCGCTCCGGCGGCTGGTGTCGGAGGCCATCGCGGCGGGATACTCTCTGCCGGTGCTGAGCTCGGCGCTGGCCTTCTGGGACACGCTGCGCCAGCCGCGCGGGACCGCCGCGCTGATCCAGGCGCAGCGAGATTTCTTCGGACGGCACGGCTTTGACCGGGTGGACGGCAAGGATGCGCATCACGGCCCCTGGTGGGGCTGAGAGGGCGGAGCGGACGGAGCGGAGGAGCAGGCGGGCACGGCGTTGCGGGTCCCGAATGGCGCAGGTCAAGCGGGCGCCGCGGCCTTGTATCGGTTGCGGAACACGCGCAGCATCCTAGATGTGTTGACACGGATGTCCGTTTGTCGCGGCCCGCGAAACGCTCTCTCGGAAGGAACAGACCATGATTGCGCCTCTCCTGTCCCGGCTCACGGCTGCTCCGGTCGCCCTTGCGCTTGGTCCGCTTCTGCTGGCTGCCTGCACCCATTCCGCGCCGCCCACCTCGGCGCCGGAGACCGCCGGCGTCTCCGCCGAGGTCACCGAGCTGGCGGTCGCCTGCCGCCACGACGAGGCGCTCGCGGCGCTCGACCAGCTCGAGGTGGGGATGGGCGGCAGCACCAGCGCCACCGAGCTGCAACGGGTCGTCGTGCTGCGCAACGCGGGGCGGACCATGGATGCGGCGCGGGTCCTGCGCGAGCGCAACGCGCGCGACGATGTCACCGTCGAGGCGGCGGTCCAGTCCGGCACCGTGGTCGAAAACGAGCTCGAACTGATCCGTTCGGAACGTGCGGCGCGCACCGGCAGCCGGTCCTGCGGCTGATCCCCTGAACTGACACGCTTCCGGTCACCTCCCCAGGAACGGGCTGTGGTATCCTGCTACCCGGGAGGATGCGGGCCGGACCGGCCTGCGTGGTGCAGAGGACGACCCGAGGATCCTACCCGGGAGGACTCGTTATGCCGACATTCATAGTGACGGGGTGCTACACGGCGGCGGCCTTGAAGGGCATGATCGCCAATCCCAGCGACCGCGCCGAGGGCGCGCGTTCCGTGGTCGAGGCGTCGGGCGGCAAAATGCTGGCCTATTACGCCACCACCGGCGCGACCGACTGGATGGTGATCGTCGAGACGTCCGACGTGCATGACCTGCTGGCCAGCCTGATGGGCGTCGGGGCCTCGGGCATGGTGAGCAATGTCCAGACCGTCCGGGCCTTCTCGGCAGAGGAGCTGATGGACATGCAGAAGCGGGCCGGCAAGGCGGCGCAGGCCTACAAGTCGCCTGCGTGATACTGGCCGGGGCGGCCCGGTGCCGCCCCGCTGGCCCTGGTCCGGGTGTCAGCCCCGGATCACCGCGCCGGGGTTCATGATCCCCGCGGGGTCGAGCGCCGCCTTGATCGACCGCATCGCCGCGAGCTTGGCGGGGTCCGAGTAGCGCTCGAGGTCCGCCACCTTCAGCCGTCCGATACCGTGTTCGGCGCTGACGGACCCGCCCATTTCGTTGACGAGGTCATGGACGCAGCGCTGCACATCGGCGCGCACATCGAGATACTCCTGCTTCTTCCGGCCCTTCGGCGGGAAGACATTATAGTGCAGGTTGCCGTCGCCGAGGTGGCCGAAGCAGTTCACCCGGAAATCGCCGACCCGTGCCAGCCGCGCCAGCCCGGTCTCGATGAACTCGGGCAGGGCGCTCAGCGGCAGCGAGACGTCGTGGCTGGCGATGGCGCCGATGGCGCGGTTGGCCTCGGGGATGCGCTCGCGGATTTCCCAGAACTGCTGCGCCTGCGCCTCGGACTGGGCGAGCAGCCCGTCGCTGACCAGCCCGGCCTCCATGCCGGCGGTGAAGAGCGCCTCCAGCGCCGCCTCGGGGGCCATGCCCTGAGCGAGGCCCAATTCGACAAGCACGCACCATGCAGGGCGCTCGGCGAAGGGCTGGCGCACCTCCGGCAGCGCCTCGGCAAGGAAGTCGAAGCCCATGCGGCCGATCAGCTCGAAGGCGCTGACCATCTCGCCGAGTTGCTCTCGGGCGAGCGCCAGCAGCGACAGCGCGGCGGCGGGGCTCTCCACCGCCAGCAGCGCGGTGCCGGTGGCGGCGGGCACCGGCGAGAGTTTCAGCGCGGCGGCGGTGATCACCCCCAGCGTGCCCTCGGCCCCCAGCAGCAGCCCGCGCAGGTCGTAGCCGGTGTTGTCTTTGCGCAGCCGTTTCAGCCCGTGCCAGACCGTGCCGTCGGGCAGCACGGCTTCGAGCCCCAGCACCTGTTCGCGGGCATTGCCGTAGCGCAGCACGTTGACCCCGCCGGCGTTGGTCGAGAGCAGCCCGCCGATCCGCGCCGTGCCTTCGGAGGCCAGCGACAGCGGGAAGAGGCGGTTTGCCCCCAGCGCCGCGGCCTGCACGTCGGCCAGTACCGCGCCGGCCTCGACGACCAGCACGTTCTCCTCGGGGTAGGTGGCGCGGATCGCCGACATGCGTTCGAGCGAGAGGATCAGCGGGGCGGGGCCCTCGGGGGCGATCTGCCCGCCGACGAGCCCGGTGCCGCCACCATAGGGCAGCAGGCCGACGCGGGCGTCGTTGCAGGCGCGGACGATGGTCGAGACCTCCTCGACGGTGCGCGGCAGCGCCACCCAGCCCGAGATGCCCTGCCAGCGGCCGCGCGGCTCTTCGAGGTAGCGCGGCTCGGCGCGGCGCAGCCTGCCCTCGGGCAGCGCGCGGCTCAGGGTTTCGGCAAAGGCGTCATCGGCGGGATTGAGGGGCATTGCGGTCTCCGTTCTGTGCACCCGTGATACCTTGCTGATCGGCGAAGCCAACCCCGGCCGCGCGGCTGCGGGCGCGGCGGTAGAGCGGCGTCATGATCAGCGGTGTCAGGAACATGGGCACCTGGTAGCAGCCGATGAACAGCAGCAGCGGGTCGGTCACCTGCGCCGGCAGGGCTACGAGGAAGAGCCCGATGTTGCGGTTGCCCGCGATCATGGCGAGCGCCTCCAGCGCGTCGCTCCGGCGGCCGCGGGCGCGCAGCCAGAGGGTCAGCACCTGCGGGCCCAGGTTGGCGACGAAGGCCAGCGCCATCCACCCCAGCAGCTCGACCGGGCGCTCCAGCAGAGCGGGACGGATCTCGGAGGTGAGGGCCAGCACGATGGTGGTCATCAGCAATGCGGAGGCGCCGTCGAGCTGCGCCAGGGCACTGGGCGTCGGGCGTGGCAGAAGAACGGGGCGCAGGGCAAAGGCGAGGCCGGTGGCGGCGACGATCACCAGCAGGAGCTTCAGCGCGGCGCCGAGGATGCCCGCCGCGCCACCGAGCGCGGGCAGCAGGGCAAAGACCGGCAGCGTGGTGGCGGGCAGGATCAGCATGCCGAGGATCAGCATGCGCAGCGCCGGGCCGGGATCGCCGCCGACCATCAACGTCAGGTTCGGGCTGCTGGCCAGCGGCGCCGCGGCCATCAGCAGGATCAGCGCGAGCGCCGCCGGGCTCTCAAGCAGGCCGAAGGTGGCGGCCAGCGCGACAAGCGCCAGTGGGCAGAGCAACTGGAAGACCAGCAGCGCACCGAGCGTGCCGCGCAGCTCATGCACCGCCCCCAGCGCCGCACGCGGCCCGATGCGCAGCGCCGCGGTGAAGAGCATGAGGGCGACCAGCTCGGACAGCCAGGGGCGCACGAATTGCGTGACCTGCGGCACGGCGATGCCGAAGGCGAGGCCGGCCAGCATCATCCAGCGGGCGTGCCGCGCAAGGAAGGGGAGGAGGCTCATCGGATGCAGAGGCTCAGAAAAGGCAGGTTGGCGCAACCGGCGCGGCCGCGATGCGCGGCGACTGCCCCGTGACGAGTGGCGCGCGCAGCCGGGTCTTCGGCCCGGCGCTGAGGCCTTCGAGCGTGCTCGGCGGCGCCGCCAACGCGGCCGGACCCCTGCCTTTGCCAGGATTGGTGGCTGTCGCCGGGCTGACGCCCACGATGCCCGCGCCGGTTGCCGTCTTCATCATCATCCGTTCCCCGCTGGAAGTCCGGCGCCATAAGGCGACGTGCGGGCCGCAGGCGCAAGAGCAGAGCGGCGTCAGTGCGGGAACCAGGCTTTCGCAGAGGCCACGCGGCCATGTTCAAGATAGAAATCATCCAGTTGAGGCGGCGCGTATCCGGCGTCCTGCAGTTGCACATGGGCCTGTCCGCGGTGGTGGATCTGGTGCTGGAAGAGATGCAGCAGCAGCGGCTGCACCTTCTCGTGTACCGGGCCGGAGGGGCGCTGGGTGAGGCGTTCTTCCTTCAGCGTCTCGGGCGTGAGTGCCTCGCAGAGCGCAAGCAGGCGCAGGTCTGTGCGGGCCTGCTCTTCGGCGAGGCGGGCCGGGTCGTTGATCCGCGGGCGGTTGCGCAGCGACAGCCCGAGCCCGCCACGCTCCAGCGCGTCGATGTAGTAGAGATCGACCAGCAGGATGTGGTTCATCGTCAGGCTGAGCGAGGGAAAGAAGCCGGGACGGGGATCGGTGAACTCTTCCTCGGTGAGCGCCGCGAGGACGGTATAGAGCGTCTCGTTCGCCCAGGCGTTGTTGCGGGCCATGAGGGTGAAGGGCGTGGGCGCATGCATGGGCTTGTCCTCCGGGTGCGTGGGAGGAGCTTAGCGCAAGAGAGGGGGGCGGCGAAGGGCGTGTCGCGAGCTGGGTCGCCCGGCGCCTCGTCCCGCTCGCGAGAAAAAGAAAGGCCGGAGCTTTCGCCCCGGCCCAACTGCTCGAACAAAGAGCCTCACATCGCCGCGCGGAACAGCGCTTCGAGGTTTTCCTCGGTCAACTCGATCGGGTTGCCTCCGCAGGACGGATCCTTGATCGCGCCTTTCACCAGCTCGGGGATCGACTCTTCGGTCACGCCGAGCGCCGTCAGCCCCTTCGGCACGCCGAGGCTGTCGTTGAACTCGTCGACGAAGGCGCAGAAGCCGTCAAAGCCGCCCTCGATGCCGAGGTAGCCCGCCGCCTTGTCGAAGCGGTCACGGATTGCATCCGCGTTGAACTTCAGCACGGCAGGCATGCAGACCGCGTTGGTGGTGCCGTGGTGGGTGCCGAAGACCGCGCCGATGGGATGGCTCATCGCATGGATCGCGCCGAGGCCTTTCTGGAAGGCGGTGGCCCCCATGGCAGCAGCGCTCATCATCTGCGCGCGGGCCTCGAGGTCCGTGCCATCGGCATAGGCGCGGGGCAGATACTCGATCACCAGCCGCATGCCCTCGAGCGCGATGCCCTGAGACATGGGGTGGTAGAAGGGCGAGGAGAAGGCCTCGACGCAATGGGCAAAGGCGTCGAGCCCGGTGCCGGCGGTGATCGCCTTGGGCATGCCGACGGTCAACTCGGGGTCGCAGATCACCACGGCGGGGAGCATCTTCGGGTGGAAGATGATCTTCTTCTCGTGGGTCTCGGAATTGGTCAGCACGCCGGCGCGCCCGACCTCCGAGCCGGTGCCCGCGGTGGTCGGCACGGCGACGATGGGGGCGATGGCATCGGCATCAGCGCGGGTCCACCAATCGCCGATGTCCTCGAAGTCCCAGACGGGCCGTGTCTGACCTGCCATGAAGGCCACGCATTTGCCGAGGTCGAGACCGGAGCCGCCGCCGAAGGCGATGACGCCGTCATAGCCGCCGGCATTGTAGGCCTCGACGCCCGCGGCCAGGTTGCGCTCGTTGGGGTTGGGGTCGACGTCCGAGAAGAGGCCGCATTCTATGCCCGCCTTTTCCAGCACCGCGATGGTGCTCTCGGTGACCGGCAGCGCGGCAAGGCCGCGGTCGGTGACCAGCAGCGGCTTGGTGATGCCGGCCTGCGCGCAGGCGGCGGGCAGTTCCGCGATGCGGCCCGCGCCGAACTTGATGGCAGTGGGGTAGGACCAGTTGGCGGTGAGGCTCATTTCGTCACCTTCTTGAGATGGTAGGATTTGGGACGGGTAAGGTTGTGGTAGCCGATGACCGACAGGCCGCCGCCGCGCCCGGTCTGCTTGCAGCCGGTCCAGCACAGGCCGGGATCGAGGTAATCGGCGCGGTTCATGAAGACGGTGCCGGTCTTGATCTGGTCTCCGACGGCTTGTGCCCGCTCCACGTCCTGCGTCCAGAGCGAGGCGGTGAGGCCAAAGGGGCTGTCGTTCATCAGGGCAATCGCTTCGGCATCGTCCTTGACGGGCATGATGCCGACGACCGGTCCGAAGCTCTCGTCGCGCATGACGCGCATCTCGTGGGTGACGTTCGTCAGGATCTGCGGCGTCAGGTAGGCGGCGCCGTCATCCTCGGGGAAGGTGTCGATATGGGCCGTGGCCCCCATCTCCAGCGCCTCCTTGATCTGCGCGCGCACTTCCTCGGCGAAGCGGACATTGGCCATCGGGCCGATGGTGGTTTCCGTGTCGAGCGGGTTGCCGAGCTTGTAGCCTTTCACCAGCGCCACGGCCTTCTCGACGAAGGTCTCGTAGAGGCTTTCGTGCACGTAGATGCGCTCTATGCCGCAGCAGCACTGGCCGGAGTTGAACATGGCGCCGTCGATCAGCGTGTCGACCGCCGCGTCCACATCCGCATCCTCCATCACGTAGCCCGGGTCCTTGCCGCCAAGCTCGAGGCCGAGCCCGGTGAAGGTGCCCGCCGCGGCGCGCTCGATGGCTTTGCCGCCGCCGACAGAGCCGGTGAAGTTGACGAAGTCGAAGGCGCCTTCGGCGATCAGGGCCGAGGTGGTGTCATGGTCCAGATAGAGGTTCTGGAACACCGCCTCGGGCACGCCGGCCTTGTGGAAGGCATTGGCCAGCCGCTCGCCGACGAGCAGGGTCTGGGTCGCGCCCTTCAGCACCACGGTGTTGCCGGCGATGAGCGCCGGGGCCACGGTGTTGATCGCGGTCATATAGGGGTAGTTCCACGGCGAGACCACGAAGACCACGCCATGCGGCACGCGCTTGATGTAGCGCTTGAAGGTGGCGTCCTCGCCGACCTCGATGTCAGCGAGTGCGCTTTCGGCGATCTCGGCCATGTAGGAGGCGCGCTCGTTGAAACCGCCGAACTCGCCGCCGTAGCGGACCGGGCGGCCCATCATCTTCGCTAGCTCGGGCACGATCGCCTCGTTCTGCGCGCCGATCTCGGCAACGCCCTTCATCACCAGCTCGATGCGCTCGGCCAGCGGGCGGGCGGCCCATCCGGCCTGCGCGATCCGGGCCGATTTCGCGGCCTCGCGCGCCATGTCGAGGGACAGGGTTTCGCGCGAGGCGAAGACCGAGCCGTCGATGGGCGAAATGTTGTTCAATGTCGTCATGAGAGCCTCCTCAGGCGCGCTCGAAACCGCGCGCCAGCTCGTAGTCGGTGACCGCGCGGTCGAAGTCTTCCTGCTCGATCCGGGCGGCGTGGGCAAAATGCTCGATGACATCGTCACCGAAGGCGGCGCGCAGCATGTCCGAGCCGGCAAAGGCGTCGATCGCGGCGCGCAGGGTGTTCGGCACGTCCGGCACGTCATCCATGCCGTAGACGTCGCCCTGGGCAGGGTCGGGCAGCTCCAGCTTCTCTTCGATCCCGGCAAGCCCCGCGGCGAGCTGCGCGGCGCAGGCGAGGTAGGGGTTCATGTCCGAGCCCGGGATGCGGCACTCGATACGCACGCCCTTGGTGTCCTCACCGACGAGGCGGAAGCCCGCGGTGCGGTTGTCCACGGACCAGGCGGTCTTGGTCGGCGCGAAGGTGCCGGGGGCGAAGCGCTTGTAGCTGTTGATGTAGGGCGCCATGAAAAGCGTTACCTCGGGAGCGTATTTCAGCAGGCCCGCGACGTAGTGCTTCATGGTCTGCGACATGCAATGCGCGCCGTCCTTGTCGTAGAAGGCGTTCTCGGACCCCTTGAACAGCGACTGGTGGATATGCGCGGCGCTGCCAACCTTGTCGGCCTGCCACTTGGCCATGAAGGTCGCGCCGTGGCCCTGCTGGTGGGCGATTTCCTTGACCGCGTGCTTGGAGATCGCGTGGTGATCGGCGCAGGTCAGCGCATCTGCGTAGCGGATGTTCAGCTCTTCCTGACCGTGCTCGGCCTCGCCCTTGGTGCATTCCACCGGCACGCCCATGGCGTAGAGGTGGTTGCGCACCGGGCGCATGACGTATTCCTCGCGGCTGGTGAGCTGGATGGAATAGTCCTGGTTGTAGGGCGAGAGGGTTTCCAGGTCACGCCAGCCGCTGTGGCGGATCTCGTCGTAGGAGCGGGCGTAGAGGAAGAACTCCAGCTCGGTCGCCATCATCGGGGTGAGGCCCATGGCCTCGGCGCGGGCGATCTGCTTCTGCAGCATCTGGCGCGGGGATTCCGGCACCGGCGCGTGGGTGTGGTGGTCCATCACGTCGCACAGGATCATCGCCGTGCCCTCGAGCCAGGGCACGCGGCGCAGCGTGGCGAGGTCGGGCTTCATCACGTAGTCGCCGTAGCCCGAGGCCCAACTGGTCGAGGCGAAGCCCTCCGGCGTGCTCATCACAAGATCGGTGGCGAAGAGATAGTTGCAGCAATGGGTTTCCTCGATCGCGTGCTCGAGGAAGTTGGAGACGTGAAAGCGTTTGCCCTGCAGACGGCCCTGCATGTCCACGACGCACACGAGGACGGTGTCGATCTCGCCGGCGCGCGCGGCATTTTTCAGGTCGTCTAGGGTCAGGGGGGCGGTCATTCCGCGTGCTCCTTGCTGGGCTTGTCCGTGTCGCCGCGCGAGGGCGCGGAGATTTGATCAAATTATTCTACAGGATCGGCCCCCGCAATAGCGCTGCGGGGGCCAAATGGTTGCGACGGAACGCCTCAGAAGGTGTAGGGCGGGCCGGCCTGGTTGATGACGCCGTTGTACTCCTCGAAGATCGAGACGACCTTGGCGTGCACTTCGCTCTCCTGGGCGATCTCCTTCCAGAAGGCTTTGGCGGCGTTTTCGACCTCGGCCCATTCTTCCGGCGGCACCGAGCGGAGCTGCAGCTTGTCGCCCGTGGCGCGCAGCTTGGCCTCGCCGCCCCAGTACCACTGGTTGCGGTAGGTATCGGCGGCCTTGATCGCCGACATCACCAGCGTCTTGAGGTGCTCGGGCAGGTCTGCCCAACGCTGCTGGTTGACGAAGATCGAGCCGATCCAGGCGCCGGAGATGTTGTTGGTCAGGAAGTAGTCGGTGACGTTCGCCCAGCCGACGGTGTAATCCTCGGTGATGCCCGACCAGGCCATGCCGTCGAGCTCGCCGGTCTGCACGGCAACCTCGGCGTCTTCGTAGGGGATGTTCACCGGAACCACGCCGAACTGGCTCAGGAAGCGGCCGGCGGTGGGGAAGGTGTAGAGCTTCAGCCCGTCGAGGTCGGCAAGGCTGGTGATCTCCTTCTTGGTGTTGAAGTTACACGGGTCCTGACCGGCGGCCGAGAGCCAGGTCACGCCGACCTTCTCGTATTCCGAGCGCCAGATGTCGGCGAGCCCGTATTGCTCGAAGAGCACCGGCACGTCGAGTATGTGCTTGGTGGCAAACGGGAAGTAGCCGCCGAAGACGCGCATCGGGGTGGGCGACGCCATGGAGTCGTCATCGGAGTGCACGGCGTCGATGGTGCCGCGCTGCAGCGCCTGGAACAACTCGCCGGTGGGCACGATCTGGTCGGCGTAGAAAAGCTCGATCTCCAGCTCGCCCTGGGCGGCGGTGTTGATGTAGTCGACGATCGGCTTGGTCACCTGTTCACCGAGGGCAGCACCCGCGTAGGTCTGGAAGCGCCACTTGATCGGCTCCTGCGCGCGGCCGATGGAGGGCGCCGCGAGCGCAGCCGGAGCGGCCAGTGCGGCACCGCTCAGGATCTTGCGTCGTGTCAGGGTCATCTTGTCTCTCCTGTTGCGTGGTTGAGGTCTGTGCCCCTCTTTGCGGGGGTCTCGTTGTTAATTGTCGTAGACGAGGTCCGGCAGCCACAGGGCCAGCTCGGGGAAGATCATGATGATGGCGAGCACCACGGTCATCACCGCCACGAAGGGGATGATCGAGGTATAGATGTCGCGCAGGCCGATCTCGGGAGGGGCCATGGCGCGCATCAGGAAGAGGTTGTAGCCGAAGGGCGGGGTCATGTAGGCGATCTGGCAGGTGATGGTGTAGAGCACACCGTACCACACCAGGTCGAACCCGAGGTGACCGACCAGCGGCACATAGAGCGGCGCCACGATGACCAGCATCGCCGTGTCGTCGAGGAAGGTGCCCATGATGATGAAGCTCAGCTGCATCAGGATGAGGATCATCCAGGGGCTGAGGCCCAGCTTCTCGGTGAACAGCTCATCGATGGCATTGACCGCGCCGAGCCCGTCGAAAACCGCGCCGAAGGCGAGGGCAGCGAGGATAATCCACATGAACATGCACGACACCCCAAGCGTGTTGCGCACCGAGTTCTCGAAGACCTCGCGGGTCATCCGGCCCTTGAGCACCGCGGCGACGAAGGCGGCGACGGCACCGATGGCCGAGCTTTCCACCAATGAGGTCCAGCCACGCACGAAGGGCACCATCATCACGAAGAAGATCACCAGCGGCAGCAGCCCGGCACGCAGCAGGCGCAGCTTCTCGGCCATGGGAATGTCGCGGTCGGCCTTGGGCAGAATCGGACCCAGCTCGGGGTTCAGCCTGCAGCGGATGACGATGTAGAGGATGAAGGCCGCTGCCATGAGCAAGCCGGGGATGATACCTGCGAGCCAGAGCTGGCCGACCGGCTGGCGCGCAATCATCGCGTAGAGCACCAGCACCACGGAAGGGGGCACGAGAATGCCAAGCGAGGACCCGGCCTGAATCACCCCGGTGACCATGCGCTTGTCGTAGCCCCGCTTCAGCAGCTCGGGCAGGGCAATGGTGGCGCCGATGGCCATGCCCGCCACCGACAGGCCGTTCATCGCCGAGATCAGTACCATCAGCCCGATGGTGCCCACCGCGAGCCCGCCGGAGAGCCCGCCCATCCAGACGTGGAACATCTTGTAGAGGTCGTCGGCGATCTTCGATTCCGACAGCACGTAGCCCATGAAGATGAACATCGGCAGTGTCAGCAACGGGTACCATTTCATCAGCTTGATCGAGGCGGCAAAGCCCAGATCGAAGCCGCCGCGGTCACCCCACAGGCAGAGCGCGGCCACCACGGCGGCGAATCCGATGGCACCGAACACGCGCTGCCCGGTGAGCAGCAGGCCCAGCATGCCCGAGAACATGACGATTGCGATCAGGTCTTGCGACATCAGATGTCCTCTCCGCGGATGCGGGCGATGTCGCGGAAGAACTCGGCGACGCATTGCAAAATCATCAGCGTGACGCCGAAGCACAGGATGACCTTCACCGGCCAGACATAGGGGCGCCAGGCGCTCGGGCTGCGCTCGAGGTAGCCCATCAGCTCGCCTGCCGCGTCCGGCCCGCCGGTGACGAAGGCCCAGATCAGCTCTCCGAAGAACTTGAAGGGCTCGGTGCCGAAATAGCCGAAGCTGTAGGCGGTGGAGCTGATCGCCCCCCAGAGCAGCACGCCGAGGTAGAACAGCAGGAACCAGATGGTGATCACATCGACCATCGCCTTCCGCCGCGGCGACCAGTCGCCGTAGAAGAAATCCATCCGCACGTTCGATCCCATCTGGATCGAGTAGGGGCCGCCCAGCACGTAATAGGCGACCATGACGAACTGCGCCGTCTCCAGCGTCCAGAGAGTCGGCGTGAAGAAGGTCTTGGACACCGAGGACCAGATCAGCACGCCGATGAGTGCAAAGAGCAGGTACATGGCGAACCGCCCGATGGCGCGGTTCATCCGGTCGATGATCCGCACATAACAGCGCATGGCTTCAGGCATTGCCGGTCTCCGTCAGTCCCAGACCCGCCAGCGCCGGGCGCAGCAGGGTCAGCAGTTCTCCGGCGATCATCTCGATACCGGTCTCGTCGGCGAGCAGGTCGTTGCGCACCTCGATCATCACGTTTGGCAGGTCATTGGCGATGCCGTGCAGCTTCAGCGAATGGGTCACGCCATCCTCGGGGCCGTAGGGATCGTTGCGCGCGATGCGGCGGCCGGGCAGGCGGGTCGCCTCCTCGAGCATGAAGTCGGCCAGGTGGCTGTCCTCGTCGTGCAGGATGCCGATCTCGACCTCGCGCTGGATTCCGAACCAGGTGGGGGTGAAGCTGTGCACCGTGATCAGGGCGAAGGGCGTACCCAGCGCCTTGCGGGTCACCACCGTGCCGGTCACCGCCGCGCAGAAGGGATCATAGATGTCGCGGGTGCGCTGGGCGCGCTCGGCGTCGGAGAGGCCGATGTTGCCGGGCACGTCCACGGTCTCGGTCTTCGCGGGCATCGCCGAGGCAGCCTCGGGCGGGCGGTTCAGGTCGTAGACCAGCCGCGAGACGGTTCCGGACACCAGCGGCGCATCCAGCGCCTCGGCCAGCCGCTCGGCCAGCGCCAGCGCGCCCGGGTCCCAGGCGGCGTGGCTGCGCTGGTCCTCTGCGTGCAGGCCGAGCCCGCCGTAGCGCGCAGGGATCCTGTTCGAGGCGTGTTCGCAGAGCAGCAGGGCCGGTCCCCGGCCCATCGCTCTGCTCACTTCGAATGCGGTGGTGTCTTCTTCCGACACGTCTGTCCCCCTGTCTTTGGAAAAACCTTTCCACGCGCCAGATAATGCGTCAATAATTTTCCAAACCGTTCTTCCGCAGATTTCTACCGTCGCCAAGGGGGCGCCAAATCTGCCCAATTTTTGAACCCAGGACGAAGGGGAGCCCGTGGAGACCAGTCCGACCGGCACCGTGCGCCAGCTCATCCGCGAGCATTACGCGCAGCTGACCAACTCCGAACGCAAGTTCGCGCAGGCGCTTCTGGACGATTACCCGGGTGCGGGGATCGCCTCGATCACCGCCGCCGCTGCCAATGCCGGGGTCTCGACCCCGACGGTCGCGCGGATGGTGCAGAAGCTGGGGTTCAAGGGCTATCCGGCCTTCCACGCGGCGCTGCTCTCGGAGTTGCAGGCCAAGGTATCCGGCCCCGAGGCGCGGCGCGCGGTCTGGGCGTCGGAAGCGCCGGAATCGCACCTGCTGAACCGCTTCGCCGAGGCGGTGACGCAGAACCTGCGGCAGACCTTCACCAATATCGATGCGGCGCAGTTCGATGCGGCGGCAAAGCGGCTGGCCTCGACCGAAGGGCGGCTCTACGTGGTCGGCGGGCGGATCACCCGCTCGCTGGCAGAATATGCCTTCACCCATTTCCAGGCGATCCGGGCGCGGGTCACGCATCTGACGTCGTCTTCCGCCACATGGCCGCACTATGTGCTGGACATGGAGGAGGGCGACACGCTGCTGATCTTCGACATCCGCCGCTACGAGGACAACCTGCAGCGGCTGGCCGAGATCGCGGCGGCGCGGGGCATGCACGTGATCCTGATCACCGACCAGTGGTCCAGCCCGATTGCCAGCGTTGCCGAACATGCCTTCAACTGCTGGGTCGAGATCCCCTCGGCCTGGGATTCCAACATCTCCACCCTGTCGCTGGTCGAGGCGCTTGTCGCCGCCGCGCAGGAGGAACGCTGGCCCGATGCGCGCGAGCGGTTCGAGCGGTTGGACCAGCTGTTCGAGCTGACGCGGCTGTTCCGGAAGCCCTGAGGACAGGGGGCTACGTGCGTCGGGCGGGGGCCTGCCCGTGGGATGGTGCCAAGTCGATTGTGGTCAGCACTTTATTCAAGCCAACTCCGTGTGCCGTCCGAACGGCGCTCCGTGGCTAGAGCGCCAACCCGCCGGGACGGGCTGGCGCTTGCCCGGCGGCCTTCGACCTTGCTTCCGGGCGGCGCGGCTCACTGATCCAGACAAAAAGAGCCCCCGGCGCTATGAGGGGCGACGGGGGCAGTCTGGGAGCATTCTTCTCTCCCGGGGGGATCTTCGCGCGGGGCCAGCCTAGAAGCCGACCGCATCCGCGCCCTTGGTGTCGAGAATCTCGCGGGCCTCGTCGGGCGAGGCCAGTTCCAGCCCCAGCCCCTCGATGATCTGCCGCGCCTTGGTGACCTGCTCGGCGTTGCTGCGCGCCAGCTGGCCGGGGCCGGCCCAGAGCGAATCTTCCAGCCCGACGCGCACGTGCCCGCCCATCGCGGCAGCCATGGCGGCGATCGGCAGCTGGTTCTTGCCGGCGCCGAGCACCGACCAGCGGTACTGGTCGCCGAACAGCCGGTCGGCTGTGCGCTTCATGTGCATGACGTCGTCGGGATGCGCGCCGATCCCGCCCATCAGACCGAATACGGTCTGGATGAACAGCGGTCCCTTCACCAGCCCTTGGTCCAGGAAGTACTTGAGGTTGTAGAGATGCGCCGTGTCGTAGCACTCGAACTCGAAGCGCGTGCCGAGCGCGCCGAGCGTGGTAACGATGTGCTCGATCTGCCCGAAGCTGTTGTTGAAGATGATGTCCTTGTTGCCGACGTAATCGCGCTCCCATTGGTGCGCGAGGTTCGGGAAGCGCTGGAGCATCGGGAAGAGGCCGAAGTTCATCGAGCCCATGTTGAGCGAGGCAATCTCCGGCCGGTGCGTCTGCGCCGGGCGGATGCGCTCCTCGATGGTCATCGTCGGGGCGCCGCCGGTGGTGATGTTCACCACCACGTCCGACGCTTGCTTGATCACGCCGAGGAAGGGGGAAAAAGCCTCGGGAGTCTGGTCTGGGCGACCGTCCTCGGGGTTGCGGGCGTGCAGGTGCACCACCGCGGCCCCGGCTTCGGCGGCACCGATGGCGGCCTCGGCGATCTCCGAGGCGGTGACCGGCAGGTACTCGGACATCGAAGGCGTGTGGATCGCGCCGGTCACGGCGCAGGTGATGATCACCTTGCGGGTCTTGGCCATGAAATGCTGCCTCGCGGTCAGATGCGCCCGGGGGCGCGTGCCTGACGGCGAATTTCTCTGGTGGTCGGTTGCATCTCGGTCCTCCCCATGGCTGGTGCAAAGATCACACCAGATTCTGGTGACCCGAGTTCCCGTGGCAGCGTTTCCTCCCTTGCCGCGGGATCAACGGTTGCGGTCTTGCCCGTTCTGGTGTGATCTGAGATCACAGTTGCAGAAGGACTCGCAAAGAGTCAACGGGGAGAAGAGGGGATATGGGCGAAAATCACGAGACGCCGCTGGGGACGCGGCCGCGCACGCTGTCGGAACAGGTGCATGAAACGCTGTGCGAGATGCTGCTTTCGGGGCAGCTCAAGCCTCGCGACCGCATCTCGCTGCGCGATCTCGCCGAGCGCTTGGGCGTGTCCATGATGCCGGTGCGCGAGGCGGTGAGCCGGCTTGCGGCGGGCGGGGCGCTGCTGGTGGAGCCGAAGCGCGCGGTGCAGGTGCCGCTGATGAGCGCCGGGGAGTTCGCCGACCTCACCGAGATGCGGATCCTCACCGAGGCGCAGGCCGCCCGGCTTGCCGCCGAGCGCGCCACCCCGGAGCAGATTGACGAGATCCTGAAGCTGGCGGGCCGCTTCGAGCAGATCCTCGACAGCGCCTACGGCAGTCCCGAAGCGGTGGCGGCCAACAAGGACCTGCACTTTGCGCTCTACCGCGCGGCGGGCTCGCAGGTGCTGATGGACGTGATCACCATGCTCTGGCTGAAGGCGGGGCCGATCATCAACTACGACATCGGGGTGAAGGCGGAGGTGCCGCTGGAGGAGGAGATCGGTCGCTCTCGCACGCACCATTCGCGCGAACACCACCGCCAGCTCTGCGAGGCCCTGCGCGCCCGCGACGGCGACGCGGCCGCACAGGCGGTGACCGAGGATATCCGCGTCGCCGCGGAGCTGATCCGGGCCTACGGCGCGGAACACATGGAAGACAGCCGGAGGAGATTGCTGCCGTGAAACTGGAACTGGAAGGCGCGCGGGTGATCGTCACCGCCGGCGCGCAGGGCATCGGGCGGGCCATCGTCGAGGGGTTTCTCGCCGAAGGCGCGCGCGTGGCGACCTGCGACATCGACGAGGCCGCTCTTGCGAGCCTGCCGGCAGAGGTCTGGCGGCAAGGCTGCGACGTGTCGGACGCGGCGCAGATCGGGGCGTTCATGCAGGCGGCCATCGCCGAACTGGGCGGGCTCGACGTGCTGGTGAACAACGCCGGGATCGCCGGGCCGACCGGGCCTGTCGAGGAGCTCGCGCCGGAGGACTGGGAGCAGTGCCTGAGCATCTGCCTCACCTCGCAGTTCCACTGCGTGCGCCACGCCGTGCCGGCGCTGCGCGAAAGCGGCAACGCCTCGATCATCAACCTCTCGTCGATGGCGGGGCGGGTCGGATTTGCCCTGCGCACGCCCTATGCAGCAGCCAAGTGGGGGGTGATCGGCTTCACCAAGTCGCTGTCGATCGAGCTGGGCAAGGACGGCATCCGCGCCAACGCGATTTTGCCGGGCATCGTTGCCGGGGACCGTCAGCGCCGCGTGCTCGAAGCCAAGGCGCAGCGCCTCGGCAAGAGCTTCGAGGAGGTCGAGGCGGCGGCCTTCTCCTACACCTCGCTCAAGGAATACGTATCGCCAGAGCAGATCGCCGACCAGATCCTGTTTCTCGCCAGCCCGCGGGGCAGGACGATCTCCGGCCAGGCGATCTCTGTCTGCGGCGACGGCCAGATGCTGGCCTGAAGGCCACCTCCGGCTCAGCCGCGAGGCTGGGCCGGATCGTTCGCGGGCGTCGGGGCGGGGGCGTCGCTGCGCTCCAGCACCAGCAGGGTCATCATCCCGACCGGGGGCAGGGCGCGCCGCTCCAGGAGCCGCAGCCCCGGCGTGTCCAGCACCACCGAGATGTCGAAATCCGAATGCCAGCCGATGCGGTCGGCGAATTTCGCGGTGCGCTTCGACAGGTGGGCCAGCGGACCCTGCTTCTTGGCGAAGTGGTTGGACATGATCAGCTGGCCACCGGGCTTGAGCACGCGCACCATCTCGCGCATCACCCGCTCGGGTTCGGGCACCACCGAGATCATGTGCATCGCCACCACCCGGTCGAAACTGGCATCGGCGAAGCCGAGCTCGCGGGCATCCATCTGCCGCAGGGACTCGATGTGCGGCAGGTTCATGCGATCCACGCGGCGGCGCGCCTGCGCCAGCATCTCGGCGCTGTAGTCGACGCCGGTGACCCTCATGTGGCGTGGCAGAAGCGGCAGCGACAGGCCGGTGCCGACGCCGACCTCCAGCACCCGCGTCCCTTCCGGCCCGGTCACCTTGCGCACGGCAGCGCGCCGCGCGGCCTGGGTTATGGCTCCGAACGTCTGGTCGTAGATCGGGGCCCAGCGGGCGTAGACGGTTGTTGCGGCGCGTGGATCCAAGATGCCCTCCCTGCATCGGCGGCCCGGTGACCGGATCGCTTCGGGGCAACCATGGACCCGCAGGGCCCGAGAGGGAAGGGGGTGTGCGACGGCTCGTGTGATCGTGTCTAGTCGATGCCCAGAATTCGCAACGCCTCGCGCAGCCGTGAGATGCACCCCGCGCGGTCGCCCGCTGCGTGAAGCTTCGCGCCCTCGTCCCTGAGCTCGCGGACCCGTTCCCGCGCCGCATCCGGCAGGGCCGTGTCGGCGTCCAGCGCCGCATCTACGCGCGACATGTAGGCCGGACATTGCATGGCCGCCGCCGGGGCGGCCATGAGGCCCGGGGCGGCCATGAGGCAAAGCAGGGTGGCGATCGCAAGCCGGGTCATCGTCCGTCCTCCCCTGGAAGAACCGTAGCATGAAAGAAGGGAGCCTCACGGCCGGGTGATCCGGCAGGCGCTTCATTGCCTCTTTGCCGCATTTGTCCGGCGAGGTTCCGCAGGGCGGATTTGACGCGCGGATCACCGCTGCCGCTGCGGGGCATTCCCGGCAAGCCGTTGCCCGGAAACTGATATCCCGGCTCGCTGCATTGCGGCACCAACCCGGTGCGCCTAGGTCTGGGGAGAAGCCGCGGGATGCTCCCGCGCCAGACCGATACCGGAAGGAGACTTCTATGAAACTCAACGGCATGCTTCTCAAGTCGACCGTCATCGCCGCCCTCGTGGCAGCGCCCCTCGCGCCGGTTATGGCGCAGACCGCGACGCCCGAGGCTCCGGCCGAACCGCCGGCGGCCGAGGCCCCGGCCGCCCCGTCGGTGGAGTTCAGCGAAGAGCAGCTGACCGCCTTCGTCGACGCCGCCGCGCAGGTGCAGGCGGTGCAGCAGGACTACATGGCGCAGATCGACGCTGTCGAAGAGCCTGAAGGCAAGCAGGAGCTGGTCGAGAAGGCCCAGGTGGAGATGGCCGATGCGGTCAACGAGACCGAGGGCATGGACGTCAACACCTACAACGAGATCGGCCAGGCGGCGCAGGCGGACCCCGAGCTGAACGAGCGCATCATCGCGATGCTGCAGGAACGCGCGCCTGCCGGCCCCGAGACGATGACCGAGTAATCCCCCTCAAACGAGGTCATCCTGGAGCCGCCCCCTCGGGGGCGGCTCTTTTCTTTGGCGTTCCGGAAGGTGCAGACCCCGACCGCCGCTGCAGGCAGCGCGGGGCATAAAGCAACTATGCGGTCAGTTCGTGTCCGGGGTGGCCGGAGCTGCAGAGGGTGCCTCGATCTCCGGCAGCGGTGCCTGTTCGACCGCGCCCTCGGGCAGGGCTTCGCTCGGCGCATCATCGGGCACGAAGACCACCCGGCCGATCTTGCGGTTCGGGCCCCAGCTGCGCAGTTTGAGCATGCCGTCGACGATGTAGAGGTCCTCGACCCGGTACGTGGCGCGAGTGCCGGTCTCGTCGTGGATCTCGATGAAGGGGGTCAGCGTGTCTTCCTCGAGGCGGAAGTAGCGCGGATCGGAATGCGCCTCGAAGTCCCGCATGATCATCAGAACATGGTCGTAGTCGGTGATCCGCTCGTCGACGAAATAGGCGCAGGTGGCCTCGTAGCCGGCGCCGCCGGCGCCGAGGATCAGCGCCGGCACCCAGACCATTGGGTTTGCCATGGCGGCCGCCGCGGCCGCGCCGCCGCCTTCCAGCAGGCCTGCCGCCGCGCCGCCCGAGGCGGCGAGCTTGCCCCCGAGCAGCGTCAAGCCGCTGGTGGCATTGACCAGCGTGTAGAAGCCATTGTCGGACTGCGTGCCTTGGGCGCCCTGCGCGCCGGTGACCTGCGCGACGGCCCCGGTGGCGGCTTTCGCGGCGCCGCTCACCGTATCGCCGACCAGTCGGCTGGGCCGGTAGTCGCAGATCGCGGCGGAGAGGGAGGTGGTGGAGACCAGCAGCGCCACGGCGGCGGCGGTGCAGGGTCTGAGGATCTTCGGTGCGGGCATCGGAAGGCTCCCATGCGAGTGTGCGGTGAAGAGGGGATGTAGCGCGGCCCCGACCGGGGCCCAACGTGAAAGGCCGGGGCGCATCTGCCCCGGCCTGCCATTTTCCGCCGACCCGGAATGTCCCGGATCAGCTGTCCATCTTGAGTGCCGAGATGAAGGCTTCCTGAGGAATCTCCACCTTGCCGAACTGGCGCATCTTCTTCTTGCCGGCCTTCTGCTTTTCCAGAAGCTTCTTCTTCCGGGTGGCGTCGCCGCCGTAGCATTTGGCCGTCACGTCCTTGCGCATCGCCGACAGGGTCTCGCGGGCGATGACCTTGCCGCCGATCGCCGCCTGGATCGGAATTTTGAACATGTGGCGCGGGATCAGCTCTTTCAGCTTCTCGCACATGGCCCGGCCGCGCATCTCGGCGCGCTCGCGGTGCACCATCATGGCCAGCGCGTCGACCGGCTCGTCGTTCACCAGGATCGACATCTTCACGAGGTTGTCCTCGCGGTAGCCGATCATCTCGTAATCGAAGGAGGCGTAGCCCTTGGTCACCGACTTCAGACGGTCGTAGAAGTCGAAGACCACCTCGTTGAGCGGCAGGTCGTAGACCGTCATCGCGCGCCCGCCGACGTAGGTCAGGTCCATCTGGATGCCCCGGCGCTCCTGGCAGAGCTTCAGCACGTCGCCAAGGTACTCGTCGGGCACCATGATGGTGGCCTTGATGCGCGGCTCCTGGATGTGGTCCACGGTCGACATGTCGGGCATGTCGGCGGGGTTGTGCAGGTCGCGGCGCTCGCCGTCCTTGGTGTAGAGGTGGTAGATCACCGACGGGGCCGTGGTGATCAGCTCGATGCCATACTCGCGCTCGAGGCGGTCGCGGATCACCTCGAGGTGCAGCAGGCCGAGGAAGCCGCAGCGGAAGCCGAAGCCGAGCGCTGCCGAAGTCTCCATCTCGAACGTGAAGGAGGCGTCGTTCAGCGCAAGCTTCTCGATCGCGTCCCGCATGTCCTCGAAGTCGTTCGCATCGACCGGGAAGAGCCCGCAGAACACCACGGGCACCGAGGGCTTGAAGCCGGGCAGGGCGGTCTCACAGGGCTTGCGCTCATGGGTGATCGTGTCGCCGACGCGGGTGTCGCGGACCTGCTTGATCGAGGCGTTGAGATAGCCGATCTCGCCCGGGCCAAGTTCCTTCACGTTGGTCATCTTGGGGCGGTAGACGCCGACGTCGTCGACGTCATAGGTGCCGCCGGTCTTCATCATGCGGATGCGGTCGCCCTTCTTCAGGACGCCGTCGATGATCCGCACGATACAGATTACGCCGAGGTACTGGTCGTACTTGGAATCCACCAGCATCGCCTTCAGCGGCTTGTTGCGGTCACCCTCCGGCGGGGCGGGAAGGCGCTGCACGATGGCTTCCAGCACGTCGGGGATGCCGATGCCGGTCTTGGCCGAGATCAGGCAGGCGTTGGAGGCGTCGATGCCGATCACGTCCTCGATCTGCTCCTTCACCCGGTCGGGTTCTGCCGCGGGCAGGTCGACCTTGTTCAGGACGGGCACGATCTCGTGGTCGGCGTCGATTGCCGTGTAGACGTTGGCCAGCGTCTGCGCCTCGACACCCTGGGTGGCGTCGACCACCAGCAGCGAGCCCTCGACCGCGTGCATCGAGCGCGCGACTTCATAAGCGAAGTCGACGTGCCCGGGCGTGTCGATGAGGTTCAGAACGTAGGTCTCGCCATCCTGCGCCGGGTACTCGATGCGGACGGTGTTGGCCTTGATGGTGATGCCCCGCTCGCGCTCGATATCCATCGAGTCGAGCATTTGCTCCTGCATGTCGCGTTCGGCGACGGTGCCGGTGAGCTGAATCAGCCGGTCGGCCAGGGTGGATTTCCCGTGGTCGATGTGGGCGACGATGGAGAAGTTACGGATATGCGCGAGATCGGTCATGATTGGCCCGATATGTAAGGCTTTTGGCGTCCGGTCAAGCCGGATCGCAGGGCAGGCGGCGCCGCCGCGCGCATCCGCCTCGCCCGGCGGCGGTGGCTCTCGCGGATGCCCAGGCGGCAGCATGGCCGCAAAGCCTGCCACCGCGCTGGAACCGGGCGCTTTCCCGCGCCGTCCCGCAAGCTTCTTCTCTTTCCAAATACGCCGGGGTGAATTGGCCGTCAGGCCAAGAGGGGCAGCGCCCCTCCCGCGAGGTCTGCTCCCCTGGGCCGCTTAGCGTCACGGAAGCCGCTGTCCAACAACGAATCGGTGAATTGAATCTGCGGCGCGCTTCGGGCATCCTTGCGGAGATTACCGAACCGTGGGCGCAAGATCCGCGGCGCGAACGGCAGTGAAGAGAGCAGGCGGATGAAACCGATTTTCCTGGTGACGATTTTGGCGCTCGTGGCAGGGTGCGGCGGTGGTGGTGGCGGCTACGGCTCGGGTGGCAGGTATTTTGCAACGGGCCCGGTCAGCCAGGCCTGCATGTCCTCCGACCGCAAGGCCCGCAACACGTCGCTCTGCGGCTGCGTGCAGGCGGCGGCGAACGACGAGCTGAGCTCGGGCGACCAGCGCCGCATGGTGCGCTTCTACCGCGACCCGCACGAGGCGCAGGTGGTGCGCCAGTCCGACCGCAATTCCGACCGCGATTTCTGGAAGCGCTACTCGGCCTTCGTGAACCGTGCAGAGCGGATGTGCACCGGGCTCTGAGCCCGGCGCAGACCGCGTTCCGGCTCAGCCTGCTGCCCGGAAGGGGCGCGGGGCAAGCCGCGCCTCGGCGCTCCTTGCGTGGCCTTCCATGCCCTCGGCACGGCTGATCCCGGCGCTGGCGCGGGCGAGATCGGGCAGCGCCTCGGGCGCCGCTTCCTGCCATGTCACGCATTTGAGAAACTTGTGCACCGACAGCCCGCCGGTGTGGCGCGCGGCGCGTCCGGTGGGCAGCACGTGGTTCGGCCCTGCGGCCTTGTCGCCGAAGGCCACGGTGGTCTCGGCCCCGAGAAACAGCGAGCCGTAGGCGCGCAGCCGCGCCCGCCACCACGGCAGATCGCGCGCCTGCACGTGAAGGTGTTCGGGGGCATAGAGGTCGGCAAGAGCGGTCATCTCCTCGCGGCTGTTGCAAAGCATGACCTCGCCAAGTTGCGCCCAGGCCGCGCGCGCGGCATCGCGGTTGGGTTCGGGCAGCGTCTCGGCCAGCTGCGGCAGGCGCGCGACGACCGCCTCTGCCAGGGGGCGGTGGTCCGTCGCCAGCCAGACCGGCGAGTTGCCGCCATGCTCGGCCTGGCCCAGCAGGTCCAGCGCCACCAGCTCCGGATCGGCGCTGGCGTCCGCAAGGATCATCACGTCGGTGGGGCCGGCCACCATGTCGATGCCCACCGGGCCGAAGAGCTGCCGCTTGGCTTCGGCGACGAACTGGTTTCCGGGTCCGGCAAGGATGTCTGCCTGCGGTGTGCCGAAGAGGCCGAAAGCCATGGCCGCGATGCCCTGAACCCCGCCGAGCGCCAGCACCTCGTCCGCCCCGGCCACGTGCAGCGCATGCAGGATCGCCGGAGAGATGCCGCCCTTGCCCGGTGGTGTGCAGGCGATCACCCGTCCCACGCCGGCGGCGCGGGCGGTGGTCACGGTCATCAGCGCCGAGGCGATATGGGCGTAACGCCCGCCCGGCACGTAGCAGCCCGCACAGTCCACCGGGATCAGTCGCTGCCCGGCCCGCAGGCCGGGGCGCAGCTCGATCTCGAATTCCTGCACCGAGGCCCGCTGCGCCTCAGCGAAGGCGCGGATGTTGGCATGGGCATAGGCGATGTCCTCGACCAGCGTGACCGGCAAGGCGCGCTGCGCCTCGGCGAGAGTTGCGGCGGGCAGTACGATTTCACCCTCCCAGCCGTCGAGCCGGGCAGCGTAGTCCAGCGCCGCGGCCTCGCCCTCGGCGCGCAGACGGGCAAGCATGATCTGGACGATGTCGGAGGTGTCGGCGGCGGCCTGTGGCGGCAGGCCGGGGGCTGTCTTGAGGTGGGTCACGGTCATCGGTTCGGGGTCTGGCCTGATCTTGAAGAGTTTCGGAAAATGTGAATCTGTGTCAGTCTCGTGCCGGGGTGGGACGCGGTTGTCCGGGATGGCCTCGGCGCAGGTGAGGGAGGGATGGATGCTGATGAAGGGGATCAGCCTGCGTGGTCTCGAGGTTTTCGAGGCGCTGTCGGCGACGGGCTCGGTGGCGCAGGCGGCCGAGCGCACGGGGCTCAGCCAGCCGGCGGTGAGCCAGCAGCTCCGCAATCTCGAGACGGCGCTCGGTGTCGATCTTGTCGACCACGGGCGGCGGCCCATGCAGCTCACGCCGGCGGGACGATCCTTCCTGATGCGCACGCAGGCGGTTCTGGGCCAGCTGCGGCTGGCGCAGAACGAGCTGACGGTGATGGATCTGACACACCTGTCGCAGCTGAACCTCGGCGTCATCGACGATTTCGACAACGATCTGACGCCGCAGCTGGTGACCATCCTCGCCGAGAACATGACCCGCTGCCGCTTCAAGCTGACCACCGCGCCCAGCCACGAGATCATGCAGTCGATGATCGACCGGCACCTGCATATTGCCATCGCCGCCAGCCCGGGCACCGCGACCCCGGGGGTCATCGAATACCCGCTGGTCCGCGATCCCTTCCTGCTGGTGGCGCCGCGCGGCAAGGCCCGCGAGGCCGGCGGCACCGAGGCGCTGATGTCGGCGCTGCCCTTGCTGCGCTACGACCGTGATCAGATGATCGGTCGGCAGATCGAGGCACATCTGGCACGGCTGAAGCTGGAGTTCCCCGAGCGTTTCGAGATCGGCGCGCACCTGTCGCTGATGACACTGGTGGCGCGCGGCGTCGGCTGGGGCATCACCACGCCGCTGGGCTACATGCGCGCCGCCCGGGTGCACGACCGGATCGAGGCGCATCCTCTGCCGATCAAGCCCTTTGCCCGCACCATCTCGCTGTTTGCCGCCGCCGATTGGGCCGACCGGGTGCCGCGCGACGTCGCGCGCACGATGCGCCAGCTGGTGACCGACCTCGTGATCACCCCCGCGCAGCGGCAGTTGCCTTGGCTCGAGGGCAAGCTGCACCTGCTCGAGGGTGAATGAGGTTTCAGCGGCTGATCCAGCGAGAGACGGGGCTCGGGCGTGCATGAGGGCATTTCCGGAACTTAAGCGTTTCGGAAACTAGAAGGCCCGGGGCTTCCTTCGCCGCAAGGGCTGGGCCGGGCGATTTGGAATCAGGGAAGCGCGGTTTCCGAAAAAGGAAAACCGATGGTCCATAAGCCGGATAATTGGGCAGGATGCCTCGGCGGGCGCCGGCTCTCGGTGTGCCGGCGTCAGGCGGTCAGATCGAGGAACGCCCGCACCGCCGCTTCGAACTCGCGCGGCTTCTCGGCGTGCAGCCAGTGACCGCAGCCCGGCAGTTTCGCGAATTTCGCAGCGGGAAAGAGCGTGCGGATGCGGTCGCGGTATTCGGGTTTCACGTAGCTCGACTCGGCACCGGAGAGGAACAGTGCCGGACGGTCGAAATGTCCGTCGATCTCCGGGAAATCGAGGATCTTGGGCATTTCCGCCTCGAGCACGTCGAGGTTCAGCTTCCAGCGCTTGTCCTTGAGGTCGAGGGACTGGGTGAAGAAGCTGCGCAGCGTCGGGTCGTCGATCACCTTGGCCAGCTGATCGTTGGCGTCCGAGCGCTTTTCGATCTTGGCGAGATCGACCGTGCGCATCGCGGCGATATTCTGGTTCTGGTCGTGGGCGTATTTCACCGGCGCGATATCCGCGAGGATCACGCGGTTGACCAGCTCGGGACGCGTCAGCGCCAGCACCATGGTTGCCTTGCCGCCCATCGAATGGCCTAGCACGTCGGCACGGCCGCCGAGGCTCTCGATCACCTCGGCGATGTCGCCGGCCATGTCGAAATAGCTGTGGCTGTCGCTCTGCGGGCTGTCGCCGTGGTTGCGCTGATCCACCGCGATCACCTCGCGCTGGTCCGAGAGTCGCTTCGAGATCACCCCCCAGTTGCGGGCGGAGCCGAAGAGCCCGTGGACGATGACGAGCGGCGGTTGGTCGGTGGCGGAGCCGTGGCGGATCATGTTCAGCATGGGCCCTGTCTAGGCCGCGGGCGGCGCATGGAAAAGACCAAAACGCGCGGTCGCCGGGGTGGCGCAAATCTCTTCGAAGAGATTTGCAACCTCCTTCGAAGGAGGTTGCCACCAAACCGCTGCGGCTTGCGCGCGGACGGCAAATGCCGGAAGTTCGCAACATGGATGCAACCCCGAAGATCGGTGCGCGGTTGATGCCGCTGTTCGAGAGCCGCCTCGGCCTCGGCAAGGGCAGCTTCGAGCGGCGCGCGAAACGCGCGGCGCACCGGCTACCGCGATGGGCGCGTCGGGATCTGCGGGCGCTCAGCGAGGCGCAGGGCATGGCGGGGCATCCGAAGCTCGCCATGCGGCTCGACATGGCGGAGTTGACGCGCGCCGAAGGCCGCATCGCGCGGCATCTGGAGGCGATCGACGTGAAGGCGCGGCGGCGCTACTGGCAGCTCGGCGTGCTTGCGGGGCTGATGTTCAACCTCGCACTGCTCGCGGCGCTGATGGCCGCCGTCTACTACCTCCTGATCCGCAGCTGACGCTTCGGCCTGGTCTCGTCCGGGGTGCCGGGGGCGCGGCCGTTGAGGCGCAGGAACAGGCTTTCTTCGTCGTCGTTGCGGAAGAAGGGCACGGAGCTCGGCGCGCGGCGGTCCTGGGCGCGGGCCGCGATTTCTGCGAGCACCACCTCGGTGATGAACGGCAGATCGAAGCGGCGCACCTCGTCGAGCGGCACCCATTGCAGGTGCGACAACTCGTCGGAGGCCGCCGAGAAATCATCGGGGTCGGACTTCAAGGCCTCGGCGTCCACCAGGAAGAAGCGCGCATCGAAGCGGCGGGGGCGACCCGGCGGGGTGATCGCGCGGAAGACGAACTGCAGCGCCGAGGCAGAGGGCCGGTGGCCGGTTTCGGCAAAGCCCTCCCATCCTTCGGGCGGGTTGGGCCACTTGCCGGGCCAGCCCAGCACCTGGCCGGTCTCTTCCCAGAGTTCGCGGATGGCGGCGGCGGCCAGCGCCGGGGCGCGGCCTGCGGGGGCCTCTTCGGCCAGGCGCGCGGCGCAGGCGGCGGGCAGGGGGGCGGCGAGCTTCACCTCGGCATCCGCCTCGTCCACGGCGCCGCCGGGAAAGACGAACTTGTTGGGCATGAAGGCCGCCGCCGCGCCGCGCTGTCCCATCAGCACGCTCGGGCGGCTGTCGCGGTCGCGCAGCACGATCACCGTGGCTGCGTCGCGGATGGCTGTCTTGTCGCTGCTCATGCGCATTCCCCTGCGTCTTGTTCTGCCGTGCGGGGAACGCGTTCGGCGTCAGCGGTCGCGCGCGAAGCCATGCATCTCGCGCGCCCACTGGAAGCCGACGATCGCCCCCTTCAGTCGCGGCAGAAGGTAGAGGGAAAGCCCGATGCAGCCAATAAGGAAGATGGTGATCAGGATCAGCGGCTCGGGCCGCCATGTGGTGAACACCCAGAGCAGTGCCGGCGCCATGATGTGGCCGACGATGAGGATGGTCAGATAGGCCGGTCCGTCGTCGGCGCGGTGGTGGTGCAGCTCCTCGCGGCAGACCGGGCAATGGTCCCGCACCTTGAGATAGGAGCGCAGGATCGGTCCATTGCCGCAGCTCGGGCAACGGCCGCGGAAGCCGCGCCAGACGGCGGGCCAGGTTTCGCGCTCGGTCTCGCGCTCTGGCGACAGGTCGGTCATGGGGGGCACCTTGGAAGTCATGCTTCCAAAGGTGGCGCAAGCCCGGTCGCATTTAAAGAGGACAGGAGCGCGCAGCGGCGTGATGTCGCAAAGGGGCGGGGCGGATGCAGGTTTAGTGCGTGGCTTCCTGTGCGCCGGGGTCAGGCACGCAACGAGTCGTAGCTCAACATGACGTGCGCGCGGTAGGCAGGCCGTTCGGTGAGCCGCCGATGGTAGGCGGCGAGATTGGGCAGAGGGGCACGCGCGATCGGGATATCGTAGTAGCGATGCAGCACGTGGCCGAACTGGATGTCGGCGAGGGTGAACCGCGAGCCTGCGAGAAACGCATGTGGCCCGAGCCTCTGCTCGGCGATCCGCAGCCTGTCTTCCAGCGCCTGCACCGCTTGGGTGATCGCCGCAGGATCCCGCCGGTCGGCGGGGGTGCGGATGACGCGCCAGAAGATCGGCACCGTGAATGCCATGGCCACGTTGAGCTTTGCCCATTCCGCCCAGCGGTCGATATCGGCCCGGGCCAGCGGGTCGTGCGGCCAGAAGGCCTCGTCGCCGTAGCGCCCGGCAAGGTAGCGCAGGATCGCGCCGGTCTCCCAGAGTGCGGGCCCGTCATCGTCGCGCAGCACAGGGACCGTCCGGTTGGGGTTGAGCGCATGGAATGCCTCGGTGTCGGTGCCGCCGTGGATATGCCCGACGTCGTGGCGCCGGTAGGGCAGGTCCAGCTCTCCGATGCACCACATCAGGGCCTGCACGTTCGACGACGTGCGTCTGCCCCATACCGTCAGCATTGTGCCTTGTCCTTCCAATCGCCAGTTCAGTCGCCCATTGCAAGCGCCCGGTTCATCAACCGGTTTTCGGATGCCGAGCGCAAGCCTGTGGGCCGTGCGAGAAAAAACTTTGCCGCCGGGCGACGGAAGTTTCCGCGCCTCGCGTGAAAGCTAGTGATCGGACGGCAAACACGCCGCCGGTGAGACACGCGATGCAATGAGGAGATCGCAGCGATGACACGCATGAACAAACTGATGACCGGCGCCGCCCTCGTGGTTCTGGGCACGGCGAGCCTTGCCTTTGCTGCAACCGACGCCAAGCCCATGGGGCAGCGCGGCGAGCGCCCGGCACCCATGACGCAGATGTTCGAGACCTTCGACAGCGACGGCAACGGGTCGATCAGCCGCGAGGAATTCGCGGCTCACGGTCCCGCAGCAGGCTTTTCGGAGGCCTATGCCACGGCCGACGCGGATGGCAACGGCCTGCTCGAAGGCGATGAGCTGATCGCCTTTGCCGACGCCCGCAAGGCAGCCCGCGAGGCGCAGCAACTGGAGATGCGCAAGACGCGCATGGAGCAGCGGATGCTCGAGCGTTTCGATGCGGACAAGGACGGCAAGCTGTCCCTCGAGGAGATGCAGGCGCAGGGCCCGATGGGGTTCTTCGACCGTTTCGACGCGGATGAGGATGGCCAGGTGACCCAGGACGAGCTCGCTGCGGCCGGCCCGATGCGCCACGAACAGCGTGGCATGGGTCAGGGTGCAGGCCAGGGCATGGGCCAGAAGGGCGACCGCATGATGCGCCACGACGGGGACCAGCGTCAGTGGCATGGTGACCGTGACCACGACCAGCGTGGGCAGGGCTTCAAGCGCGGCCCGCAGAACGGCGATGGCCCGCGCGACGGGCAGGGGCCGCGTGGCGGCGGCATGCAGGACTTCTGGCAGTACTGAAGCTCCGAGGATCGGGCCGCCCCGCGCGGCCCGGTCCTTGCGCGGCCCGGCACATCGGGCTAGCGCAAGGGGATGGACCGGATGCCCTATGACGCGATGAGTGGTGAGAGCGACGAGACGTTGCTCGCGGCCTATGCCGCGGGCGATCAGGCCGCGGCGCGGGCGCTGGTGCAGCGTCTGGGGCCGCGTGCCTTCGGCCATGCGGTCCGCATGCTCGGCGACAGGGCCGAGGCGGAGGACGTGGCACAGGAAGCGCTGCTGCGGCTCTGGCGTGCGGCACCCGGCTGGCGCGAGGGCGAGGCGAAGGTCTCGACATGGCTCTACCGGGTGGTATCGAATCTCTGCATCGACCGGATGCGCCGGCGGCGTGGCGGGTCGGTGGATATCGACGACATCGCCGAGCCTGCCGATCCTGCGCCGGGCGCCGAGGCGACGCTGCAGGGCAGGGCCCGCGAGGGCGCGCTGCAGGAGGCGCTGGACGCGCTGCCCGAGCGGCAGCGGCAGGCGGTGGTGCTGCGGCATCTCGAGGGGCTTTCGAACCCCGAGATCGCCGGGATCATGGACTTGGGCGTGCGTGCGGTGGAAAGTCTTACCGCGCGGGGACGCAAGGCGCTGGAGGCCCTGTTGGCAGGGCGGCGCGCAGAGCTGGGGTATGACGATGACTGATCAGCGCAGGAAGGAAGAGGGGCCGCTGGCCCCGCTGTTCGAGACAGAACGGCAGGATGCGCCGTTGCCCTCCGGTGACTGGATGGCCCGGATGGAGGCGCTGGCGCTCGAGGTTCAGCCGGCCGCCAGACCGGCCCCAAGACCGGAAGAGCGGCGTTCGCCGCCGCTGCTCCGCAGGGTCGGTGCGTGGCGCGAGGCGCTGCAGACCTTCGGCGGCTGGCCGGCGCTGGCCGGGCTTGCGGCGGCCTGCGCCGCCGGTGTCTGGATCGGCGTGGCCTCTCCGGAGACGATGACGACACTGCTGTCGAGCGACAGCAGCAGCCTGCTGTCGGCGGTCGACCCCGCCAGCGGCTTCGACTACGCGATGTTGGGACTTTGACGATGACGAACGATGCCTCCCGGACGCCGGGCCAGATGCCCGGCGCGAAGAAGCCCTCGGGGGCGCCGCGCTGGATGCGCTGGCTGCTGCTCGGGTCGCTTGCGCTGAACCTCGCGGTGGTCGGGGTTGTCGCGGGCGGCCTCCTGCGGCACGGCGGACCCGAGCGCGGCGGTCCGCCGCGCGGACGCGAGTTCATCACCCCTTACACGCAGGCCTTCTCGCAGGATCAACGGCGCGAACTGGGCCGCCAGTTGTTCAGCTCGTTTGAGCGCAAGCAGGGTGACCGTCCGCGACCCAAGCCTTTTGCTGATTATCGGAACGCGCTCGAGTTGCTGCGCGCCGAACCATTCGACAGCACGTCCTTTGCGGAGGCTCTGACCGCGCAGGACGCCCGTGCCGCGGAACGGCAGAAGATGGGGCAGGACGTTCTGGTGGATTATGTCGCCACGCTCTCCCCAGAGGCGCGGCAGGCCTATGCCGATCGGCTCGAGGCCGAGCTTGACGCCCTGGCGAAGCGGCTGCCCCGAAAGCCCCGGGACTGACTCGTCGCCCGGATCGCGGGCGCGGGAGTGATCCTCGGAAAGGCGCAGGCCAGCGGATGGTACGTTCGGGCACCCGCTGGAGTTTCGCTCAGATCCCGCCCAATTCCTTTACGGTCAGCCACGGCTGAGGCTGGCCTTCGGGTTCTGCCAGTCGCACCTGGTTGCGCCCGGCCTGCTTGGCGGCGTAGAGCGCCCCGTCAGCCCGGCGCAATGCCACCTCTACCGGGTTGGGCCCCGGCTCGGTGAATGCGATGCCGATGCTGATGGTCGGCGCGATCCACGCGTGCGACCCACTCCCGGGACCGATCAATGGCAATGTCAGCCCCGCAACCCGCTCGCGCATCTGCCGGGCGGTGGCAAGGGCGCTTTCTGCATCGCTGCCGGGCAGGGCGATGAGAAATTCCTCTCCGCCCACCCGCGCGACGAGATCCTGCGCGCGCAGCGCATCGGACAGCGCGCGTGCCGTCGCCACGAGCACGCGGTCGCCGGTGGAATGCCCCCAGTTGTCATTTACCTTCTTGAAGTGGTCGAGGTCGGCGATGAGCAGTCCCAGGGGCTGTTCCAGCTCGGCGGCCTCTTGCGCCAGCCGGGCCACCTCTGGCATGGCGTAGCGGCGATTGTAGAGCCCGGTCAGCGGGTCGATCATCGCGGCGCGCAGGCCGTCGCGGAGGGCGGCGTGATGCTGTTCCGCACGGCGCCTCCGGTTGATCAGTCGCGGCAGCCGAAGCGCAAGCTCCAGCGCATCCGGCCCCCTGTGCAGCAGCTCATCCGCCCCCAGATCCAGCGCGCGGGCCGCATGGTCGGGGCGATCAGGCGTTGTCACGTAGACCAGCGCGGCGCGCCGCCGTGCCCGCGCAGTGCGTAGCTGCGACAGCAAGGCCAGCCCGGCCCCGGGATCGTCAGGACTGTCGATCAGCACAATCGCCTCGGCCGGGGTGGTGTTGTGTTGCAGAAGGTGGCCCGGCGCAAGGATGCGGACCTGAGCGCCGAGATTGATCCGCAGCCTGGTCGCGATCGCGGCGACATCGGCCTGCGGGTCGAGCGGGACGAGCGAGATACGCGCCGGGCGGTCGAAGTTCCGTGGCGGTTCGGAGAGCCCAAGCGCGCGCTGGGTGTCGTTGCGCAGCCGCAGCTCATCCTGGGCGCGGGCGCGGTGAATGAGGTTCCTCAGCCGGGCGAGCAGCAGGATAGCTTCGAGCGGGCGGGCGATGACATCGTCGGCGCCGACGGCAAGCAGCGCCAGCCGCTGCTCGGGGTGGTCTTTTTCACAGAGCAGCACGAGCGGGGTGTCGGCGTGGCCGGGCAATGTGCGCAGACGGGTGCAGAATTCTCTGCTGCACATGTCGGGCAGCATGGTCGCGGCGAGAACGAGATCGGGGTGGATATCGTCGATGCTGCGCAGCGCCTCGGAGCCGCTGGGCGCCGTTGCGACCTGGTAGAAGGCCGAGGCGAGCTTGGTCCGGAGTTGGTCGCACTGACTGGCCGAGCCCCCGACGATGAGTATGCGTCCTGCCATCGGCCTGTTCCTGTCCTCGTGTCGTCCGTGTGTCGCCCATCCCGAGGGGTGTCCCGCGCCGCGCGGTCTTGCATCCCCGTTGCGGCTCAGTCTTTATGAAAACTGGTTAAGAAAGCCTTTCGATTGGCAGGGAGTTGCACTGATGGTGGGGCGTGACGAGGCAGAGCTGATCGGATTGCAGGCGGCTGCCTGGCTGGCCGCGAACGACGAGCTTCTGCCGGTATTCCTCGGCGCCACGGGCGCATCTGCCGAAGACTTTCGGTCCGGCCTTTCGGACCCGGGCTTCCAGGGTGCGGTGCTTGATTTCCTGCTGATGGACGACGCCTGGGTGCGGAGCTTTTGCGACGAGGCGGGGCTGGCCTATGATCTGCCATTCCAGGCGCGGCAGCATCTGCCCGGCGGCGGCGAGGTTCATTGGACGTGAGCCCGCGATCCGGCCCGCGCGTCGCGGCGGTGCTCTTCGACAAGGACGGCACGCTGTTCGATTTCACCCGAACCTGGAGTGCCTGGGCGCTGCGGGTCATGCGGCAGCTCGCCGAGGGCGATGCGCGGCTGGTCGATGCCATGGCGCGCGAGCTTCGCTTCGATCTCGGCAGCGGCACCTTCCTGAAAGACAGCCCGGTGATCGCCGGCACGAGCCTCGAGGCGGCGGAATGTCTTGCGCGCGGGCTGGGAGGGGGTGACGCCTCAGGGCTGGAACGGTTTCTCTCCGACGAGGCAGCCCGTGCGCCGCTGGTCGAGGCCGTGCCTCTGGCGCCGTTGCTGGATTCGCTGCGGCGGGGCGGTCTTCGGCTGGGCGTGATGACCAATGACAACGAGGCGGTGGCCCACGCGCATCTACGGCAGGTCGGTGTTGCCGACAGGTTCGATTTCGTCGCTGGCTTTGACAGCGGCCACGGCGCGAAGCCGTCTCCCGCGCCTTTGCTGGCCTTTGCGAGCGCCGTCGGTCTGCCGCCCTCACAGATTGTGATGGTCGGCGACAGCACCCATGACCTGCAGGCCGGCCGCGCGGCGGGCATGAGAACGGTTGCGGTGTTGACCGGTCCGGCCGGGGCAGATGACCTGCGTGACCTGGCGGATGTTGTGTTGCCCGACATCGGGCATCTGCCCGAATGGCTCTGCACCGCGGAAGCCTGAGCGCGGCCATTTCGAAGAATTTTCCGCATTGCGGATTCGTTAAGCCCCTTGTTCTAGAGTGACCTCATGGTGCCTGCCACGGTGGTTGAGGTGCTCCGGAGATCACATTGCGGGCGTGTGCTCAAGGAAGTTTGGTCAGGGACGTTTTGGTCAGGGGTGTCGTGTCAGGGACGTCCAGTCGAACGCGTCGCGACTGCGTGGCGGGCGCCTGCGAGGTCTCACCCTGCGGGGACTTTCGGCAGGCGCTAGGCCTTTAGTCGGCCCGTTGCTCCTTCCGCTTCGGGACGGTGTCTCCAGCGCTGCGTTTGGTGTGGCTGCGCCCGTCGCAAATGCGCAAGGCGCCATACAGGCGGGCGTGGGTGCCGCAGGATTGGGTGCCGGGTCCTTGCAGAAGAACATGCGCCGCAATGCGCCAGGGCCGCGGGATCAGCGCCTGGCCCTCAGAAAGGGAAGTATCGATGTCGCCAAGATCGCGCGAAACGGCGCTCCCGGGCGCGGGCAGAGCCAGCCACACAACAGACGGCGCCTAGCGCGCCGGACCCCTGATGGATCGGCGCATGCACGGTCTTGTCGCACGCACTCTGCAGTGCTTCGTTCAGGACACCTACGGCCAGGAGCGCTGGCGCAGGGTTGCCGATGACGCGCGCCTCGATTTGCCGGAGTTCGAGGCGATGCTCGACTACGAGGCGCAGCTCATCGGGCGCGTTCTGACGAGGGCCGAGCTGGAGCTGGACAAGCCGCGTGCCGCGATGCTCGAGGACATCGGTACCTACCTCATGACCCACCCCAACAACGAGCGGCTGCGCCGGCTCATGCGCTACGGCGGCGAGGATTTCATCGACTTCCTTCATTCGCTTGAGGAGCTGCCGGGCCGGGCGCGGCTGGCGGTGCCCGATCTGAATCTGCCGGCGCTGGAGCTGACCGAAACCGCGCCGCGCCGCTTCACCCTCGTCTGCAAATGCACCGGCCCGACGAGCCGCGGGTATTCCCACGTTCTGGCCGGCGTGTTGCGCGCAATGGCGGACGATTACGGGGCGTTGATCCTGCTCGATCTCGCGGACGGGCCCGGCGACGACGAGCTGATCGAGATCAGGGTGATCGAGACCGCCTATACCAGGGGGCGCAGCTTCGTGCTGGGGGCCCATGGCGCGGGACGACGCGGATGACACCGCTCGTTTTGCCTCAGGCGACCCTGGATGCGCTGTGCCCCATGCATGCAAGGCTCGACTCTTCGGGCGATGTGCGCGCGGTCGGGCCGACGTTGCAGCGCGTGCTTCTCCGGGAGGCAGGCGGCAACCCGCACTTCACCGACCTCTTCGAGATTTTCCGGCCCCGGCAGGTCTCAGGACTCGAGGACCTCCTGTCGCTTGCGGGCCGCCGGCTGCAGGTTCGATTGGTCGGCTCGGGACGCGAGACGCTGCGCGGACTGGCAATGCCCGACGCCTCCGGCGGGGCAATCCTCGACCTTTCCTTTGGTCTCGGCCTCGTCGAGGCGGTGCGCGATCATGCGCTCACCAGCAGCGATTTCGCCGCCACCGACCTTGCGATCGACATGCTCTACCTTGTCGAGGCGAAATCCGCCGCGATGGAGGCATCGCAGATGCTCAATCGCCGCCTGCAGGGTGCGATGCTCGAGGCCGAGGAACGCGCCTTTACCGATCCGCTCACCGGCCTGCGCAACCGCCGCGCCGTGACCCGCGCGCTGACCGACCTTCTGCGGCGCGATGCGGAGTTCGCGCTGATGCACCTGGACCTCGACTTCTTCAAGCAGGTCAATGACACGCTCGGCCATGGTGCGGGGGATCGGGTGCTGGAAACCGTGGCGGGACTGATGCTCGAGCTGACCCGGGCAGAGGACACCGTGGCGCGGATCGGCGGCGACGAATTCGTCATCATCGTCACGGGTGTGGTCAACCGCCAGCGGCTCGCGGAGCTCGCCGAGCGGCTCATTGCGCGGCTCGAGGCTCCTATCCAGTTGCAGGCGCAGGGCGCCGCGCGGCCGGCGCGGATCTCGGCAAGCATCGGGATCGCTTTGCGCTGTCAGGGAGCGCCGGTCCCTCAATCCGGCGCTGGCGCTCTGTTGGAGGAGTCGGACATCGCGCTCTACGACGCAAAGCGGGCTGGGCGCGGGGGCTATGCGTTTTACCTGCCGGCAGCGCCGTCCAAGGGAGGGGGGGGCCGCCGCGCGTCGGACCGCCCGGACGGGATCGGCGAGGGTTCCGCAAGGTGAAGAAAAAAAGACCGAGATTTTTTCCAGAAGGGGGTTGCGCCCTCCCGGAGGCTGGCGTAAATCCCGCGCCACGGTTGGGGCGTAGCCAAGTGGTAAGGCACCGGTTTTTGGTACCGCGCACCGTAGGTTCGAATCCTACCGCCCCAGCCAATATCTCCTAACATACCGAAGTTACGAGACTTCCGGCCCGAGGGCGGTAGAAATGCCCCCGTAAGTGCCTCACCTATCGCCCCTGTTTTGCTGACCGCTCCCCGCCTGCGCTGAGCATGATGACGGCAGCAATTGCCCTCGGCGCACGCCATCATTTGCGGGCGTTGATTTTCAGGGGAAGCAATGCCCTGGACTCAGGAGATGAGCGACATGTGGTGCAGGGGAATTTAAAGCCGCGCTTCGCGAGTGCCGTTTTCCCCTGCCGCAGATGAGGGCATCTGCGGCAGGGCCGCCTTCACGCGGCGATGGCGTCGTCGATGGTCGAGAAAAATTCGCCCCGGGTGAAGGGCATCGTCAGGATGCCACTCGCGCCCAGCCCCTTGGCGAGCAGAGTCGTGGCGACCCGCGCGTAGCGGTTCAGCACGACGATCGGCTGCCGCGTATTGCCGGCGCGCAGGTCGCGCAGGAAGGCAAACCCGTCCTGATCCGGCAGCTCGGGGTCGAGCATGACGAGGTCGTACTGGCCGCTTTCGATCAGCGGGCGCGCATCCACGGCTGTGGCCGTTTGAAAGGCGTGATGACCGCCCTCGGCAAGGATGCGGTCCAAAGCGCTGCGCTGGTCCTGGTCGGGAAGGATCAGTAGGATCCGGGCCATGAAGGTCTCCTCTTGAGCGGGTTCACAAGCTCACAAGGATGTCGGGACAGGCAAAATCGCTCAACCGAGTCGTCCCGAGGTTTACGTAGCGTCCACGTGGATAAGCCGGGGGGAATCTACGGGGTTTCGCTTTCGGTTGCCAAAAGGTCACTGTGCGGACGAGAGCGGAGTACGTGGGGCGCCGGAGATGGGCGCGGTGCACGGAAAAAGGGAATCGTCTTTGGCGGCGCTCGCTATGAGGGCGAGGCGATGCGCCTCTGCCCGCCCAGATGAGTAATCCGTCGCGCCTCGCTGAAAACTTGCGGCATCCGGGTCAGTGGTTGTGCTAGCGCTGAGCTTCGGATGATCAGGCCAGTGATGGAGCAAGCCATGGACCCCCGCCAACTCGAGATGACCGTGCTGATGACCCCGGATATGGCGAACTTCAGCGGCAAGGTGCACGGTGGTGCGCTCCTCAATCTGCTCGACCGTGTCGCCTTTTCCTGCGCGTCGCGTTTTTCCGGGCGCTATGCGGTGACGCTCTCGGTGGACCAGGTGACCTTCAAGCAGCCGATCAACGTCGGCGAGCTGGTGACCTTCCGCGCCAGCGTGAACCACGCGGGCCGCACCTCGATGGAGATCGGCATTCGCGTCGAGGCCGAGGATATCCGCAAGGGCACGCGCCGCCACACCAACTCGTGCTATTTCACAATGGTTGCGGTGGATGACGAGGGGCGTCCTGCCGAGGTGCCGGCGCTCGAGGTCAGCACCGAGCTCGAGAGGAAGCGCCATCGCGCCGCGTCGCTGCGCAAGAAGCTGCGGGTGCAGTTCGGCGAGGAGATGCGCAAGGCTGCCGAGGGCTGACGCGCCGTCCCCGCGGGGACTCGGGCTGATCGGATTTCGCAAGACGCCCCGCCTCGAATGGCGGGGCGTTTTCGCGTTTCGCCAGGTGTTGCGCCCGTGCGATCCCCGGCGGGCAGGGGAGTGCTCGGCATGCTTCACGCCAAAGGCATCCTCGCTGGCGACATTCTACGCTTGTCGGGCAGGGCTCAACCTGTCTGTGAGCGCTCACATTTCCCGGGGGCGGAATTGACAGCTCTCGGTGTGGATGTTTAGATATGAATGATGCGCCCGAATATAAATGTTACCTCACCCCGCGAGGGCAGGGGGCATCCTTGCCCGCATTGCCGAGGACCAGACATGACAGCCCAACGCCACGGCCAGATCATCGCCGTCGATCCGGAGGGGATCGCGGAATACAAACGCCTGCACGCCGCCGTTTGGCCGCAGGTGCTAGAGATGATTTCCGCCTGCAATATCCGCAATTATTCGATCTTCCTGAAGGAGCCGGAGAACCTGCTCTTCGCATATTTCGAGTATGTCGGAGCCGACTTCGATGCGGATATGGCGAAGATGGCGGCGGACCCGGTAACGCAGGACTGGTGGTCGCACTGCATGCCGCTGCAGCGTCCGCTCGACACCCGGAGCGAGGGCGAGTGGTGGGCCGAGGCGGAGGAGGTCTTTCACCATGCCTGACTCTGCTCCCAAGCCCGGCAGCACCATGATCGGTCCGTTCCTTCTGCTCAGCGCCGCGGACAACGTGCTCGTGGCCCGTGAGAGTGCGACCGAGGGCACCGAGGTGCCGCTCGAACAAGGTAGCGTGGCGCTGGCTCGCACGATCCCGCTGGCCCACAAGATTGCCCGACACGACATCGCCGAGGGCGAGAAAATCCTGAAATACGGCATGCCCATCGGCATCGCGACCGAAGCCATCCCGGCGGGGGCGCATGTCCATGTGCACAATATCCGTTCGGCCTATACGCCCACGCATATGCTTCAGGACGCCGACGGCCTGTCGGCGGCGGTGGCGCAATGAAGGGTTGGCTGCGGCAGGACGGGCGCAAGGGCATCCGCAACACGGTGGTCGTTGCCTACCTTGTGGAATGTGCGCATTTCGTCGCCTCGAAGATCGTTTCGGGTTTTCCCGAAGAGGACGTGCAACTGATCGGCTTCCCGGGCTGCTACCCCAATGAGTACGCGGCGCGGATGATGGACCGGCTCTGCACCCACCCCAACGTCGGCGCGGTGCTCTTTGTCAGCCTCGGCTGCGAGAGCTTCGACAAGGTGCGCGCCTCCGAGGCCGTCTCGGCTTCGGGTCGACCGGTGAGGACGCTGGTGATCCAGAAGGCTGGAGGCACCGCCTCGACCGTGCAGATGGGCCGCGACTGGGTACGTGGTGCGCTGGCGCAGGTGGCCGAGGTGCCGCGGGTGCAGATGGGCGTGGACGAACTGGTGATCGGCACGGTCTGCGGCGGCTCCGACGGCACCTCGGGCATCTCCGGCAATCCGGCGGCGGGCAAGGCCTTTGACCTGCTGGTCGGGGAGGGGGCGGCCTGCATCTTCGAGGAGACCGGCGAACTCATCGGCTGCGAGGAGATCATGGCCGAGCGCGCGGTGACCCCCGAGCTTGGCCAGGCCCTGCGCGAGAGCGTGCAGAAGGCCGAACGCTATTACGCCACGCTGGGCAATGGCAGCTTCGCCGCGGGCAACGCGGCGGGCGGGCTCTCGACCATCGAGGAGAAGAGCCTTGGTGCTTACGTCAAATCCGGCGACAGCCCGATCTCGGGGCTGATCAAGCCCGGCGACGTGCCGCCGCGCGGTGGGCTCTACCTGATGGACGTGGTGCCCGATGGCGATGTGCGCTTCGGCTTCCCCAACATTTCGGACAATGCCGAAATCGTGGAGATGATCGCGAGCGGCGCGCATCTGTCGCTCTTTGTCACTGGGCGCGGCTCGGTGGTCGGCTCCGCCATTTCTCCGGTCATAAAGATCTGCGCGAACCCGCAGACTTACAGAAACCTCTCCGAGGACATGGACGTGAACGCCGGGGACGTCATAGAAGGGAAGCGCAGCATCGAGGAGGTTGGCCGCGAGATCAGGGATCTGGTGGTCGCGGTGGCGGCAGGCGCGCAAACCAAGTCCGAGGCTCTGGGGCACAGGGAATTTATCCTGACCTACAAGAGCTTCGAGCCGATTGGCCCGGCCTGTCTGCCGGCAGCATGATGCAGGATGAACCAGGAGGAAGAATGAACCTTCAACAAAGACTTGCCGGCAAGAAGGCGGTGATCACCGCCGCCGGTCAGGGGATCGGTCGCGCTACGGCGGAGCGTTTCGCCGCCGAGGGGGCCGAGGTGATCGCCACCGACATCAACGACGCCGCGCTAGAAGAGCTTGGCAAGATCGAGGGCATCACCGCCAGGAAGCTCAATGTGCTGGACGGAGATGCTATTTCGGCTTTTGCCGAAGAGGTTGGTCCGGTCAATGTGCTGTTCAATTGCGCGGGCATCGTTCACGCCGGCACGCTTATGGATGCGACCGAGGACGAGTGGGATTTTGCCTTCGATCTCAACGCCAAGGCGCAGTTCCGTATGATCCGCGCCTTCCTGCCGGGAATGCTCGACAATGGCGGTGGCTCGATCATCAACATGTCCTCTGTCGCGGGGCCGATCACCGGCCCGGTCAACCGGCTGGTCTACTCGGCCTCCAAGGCCGCGGTTGTCGGACTGACCAAGGGCGTCGCCGCCGACTACGTGACCCAGGGCATCCGCTGCAACGCGATCTGCCCGGGCACGGTCGACAGCCCCTCGCTGCACCAGCGCCTGCGCGATACCGGCGATTACGAGGGCGCGCTCAAGGCCTTCATCGGCCGCCAGCCGATGGGCCGCGTCGGCGACCCGGCCGAGGTGGCCGCGCTGGTCGCCTATCTCGCATCCGACGAATCCGGTTTCACCACCGGTCAGGCCCACGTCATCGACGGCGGCTGGACCACCTAAGACTTCAAAAGGATTTCCCCATGAAACTCGCACGTTATGGCGCACGTGGCGCCGAGAAACCCGGCCTGATCGACGCCGATGGAAAGCTGCGCGACCTGTCGGGCCATGTCTCGGACATCGCGGGCGATGTGCTGACCGACCTCGACAAGCTGAAGTCGATCGACCCGGCCTCGCTGCCGCTGGTCGAGGGTGAGCCGCGCTACGGCGCCTGCGTCGGCGGCACCCGCAAGTTCATCTGTATCGGCCTGAACTACGCCGACCACGCCGCCGAGAGCGGCATGGATGTGCCGCCCGAGCCGGTGATCTTCGCCAAGTTCACCTCGGCGATCTGCGGTCCGAACGATCCGATCATCATCCCGCGCAATTCGGTCAAGACCGACTGGGAAGTCGAGCTTGGCTTCGTCATCGGCAAGACCGCGAAATACGTCAAGGAAGAGGACGCGATGGATCACGTCGCGGGCTTCTGCCTGATCAACGATGTCTCGGAACGCGAATTCCAGGCCGAGCGCGCCGGCCAGTGGGTGAAGGGCAAGTCCTCGGACAACTTCGGCCCGACCGGTCCCTGGCTGGTGACGCCGGATGAAGTGGGCGACTTCGACAACCTCGGCATGTGGCTCGAGGTGAATGGCGAGCGTGTGCAGGACGGCTCGACCGCCACCATGGTCTACCGAGTGCCCTTCCTCGTCTCCTATCTGTCGCAGTTCTTCACGCTCGAGCCGGGCGACATCATCTCGACCGGCACGCCTCCGGGCGTCGGCCTCGGCTTCAAGCCGCCGCGCTATCTCAAGGCGGGCGACACGGTGGAACTGGGCATCGAGGGGCTCGGCACGCAGAAGCAGCTCTGCGTGGCCGACGACTGACATATGCGGCCTTGCCCCGTGCGGGGCAGGGGCCCCCCTGAAAACAACGCGGCGCGGTCCCATGGACCGCGCCGTTCGTCATTTCGGGAAAGTCCGAAAGAGCCTCAGTTCAGGCGCTTCGGGTAAATGAAGCCGGTGACCGGGTAGATGCTGCCAAGCGCGCCGGGGTTGCTTTCGAGACGCACCTCGGACCAGTCATTGCGCGGCGAGACGTCGACCACGGCCATCTTGAGCGACACCTCGTTGCGGTGCCAATTGGCGTGATCGACCATCACCTCGCGCGGCGAGACCACTTCGGAGACGACGGCGACATGACCCATCGGCAGGCGCGACGTCTTGCTGAACGCCATCACCGCCCCGATCGCGGGCTGGGCGCCGCGCTGGTAGAGGTTCTTGGCCTGACCCCACCAGGTCTCGGCATTGCCGCGAATGTTGATGCCGCTGAGGTTGCGCGCGTAGGGCACACACCAGACCCGCTGGCCATTGGACTGGAGCTTCTGCGCCTCGCGCAGGGCGAGCTCCTGGCGGTCAGGACTCAGTTCGATGTCCGACAGGCGCTGGATCTCGGGCGTGCTGGAGCAGGCGGCGGTGATCATCAGGAGTAGCGCGCAGGCGACCGGCATGGCCCGCGACTTCAAGGTGGCGTTTTCCACGCGCATTGTGTCCCTCGGCGTCTTGTTGTTCTGCTCGGCGCCACTGTTCCCGCGGCGGCCTCCTGAGCAGAATGGTAAACACGCCGCTTGTAACAAATCGAAGAAAATGTGACCGCTTTGGAACCGGCGGATTTTCGCCTACTCGTTCTCTTTCCGTTCCGGAAAGCCTCCGGCAATCGCGGTGAAAGTGATTAAATTTTAGCCGTTTGTCAGGGGAAAGTCTGGCAGAACGAGAGGTCCGCCCGCGGCCTGCCGCTCGGTGCGCGGCCGACCGATGCCTCAGGAGGGCGAATCCGTGATCTCGGAAAGGTCCACCGCCACGAGACCGAGGGCGCGCGCGGTCTCCAGCGACAACTGGCTGCTATCGAGACCCCGCGCCGCCTGATAGCGGCGTACCGCCGCCCGCGTCGGGCCATCCATTTCGCCGGTGACCGCGCCAGAAAACTCCGCGCGCGCCGCGAGCGCGCGCTGCACCGAGGCGATGAACTCCGGCGTCATCTGTGCCGGGCAGGGGGCCTCGAACCGCATCTCGCCGCGCGGGCGCACCAGCTTGGGGACCTTGGTCCGGCGGTAGATCGGCGCGCGCAGCACCGTGCCGTCGTCGGCGATCTCGGCCTGCACCACCAGCACCTCGCCCGAAACCTGTTCGTAGATCGCCGGCACGTGCTCGCGCGCCCAGCAGCTGCCGTCCGCCGCCGTCTCGGTCGGAAGCGGTGCCTCGTCCTCGGGCGGCTGCGGTGCGGCGCAGGCGGCAAGCAGCACCAGCAGGGCGGGCAGGCAGGCGCGGGGCAGGAAAGGGGGCATGGCTCGGCCTCGTGACGTCTTTTGCGGCGGACCCTAGCAAGCGCCGGGCTGCCGTGGAAGCGGCTCGCGCGGAGCGCTTTGACGGCGCGGCAGAGATCCCACGCCTCCCTGCACGGAAACCACGCTGCTGACCTCTGGACCCGCCCCCATGACGAAGGCTACAACGCGCCCTGACGAATGATGGAGACAAGGCCGATGGCGAAGATCACCTATATCGAGTTTGGCGGTACCGAGCATGTCGTGGAGGTCCCGAACGGCCTGACCGTGATGGAAGGCGCGCGCGACAACAACATCCCGGGCATCGAGGCCGATTGCGGCGGCGCCTGCGCTTGCTCGACCTGCCACGTCTACGTGCACCCCGACTGGATCGAGAAGCTGCCGCCGAAGGACGACATGGAAGAAGACATGCTCGACTTCGCCTTCCAGCCCGACGCCGACCGCTCGCGCCTGACCTGTCAGCTCAAGGTGACCGATGCGCTCGACGGCCTGGTCGTGCAGATGCCGGAAAAGCAGATCTGAGCCGAGTAGCCGGATCCCGGCGCGGGCCTGCCCGCGCTGACCGGGCGCGATGCGGAACGGCCCGCGCAGGTGGCGCAGCGCTGACCGCCGCGCTGGCGCTCGGATTGGCACTGAGCTCCTTTCTCGGCCCGGCGCGCGCCGAGCCGCCCCCGGCGGCGCGCTACGCCGAGCCCACCACGCGCTACGATCACGGCGTGCTGGGCGATGCGGTGGAATGGGGCGCGTTGCGCATGGACGGGCCCGGCGGCCCGGTGTTGCTGCGCCTGCCACCAACCCGCGTCTTCGAGGACATCGCCCCGCGCGTCCTGCCGCTCCCCGGGGGCGGCTGGGCCGCGTTGGTGGTCGAGAGCGATCTGGCGAAGGGCGCCCGGCTGGCGCTCTATACCCATGCGGGACTGCTGGCGGCGACCGACTTCATTGGCCAGCCGCACCGCTGGCTCGCCCCGCTGGGCGGCGCGGATCTCGACGGCGACGGCGCGCTGGAGCTGGCCTATGTCGATCGTCCGCACCTCGCAAAGACCCTGCGGGTGGTGCGCTACCACCCCGGCGATCCGCAGTTGCGCGAGGTCGCGGCGCAGCCCGGTCTGACCAATCACCGCATCGGCTGGGACTTCATCTCGGGCGGTCTGCGCGACTGCGGCGATGGTCCCGAAATGGTGCTGGCCGACGGGTCCTTCTCGCGGCTGGTCTCGGCGCGGTTGAGCGGCGCGACCCTTGCTCTTAGGGACCTCGGCTCCTGGTCTCGGGCCCGCTCCGAGGCGGCGTTGCGCTGCCGCTAGCGCAGCGATGTCCGCAAGAAAGTCAGCCCGCCCCTTCTTCTCTTTTCCAAATACGCCCGCCGGAGGCGGTCCCCGGCGCGCCACGCAGGCTCCGCCGGGGGCAGGGCACTTGGATCAAAAGGGGCTTTGCTTTCCGGCCCACCCCGCGTACCCATGCCCGTATGAGAACACTCTTTCTTGGGGACGTGATGGGCCGCGCCGGGCGCGCCGCCATCGCCGAGACGCTGCCCCGCCTGCGCGAAGACTGGAAACTCGATTTCGTTGTGGTCAACGGCGAGAATGCCTCGAGCGGCACCGGGCTCACCGGTGCCCATGCCAAGCTGATTCTCGAGGCCGGCGCCGACGTGGTGACGCTGGGCGACCATGCCTTCGACCAGAAGGAGATGCTCACCTTCATCGAGAGCGAGCCGCGCATCATCCGCCCGCTGAACTTCGCCAAGCAGGCGCCGGGCAGGGGAGCGGCGCTCTTCACCGACCGCCGCGGGCGCAAGGTGCTGGTGTTGCAGGTGCTCGGGCAGGTCTTCATGAAGCGCGCCTTCGCCGATCCCTTCTCGGCGGTGGATGAGGTGCTCCGGCGTCACCCGCTGGGCGGGCAGGCGCAGATGATCCTCGTCGACGTGCATTGCGAGGCGACCTCGGAAAAGATGGGCATGGGGCATTTCTGCGACGGGCGCGCCAGCCTCGTCGTCGGCACCCACACCCATGTGCCCACCGGCGACGCGCAGATCCTGCCGGGCGGCACAGGCTACCTGACCGACGCGGGCATGTGCGGCGATTACAACTCGGTGATCGGCATGGACAAGGCCGAGCCGATGCGCCGCTTCGTCACCGGCATGGGCAAGACCCGCTTCCAGCCGGCTCTCGGCGAGGCGACGCTCTCGGGCGTGCTGGTCGAGACCGATGACCGCACCGGCAAGGCGACCTCGGTGCGCATGGTGCGCCAGGGCGGGCGGCTGGAGCAGGCCGGCCCCTGATGCGCCGGGCCTGGCCCTTTCTCGCGCTGATCGGCGTCGGCGCGCTCTGGGGAGCGGGCCAGCCGCTGGCCAAGACCGCCGTGTCCGAGGGCTACCGCCATGTCGGCATCTTGTTCTGGCAGCTGGCGCTCGGGGCGCTGTTGCTCGGGGCGGTGACGCTGCTGCGCGGGCGCAGTCTGCGGTTCTCGCGCGGCGATCTGCCGCTGCTTTTCTTCGTGGCCCTGGCCGGGACCGTGCTGCCGGGCATTTCCTCCTATACCGCCGCGGTGCACCTGCCGTCGGGGCTGATCTCGATCCTGCTCTCGGCGGTGCCGATGTTCACCTTTCCGCTGGCGCTGGCGCTCGGCAACGACCGGTTTTCCTGGCGCCGCCTCGCCGGGCTTTCGTTGGGGCTCGGCGCGGTGGCGCTGCTGGTGCTGCCCGAGGCCAGCCTGCCCGAGCCCGGTATGGCACGCTGGATCCCGGTGGCGTTGATCTCCTCGGCCTTCTACGCGCTCGAGGGCAACGTGGTCGGGCGCTGGGGCACGCGCGGGCTCGATCCGGTGAAACTGCTGGCGGGCTCCTCGGCGCTGGGGGCAATGGTGGCCCTGCCGCTGGCGCTTGCCACCGGTCAATTCATCGACCCGCGCCTGCCCTGGGGGGAACCCGACCTTGCCATCCTCGCCAGCGCGGCGATCCACGCGCTGGCCTATGCGGGCTACGTGGCGGTGGTGACCTCGGCGGGAGCGGTCTTTGCGGTGCAGGTCAGTTATCTGGTAACTCTTTTCGGGCTTTGCTGGGCCATGCTCTTCCTTGGCGAGAGCTACACCGGGGCGATCTGGGGGGCGCTGCTCATGATGTTGGCAGGCATGGCGCTGGTGCAGCCGCGGCCGCGCGGGTTCCTTGTAAGCGCCGATACATGCGCTAAGAATGGGATCGCACCAAGTAAGGTCGGGCGCGCAGTGACAGGCGATTTGCAAGCATGAATTTTCTCGATCTGAGCCAGACGGCGCAGGCATGGATGACGATCGGCACGGTTCTTGCCATGTTCATCCTCTTCATCCGCGAGACCTATCCCACCGAGGTCGTGGCGATCGGCGGGACCGCCTTTCTGCTGGCCATGGGCGTGCTGCCCTACCAGGACGCGCTTGCGGTTCTGTCGAACCCGGCGCCCTGGACCATCGCGGCGATGTTCGTGGTGATGGGGGCGCTGGTGCGCACCGGCGCGCTGGACACTTTTGCCACCTACGCACAGGCGCAGGTTCAGCAGCGCCCGAAGAAGGCCATGGCGGTGATCATGGGTGTGGTCATCCTCGCCTCGGCCTTCATGAACAATACGCCAGTGGTAGTGCTCATGCTGCCGGTCTTCGTGCAGATCTCGAAATCGCTCGGCCTGCAACCCTCCAAGCTGCTGATCCCGCTCAGCTACGCGGCGATCCTCGGTGGCACAACGACGCTGATCGGCACCTCGACAAACCTGCTGGTGGACGGCGTGGCGCGGGCGCAGGGGCTCGAGGCCTTCAGCATCTTCGAGGTCACGCCGCTCGCGATCGTCCTCGTGGCCTGGGGGATGCTCTACCTGACGCTGGTGGGGCGCTTCCTGCTGCCGGACCGTCATTCCATGGCCGGGATGCTGTCGGACCGCTCGCGGATGAAGTTTTTCACCGAGGCGGTCGTGCCGCCCGATTCAGACCTCGTCGGCCGCGAGGTGCTGGGCGTGCAGCTCTTCAAGCGTGAGGGCGTGCGGCTGATCGACGTGGTGCGCGGCGACGAGTCGCTGCGCCGCAACCTCGAGGGGGTGACGCTGGAGGTCGGCGACCGCGTCGTGCTGCGGACCCAGATGACCGAGCTGCTCTCGCTGCAGCGCAACAAATCCCTGAAACGCGTCGATCAGGTCTCGGCCAAGGAGACCACCACGGTCGAGGTGCTGATCTCGCCCGGCTGCAAGATGGTCGGCCGCAGCCTCGGCGGGCTGCGCCTGCGCCGTCGCTTCGGGGTCTACCCTCTGGCGGTGCATCGGCGGAACCAGAACATCGGCCGCAAGATCGACGAGCTGGTGGTCCGCGTCGGGGACACGCTGCTGCTCGAGGGCGCGCCCGAGGACATCAAGCGGCTCGCCGAGGAGATGGAGCTGGTCGATGTCTCGCGCCCCTCGGCCCGCGCCTTCCGCCGCGGCCACGCGCCGGTGGCCATCGGCGCCATGGGGGGCATCGTGCTGCTGGCGGCGCTCGGCGTCGCGCCGATCCTCGCGCTGGCGGTGATCGCCGTGGCGGTGGTGCTCTTCACCCGCTGCATCGACAGCGACGAGGCGTTTTCGTTTGTCGAGGGCCAGCTGCTGGCGCTGATCTTCGCCATGCTCGCCATCGGCGCGGCCTTGGAAAGCTCGGGCGCGGTGCAGCTGATCGTGGGCGCGGTGGCGCCGCTGCTCGAAACGCTGCCGGGGCCGCTCTTGATCTGGGCGGTGTTCCTGATGACCTCGGTGCTGACCGAGGCGGTGAGCAACAACGCCGTCGCCGTCGTGGTCACCCCGATCGCCATCGGCCTCGCACATCACCTCGGGATCGACCCGCGCCCGCTGGTGGTGGCGGTAATGGTCGCGGCCTCCTGCAGCTTTGCGACGCCCATCGGCTACCAGACCAACACACTAGTCTACGGCCCCGGCGGCTACCGCTTCTCGGACTTCCTGAAGGTCGGTGTGCCGCTGAACCTGACCATAGGTATCCTTGCCTCGGCGCTGATCCCATTGTTCTTCCCGCTCTAAGCGAACTGGGTTCCGGGCCTGTCAGCCCGATCGGGCGGCGGTGTCCGCCGCAAGAGGGGCGATGGCGCCATTGCCAACATCCGCGCGCCTCCCGCATCCCTGCAAAACAGGGGCGTCGGGCTTGCGGGGGCAGGGGCCTCTGGGGTATGAGACCGCGATATTCCACATGACAGACGAGGCAAGGGGTCCACATGGCCGGCCATTCCAAATGGGCAAACATCCAGCACCGCAAGGGCCGTCAGGACGCGGTGCGCGCCAAGCTCTTCTCGAAATTCTCTAAAGAGATCACCATCGCTGCCAAGATGGGCGATCCCGATCCCGAAAAGAACCCGCGCCTGCGGCTCGCCGTAAAGGAAGCCAAGAGCCAGTCCATGCCCAAGGACAACATCGAGCGGGCGATCAAGAAGGCCATCGGTGGTGACGGCGAGGATTACGAGGAAATCCGCTACGAGGGCTACGGTCCGAACGGTGTCGCGGTGATCGTCGAGGCGATGACCGACAACCGCAACCGCACCGCCTCCAACGTGCGCTCGACCTTCACCAAGAACGGCGGCAACCTCGGCGAGACCGGCTCGGTGGCCTTCATGTTCGAGCGCAAGGGCGAGATCATCTACACGGCCGCGGCCGGTGATGCCGACACCATCATGATGGCCGCGATCGAAGCGGGTGCCGAGGACGTCGAGAGCGACGAGGAATCCCACGTCATCTACTGCGCCGACACCGACCTGAACGAGGTCGCGACCGCGCTCGAGGCCGATCTCGGCGAGTCGGAATCGACGAAGCTGATCTGGAAGCCGACCACCACCACCGAGCTCGATCTCGACTCGATGCAGACGCTGATGAAGCTGGTCGACGCACTGGAAGACGACGACGACGTGCAGCGCGTCACCACCAACTTCGAAGCTTCCGACGAGGTCATGGCACAGCTCTGACCTCGGGCGCCTGACGGATGCCCGAAGATATCTGAAGGAGCGGGGCTGAGCCCCGCTCCTTTGCGTTTCGGCCGCCTTCTGCCCTGTGCCGGGCGCGGGCCGTCAGACCTGCGCGGTCCTCGTGATCGCCAGTTCTACCACGCCCGTCGCCTTGCCCGAGTAGGTGGCGGTCAGCGTCAGGTCGAGATCGCCCAGCTTGATATGCGTGTGCTGCGCGCGCCGCGATCCGCCGCGGTCCTCGAGCTTCTCGCCGACTCGCAGGACGAATTCGTCGCCGTCATGGGCCATGCCGTCGAGGGCGGCCTTGGGCAGGACGCCGGCGTAGAGCTCGACCCGGTCGGCGGTCGCGCCTGGGCTCGCGCCGAAGACGATGAAGAAGGCGCTGAGCGTGCCGGCTGCTGGATCCTGGAAATCATGCCGGAAGCCCAGCGAGGCGCCGACACCGCCGCGGATGTTCTGGGCGGTGGCCCCGACGGCTTGGAAGCGCGAGATCATCGCCGGCGGCATTGCCTCTTCCAGCCAGTCCCCGGCGTGCAGCGCATCGCCCATGAGGTGCCAACTCAGTTCGGTGTCGTTGGCGATGACGAATTCGACCTGCAACGCCGTCCCCGGCTGCTGCATCGCGCCGAGATCGTCGCGCATCGTCTCGAAAGCACCAAGGATGTCATGCCTGGAAATGGGGGTCTTGTGCGGGGAAATCCCCGGGGTGGTGGCAGAACCTGCCATGACGATGTCTCCTGAAAAATGGACTTGTGAAAAAGTATCCACAGTGTGACGCAATCTGGCCCGGCCTCCAACCTCTTTGTGCCGGTGCAGCGTGGGGTATGGCGGGACTTTGCTCGGCGGTGCCGCGCGGACGGGCGCACTTGCCTCGGCGCGGGCAAGGCGTCAGGTTGGCGCCGACCCATGTACCCCGAGACCCGCAAGGACCGATGACCCAGTACCTCGATATGCCCGACTACCGCCTCGCCTATGTCCACACGCCGGGGGAGGGGCCGACCGTGGTCTTCCTGTCGGGCTACAAGTCGGACATGGAGGGCACCAAGGCCGTGCATCTCGAAGCCTGGGCCAAGGCCCGGGGCCGGGCCTTCCTGCGGCTCGACTACTCCGGCCACGGCCAGTCCGGCGGCGTCTTCGAGAAGGGCTGCATCGGCGATTGGGCGGCGGATGCGCAGGCGGTGATCGAGCATGTCACTTCCGGCCCGCTGATCCTCGTCGGCTCGTCCATGGGCGGCTGGATCGGTAGCCTGCTGACCCAGCGGCTCCGCGACGTGCGCGGCTTCGTCGGCATCGCCGCGGCGCCGGATTTCTCGGAAGACAGTTTCTGGGCCGGATTCTCGGAGGCCGAGCGCGCCGAGGTGATGGAAAAGGGCGTCGTCTATCTGCCGTCGGCCTATGGCGAGCCCTATGCCGTGACGCGCAAGCTGATCGAGGACGGGCGCGAGAACCTCGTGCTGCGGGGACCCCTGCCGATGCCCTACCCGGTGCGGCTGGTGCAGGGCACCGAGGACGAGGCGGTGACCCGCGAGACCGCGCTGCGCCTGCTCGACCATATCGACAGCCCCGACCTGCGGCTCACGCTCGTGAAGGGCGCCGATCACCGCTTCTCGGAACCTGAAAACCTGCACCACATCGAGACCGCCATCCTCGAGGTTGGCGGCTGAGGAGAGACCATGGACCATCGCATCAGCCTGATCACCCTCGCTGCCCGCGACCCCGAGGCGCTGGCGGGCTTCTACGAAGCTCTGGGCTGGCAGCGTAGCGATGCCATGCCCGGCATGGTGGTCTTCGACCTGCTGGGGCAGGCGATCGGCATCTACTCCCGCGAGGCGCTGGCCGAGGACATGGGTGTGGCGCCCGATACGCTCGGCCATGGCGCGATGACGCTGGCGCACAACGTGGGCTCAGCCGAGGAGGTGGATGCGCTGATGGCGAAAGCCGAAGCGGCGGGCGCGAAGATCATGCGCCCGGGCGGTCCGGTCCACTGGGGTGGCCACATCGGGTATTTCGCCGACCCGGAGGGCCACGTCTGGGAGATCGCCCACAACCCCTTCTCGCCGCTCAGGGCGGAGGATGGCGCCTTCCGCTGGCGCGGCTACTGACCGGATCGGGCATACGAAAAGGGTTTCTTTACCATAGGTCACCATGCTGCCTGCCGGAAGAGGGAGGCAGCAGTGCAGGGTTTCGATCCCGAGTTCAGAGATTTTTCCGACTACCTGCGCAAGCTCGCGCAGAGGGTCTGGTCGCGACGCGGGCTTGGTGCGGGGCAGGGCTTCGAGCGGTGCTGGCACCCGGGGGTCATCCTGCGCCGTCCCGAGGGGATCGGTTTCGGCCCGGAGGCGCTGCGCGCCGAGGTGGTCGAGCTGGTCTCGGCCCTGCCCGATCTCGAGGCGCTGACCGAGGAGGTGATCAGCACCGGCACGCCGCGCCGCGGCCTGCTGGGCGCGCAACGTCTGCACTTTACCGCAAGCCACGCCGGCGACGGGATCTTCGGCGCGCCGACCGGACGGCCGGTGCGGTTCCGGATGCTGGCGGAGCTGCATGCCAAGGACAATCGCGTTGCGGACCTTTGGGCGGTGCGTGACACCGGCGCGCTGCTGAGCCAGATCGGTCTCTCGGTGAAGGACTGGGCGCGCTGGCGACTAGCAGGCCTCGAGCCGGATACGCAGCCCTTCCGGCCCGAGGTCGAAGTGCAGGGGCCCTATACCGGTCAAGGTGATCGGAATCCTTGGGGCGCGGCCTTTGCGGATCTGATCGAGGAGATGATGGGCGGCGGCTTCTCGGTTGCGCCTTCGCGCTACGACCCGGCTGCCCGTCTCTGTCTGCCTGGCGGCGAGCAGGTGCTAGGACCAGAGGGGGCGGAGCGATTCTGGCTCGGGCTGCGCGCGGCCTTCCCGTCGGCGCGTTTCACCATCCACCACCGTATGGGCACCGAAGATCCGAGGATGCCGCCGCGCGCCGCGCTGCGTTGGTCACTAGACGGACGGCACGACGGTTGGGGCCGCTTCGGCCCACCCACGGGGGCAGAGGTGCACGTGATGGGACTCAGCCAGGCCGAGTTCGGACCGCGCGGGCTGCGCCGGGAATGGTCGCTCTACGACGAGGCTTCGATCTGGATGCAGATCCACCTCGCCACCGGACAGGTGGCGGGGCGGGCGGGAGCGGCGCAGCTGTCTCCGGGCGCGCGCCGCGGCTAGGCGGTGCCCATCGCGATCACGGTTGCGTGGGTCACCGGCGGCGGCCCGCCTGCGGGGCGCTTTCCGGCTTTCGCTGGGAATCGCCCGCCGCTACGCTAGCTCTGTCCGCAGGGGCCGGCGCGTCGGGCGCCGCGAAGAGTCCCGCGGTGTGACGACAGGGCAGAACGGAATTGGTGTTTCACCCACAACAGTTGATGCGCGCAGATCGCGGGCCGAGCGCGGGTCCGGAATTCGGACAGGAAGTCGGGCATGGCACAGATGTCTGAGCCGCTCGTTCTGCTGCCCGACGCAATGTGCGATGCACGGCTCTACTGGCCGCAGATCGCGGATCTCTCGCACGACATGGCCGTGATGGTCGCCCCGGTGCATCTCGGCGACCGGATCGAGGAGATCGCCTCGGGATTGCTCGACGTGCTGCCCCGTCGCTTCGCGCTCGCGGGCTGCGGCTTCGGCGGCATGGTGGCGATCGAACTGCAGCGCCGCGCGCCCGACCGGGTGGCACGGCTCATGCTGATCGGCAGCACGCCCCTCGCAGACACGCCGCAGCAGGCCGACGAACGCGATCGGCTGGTGATCAAGGCCCGTGCCGGCAAGTTCGATGAGGCCATCGCCGGCTTGCTGCCCGAGGAAAGCTTCACCGACGGCCCCTTCAAGAGCGAGATCATCGCACTGGTCCGCGACATGGCCAAGAGCTTCGGCTCCGATACTTTCGTCCGGCAGGCGCGCGCGATGCAACGGCGACGCGACCAGCAGGCGGTCATGGTCAAGCTGCGTATCCCGGTGATGATCGTCGCCGGCACGCAGGACACGCTTTATCCCGAGAAACGCCAGAGCGTGCTGGCCGAACTGGTGCCCGGAGCGGTCCTGCGGATGATCGCCGGCACCGGTCATCTGCCCATGCTCGAGGACCCGGACGCGCTCGGCGCGGCGATCCGCGACTGGATGCGCCTGCCCGCCTCGCGCTGAGCCTCGGCGCGGTGCTTCCCTGTTCCAACGCTTGACCGCCCCCGCGCCGCCGCCTATGGGAGCCGGGCGTGGAGGGCCGGGCGGCCGCTGCGGCGGGTTGACCGCCGGAGAGGAAAGTCCGGACTCGCTGAAGCATCGGTGCCGGGTAATGCCCGGGCAGGGCAACCTGACGGATAGCGCCACAGAGAACAGACCGCCGCCCTCCGGGGCGGTAAGGGTGAAACGGTGGGGTAAGAGCCCACCGGGGGGCTGGCAACAGGCCCCGCATGGCAAGCCCCACCGGGAGCAATGCCAAATAGGGACCCCGCGCGGGGCATGATCTCTTCGGAGATATCGCCGCAGGGCCGCTTCAGCCCGAGGGGTCCGGGTTGGCAGCTTGAGCCGTGCGGCAACGTACGGCCTAGAGGAATGGTCGCACAGGGGCGGGGCAACCCGTCCTGGACAAAATCCGGCTTACAGGCCCTCCACGCATGACATCCCGCCGCGCCGGTTCTGGCGCGCTGGGGAAGAAATTGGGGAAAAACCGTCTTCCTCGCGATTCCGCGCCCGAGAGCTGTTGACTCCGGGCCGCGGCTGAGTAAAAGGCGGGCTTCAAGAGATTTCACGGGCGGCGCTCGCCCCCCGTTGCAGGAGAAGAAGAATGGCGAAGCCGACCACCATCAAGATCCGCCTGAACTCGACCGCCGGGACGGGCCATTTCTACGTGACCAAGAAAAACGCACGTACCATGACCGAGAAAATGACCGTGCGCAAGTACGACCCGGTCGTGCGTAAGCACGTGGAATACAAAGAAGGCAAGATCAAGTAAGCCTTCTTGATTCCGGATCACGAGAGCCGCACGGGAAACCGCGCGGCTCTTGTCGTTTCTGCGGCCCAGACCTGTCGGGTCGGGCCCGTCACGGCGCGCTGCTCTTTGATGCGGCTTTTTCCTGACATTGGAACGACTTGCCTGCTTTCGTATGCCAAAGTGCCCCGCGGTATACCGCTAAGGCATTGATTTCACTGCATGACGGCCATTCCGTCGTGTGGGTTTTCGGGCTCGCGCCTTCGTGAGATTCTGCATTGCAGAAATTCGGCCGCCCGAGTCGCGGTCCTCCCTCCCGGCGCGATCCGCGCAGACCCGAAAAGAGTCCGATATGATCAAAGCTCCCCTCCTGGCCGCTCTGGCCATCGCCCTTCCCGTTGTCGCTTCCGCCGGGTCGCTGACCCTCTCCGAGCCGCTCGCCGGCGGCACGTTGCGCGAAGGCACCGTGGACATGTCCGTCTACACCCAGCCCGCAGGCGAGACCGGTGTCGAGGTCGTTGCCTTTTACACCGAGCGCGCCGGTGCAGAGCCGCTGCGCCTTGCCATGCGGCTCGAGGAGGGCGACAGCACGACCTTCGGTCTGCCGGGTGTCTCGGGCGTTTCCTACCGCTTCGAGCGCAGCGCCGATGCGGTCACCGTGACGAGTGCCCCGGCCCGCACCGAGCTTGCGCTGAACTGAGCGCGGCGCGGTTGCGCTGAGCCCATCGAATTTGCAAAGGGCCGTCCCCGCGGGGACGGCCCTTTCCTGTTGCGCATTGACCTCTCGCGCAAGGCCCGACGCTCTGCTAGGGGTCGCGCCGGGATTTGGCGATCGGGTGCGGCGATGGACGGGACGCGGATCATTCTGGAGGCAGGGCCGGGCGGCGTGCCGGCGCTCTTCGAGCGTCCGCGCGAGCTGGTGACTGCCGCCAGCCCCGCCGGGGCTCTGGTCGCGCTCGCCCGGCTGGAACAGGCCCGCGCCGCCGGGTTCTGGGTCGCGGGATACGCCGCCTACGAATTGGGATTCGCGCTGGAGCCCGCGCTCGCGTCTCTCTGGGAGCCCGGCGTGCCGCTGCTGCATTTCGGCATCTTCGACGGCCCGCAGGACGCCTCCGCCACGCTTGCGCAGATGCAGGGGCAGGCGGCCCGCGTCACCGCTGTCACGCCGCTTTGGACGCGGGAGCGCTACGGCGAAGCGTTTCACCAGATCAAGGAGATGTTGGCGGCGGGTGACCTTTATCAGGTCAACCTTACCATGCCCGTCGAGGCGCTCTTCGAGGGCAGCCCGGAGGCGCTCTGGTCGGCGCTGCGGGCCTATCAGCCGGTCGGCCACGGCGCCTTTGCGCAGGTCGGTGGAGAGGTGATCCTGTCGCGCTCGCCTGAGCTCTTCTTCCGGCTCGATGCCGCGGGGCGGATCGAGGTTGCGCCGATGAAGGGCACTGCGCCCCGCGGAGCCACACCAGCCGAGGACGATGCGCTCCGCGATACGCTGGTGGCGGACGAGAAGAACAGGGCGGAGAACGTGATGATCGTGGATCTCATGCGCAACGACCTCTCGCGGCTGGCGCGGCCCGGCAGCGTGAAGGTGCCTGAACTGCTCAAGGTCGAGCGCTACGCGACGGTGCACCAGATGGTCTCGCACGTGGTGGCCGAGCTCGAAGGCAAGCCTTCGGTTCTGGACCTTCTTCGGGCGATCTTCCCCTGCGGTTCGATCACCGGCGCGCCGAAAATAGCGGCGATGAAGGCCATCCACCGGCTCGAGCGCTGGCGGCGCGGGGTCTACTGCGGTGGCCTCGGCTGGATGGCCCCGGATGGGGCGGCGGAGTTCAACGTGGCGATCCGCACGCTGACGGTAACCGGCGCAGGCCGTGCGGTGCTGGGCGTCGGCGGCGGCATCGTGCAGGACAGCAGCTGCGACGCGGAATATGAGGAGGCGCTGTGGAAAGCCCGATTCCTGACCGGATTGATGCAGCAGGGCTGAGCCCCGACCTGCGGCTGATCGAGACCCTGCGCTGGGAGCCCGGCCGGGGACCGATACGCGGCGAGCGACACATGGCGCGCTGCCTGCGCAGCTGCGCGGCGCTCGGCATCCCTCTGCGGCGCGCCGCGCTGGAGGCGGCGATTGCCGCGTTCCACGCGGAGGGGCCGCGGCGGCTGCGGCTGACCGTCGGGCGGGCCGGGGACATCGAGATCACCTCGGCCGCCTTCGACCCGGGGTCGGTCCCTGCTGTGGCAAGGGTGATGCTCTGTGCGGCGCGGCTCGATGCGGGGGAGCCGCTCCTGCGTCACAAGACCACGGCACGTGCGCTCTATGACGCCGCTCTCAAGGCGCGGCCCGAGGGCGTGGATGAACTGCTCTTTTTCAACACCCGCGGCGAGCTTTGTGAAGGGGCCTACACGAACGTCTTCCTGGAACTGGACAACGGCACGCGGGTCACTCCGGCGCTCTCCTCCGGGCTCCTGCCCGGGGTCCTGCGCGAGACGGTGCTGGCGGAGGGGGCTTTTGTGGAGGCGGTGGTGAGCCTCGATGACCTGCAGAGAGCAAGACGACTCTGGATCGGCAACTCGCTACGTGGGCTGATGGCGGTGGAGTTGTTGGCTGGCGAGGTGCCGGCGCCACTCTGAGCCGTCCGAAAGTCGAGACAAGGCCACCTCGCGGGCGCTGACACGCCCCGGCGGGTTGGCGTCTTGTCGCCGTAGCACCTGCTTCAGGTGGTGCGCGGTCCCGGCCGGGACGAGCGCATTCCCCTGCGGCCACGGTGTCACCGCAGGGGACGGCGCTCACCCGGTTCTCCGTCGCCTGAAACCAAAGAAAAAGCCCCGCCGGACCGAGGGGTCTGGCGGGGCCGGGGTGCCTGTGCTGGCGGGGCGATTACTCGCGGTTGCCGAGCAGCTGCAGCAGGAACATGAACATGTTGATGAAGTCCATGTAGAGGTTCAGCGCGCCGACGATGGCCGACTTGGCGAGCCATTCGCTGTCGCCGTGGGCGGCGTGCTGGAGGTAGGTGTTCTTGATGTTCTGCGTGTCATAGGCGGTCAGGCCGGCGAAGATCAGCACACCCAGGATCGAGATGGCGAAGTAGATCGCCGGCGATGCGAGGAAGATGTTGATGATCGAGGCCACGAGGATGCCGATCACGCCCATGATCAGGAAGGAGCCCCACCCGGAGATGTCCTTCTTCGTGGTGTAGCCCCAGAGCGACAGGCCGGCGAAGGCGATCGCGGTGACCAGGAAGACCTGGGCGATCGAGAAGCCGGTGAAGGCCACGAAGATCCAGCTCAGCGACAGGCCCATCACCGCCGCGAAGGCGTAGAAGAACAGCTGCGCGCCGGCGGCGGACAGGCGGTTGAGGGCCGCGCCAAAGGCGAAGACCATGATCAGCGGGGCGAACATGACGATCCAGCCGAGGATGTTCGGGCTCAGCGTCGCCGGGTCGCGGAAGACCGCCAGCAGGTTCGGGCTGGTGCCCACGGCCCAGGCGACTGCGAAGGTCAGCAGCATGCCCACGGACATGGTCGCGTAGACCTTGTTCATGTGCGCGCGGAGCCCCGCGTCAATCTGGGCCGCGCGTGCGCCCGCCGCGCCGTGGGTCCGGATTGTGTTCAAGTCTGCCATCGGGTCGTGTCCTCCGAGTTGAATATGTGCAGTCCAAGGATAACTGTTCCTGTCCGATATTGGCAGCGCCTTTCTACATTTCAAGAAGCGCGGAGCACGAAAGGGACTGTTTCTGAACTAAAAATGCCCTCTCCGTGAAGCCCGCGGAAGAGCGGCGGCGGAGAGGGCAGTGCGGGCCCGGGGGGAGCGGCCCGAAAAGCGCAGCAGGGCAAGGGGCTTGTCGGGAGGCGGTTGCTGCCCCGCGCTCGCTCAGAGTCGCCAGTGCTGCGGCGCGTCCCAGAAGCCGCGGCGGGCTTCCTCCAGCGCCTGACCTCGGGTGAGGCCGAGATCCCGCAGCAGATGATCGTCGAGATCGGCGAGCTTGCGCCGCTGGCGGGCGATGGCGAAGAGGCCGGTCAGGAGCGCGAGCAGCGTGGGGCGGCGGCGCGTCAGGCGGGCGCGGGGGAGGGCGATATCACGGGGCATGAGGGTGTCCTTCACATATGCTGATGTTTCTCGGTGTTTCCATGTTGCTGTGTGATGAGTTATGCTGCCGGCACGGAAATCTGTAAAACGAATGTTCCTGAAGCAATTCATCACGGAGCTTGATGTATGCGAAACCTCGACCTGACGACCCTGCGCTCCTTCGTTGCGGTGGCGGATTCCGGCGGTGTGACCCGCGCGGCGGGCTTTCTGAACCTGACGCAATCGGCGGTCTCCATGCAGCTCAAGCGGCTCGAGGAGATGCTCGGACTGGCGCTTCTCGATCGCTCGGGGCGCGGCGTGGCGCTCACCCCCGCCGGCGAGCAGCTGCTGAAATACGCCCGCCGCATGGTCGAGATGAACGACGAGATCTACGCCCGGCTCACCCGTCAGGACTGGGAGGGGGAGATCGTGCTGGGCGTGCCGCATGACATTGTCTACCCGGTGATCCCTCGCATCATGAAGCGCATGCAGCGCGACTACCCGCGGGTGCGGGTGCAGCTGATCAGCTCCTACACCTCGGACCTGAAAGAGCAGTTCGCCCGCGGCGCCATCGACGTGATCCTGACCACGGAAAGCGAGCCCGGCGATGGCGGCGAGGCACTGCTCGAGGTGCCGCTGCGCTGGTTCGGCGCGCCGGACGGCACCGCATGGCGCAGCAAGCCGCTGCGCATTGCCTTCTCGCGCCGCTGCGGCTTCCGGCCGATTGCCATTTCGCTGATGGAGCGCGAGGGGCTGGACTGGGAGCTTGCGGTGGATTCCGAAATGGACCGGACTATCGAAGTGTCGGTTTCGGCCGATCTCGCGGTCACGCCGATCCTCGAAGGTCATGCTCCGCAGCATTTCGAGATGATCCCCCATGGGGTCCTACCGGACCTCGGGATGCAGAAGGTCTGCCTCTATGGCTCTGGTGCCAAGCCGCAGATCATCGAGCCGCTGCAGGAAATGCTGCGCAGCGAGTTCTGCACCCTGCGCCGCCGCCCGGAACTGGCGGCGGAATAGGGTTCAGCCGGGGATCTCGATCACCACCTTGCCGGTGGAGGCGCGGCTGCGCAGCAGCTCCAGCCCCTCGGCAACGCGCGGCAGCGGCAGCACCTGGCTGACGTGCGGGTGCAGCTTGCCTTGCGCGTGCCAGTCGAAGAGCTGTGCCAGAGAGCCGGTCAGCGCCTCGGGGCGGAACTTCAGATAGCCGCCCCAGTAGAGCCCCATGACGGTGAGGTTCTTGACCAGCAGGTGGTTGGCCTTGATCTGCGGGACGGTGCCGCTGGCGAAGCCGATGGTCAGGATGCGGGCCTCGGGATTGCAGGCGCGGAAGGCGGCGTCGAACTGCTCGCCGCCGACGGCATCATAGACCACGTCCGCGCCGCCGAGCGCCTTCACCTCGGCCCGAATGTCGGCCTCGCGCGCGTCGATCAGGTGGTCGGCGCCGGCGCGGCGCGCCACTTCGAGCTTTTCCGGCCCGCGGGCGCAGGCGATCACCCGCGCGCCCATGAGCTTGCCGATCTCCACCGCGGTGAGCCCGACGCCACCCGCCGCGCCCAGCACCAGCAGAGTCTCACCCGGGGTCAGCCGGGCACGGTGATCGAGCGCGAGGTGGCTGGTGCCATAAGCGATCTGGAAACCGGCAGCCACGGTGCTCGACATGCTGTCCGGCAGGGGCACGGCACGGGCCGCGTCGAAAACACCGTATTCCGCCAGTCCGCCCTGACCGCCGAACAGGGCGACGCGCTCTCCGGGGACGCGGTCGGTGACCCCGGGACCCACCGCATCGATCACGCCGGCGACCTCCATCCCGAGGGTGAAGGGCAGGGGCGGGGTGTCCTGGTAGCGTCCCTCGATCATCAGCAGGTCGGCAAAGTTGAGCCCGCAGGCCTCGATCCGGAGGCGGACCTGACCCTCTCCGGGAGCCGGAATCGGTGTCTGAGAGAGATTCGGAACCCTGTCCGACGAGTCAATCCGATAGGCTAGCATGGTATATCCCTCGGTATAGGTTTCGCTCTGTGGCGCCCAAGAAAAGCGCTGCTGTCCAAAGAACTTGGCAAAAATGTGAAAGCGCCGGAAGCGACGTTAAGTCATTGTTTGGATTTACAACCAAGGAGTGCAACCCATTAACCGTGCTCATCGTTAGCGGCGTAACTCTCTTGATCTGAGTCCGGGAAGCAAGGTAGTTTTTGCTCACCTTATAAGTGTGGCTCCGGCCGCTGCTGTGGGCGGGCGGATTTTTTGTTGGTGCTCTGGTTTTTTCGCAGGGCGAGTGAAAGGAAAATACGATGACGCATCCCGTGGACGTTCATGTGGGTAAACGCATTCGTCACCGCCGCTGGCTTGTCGGTATGACACAGCAGCAGCTCGCAGAACATGTCGGTATCAAGTTTCAGCAGATCCAAAAGTACGAGACCGGCGCCAACCGCGTCAGCGCGTCCCGGCTGTGGGATATTGCCGATGCGCTCGAGGTGCCGGTAAGCTTCTTCTTCGAGGGTATAGAGAGCGAGCATCAGTCCGAGGATGCCGCCGCCGAGCCGGCGAGCCCCGCCATGCCGACCGACATTTTGGGCGACAAAGAGGCACTCGACCTCGTCCGCTCCTATTACGCGATCCCGGAAAACCAGCGTCGCCGCCTGTTCGAACTGGCGCGCGTTCTCTCCGACGTCGCTTGAGCCTGAGCGCCCCCTGCGCTAGCTGGAACCGGTAGGGACCGCGCAGCAGGGGGCCGTCATGGCTGAGACTTCCAATACGATTTCCGCAAGCCTGGCCGAAGACCTCTGGCAGACCGCCGGAGAGATGGCCGAGGCCGCGCGCGCGGCAATTCTGCCGCATTTCCGTGCCGAGGGTCTCGGCGCGGAAAACAAGCTCTCCGAAGGCTTCGATCCGGTCACCGTGGCCGACCGCGCCGCCGAGAGGGCGATGCGCGAGGTTCTGGCGGCGCGCCGCCCGATGGATGCAATCCTCGGCGAGGAATACGGCCGCGAGGCGGGCGAGAGCGGGCTGACCTGGGTGCTCGATCCGATCGACGGCACCCGTGGCTTTCTGTCGGGCACGCCAACCTGGGGGGTGCTGATCGCCCTCTCGGACGCCTCGGGCCCCGTGCTGGGGGTGATCGACCAGCCCTATACCTCGGAACGCTTCGAAGGCGGATTTGGCCGCGCCGTCTGGTCCGGCCCGCTGGGCACCCGTCCGCTGGGCGTGCGCGCCGCGCGGCCGCTCTCCGAGGCGATCCTCTTCACCACCTTTCCCGAGGTCGGCACCGAGGCAGAGGCGGAGGCCTTCCGCCGGGTCGCGGCGCAGGCGCGGCTGACCCGCTACGGCATGGATTGTTACGCCTACGCGCTGCTCGCCGCCGGGCAGATCGACCTGGTGATCGAGGCCGGGCTGCAGGCCTACGACATCCAGGCCCCGATCGCGGTGATCGAGGCCGCCGGAGGCCTGGTCACCGACTGGCAGGGCGGAAAGGTGCATGAGGGCGGGCAGGTGCTGGCCGCCGCGAACGCCGAGATTCACGCCGCCGCGCTGGCGCTTCTGAACGGCTGAGAGCGCAAGGGGATCAGGACCCGGGACAGGCTCGGGGCGCTCTCGGCGCGGGCACCATACGTGCGAACGATCTCGGCAGAGGTGCCGAGGGCCATGCGCGCCTCGGGGTCCGCGGGTAGCGGGCGTCTCAAGCGTATGTCCAGCGGGGTTTGGGGCACGGCCTCTGGTTCTGTTGTAGGGAGCCGCGCAATGCTTGCCGCATTCTTCGGCATTTCCCGAAACACCCTCAGCCGGCGCCAGACTTTCCTTTGGCACGCCGAAGGGGCAGGGTGTCCGGACCCATCCGAGGAGCCCGAGATGAGCGAAATCCTGATCCGCAACGCGCGCACGGTCCTTACCATGGATGATGCCGAGACCGAGCTGACGGACGCGGACATTCTTCTCCGCGACGGGGTCATCGCGGGGATCGGGTCGCGGCTGGAGACAACCGGAGAGATCGTCGACGCACGCCATTGCGTGGTCACCCCGGGTCTCGTGAATACTCACCACCACCTCTACCAAGGGCTGACCAAGGCGGTGCCCGGCGGTCAGGACGCGCTGCTCTTCGGCTGGCTGCAGACGCTCTATCCGATCTGGGAGCGCTTCGGCCCCGAGGAGTTCTACGTCTCGGCCCAGGTCGGGCTGGCGGAGCTGGCGCTTTCGGGCTGCACGCTGAGTTCGGACCATCTCTATCTTTACCCCAACGGCGCGCGGCTCGATGACAGCATCGCCGCGGCGCAGGACCTCGGGGTGCGCTTCCACGCCACCCGCGGCAGCATGAGCATCGGGGTCTCGAACGGCGGTCTGCCGCCGGACTCGCTGGTCGAGCAGGAGAGCGCCATCCTCGAGGATTGCATCCGGGTGATCGACGCCTTCCACGACTCGTCGGAGGGCGCCATGGTGCGCGTCGGCGTCGCGCCGTGCTCGCCCTTCTCGGTGAGCCGCGAACTGATGCGCGACAGCGCCATCCTCGCCCGCGATAAGGGGGTGATGATGCACACCCACCTCGCCGAGAACGACGAGGACGTGGCCTATTCACTCGAGAAATTCGGCTGCCGCCCGGGGCAATACGCCGAGGACCTCGGCTGGACCGGCCCCGACGTCTGGCACGCCCATTGCGTGAAGCTCGACGGGCAGGAGATCGACCTCTTCGCCGCCACCCGCACCGGGGTCGCGCATTGCCCCTGTTCCAACTGCCGCCTCGGCTCGGGGATCGCACCGGTGCGGGCGATGCTGGATGCGGGGGTGAACGTCGGGCTGGGCGTCGACGGCTCGGCCAGCAACGACATGGCAAGCCTCATCGGCGAGGCGCGGCAGGCGATGCTGCTGCAGCGCGTGCAGAACGGTGCCGACGCGATGAGCGCCCGCGCGGCGCTGCGCGTGGCGACGCGCGGCGGGGCAGAGGTGCTGGGCCGGCATGACTGCGGGCAAGTGGCGGTGGGGCTGCGCGCCGATCTGGCGCTCTGGGATGTGAGCGGGCTGGAAAGCGCCGGCTCCTGGGACCCGGCGGCGCTTTTGCTTGCAGGGCCGCAAAAGGTACGGCACCTGTTTGTCGAGGGGCGGCAGGTGGTGCGCGACGGGCGCATCGCGACCATCGACATCGATGCGGCCCTCGTCCGTCACAGGGAGATGGCGCGCACCCTTGCCGGGCTCGGCTGAGACCCGCCAGCGAGCCCGAACCGGGCCATGGGCGCGACAGATTTGACCGGAGGATCCGATGCGACACGCCCTGACAGCCCGCCTGCTGCCGCTTGCCCTGAGCATGGCACTTTCCGCCTGCGTGGTGGTGCCCCTTCCACAGACAGACACCGGGGGCGCCCCGGCGCGGTTCCTCGAGGATCCCTCCGGCGTGCGGCTCAACGCGCTGCGCGAACGCAATGGGCTGGCACCGCTGAGCCATTCGCCCAGGCTCGAGAAGGTGGCGCAGGGCCATGCGACCGACATGGCGCGTATGCAGAAGATGACCCACACCGGCAGCGACGGCAGCAGCATCGGCACGAGGATCAAGCGCAGTGGCTACAACCTGCGGCGCGGCGCCGAGAACATCGCCGAGACCCGGCGCGGGCTGGACGGCGCGATGGAGATCTGGACCAACTCGCCGCCGCACCTGTCCAACATGCTCATGGCCGATGTGACGGAATACGGCATCGCCGGGTCCGGTCGCTACTGGGCCATGGTGGTGGCGCGCACGAAGTAGTGCCAAGACCCGCGCTTGCCGTGACGTCCGTTCCGCGCCAACTATCGGGGCGAGCCAGACCTTCCGGAGCTTGCCCATGATGTTCTCCTTGCCCGTGCTGCCCAACCCTCCGCTGCGCTACGTCGCCGCGTCCCTGCTGCCGCTGGCGCTCGCCGCCTGTGTCGACGTGCGCACGCCCGCGGGCGACCTGCCTGCCGCGCCCGCGACCGCAGCTGCGCCGGTGGCGATCCAGCCCTCGGCGCCCGGGCGGGTCGACGGCGCAAGCATCTACGAGCTTCGCCGCGCGCCGGCTCAGGTGGTGCAGAACTCGCAGGCCGAGGCGGCGGAGGCCTTCAACGGCTGGCGGCGCGGGCAGGGCCTTGCGCCGCTGACCCGCGCAGCGCAGCTGCAGCGCGCGGCGCAGGTCCATTCCGACGACATGGCCCGGATGAACACGATGAGCCACGTCGGCAGCGACGGCAGCCGGGTCGGGGAGAGGGCTCATGCGCAAGGCTACCAGTACAGCCATGTCGCAGAGAACGTCGCCATGACCCCTTTCGGCATCGACAGCGCGATGGAGCTCTGGGCGAAGTCGCCCTCGCATCGCGCCGCCATGCTGCGCAGCGATGTGCGCGAGTTCGGCCTCGCGCAGAATGGGCGTTACTGGACGCTGGTGATGGGGGTGAGGAAGTAGCGCCCCGCTCTCAGAGCGCCCGCTTCCCTGCCACGTAGGTCGCACGCACGGCCCGGTCGTCGCCCATCATGATCGTCGGGAAGAGCGCCTCCCAGATGTCCTCGGCCTGCTCCACGCGCTGCGCGATGGCCGGGGTGGAGGCCAGGTCGAGCACGGTGAAATCCGCCTCCAGCCCCGGTGCGAGGTTGCCGATCCGGTCCTCGGCCATCAGTGCGATCGCCGATCCCTGGGTCGCCAGCCACAGCAGTTCCGCCGGATGCAGCGGGCGGTGGCGCAGCTGCGCCACCTCATAGGCCGCCGCCATGGTACGCAGCATGGAAAAGGACGAGCCGCCGCCGGTGTCTGTGGCCAGCCCGACGCGCACCCCGGCCTTGGTCAGCCCGTCCATGTCGAAGAGCCCCGAGCCGATGAAGGTGTTCGAGGTCGGGCAATGCACCAGCGCCGCGTTCACCTCTTTCAGCCGCGCGTGCTCGCGCGGCTCCAGATGGATGGCGTGGCCGTAAAGACCGCGCTCCCCCAGCAGCCCGTAGGCCTCGTAGGTGTCGAGATAGTCGCGCGCCTGCGGGTAGAGCGATTTCACCCAGGCGATCTCATCGGTCTGTTCCGACAGATGCGTCTGCATCAGCACTTCGGGGTGTTCGGCCCAGAGCGCGCCGAGCGCCCGCAGTTGCTCGGGCGTCGAGGTCGGCGAGAAGCGCGGGGTGATCACGTATTCGGCGCGGCCCTTGCCGTGCCAGCGCTCGAGCAGCGCCTTGCTGTCGTCATAGGCCGACTGCGCGCTGTCGCGCAGGAACTCGGGCGCGGTGTCGCGGTCCATGCAGGTCTTGCCGGCAAAGACCCGCATTCCGCGCGTCTCGGCGGCGCTGAACAGCGCTTCGACGGATTCGGGGTGGATCGTGCAGTAGGAGCAGACCGAGGTGGTGCCATGCGCCAGCAGCAGGTCGAGGTAGCGCCCGGCGATCTCGTCGGCGTAGGCGCGGTCGGCAAAGCGCGACTCAGTGGGGAAGGTGTAATGGTTCAGCCAGTCGATCAGCCGCTTTCCCCAGCTCGCGATCATCGGGGTCTGCGGATAATGTGCATGGGCATCGACGAACCCGGGCACGATCAGCGCCTCGCCGTGATCCACGACCTCGGCCTCGGGGTGGGCGGCGCGCAGCGCCTCGGCGGTCCCGGTCCGGCGAATCAGCCCGCCCTCCACCAGCAGCGCGCCGGCGCTCTCGTGGCGTGCCGCCCCGGGTCCCTCGGCAAGCGGTGAGGCGGTGAAGGCGAGCGTCTGGCCCAGATGAAGGGTCGTCGGTTGGATCTGGGCCATGCTTGTCCTCGTGTCGGCGGTCGCTTTAGGATGCGGGCGGGCAAGATCAAGCGCAATGCGCCTCTGTTGCTCGTTCCTGCATTCCCCTAAGGTCTCCGCGAACGGCATTCAACGGGGCAGGCATGAGCGAAGAGACCGGAAACCCGGCGGAAGAGACTCAGGACGACGAGACCAACCCGCTCGAGCGCAAGGTGGTCTCGGCGATCCTCTACGCCGTGGACGTGGAAGACCGCGAGCAGCTCGTCGAGCTGATGGAGCCGCTGCACGCCGCCGACATCGCCGACCTTCTGGAGCAGATCAACGCCTACGACCGGATGCGGCTGATCAAGCTCTACGACAAGGAGTTTGACGGCGAGATTCTCTCGGAACTCGACGAGTCGATCCGCGAGGAGGTGATCCGCGGGCTGACCCCCGAGGTTCTGGCCGACGCCGTGCGCGAACTCGATTCCGACGACGTGGTCGACCTTCTGGAAGACCTCGACCAGGAACAGCAGGACGCCATCCTCGACGTGCTCGAGGACAGCGACCGGGTCGCGGTCGAGAAATCGCTGACCTACCCGGAGTATTCCGCCGGCCGACTGATGCAGCGCGAGGTGGTCATGGCCCCCGAGCACTGGAACGTCGGCGAGGCGATCGACTTCCTGCGCAGCAATGACGATCTGCCCGAGCAGTTCTACCACATCATCCTGGTCGACCCGAAGCTGCGCCCGGTGGGCAATGTCACGCTCGGCAAGCTCATGGCGTCGCGCCGCGAGGTGCTGCTGAAGTCGCTGGTCGAGGAGACCTTCAACGTGATCCCGGTGACCCGGCCGGAATCCGAGGTCGCCTACATGTTCAACCAGTACCACCTGATCTCGGCCCCGGTGGTGGACGAGAACGAGCGGCTGGTCGGCGTGATCACCATCGACGATGCGATGACCGTGCTCGACGAGGAGCACGAGGAGGACATCCTGCGCCTGGCCGGCGTCGGCGACGAGAGCCGCATCTCCGACAGCGTGCTCGAGACGACGCGCCAGCGCCTGCCCTGGCTCGCGGTGAACCTGATGACGGCGATCCTCGCCTCGCTGGTGATCGCCCAGTTCGAGGACACCATCGGCCAACTGGTAGCGCTCGCTGTGCTGATGCCGATCGTCGCCTCGATGGGCGGCAATGCCGGCACGCAGTCGCTGACCGTGGCGGTGCGCGCCTTGGCGACGCGCGACCTGACCAGCTCCAACGTCTGGCGGGTGATCACCCGCGAGCTGATGGTCGGGCTGATCAACGGGCTCAGCTTCGCGCTGGTCATGGGAGTGCTGGAATACATCTGGTTCGGCAGCGCCATGCTGGCGGTGGTGATCGCCGCGGCCATGGTGATCAACCTCGTGGTGGCGGGGCTGGCGGGCATCGCCGTGCCGGTGGTGCTCGACAAGTTCAAGATCGACCCGGCACTGGCCTCCGGTACCTTCGTGACCACGGTGACCGACGTGGTCGGCTTCTTCGCTTTCCTCGGCCTCGCGCAGGCGGTGCTGCTGTGAGCCTCGCCGAGGCCAAGCGCGCGGCCCGGGCCGAAGCTGCCCTGCGCCGCAAGGCGGCCCATGCCGAGGATAGAGGCGCCGGGGCAGGGATGCTGAGCGCGGTCCTGGCCGGCTATCGCGGCGTGCCGCTCTCGGGCTACATGCCGATCCGTTCCGAAATCGACCCGCTGCCTGCCATGGCCGAGGCGGCGGCACATGGTCCGGTGGCGATCCCGGTGATCGAGGCGGAGGGTGCGCCCCTGCGCTTCGCCCGCTGGGAGCCGGACATGGCGCTGGTGCCCGGTGCCTTCGGCGCGATGATCCCCGAGGTGCCGGAGTTCCTCACGCCAGAGATCCTCATCGTGCCGCTGCTGGCCTTCACCCGCAGCGGTCACCGGCTCGGCTACGGCGGCGGCTTTTACGACCGCACGCTCGAGGTGCTGCGCGCGGCGCGGCCGACGCTGGCCATCGGCTTTGCCTACGACGCGCAGGAAGCCGGGCAGATCCCGCTCGAGCCGACCGACGCACCGCTAGACATGATCGTGACCCCGACCGGGGTGATCACGCCGCCCGCCGGCTGAGCGCGCTTCGGAAGCGCGATCTGTGCGGGGCAGGACCGGCAGTGCGCCGGCTCCTGTGCGGAACACGCTCAATTCCCGCGCCGTTGACGCACTGATGCCGCAGGCACCTGCAGCCGTCTGCCGCTTCCGATCAATGTCGGCTCGGCCCCGGTCGCGGTCCTGATTTCACGGCTGCGCCGTGAGCGCCTGCGGCGCGCGTATTTTCAAAGAGAAGAAGACCGGACAGTCGCGGCTTGGCTGGGTCTCTTGGCCTTCTTCTCTTTCCGAACACGCCGGGGGAGTCCGCGCAAGCGGACGGGGGCAGCGCCCCCTCGATTCCGCCGTGCGTCGTTCAGAGCGCGCGCCAGCCGATGTCGCGGCGGCAGAAGCCCTGCGGCCAGTCCACCGCATCCACCAGCGCATAGGCGCGGGCCTGCGCCTCGGCGAGCGTGGCGCCGCGGGCGGTGGCGTTCAACACCCGCCCGCCGGTGGCGACGATCTTGCCGTCCTTCTCGGCGGTTCCGGCGTGGAACATCTGGGTGAAGCTGTCCTCGGGCAGTGCCTCGAGCCCGGAGATGACCGTGCCCTTCTCATAGCTCCCGGGGTAACCCTCGGCGGCCATGACCACGGTCATCGCGTGATCGTCGGCCCAGGTCACCTTGGCCTCGGCCAACCGGCCCTCGGCGCAGGCGTGGATGAGATCCAGCACCTGGCCGCCGAGGCGCATCATCAGCACCTGGCATTCCGGATCGCCGAAGCGCACGTTGTATTCCACCAGGCGCGGCTGCCCGTTCTCGATCATCAGGCCGACGTAGAGCACGCCCTGATACGGCGTGCCGCGGCGGGCCATCTCGGCCATGGTCGGCTTGACGATCTCGTCGAGCGCCTTTTGCGCCACCTCGTCAGACAGCACCGGGGCGGGGGAATAGGCACCCATGCCGCCGGTGTTGGGGCCGGTGTCGCCCTCGCCGACGCGCTTGTGGTCCTGCGCGGTGCCGATCGGCAGCACGTCGGTGCCGTCGACCAGCACAAAGTAGGAGGCTTCCTCGCCGGTCATGAATTCCTCGATCACCACCTCGGCGCCGGCACCGCCGAAGGCGCCGCCGAACATGTCGTCGATGGCCGCTTCGGCCTCTTCAACCGTCTCGGCGATGATGACGCCCTTGCCGGCGGCAAGCCCGTCGGCCTTGACCACGATCGGCGCGCCCTGGGCGCGGACATGGGCCTTGGCGGCCTCGGCGTCGGTGAAATGGCCGTAGCCCGCGGTGGGCGCCTTGGCAGCGTCGCAGATTTCCTTGGTGAAGCTCTTCGAGGCCTCGAGCCGGGCGGCGGCCTGCGATGGGCCGAAGACCAGCACACCGGCCTCGCGCAGCCGGTCGGCGACGCCCGCGGCGAGCGGCGCCTCGGGGCCGACGACGACGAGGTCGATGGCGTTCTCCCCGGCGAATTCCGCCACCGCGCCGCCGTCCTCGACGTCGAGCGTGGCGCATTCGGCGATCTGCGCGATGCCGGCATTGCCCGGGGCGACGATCAGCTTGTCGCACTTGGGGTTCTGCATGACCGCCCAGGCCAGGGCATGTTCGCGACCACCGCCGCCGAGGATGAGGATGTTCATGGGGCCCGCTCTCTCAAGGTAAGGATCGCGGGCTTCCTAGCGGTGGTAGGGGGTTCTGGCAAGAAGTCAGGGGGCTGCCGGGCGCAGGCGGAGGCGGCTTTGTAACAGCCGCATGAAATCGTCGGGGTGGCCCCGCGCCGCGGCGCGTTGCTCCAAGCGGACGCGGTGCATCTGCGCGCCATGTCAGATGGAGGCCGAGCATCATCGAGAACCTCTCACGTAACCCGCTATCTCATCATCGGCGGCAATCACGTCGTGCATGCCGAAGATTGCAGGGCGTTTCCCCGGGGTGCGACCGAGCCGCTGGGCACGTTCGAGGGATGCGCCCCGGCGCTTCTGAAGCTGCGCGAGAGCCGCGGCCCGATTGAGGCCTGCGCCCTGTTCTGGTTGCGACGCCATAATGTGGCTGAGACCGAGGTGACGCGGGCCGCCCTACGCATCGCGCCTGAGCGCGCCACCTTTCGTTCGCCGGCGGGTGCCGCTAGTCTGGGGCCAACACGAGCAGGACGAGCAGCATGGACCTCTTCGAAGACGACGCCCCGGAGGGCGCAGGCGACGGCAATATGCCGGAATTCACCGTTTCCGAGCTTTCCGGCGCGGTGAAACGGGTGATCGAGGGCGAGTTCGGCTTCGTGCGGGTGCGCGGCGAGCTCGGGCGCATCTCGCGGCCGCGATCGGGGCATCTCTACCTCGACCTCAAGGACGACAAGTCGGTGATCTCGGGCATCGTGTGGCGCGGCGTCGCCTCAAAGCTCGACATGCAGCCCGAGGAGGGGATGGAGGTCATCGCCACCGGGCGGCTGACCACCTATCCCGGCCAGTCGCGCTACCAGATCATCATCGAGGACATGCGTCCCGCAGGTCTCGGCGCGCTCATGGCGATGCTGGAGAAGCGCAAGGCCATGCTGCAGGCCGAGGGGCTGTTCGACCCCGAGCGCAAGAAGCCGCTGCCGTTCCTGCCCGAGATCATCGGCGTGGTGACCTCGCCCTCGGGCGCGGTGATCCGCGACATCCTGCACCGCCTGCGCGAGCGTTTCCCGCGCAAGGTGCTGATCTGGCCGGTCGCGGTGCAGGGCAAGGCCTGCGCCCCCGAGGTGGCTCGTGCGATCGAGGGATTCAACAAGCTCACCCCGGGCGGCGCGCTGCCGCGGCCGGACCTCTTGATCGTCGCCCGCGGAGGCGGCTCGGTCGAGGATCTCTGGGGTTTCAACGAGGAGATCGTCGCGCGCGCGGCTGCAGCGTCGCAGATCCCGCTGATCTCCGCAGTGGGGCACGAGACCGACACGACGCTGATCGACTTCGTCTCGGATCGCCGCGCGCCGACACCCACCGCCGCCGCCGAGATGGCGGTGCCGGTGCGCATGGAGCTGCTGGCGCGTGCGGGCGAGGGGCAGATGCGGCTGACGCGGGCGCTGACCCACCGGCTGGAGGTGCGCGGCCAGCGGCTGCGTGATCTCGCCCGGGCCATGCCGCGCGCCGAAACGCTTCTCGACCAGCCGCGCCAGCGGCTCGACCTGCTGTCGGACCGGTTGCCGCAGGCGCTGATCCGCGGCGTTGATCGGCGCCGGCTGGCGCTGTCGCAACCTGCGGGGGCGCTGCGACCCGGGCTGCTCAGCCGGATGCTCGCGACCCGCGCCGAGGCCCTGGGGCGGCGTGCCGACCGGCTGTCCATCCGCCCGATCCAGCGCGAGATCGCGCTCGGGCGGGACCGGCTGGAGGCGCTCGGCAAGCGGCTGGGGGATGCCGGTGCGCGCCGGGTCGAGGCGCCGCGAGACCGGCTCGACGGGCTCGACCGGCTGCTGCAGACGCTGAGCTACAAGGGCACTTTGGCGCGGGGCTACGCCGTGGTGCGCGGCGAGGGCGGCCAGGTGCTGACCAGTTCCGCCGCCGCCAGGGAGGCCGCGGGGCTCGAGATCGAATTCGCCGACGGCCGGATGAAGATCGGCGGCGGAAGCGGTGGGACGGGCAAGTCGAAAAAGGCCGGGGCTCCGGAGCAGGGCAGCCTGTTCTGATCTCGCGGAGGGAGCGGGCGAGGGAGGGGGTTCTGGGCCGCCTCGCACCCAGTGGCAGGGGTTTCAGAAGGGGGCGCTGCCCCCGCCGCGCTGCGCGCGACTCCCCCGGGATATTTTCACCATGTGGAAGCGGCGGAGGCGGGGCCGCCGCGGGCGCTGCGCCTCATACGCCCGTGTCGGGGCCGTAGCAGAGCATCGGCTTGTCGTCCTGCTGCGCCTCGTAGAGCACGGTGTTGGCTGGGTCATTCTGGAACACCGCGCGCAGCCCGCCGCCCTCGCGGAAGAAGCTCCAGCATTGCGGCACCTTCATGTCCTCGTAGACGAAGCAGATCATCTGCGCCTCGGCATACCACTCTCCGTCCTTGCACTCTCCGTCGAGGAAGGACCAGCGCACGCGGCGGTCCGGCAGGTATTCCTCGACTCCATAGGCCGCCCCGTCGCTGCCGAAGTAGAGCGTCTTGCCGGTGACATAGGCCTCGAATTCCTCGGCGCTCATCGGCTGGGCGGCGGCGATCGGTGTGGCGAGCAGGGCGAGCGGGAGAAGGATCCGGATCATAGGGGAAGCCTGCCAGAGGTGCGGCCCTTGGGGAAGCGGAAAGACGTCGCGTCGGGTATGGACGGGTCGTAGGGTGGAGAATGTCGAAAAAGTGACATCAAAAAGGCGATATGGCCTCAGTATAGCTCCCTCCAGATCGCTTTTGTGAAACTCGGCGCGATCAGGAATTCTTGTAGACGGCGCAGATGCAGCCCGATTTTCGGAGCGTCGCGCAAAGTTCCGCCGCCGCGCCGCGCCCATCGCGGCCGAGGCGCGCCATCCAGTAGCCGCCGCGCGGGCTGGCGCGGCTCTTCTGCCAGACCAGCTCGGGTTGCTCGCCGCCGACCGTGCCGGAACAGCTCTGAGCGCGGCGGCGGAATTGCGCAAGCGCCCGGTCCTGCGTGGTACCGAAGGCCATCTGTACTCCCCAGGGGTGCAGGGGCGGTTTCGCCTCGGGGTAGGCGGTCAGAGTGCGATTCCGCGCCAACTCGTGGCAGGCTTGCCGGAAGGGTTTGTCCCCCTGCAGGCGGAAGTCATGGGTCTCGGGCGGGGTATCGCGCCAGGTTTCGGCGGCGAGCCCGGTGATCAGCACCACGTAGTTGATCGTCTCGCGCGCCAGCCCGGCGCGGCGCGCCACCAGCCCATCGGCCCGTGCCTCGCCGCCGTTGTAGGCCACCGCCGCGAGGCCCTGGTTGCCGTAGTGGCGTGTCAGCTCGCCGAGGTACTCGGCGGAATATTCCAGTGCCTCCGCGGGGTTGTAGGGGTCCTTCAATCCACGCAGCTTCGCAGTCGAGGGGATGAACTGGGCGATGCCCTGCGCATTCGCGGGGCTGAGCGCATTGGGATTGAACCGGCTTTCCTGCCAGATCAACCGCGCGAAGAAACCCGGCGACAGCCCGTTCCGGAGGGCGAAATGCTCGATCGCCTGGCAGGTGTCGTAGACATAGTGCGCCGGCCGGATGCATTGCACCGGGCCGAAGGCGCCGGGTGAGCAGAGCGTGCCGGGCTCGGGGGGGCTGGCGTGGGGGTGGAGGGGATCGGCCCGCAGGGAGAGCGGGGCGAGCAGGAGGACGAGGAAAAACACGGCCCGCAACATGCGCCCATGAAGGCCGCGCGGCGTGGAAAGGTCAACTCACACTTTTATCTACGCGCGGCCCGTATTAGGTGAGAGCAAAGGCAGCGAGAGGTCCGGCCAATGTCCTTCTTCGGCAAGCTCAAGAGCAAGCTCTTCAAATCTTCCTCGAAGCTCGAGGAAGGGCTGGATGCGATCGTCCAGGAGGGCGGCACGGAAGACGCGCCCGACACGGCTCCCGAAACGCCGGAGGTGCCGCAGACCCCGGTGCCCGAAACGCCTGCACCGGAGACCCCCGGGCCGGATGTGCCCGCGCCGACCCCCGAGACGCCGCCCGTCCCCGCGCCGGAAACTCCGCCCGCCCCGGAAGAGGTGCCGCCCGCCCCGCCGCAGGAGACCCCTCCCGCGCCGGAGCCCGAGGCGCCGCCGATGCCGGAGCCCGCGCCGCAACCCGAACCCGAAACGCCGCAGGCACCCCCGCCCGCCGATCCACGGCCCGCGCCGCAGGAAGCCCCGGTGATGCCGCCTGCGGATCCCGCGCCGATGCCGGCGCCGCTGGAGATTCCCGAGCCGCTGCAGACGCCGGAAGTGCCTCAGCAGCAGCGTGGCGGCGGGCTCATCGGGCGGCTCTTCGGCAAGGGCCAGCCGGCAGCACCCGTGGTGCGCCGGGCGCTCGACGACGAGATGATCGAGAGCCTCGAGGAGCTGCTCATCCAGTCCGACATGGGCGTCGACACCGCGCTGCGCGTGACCTCGAACATCGCCGAGGGCCGCTACGGCAAGCGCGTCTCGACGCAGGAGATCAAGCAGCTGCTCTCGGGCGAGGTGGCACGGATCATGGAGCCGGTCGCCAAGCCGCTGCCGCTCTATGCCAAAAAGCCGCAGGTGGTGCTGGTGGTGGGCGTCAACGGTTCGGGCAAGACCACGACCATCGGCAAGCTCGCCAGCCAGTTCCGCGCCGCGGGCAAGTCGGTGGTGATCGCCGCGGGCGACACCTTCCGTGCCGCCGCGGTTGAACAGCTGCAGATCTGGGGGGACCGCGCCGGCGTGCCGGTGCTGACCGCGCCCGAGGGCTCGGACCCCGCGAGCCTTGCCTTCGACGCGATGACCAGGGCGCAGGCCGAGGGGGCGGACCTTCTGATGATCGACACCGCCGGGCGCTTGCAGAACCGTTCGGACCTGATGGAAGAGCTGGCCAAGATCGTCCGGGTCATCCGCAAGAAGGATCCCGACGCGCCGCACAACACGCTGCTGGTGCTTGACGCCACCACCGGGCAGAACGCGCTGCGACAGGTCGAGATTTTCCAGCAGGTGGCGGATGTCTCGGGGCTGGTGATGACCAAGCTCGACGGCACCGCGCGTGGCGGCGTGCTGGTGGCGCTGGCGGACAAGTTCGGGCTGCCGATCCACGCCATCGGGGTGGGCGAGCAGATCGACGATTTGCAGCCTTTCGATCCCGAGGAGTTCGCGGCGGCGTTGACCGGGCTCGAGACGCGCTGAGGTGGGGCGGGGTTATTCCTCGCTCCAGCCCATTCGGTTCTCGACAAAGCGCAGCAGCGTCAGCACCACCAGAACGATCACCGTTGCCATCGCGGCGAGCGGCATCTGCCCGGCTCCGCAGCCCAGCCCCACCGCGCCCGCGAGCCAGAGCGAGGCGCCGGTGGTGATGTTGCGGACCTTGCCACCCGAGGTGAAGATCAGCCCGGCGGCGAGGAAGGCGACGCCCGCGGTCACCGCCTCGATCATCCGCAGCGGGTCGTTGCGCTGCTCGTCCGAGCCGCCGAAGTCCATCGCGGCCAGTTCCAGCCCGAGCAGCACGAAGAGACAGGCCGCGACCGAGACGAGGATATGGGTGCGCAGACCGGCGGGCTTGCCCCTGCGCTCGCGTTCGAGACCGATCAGTCCGGCCAGCAGAATCGCGGCAAGAAGGCGTGCGAAGGCGCTGGCAGCAGGGATCACCGAGAAGGTGTTTTTGAATTCGTTCAGGATTTGCTCGATCATCACGTCTCCTCCGCTGGTCCGTGATCAACGAGGCGGCAGGCCGGGCAGTTCCGCCATTGAGAAGCCGTCGCCGCGAGGTTATCTCTGACCCCGCACAAGGAGACCCGCATGACCACGAAGCAGATCAACCCCTTCCTCAAGTCGGCGCTCGAGTTCGGGCCGGTGCTGGCTTTCTTCGCAGCCTACCTGCTGTTGAAGGACAACGTCTACGTCATCGGCGGCCGCGAGTACCAGGGTTTCGTGGTGGTCACCGCCGGGTTCATCCCGCTGATGCTGGTCTGCACCGGGCTGCTGTGGAAGCTCACCGGGCACCTCTCGGCCATGCAGGTGGTCACCGCGGTGCTGATCGTGGTCTTCGGCGGGCTCTCGGTCTGGCTCAACGACGAGCGCTTCTTCAAGATGAAGCCCACGCTGATCTACCTGCTCTTCGGCGTCGCGCTGCTGGCCGGGATCCTGCGGGGCGAGAGCTACCTGCGCAAGGTGATGGAAGGGCTGATGCCGCTGCAGGACGAGGGCTGGATGATCCTCACCAAACGCATCTGCGCGTTCTTCTTCGGCCTCGCGCTGCTCAACGAGATCGTCTGGCGCACGATGAGTACCGAGAGCTGGGTCTACTTCAAGACCTTCGGCCTCACGGCGGCGGTCTTCGTCTTCTTCATGACCCAGAACGGGCTGTTCAAACGCTACGCGCTCGAGGCCGAGAAGGACTGAGCGCCGCGGCGTGGCGCCGATGGTGCGGCACCGGGCGGCCCTTCGAAACTACCGTAATTTTATTGCGCGCGGGTTGGCGGCCGGTTCAACCGGCTGACCTTGCGGAATATTTCGTGCGATTTTCGGCCGAAATCGCGGCTTTTGGCCAAAAAGCGATTCTTGCCATGCGTCCAAAGCATAGCGGGGCTGACGAAAACAGTCAGGCTCTTGGGTTACACCCGCCTGCTGATTGCGTTAACCGATCCCATCCCGGAACAAAGCTGTTCCAGACGCAAGGAAAGACGAAATAAAATGTCCCTCTCAGACGCAGCCCACGCGGCGCCGCGCGCTGGGGCCACGCCGGCGCTGAACTCCCCGGCCAAGGTCCTGACGGCGAGCCTTGTCGGCACCACCATCGAATTCTTCGACTTCTACGTCTACGCGACCGCTGCCGTGCTGGTCTTCCCGGCGCTGTTCTTCCCGAGCAGCGATCCGATGACCGCGCTGCTGGCGAGCTTCGCCACCTTCTCCATCGCATTCTTCGCACGCCCCTTCGGCGCGCTGGTCTTCGGCCACTTCGGCGACCGCATTGGCCGCAAGGCGACGCTGGTCGCGGCGCTGCTGACCATGGGCATCTCGACCGTCGTCATCGGTTTCCTGCCGAGCTACGAGCAGATCGGTGTGATCGCGCCCCTGCTGCTGGCGCTCTGCCGTTTCGGCCAGGGTTTCGGCCTTGGTGGTGAATGGGGCGGGGCGGTGCTCATGGCCACCGAGAACGCGCCCGAGGGCAAGAAGAACTGGTACGGCATGTTCCCGCAACTCGGCGCGCCGCTGGGCCTGTTCCTGTCGTCCGGCCTGTTCTGGATCCTGCTGCACTTCATGAGCGAAGAGGCGCTGCTCAGCTGGGGCTGGCGGATTCCCTTCGTCTCGTCGCTGCTGCTGATCGCCGTCGGCCTCTGGGTCCGCCTGTCGATCACCGAGACGCCGGACTTCCAGAAGGCCATCGACAACGAAGAGCGCGTCGCCGTGCCCGCGGTCGAGCTGTTCAAGAACCACAAGGTCTCGATCGTGCTCGGCACCTTCGTGGCGCTGGCGACCTTCGTGCTCTTCTACATCTGCACGGCGTATCTGCTGAGCTACAACGTCAAGGTAGTGAAGATCCCCTTCACCGACGCGCTGGCGATCCAGATCTGGGGCTCGGTGGTCTTCGGCGCCTTCATCCCGCTGGCCGGCAAGCTGGCCGAGCGCTTCGGCCGCCGCGAGATCCTGACGCTGACCACCGTGCTGATCGGCGTGTTCAGCTTCCTCGTGCCGGTGCTGATGGTCGAGAACGAGATGCGCATCATGGGCTTTGTGACGCTGGGCATGGCGCTGATGGGGATGACCTACGGCCTGATCGGCACCGCGCTGGCGGCACCTTTCCCGACCCGCGTGCGCTACACCGGCTCGTCGATCACCTTCAACTTCGCCGGCATCTTCGGCGCCTCGCTCGCGCCCTACATCGCGACCTGGCTGCAGAGCAACTACGGCCTCGCCTACGTGGGCTACTACGTGCTCTTTGCCGCCGCGATCACCCTGCTGTGCATCTTCGCCAGCGGCAAGGGCAAGGTCTGAGGCAGATCGCCTTACGGATTGGGAAAAGGGCGCCGGTTTTCCGGCGCCCTTTTTCGTTGGGAGTCCGCCCGGAGTTAAGGCGAAGCCGCCGGGCGAGCGCCTGCCCGTCCCGGCGGGCTGGCGCTTTGTGACGCGTGCGCAATGCTGGAAGTTCGTGCGGAGGTGGCAAAGATAAGGTGCCTTTGCCGAATGGCAGTGCGCCATCCCTCGGGCAGATGCTCTCCCGGCCTGCGACGTGTGATCTGATAGGAAAAATGGGCGCGGCCAACCCGGCCACGCCCTTTCATTGTTCTTCAAATACGCACCTTCCGGCGCAGCCTCAGTCCTCGCGCGGCGGCTCCGCGTCCGGGTCTTCCTTGCCGACGCCCTTGAAGACGAACTTGAACGGCAGCATCCACAGGAACCCGAGGAACACGTAGACCGCAAACTCCAGCCAGATAGGCGGGCGGCCAAGCGCGTTGACCACGCTCACTGCCGCGACGATGTAGAGCGGCAGGCCCACCAGCAGGATGACCAGCGACCAGCGGCGGCGGGACTTGTAGCTGAGGGCCATACCGGGCTCAGTCCGCGAAGGGGTCGGTGACGAGGATGGTGTCGTCGCGCTCGGGCGAGGTCGAGAGCAGCGCCACCGGGCAGCCGATCAGCTCCTCGATGCGGCGCACGTATTTCACCGCCGCGCCGGGCAGGTCGTTCCAGCTGCGCGCACCTTCGGTCGACTCGGACCAGCCTTCCATTTCCTCGTAGATCGGCTTGCAGCGCAGCTGCTCCTCGGTGGCGATGGGCAGGTGGTCGAGCACCTGGCCGTCGAGCTCGTAGCCGGTGCAGATGCGGATGGTCTCGAAGCCGTCGAGCACGTCGAGCTTGGTCAGCGAGATGCCGTTGACGCCCGAGGTCACGCAGGTCTGGCGCACCAGCACTGCGTCGAACCAGCCGCAGCGGCGCTTGCGGCCGGTCACGGTGCCGAACTCGCGGCCGCGCTCGCCGAGACGCTGTCCGTCGGCATCGTCAAGCTCGGTGGGGAAGGGACCTTCGCCGACGCGGGTGGTGTAGGCCTTCACGATGCCCAGCACGAAGTCGATCGCGCCCGGGCCGATGCCGGTGCCGGTAGCCGCCTGGCCGGCGATCACGTTCGAGGAGGTCACGAAGGGATAGGTGCCGAAGTCGATGTCCAGCAGCGCGCCCTGCGCCCCTTCGAAGAGAATGCGCTTACCTGCGCGGCGCTGTTCGTTGAGCACCTTCCAGACCGGGCCGGCATACTCGAGGATCTGCGGCGCGATCTCCTTGAGCTGGGCGATCAGCCCGTCGCGGTCCACCGGCTCGAGCCCGAGGCCACGGCGCAGCGCGTCGTGGTGCTGCAATGCGCGGTCGACGCGATGTTCCAGCGTCTCGGGGTCGGCGAGGTCGGCGACGCGCACCGAGCGGCGGCCCACCTTGTCTTCATAGGCCGGGCCGATGCCGCGACCGGTGGTGCCGATCTTGGTGCCCTTGCTGGCGGCTTCCTCGCGGGCGCGGTCGAGCTCGCCATGGATCGGCAGGATCAGCGGGGTGTTCTCGGCGATCATCAGCGTCTCGGGCGTGATCTCGACACCCTGTGCGCGGATCGACTCGATCTCCTTCACCAGGTGCCACGGATCGAGCACCACGCCATTGCCGATCACCGACAGCTTGCCGCCGCGCACGACACCGGAGGGCAGGGCGTTCAGCTTGAACACCTTGCCGTCGATGACGAGCGTATGGCCTGCATTGTGGCCCCCCTGGAAGCGCGCGACCACGTCGGCCCGCTCCGAGAGCCAGTCCACGATCTTGCCCTTGCCTTCGTCGCCCCACTGGGCGCCCACGACGACCACGTTAGCCATTGCTCACCTGTCCTTTTGCCGGCGGTTCAAACGGGCTCCGTATAGATCCACGGCGCGGCGGTGGGAACCATCAAATTGGCGCTTCGCCGGGGTGGGGGAAAGAATCCGCGGCGACCCTGCCCGCCGGTGGAGGGGGAAAGGGGGCGCTGCCCCCTCTTGGCCATTGGCCAATTCACCCCCGGCGTATTTTCAAAGAGAAGAAGCTGCGGGAGGGTGTAGCCTGTGCTCGGCGATCAGGGCAGCAGGTGCAGCCAGGCCCAGGTGGTGACGATGCACATGCCCGTGGCCAGCAGCACCGAAGAGGCAGCGACGCGCTTCGCTCGGCCATAGAGGTTGGCGAAGACATAGGCGTTGACGCCCGGTGCCACCGAGGCGGTGACCACCGCCGAGCGGAAGGCGTCGGTGGGCAGGGCGAAGGCGGTGCCGAGCGTGTAGGTGATCAGCGGGTGCAGCCCGAGCGAGAGCGCGCAGACGAAAAGAATGGTGCGCAGATCGCCCTCGGGGCGGTAGCGGAAGAGGATACCGCCGAGCGCGAAGAGCGCCGCGGGCAGGGCGGTGCGGGTGATCAACCCAAGCGCATCGACCACCGGGCTGGGCAGCTCGACATTCAGCAGGTTGAACACGATGCCGATGGAGATGCCGATGACCATCGGGGTGCGGAACAGCGAGCGGGTGATGGTCAGCGGCAGGCGGCGCAGCTCGGTGCCGCGGGCGCGGGCGATTTCCATCGCGGTGATGCCGATGGCGTAGCAGAGCGGCGAGTGCATCGCGATGATCGCGTAGTTGCCGTTCAGCGCATCCTCGCCATAGGCCTGCTCGGTGATCGGTAGGCCGATGAGCAGCGAGTTGGAGAAAAGTCCGCAGAAGCCGATGACGACGCTGTCCTCCCAGTCACGCTTGAAGAGGAAGCGCGCGCCGAGCAGGGCGACGAAGAAGCAGGTGATCGCCCCGGCGTAGAAGGAGAACAGCAGGTCGAACCGGAAGTACTCGCCGAGGTCGAGCTGCCACATGGCGCGGAACAGCAGGCAGGGCACGGCGATGGTCTGGGTGAAGCCCATGAGCCCGTCGATCGCATTGTCGGTCAGCAGCTTGCGCCAGCTGGCAAGGTAGCCCGCGCCGATGACGATGAAGACCGGGAGAATGACGTCGAGGAGGGCTTGCATGGAGGCGGGCTTTCACAGGGCGCGCCGGGGGCGCGCGGCCTCCGGCGGGCATGCTTGCAGAAGGATGAAGGGACTTTGGTGCCGGGGTTCGGCGGGACGGGCTGCGCGGCGCTTCTCCTCAGAGCGCATAGCGCAGGACCATCCCATCGTAGGCCGGGTGGATGTGCTCGGCGGTTTCCGCCGCCAGGGTCTCGTAGTCGAGGTCGATGTGCATGTTGGTCAGCACCGCCTGGCGCGGCTGCGCGCGGGCGATCCATTCCAGCGCCAGGTCGAGATGCGCATGGGTGGGATGCGGCGTCCGGCGCAGCGCGTCGACGATGAAGCAGTCGAGCCCCTGCAGGTGAGGCCAGGCCTCTTCGGGGATGCGCACCACGTCTGGCATGTAGACGAGGCCCGCGATGCGGAAGCCGAGCGCGTCGATGCTGCCGTGATCGACCTTGATCGGGGTCAGCTCTATCGCGCCGCCGGCGCCCTCGATGCTGAACGGACCGGCGATCGAATGCAGATCGAAGATCGGCGGATAGGGGCTGCCCTCGGGTTGCACGAAGGCATAGCCGAAGCGCGAGATCAGGTCGTTCTGCGTGTCGCCATCGGCCCAGACCGGCAGGCGCGAGCCGCGGTTGAAGACGATCTGCCGCAGATCGTCGAGACCGTTGGTGTGGTCCGCATGGCCGTGGGTCCAGACCGCCGCGTCGAGATGGCCGATACCGGCATCAAGGAGTTGCGCGCGCATGTCGGGCGAGGTGTCGATCAGCACGCGGGTGGTGCCGTCGGGGCCCTCGCGCTCGACCAGCATCGAGCAGCGGCGGCGGGTGTTCTTCGGGTTTGCCGGGTCGCAGTCGCCCCATTTTCCGCCGAGCCGCGGCACGCCGCCGGAGGAGCCGCAGCCAAGAATGGTGAAACGAAGCTCGCCGCTCATTCAGTGCTTTCCTTCGCGGGAGACCACGCGGCGGCCTTGGCGAAGAGGCGTTCGAAGTTGGCTTCGGTGGCGGCGGCGAATTCCTCGAAGCTGAGTCCGAAGGTCTCGGCGCCGACCTTGGCGGTGTGCACCGTGTAGCCCGGCTCGTTGCGCTTGCCGCGGTAGGGCGGGGGCGCGAGGTAGGGGCTGTCGGTCTCCACCAGGATGCGATCGAGCGGGGCGCTCGCGAAGATCTCGCGCAGATCCTTGGATTTGGGGAAGGCGGCGATGCCGGACATCGACAGGTAGAACCCGCAGTCGAGCGCGGCGCGCGCCAGTTCGGCGGAGGAGCTGAAGCAATGCATGACGCAGGCGTAGGGCTTGCGCTTGTACGCGTCGCTCAGGATGCGGGCCATGTCATCATCGGCGGCGCGGGCGTGGATGATCAGCGGCAGGCCGGTTTCCTGCGCCGCCTCGATGTGAATGCCCAGCGAGACCTTCTGCACCTCGGCGCTTTCGGCAGTGTAGTGATAGTCCAGCCCGGTCTCGCCGATGCCGACGAACTTCGGGTGCTGCGACAGGGCGACCAGCTCATCCACCGTGGTGGCGGGTTCTTCGGCGGCGCTCATCGGGTGGACGCCGAAGGTATAGAACACCGGATCATTCGCCTCGGCGATGGCGCGCACCTTGGGCTCGTTCGCGATCCGCGTGCAGATGGTGACCATGCGGTGCACCCCGGCCTCGAGCGCGCGCGCGATGACCTCGGGGCGCTCATCGTCGAAGTCGGGGAAGTCGAGATGGCAGTGGCTGTCGGTGATCAGGGGAGTGGTCATGAATTCGTCCTTTGCGCGCAGGTATCAGACATGCGCGGGGCAGGGTCAAGGAGGGGGCGGCCCATGGCCGGGCCGCGCGGGGCGGATGCCGGAAGTGCGGGCAGTTCGGGCGGCGGCGGGGCGGCCTGACGTCACGGACCCTGCCTCGCGGAACGGAGCGGGGGCGCGCTTCACGGAGTTCGGCGAGAAGGTTTCTTTCGAAAGGAAAGGGGGATCAAGGCGGGGCCGGTGCGCTCCCGCACGCCGCATGTCATCTTGTGGCGCGGGGTTCGGATCGGAGCGCGTACCGGGGCGGGCCGCGCTGGTCTCAGAGACCGCGCAGCAGGCCGCGCCGCGCCAGGTGCTCGCGCAGGGCAATGGCCAGGGTCGAGGCGGCGATGACGCCGATGATGTCGGCGGCCCAGTCGGAAAGCTCTGCGTCCCGTCCCACGTAAGCCTGCGCGACCTCGACCAGACCGCCAAAGGCGATTGCCGCCGGGGCCAGCACCCAGAGCCAGCGGGGCCGCAGGAAGGCGGCAGGCGCAATGATCGCACCGAAGCCGAGCGCGTGCTGAACCTTGTCGTCGAGCAGCTTGTCCGCGGTCACGAAGTGGGGCCCCACGGTGAAGTAGGTGACCACTGCGGCAACGCCCAGTACGAGCGCGAGGGTGAAAAGCGAGATACGATCCATCCGGCCCTGAAATCATCTCGCGCGCGCGGGCGCCAGACCCGGCCCCGTGCCGGGCCAACACGTTCGCGTCAGCGCCTGCGGGGGTGGCACCTTCGGTGCGGCGCGATGCCTGCGCGACCGGTTGGGAAACCATGGGATGGGAATTTATGGGCGCCATGGGAATTCGTGGGACGGTATTGGACGATCCTGCTGTGGCCGCCGGGGACCAGGTCGCGACGGCAAGCAAATCGCATCCGATTCAAGGGTTGATGCGCGGTGCGGGCCATGAGAAATGCTCACGAAACCGCGATTCCACCCGCCGTCGAAATTTTTTTGGGAATTCGTGGAAGTTTTTTATGTCACGGCAGCGTTACCACATCTTGTGATGCGCAGGTTCCCGCCACCCACATGTTCGTGAAAATGGGTCGAAATTGGCTCAACATGTTGTTCTGCAGGGGGTCGCGGGACAACATGCAGGGGGATTCTCCCGTAAATTTCTATTGCTTCCCATGAAATCCCATGACATACCGTTAATCACGACGAAGGGACGGGATACGGGGCACCAAACGACCCCAGCAGAACATCCCAGAAAAACAAAACGAGCAGGTTCATACAGGCACCCGCCCTTCGTTGACATGAAGAATCCAGCGCGTGAGCGAGCAGACATCCCCCCAGGTGGCACGCGCAGCTGGACTAGCCCGCAAAGCGGGTAAAGGCGGCGGGTTGATCGGTGGCAGCAGATCAACCCGCCGTATTTCGTTTAACGGGGTTTGAGAGTAGGGACAGTGGGCCGCAGGCTTAGGTTCAGAGGCGAGAGCCGCAACAAGGTGGACAGCAAGGGGCGGGTGTCGATCCCGGCCTCTTTCCGCCGTGTGCTCGAAGCCGGTGATCCTGATTGGTCCGCTGGGGATAACCCGAACTTCGTGATCGTCTACGGCGATCACCGCCGCAAATACCTTGAATGCTACACGATCGAGGAGATGGAGGCCGTTGAGGACCGCATCTCGGCGATGAAGCGCGGCTCGCAGAAGCGCCGCCTTCTGGAGCGTCTCTTCTCGACCCAATCCGTCACCACCAGTGTTGATGAAACCGGACGCATCGTGCTTCCGGCCAAGCTGCGTGATAAGATCGGTCTCGACGACTGGGCCTATTTCGCCTCCAACGTCGACACCTTCCAGATCTGGAAGCCGGAGACCTTCGAGGAAATCGAACTGGGCGGAACCGAAGAGTTCCTCGACGAGATGCCGGAGGATTTCGATCCGCTGCAGTTGCTCGACGAAGACGACGAAACCGAGGAGGCCTGAGTCATGGCGGCGCCCAGAGACCCAAACGCCGCTCCGCACGTACCCGTCCTGCTGCGACCGCTGCTGCAGGCCGTGGCGCCGGTGCACGGCACCTGGATCGACGGCACCTTCGGGGCAGGGGGCTATTCGCGCGGCCTGCTTGAAGCGGGTGCCGACAAGGTGATCGGCATCGACCGCGATCCGCTGGCGCACCAGATGGCCGCGGAATGGATCGGCCAGTACGAAGGCCGGCTGGAGCTGGTCGAAGACAATTTCGCCAACATGGATGCGCACGCGGAGGGCGTGGATGGCGTGGTGCTCGACCTCGGCGTCTCGTCGATGCAGCTGGACCGCGCCGAGCGCGGCTTTTCCTTCCAGAAGGACGGGCCGCTCGACATGCGCATGGAACAGTCGGGCGAGACCGCGGCGGACCTGGTGAAGCGTCTCGACGAGACCACGCTGGCGGATGTTCTCTATACATTCGGCGAAGAGCGCGCCTCGCGCCGCATCGCCAAGGCCATCGTGCGCGAGCGCGCGGTGGAGCCGATCGAGACCACGGCACGTCTGTCGTCGATCGTCGAAGCCTGCCTGCCGCGGCCCAAGCCGGGCCAGTCCCACCCCGCGACCCGCTCCTTCCAGGCGCTGCGCATCGCGGTCAATGACGAGTACGGCGCACTCTGGCGTGGCCTCATGGCCGCCGAGCGGGCGCTGAAGCCGGGCGGGCTGCTGGCGGTCGTCACCTTCCATTCGGTCGAGGACCGCATGGTCAAGCGCTTCCTGCAGGCGCGGGCGGGTCGGCTCAACACGGTCAGCCGTTACGAGCCGCAGGTTGAGGCGGAACAGCCGCGCTTCGAGCTGGTCACCCGCAAGGCGGTGGGGCCGGACGACGAGGAACTGGCGCAGAACCCGCGGTCGCGCTCGGCCCGGTTGCGCGTTGGCCGCCGCACCGCGGCAGAGGCCGGAGATATCGAGTCGGGGGTGCTCTCCATGCCCCAGCTGAGAGGAAAGAGCTGATGCGAACGCTTCTCTACGTGACGACCTTCATGGCGGTGATCGGGCTGGCCTTCTGGGCCTACCACGAGAACTACAAGACCCAGGCCTCGCTCGACCACGTGCGCGAGTTGCAGCGCGACATCGGCGATGCCCGCGCCCGGCTGGCGATCCTGCGTGCCGAATGGGCCTATCTCAACCGTCCCGACCGGCTGCGTGACCTCGCCGAGCTGAACTTCGAGCGGCTGGGTCTGCTGCCCATGCGCCCCGAGCAGTTCGGCGGAATCGACCAGGTGAACTTCCCCGACAACCGCGCGCTGGTGTTCAGCGGTGTGGTTGATGTCACCAGCGCCGGGGCGGGGGGGCTGCAATGAACGGCCGCATCCCGCTTCGCCCTCTGGCCCGCGTCCTCGACGCCCGGCGCCGCGGCGAGAACCCGGATGCGATCGAGCGCGAGAACCTGCGGATCCGTCACGAGCAGATGCGCGACAAGGCACGGGTGCGGGCCGAGGGTCGGCTGCTGGTGCTCGGTCTGGTATTCTTCTGCGCCTTTGTGGTGATCGGCCTGCGTATGGGCATGTTGGCACAATCCCAGGCCGAGGAGCCCCGCGCTGCCGCCTTGGGCGCCTCGATCATCGCCTCGCGCGCCGACATCGTCGACCGCCATGGCCGGGTGCTTGCCACCAACATGGAAACCCATTCGCTCTACGCCCACCCGCACCAGATGATCGAACCGGTGCGCGCGGCGGACGAGCTGATGAAGATCTTCCCCGATCTCGACCACGAGCGGCTGGTGAAGGATTTCACCAACCCCAAGCGCAAGTTCATGTGGGTCAAGAAGAAGATCAGCCCTGAGCAGATGCAGGCCGTGCATGACATCGGCGAGCCGGGGCTTCTGTTCGGCCCGCGCGAGATGCGGCTCTATCCGAACGGCAAGCTGGCCTCGCACATCCTTGGCGGCGCCAGCTTCGGCCGCGAGGGCGTCGCCTCTGCCGAGGTGATCGGCACCGCGGGGATCGAACGCTACTTCGACGAGGAGCTGCGCGATCCGGCCCGCGGCGGCGCACCGCTGGAGCTGTCGATCGACCTGTCGGTGCAGGCCGCCAGCGAGCGCGTGCTCTCCTCGGGCATGAAGTTGATGAACGCCAAGGGCGCCGCCTCGGTGCTGCTCGACGTGCACACCGGCGAGATCCTCTCGATGGTGTCGCTGCCTGACTTCGACCCGAACGACCGCCCGAACCCGCCGGTCTCGGGCAGCCCCTCCGACAGCCCGCTGTTCAACCACGCTGTGCAGGGGGTCTACGAGCTTGGCTCGACCTTCAAGATCTTCGCCGCCGCGCAGGCGCTGGAACTGGGGCTGGTGAAACCCGACACGGTGATCGACACCTCGCCGCCCTTCAAGGTCTCGGGTTTCCGCATCGGCGAATTCGAGGGACACAACTACGGCAAGCAGACGGTCGAGGGGATCATCGTCCACAGCTCGAACCGCGGCACCGGCAAGATCGCCCTCGCCATCGGTCCCGAGCGCCAGCAGGAGTTCCTGAAATCGCTCGGCTTCTTCGACCCGACCGGGATCGAGATCTCCGAGGCGCAGACCGGCAAGCCGCTGCTGCCGCAACGCTGGACCGACCTGAGCACGGTGACGATTTCCTACGGCCACGGGCTTTCGGCCTCGCCGCTGCACCTGGCCGCGGGCTATGCCGCGATTGCCAACGGCGGCCACAAGATCCAGCCGACGCTGATCAAGCAGACCGGGCCTCACTACGGGCCGCGGGTCATGTCGGAACAGGTCGCCGCCAATGCGCGCCACATGCTGCGGGCGGTGGTGACCGAGGGCACCGCCAGCTTCGGAGACGTGCCCGGCTACCACGTCGGCGGCAAGACCGGCACCGCCGACAAGCCCAAGGAACGCGGCGGCGGCTACTACAAGGACAAGACGATCACCACCTTCGCCACCATGTTCCCGGCAGAGGCGCCGCGCTACGTGCTGATCGTCACGCTCGATGAACCGGTGGAGACCTCGGGCAGCCGTCCGCGCCGCACCGCCGGCTGGACCTCGGTGCCGGTGGGGGCCGAGATGATCGGCCGGATCGCGCCGCTTCTGGGCTTGCGTCCGGACTACGATGTGCCAGAAGAGGAGGAGGTCACGCTGGTTCGCAACTGATCCGGCGCTGGCCTCCGGCCCGTTTTTCGGGGCCGTGCAGATCCGAATACAAAGATGAAAGGGCCGTCATGGGCGCCGTCATTGGAGAGGGTAAAAGCCTCAGCGAGCTTGGACTGACCGCGCGCGGCGGTCGCGAGGCACGGGTGACGGGGCTGTCGGTCGACAGCCGCGAGGTGACGCAGGGCCACCTCTTTGCCGCGCTTCCGGGCACCAAGGTGCATGGCGCGAGTTTCATCCCCACGGCGCTCGAGCAGGGGGCAGCCGCCATTCTCACCGATGCCGAGGGTGCGGCGGTGGCTGCGGAAGCGCTGGCCGGCTCCGAGGCGGCGCTGGTGATCGCCGCCGATCCGCGTCAGGCGCTGGCCTATGCGGCTGCGCTGTGGTTCGGCGGGCAGCCCGAGGTCACGGTTGCCGTGACCGGCACCAACGGCAAGACCTCGGTCGCGACCTTCCTGCGTCACATCTGGCAGGACATGGGCTTTCGCGCCATCAACCTCGGCACCACGGGGGTCGAGGGCGACTGGCAGGCACCGCTCAAGCACACCACCCCCGAGCCGATCACCCTGCACCGTGCGCTGGCAAACGCCGCCGAGGCGGGTGTCGACCACTGCGCGATGGAGGCGTCGAGCCACGGGCTCGACCAGCGCCGCCTCGACGGCGTGCAGCTGAAGGCCGCAGGCTTCACCAACTTCACCCAGGACCACCTCGATTACCACGCGGATTTCGAAGAGTATTTCGCCGCCAAGGCAGGTCTCTTCGCGCGGGTTCTGCCCGACGAGGGCGTGGCGGTGATCAACATCGACGATGCCCGCGGCGTCGACATGATGGCCATCGCACGCGCCCGCGGGCAGGAGGTGATCTCTGTCGGCGAGGCGACCGGCTGTGATCTGCGCATCCTCGGGCAGCGCTTCCACGCCACCGGACAGGACCTGCGGCTCGACTGGCGCGGCGCGGTGCAGCAGCTTCGGCTGGGCCTCATCGGCGGCTTCCAGGGGCAGAACGCGGCGCTGGCCGCGGGCCTCGCGCTCGCCTGCGGCAGTGCTGCCGAGCAAGTCTTTCCGGCGCTGGAGCGTCTGGAAACCGTGCGCGGCCGCATGCAGCTGGCCGCGACCCGCGACAACGGCGCGGCGGTCTATGTCGATTTTGCCCATACGCCGGACGCGGTCTCGACCGCACTTCAGGCGCTGCGCCCGCACGTCATGGGCCGGCTGATCGCCATCGTCGGCGCTGGCGGCGACCGTGATCCGGGCAAGCGCCCGCTGATGGGGGCGGCGGCCACCGAATATGCCGACATGGTGATCGTGTCGGACGACAACCCCCGTTCGGAAGACCCCGCGTCGATCCGCGCGCAGGTGCTCGAGGGCGCACCCGGCGCGCTGGAGGTTGGCGATCGCGCCGAGGCGATCCTGCGCGGGGTGGACATGCTGCAGCCCGGGGATGCGCTGATGATCCTCGGCAAGGGCCACGAGACCGGGCAGATCGTGGGGGACACGATTTATCCCTTTGACGATGTAGAGCAGGCGAGCGTCGCCGTGGCAGCACTGGACGGGAGAGGCCTGTGACCCTCTGGACTTCGGAAGAGGCGGCGCGCGCCACCGGCGGGCGGGCCATCGGAACATGGACCGTCACCGGCGTTTCGATCGACACGCGAACCATTGAGAAGGGCGACCTTTTCGTTGCGCTGACTGCGGCGCGCGACGCGCATGACTTCGTGGCGCAGGCGCTCGAGAAGGGCGCGGGGGCGGCTCTCGTCAGCCGCATCCCCGAAGGTCTGCCCGAGGATGCGCCGCTCCTGCTGGTCGACGACGTGCTGCCGGGGCTCGAGGCTTTGGGACGCGCCGCGCGCGCCCGCACCCGTGCGCAAGTGGTGGCGGTGACCGGCTCGGTCGGCAAGACCTCGACCAAGGAGATGCTCCGCACCGTTCTGGGCGCGCAGGGCACCGTCCATGCCGCCGAGAAGAGCTACAACAACCACTGGGGCGTGCCGCTGACGCTGGCGCGGATGCCCGCCGACGTGGATTTTGCCGTCATCGAGATCGGCATGAACCACCCCGGCGAGATCGCGCCGCTGAGCCGCATGGCGCGGCCGCATGTGGCGATGATCACCATCGTCGCGCCGGCGCACCTAGCCGCTTTCGAGAGTCTCGAGGGCATCGCGCGCGAGAAGGCGGCGATCTTCGAGGGGCTGGAGCCGGGCGGCATCGCCGTGGTCAACGGCGATCTCGAGGTCTCGCCACTGCTTATCGAGCTGGCCGGGGCCAGGGCCGATCAGGTCATCACCTTCGGCGAGGCGGCGGGCAACCATCACCGGGTCGAGCAGGTCACCATCTGTGACGCTGCCACCGTCGCGCAGGGGCGGGCCTGGCGCACGCATGTGCTCTACAAGGTCGCGGTGCCGGGACGTCACTTTGCCGTCAACGCAATGGGTGTGCTCGCGGTCGTGCATGCGCTCGATCTCGACCGGGCCATGGCGATCACCGCGCTCGGGCAATGGGAAGCCGGGGCGGGCCGCGGCCTGCGCGAGGTGATCATCCTCGATCCGGTGGAGACGCAGCTGACGCTCGAGCTGATCGACGACGCCTATAACGCCAACCCGGCCTCGCTGGGGGCCTCGCTCGAGGTGCTGGCAGGGGCGAAGCCGAAGGACGGGATGGGGCGCGTGGATCACGGCCGCCGCATCGCCTATCTCGGCGACATGAAGGAGCTGGGCGCACAGGAGCACGCGCTGCACGCGGCGCTGGCCGAGCTTCCGGCGATGGAAAAGATCGACATCGTGCACTGCGTCGGTCCGCTGATGCGTGATCTCTGGCAAGCGCTGCCCGAGCACAAGCGCGGCCACTGGGCCGAGACCAGCGCCGCCATGGCCGAGCGGGTGCGGCACGATCTGGACGCCGGCGATGTCGTGCTGGTGAAGGGCTCCCTGTCGATGGCGCTGGCGCGCGTGGTTGACGCGATCCGCAAAATGGGTCATGCGCCCGCCACTATCTGACAAGAAGGACCGGGGCTCATGCTCTACTGGCTGACTGGACTGAGTGACGGCGGCGATGTCTTCAACCTCTTCCGCTACATCACTTTCCGGGCGGGCGGAGCGTTCCTGACCGCGCTGATCTTCGGCTTCCTCTTCGGGCGCCCGCTGATCGACGTGCTGCGCAAGCGGCAGGGCAAGGGCCAGCCGATCCGCAGCGACGGCCCCGAGGGGCATTTCGTCAAGGCCGGCACCCCGACCATGGGCGGGCTGCTCATCGTCGGCGCGCTGCTGACCTCGACCCTGCTCTGGGCGCGGCTCGACAACGGTTTCGTCTGGATGGTGCTCTTCGTCACCATGGGCTACGCGGCGATCGGCTTTGCCGACGACTATGCCAAGGTGAAAAAGCAGAACACCGATGGCGTCTCGGGCAAGGTGCGCCTGCTGATCGGCTTCGGCATCGCCGCAGTCGCGGCGGCCTGGGCGGCCTGGCTGCACCCGGCAGAGCTGACCGGCGAGCTGGCCTTCCCGGTGTTCAAGAACCTGCTGCTCGATCTGGGCTGGTTCTTCGTGCCCTTCGCGATGATCGTCATCGTCGGCGCGGCCAACGCGGTGAACCTGACCGACGGGCTCGACGGGCTCGCGATCATGCCGGTGATGATCGCCGGCGGCACGCTGGGGATCATCGCCTACGCGGTGGGCCGCACCGACTTCACCGAGTATCTCGACGTGCACTACGTTCCCGGTACCGGCGAGATCCTGATCTTCACCGCCGCGCTGATCGGCGGCGGGTTGGGCTTCCTGTGGTACAACGCGCCGCCCGCGGCGGTCTTCATGGGCGACACCGGCTCTCTGGCGCTTGGCGGCGCGCTTGGCGCCATCGCCGTGGCCACCAAGCACGAGATCGTGCTGGCCATCGTCGGCGGTCTCTTCGTGGTCGAGGCGCTCTCGGTGATCATCCAGGTGCTCTACTTCAAGCGCACCGGCAAGCGGGTGTTCCTGATGGCGCCGATCCACCACCACTACGAGAAGAAGGGCTGGGCCGAGCCGCAGATCGTCATCCGCTTCTGGATCATCTCGCTGATCCTCGCGCTGATCGGGCTCGCCACGTTGAAGCTGCGCTGAGGCGGTGGGCGAAGCGGGGGCGCCGCCCCCGCACCCCCGGGATATTTGAGACATATGGAAGGGCGGAGACGCCGGCCGACCGCGTCCTCTGGTGCGCGCCGCGCCGATGCGCTAGCCGTGGGGCGAGGCGATTTGCAGGCATGGGGGCTTTGCCATGATTCCGGTTTCCGGCTTTGAAGAGCGCACCGTCGCGGTGCTGGGACTTGGCCGATCGGGCCTTTCGGCGGCGCGCGCGCTGCGCGAGGGCGGGGCCTCGGTGCTGGTCTGGGACGACAATCCCGGCGCCCGCGAGACCGCCGAGGCCGAGGGCTTCGAGTGTCGCGAGCTGGCCAGGGCGGACGGCTTCGAGGGCGTCGACTGGCTGGTGGTCTCGCCGGGGATCCCGCATCTCTACCCGGCGCCGAACCCGGTGATCGCCGCCGCCTGGGCGGCAGGCGTGCCGGTGGACAACGACATCGGCCTGTTCTTCCGCTCGCTGGCCAGCGCCGGATCGGACTGGGACATGTACGACAGCCCGCCACGGGTGATCGCGGTGACTGGCTCGAATGGCAAGTCCACCACCTCGGCGCTGACCCATCACATCCTGCAAAGCACCGGCCGCGACAGCCAGCTGGCGGGCAATATCGGCCGCGGCGTGCTGGACATCGACCCGCCGGGAGACGGCGGCATCGTGGTGCTGGAGCTGTCGAGCTACCAGACCGATCTTGCGCGGGCGCTGACGCCGGACGTGGCGGTCTTTACCAACCTCTCGCCGGACCACCTCGACCGGCACGGCGGCATGGGCGGCTATTTCGCCGCCAAGCGCCGGCTGTTTGCCGAGGGCGGGCCGGACCGCTGCGTGATCGGCGTCGACGAGAACGAGGGGCGCTACCTCGCCAACCAGCTCTCCGAGGCGGCCACCGATGATCGGGTGATCCGCGTGTCGTCGGGGACCAAGCTTGGCGGGCCGGGCTGGCTGGTCTTCGCGCGCAAGGGGTTCCTGACCGAGTGGCGCAAGGGGCGGCAAGTGGCCTCCATCGACCTGCGCAGCATCAAGGGGCTGCCGGGGGCGCACAACCACCAGAATGCCTGCGCCGCCTATGCCGCCTGCCGGGCGCTCGGCGTGGCGCCGCGGCAGATCGAGGCGGCCTTCCACAGCTTCGAGGGGCTGCCGCACCGCAGCCAGATCGTCGCCGAGGCGGGCGGCGTGACCTTCGTGAACGACAGCAAGGCAACCAATGTGGATGCCGCGGTGAAGGCGCTGCAGGCCTTCAGCAACATCCGCTGGATCTGCGGCGGGTTGATGAAGGAGGGCGGGCTTTCCGGGCTGGCGCCGGGGCTGCCCAATGTCACCAAGGCCTATGTGATCGGCCGCGAGGCGGCGACATTTGCGCTGGGGCTACCGGGGGTCGAGGCCGAGATCTGCACCGACATGGCCACCGCTGTCGCCAAGGCGCGCGCCGAGGCGCAGCCGGGGGACGTGGTGTTGCTGGCACCGGCGGCGGCCAGCTTCGACCAATACGACAGTTTCGAGAAACGCGGCGACGATTTCGCCGAGAAGGTGCGCGCCGGCCTCTGAGCCCGGTGGTGTGCCGGGTGGCACGGCGCCCGGGCGGGGACGATCAGGCCTCGCGCATGGCTTTCAGCAGGCCGCCGTAGAAGGCCTGCGGATGGATCACCCCGAGCTGCGCCGGGATCTTCGGCAGATCGAGGATGCGGGCAATGGCGAAGCGGTGTGCGCCGCCGCCGGTGCGCAGGAGCGTGCCGTCCCGGCCGACATGGACCAGAATCCCGCCGTGCTCGCGGCGGAAATACTCCGGCAGCTCGGCCCGGGTGAGCAGGCGGCCACGACGGCGGGTTTCCTCGAAGACCGCATCGAGCCGGTTGTAGCGGGCGATGAGCTCTTCCTCGGTGGCGCAGTCGTCGGGAACCTTGCCCTCGGCGATCTCGCCCAGCAGTTTCTGGAACAGCGGCGTGTCGCGCCAGGGCGTGCCGCCCTCGAAATGCATGCGGCAGCTCAGCAGCTTGCGGTTGTCCTCGACCGAGCGGCGGTGCTGATCCCAGTCGCCGCCGAGGATCATGCCGCTCTGCTGACGGCGCAGCGGTTGCCTGCCGTTGTAGACGTAGTTCACGTCACGGGCGTCGACCCGGATCAGCTCGTCCGACAGCGGCGCATCCGCGCCGTAGCGCAGCCGGTTCCACATGTCGCGCAGCGCCTTGCGCGGCACCTGCGCGTGCAGGTCCCGGAGCCAGTTGCTGGGATAGAGAGTCGGGTGGTCGGTAAAGGCCATGAGTCTGCCTGAAGTGACAATCGCATGACAAAATGTAACGACCGGGTGACAAATTCAAGAGGCTCGGATCACCCGGCGGCAAGGCTTCGCCCGGCTGCGGCGCCCGAGGCCCAGGCCCACTGGAAGTTGTAGCCGCCGAGCCAGCCGGTCACGTCCACCGCCTCGCCGATGAAATGAAGGCCCGGAACGGTCTTGGAGGCCATGGTCTTGCTGTTCAGCCCGTCGGTGTCGACGCCGCCGAGGGTGACCTCGGCGGTGCGCCAGCCCTCGGAGCCGGAGGGACGCAGGACCCAGCCGCGCAGCGAGTCCGAGAGTGCCTCGGCGCGCTTGTCCGAGAGGTCGGCGAGATTGCCGGTGAGGTCGAGGTAATCGGCAAGGTGTCCGACGAGCCGCTCGGGCAGGATCTGCCGCAGTTCGGTGGTCAGCGACCGTTTGCCGGCCCCCTTGCGCGCGGCGCGCAGGTGGGCGGCGGGATCGAGGGCAGGGGAGAGGTTGACGCAAATCTCCTCGCCCTCGTGCCAGTAGCTCGAGGCCTGCAGGATCGACGGACCCGAGAGGCCGCGGTGGGTGAAGAGCAGGGCCTCGTCGAAGCTGGTGCCATTGGCCGTGACCCGTGCGGGCAACGAGACCCCGGCAAGGTCGGCGAAGCGCCCTTCGGGGAAGGTCAACGGCACGAGGCCGGGGCGGGGCGGCACCAGCGCGTGCCCGAATTGCCCGGCGATGTCGTAGGCGAGCCCCGTCGCCCCCATCTTGGGGATCGATCGCCCGCCGGTGGCTACAACGAGGTTCTTCGCACGGATGACCGTCTCGCGGCCGTCGCGATCGACGCGGGCGGTGTACACGCCATCGGCATGGGTCAGCTCGCGCAGCGAGGTCTGCAGCCAGAGCTCGGCCCCTGCCGCTTCCAGCTCGCGCAGCAGCATGGCGACGATCTGCGTCGCCTTGCCGTCGCAGAAGAGCTGGCCGAGGGTCTTTTCGTGCCAGGCGATGCCGTGGTGCGAGACCAGCTCGATGAAGTCCCACTGCGTGTATCGCGCCAGTGCCGATTTGCAGAAATGCGGGTTCTGCGACAGGAAGCGCGACGGCTCTGTGCCGAGGTTGGTGAAGTTGCAGCGCCCGCCGCCCGAGATGCGGATCTTCTCGCCCGGCGCACGGGCATGGTCGATGACCAGCGTGCCCGGCCCCGCATGGGCCGCGCACATGAGGCCGGCCGCGCCGGCGCCGAGGATGAGCGTGTTGATCTGCATCTCGCCCTGAAACACCGGATCGCGCCGCGCCGCAAGGGTGGGCGAGTGTGGCACGGGGCAGGGGTGGCGGGGACCCGCGCTCTTCCCAAAGGGCAGCGCAGGTGCTAGCCTCTGCGGCAAGATCCGGGAAAACCCGGGCGATCAGGCAAATTGAGCGGTATTCCCATGACGGAAATGGTCTACGGCGCGGTCTCCGTGCGCGATGGCGAACCTGTCCTGCCCAAGTGGTGGCGGACGGTGGACAGGTGGTCGCTGTCCTGCGTGCTGATGCTCTTCGGGGTCGGCATCCTGCTGGGGCTCGCGGCCTCGCCGCCGCTGGCCGAGCGCAACGGCTTCGCGCCGTTCCACTACGTGCAGCGGCAGGCCTTCTTCGGCGGGCTGGCGCTGACCGCGATGTTCCTGACCTCGATGATGACCCCGGTGATGGTGCGCCGCGCGGCGGTGATCGGCTTTGCCTTCGCCTTCGCTTCGCTGCTGGCGCTGCCGGTGCTGGGCACCGACTTCGGCAAGGGCGCGGTGCGCTGGTACTCGCTGGGCTTTGCGAGCGTCCAGCCCTCGGAGTTCCTCAAGCCGGTCTTCGCCGTGGTCGCCGCCTGGCTGATGGCCGCGAGCCAGGAGATCGGTGGCCCGCCGGGCAAGAGCTGGTCCTTCGGCCTGACCTGCGCGATCGTCATCACGCTGGCGCTGCAGCCCGACTTCGGCCAGGCCTGCCTTGTCCTCTTCGGCTGGGGCGTCATGTGGTTCGTCGGCGGCGCGCCGATGTTCCTGCTGCTCGGCCTTGCCGGCCTCGTGGTGCTGGGCGGCACATTCGCCTACAACAACTCCGAGCACTTCGCCCGCCGCATCGATGGCTTCCTGACGCCCGATGTCGACCCCACCACCCAGCTCGGCTACGCCACCAACGCCATCCGCGAGGGCGGCTTCTTCGGCGTCGGCGTCGGCGAGGGGCAGGTGAAATGGTCGCTGCCGGACGCGCATACCGATTTCATCATCGCCGTCGCCGCCGAGGAATACGGGCTGGTGCTGGTCATGGTGATCATCGCGCTCTACGCCACGGTGGTGGTGCGCTCGGTGCTGCGGCTGATGCGCGAGCGGGACCCCTTCATCCGGCTTGCCGGCACCGGGCTTGCCGCCATGTTCGGCGTGCAGGCAATGATCAACATGGGTGTCGCGGTGCGCCTGCTGCCCGCCAAGGGCATGACGCTGCCCTTCGTCAGCTACGGCGGCTCGTCGCTGATCGCGGGCGGCATCGCCGTGGGCATGCTGCTGGCCTTCACCCGAACCCGTCCGCAGGGCGAGATCGGCGAGATCCTGCGCGCAAGGATGCGCTGATCCGGGGCTCGGGATGCGGCGCTTTCACGCCGTGCCCTGCTGCGATAGACGGGCGCGAAACCGTGTCAGCGCGCCCGGGTCATGAGACGAGTCGGTGCGGTGATGAATTGAGTCAGTAGGGCACAAGACCCTGCGCAGGAACGAGGTCGAGCACATGGCGCAACACGGCGGGCCGGACCAAGGCAGGCAGCCCCTTCTGGTCATCGCGGCCGGCGGCACCGGCGGGCACATGTTCCCGGCGCAGGCTCTGGCCGAGATCATGCTGCGGCGCGGCTGGCGGGTGAAGCTCTCGACCGACGCGCGCGGGGCGCGCTACACCGGCGGCTTTCCGCACTCCACCGAGATCGAGGAGGTTTCCTCGGCCACGTTCTCGCGGGGCGGGCTGATGGCCAAGGCGATGGTGCCGCTGCGTGTCGCGAAGGGCGTGCTGTCGATGGCGCGGCGCTTCCGCCGCGACCGGCCGAACGTGGTGGTCGGCTTCGGCGGCTACCCGTCGATCCCGGCGCTCGGCGCGGCGCGGCTACTGAAGCTGCCCTCAATGATCCACGAGCAGAACGGCGTGCTGGGCAAGGTGAACGAAAAGTTCGCCCGCAAGGTCGACGCGGTGGCCTGCGGGACGTGGCCCACCAAGCTGCCGGAGGGGGTCGAGGGTATCCCGGTCGGCAACCCGGTACGCAGCGCGGTCCGCGAGCGGGCAGGGGCGGGCTACATCGCGCCGGGCGACTACCCGATGTCACTGCTGGTGATTGGCGGCTCGCAGGGGGCACGGATCCTGTCGGACGTGGTGCCGCCGGCGATCGAGCGCCTGCCGATGGAGCTGCTGCGCCACCTGCGGGTCAGCCATCAGGCCCGCGACGAGGATGGCGAGCGGGTGGCGAAGTTCTACTACGAGCACGGCATCGACGCCGAGGTGCAGCCCTTCTTCAACGACGTGCCCGCGCGCATGTCCGAGGCGCAACTGGTCATCTCGCGCTCTGGGGCTTCGTCGGTGGCCGATATCTCGGTGATCGGTCGGCCCTCGATCCTGATCCCCTACGCTGCGGCGCTCGCGGATCATCAGACGGTCAACGCGCAGGGGCTGGTGGACGCCGGTGCGGCGATCCGCATTCCCGAAAGCAAGCTCTCGGTCGAGGCAATGACCGAGGCGATGATCGCCGTGCTCTGCAATCCCGAGGGCGCCGCGCAGATGTCGCGCGCCGCGCTGTCGATCTCGCATCCTGACGCAGCGCTCGGGCTGGCGCAGATGGTCGAGGAACTGGCAGGGTTCGGATCCGACGATACATACGAAGAAGAGCCGGACGCCGATGACTACGGCGCAGAACAACAGGCGTATGAGCAGGAGACGGGGCAGAGATGAAAGATGAGAAATTCACCGAGGAAGGCGCGCGCATGAGCCCGGCAACCAAGCTTCCGGGCGATGTCGGCCCGATCCACTTCGTCGGCATTGGTGGCATCGGCATGTCGGGCATCGCCGAAGTGCTGCTCAACCATGGCTACGCGGTGCAGGGCTCCGACCTCAAGTGCTCCAAGATCACCGAGCGGCTGGTCTCGCTGGGCGCGGTGGTCTTCGAGGGCCAGCGCGCCGAGAACCTCGAGAACGCGCAGGTGGTGGTGATCTCCTCGGCGATCAAGCCGGGCAACCCCGAGCTCGACGAGGCGCGGCGGCGCGGCCTGCCGGTGGTGCGCCGGGCCGAGATGCTGGCCGAGCTGATGCGGCTCAAGTCGAACATCGCGGTGGCGGGCACCCACGGCAAGACCACCACCACGACCATGGTGGCGACGCTGCTCGATGCGGGTGATCTTGACCCAACCGTCATCAATGGCGGCATCATCCACGCTTACGGCTCGAACGCCCGCGTCGGTCTCGGTGAGTGGATGGTGGTCGAGGCCGACGAGAGCGACGGCACCTTCAACCGTCTGCCGGCGACCATCGCCATCGTCACCAACATCGACCCCGAGCACATGGAGCACTGGGGGTCGATCGAGAAGCTGCGCGACGGTTTCTACCAGTTTGTCTCGAACATTCCCTTCTACGGCGTCGCCGTCTGCTGCACCGACCACCCCGAGGTGCAGGCGCTGGTGGGGCGGGTGACCGACCGCCGGGTGATCACCTACGGATTCAACGCCCAGGCCGACGTGCGCGCGATCAACCTGCGCTATGAAAAGGGCGTGGCGCATTTCGACGTGGCGCTGCAGGCCGAGGGTGCTGTGATCGAGGGCTGCACCCTGCCGATGCCCGGCGATCACAACGTGTCGAACGCGCTCTCGGCCATCGCCATCGCGCATCACCTTGGCATGACCGCGGACGAAATCCGTGCGGCGCTGGCGGGCTTCGGTGGCGTCAACCGCCGCTTCACCCGCGTCGGCGAGGTGGACGGGGTGACGATCATCGACGACTACGGCCACCACCCGGTGGAGATCGCCGCGGTGCTGAAGGCGGCGCGGCAGGCGTCGGAAGGTCGGGTCATCGCCGTGCACCAGCCGCACCGCTACTCGCGGCTGCACACGCTGTTCGACGATTTCTGCACCTGCTTCAACGAGGCCGACGTGGTCGCCATCGCCGAGGTCTATGCCGCGGGCGAGGATCCGATCGAGGGCGCGAGCCGCGACGATCTGGTTGCCGGGCTGATCCGTCACGGCCATCGCCACGCCCGCGCGATCCTGTCGGAGGACGACCTCGAGCGGCTGGTGCGCGAGCAGGCGCGTCCGGGCGACATGGTGGTCTGCCTCGGCGCGGGTACGATCTCGGCCTGGGCCAACAACCTGCCCGCGCGGCTGGAGAAGTGAGCCGGGGCCGGCCATGAGCGTGCTCTGGGCCATCGCGGGTGTGATCGTCCTGCTCTCGGCGGTGGCGGTGCTGGGGATCCTGCGCCGCCTCGTCTTCTTCTTCGCGCTGGCCTTCTTCGCGGGGCTGGCGCTGCAGATCCACCACGACCCCTCGGGCAGCGCGACGCTCATCGCCAGCACCGGCGGAGGGCTGCTGGTGGCCTGGCCGGTGCGGCGCTTCCTTACCGGGATGCTGGTGTGAAGCGAGTGCTCCTGGGGCCGGCCGAGCGCTGGTCCGTAGGGTGGCGCTGCTGCGTCTGACGGGCGGCTTGCGACCGGCCCAGACCTGCGCCACTCTGACCCCAGCCGCCGGAGATGCCGAATGACCCTTTCGCTCTTTCTCGCCTGCGCCTGGCTGGTGCTCGCCAATGTGCTGGCCATGCTGCCGTCGCGCGACAACCACTGGACCCGCGCCTATGCGCTTATCGCGCTCGGGCTGCCGCTGATCGGCTGGGTCTGGTGGCAGAACGGGCCATGGGTGGCGGCGCTGGTGCTGCTCGCGGGGGCCAGCGTGCTGCGCTGGCCGGTGCTCTACCTCTATCGCTGGCTGCGGGCCCGCGTCTCCTGAGCCGGTCGCGGGGCCTTTACCCGCGCGTCGGAACGCGGCAGAACGCTGCGCATGATTGATCAGCTTCCTCCCGTCCGGGGCCGTCTCACCGAGGGCCGACCGCTTTCCGAACTCACCTGGCTGCGCGTCGGCGGACCCGCCGAGGTGCTGTTCCAGCCCGCCGACCTGCAGGACCTGCAGGACTTCCTCGCGGCGCTGCCCGCCGAGGTGCCGGTGTTTCCGATGGGCGTTGGGTCCAACCTCATCGTGCGCGACGGCGGCATGCGCGGCGTGGTGATCCGCATGGGGCGCGGCTTCAACGGGATCTCGGCCGAGGGCACCCGCGTCACCGCCGGGGCGGCGGCGCTCGATGCGCATGTGGCGAAACGCGCGGCGCAGGCTGGGGTGGATCTCACCTTCCTGCGCACCATTCCCGGCTCGATCGGCGGGGCGGTGCGGATGAACGCGGGCTGCTACGGCACCTACGTTGCCGACCACCTCGTGGAGATTCGCGCGGTGACCCGTCAGGGCGCGCTGGTGACGATCCCCGCCGCAGAGTTGAACCTGCAATACCGCCAGTCCGAGCTGCCCGAGGGCGCGGTGGTCGTCGAGGCGGTCTTCGAGGGGCCGCAAGGCGATCCGGCAGAGCTGCAGGCGCGCATGGAGGCGCAGCTGAAGAAGCGCGACGAGACCCAGCCCACCAAGGATCGCACCGCGGGCTCCACCTTCCGCAATCCGGCGGGTTTCAGTTCCACCGGCCGCGATGATGACACGCATGAGTTGAAGGCCTGGAAGGTGATCGACGAGGCCGGGATGCGCGGCGCGACTCGAGGTGGTGCGCAGATGAGCCCGATGCATTCCAACTTCCTGGTGAACACCGGAGAGGCATGTGCCGCCGATCTAGAAGGTCTTGGCGAGGAAGTCCGAAAAAGGGTTTTCCAACACAGTGGTTTGCAGCTACAGTGGGAAATCATGCGGGTCGGCGATCCGCTTGAAAACTGAGGGCGTTACGCGCCCCAACTATAAAATGCGCACCTACAGGCAGGGTGCGATGAACGAGGCGGCAGTCTTCCCCGACACAACTCCGGGTCGCACGCCGTGGTGAATCAGCTTGGCGCGCCGAATTGAGCGGCACGCGGGCGGCTGACCGGGGTAAACCCCGGCGGCACACATGACGGGGCAAAGCCCCGCACAACGAGGCGGTTTTGGGGATGTCGAGCAGGGCAGCTCCCAAAGTGGCGGTATTGATGGGCGGACCTTCGGCTGAGCGCGAGGTCTCGCTGAGTTCCGGTCGGGAATGTGCCGCCGCTTTGCGGGAAGAGGGATTTGAGGTGATCGAACTGGACGCGGGGCCGGACCTGGCTGCGCGGCTTGCGGACCTGTCTCCCGACGTCGTTTTCAACGCACTTCATGGCCGCTGGGGCGAGGATGGCTGCGTGCAGGGACTGCTCGAATGGTCCCGCATCCCCTATACCCATTCCGGTGTGCTGTCCTCGGCGCTGGCCATGGACAAGGAACGCTCCAAGCAGGTCTATCGCGATGCGGGTCTGCCGGTTGTGGACAGCGTGCTGGCGTCCAAGGCCGAGGTGGCGTCCAGCCACGTGCTGACGCCGCCCTACGTGGTGAAGCCCTACAACGAGGGCAGCTCGGTCGGCGTCTACCTGGTGATGGATGGCGCCAACCAGCCACCGCAGCTTTCCGATGACATGCCCGAGACGGTGATGGTCGAGACCTATGCGCCGGGTCGCGAGCTGACCACCACGGTGCTGGGCGACCGCGCGCTGACGGTGACCGACATTCTCACCGACGGCTGGTACGACTACGACGCCAAGTACAAGACCGGTGGCTCGCGCCACGTGGTCCCCGCGGAGATCCCGCAGGAGATCTTCGACGCCTGCCTCGACTACGCGCTGCGCGCCCACAAGGCGCTCGGCTGCCGCGGCCTCAGCCGCACCGACTTCCGCTGGGACGAGAGCCGCGGGATCGACGGGCTGGTGCTGCTGGAGACGAACACCCAGCCGGGCATGACGCCGACCTCGCTGGCGCCCGAACAGGCGCAGGCCTGCGGCATGAGCTTCGGCGCCCTGTGCCGCTGGATGGTGGAGGATGCCTCATGCGATCGGTAGGAGCCGCACCGAACCGCGCCACCGCAGGTCAGGCCGCCCGCGTTCAGGCCTATCGGTCGGATCCCGCGCCGTCGCGGCTGAAGTACCGTCTCGAGCGGCTCATGCTGACGCCGCTCTTCCGCTTCACGCTGCGCTTCGGTCTGCCCTTCCTGATCGGAGTCGGCGGGGCGAGCTGGTATTTCTCGATCGACAGCAACCGAGAGGCCTTTGTCGGCGCGGTCATGTCGGTGCGCGACCAGATCGAGAGCCGCCCGGAGTTCCGCGTCGACCTGATGGCGATCGACGGCGCGAGCGAGGGCGTCGCGGCGGACGTGCGCGAAATTCTCTCGCTGGATTTCCCGCTCAGCTCCTTCGACCTCGACCTCGACGAGATGCGCGGCATCGTCACCGGGCTCGACGCCGTGAAATCGGCCAGCCTGCGGATCAAGCAGGGCGGGGTGCTCGAGGTGTCCATCGTCGAGCGGGTGCCGATGGTGCTCTGGCGCGGCGTGCGCGGGCTCGAACTTCTGGACGAGACCGGCGTTCTCGTCGGTCCTGCGGGCAAACGGGCGGACCACGCGGACCTGCCGATCGTCGCGGGAACCGGGGCGGAGGCCGCGATCCCGGAGGCACTGGAGCTTTTCGCCGCGGCGGCGCCGCTGGCAGGCAAGCTGCGCGGGCTGGAGCGCATCGGCAACCGTCGCTGGGACGTGGTCCTGGATGGTGGGCAGCGCATCCTGCTTCCCGAGAAGGGCGCCGTGCAGGCGCTCGAGCGGGCCATGGCAATGGATGGCGCCGTTGACATGCTTTCACGCGACATCGCGGCGGTGGACCTGCGGCTGGCGCAGCGCCCGACGCTGCGGCTGAACCACGACGCGGCACAGGAATACTGGCGGATCAAGTCCTTCGAGACCGGGGAAAAACGATAATGTTCGAGCTTTACGAGTCCCAGCGCGCGATGCGCAACATGCGCAAGGCAGCGATGCAGCGCGGTGTCGTTGCGGTGCTGGATGTGGGCAGCTCGAAGATCGCTTGCCTGGTGCTGCGCTTCGATGGCACCGAGCGCGGCGCCGACAGCGGCGTCGGTTCGCTGGCGGGGCAGGCGGGCTTCCGGGTGATCGGCGCGGCCACCACCCGCTCGCGCGGGGTGCGCTTCGGCGAGATCGCCGCGATGAGCGAGACCGAGCGCGCGATCCGCACCGCGGTGCAGGCGGCGCAGAAGATGGCCGGCATCCGGGTCGATCACGTCATCGCCTGCTTCTCAGGGGCGGAGCCGCGCAGCTACGGGCTCGACGGTAAGGTGTCCATCGATGGCGCCATGGTGACCGAACAGGACGTGGCGCGGGTGCTCTCTGCCTGCGATGTTCCGGATGTGGGCCATGGCCGTGAGGTGCTGCACGCGCAGCCGGTGAACTTCGCGCTGGATCACCGGTCCGGTCTCAGCGATCCGCGCGGCCAGATCGGGCGGGAGCTGACCTGCGACATGCACATGCTGACGGTGAACGCCCAGGCGATCCAGAACCTCGCCCATTGCGTCAAGCGCTGCGATCTCGAACTCGCGGGCATCGCCAGTTCGGCCTATGTCTCGGGCGTCGCGGCGCTGGTCGAGGACGAGCAGGAGCTGGGCGCGGCCTGCATCGACATGGGCGGCGGCGCCACGGGCGTGTCGATCTTCATGAAGAAGCACATGATCTATGGCGACACGGTGCCCATGGGCGGCGATCATGTCACCGGCGACATCTCGATGGGCCTGCAGATCCCCATGGCAATGGCCGAGCGCATCAAGACCTTCTACGGCGGGGTGCATGCCACCGGCATGGACGACCGCGAGATGATCGAGATCTCCGGCGATACCGGCGATTGGCACCACGATCGGCGGCAGGTGAGCCGCGCCGAGCTGATTGGCATCATGCGGCCGCGGGTCGAGGAAATTCTCGAAGAGGTGCGTGCCTGCCTCGATGCCGCGGGCTTCGAGCACCTTCCGAGCCAGCAGATCGTGCTGACCGGCGCCGCGAGCCAGATCCCCGGTCTTGACGGGTTGGCGAGCCGCATCCTCGGCAGCCAGGTGCGGCTGGGCCGACCGATGCGCGTGCACGGTCTGCCGCAGGCGGTGACCGGGCCGGGCTTCGCCTCGGCGGTGGGCATGTGCCTCTTCGCGGCGCACCCGCAGGACGAATGGTGGGACTTCGAGATCCCGGCGGAGCGCTATGCGCCTCGCTCGATCATGAAGGCGATGAAGTGGTTCCGCGACAACTGGTGAACTGGCCTCACGGATGGTGTGGGTGAGCGGGGCGCAGCCGCGACGCGCGAAGGTCATGTGACCGCCGCCGAAGCTGACTTTATGGCAGACGCGACCGGCAATGTGTTGCGGCGAGCAGTATGCTTCCCGGTCTGCACGGGACGGCTCTCTGCAGGCAGGCTTCCCTTAGGTCAAGGCGTGCTGAGTGCCGGAAGGGACGGTGGCTCATTGCGCGGATCGCCGCGCCTCGGGACGCGAGGCAAGCCGCTGGCGATCGTCGAGTTTTCAGCCCTGTTCACGAAGAGTTCGGGGTGACGGATGGTGCCGAATTTGCTAAGGAACGCCAAAGACCGCGCGTCAGACGCGGACACGGAGAGGCGAGCAGGCATCTCCAGACATGGATAAAGAGATTCGGACGCGGCCGCTGTGAGGGAGGCCGTTCCCGGGTCTTGTTGTGCTGTTGCTGGCGGCATACGCAAGACTTGGTGGAAACGGGCGAAATCTCGCGCGGATAGTCAATCCGAAAGCCATATTTCGTGGTGGATCTGTGTTTTTTGCGTGACCCAGCCCTAGGATCCCGGTAATAATTGACCCAAGGCGCAGGACAGGCGCGAAACAAGTCATAAACGACAGGCGGAACATCACATGGCACTCAATCTCTCGATGCCCGGCCAGGAAGAGCTGAAGCCCCGGATCACCGTATTCGGCGTCGGCGGAGCCGGTGGCAACGCAGTCAACAACATGATCACCAAGCAACTCGAAGGCGTGGACTTCGTGGTTGCCAACACCGACGCGCAGGCGCTCCAGCAGAGCCTGTCGACCGCCAAGGTCCAGCTTGGCGTGAAGGTGACCGAGGGTCTCGGCGCAGGCGCCCGCCCGTCGGTCGGATCGGCTGCCGCCGAAGAGAGCATCGAACAGATCGTCGACCACCTGGCGGGGGCGCATATGTGCTTCATCACCGCCGGCATGGGCGGCGGCACCGGCACCGGCGCGGCCCCGATCATCGCGCAGGCCGCGCGTGAGCTGGGCGTGCTGACCGTCGGCGTGGTGACCAAGCCCTTCCAGTTCGAAGGCGCCAAGCGTATGCGCCAGGCCGAAGAGGGCGTCGAGTACCTGCAGAAGGTGGTCGACACGCTGATCATCATCCCGAACCAGAACCTGTTCCGTCTGGCCAACGAGAAAACCACCTTCACCGAGGCGTTCAGCCTTGCGGACGACGTGCTCTATCAGGGCGTCAAGGGTGTGACCGACCTGATGGTCCGCCCGGGCCTGATCAACCTCGACTTCGCCGACGTTCGCGCCGTGATGGACGAGATGGGCAAGGCGATGATGGGGACCGGCGAGGCCGACGGCGAAGACCGCGCCATCCAGGCCGCCGAGAAGGCGATCGCCAACCCGCTGCTCGACGAGATCAGCCTCAAGGGCGCCAAGGGCGTTCTGATCAACATCACCGGCGGTCACGACCTCACCCTGTTCGAACTCGACGAGGCTGCCAACCGTATCCGCGAGGAAGTGGACGCGGATGCCAACATCATCGTGGGCAGCACGCTCGACGACACGATGGAAGGCCGTATGCGGGTTTCGGTCGTGGCGACCGGCATCGACGCGACGGCCTCGCACGCGGAAATCCCGGTGCCGCGCCGTCCGCTGGCGCAGCCGCTGGCCCAGCAGCCCGAGCAGGCCGCGGCCGAACCCGCCGCCCCGCAGCAGCCGGTCGCCCCTCAGCCCGTCGCCGCGCAAGTCGCGCCGCAGCAGGCACCTGTGGCCGCGCAGCCGCAGTACGAAGAGGAAGAGCCGTCGCTCTTCGGCGAAATGCCCGGCGGTCAGCAGGGGTACGAGGAAGAGGTTGCCGAGACCGACGACGGTCTGCCGCCGCCCGCCTACCGCCCGCAGCCGGTCCAGCGCCATCCGGAGCCGGCACCGCTTGACGCCGCGCCCGATACCTTCGTGGCACCGCGCGCACCCGGCCAGCCGTCTTCGGACACCATGAAGCGCCTGCACGCCGCGGCAGCCCGCAACAACCGGCCCGGCCAGCCCGCAGCGGCCCGTCCGCAGCAGGCAGAGCCGCAGCGCGCGCCGGAAGCCGAAAAGCCGCGCTTCGGGATCAACTCGCTGATCAACCGCATGACCGGCCATCACGGCCATGAGCAGCAGGCGCAGCCTGCCGCTCCGGCAGCGCCGCAACCGCAGGCCCGCCGCCAGCCGCCGATGCAGGCGCAGCGTCCGGCACCCGCGCCGGCACCGGAAGAGGCCCCCGAGCAGGACCGGATCGAAATCCCGGCCTTCCTGCGCCGTCAGGCAAACTGAAAGATTTCACCCGCGCGGTGTTGCGCGGGTGCACGATCAGCGCTCGATGAGCCGAAACGCCCTCTCGGAAGAGAGGGCGTTTTTCTTTGTAAAGCAGAGAGTTGCGGTGAGGGTGCGAGGATCAGGCGCGCATCCGCCCATTAGGAAACCCGCATGTTTCACTTCGTTGCAATACTTGATTTGAGAACTTGTCCCCCTGTGGGTATCTCCCTTTGCAGCAAAGGCGCGCGCCGTTGGGGAGGGGCGTTCCAGACAAAGGTGACCAAAGTGCAAACGACGATCCGCAGTGCAGTGAGCTTCCAGGGCGTGGGCCTTCATTCCGGCGCGCCTGTCCGGATGACCATTCGCCCGGCTGCTGCCGAGCACGGCATCTGGTTCAAGCGCACGGACATCGAAATCGGCGACGCCCTCGTTCCCGCCCGCTTCGACGCGGTCGAGATCTCGCCGCTCTGCACCCTCATCAAGAACCGCGCAGGCGTCTCCGTCTCGACCATCGAGCACGTCATGGCGGCGCTCGCCGGCTGCGGCATCCACAACGCGCTGATCGAGATCGACGGCCCCGAGGTTCCGATCGTCGACGGCTCCGCCGCGCCCTTCGTCCGCGCGATCCTCGCCCGTGGTGTGCGCGAGCTGCGCGCTCCTGTCCGCGCCATCGAGGTTCTGAAAACCGTCGAGGTGGAAACTCCCGGTGGCTGGGCCCGTCTTTCGCCGGGGCAGGGCACCACGATGGAATTCCACATCGATTTCGCCGACGCCGCCATCGGCACCCAGGACAAGGCGATCAATCTCGCCAACGGGAGCTTCGTGCGCGAGCTCTGCGACAGCCGCACCTTCTGCCGCCAGGCCGACGTGGACGCGATGCAGGCCAATGGCCTGGCGCTCGGCGGCACCTATGAAAACGCCGTCGTCGTCGATGGCGAGAAGGTGCTTTCGCCCGGTGGCCTGCGCCACACGGACGAGGCCGTGCGTCACAAGATGCTGGACGCGCTTGGCGACCTCTACACCGCGGGCGCGCCGATTCTCGGCCATTACACCGGCTTCAAGGCAGGCCATGCGATCACCAACAAGCTGCTGCACGCGCTCTTCTCCACCGAAGGTGCCTATCGCCTGACGGACTGCGATGCACAGATGGCCGCACGGCTGCCTGGTGCCGGTGTCGAACGGGACGAGATCCCCGCCGTTGCGTGACTACGGTGCGGTGCTCAAATCGCCGTTAAGACGTTTTGCCCCGGAAATTTCTGTGCTAGGACCGAGCCAAGGCCCCGCAGGGGGCTTGGCAAGGAATGTGAGGTAAGTCGGGCATGGCAGGCGGCAGATCGCGAAATGCAGTGATCGGGGCGGCTTTCTCCGCGATTCTCCTGGCGGGGTGTTCCGCGCAGGAGCAGCCCGGGACAGGCCCCGGCGGGGTTCCGATCGAGAACTTTTCCGCCGAGCAGATCTTCGAGCGCGGTGAATTCGAAATGGAGCGCAGCGACGCCGAGCGCGCTGCCTATTACTTCGGTGAGGTCGAGCGGCTCTATCCCTACTCGGACTGGGCCAAGCGTGCGCTGATCATGCAGGCCTACAGCTACCACCGGGCGAAGGATTACGAGAATTCCCGTTCGTCGGCGCAGCGTTATATCGATTTCTACCCCAGCGATGATGATGCCGCCTACGCGCAGTATCTTCTGGCGCTGTCGTACTATGACCAGATCGAGGAAGTTGGCCGCGACCAGGGGCTGACCTTCCAGGCGCTGCAGGCGCTGCGCACGGTGATCGAACGTTATCCTGATAGCGAATACGCGCGCAGCTCGATCCTGAAGTTCGACCTCGCCTTCGACCACCTCGCGGCGAAGGAAATGGAGATCGGGCGCTACTACCTCAAGCGTGAGAATTACGGCGCCGCGATCAGTCGCTTCCGCGTCGTGGTCGAGGATTTCCAGACCACCACGCATACCGCCGAGGCGCTGCACCGGCTGGTCGAGGCCTATCTTTCGCTGGGGCTGACTCAAGAGGCGCAGAGCGCCGGCGCGATCCTTGGCTACAACTATCGGGGCACCCAGTGGTACGAGGACAGCTACAAGCTGCTCACCGGTCGCGGGCTGGAACTGGAGGCGGCGGGCGACAGCTGGCTGGCACAGGTCTACCGGCAGATGGTCAAGGGCCAGTGGATCTGAGGCCAGTGGCCATTAGGGAGGACGGCTGGACCGTCTGAATGGATGCTCCGAGCGCTTGAAATCCGCGACCTCCTCATCATTGACCGGCTGGACCTGAACTTCCAGCCGGGTCTCAACGTCCTCACCGGCGAGACCGGGGCGGGCAAGTCCATCCTTCTCGACAGCCTCGGCTTCGTACTCGGCTGGCGCGGCCGCGCCGAGCTGGTGCGGGCCGGTGCCGCGCAGGGTGAGGTCACGGCGGTCTTCGAACTTTCGCCCGGGCACGCCGCGCGCGCAGTGCTGGACGAGGTCGGACTGCCGGTCTCGGACGAGTTGATCCTGCGCCGGGTGAACAGTGCCGACGGGCGCAAGACCGCCTGGATCAACGACCGCCGCGCCAGCGGCGAGGTGTTGCGGCGCCTGTCGGAGACGCTGGTCGAACTGCACGGGCAGCACGATGACCGCGGGCTGCTCAATCCCTCGGGGCATCGCGACATCCTCGACGCCTATGCCGCGCTCACCGCCGAGCTGGCGGCGGCGCGCGGCGCCTGGGCCGAGCAGCGCGGCGCGCGCAAGCGCCTGGCCGAAGCCGAGGCCGCGCTCGAGGAGGTCCGCGCCGAGGAGGACTTCCTGCGCCACGCCGTGGCCGAGCTGGACAAGCTCGCGCCGGAGCCGGGCGAGGAAACCGAGCTCGACCAGAAGCGTCGCATGATGCAGGCCGCAGAACGCATCCGCGCCGACATCGCGCGCGCCGGACATTCGCTCGGCAACGACGGTGCCGAGGGCGCCATGGCCGATGCGCTGCGCTGGCTCGAGGGCGCCGCAGAGGGCGCCGAGGGTCGGCTCGACGCGGCGATCGCCGCGCTCACCCGCGCCATGGCCGAGCTCGACGAGGCCGCGCGCGAGGTCGAGGACACGCTGGAGTTGCTCGATTTCGACCCCCGCGCGCTGGAGGACACCGAGGAACGGCTCTTTGCCATCCGCGGCCTCGCGCGCAAGCACAACGTCCTGCCGGACGAATTGGCCGAGTTGCGCGAGACGCTCTCGGCGCGGCTCTCGGCACTGGATCATTCGGCCGAAGAGCTGGACGCGCTGAACGCCGAGCTGCGCCGCACGGAAAAGGCTTATGACGCCGCCGCGACCGCGCTCACCGAGGCGCGCCGCGCCTCCGCCGCGCGGCTCGATGCCGCCGTGGCGGGTGAGCTGGCGCCGCTGAAGATGGAGCGCGCGGTCTTCCGCACCGAGATCACCGAGGCCCCCGAGGGCCCCGAGGGACGTGATGCGGTGGCCTTCACCGTTGCCACCAACCCCGGTGCGCCCTCCGGACCGCTGAACAAGATCGCCTCGGGCGGCGAGCTCTCGCGCTTCCTGCTGGCCCTCAAGGTGTGCCTGTCGGAAGAGCAGGGCGGTCAAGTCACGATGATCTTCGACGAGATCGACCGCGGGGTCGGCGGGGCGACCGCCGCCGCGGTCGGCCGCCGTCTCGCGGCGCTGGCCGAGGGCGGGCAGGTGCTGGTCGTCACCCACTCGCCGCAGGTCGCCGCGCTCGGCGCGCACCACTGGCGTGTGGCCAAGCGTGTGGAGAATGACATCACCCTCTCGTCGGTGACCCCGCTGGGAGACGGCGAGCGCGAGGACGAGATCGCGCGCATGCTGGCCGGCGACACCGTCACCCCGGAGGCGCGGGCGGCGGCGCGGGCGCTCTTGGTCGGCTGAGGCGCGAGCGTCTCCCTCGGGATTTTGCGTATTTGAAAAGAGAAGAAGGGGCGGGAGTGGCGCGCTTCCTCTCCCTTTCTTCGTGTGCTTCTTCTCTTTCCAAATACGCATATCCGGCCGTCGGCCATCCGCGCGGCGCCGGAGAAGGGCGATGCCGCATGAAAAAGGCCCGCCCGGGCTATCCCGGGCGGGCCTTTCTGTTCAGGTGCCTTTGAGCGTCAGCCCAGCTCTGCGAGCCGCGCCAGCGCTTCTTTCAGCTTCGCCTCTTCTTCTTCGCGCGCGGCGAGGTTGTCGCGGGTTTCCTGGACGACCTCCTCCGGTGCGCTCTCGGCGAACTTGGGGTTCTTCAGGCGACCGCGTAGACCGCCGAGTTCCTTGCCAAGCTTCTGCAGCGCCTTCTCGAGGCGCGCCTTTTCTTCCTCGACGTCGATGATCCCGGCCAGAGGCAGGCCGAAGGTGCCGCCGCTCAACGCGAGTGCCGCGGTGCCCTTCGGCATGTCTTCGACCTCGGTCAGGTCCTCGATCCGCGCGTAGCGCTTCACGAAGGCCTCGTTGGTGGCATAGGCGGCGCGCGCCTCGGGGCTGAGGCCCTTGACCACGCAGGGCACGTAGGCGCCGGCGGGCACGTGCATCTGGGCGCGGGCCGAGCGGATCGCCTCGATCATGCGGATCACCCAGTTCAGCTCGGCGTCGGCCTGCGCGTCGACCATGTCCGCCGCGCTGTACTCGGGCCAGTCGCCGTGGATCAGCATCTTCGGCCGTGCGCGCTGCGCCCAGAGTTCCTCGGTGACGAAGGGCATGATCGGGTGCAGCAGGATCAGGCACTGATCGAAGGCCCAGGCGTAGGTGGCGCGGGTCTCGGCCTTGGCGGCCTCGTCCTCGCCATGGAACACCGGCTTGGTGAACTCGAGGTACCAGTCGCAGAAGGTGCCCCAGACGAAGGCATAGAGCGCCTGCGCCGCGTCGTTGAAGCGGTAGTCGGCTAGCGCCGCGTCCACCGCCTCGCGGGTCTTGGCGACCTCGCCCTTGATCCAGCGGTTGAGGGGCAGGGTGGTCTCGGGCACGGCGTCCGCATGTGCCAGCTCGAACACGCCGTTCATCTGCGCGTAGGAGGCGGCGTTCCACAGCTTGGTGCCGAAGTTGCGGTAGCCGGCGATGCGCTGCATGTCGAGCTTCAGCACGCCGCCGAGCGAGGCCATGGCGGCATTGGTGAAGCGCAGCGCGTCGGCGCCGTACTCGTCGATGATCTCCAGCGGGTCGACGACGTTGCCGAGCGACTTCGACATCTTCTTGCCCTTGGCGTCGCGCACGAGGCCGTGGAGGTAGACGTCCTTGAAGGGGATCTCGTCCACAACGGCGAGCTGCATCATCATCATCCGGGCGACCCAGAAGAACAGGATGTCCTGCCCGGTGACCAGCACGTCGGTCGGGAAGTACTTGCTCAGCTCCGGCGTCTGCTCGGGCCAGCCCAGCGTGCCGATCGGCCAGAGGCCGGACGAGAACCATGTGTCGAGCACGTCGGGATCACGGAAGACCGGGATCGCCTGCGGGCGGCGGCGCTGGTCGACGCCGGTGAAATCGGTGCCCTGCTGAAGCAGCGCGGCGAGATGGTCCTCTGCGGCGGCGGCATCCTCGACGATGAGGAACTCTGCGTCCTCGCCGAAGACCGCCTTCATCTGCTCGATCGCCTCATCTTCCGAAGCGGCACAGAACGAGCGCCACTCGTCACCCATGCCCGGCGTGTGCCAGACCGGGATCTGGTGGCCCCACCAGAGCTGGCGCGAGATGCACCAGGGCTCGATGTTCTCGAGCCAGTGGTAATAGGTCTTCTCGCCGCTCTCGGGCATGATCCGCACGCGGCCCTCGCGCACGGCGTCGAGCGCCGGGCCGACGATCTGCGCGGTGTCGACGAACCATTGGTCGGTGAGCATCGGCTCGATCACCACCTTCGAGCGGTCGCCGAAGGGCTGCATGATCGGCTTGGCCTCGACCAGCGGCACCCATTGCGCGGGCTCGTCCAGCGCCTCTCCGCCTTCCTCGGGCGCGACCGGGGCCTTGCCTGCGGCCTTGCCGAGACGCGGGTCGGTCGGCTCGGTCATCACCGCGAGCCCCTCGGCGGTGATCTCGGCGATCACCGCCTTACGTGCCGCGAAACGGTCGAGGCCGCGCAGGTGGTCGGGGACGAGGTTGAGCTTGTCTGCCTCGTGCTCGTCGAGCGTCAGCTCGCCGCGGGCAACCTGCTGGGCGATCTCGGCGGCCTCGGCGTAGGGGTGGCCGTCCTCGCGCATGGTGGCGCGGGTGTCCATCAGGCGGTAGCAGGGGATGCCACCGCGCTTGGCGACGCCGTAGTCGTTGAAGTCATGCGCGCCGGTGATCTTCACCGCGCCCGAGCCGAAACTTGCATCGGGGTATTCGTCGGTGATGATCGGGATCAGGCGGCGGTGCTCTTTCGGCCCCACGGGGATTTCGCAGAGCTTGCCGACGATCGGCGCATAGCGCTCATCCGAGGGGTGCACCGCGACCGCGCCGTCGCCGAGCATGGTCTCGGGGCGGGTGGTGGCGATGGAGATATAGTCGCGCTCTTCGGTGAAGAGCACGTTGCCGTCCTCGTCCTTCTCGACGTAGGTGTAGGTTTCGCCGCCCGCGAGCGGGTACTTGAAGTGCCACATGTGGCCCGGCACCTCGATGTTCTCGACCTCGAGGTCGGAGATCGCGGTCTCGAAATGAGGGTCCCAGTTCACCAGCCGCTTGCCGCGGTAGATCAGGCCCTTCTCGTACATGTCGACGAAGACCTTGATCACCGCGTCGTGGAAGTTGCCTTCCTCGCCCGCCGGGGCGCCCTCGGCGCCGGACATGGTGAAGGCGTTGCGCGACCAGTCGCAGGAGGCGCCGAGGCGCTTGAGCTGGTTGATGATCGTGCCGCCGGACTGCTGCTTCCACTCCCAGACCTTCTCGAGGAAGGCCTCGCGGCCCATCTCGCGGCGGGTGGCGTTGTTCTTGTCCTTGGCCAGCTCGCGCTCGACGACCATCTGCGTGGCGATGCCCGCGTGGTCCTGTCCCGGCTGCCAGAGCGTGTCGAAGCCGCGCATCCGGTGCCAGCGCACGAGGATGTCCTGCAGCGTGTTGTTGAACGCGTGGCCCATGTGCAGCGAGCCGGTCACGTTGGGCGGCGGGATCATGATGCAGAAGCTTTCATCGCGCGAGGCGTTGGCCCCGGCCTTGAAGGCTCCGCTGTCTTCCCACGCCTTGTAGATGCGCGCCTCGGCCTCGGCCGCGTTGAAGGTCTTTTCCATCGCCATGGCTGCGTTCCCATGCCTGCTTGTGCTGTTGTCCGGACCCTCCTACCCAATGGTTCGGCAAAGGGAAAGCGCCCCGTGGCGTTGGCGGGGCGATCCGGGTTTCAGGGCATGGGGCTGCCGCGGCTCAACTGGCCGCGACGGCGGCCTCGGGGACGACATGCCATGCACCGGAGCCCGGCCTGCAGAAGGCGGGGAGCATGTCGGCAGCATCCTCCCGCAGCAGCGCTTCGAGCAGCGGGTAGAGCTGGCCGCGGTCCTTGAGCGTCGCTGCGACGTTGTCGATCTCCGATGGGACGCTGAAGCGGCGGATGTTCGGTGCCTGCGGAAAGCGCTCCGCATGGGCCAGTTCGACCGGCAGGTCCGGGAAGATCAGGTCATAGCGGCAGGCGGGGTCGAAGCATCCCATCAGAGAGGGCTGGCGCCAGCACTTGATCTGGTCGGAATAGCGCGTCCAGCGGGTGTCGAACGGTGCGATTTCGGGGTGGACCGAATATTGCGGGGCGAGGGCGATGCAGCGCGAGGCGCCCAGCGGGCGCGACATCTGAGCCGCGAGAAAGCCGCCCATGCTCATGCCGAGCGTGGTGACGCTGCGGCCCGCGCGGTGCGATGCGGTGAGGCTGGCCAGCCTTTCGGGATCAAGCGCATTGCCCCAGCTGCGGGTCTTGTCGAAAACGAAAAGCTGCGGGCCCCAGCCGCCGGATGACAGCTTGCGGAACTCTTCGCTCTGCTGGTCGATCCCGCCGAGGGCATGACCGATGCCGACGAAGGAAACGAGGCACTGCGGACCGGAGCCCTCGATGCCGGTCACCTTCAGGGTGTCATCCTCGTAAAGGACAGGGATCGCGGTGTGATCGACGGCCGGGCGATCCACCGGCAGAGGTTCCTCGGCCGTCTGGGCGGGCGATTTGCGCGCCATATGTGCGGCGTCGGAGGATTTTTGCGGTGTCTCGCGCTGCAGGTCCTCGAACCAGCGGTCATCTTCCTCGTAGCCAAGTTGCCGCAGCAGATCGTGCAGCGCGGGAAAGCGCGTGAACTGATCGATGATGCGGGCGCGATGCTCCGGGGCTTTCCATTTGGGCTGCGCGGCAGTCACAGGGCGCAGACCGTTCAGGGCCTTTTCCAGTCTTTCCGGCACGGATTTGGTGTGGAAATCGCTGAAGCGGCCCTCGAACTGCAGGCCGAAGCCTTCGGCGAGCATCTGCTGCACCGCTTCGGGATCGGCCACCAGATCCTCGTATTTCAGGAAGAACACGCCCTGGGGGAACAGGCCGGAACCGCTGACATTCAGGATCGCCTGGTGGTTCGCGAGCAGGCCGGGGTCCGTATATTGCGGCGGGCGGTCACGCGGGACGAAGTAGGAGTGATCGGCGCCGATGAAGTAATCGTTCGGCACCGAGGCATGGCGGCTGACCAGAATATCGCGCGGATCGCGCAGCGTGACCACGAGGTCCACGCGCTTGCGGCCTCGGTTCAACTGCATGGTCCGCGGCACGTCGAAGACATCCTTGGGGCGCTTGGTGCAATGATTGCCGGGTTGATCGAGGAAGGACGCGGCGGGCACTTCCTGCTCGTAGAGCGTGAAGTCCTGCAGCGCATGGCGCAGCATGTTGTAGAAGAGCGTGCTGCCGGAGCGTGGGTACCCCGCGACGATCAGATGCCTGTCCATTTTCCGTACCCCCGTTCCGCCCGGCGTTTCCCGGCGTCTGGAATGGATATTGCAGCGCCGGGTTTCAGCCCGTTTAACGCGCGATTTGCGAGTTGGACACAGGAGCAGGACATAAAAAAACGGCGGTGCCAGGGAGGAGGAGAGGCACCGCCGTTCCGTGTCACGAAAGCCCGAGGAGGAGGAGAAGAAGGGCTTCCGATCCGGTCGGGCCCGAGGGAGGCCCTATGTAGGGTGCGGCGGTCTCAGGGAGGAGGAGAGAGACCGCCGCTGCAT